>NZ_CANLEA010000011.1 GCF_947489565.1 uncultured Kordia sp. | reverse complement strand
GCTTACTCTTGACTTTTAACTTTTACCACGAATTCACGAATGTTTTTGACTTGCTCTTTTTTGTTGATTTGTTGATTTGTCAATTTGTTTTTTCTCACTCATAACCCAACACTTTTAACTCTTAGCTTTTTGTGCTTACTCTTGACTTTTAACTTTTACCACGAATTCACGAATGTTTTTGACTTGCTCTTTTTTGTTGATTTGTTGATTCGTTTGTTTGTTTTTCTCACTCATAACCCAACACTTTTAACTCTTAGCTTTTTGTGCTTACTCTTGACTTTTAATTTTTACCACGAATTCACGAATGTTTTTGGCTTGCTCTTTTTTGTCAATTTGTTGATTTGTTTGTTGTGAAAAAAATACTTTTCAATTTTAAATTCAACAGGTATCATATAACCTTCTAACAAGAATAGTTCCAAGTTAACTAAATAAATTTCAACATCTGTGTTTTGCTATTGATTCACTGCACTTTTAGTCTTCCTGTAGCGTTTTTAAGATAAACAGTTCTTCTAATACTTGTTTGCGGATGAAGTAAAATAATACTATAAACGAAACGATATACGAGATGAGAACGTAATAGAAAAATCCTCTCGAAAGGTATTGATAGAAATAGTACATCATAATGATCACGCCAATATTGTAGATGATCAGCAATGCCGGAATGGTTCTAAAAGCTAGTGTTTTTCGCTTTTTATAGTATGAAATGAGTTGTGCTTTGAAGTCTTCTAACGAAAGTAATACATTGATTTTTCGCAATTTTTGTCGACTCTGAATTTCAATCCATACACGTACTACGATGACGCCAATGAGCAATGACATTCCCAATAATGTTCCGTTGTATTTGTAGGCTGATATGTAAAAGAAGAATCCGATAAGTACGATTCCTGTGACGCTTAAAATCAACTGTGTGATGCGCTGTTCTTTGCGTAGTTTTTGCAGTTTTTGTTGTGCAGGTTTAAAATCAGGAGGCAATGTAGATTGCGCTGATTGTTGTTGCCAAGTATTTTGTATGTCTTTAAATTCCATTGGTGACGCATTTTGTAAGTTTTTCTTTGATTCTGTGCACCATCACACGAATGTTTTGGTGTGAATGTCCTGTGATGTCCGCAATTTCTTTTTGCGGTAAACCTTCTAAGACCAATAAGATGATGATGCGTTCGGTTTCTTTGAGTTGCTGAATACACGCATACATTTGTTTTAAACGATTTTGATGCGCTTTCTCTTCTTCTGCGACATTAGTCTCGTCTTCTTGTGAATCAGGTAAACTGTAGCTTCCTTTTTTGTTTTTTCGGATGAATAGCAAGCAGGTATTGACTGTGATTCGATAGATCCACGTTCCTATGCTCGATTTTTGTTTGAATTGATCCAAATGTTCCCAAACTTTGATGAATACATCTTGTGCTAGATCTTTAGCTACCATCTCGTCGCCATTTACGTAACCGAGACAGAGTCTGTGGACTTTATCATAGTGATCTTGGTAAATCTGTGTGAATTGTTGTGACACTCTTTTGTTTTTAGATCGCTGCGCTCTTAGAACGCTGCGCTTTTAGATTGTTTTTGTTGTTTTGTTTATTCGTTAATTTGTTTTTCTTGGGTCTTAAAAAAGTATTTTTTACCACGAATTCACGAATGTTTTTTGTTTTCTGTGGATTCGTTAATTTGTTGTCTTTTTTAACTCAGAACTCACAACTAATTAACGAACTAACTTTTTAACTTCTTTCAGAAACCAATCTGCTTGATCAAACATAATAAAGTGCGCTGAGTTTTCAACGTATATGATATTTTTGTTGGTCAATTTTTGATATTGTTCTGTATATAGTTTTTCTACTTGTGGTTTTGGATAGAAGCTTATTGCAGCCATAATCGTTACTGGAATTTGAATATTTTTGATGCTTTCTCTCAAATCCAATTTCATTAAATCAATATAACCATTTACATACGTTTTTCTGTCTGCTTGTTCCATCCATGAAACAAGGATTGGTTGTTTTTCTTTGGTTAATGTCATTCCTGCTGCCATTTGTGTTGCCATTTTGTTGAAAGCTGTGGCGTCCATTTCTAATTGCTGTTTTGCAAATGGATTGTCATACGAAACTTTTTCAGGAGAGAAATCAGGAATCATTAATGCGCCAATACTTGCCAATCCATCTACGATAATTAGTTGTTTGTAGGTATTCGGATTGTCTGAAGCTAGCCATAACGCTAATGATCCGCCCATGCTATGCCCAATGATGCTTGGTTTTTGTAGTTTTTTACGAGCTACATATGTTGAGATATCGTTTTTAATCGTTTCCAACCATGGTGCTTTAATTGCTGGAACATTTCCGAATCCTGCAAAGGTGAATACATGACATTCATGCGTTTTGGAGAGTTCTTTTACCGTTTCGTTCCAAACATCGCCTGTACAACTGAATCCTGGAAATAATAATACAGGATTTCCTTTTCCTATAACTTCTACTTGAAATGCAGTTTCTTGTGATTGCGCTGTGTAACTCACTAAAATGGTTAGAATAATGAGGATTTTTCTAAAGGTTTTCATACTGTTTGTTTTTTTGATTTTCCCTTTAGATGCAGTTTTTTGAAAATGTTACAGAAAAAGTTTTTTAACTTTTTCAGATTGCTTCGCTATTAGATGTTAGACCGCTTTGCTGTTAGATGTTAGTTTTTGTTGATTTGCTTTTATTTCTGATCGTCACTTCGAGTGAATTTGCAAAGCATATTTGTATCGAGAAGTGCTTTGAAGTAATAGGTTTTCATAGTGCTTCTCGATATAAAATTTTATACTAAAATTTCACTCGATCTGACGGTTGGGAAACTATTTGAAACGTCATTGCGAGAATTTCATAGAAATTTGTGGCAATCTGTTGGTTTCAAACACTAGTTTAAGGTATGATTTTGGCAGATTGCTTCACTGCGTTCGCAATGACGTTTCACACAATAATGAAAACAAAAAACCTCATGTTTCCATGAGGTTTTGTATGATATGATCATCTCGACTACGCTCTATGTGACACGCAGAAAAGAATGTGGATATTAGTTATTCAACGCTTCTGCTCCACCAACGATTTCTAAGATTTCGTTTGTAATAGCTGCCTGACGTGCTTTGTTGTATGTCAACGTTAATGAGTCTCTCAATTCTCCCGCATTGTCAGTTGCTTTGTGCATTGCTGTCATACGCGCTCCGTGCTCACTTGCAAAAGAGTCTCTGATTGCTTTGTACAATTGTGTTTTTAATGACTTCGGAATCAATCCTTCAACGATTTCTTCTTTTGATGGCTCAAAAATGTAATCTAGTTGAACATTTTCATCTGATTCAGCTGGTACAATTGGTAAAAATTGTTCCGTCATTACAATTTGTGTCGCAGCATTTTTGAATTTATTGTATACAAGCTCGATTTTATCATACGATCCTGCTTCAAATAATTCCATCAATTTATTAGCGATTTCTGCAACATTATCAAACGTTAATTCATCAAAAACATCACTACGATTTTCAATAATCGTGCTTGTTTTAGATAAGATATCGTTTCCTTTTTTACCTATCGTCAATACATCTACTTGCTTTCCAGCATATGCAGTATTGATGAGGTTGTTTGATTGCTTGATAATGTTAGAGTTAAATGCTCCACACAATCCTCTATTAGATGTAATAGCTACTAATAATACTTTGTTTACTTCGCGTTGTTCTGCAAATTTACTTCCGCTATCTGCATCTAAGGTTGCGCTTAAACTTTGTAGTAATTCTGTAAGTTTGTTTGCATACGGACGCATCGCTGTGATAGCGTCTTGTGCTTTTTTCAACTTTGCAGCCGATACCATTTTCATAGCACTCGTAATCTGCATTGTTGATTTTACAGAACTAATTCTATTACGTATTTCTTTTAAGTTTGCCATTTCTTCAAGTTATGAGTGTAAAGTACTGAGTTATGAGTTTTTTACTATCGCTACTAAAATTCTAATTAACTCTTCGCACTTATTCATCATTTCTTTTGGTACTTCTCTTCCTGTAGCTTCTAATATTTCCAACCAGTATTTGGTTTCGTCAGCTTCTTTAAGAGCTATTCCAAATTTATGTTTAAAATCTTTTTTACTAACTCCTCTTTGTGCTTCTCTAGTATTTGCTCCAATACTGGTTCCGCTTCTGAGCAGTTGTGAGGCTAGTTCGTAGTCTTTTTTTGCTTTTAATTGATCACAATATTTAACAATATTACAAGCAAATTCAAAACTCTTTTTTCGTATCGGACTGTCCTCTAATGACATTTATATTATTGTCAGTCGGAGTTTAGAATTTGTGTTTGAAATAAACTCTAAACTCCTAACTTTTAACTGTTAACTATATCTTAGTTATATTTCGCAGACATCTCTTTACAAACCGTTGTTAACGTATCTGTAACTTCGTCTGTTAATTTTCCTGATTTTAACGTATCTAAAACACCTCTGTGCTTCGCGTTTAAGAACTCGATGAAATCTCTTTCGAATTCTTTTACTTTGTTAACAGGAACGTCTTTTAATAAGTTCTTAGAGCCTGCGTAGATAATAGCAACCTGATCTTCTACTGTGTATGGATCGTTTTGTGCTTGCTTTAAGATTTCTACGTTACGCTTTCCTTTTTCAATTACGTTTAATGTAGCTGCATCTAAGTCAGAACCAAATTTCGCGAATGCTTCTAATTCACGGAACTGTGCTTGGTCAAGCTTTAATGTACCTGCTACTTTCTTCATTGATTTAATTTGAGCCGAACCTCCTACACGCGATACCGAGATACCTACGTTAATTGCAGGACGCACACCTGAGTTGAATAAATCAGACTCTAAGAAAATCTGTCCATCCGTAATCGAAATTACGTTTGTTGGAATATATGCTGATACGTCACCTGCTTGTGTTTCAATGATTGGTAACGCTGTTAACGATCCACCACCTTTTACGATTGGCTTTAATGATTCTGGTAAATCATTCATGTCTTTTGCAAGATCATCATCAGCAATAACTTTAGCCGCACGCTCTAATAAACGAGAGTGAAGGTAGAAAACGTCTCCAGGATACGCCTCACGTCCTGGTGGACGACGTAATAATAACGATACCTCACGGTATGCAACCGCTTGTTTTGATAAATCATCATACACGATTAATGCAGGACGACCTGTATCACGGAAATATTCTCCAATTGCTGCTCCAGCGAATGGTGCATATACCTGCATTGGTGCAGGATCTGATGCGTTAGCTGCTACAATTACTGTATAAGCTAAAGCTCCTTTTTCTTCTAATGTTTTTGCGATCGCTGCAACTGTTGACGCTTTTTGTCCAATAGCTACATAGATACAAAATACAGGTACACCAGCATCATAGAATTCTTTCTGGTTCAAAATTGTATCTAAACATACAGTGGTTTTACCTGTTTGACGGTCACCAATTACCAACTCACGTTGTCCTCTACCTACTGGAATCATTGCGTCAATAGACTTAATTCCTGTTTGTAATGGCTCGTTTACTGGTTGACGGAAAATTACTCCAGGTGCTTTACGCTCTAAAGGCATTTCATATAAATCGCCTCCGATTGGTCCTTTTCCATCAATTGGGTTACCTAACGTATCAACTACACGTCCTACCATTTCTTCTCCTACCTTAATAGAAGCAATACGTTGTGTACGTTTTACAATAGCACCTTCTTTAATTTCTTTAGAAGGTCCTAATAATACCACACCAACATTGTCTTCTTCAAGGTTCAATACGATACCTTCCATTCCTGTTTCGAATTCTACTAATTCTCCATATTGAGCGTTAGCTAATCCGTAAACACGAGCGATACCATCACCTACTTGTAGTACAGTTCCAACTTCGTCAAGAGAAGCAGTTGCTTCAAATCCTGAAAGTTGTTTTTTTAATATTGCTGATACCTCAGCAGCTTTTACTTCTGCCATTTTATTTAGTATTTAATTTTGAGAGAAAGTTCGTTTTAATGTATTCAACTGGTTTGCGATGCTTGCGTTGTATTGCAAATCGCCCACACGTAAAATGAATCCACCGATAATACTTTCGTCGATTTTGTTTTCTATTGTTACTTCGTTATTCGTAAGATCTTTCACCTTAGCTAGTACTTTGTCTCTTAAATCATCTGTTAAAGGAATTGCTGTCGTTACTACGGCAACTTGTTTTCCTTGCAATTGATCATATAAGTGACAATATTGAACAGCTATGTTGTCTAATAAGTTAATTCGTTTGTTAGACACTAACATATCTATTACTCCTTCAGAGATTGAATGCATTCCTGTAAAGATTTCTTGTAAAACTGTTTTTTTAGTTTCAGACTTTACAATAGGACTATTTAGCATTAATCGTAAATCTTTGCTGTTTTCAACAGTTTTTACGATGCCATCCATGTCTTCCGCTACAGCTTCTCCTGCATTTTGCTCTTGTGCTAATGCTAAGATAGCTTTTGCATAACGTATTGCTGCTCTAGATCCTGCCATTGTATTTTGATTAGTTTAATGTAACATCACCAAGCATTTTATCAACTAATGATAATTGCTTGTCTTTGTCTGCTAATTCTTGACGCACTACTTTTTCTGCAATTTCTACAGAAATGTTTGCTACTTGATTTTTCAATTCAGCTAAAGCAGATTGTTTTTCGCTTCGGATACTTTCTTGTGCTTGTGCAATCATTTTATTTGCTTGCTCTTGCGCTTCTCCTTTAGCATCGGCGATCATTTTTTCTTTGATCTCACGAGCTTCTTTAAGCATTGCTTCTCTTTCTGCACGTGCTTCTTTTAATAACTTTTCGTTATCAGCGTGCAAGTTTTGCATTTCCTTTTTTGCATTCTCTGCTGCTTCTAAAGCATTTTTGATAGAGTCTTCTCTATCTTTTACAGCTCCTAAGATTGGCTTCCATGCTGCAGTTCTTAGAATTACAACTAACGCTAAGAAAGCAAGTGCTACCCAAAATACCAATCCAATTGCAGGTGTAATTAAATCCATAGTACTTTATTATTTATCTTTTTTTTTAAATTTTAATGGTAATAACTCTTGTAGTACCAACCGTACTACAAGAGTTATGTTTTTCAGTTAGATTATCTAAGACCTAATAATGATACTACGATACCAAACATTCCCGCACCTTCGATAAATACTGCAGCAATAATCATTGCTGTTTGTATTTTACCTGCTGCTTCTGGTTGTCTAGCCATAGCTTCCATTGCTTGTCCACCAACTTTTCCGATACCAAGACCAACTCCTAATACTGCAAGTCCGGCTCCTAATGCTGCGATACTACCAATCATAATAATAAAATTTAAAAATTAATTCTTTATGTTTTTGTTTCTTATATTCTTTCTAGTGATGTGCTTCTTCTACAGCCATTCCAATGAATAATGCTGTTAAGAAGGTAAATATGTATGCTTGTACAAAGGCTACCACGAATTCTAATATCATAATAAATATTGCCAATAGCATAGATGGTGTTCCTGCCCATTGGAAGATAAATATTAATGATACTAAACTTAAGATGATAATGTGTCCTGCAGTAATGTTTGCAAATAAACGAATCATTAATGCGAACGGCTTTGTAAAGATTCCAATAAATTCAATTGGTGCTAAAATTAACTTCATTGGCGTTGGAACACCTGGCATCCAAAAGATGTGTTTCCAGTAATGTGCGTTACCGCTAAAGTTTACAATTAATAGCGTTAATACTGCCAATACCATTGTTGTAGCAATATTCCCTGTAAGGTTTGCTCCTGTTGGTACTAAACCTAATAAGTTGTTTACCCAAATAAAGAAGAACAAGGTTAATAAGTACGGTACATACTTCATGTACTTTTTCTCATTAATTAATGACTTCGCTATGTCATCTCTTACGAAAAGAATTAGCGGCTCCATTAATCCTGTAAATCCTGTTGGAACTTTTGATTTTTTGTATGATCTAGCGATTCTGATGAATATGAATAATATCAAGATAATTGATATAAACATTGACGCTACGTTTTTAGTGATAGAGAAATCTAGTGGCTTTACACCATTTAAGATGTGCTTTTCGTCATCTAACTTCACAGAAGTTTCACCGGCATTTAATTGGTAAATTTTTCCGTGATTTCTAACGAAATTCATTCCGTTTCTTGTCACAATCTCTTTACCTGAATCATCGTGATGAAATGCACTAGACATGAAAGTTACGAGACCATTGTCTGTATATAATATTACTGGTAGCGGAATTGATACTGAATCATCACCTTCTCCCCATAAATGCCATTCGTGCGAATCAGCAATATGATGCATGATCATTTCTACTACATTAAATTCTTTTTCTTCTCCCTCTTTTGTACTTCCACTTGCTGTTGCGAATAGTGGTAGTGCAAAAAGCACTGCTAGAATTAAATTCTTGATAGATTTTTTAGCTATCATATTTATTGTATTATATATAAATATATGGTTCCTAAATTTCGGTGCAAAGGTAAGTTTTTAATTAACAATACAACGTTAATAACTATTTTTTTTTCGATTCCCTGAAAAGTTTTTTTTAAACAATCTTAAGAAGCCCTTTATTTTTGGTTTATGAGCTTTAATACGTAGTATGCTTCAAAGGCAAGGTATAAGAAGTACGGGATAAAAAAGGCCAATACATTTTCAATATTAAAGTAGTCTTTGTTCTTGAAATAAGGCACTAAAAATAAAATCCCTGCGAGCATTTTTAGAAAGCTTCCTCCTAAGAATGCTAATGCCGCTTTTTCTGCAAAAATGGTTTTTATATATGCTACTCCAACATATAAAATAAATGTGATTAGAAATAAAAAGAGATGTATAGCCCAAGGAGCATAATAAAATGTTTTTTCAGGCAGTACAAATGAGTGCAATAATTGATGTATCGCGAAAAGCGAAATTGCAAATATGGAAAAGTGTGTAAGAAATTTGAGTACGTTTTGTTTCACCCTTTTAGTCTTTATTAAATTTTTTGAGCTGTCGTATGACTTGCCACATGGACAAACTTACGAATACTAAAGAACATACAACGGTAAAAAGTTGGTGCTTGTTAGGATATTTTTCATCAAGCCACATTCCTAAATACACGCCAAGTCCAATGACAACCGCCATTTGAAATGCAATTCCCGTGAATTTTACGTAGCTTTTAAGCGGTTTTATCGGCTTTTTTTTCGTCACTTGTTTTGAGTTCTTTGATTCCTGTTTTCATCGCACAGGTAGCATTAAATGTAGCTCCTGGCTCTATGGATAACTTACTAACGGTAACATCTCCTTCTATAATTGCAGAACTTTTTAGTGTAAGTAGGTTTGTTACTACCAATTCTCCTTCAAAACGTCCTTGAATGTCTGCATTGGCACAGGTTACTTTTCCTGTAATAACTCCACTTGGACCAATGACAATTTTCCCAGTAGTTTCTACACTACCTTCAAGTTTTCCATCAATTCTAAAATCTGCTTTTGAGACGACTTCACCTTTGATACTTGTCGATTTTCCAATTCGATTTGACTGTCCGCGTGTGGTTTCGTTATTGCGACCTTTTTTTGATTCTGAAAACATGGCTTGGTTAGTTTGAGGGATTATATGTTAGTTTATAATTGTTGGGCTATTATTTGATTTCGTCTATGTTTTTGTGAATTTGTACTGTTTGATAGTTTTGAGCAGACATGATGATATTTGGCTTTTCAACTTTGTACGGCAATCCTGTTTCCAATAAATCCTCCACAGTAACCGCAGCTAATTTGGTTTTGAAACCATGAATTACCACAAATTGCTGACTTCTACTATATACATCTCTAGAAATAGACAGCGAATTGTACCCTTTGTCTTCCATCATTTTATTGATGGTTTTTTCGAGCGCATCCATAGCTTCCGATTCATTTTTTTGAAATGTATAAATGATTTTGAAACTCGTAGACTCATCATCTTTCGCAACTGCTTTGTTGGCTATTTTGGGCAAAGAAGTATTGATGATTTGTTGAGCACGTTTTCCTTCGTCATTGTTTGGGTAATTCAGCGCTACATAGTTTAGTGCATCTTTGTAAGCGTTAAAACCATCTAATCGTGCAATGATGACAGCTTTGAGCATTTCAAATTTTGGCACTATTTCTTCTCCAGTAAATTGCTGAATGTATTTTTCAGTATCGTTTAACGCGCCTTCAAAGTCTTGTGTTGCAAACTTTTTATAGGTGTTTGCGTATAGACTTTCTGGACTGTTTTCGTCAGAGGCAATGACATCTTGCGGATTGCGTAAGATTTGTGCATAACGACTATCTCCATGATTGCTTAGGATATCATTTTTCCATTGGTTTGCCTTAGTTGGTTGCTCTAAAAGCGTGTAAATTTTATACAGATTGTACTTTGATGGAAGAATTAATTTTTCTTCAGGTTTGTTCTGTAATAATTGCTCCAATCGGTTCGCAGCCAATTCGTATTCTTTGAATTTTTCTTTATAGATCAATCCTAATTGGTAATATGCAAAGTTGCGTTCTTTCCCGATACTGTCAATTACCTTTTCATCAGTTGGAATTCTATCTGTATACAGTGCTACTGAGTAAATGTCTGCTTCTTTTACTGCGCTTCCTCCTTCTGCTGTTGCAGATTCTGCACTTGTTTTCACAACCACATTTTTATTATACAAACGCCAGTTGTCTTCTAAAGCACGATCGCCCCAACGTTTACGGAATTCGTTTTTACCATAAGCAACCGTTGTTTGATTGTAAAAGTAAAATTCATCATTCCCGTTTCTTGGACCTTTGCCACTTCTGCTTGATGCAAATTCGTTATCTGCAAAGCTTTGTTTTTGTTCTTCCAGCTTTTTCTTTTCTTCTTCGGCAGCTTTTAACTTGTCAATATAGTCTTGAAAATATGTAATGCGTTCTTCTTCAGAGAAATTTACCAGCGTGAGAATACTATCATTCACTTTTGCCACATCTTCGTATGCAATTACATCTTCAAGATTGGCTCTTTTCTTTTCAATTCTTCTGAATTTGCGCGTATTCTTTTTTAAATTCAACAAGGTACTATCGTAATATTTTCCTGCGTCTTTGTAATTGGCTTCATCAAAACGTAAAGCAGCAATATTTTCATAATCTAATGCTTTTAGATGTCTGTCTGTTTTTACTTTACGAACTGATTTATTGAAATATTCTTCAGCCAATTTTAAAGAATCTTGCGATAAGTGATATTCCCCTAATTGACGATAAATTTTATCTAAAAATGGTCTGTTTTCACGATCTTCCGCTAAGTCGTTTAGCATTTCTAAAAACTCTTCTTTGTTTCCTGTTTCTAGGTCAAAGTTTCTCGCTTTTTCAATTTTCGCATTGATCATGTACACGCGTGGCGATTTCCTATTCAACGCAATAACTTTATCAAAAGCAATATTTGCGCTGTCTTTGTGTCCTAATTGGTTGAACAATTGCCCAATGATATAGTTGTAACGCCCTTGTTCTTCTCGAATTTTAGTAGAAGCTGCTGCACGTTTTAAAACTTGTACGGCACTGTCTTTATGTTTTAGATTGATATATGCCTGACCTAATACTGCATTGGCATCTGCATATTCTTGATCTTCTAATTTTTCAAACTTTAACAATCGTTTCAAATTGGCAATGGCAAATTCTTCATTTTCCAAACGAAGGTGTGTCTTTTCGCGCCAAATTTTTGTTTGATTCATTTTATCACTATCCGGATATTCGCCTATGGTATAGTTGAAAGCTTCTAAAGCAGGAATAAATCGCTGATCAAAATAACGTGCCTTTCCAAGTAATAAATATGCTTCGTCCATTTGCGGATTGCGCTGACGACCTTTGATATCCATGGAATGTTTCTGAATGGCTTTTACTGCTTTTTCTTCCGCTTTTTCGAAGTTCGGATTTTTTCCACCTTGTCCCGGAAGCGTTAAATCATCCAGTATTTCCATGCGTTCTATAGGAAGAATTTCCCAGTAATTATCAATATACGCATTCATCAATGCTTCTCTTCCTTCTTCAAAGGCAACTTTTCCATTGAATAATACATTGTATTTTGTAGTGACAGAATGGAAATTTCTGTTGATGAATGTATCTTTTTTGGTAGAACAGCTAAAGAGTAAAATCCCTAGTACTGATACTATTACCGATGTATATAATGCTTTTCTCAAGGTGATTTATTTAGTAATTGTAAAACTAAAATTTAACGTGTTTAGTATACAGGAAGGTAAAAATACATTTCTTTTTGAAAAATTTAGTAAAATCTGCGATAAACTCGCGTTTTTTGGGTATTCAAACCATAGAAAATGCTACAAAAGAAAAAAGATTGCCTTTTTTAGAGCAATCTTTTTATTTTTTTGAAAGCAATTATCTTTTAAATATCATGCTTTCACCAATGTAATACGACATTAATCCATATCACCTGTACCATCGTTTTGTTGCACAGCTGTAATAAGATCGCCGCCTGTAATTTTAGCAGTTAGTGTTTCCGCTACTTCATAATGATCTTTTAATGCTTTTAATGTTTTCATAGTTTATAGTTTTAAAATTTGTGTGATATATAAACCTACTGTTAATCTAAATCGTCAGATCCATCATCTTTTTGGAGTCCTCTTATAAGATCGCCGCCTGTAATTTTTGCTATTTGTTTTTTATTTAATTCGTGATCCTTTTTTAATTGCTCTAATGTTTTCATAGTTTATAGTTTTAATGTTTGTGTA
This sequence comes from uncultured Kordia sp., assembly GCF_947489565.1. Classification (GTDB taxonomy): domain Bacteria; phylum Bacteroidota; class Bacteroidia; order Flavobacteriales; family Flavobacteriaceae; genus Kordia. The sequence continues at coordinate 220,270 of NZ_CANLEA010000011.1, read as the reverse complement.
ATGCATAAACCTACTGTTAATCTAAGTCGCCAGATCCATCATCTTTTTGGAGTTCTCGTACAAGATCGCCGCCTGTAATCATTATTGTTAATTTAGTATTTACTTCATACTGTCCTTTTAACTCTTGTAGTGTTTTCATAATTGCTTTTGATGTTTGTGTGATTTATAAACTTACGATTAATCTAAATCATCTTCCTCTTCATTATTGACAAGTCCTCTTATAAGATCGCCACCTGTAATGAGTGTTGCAAACTTAGTTTCTATTTCATATTGGTTTAATTTCTGTAGTGTTTTCATAATTGTCATGTTTTAATTTCTTTAATTAATGAAGTTTTAGGCATATATATTGTGTTAAGACTGATAATTTTTTGATAAAAAACCATCTTCTTGGCTAACTTTACCAACAGATGCAAAATTTTCTTAAAAAACCACACCCGTTTATCTTTAACACCTATAGTGTTGCTATTCCTGGTATGGCTAGTTTTTTGATTATTTTATTGTTAGCTCCGCTAGATTTTAAAGAGATTGAACTTACAGAACGAATTGTGTATGCGCTTTGCATTGCCAGTTTTGTGTCTATTATTATTTTTTTGACGGTGAAATTGCTACAAAAACTGTTTCCATCATTTACTCAAGAAGATACTTGGACGATTGGGCGTGAAATTTTGCTATTTTTAATTGTGATTTTACTAATTATTCTTGGAATTTTCCTAAGTATATTCACTTTATATGGCGCCAATCAATCTGCTTGGCAAGTGTTCGCAAAAACAACATTTATTTCTTTGTCTATTAGCTTCTTCCCTATTATAGTTTTGGTATTGTTTGAACAATATCGTCAGCAAAAAATACAATTTGCTTATGCGCAACAATTGACACAATCGCTCAAAGCTGAAAATAAAAAGCTGCAAACGGCAACACAAAAAACAAGTCCTTCCAATCCGGTATTTCAACTAAAAGAAGAAAATGGAAAAGTAGCATTGTTATTACACGCTTCAGAAATTGTTTGCCTACAATCCGACGGAAATTATGTTGAAGTTTTTTATGAAGAGCATCAAATCATTACCAAAAAACTCATCCGAAATCGACTAAAAAACCTAGAAGAACAATTGCCCAAAACGATTTTTTTTAGATGTCATAATCGCTTTGTAGTCAATGGAAATTATATTCTTCATATCGAAGGAAATGCTAGAAATTTAGAACTGAGTTTGCGCGGACTTGCTATAAAAATTCCTGTATCGCGTAGCAAGGCAAAACAAATTTCAGCGTTCATTCAAGCTTTGTAATCACCATTCTTCCCAAATACGTCCCAAACGCACCAAAGTCAGTATATAAAAGACTTTGTTCTTGGTTTAGTTTGCACATTTGTCACATCAAAAAAACAACAAACCATGGAAAAAGCAATTCAATATATACTGTATTTGCACATTTTAGTTGGCAGCATTTCCCTTATTTCTGGCGCCATCTCTATTTTTAGTACGAAAGGAAAAACATGGCATCGCCAATCGGGTAAACTTTATTTTTACGCCATGACCGCTGTCTTTGTAACAGGAATTGTGATTGCTGGTTATAAGATGAATCACTTTTTGTTTTTAATCGCGTTTTTAAGTTACTACAGTGTTTTTTGTGGTGTGCGAAGTTTGAAACTGAAAAAACTTCACAAAACACAGTTGCCAAAATGGTACGATTGGTTTGCTGGAATTGTAAACACCTTGGCAAACGCTATATTTTTAGGTTTGGGCTTGTATTACCTACTTTCTGAAACGGTTTCCACAGGCGCTGCCTTGCTTACTATTGGTTTTGGAATTGGCGGCTTGGTCATTTCCTATACCAATTTGAAACCGTTTATCATTCGTCCAAAAGAAGCTTATCATTGGTATATGTCGCATATCGGAAATATGATGGGCGGTTATATTGCCACTTTTACCGCATTTCTATCTACAATTGTAACACGCTACGATTTAATGAATCCGTTTTTAGCTTTTGCATTGCCTTCATTGATTGGAATTCCACTGTTGATTTTTTGGCAGAAAAAGGTGGAAAAATCATTTACCAAACGCTAAAATTCTACCTCATCATGAAGTTTTATTATTATTATTTCCTTTTCGGGATATTTCTCTTATTGATGAATTGTAGTGCATATCGTCAATTGCGATTGGAATCAGGTGCAGCGCTACAAACAGATAAAGACATCCATCAAATTCCATTTGATTATGTCAAAGGATTGATCGTCGTAGAAGCCAATCTTCAAGAAAAAACAACTACACATCGGTTCATTTTTGACACAGGTGCTTTTAATAGTAAAGTGGAAGATGGTTTGGCGGAAGATTTACAGCTTCCTACAAAATCCAAACAATTAAACGGAACAGCACAAGGAATTCGCCAGACTATTGAAATGACTGTTGTAGATTCTATTTTGTTAGAAGATTTGACTTTTTATGGAATTGCCGCTGGAAAATTAAAATATGCGTCAACATCGTACAGTCCGTGTATTGCTGAAAATGGAATTATTGGTGCCAATCTTATTAAGTTGGCCAATTGGAAAATTGAGTATCAAAATAAACTCTTATTTGCTTCAAAGAACACCTTGTTTCCTCCTGAAAACACAAAGCATCATAGTCTGGATTTTAAAACTTCCTTTTTGTCTGGAATTCCTAAAATAAATATCATGATTGAAGGAAAACTGATCAAAAATGTACTATTTGATGTTGGTTATAATGGCGGATTGGTCATTCCGAAAAAATATGCAGCGTTGTTCCCAAATGTAACTTCCAATCTCTATATTGATCAATCTACTTCGGGCATTTTTGGAAGCAATCGCGATACTTTACTTGTAAAAGAATTGAATGTGCAACTTTCAGATTTTGAGACTCATATTCCTGTACAGTTTTCTTCGCTGAATAAAGCGTTGTTGGGCAATGATTTTCTAGAACATTTTACCGTTTATCTCAATTATGCTGAAAACAAAATTGTGCTACAACCTATTGAAAATGTCAAAATTGAAAAAGAACGCAACTTTATTCCAGGCATCCTTAACGATTCCCTTTGGATTGTGAATAGAACCGTTCCGAATTCGGCATTACATATGGGCGATACTTTAAAAACCATCAATGGATACATTCCCAAAAATCTATTTGCATCACATTGTGATTACTTTTTAAATATTTCAAAACTACTCAACCAAAACACACTATTTATTGAAACAAATCATCAAAAAATTATTCATCTTAATCAATCAAAAAAATGAAACGAATTTTATTAATGTATGTACTTCTACTCGTCAATCAATTTGTATTTGCGCAAAAAGTAAAAGACTTTTTTTATGTTGAACCAGAAGCCAAGAATCTTCCTGTATTTGTAAGAGGAAATTTGAACAATGAAACCATTTTACTATTTGTTCAAGGTGGAACCGCAGAAAATGGTATTGATTTTGGACGATCGGATTATCCGCGATGGAAAACATCTTTGGAAACTAAGATTGCCATTGCATATTTTGATCAACGCGGTTTAAATAAGTCTGTAAAAAAGATTGATACGACCATGATCAATTCGACACAAGTTGCCAAAGATATCATTGCGATTGCAAAAGAATTACAACAAAGATATCAAGCAAATATCTATTTGTTTGGACATAGTACTGGCGGACAAGATGTACTAGATTGTTTGGCAAAATTTCCAAAGGAAACACAGTTTATAAAAGCGGGTATTGCATTTAATGCACCTATTACAAGCGATTTTTCTCCAGAACGGTACACGATATATCGTCCTCAATATTTAAAAAATATAGCCGCCGATTTTATTTCACGTGATCAACATACCGAATATTGGAAAGAAGCATTGGATTGGATGACGAAAACAGATTCTATTCATAATCCTGACATTTCAAAACGATGGAATACGTATGTTGATGCTGCATTTACAGAAACCAAACGTAAAACGGGATTGGGAATGGCTTTGAAGGTTATTTTTTCACGACCCTACAATCCGATTAAATATTTGAATGAAAAAGACAATAAACTTGTTGGAGACATTTTGTGGGAAGCACAACGCAATGTAAACCGTTGGAAATTGATTCCGCAAATAGAACACAGAGTTTTGCTACTTACTGGAAAATTTGATGCAATTGCTGTACCTGAAGAATTGATGGAAGCACAAAAATTAATGAAAAAGGTCGAAGTAATTATTTTGCCTAATTGTGGACATCGCTCGTTTTTAGATCAGCCAGAGCTTTTTGAAAATGAAGTTTTAAAGTTTATAGGTATCAATTGATTTTTTAACACTTACACAATGTATGCTATTCCCATAACTATTTGATTTTTAGATTATTTAACTTAGAACATTAACCTAAAAAACCAAAAGTCATGAAAAAACTTAGTTACTTATTTGTGTTATTATTCTTTGTATCGGCATGCCAGACGGATACTACGGATACTGAAGCTATTGAAAACGAAAGTATTGAACTGAAAAGTATTCAAAACGAAAAATCAATTATGGAATTGCTCCAAAATATTCCTGAAAATTTTAAAGAAAATCCAGAAGAATATTTGATACAACAGCTAAACACTATGACGAAGAGTAGTGATAGTGATAATGATGATGATAGATATGGCTGCGTAACTATTAGTGGTGGAATTGCAATTATAGACGATGGTTGCACAATTACAAGTGGTATTCCTGAAAATTTTAAAGATTGCGATCGAAAAGGCGTACGATATTTAGCATGTGGAGTTAATATCGACAATCCATTGTGTATTATTTGTGCTGTAAAGTTTATTATGGAATGTGATGGCCGTTTATTTGATGTTTACGGATATAATATTATTTGTTTCCCTGGTCAAGAACCTGTTTGAGAAATTTGACTTCACTAAACAGTGTACTTCGACTGCGCTCTTTTTCGATTTGGATTCCTGCCTGCGCAGGAATGACAAAGTAGAAAAACACCAAACCTGCATATTGAGGAAACTCGAAATGCAGGTTTGATGTTTTTTTGTTGTGAGAACGCTCTAGCTATTCCTCCTCTGTAGTAACTACTGCAGAACCCGAAAAGAACATTTCAAGCTCTTTTAGCGTTTCTTCTGAGGTTACAATGTCTTTGACAACTTCGCCTTTGTTGAGCACCACAATTCGGTCTGAAACTTCGGTAACGTGCATTAAATCATGACTTGATACTAATACTGTTACTTGGTTGTCTTCCGATAGTTTTTTGATGATTCCTTTGAGTCGAATTTGCGTTGTTGGATCTAAGTTTGCAAAAGGTTCATCTAAGATGATGATTTCAGGATTTCCGATAAAAGATGCTACAATTCCTGCCTTTTTTTGATTTCCTTTACTAAGATCGCGCAGGTATTTTTTCTGATTGAGAATTTCACCGTGAAAGAAATCTTCAAATTGTGATAATAAAGCATCTACATCTGCTTTGTTTTGTCCGCGCAAGTCACCAATAAAGTAAAAATATTCTTCTGCCGTAAGGTATCCAATTAGGAAACTTTCGTCAATAAATGATGATGTATATGGTTTCCAAGCTTCACTTTCATGTACTTTGATTCCGTTGCTATCAATGTATCCTGTTGTAGGCTGAATTAAATCTAATAATAGACTGAAAAGCGTTGTTTTTCCGGCTCCATTGTTTCCAACCAAGCCAAAACTTTGCCCTTTTGGAATTTCTAGCGAATCTATTTTAAGTACTGTATTTTGTCCGTATGTTTTTGATATATCTTGTATTGTGATCATTTTCGTAAGTTTAGTTGTTATTATTTTTCGTCAAACGCTGCAACGGTTTTGTATTTTCCTTTTTGGTATACTTTTTCTATTTGTGTTAGGAAATAGTTTTTGAACGCTAATCCTACAAAACCACTAACTGCAAGTGTAATGATTCCTGCATTTAGATTGTAATCTGTAAAGTAATACGGAATGTAAAAGAGTAATACTGGTAAGAGCATTTTTGGTAATGCAATGAGCAATTGTGTCGGATTGAAACCTTGCGTATTGCTGAATGCTTTTGCTTTTTCGTTGAGTTTTATAGGAACTCTGTTGAGCGCACCACCAAATAATGTGACAAACGTGTTGATTCCGATATTGAACGAAGCTCCTGCGGCAATCATAGCATATTTGTCCCAACCAAAGTAAATGTATGGTGTACTTAATATAAATGAAATGACTACAGCAATTACCATAAGATACCATTTGGATTCTAGGTATTGTCTGTATGGAATGTTTTGACTCATCATCATTTTGTAGTGTTCACTATCCCAAGAAGGTACTAATTGACCAAACGAGAATAAAAATCCTGCCGTAACAAAGATGGACGCAAAGGCGATAAACCCTGGCATGTCATTGTATGTTTTTTGTGTAAAGAATATAACGCCATAAAACAGGAAGAAACCAGACATTAATAGTACTTGTCTTGGACGCTTGTTTCTCCAAATCATACGTACATCATTTTTTAAGAAGGTTGCTAAAGCTCCAAAACGATTCAACCATGAAAGATCGGAAGTATTGACTTCTTTTACTTTTTTAGAAACGGCACCATCTAAGTAGAAATGACTGTTTAGATATTTGAAATTCAAATAATATAAGAATGCCAGAATTGCAATTGGCACTAAAATATAGATTGGGTTTTCATAAAGTGCTCTAAACATCGCTCCAGCGGGTCTTGTAATATCGTATATATTAAAATACCACATTGCCAATGAGGATATTAAAGCAGTTGCTATGATATAAAACACCGTATTACTTTTGTTTACAAGAATGTTTAAAAAGTTGAGCGACAATGTAATCGTAATGATAGAAAGCAACCATAATAGTACTTTAAACGGTGGATATCCTTGTATCAATAGTGTTATACAGTAAGGTATAAATACCAATAAAGGCAACAGATTGAAGAATGAAAACACTGTTTTCCCCAGCAAAAAGTGAATGATTGTTTTTTGTTTTATTGGAATAATCATCAATGGTTTGATGTTCATTACCGGCATTTGCTGCATAAAATAGCGCAATAGCATATCGGCAAAAAACCAAAAGATGATAAAACTATTTACGATAATCATTGGATCAATACCTGGAATCAGTTTTTTGATTCCGAAAAATAATCCCATACCTGCAAGTACTGCCATAACGCCAATGTAGGCTGCTGCTATAAAAAGCAATATTTTAATGGCGACTCCTTTTTGGAAAGAGGAAGAACGAATAAATTCTTTCCATTGAAAGCTTATGAATTTTTTAATCATTGTAGTAAGTTAATTAGTTGTTATGGTTAGTATCGGTTTTTGGGATTTGTTACAAGTTAGGGGCTTTTTTCTTCATTTATAAGCTTCTAATAAGGAATATATTTCGTTATAATTCAAAAGTATTCATAAAGAAAAAGTCCATTATATTCGCATAAAATAGTTTCCTAAACGCAACCTTTTCTATATTTTGGAATCTCTAAAAAAATAGCCGTAAGTAATGACCAAAAAAACTATTTTATTTTTAATACTAACCTCAGTATTATTTTCGTCGTGTTCTACGATATTAAAAAGTAAAACATATACATTAAAAGTTACTTCTGACTTAGAAAATGCAAAAGTTAAAACCAAGGATAGCATTTATGAATTGCCAAGCTATATCAAAGTAGAGCGATCAAAAAATGATTTAAATTTAACGCTAGTTTCAGACACATTATCATTAGATTATGCCGTTAAATCATCGCCACATCAAACTTTTGTTTTTTGGAACTTGATAGGAACTATTGTTGCTCCTTTATATTACGCTATTGATCTTACGAATGATAAAAGATTTCATTACGGCGATCATGTGTATTTGAACTCAAAAGATACGATAAGAGTTTTAAAACCGCCTTTTTTAAAGTCCTGGAAAGATTTTTTTGCAGAAAAACATCCACGAAGTAAAGGTGATTTTAATGTATCAATTTCGATTCCTTATGTGAATTCTTTTAGCTATAATTTGGACGGCTTTGGCAACAGAAGCAGCACAGGTTTTTTTGGCGCTTCTGCTGGACTCGAATATTTCTACAAATCCAACAAATATATTGGTGTTAAATATGCAGGTGCCATAGATTTTTTTGTTCCCATACCTGTATCACCAGGCGGAGAAACAAGAGAACGTTTTAGCACAACATTTTTTGAGGTAACTGATAATTTCAAGTTTGGACGGTTGAATGTAGGATATGGTCTTAATTATACTCACAATACTTGGCGCTTTAAAGAAGAAATAGACACAGAAAATGAATTTGATGTCATACGTAAAAGCAAAAGTTTCGGCATTACCGCCAATACTTATTTTCAGTTAGGAAGATCCTTTTTTATCGGAGTTATTTATAGACCTACTTTTTATACCATAAAACCTACAACAGGTTTTCAATACGAACATCTAATCAGTCTTGATTTTGCTTGGAAGATACCATTGCGAAAAAAATAAGGTCTGTAGTTTTATGCGTAAATCATTTTAAAAGTTCGTATTCTGGATAGGTTTCCGTTAGCAACTCTTCTGCTTTTTCTGGCACTACAATTATATGTATATATGTTAGTATTGATACTAATACTATAGTTGTAGCTATTACCAATTGCACCCAATAATGATTGTATATGAATGGTGGAACTATTGATGAAGATACATCATCTATTAAAGTTCCTATTGTAACTGGAATTATTATTATAATAAAGTCAAATATTTTACGCTTCGTACTTCTCTGCTGCTTCTCATATCCTATGTAACTATGAAAAATCATATCTTCCAATTTCCATTGCTTTCCACTTTTTTTGACTTTTCTTTTATAAATTATTTTATTATTTAGGGTTGATAAAACATGTGTCGCAGCTATAATAAAGAAAAAAACCATAACTGTAAATATTGATGTAACAAAAGGTTCTCTTGCTAAAAATCGAAGGCAATAAAATATGATTGCAATACTAGTAATTGTTCCTATTATTTTAGGCAGCTTAAAGTATTCCATAAAGAATCCTGAAATAATTTTTTTGTATTTTTTTGATAATGCATCATCATGTTTTTTAATTACATCTGAAAAACCTGCTGCGCCAAATTTTTGAAATTCTTGCGCTTTCACTTCTTCAAAGGATTTTTCTGGATGAATTTTCCAGTATTCCTCTATTCCATTAGCTAAATGATCTACCAATTCTGTTTGCAAGTCATAATGCTTTACACCTTTGGCAGCTACAAATTGATATAGTTCTTGTATTTGTTCTTTTGTTAACTTCATTTTTCTGCTTTTTTTATCACAAATGCGGAAATTTTATTGTTCATTATTCAATACTCCATTTCGGATTTACCAAAACTTGCATGTTTCTAATGTACTGCTCTAATTCTTTTAGTTTGTTTACTGTTTCTATGCTTCCTTTTTCAGTAAGCTTGTAATATTTTCGCATTCGATTGTCCACTTTTGCTACTTCTACATCTAATAAGTCTTCAGATTCCAGTTTATGTAACGCAGGATATAAAGCGCCTTCGGTAATTTGCAACTCTCCTTTGGTTATTTCTTTTACTTTTTGTGTAATTTCATATCCGTACATTTTTCCATTTTCTTCTAAGAGTTTTAGAATAATGGTATGTAAGCTTCCTTTATATAGTTTTGAATTGCCCATGACTTGCTGATATACTTCAAATATATACATAATTTTCTTATGCATAAGATTTCTATGTATATTATTATCTTAAAATCTATGTAAAAACATTTCTGTTTTGCTATTTTTGCCAAAAAAATTAGCATCACTTTTAATACAATTGTTTAATGTCAGATTTTCGTCAGTTAGAAGTACGTCATATTCATAGAGAAACTCCAAGCGCTGTAAGCGTTGAATTTCATGTTCCAGAGGCGTTACAACCTTCATTTTCTTTTAAAGCAGGACAGTATGTTACCTTAAAAACTACTATTAATGGTGAAGAAGTTCGCAGAGCGTATTCGTTGTGTGCAGCACCAAAAGAAAATAAACTCCGTGTAGCTATTAAGGAAGTTGAAGGCGGTTTGTTTTCTACCTATGCCAATAGAGAATTAACGGAAGGTACTGTGTTAGATGTACATTCGCCAGAAGGAAATTTTGTGTATACACCTTCTACGCATGCTGGAGCTATTGCACTTTTTGCTGCAGGAAGCGGAATTACACCTATGATGAGCATTTTGAAAACTGCATTGGATTATGGAAATACAGTAGCTTTGTTATACGGAAATAAATCTCCAGAAGAAACTATTTTTCATGACGAATTGATTGCATTGACTGAAAAGCATCCTAATTTTTACTTGAAGTTTGTATATAGTCAAGCGCGTGCCGAAAATGCTTTGCCAGGACGTATTGATAGTACTGCCGTAAATTATGTGATTAAGAATCAGATGAAAGATGCTGATTTTAAGCATTATTATATTTGTGGTCCTGAAGCAATGATTCAAACCGTTTCTGAAACCTTGCAAAATAACGACATTTCGAAAGATGCTATTTATTTTGAATTGTTTACTGCTTCTTCTGAAAGCAATTCGGAAGCAGAAGAAGTTTCTGGAAAATCAACCATTTCTATTACGGTTGATGATGAAGATTTTACTTTTGAAATGGATGCCAGCGAAACAATTTTAGATGCGGCATTGAAACAAAAGATTGACGCACCATATTCTTGCCAAGGTGGTATTTGCAGTAGTTGTATTTGTAGAGTTATCGAAGGAAAAGCGGTGATGGAGAAGAATCAGATTTTAACGGATAGCGAAATTGAAGAAGGTATGATTCTTGCGTGTCAGGCACATCCAACTACAGCTACAATTGTGGTTGATTTTGATGATATTTAATTGGTGTTGATTTGTTTTTTTGTGAATTTGTCTATTTGTTGATTTCACTCACAACTTAAGTAGCATTTTTTCAATCGATTCTTGGATCATTTAAAAAATAATATGACTGTAAAAGTTACTAAACCAAATAATAGTATAGTTAATAGACAACTAGCGTTTTCATTTTTCTTAAATCCAAAATAAATCAATATTAAAGGTATAATAATTGGTCCTATTAGTTCAGCTATAAAGCCAGAAAAGAAAGTTGATATAGAAAAAGAGTTTTTTAAATATCTATTGTATACAGATTCAATCACAAAGTCTTCTCCAGTAATTATTGGCTGAATAACCATTATAAATAATACAATTACACCTATACTTGCTGAAATTTTCAGAAGTATATTGCCCACTCTACTTATTGAATTATCAATTTTATTAACTCTGTTTTTTTGAGATAAAGTTTTACTACACTTTTCACAAAATTTGATATTTGATAAGATTATTTTACCACACCCATTACAAGATGTTGATTTTTTATTTTGTGTTTTTTGTTCTACCCTATTAAAGGTAGTTTTACAAGACGGGCAAAATTTATAAGTGTTTTTTACTTCAAAATCACACCTAGGACATTTCTTCATTGAGATTAACTGTTTACCTAAACCTATTTTATAGATTAATATTTTTAAAAGACAAGTAAAGTTTCAGCTAAAGTTAAATAAAGAAATAGTTTAATCCTTAACCACTTCCACAATTTTCTCAAAAACAGCTTCTGGAGTAATGGTTTGCATGATATTTTCGTAACCCGCTGGATATTTATTGCCGTAGATAGATGTTGGCAGTAGTGGATATTGTGCTCTGTCTGCTAGTAATGCATTTTCTTTAGGTTGTCCAAACGGATAAAATCCTGCATATGGATGTGTAATTCCCCAAATAGTAACTACTTTTCTACCAAACATCGCTGCTAAATGCGCATTTCCAGAATCCATAGAAAGCATGACATCTAGGTTGGAGATTAGGTTTAATTCTTCTTCAAAAGAAAATAAACCTGCGCCATTGACTACATTTTTATATTTGGTTTCCCAAGCAACCAATTGTTTCTTATCGGCTGGCCCGCCAAATAAGACAACTTTGTATTGTTCTGTTTCACTCAATTTGGAAATTACTGCTTCCATTTGTGAAACAGGATAGGTTTTTCCGTCAAAAGCGGCAAATGGTGCAATTCCGATTAATTTTTTCTTTGTTTTCCCAATGAACAAAGCCACCTTTTGAGCAATTTTTAGCTGCGGTAATACATCTTCTTTGCTTACATCTATGTGATGTCCTAATTGACTAAAAACATCCGCATAACGCTTATGTGTGGTTTTGAGTTGCTGAAAGACTTTATCCTTTGTTTGTGTCAACGCTTTTTTGGCAGCTCTTCCTTTGTCTATTTTACAAATTTTATATCCGCCAAGTTTAAAATATGTACATAGAATATTGGATCGCAATACATTGTGAAGGTCTGCAATAAGATCAATATCTAATGTTTTGAGTTCTTTGTAGAGTTTGTATAATCCGCGGACTCCTTTGTGTCTTCCTTTTACATCAGCAGCATAAAAAGATACATTGGAAATGTCTTGAAAGATGGGTTTAAAAAATGCGCGTGAAACTACAGTGATTTTCACATTGGGATAAGTCCGTACCATTGCTTTTATGACTGGTACAGTCATAGCAACGTCTCCCATGGCAGAGAGACGCATGACTAAAATATGTTTGGAAGCTTGTTCCATAGTTTGGAATACCTATGTGAGACTTCTGTTATTTGTTTTTGTTGTACAATACAGGATTTAGATCATCGTCATTGTACATTTTCATTTGCTTGTAGACTTTCATGTATTTGTCGCCACTTTCAATATCGGCAATTAGTTGATCTATTGCAGAAGAAAGATCTACACGTTGTTCTAATAAAATATCTAGTTTGGTTTGGCATTTTGCTTTGTGTGCTTCCGAAGCATCTTTACGATCTACTTCTTCTTGCATGTGGTATATTTTTAAGGCTAAAATTGACAAACGATCTATTGCCCACGCAGGGCTTTCAGAATTAATTGTTGCTGAATCTTTTACTTGAACATTGCTATATTTTTGAAGAAAATAGCTGTCTACATATTCTACCGTGTCCGTTCTATCTTGGTTAGAAGCATCAATCAATCTTTTTAATTTTAATGCTCCAACAGGATCAATGTTTGGATCTCTAATAATGTCTTCGTAATGCCATTGTACCGTATCTATCCAGTTTTTTCTATACAATAAATGTTCTACTTTATCTTTTGGATATGGATTTTCAAATGGTTGGTCTACATCATCAATGATATGATATTTTTCGATGCTATCTTGAAATATTTTATTCGCTAGATCACTAAACATAATTCTATTATTTTGATGCAAATATACGCTAATATTTCAGTTTACTATAGGAAATAAGAAAAGCCACTTTTCAGCAGCTTTTCTTGGGATTGTAAGGGTGATTGCGATTCATTATTTTTTCACAAATTTCTTGCTAGCCACTTTGTTTCTTGATTGGAATTTAGCATAATACATTCCTGGAGCTAATCTTTCAACTCCTATTTTGTATTCGCTTCCAAATTGACTTACTGTTGTAGATATTACTTTGTAACCGCTATCATTGTAAATTTCAACATTTACATCTCCTGAGAACTCTTCAGCGTTGATTGCAATTTCTTTAACTGTTGGGTTTGGATATAATCTTAATCTTTCTGATATATCTTCTGGAGCTTCACTAATTGCACTTCCGTTTGTAAAGATTACATCTCCAGTTTCGGCTCTTAATATTGAGTTTGTATTTGTATACTTAACTCCAAAATCAATATTGAATAAGTCGCCTTCCATAACTGTTTTATAGATTCCATCAGGATTTGCTGTTCCAGAATCTGGATCGTATGTATTTGTATAGGTTTCAAAAATGGTATCTTCCGGCAGTATTATTACAACAAATATATCTCCTGGAGGCACATCATCTACTAAATAATTTGGGTCTAAGAATCCAAAACCTCCGTTTGATGTTTGTGTAAATGCTACTAAAGCATCTATATTAGGATCTAAAAATCCGTCTTCGTCGCTATCAGCATAAATCTCCACTGGCAATCCGTTGAGAGATTCTTCTTCAGGATCTGCAATACCATTTTCATTTCGATCGTTAAATACAACTCCTGTTACTTGGTAAAAAATATCGGTGACTCTCATTCCAAAGTCTACATCAACTATATTTGTATTGATGCTAGATATTACTCTGTTATTTAGTGTTGTAAACGTTCCGTTTGCTGGCAATGTTGGTATCACCAGTACATTTCTTATGTTTACATTAGAAAACTGGTATGCTCCAGTTGCAGAAGTAGTAATTGTACTTACTGGTATATCATCTGCATCTAAGATTCCGTCTATATTTACATCTTCAAAAAGTGATACTACAATTCCTGATAATCTATCTTCCATTGAATCTTTGATTTGATCAGCGTTTTGATCGTCCCAAATAACTCCTGAAATATTATATAAAATTACGGTCGTTCTTAAAATTCCAAAATGAACAGTTGTTGAATTTCTCGTATTTAATGCTACACTTACGGGTGTTGTGGAAGCATAGGTAAAGTCTGCTGTATTTGATGGAACTAAGATTTGAATTATTACATTTGATGGTATAATTCCAGTAAATTGATAGTTTCCATTTCTATCTGAAACCGTTGCCTCAATTAATGGTTCTCCTCTATCAATTCTTCCGTTTCCATTTAGATCTTCATACATATTTACAGTTATTCCTTGCAAACCTCCTTCTACTACATCATTGTTAGCATCTCCATTTTCATCGTTGAATACATTTCCTGAAACTGAATATGAAATAATTTCCCTGCGCATACCAAAGTCAACATTTGTTACATCAGTATTTATAGCATTTATAGTTACTATTTCATCTGTGGTTAACGTATAAGTATAGTCCGTTGTAGTTTGCGGCACTGTGATTTTAACTAACGTATTTTCAATTGTTATATTCAGGAATGAATATGTTCCGTCTGCACCTGTCACCACAGTCTCAATGATTGTATCTACACTATCAAGTATTCCATTGGTATTATGATCAGCATATAATGTAAGTGTAATGTTCTGCAATGCGCCTTCTCCGAAATCTATAGTGCTATTAGCATTGGTGTCATCAAAAACATTTCCTGAAATATTATAATTTGTGGTTTGTGTTTTATCAATTCCAAAGTTAACATCCATGATATTTTGATTCAACATCGTAATTGCTTCTTGTACATCATTTGTTGCAATGTATTCAAATGCTCCTGTATTTCTAGGTTTAACTACTTCTACAACAACATGCGTGAGCATCACCTGTGTAAACATGTAGGCTCCATTAGTATCTGTATTTGTTGTTGCTATTAATTGCTCATTGTCATCTAACGTTCCGTTTGCGTTTGCGTCATCATACATTTTTACTTCTACAGCAGCTAAACCAACTTCTCCTTCATATATTCCATTTTGATTATTATCATCGTATACAATTCCTGAAATATTATAAAAAACGTTTTGTGTTCTTTTGATTCCAAAATCAATATTTGTAACATCATCTGCGGTCAAAAATATTGAAGTTGTTAAGGCTGTGGTAGCTTCATAAGAATAATCTGTTGTATTTGATGGTAGTTCTGCTTCAACAATTACATGTAATGCCGTGGTGCTTGAAAAAATATAACCACCAACTCCATCTGTAATTTGAGTTTCTAGTAATGCATCACCACTATCTATGATTCCATTGGCATTCGCATCATCATATAAGTTGACTTGAACTTCTGAAAGAAATCCTTCTACACCATCTATAACACCATTTGAGTTAGTATCATTAAATACCGTTCCAGAAATAGCATTCGTTAAAGGTGTTGTTGGTCCTTGAATAATACCGTGAAATAGCTTTCTTCCAGCTTTATATCCAAAGTCAACAGCTCCTACTTCATATCTGCCATCTAATGTAAATGAAAATGTTTTCATTCCTCCATTTTTGTTTACGGATGAATCCCATTTAATACCGTAATATTGAAAATGAGGATCTACATGTACTTCCCATGTATTCGGAGAAGAAGATATAACATTGTGTTCGTCTAATAATTTAAGTTTCCAGTGTGATAAATTTCTTCTTGCTCCATTTCCTGTGACTTTGTAAGTCCAAGTTGAAGTTCCATCAAGATTATAGTGTACTCCTAAAAATTCAAATAAAAAACCATTGAGATCTACCGATGCAGAAGCATTTTCTTCCGTGTTGGTTATTTCAATTGAAGTGTCGAGGGTTTTGTTTGCTGAAAAGTTGAATGCGTTCAGCGTTAGGCATGCAAATAACAGTGTCATTGCACTTAGGGTAAGTGTTTTCATTAAGTGATTGGTTTTTTGGGTAATTATTATGCATTTTTCATACATAATAAGAATAGGTTAATAATGGATTTCGGGGTGATTTTTATTTCTCAAACACAAAATTATTAAGCTTTATCTTACATCCTTGCATAATTTAGATGAATAAACAAAAATGAGCGATGAAGACTTGATTTTTGTAGTTTTTAGACTACTTGATTGCGACTAAAAAACACTGTTTTGATCAATTAATTCATGTTTTATATTAAAAATATGATCAATTAAAACTGTATTAACTTACATTTTTTACAATTAACAAAATGATATTTTCTCTTGATGATTACAAAGTATAAGTATCTAGAAAAAGTTTACTATGAAACAAAGAAAAGAACCAAAAGCTGAATTTTTGCTTAGTAAGTTCTTATGAAAGATTGTGAAGAAAGTTCCTTTTATGTAAACTTAGAATTATTTTCAATGTAATGTGTTTACAAACTTTAATCGTTTACTAACGAGTGAAGTCTAAAGGCATTAAATATAGGGAATAAAAAAAGCCGCTTTTCAGCGGCTTTTCTTAAGGTTATAGGGTACTTGCTATTAATTATTGTTTGATAAACTTCTTACTAGCACGTTTGTTTCCTGCTTCAAATTGAGCATAGTACATTCCTGGTGCTAATCTTTCAACACCTATTTTGTACTCACCTGCAAATTGACTTACAGTAGTAGACATTACTTTGTAACCTCTATCATTGTAAATTTCAACGTTAACGTCTCCTGAGAACTCTTCAGCGTTGATTGCGATTTGTCTAACCGTTGGGTTTGGATATAATCTTAATCTTTCTGATACATCTTCTGGAGCTTCGCTAATTGCGCTTCCATTTGTAAACATTACATCACCGTTGTTAGCTCTTGAAGTAGAGTTTGTATTTTCATACTTAACTCCGAAGTCAATGTTAAATAAGTCAGCTACCATTACAGTTCTGTAAATTCCGTCAGGACTAGCTGTTCCTGAATCTGGGTCATACGTATTAGTATATGTTTCAAAGATTGTATCTTCTGGAAGAACTACTACGATGAATACTTCTCCTGGAGGAATATCATCTACAAGGTAGTTAGGATCTAAGAATCCGAATCCACCATTTGATGTTTGTGTAAATGCTACTAAGGCATCTAAGTTAGGATCAAATACTCCATCACTATCAGAATCTGCATAGATCTCAACTGGTAATCCGTTAAGAGACTCTTCTCCTGGATCTGCAACACCATTTTCGTTTTGATCGTTGAATACAACTCCTGTTACTTGGTATAATGTATTTGCAATTCTAATACCGAAGTCAACATCAACAGCATCTGTATTGATACTAGAGATAGCTCTGTTATCTGGTGTTGTAAACGTTCCGTCTGCTGGTAACGTAGGTACAACTAATACATTTCTAAGGTTTACGTTAGAGAATTGGTATCCTCCAGTTGTAGAAGTAGTGATTGTACTTAATGATCTATCACCTGCATCTAATGCACCATCTGCATTTACATCTTCGAAAAGAGTTACTCCAATTCCAACTAATCTAGTTTCGCTTGGATCTTTTACTTGGTCAGAATTTTGATCATCCCAAATAACTCCTGAAATGTTGTATAAAATTACTACTGTTCTTTGGATACCGAAATCAACTGTTGTTGAAACTCCTCCAGTTAATACTACATTTACTGGTGTTGTTGCACTGAATGTGAAATCTGCAGTGTTCGATGGTACAACTACTTGAACAATTACGTTTGTAGCAGTAATTCCAGAGAACTGGTAGTTTCCACTTCTATCAGAAGCTGTTGTAGCGATAAGTGGCTCACCTCTATCAATTCTTCCGTTTCCGTTTACATCTTCGTATAAGTTAACAGTTACTCCTCTTAATCCTGCCTCAGTTGAAGCATTAGCTCCATCTCCGTTTTCATCGTTGAATACGTTTCCTGAAACTGTGTATGTAGTAGCTACTTTATTAACTCCAAAGTCTTGGTTAGTTACGTCTGTATTTACTGAACTAATATTTAATCTAGCATCTGTAGTTAATGTAAAGATATAGTCAGCTGTATTTTGTGGAATTGTAATCGCAACCACAGTGTTTTCAACCGTTACATTAAGGAAAGAATATGTTCCATCTGCTGCAGAAGTTGTAGTCTCAATAACTGTATCTCCGCTACCTAATCTTCCATCAGCATCATCATCAACATATAATGTTAATGTTACGTTTTCTAGTCTTCCTGCTTCAGTGCTGTCAAGATTTGCATTTTCGTTGTCATCATCATAAACAGTTCCGAAGATGTTATAGTTTACGATAGCAGCTCTATCAATTCCAAAGTCTTGGTTATTTACATCAGTAATTGTTGAGCTTATTGCTAAAGTTCCTGATGTTGTTAACGTGTAAGTAAATGTTGCAGTATCTGTTGGTACTGTTACCGCTACTAACGTATTTCTAACTGTTACACCTGTAAAGTTATAAGCTCCTGACATTGTGCTTGTAGTCGTTGTTCCGATTACAGTATCAGCTGCACCAAGTCTTCCGTTTCCGTCAACATCATTATATAAAGTAAGTGTTACTGCTCCGATAAATCCTTCACCAGTTTCTCTAACTCCACTTGCATCATCATCATCAAATACAGTTCCTGAGATATTGTATAAGATAATTTCTTCACGATTCACTCCAAAATCAACATTGTTTACATCTGCAGTTGTTGAACTAGTGTTCGCAGAAGCAGCAGTTGTTAATGTGTATGTAAGTTCTGGTGTGTTAGCAGGTACTGTGATAGCAACTACTGTTCTTTCTACAGTTACATTTGAGAAGCTGTATGTTCCGTCGTTAGCAGAAGTTGTTGTAGAGATTACTGTATCAGCTCCTCCAACTCTTCCGTTTCCGTCGTTATCAGCATATAATGTTAATGTAACATTTTCTAATGCACGCTCACCTGCATCAATAGCAGTGTTTTGGTTATCATCATCAAATACATTTCCTGAGATGTTGTAGTTGATAATTTGAACTTTATTGATTCCAAAGTCTTGGTCAGTTACATCAGTAATTGTTGAACTAACTCCTAACTTCACAGCTGTTGTAGCTGTGTATGTAAAGTCTGTAGTGTTTGCAGGTACTTCAACTCCAACTAGTGTAAACTGAGTTGTAACATTTGTAAAGCTATATGTTCCGTCTGTTGCAGTTGCAGCAATTTCTAAAAGTCCGTCACCAGCAGTTAATGTTCCACTAGCATCGTTATCAGAATATAATTTAACTGTGATAGCATCTAATCCAGCTTCTGTATCATTTACTCCGTTAGCGTTATCATCATCGTATACAGTTCCTGAGATATTGTAATCGATTACTAAGTTTTCGTTTACTCCAAAGTCTAAACCATTTACATCTGTAATTAATGAACTTACAGCTTGCGTATTTGATGTTGTTAATACATATGTGAATGTTGCAGTGTTTCCTGGTACAGTTACTACTGCTAATACATTTTCTGTTGTAATGTTTGAGAAACTGTATGCTCCGTTAGTACCTGTTGTAGTTGAAGTAAGTGTTGTATCAGCTACATCTAAGTTTCCATCAGCATTGTTATCAGCATATAATGTTACTGTGATTCCGTCTAATGTTCCTTCTCCAGCATCTTGTGTTCCATTCTCATTGTCATCATCAAATACAGTTCCTGATATACTATAATCGATCACTTGCTCTTCGTTAACTCCAAAGTTTACATCAGTTACATCTGTTGTTGTTCCTGTAACAGCAACTACTTCTGGAGTTGTTGCTCTGTATGTAAAGTTTGGTGAGTTCCCTGGAATTGTAAATTCTACTAAAGTATTTCTGTTAGTTACATTGCTAAATTGGTATGTACCATCTGAACCTGTAGCTGTTGTAGCTAATTGATTGTCATTAGTATCTAAATTACCGTCAGCGTTAACATCCTCATATAATCTTACAACTACATTTTGAATTCTTCCCTCAGATGGGTTAATATCTCCACTATCGTTATCATCATCAAATACAACTCCTGAGATGTTGTAGTCAATAACTTCTACTTCATTGATTCCAAAGTTTACATTGTCAACATTTACGTTTGTAGAGCTAGTGTTTATTTCTCCAGCTGTTGTTAATGTGTATGTGAAATCTGCAGTGTTTCCTGGTACTGTTACAGCTACTACTGTATTTTGTACTGTTACTCCTGCAAAGCTATATGTTCCGTCTACTGCAGTTGTTGCTGTTGCGATTACTGCTTCTCCAGCATCAACAGCTCCGTTTGCGTTACTGTCATCATATAAAGTTACTGTGATAGCATCTAAGTTATCTTCTCCAGCATCTTGTGCTCCACTTTCATCGTTATCATCGTATACATTTCCTGAGATTGCATAGTTGATTACTTGCTCTTCGTTGATACCGAAGTTTACATTGTCAACATTTACGTTTGTAGAACTTGTATTTACTTCACCAGCTGTAGTTAATACATATGTGAAATCTGCAGTGTTTCCTGGTACTGTTACAGCTACTACTGTATTTTGTACTGTTACTCCTGCAAAGCTATATGTTCCGTCTACTGCAGTTGTTGCTGTTGCGATTACTGCTTCTCCAGCATCAACAGCTCCGTTTGCGTTACTGTCATTATATAAAGTTACTGTGATAGCGTCTAAGTTATCTTCTCCAGCATCTTGTGCTCCACTTTCGTCGTTATCATCGTATACATTTCCTGAGATAGCATAGCTAATTACTTGCTCTTCGTTAACTCCGAAGTCAACTCCTGTTACATCAGTGTTGATTGCATCAATCGCTTGCGTTCCTGCAGTTGTTAATGTGTATGTAAAGTCTCCAGTATTTGTTGGAACTGTTACCGCTACAATTGTATTTTGAACACATACGTGTAAGAAGCTATATGAACCATCTGTTCCTGAAGTAGTCGTAGCAATTAATGTATCAGTAGTATCTAATACTCCATCAGCATTTGTATCGTTATATAATGTTAATGTAACGTTTGCTAATCCAGCTTCTCCGTTATCAAATACTGCATCTTCGTTGTTGTCATCATAAACAGTTCCGAAAACATCGTAGTTTACTGGAATTAATGCTTCGTTGATTCCGAAATCAACAGTTACATCATTTGTACCACCTGCTACAGCTACAACTTCTGGAGTTGTTGATGTGTAGGTAGTTGTAGTTGTATTGTTTGGTACAGTTACTTGAACTAATGTGTTTGCAACATCAATATTGTTGAAAACATAAGCTCCGTTTGCATCAGTAGCTTGAGAATCGATTACTGTATCTCCAGAATCTAAAGCACCATCATTGTTGTTATCAGCATATAATGTTACTGTAACTCCTGATGTTAAAGTTTCTCCTTGTCCTCCGTTAAAGTTTCCGTTCTCGTTGTTATCATCGTATACGATACCTTTCACTTTGTAAGATACAGGTGGCGTTAAGTTAACATAATCTGATGCATCTGTAATTTGACCAACATCTTCTGGGTTCAAACCAGTAATTTCATTTAATGCACCTAATTGGATGTTATTATAAGTTCTTAAGCTAGATGGTGCAGTATATTTTTGCACATAACTTTTTGTAACGTATGAATTTTGAGGACATCCATAGTAGTAATACGTAGTGTATGTTCTCTTGTTCTTTAATAACTGTAAGTTACTGTGCTTATCTTTTGCCATTTGAGCATAAATATCTTCGTTGTTAGCCCAGTCATATCTGTTGCTATTGAAGTTATATGCTTGTACTTGATAAGAAGTAGCAGCGTACATTTGACCATTGTCACCTACAACGATATCTCCAAGTTCTCCTTTGTAAAGGAAACTAGAGTACCACCAGTTGTCATATACAGGTGTTCCGTTAGCTACAGAAGTAGTTTGTCCAGAAATATCAGATAATCCATTGAAAGAAATTTCCAATAAGTAGATATTGTTGTTGTATGAACTGTGGTAGTAGTTGTAAGAGTATGATTCTGATTGATAAGAATTTCTATCTCCTCTTTGTTGTAATGCTTCATCCGGATTTTGTCCTTCTGTCTCTGCATCTGGCAACTCCTCTTCAGGAATGTAGTCATTTACATTGTCATTTGCAGCGTTTGCTTCTTCAGCTTCGATAACTACGAAATCTGCTGGAGTTTCTCCGTTTCCGTCTCTTCCTCCGTTGTCAGTTTCGTCAGCTTCCGTAGATGAATTTCTAGAGTCTGTTCCTCTAGTAAACATTCCAGTTGACACTGTTCCTGCCGATCTTGGATTGTTATCTAATTCATCTTTAGGATTAGAATTGCTTGTTGTTCTTCTTCCGTCTCTGTAGTAGTAGCAATAAACAGGATATTCCATTGCGAAATATAATTTCCCGTTATAGAAAGTTGCTCCACCAGAAGCTAGACCTCTAGAAGAATACGCGTGACCAGAACTTGTAAAAAAGTTTCTTACTGATCCAAAGTTTTTGTGTACGTTTGAATGTACATTGTAACCATAAACCGTCCAGTTGTAGCTAGAGATGTGGTTAGAAACGTAAAAAAACCATCCCGTGCTCGCATCAGTAGCGATAGAGTTGATTTCGTTTACATAAGGTGATGTTGCCAACAACGTAGCGTTGTACGTGTTCATGTCGAGTGAGTAAATTCTTTTTCCTGCGGATATGATGATAAGGTTATCATCTGCAGTAGTCATCATTTCATTCTCGACAACATTTTCGCTTGTGGGCATTGAATTAGCGAAAACAGTCGTTAGTCCTAATAAGGCTGTTAGGACCAAAAGAGTAATTTTAGTCTTCATTGATTTGCTGTTTAGTTAACTATTATATGTACCATCGTACACTAATAGGTTTTGTTTAAAATAAGTTTGGGGTGAGCGGCTTAATTCTCGAACACAAAAATATTTGGAATAATTCTAAAATGCCGATAACGGGTTTTCTTTTAGATAAAACGTCATTAAAATCGAGAAAAAGCATTTTTTGTAAGGAAGAAGCTACAACTTTGTAGGTTATTACCTTATTGATGTTACGGTTTCTCTATTTATTTTGGATAAATATTGAAGATAAAACTAACAATCATTAGTAAAAGTAGCAAAATATCGCTGATCCTTTTGTTTTCAAGATTTTCTAGAAGATTTGCCATAAAAATTGCTAATGGAAATAGCAGTAAAAGCTCGGTATTCTGCGTGATGTTTTTAGCGAATAGCACATATGTAATACCCATAAAAAACAGTACTTTACTTAGTAAAAAAGATAATTTTTTTTGAGAAGAATACGTTTTGTATTTTAGAAAAAATATTACAAAATTTATGCTAAAAAGCAAGGTTATTACCAAATGTAGCGCAATTCTTCTATAACTTGTGGTGGAATAATCAATTTTAAGGTCAAACTGAAATAATGGATTTGTAAGAATGTCTTGTTGGGCAAGATATAGGTATACTATATATAAACCCAAAACGACCGTTGACCCAATAATAGGAACCAACCAGTTTTTATAATCACCCGACACATAAACTAAGATTCCTATATATATAACGACAAAATACAGTACAATCCATGAGTCAAATAGTACTGCCAGACTTATAAATAAGGATGCATCAAATATTTTCTGCTTTATACTCCGCAAAGATCCCAAAGTAATGATGCGTCTGAATGCAAAAAGTATCAATAAGTGTATGCAAACAATCTTTATATTGTCAAAAATAGAAGGAAATAATCCTATAAAAATGGTTACAATTAAGAGTGCAAAATCGTTTTGCTGGGTTAAATCGTTCTTCTTTATGATAAAATTCATCACAAATAAAGAAAATAATAGCAAAAATAGCACTGGAATCTCCAATGATAACATTTCATGACTCAGCACCTTATTTGTTGAAAATAAGTGAATTACAAAGTACACAAGAAGAATTCCTATGCAGAGAATAAAATTTATTGGTTTTGATTTCCCAAAAACGCTTGTTATCATTTTAGGTTTTTATATTTTTGTAGTGTAAATATAAACGATTTATCGATGAAAAGTTTTTTTGAAGGAATTGCATACCTATTTGAGGAAATATTATTTATTCCTTTTGACGCAATGCGTAATTTAGAATTAGAAAGTTGGACATTAGCCAATGGAATCAACTGGATTTTTATGATTGTTTGTGCTGCTGCAATTACCTATTGGGTAAAGCAATTGAAAAAATTCGATGCCAATAATGAAGAACGTAAAGATGTAACGTCACATTCTTATTTATAAGTCAAAGCCGATATCTTTTCTATAATACATCTTATCAAAACGTAATTTTTGTATGTTTTGATAAGATTTTTTTATGGCTTCTTCGTACGTAGCTGCGTATGATGTAATGGCAATGACTCTTCCGCCATTGGTAAGCACCTTATCTCCATCTAACTTTGTTCCTGCATGAAACACGATAGAATCTTCTATAGTTTCTACGCCCGTAATTTCTTTTCCTTTTTCATACGCTTCAGGATATCCACCAGAAACCACCATGATTGTAGTTGCTGCTTCTTCTTTGATTTGTATATCAATCTGATCTAACGATTGTGTTCCTACAGCTTCTAATACTGTTGCCAAATCGTTTTCCAGTCGCGGAATTACCACTTCTGTTTCCGGATCGCCCATTCGTACATTGTATTCTATTACAAACGGATCGTTTCCAACTTTGATTAATCCGATAAAGACAAAACCTTTGTACGGTAAGTTATCTTTTTGAAAACCTGCTACTGTTGGCTTGATTATGCGCGTTTCTATTTTTTCCATAAATTCCGCATCTGCAAACGGAACTGGCGATACTGCGCCCATTCCTCCTGTATTTAATCCAGTATCTCCTTCGCCAATACGCTTGTAGTCTTTTGCTGTTGGTAAGGTTACATAGTTTTTTCCATCCGTAATGACAAAACAGCTTAATTCTATTCCGTCTAAGAATTCTTCAATAACTACTTTGGTACTTGCGTCTCCAAATTTGGCATCTACCAACATTTCACGCAAAGCATCTTGTGCTTCTTGTAAGTCTTTTATAATTAAAACTCCTTTTCCTGCGGCCAAACCATCTGCTTTTAATACATATGGTGATTTTAATGTCGTTAAAAATTCGCAACCAGCTTCTACAGTATCTTTGGTAAAACTTTCGTATGCCGCTGTTGGAATGTTATGACGCATCATAAATTTTTTGGCAAATTCTTTACTTCCTTCCAACTCGGCAGCTTCTTTTTGCGGACCAATCACGTGAATTCCTTTCAAAGCATCATCATTCAAAAAATAATCGTGAATTCCACGTACAAGCGGATCTTCTGGACCTACCACAACCATATCAATGTTGTTTTCGATGGAAAATGTACCAATCGCATCAAAATCATTTACATTCATGGCTACATTTTCTGCAATCGCAGCCGTTCCTGCATTTCCTGGCGCTACAAATAGTTTTGTTACGCGTGGACTTTGTGCTAATTTCCATGCAAATGTATGTTCTCTTCCTCCTGATCCTAAAACAAGAATGTTCATAGTTGTATTGTTTGTTGTGGTTTTATAAAGAAATGTTCTATTAAAAATCGAATTAAATATAAACTCGATTTGAAAGCCCCAAATTTAAGCGCCTTTCTGTAAATAGTATAATTGTATTTTAATAAATTTAGTTTATTGGACGAAATAGAGTTTTCGCGCACGCGATATTTTGCTAAAGGTTCTTCTAAACTATACGCAAAACCTACTTTTTTGATGAGTGTGAGCCATAAAGCCCAATCTTGACGCTTGCGAATGTTTGGCATATATACTTTGCCTAATTTCTCCGCATTGTAGATTCCGGTAAGGTTTCCAACATAGTTACTTTTGAGCATTTTGGAGAAATTTACTTTTGGCAAGGCTTTGATCATTTTTCCGAGCGATTTTCCTTGCTCATCCATCAATTCATAACTAGAAAAACAAACGGCAATGTCTTTTTCTTGCATGAATGCGATTTGTTTGGTGAGCTTTTCAGGCTTCCACAAGTCGTCTGCGTCTAAAAATGCAATATAATCTCCAGAAGCGTTTTCTATGGCTGTATTTCGTGCGATGGCAGCTCCTGAGTTCGTTTCTAGTATATGTACTTTAATACGACTGTCTGAAGCGGCATATTTTTTAAGAATGTCCACGGTTGCATCCGAAGATGCATCGTCAACAATAACCATTTCCCAATTGGTATAGCTTTGCGCACGAACAGAATCAATGGTTTCCGAAATGAAAGCTTCGGTATTGTAGGTTGGTGTAATGACAGAAACTAATGGTTCATGCATGATTAGTATGCCTTTTTTTCTCCTTTGACGATGTTAACAACGGTTTCAAAGATAATTTTTATGTCCAAGAATAACGACCAATTTTCAATGTAAAAAATATCATATTTGATACGATTGATAATGTCTTCATCATTTTTTATTTCTCCTCGATATCCTTTGACTTGTGCCAAACCAGAAATCCCAGGTTTTACACTATGGCGAAATACAAAGTTGTACTTGTCAATTTTTTTAGCATATTCTTTTGTGTACGGAATCATATGTGGTCTTGGTCCTATGACAGACATATCGCCTTTAAGAACATTGAAAAACTGTGGCAACTCATCGAGACTTGTTTTTCTGATAAAACGTCCTACTCTCGTTACCCGTGAATCTTGCTCAGTAACATGATCGTATTTGTTATCATTATTATGTGTAAGCGACCGAAATTTATAACAGGTAAACTCCTTGTAATTAAGTCCGTTACGAATATGTTTGTAGAAAACAGGTCCTTTAGATTCTAGTTTTATTAGAATTGCCATGAGTGGAATGAGCCATGAAAGCACACATACCATAATGATCAATGAAAAAACAATGTCAAAGGCTCTTTTGACAAATCGGTTGATGTTGTTATTGAGTGAAACTTCTTGAATAGAAAGTACGGGCAAATAGTTGTAATAATCCGTTTTGAGTCGCTTGGTAATCAGCTTTTTTGTATTTGGAATAAATTTAATGTTGATCATGTTTAAGCTTGCGTATTTCACATAATCATTCACATGTTTTTCCGAAACCTCATCAATGGCACAGTAAATTTCGTCGATTCCTGTTTCTTTTTCTATAAATTCAAAACTATCTTCAATGGTTCCTGTAATACCATCGCTATTTTTATCACTAAAAACACCTAAAAGCTTGTATCCTAATTCTTTTTTATTTCTAAATAACCGTTCTAATTCTTGTGCTCCAGCACTAAATCCAATAATGATGACTCTACGAATATTTCCATCTAAAACGGCGCGGTATTTTTTCAGTCCATAATACCCAATTATTTTACCCAAACCGATAATTCCGAAACTCAGCATCAAGTATTTAAACGTTACAAATGCAGAAACGTTGATACTTCTAAAAATTCCAATAAACGCATACATAATAAGCGTATACGCTAGCAATTGTTTAATAAGTAAGGATAAAATATGCGGTACCGACGTGAATCGATATACATTATAGAATTTTAAAAAGAAAGCAGATAACGGCCAAAAAATGATCGTATATATAATGAATAATAAGTGCTTATTATTCCAAAAACTCGATTCAAAAAAGTATAAATCTTGCTCGTTGAAACTAAAAAAGAAGAAGACAAGAATATTTATGACGCACAAGTCGAACAATACGAAAGATGGTCGCAATAGCCATGAATATCTTCCTTTTACATGCATCGGCTACATTCTTGTATAGGTTGAAAAATCTTTGTGTTCTTTTTTGAACAATTCGCTTTCTGGTAGTGATTTAAAGTATTCGTACGTACGTCGCATTCCTTCACTACGACCTACTTTTGGTTCCCAATTTAGGATTTCTTTTGCTTTACGAATGTCTGGTTTTCGCTGTAGCGGATCGTCAACTGGCAATTCTTTATAAATTACCTTTTGGGTAGTTCCTGTCAGCTTAATGATTTCTTCGGCAAATTCTCCAATAGTGATTTCATGCGGATTTCCAATGTTTATTGGCTCTACATAATCACTCATTAGCAACCTAAAAATTCCTTCTACTTGATCGGTGATATAGCAGAATGATCGTGTTTGCGTTCCATCACCAAAAACCGTTAAATCTTCACCGCGCAATGCTTGTCCTATGAATGCAGGAATTACACGTCCGTCATTCAGTCGCATTCTTGGTCCGTAGGTATTAAATATACGCACAATGCGTGTTTCCAATCCGTGAAAACGGTGATATGCCATGGTAATGGATTCTTGGAAACGCTTGGCTTCGTCGTATACACCACGTGGTCCAATCGTGTTTACATTTCCGTAGTATTCTTCATGCTGCGGATGCACTAACGGATCTCCATAAACTTCAGAAGTAGAAGCAATTAAGATACGTGCCTTTTTTTCTTTGGCCAATCCTAAGAGATTGTGCGTTCCTAACGAACCTACTTTTAAGGTTTGAATCGGAATTTTAAGATAATCTATCGGACTTGCTGGCGAAGCAAAGTGTAAAATATAGTCTAGTTTTCCCGGCACGTGTACAAACTTTGTAACATCGTGATGGTAAAACTGAAATTCTTTCAAGTGAAATAAATGTTCTATGTTACGAATGTCTCCCGTAATAAGATTGTCCATCCCAATAACGTGATAGCCTTCATTAATAAAGCGATCACATAAGTGTGAACCTAAAAATCCCGCGGCTCCCGTGATTAGAATTCGTTGCATAGTATTGGTTGGTTTAGGTATTATAAAACTTCTTTGCGTCCTATAGAAAAATAAGCAAATCCTTCTCTTTCCATTTCTGCAACGTCGTATAGATTTCTACCGTCAAAAATGATCGGTTGGTTTAGGTTTTCTCTTAGTTTGTTGAAATTTGGTGTTCTAAATATGCTCCATTCTGTACAAATGATTAAAGCATCTGTATTTTCAATAGCGCCATACATGCTGTCTGCATATTCTAGTTTGTCACCTAATTTCTTTTTGACATTGTCCATCGCTTCTGGATCAAATACTTTCAATTTTGCTCCTTTTGCTAGTAATTCATCAATAATGTATAAAGATGGTGCTTCACGAATATCATCGGTTTCTGGCTTAAATGCCAATCCCCATAAAGCAATCGTTTTCCCAGATAAATCTTCACCTAAGTGACTCACTACTTTCGGAATTAACGCTGTTTTTTGTTTATTATTTACGTTGATGACTGCATCTAAAATTTGGAAATTGTATTGATTGTCTTTTCCTGATTTGTGTAATGCTTTTACATCTTTTGGAAAACACGATCCTCCATATCCAATTCCGGGAAATAAGAAACGTTTTCCAATACGAGAATCTGTTCCCATTCCAATACGTACTTTATCTACATCTGCGCCCACTTTTTCACAGAAGTTGGCAATCTCATTCATAAAGGTAATTTTCGCTGCTAAAAACGAGTTAGATGCGTATTTCGTTAGTTCCGCCGACTTTTCATCCATGATTAGGATTGGATTTCCTGAACGTACGAACGGCTTGTACAAACGCTCCATTAATTTCGTAGCTCTTTCCGAGCTTGAACCAATGACAATACGTTCTGGCTTCATGAAATCGTCTACGGCAAATCCTTCACGTAAAAATTCTGGATTTGACACTACATCAAAATCAACCGTAGCATTTTTGGCAACTACTGCTGTTACTTTTGCTGCAGTTCCTACTGGCACCGTACTTTTATCTACAATGACTTTATATTCTGTCATGAGTTTACCAATGTCTTCAGCAACGCCTAATACATAGGATAAATCTGCCGAACCATCTTCATCTTCTGGTGTTGGCAATGCTAAGAATATAATTTGTCCGTGTGTAAGTCCTTCTTCTAGTGAAGTGGTAAATTTTAAACGACCTGCGTTTATGTTTCTATCAAAAAGTATATCTAAATGAGGTTCGTAAATAGGAACCTCGCCGTTTTGCATTCGTGCTACTTTGTTTTTGTCAATATCAACACAAAGTACATCATTTCCTGTTTCAGCTAGACACGTTCCTGTGACTAGTCCTACATATCCTGTTCCTACAACAGTTATTTTCATCTATTAATTTTTAGCGCTTTTTATTTATGTATTGGTTATGATACTTTTTTGCCTGGTAATGTTTTGACGGTAGTATCTTTTCCTTTTTTGTCTAATTCTTCGTAGGAAGAATTCATACTTTTATATTCAGGAACCAATGCTTTCATTCTTTTTACTACTTCTACTTTGTCAAAAAGTGATGCAGAACTAATTAATTCAGCAATATTGCTGTTTATTTCTTCGTAATCATACATTTCTGCACGTGCAATCATAATTTTTTCATTGTACGTTGGCAGCGTTGTTGATTTGTCATTCAGTAATTCTTCGTACAGTTTTTCACCTGGACGCAATCCGATGATTTTGATATCAATGTCTTTGTTTGGTACAAAGCCTGCTAATTTGATGATTTTCTTCGCCAAATCAATAATTTTTACAGCTTCTCCCATATCAAATATGTAGATTTCTCCACCATTCCCCATGGCACCAGCTTCAAGTACGAGTTGACAAGCTTCTGGAATGGTCATGAAATATCGGATGATATCTGGATGTGTAATTGTTAATGGTCCACCTTCTGCTATTTGACGCTTAAATAAAGGTACTACAGAACCATTGGAACCTAATACATTTCCAAAACGTGTTGTTACATAATTTGTTACATAACGATTGTCATTTTTGAAGGCTTCTTGTAAGGTTTGCACATAGATTTCCGCAATACGTTTCGATGCTCCCATTACATTACTTGGGTTTACCGCTTTGTCTGTAGAAACCAGTACAAATTTGTCTGTTTTGAATTTTAATGCCGTATCTGCCACATTTTTAGTTCCCATCACATTCACAAAAATGGCTTGTGACGGATTGTCTTCCATTAACGGTACATGTTTGTACGCCGCCGCATGATAGACTACTTGTGGCTTGTAGAGATCAAAAATATTTTCTAGTTTTTCTTTGTCGCGTACATCTGCAATGACTGCTTCAAAATCTAGATCTGGAAAGTTTGATCTGATTTCCATTTGTATTTGGTACAAAGGCGTTTCTGCCTGATCGACAATGATCAATTTTTGCGGATTGTAATTCGCTACTTGTCGTGCAATTTCACTACCAATAGAACCTGCGCCACCTGTAACTAAAATTCTACGATCGTATAATTCTTTTGCAATTAACTTATTGTTTAAAACAATCGGTTCTCTTTCGAGTAAATCTTCAATTTGAACATTTTGAATTTGTTGCGCTAAGTTTACATTTTCCTTGTCTTCCATATCGGAAACAATCGGCGCTCTAAATACTTTAATGTTGTGCTCTAAACACTCATCTACAATTTTAATACGTTCTTCTTGCGTGATGGATTTATCGGCTAGTATGATAGCATTGGCTCCATGTGCTCGCAAGATAACTGCTAGTTTTCTTTTGAGATGAATGATGGGCAATCCTAGAATTTCTTTACTTTGATTTTTTCCTTTTTTGTCTACAAAACCAATCAATTTGTAACGTACTGGACGTTCTACTTTGAGTGCATTTGAAATTGCAATCGCGTTGGAATCGATTCCGTAAATCATCACCGTAATTTGATCGTCTTTGGCAGCATAATCAAAATACGCTTCAAAGACTTGCTTTACCAAGACTCGGAAGAGTAGTAATGACGAAAACGACATGGCAAAATAGATGAACAATCCTGGAATTAAGAACAGATTTTTTCCTCTAAAAATGTAATGCGAATAGCTTACTACTAATAATGTGATTAAGGTTGCTAACGATGCTAGGAAAAATTTAATCGCATCAATAAACGTAGAGTGGCGAATTAATCCTGCATAGGTTCTAAAAAAGATAAAGAATAATAAGTTGGTAATTAAGATCAGTCCTGACCTCGGAGAAAATCCGAAGATTGGTTCCGAAGGTAAACTTAAGTCGCTAATATTAATGTTATTGACAATGACACTTGTCAGAATCACTGCTACACAACAAATAAACATATCAAAGCATAAAATAAGCCATCTAGGTAAATAGCCTATATTCTTGAAATCAATGCGTTTTTTGCTTGACTTAAGGACTTGTTTTATTGCTTCTTTTATGTTTCTTGAATTCAATACCTTCATTTTCTCAAAAAAACAGATTCTTTATTTAACGATACAAATTACTTAATTTATTTGTTTCTATGCTAGAAAAGAAGCTATAAGTTGTGCAATACGTTCTTTTTCTTGTGTTGTTAGGTTCGATCCTGATGGTAAACACAGACCTGTGTTGAATAAATTTTCACAAACATTTGTTCCGTAATACGGGTATTTTTCAAAGATTGGCTGTAAATGCATGGGTTTCCAAAGTGGTCTGGACTCAATATTGTCTTCCCATAATGCCAAACGCAACTCTTCGCGCGTAAAGTTGGCTTTGCTTTCATCGACTGTAATACAACTTAACCAATGGTTTGAGAAATAGTCGTCATTTGGTTCTTCAAATACGGTTACGGCTTCTACATCTTTGAAAATTTCTTTGTAGAATGCATTCATATCTCTTCGAAGTCCAATGTGTTTTTCTAAAACTTCCATTTGTCCTCTTCCAATTCCCGCAACAATATTACTCATGCGATAATTGTATCCAATTTCCGAATGTTGATAGTGTGGTGCATTGTCTCTAGCTTGTGTTGCTAAAAAGATCGCTTTCTTTTTGGCTTCATCATCATTGCACACAATAGCGCCACCGCCAGAAGTTGTAATGATTTTGTTTCCATTGAATGATAAAGCTGCATATTCCCCGAAAGTTCCACAGTTTTGTCCTTTATACGTTGAGCCTAATGATTCTGCGGCATCTTCTATGATGGCAATTTCATATTTGTTTGCAATGGCTACAATTTCATCAATTTTTGCGGGCATTCCGTATAAGTGGACAGGAATGATTGCTTTCGGTTTTTTTCCTTTGGCGATTCTATCCTTAATAGCGGCTTCTAAATGATTGGGACACATGTTCCATGTTTCTGGTTCACTATCAATAAATACAGGTGTTGCTCCTTGATACAGAATCGGATTCGCGGAAGCGGAAAAAGTCATACTCTGACAAATAACTTCATCACCGGCCGTTACACCTGCTAGAATCAATCCTAAGTGAATTGCGGCTGTTCCGGAAGCCAATGCGCCAACTTCTTTTTGAGTATTTAGAAATTGCTTTAAATCATCTTCAAATCCTGTTACATTAGGTCCTAATGGAGCAATCCAATTGGTGTCAAATGCTTCGTGAATGTATTTTAATTCGTTTCCGCCCATATGCGGAGATGAAAGCCAAATTCTTGAGTTCATAGTTATTCTTTGTTGTACTTTTTTATTATTCCTGGATTTCCTACAACAACTGCATAGTCAGGAATATCCTTTATAATTACTGCGCCTGCACCAATGGTTGCCCATTTTCCAATTTTTATGTTCGGAATGACAATTGCGCCTGCACCAATGTGTGAACCTTCGCCAATACTCACATTTCCTGTAATGGTTGCATTTGGCGAAATATGCGCAAAATCACCAATATTGCAATCGTGTTCTATCACTGCTGCAGTATTGATAATTACATGCTTTCCTATTGTAGCATCTGCATTGATGTTGGTGCCGTTCATCACAACCGTGCCTTCTTCAATCGTTGCCGACGGAGAAATAATTGCTGTTTTGTGAATGAGCGTTGTAAAGTCGGTTTTTAGTTTTTGACTAATTACTTTACGAATTTTATTGTTCCCAATACTGATTAGAAATTTGTTTCCAGCATATGTTGCCATTTCCGCAGATGTCACAACTGGAATTTCATGAAGAAATTCACTTTTTGGATAATCGTCAACAAAGGCTTCCACCACAATATTTGTGCTTGTTGCCACATCTTTGACCACTTTTCCATGTCCGCTTGCGCCAAATAGACAGATGTTACTCATTTCTTGTAAATTTTAACGTAGTTGCTGGGTTTTTAGTGTTAATTTCTAGGAATCAGACTAGTTTTTGTATTGTTTTTAATAGTATTTTCAAATCTACTAAAAAACTTCTAGTGTGATAGTAATATAGGTTCATTTTAATTTTATCAGGGAAAATTACCTGATCATTGTATTGTTTTGGATTTTCTTGTGAAGCTAGTAATTGTTCTTCGCTTATGTATTTTAACGCTGCTTCAGAAGTAATTCCTGGTTTTAGCTTGAGTATTTTTCTATTTTCTCCTTCAAGTATATCGTAATAGCCTGGCACATCTGGTCGTGGCCCTACAAAACTCATGTTCCCTTTGAGAATGTTGATTAGCTGTGGTAATTCGTCAATTTTAGTTTTCCGCAGAAATGCGCCCCATTTTGAGGTTTTTTGTGAGCTTTCAAAAAGTGTTTTGTATTTGTATATGGTAAATGGTTTGCCATGTTGTCCTATTCTGGTTTGCAGAAAGAATCCATTTGACTGAAATGATATTGAGGTTACTATCCACAGTATGCAGATAGGCAAAAACAGTATTACGAGTAATACGAAAGAAAGTACTACGTCAAAAATACGTTTTCCAATCATTACATATAGCTTTATAGTTTATTTGGTAATAATCCTTTCTACAATAAAGCTTTCCGCTCTTTTTACACCAACTGTTGCGCCTCTGAATTTTGCTAATGCTTCAAAAGTTTCTGTAGATCGTGTGTGTGGAAATTCTTTGATTTGCGATTTAAAGAATCGCATTGCTTCTAGTTTTTGCTCAAAGAAATCTGATATGTCATTAAACATGTTTGGTATGAATGCTTTTTCTTGGTACGGCGCCCATTCTGTTTCGGATAGTGTTTCGTAACAGTAAATTTGTTCTATAGTATATGCTCCTTGCGGTCTGGCTGCGACCAAACTTGCGCGATATACTGCTTTGTGATCTTGATGTAAATCACCTGGATGCGGCAAATACAAGATGTTTGGTTGTACTTCGTTGAATATTTTAGAAAGCGCCACAGAAACTTTATATTCTGGAAAAGCATTCAATGCTGGCGCAGGAAAGTCTAAGAAAAATGTTTTTGTAACACCCAAATATTCGTGTGCTTTTAAGGCTTCTCCGCGAACTTTTGTAATGGCTTCTTCATTGAATAATTCTGGCGCACCAACATTGGCATTGGTTGCTATGATAATATATACTTCGTCTCCTTGACTGATTGCTTTGGCAATAGTTCCGCCACAACCTATAATTTCATCATCGGCGTGTGGTGCTACCACTATAATTTTATTCTTCATTTTTCAACCCTTTTTTGATCTTGTATATTTCGTCTTCTATATTGTATCCTAGCTTGTCTCCTACTTTTAGTTCTGCATCAGATTCGAGTTCTGTTTGTTGAATCCAAAGCAATCCTTCTCCACATTGTATTAAGTGTCCTTTTTCTTCATCTATTAAAAGTACACGTCCCACAACACCTTTGATATTGATGTCATTTTCTATTTGCGACTTCCATATGATGATTTTGTCATCTTTAAAGTACGAATATGCTCCCGGATGCGGCGCGCTGCTTGCTTTGATGAGTCTGTTAAGATAGTTTGCCGTATTATTCCAATTGATCCAACCATCTTCTGGACCTCTTTTTCCGTACCAACTTGCCAAAGAATAATCTTGCGGTTCTGGATTCCAATGTCCTTTTTTTAGCTCTGGCAGCCAATTATCTAACGCTTTGTGAATGTGAATTCTTATTTTTTCTTCTACACTTCCTGCATCGTCATTTTCTTCGACTTCAAAGAGTGATTGCGAAAATATTGGACCATCATCGGCACCTTTCCCCATGAGGAAAAAACTTGCTGATCCCATTTCTTTTTCTAAAGTAACCCAAGCAATTGGCGCTCTTCCTCTACCTTTTGGAAGTTTGGTAGGATGAAACCCAATACAACCCAATGTTGGCATTTGCAACCATACATCGTGTAATAATTGTGAAAAACCAACTGCAAAAATGATGTCTGGTTTTTTCTCAGTTGCCCAATTTACATGTGTTTCATGATTGATTCCTTTGAAAGCTCGGAAGTCTAAGTTATGTTTTGCTGCAACGGATCTTAAATCTGACAAACCTGAAACACGTGCTGCATTTTTAGGTTCGTGTCCTAATACACCAACAATATTGAATTGATGCTCCACTAGTTTTTCAATTGTGACTGCGGTTGTTTGTACAGCTCCTATGACAAGTATGTTATGCATCTGGTTTTTTTAAGAATTTTTCTTCTCCCATAAAAACAATAAGTACTGTTTTGAAAAGGATTTTTACATCTAGTAGAAAGTTTACATTTTCTACATAGTATCTATCGTATTTCCAACGTTCTGGCCAAGAAAGATATATGTTTCCATTGGTTTGCGCAAGTCCCGTTAATCCTGGACTTATTTTGATTCTTTCTCTACCATCTTCATTGAATTCTTCTTGCAAAGCTGGCATACACGGTCTAGGTCCAACAAATGACATATCGCCTTTTAGAATGTTGATAATCTGTGGTAATTCGTCTATTTTTAGTCTGCGTAAGATGGCTCCAACTTTGGTAACTTCTGCATTTCCTCTAAGAATTTCTTGACTCGTTTCTCTAGGTTTATCGGTCATCGTTCTTATTTTGAACACTTTGAAGGTTTTTCCATTTTTCCCCAATCGTTCTTGAAAGAAGAAGAAACTTCCTTTAGAGTCTAGCTTTACCGCAATGTATACAATGATAAATACTGGTACTAGTAGTAGACAAATGATTGCTGATACTAGGAAGTCGAAAAATCTTTTTATGATGCTTCTATACATGATTTTATAGAATTGTGTTGATTTTTTCTACATAGGTTTTCGCCAGAAGTTCTCTGTCAAAATGTGTTTTTGCATGTGCATAACCATCTTCACCCATTTGTTGAATTTCGGCAGCACTTTTACTCGCTAATTCTTTTGCTCCTCTTACGATGTCATCACTGTTTTCTGGTTCTACATAGACTCCGCATTTTGCATCGTTTACCAATTCGCGCGATACACCATCAATTGCTAATAAAATTGGGCGTTTGCACGACATATAATCAAACGTTTTGTTTGAATAAATGGTTTTAAAGGTATCTACTTTTTTGAGTACAGAAGCTCCAGCATCGGAAGCAAGTATGTATTTGAATACTTCTTGTTTGGATACAGGATCTCTGAAGATAACATTGGATAGATTTCGCTTTTTTGCTTCTTCTATTAAAGATTCTTTACGCATTCCGGCGCCAATGAGTTGAAAGACAATGTTGGTATCTGTGAGTTTTTCTGCGGCTTCTACCAATTGAATTAAATGATTTGCCACACCATGCGCACCTACGTAGGTAATGACAAATTTGTCTTTTAAACCTAATTCTTCTTTAAAAGCAGCAGCATCAAAGTTTTCTTGTACTTTTTCTGCCAAGGTAAAATCGGCAGCATTTGGAATGAAGATTATTTTTTCGGCAGGTACTTTTTTGTTTTGAATGAGTTTGTCTCGAAACGCTGGCGTTAATACATTGATTAATTTTGCTCTTTTGTAGATGAATTTTTCAAACCAATAGGCAAATTTTATCATGATGCCACTTTTTAAAACGCCTGTGTCAATTGCTGATTCTGGCCATAAGTCTCTAATTTCAAAGACAAATGGTGTGCGTTTTAATTTGGACAAAATATACGCTGTAATTCCCACAAATAACGGTGGTGATGTCACTACAATGACATCATATTTTCCTTTTGCTTTAAATAATCCTGCATAGATACTAGAGAACACAAAAGAGAAATACGCCCATAGTCTTCCTAGAAAACTTA
This sequence comes from uncultured Kordia sp., assembly GCF_947489565.1. GTDB lineage: Bacteria > Bacteroidota > Bacteroidia > Flavobacteriales > Flavobacteriaceae > Kordia. The sequence goes on along the minus strand of NZ_CANLEA010000011.1, from coordinate 182,447 downwards.
CATTGTAGCTTTCGGATACATGACAACGTACAACATCTACTTTTTCATAGAATTGTTCGTCTTTGAAGGTAAATTTTCCTTTGTAACGATCTGCTTTTTTTCCGGTGGCATAGTGCACCATTCCTGCAAGCACCGTAATGTCATGACCTTGATTTGCCCATACTTGCGTCATTTCGTTAAAACGCGATCCGCCGCCATCTCCTTTTTCTAAGAAATACTGATGAATTAGTAATATTCTCATCTGTTATTTGATACGTATTGTAGTGTTAAACACATTCTTTTCGCTTGCAAATGTAAGCCTTATTGCCTTTTCTTTTACACCATAATACCCAGAAAACCATTTTTCTTCTGTTAACGGTTCTATAGGATTCCCATTTTCGTCGGTTGTGGTGATTTCAATAGCATCTACATGATCGGGATGTAAGTGCCAGTATTGGTATATTTTTCTGTTTCCTTTGTTTTGAATGGTATCGGTAACTTCCCAGGTATTTTTTCCTTGAGGTTTGGTTACTTTTCGCGTGTGTTGTATGTTGTTTCCAAGCTGTTTGAACGCGTGAATTGTTCCTTCAAATTTATACGTGTCGTTTTCTTTTTTCAGGCTCGCTTTTGCTTTGTTCACCCAATAAAACCATATGAATCGTCCGCCTTTTAGCATTTGATCTGCTTTGTCAACACTCACCGTATTATGACCTTCTGCGCCGTTGAAATAGTTGACATCGTCTAAGCCTGCATTGTATTTATATGAACCTGTATCTCTTAGGTAGTTGATTCCATTTACCCAAATATCTAAATGTAAATTGTCTGATTGAAAAGGTCTGTCTTTGTGAACACCGCAACGAATAAATGTTTTTGTATTTCCATCTTGCGAAATGTAATACCCGCTTTTTTCAAACGTGCTAATTTCTGGCAATGCTTCTTGCGGTTGTTTTTTAGGCTGAATTCCATACCAAAGCACACTATTGGATTCAAAATGTGTGTATCCGTGTAAAACGGCACGCAAATCGTCTAGTTGCGATCGGTATAATCGGTAATCATCATCTGTAAGCTTGAAGAATAGTGCACCATCGTTAGAACCGTAGTTTGGCAGTTTTCCTGTGATCGGATCTGTACAAGCATCTAGAAAATCGAGTGATTTTTGAGCGCGATCGTAGACTACATCACTAAATTTTTCATTGTTGAGTTTTGCCAACTGAATTCCCAAAGTAAATAATTGAATAACGACTCTATGATAGTTCATCGAGAATTGCAAAAAGGTACCATCTTCATAGATTTGATAGGCGATTTCTTGCTCGAACCATTTTTTCCCTTTTTTACTCCACTTTTCTACATTAGGCATAAACGGAAAGAGTTTTGCCGAAAGGTATAACATTAAAGTTTCGGTAATGGCGTGATTGTTACGCACTGTGATACGCGAGAAATTAATGTTGTGATATATGTGATGTAGTTTCCAGTAGATGTTGTGCATTATTTTTTGAAATAACGCATCTGTTAGGTTGGGCGAATCTTTGTAATAGTATAGTGCAAACATCCAGTTCATGATGCGCAGACTTGCTTCTTGGCTACATTTGTAGTTAGGTCCTTGATTGATTGGATTTTTTTCGATGAAGTCTTCTATTTCAGAAAATACAAATTCCGATTGATCGTCTTCAAAATGATAGTCATAACGAACTAAATCGTATATGTACGAGAAACGTGCTTTTTCCCATACGTATTTGATGTCGCCAGCTTCTTTGGATAAGTCTTCTACTTCAGACCAGTGTTTGTTAATGTTGTAACGATATCCTGTAGATGGATTGACTAACCAATTGTATTCTTTTCCAAGTTTTATTTTGGTTTTATTGAAGAAGGTAAAGATTCCTTTTTGAATTTCCTCATAGGTTTTTACAAGTGCTTCTTCTTTTTGTTTTGGTAGGTTTGGAATGTCTTTTCCGTAAAAGAAAAATGGCGGCAAGTTGTTTTTCCAATCTTCTAAAGAAATGTATTTTTTCTCCTTGGGATTTGTTGGAAATACTTTTTTCTGCCAGCCGAGTTTTGATTTTATCGTATAAAAGATTCTAAAAAAAAGGTAGCGTGCACCCATGTTTGAGATAAAGTTGCCTATCCTTTTTATTTTTTGAATCATCGGTATTTATTTTTGTGTTTTATGCTCTTATTTTGATCGTGTCTGCTGCTGTAAGTATTGGTCGCCAATTTCATTGAGATGTTTGTCTATAATGTAATATTGTCTTCCGTCTTCTTCTGCTTGCGGTTTGCGCTCTATTTCTCCTTTTAAGAAACCTATGATGGTTTCTACAAAGCTTTGCGTCATGATAGGCTCAAAACGTGCTCGTAATGATTTTATGGTTTCGTTTTCGATGAGTTTTACATCAAATACCTTTAAGATATCTCCTGTATCGACACCTTTGTCCATAAAATGCACCGTGAAACCTATATTGTCAAGGTCTTTTTTGAATACAGGCCATTCTACCACATCCATTCCTCGATATTCTGGCAGTTTTCCCATGTGACAGTTTAGTACACCAGCACCAGCATTGTCCAAAATATTTTTTCGGATTAATCCGCCGCCAGTAAATACCGTAACATCTACTTGTTTTTCTTTGAGTTTGTTTTCTACAAGTTTGCTGTTTAGGTCATCTACAAAACATACTTCAACACCTTTAGCTTCTAGTTCTTTGATGTTTTTTAGCGTAATGTTTTGTTTCTTTCGGTAGTCAACGATCGTTTCTATATTCGCAAATGCGTCGTACGCTTTGTTTTTTAGCACGAGTTTTTTCCAGATTTTTTTCAATAGACGTACGCCGTCTCTAGAAAATTCATCTTTAAACCTTGATAGGGTAAATTTTTTCACAAAAACCACCTCAATTTTTACATCATTTCGCATCAATAATTCACTCACCGATGTAGAATATAAACTTGCTGGATTTGGAGAGATTAAAGCAACTTTTTTTTGCATCTTGATCGTTTTATAAATTCTTGATTAACTTGTGTACTACTACAATGTTGTACGAATATTGCACATTGCATTGACTATTGAGAAAGCCTTGTTTTGCAAGCGGTTTTTTTCGCAATATTTTTAACGCAAGACTTAAGTAGCGACTGTCGTTTGTAACAGTATAATATTCTAACAATAGTGTTACTACATTTTGAATAAACGTGATTCTTTCTTCCTTTTTTGCGTAGTTTTTTTGAATACGTTCTTCAATACTACTTAATCGGAATTCTAAGAAACGGTATATTTTTTTGCACCAAAATAGATGGTCTTTATTCGTAGCATCCAAATTTGCTCGCAAGTTTACAATGTCTTCAAGTGTAATGGTTTTGAAGTATTTGTATTTTGGCAATGTTGCATTGGTTGAAGCCGTATTTTTACATACAATATCGTTGTATCCAATTTTTGTATGGAAAGCTTCATTGCAATATGCGAGCTGCGCCTGATTTTTTTTCAGATTTGCTTGATGTGCTGCAAGTTTTGAGAATAATGTATCAGTCATTGATCTTGTATGTATACGATTTTCCATCTACTTTGTTGAGCGCTTCAAAGAATAGCGGAAAGCTATCACTGCTTTGTTCGCCATCTGCAAAGGCAATAACGCCCCATTTAAAGTAGCGCATTGGTAATATGTCTTTTTTAAATTTGGCAAGTTCTGTCCAAGTTTCTAAATCTTTTGAAACAAATAAGTGTGCATAATTGTCAAATACACCATCGCCAATTTCTACACTAGAAGCTGCCATAAAATAACCATCCGATAGTTCTTTTACATACCAAACTGGTCCAGGAAAGCCTTCTTTTTTAGTGATTTCATACGACTTTCTATCCATTTCATAATGATAGCTTCTTTCAATCGGAGAATCCATAATCCAATGTACCGCATCTTTTTGGAAAATGATACTTACCGTACGATAGGTTTGACTTCCGTCACCAATTCGCTCAGGATCTGTAAAATTGGCATCCGATTTCATTACGATATTCTCGTTTTCAAAATCGCCCGTAAGCGTCCATATTTTATCTTCATACTTATCGTAATAGCAACCGTGAATGTGTTTTATTTCTCCTGCTTTGAATTGATAGATCACTTCCCACGATTGTCCGTTATCGGTACTTTTATACACATTTACAGGTTTACGATCACCGTTGTTTCCATATTCACCAAAAAACAATTCTCCTTGTTTGTTAGTACATAAGGATTGATGCAATATGTTTCTACAGTTTTTTAGTGTCAGCGTTTCTTTGAGTTCGTTGGTTTCAAGATTGTAACTATACACTTTGTACTTTCTGATAAGTACTAAAAATTTTCCTGATGTAAATACATTGCATTTGTCTAATCGCAACGCACGTCTAGACAAACGGAAAAGTCCAAACACATTTTCTACAAGTCCCGATGGTAATTTTACCGTACAATTGTAGTTGTTGTATTTTACTTTTACCTTATTAAATTTACTCGTAATAATATCATTTCCACTATAATAGTGTACAACTTCCGAGCTTGGTAGTTTTTTTATTCTCTCAAGATTCATGGCTTATTCTGTCACGTTGACCCATTGCTTTGTTTTAAGACTTTCTATAGCCGCAAAACTAGCTTTGGTAGCATTTATCACATCTTCAAATGGCATTATTGGATCGCCACCTTCATTTAAAAAGGTCATCAATTTACTGAACTGATTTTTATGTCCTTTGTTTAGCTTTGTTTTCATTTTTTTGAAACCTTTGATGTTGTATCCTTTGGTTTCTCTGAAATTATCCATGATAAGCGTACTGTTGTTAAAGTATACTTCTAAACGTTCTTTAGAGTAACTTTTAGCTCCGTTTGAGAAGTAGTTTACAACACCTGTTGATCCGTTTTCGTATTTTAATAGGATACTTGCATTATCTGTATTTTCTGCTGGATTTTCGCCCATTGCATTCATCATTACAGATTTTACCTTGCTTCCTGTTAAGTACGAGATTAAATCAATATAGTGTACTCCTTCTGCAATAATTCTTCCGCCGTTAACATCCATGTCATGGAACCAAGTATCATACGGAATATGTCCTGCGTTCATAGTCGCAACTACATTCAACACATTGTTTCCTACTAAGCTTTTCATTTTTTCAATATGCGGAGAAAAACGTCTGTTAAATCCAACTGTGATTGATTTCGTATTGTCCTTTGCATTGTAAGCATCAATAACTGCTTGTAATCCTTCTGGATTGATTGCTAATGGTTTTTCAACGAATACATGCTTGTCATGTTTCAATACGTCTAATACCATTGGTACGTGCTGGTTTGGACGCGTGGTAATCATCACCATATTTACATTGTCATCTGTCAACATTTCTTTGTAGTCAGTAACACTGTATTCAATATTGTGTTTCTTGGCAAGTCCAGTTCCATTTACGCCTCCTGAAGAAGCCACATATTTTAAATCGGCTGCAGAACCTTTTAATGCAGGAAGCAACGTCATTTTTGTGAAGTTTCCAGCACCAATGATTCCTATGGTACTTTTAGAACCACCAAATGTTTTTTCGTTTACTTTTAGCTTTCTGTTAGGAACTCTATCTCCTTCTTTATATTTGATTAATGAAGCAATAGATTTTGAGCTTCCTATAGAGCCATATATTTTATCGTAGTCTTCTAAGTCAACTACTTCAGAGATTAACTCTTGTACTTTTAATTTTCCTGTAGAAATCAGGTTTAAAACCGCTTCAAAGTTTCGCTTTTCTGTCCAACGTACAAATGGTAACGGGTAATCTTTTCCATTAAATTCGTATTCGTCATCGTATCTTCCTGGTCCGTATGAACAAGATACTTGGAAGCTTAATTCTTTTTCATAGAAATCTGGTCTAGAGATATTAAGTCCTATGATTCCTACCAATACAATTCTACCTCGTTTACGGCTCATATTTGCCGCATCTTTGATGATTGCATTATTTTTTGCAGAAGCTGTAATGATTACCGCATCTGCTCCTACTTGATTTGTAGCATTCATTACAAAGTTTACAGGATCGTTTCCTTTTATCGGATTGAACGCCGTAATTCCTTTGCTATTGGCAATGGCTACTTTGTTATCATCAAGATCGTATCCAATTACATTACAACCGTTTGCGACTAACATTTCGGCAGTTAATAATCCTACCAAACCTAATCCGACTACAACAATAGTTTCTCCTAATGTTGGTTTTGTTAAGCGAATTCCTTGCAAACCAATAGATCCAATGACAGCAAATACAGCTTCTTCATCACTAATATTGTCTGGAATGTGTGCGACTAAGTTTTTAGGTACAGAAACAAATTCTGCATGTTGTCCATTAGAAACAACTCTATCTCCTACTTTAAAATCTGTAACGCCAGCACCTACATCGATCACTTTACCTACATTACAATATCCTAATGGTAATGGTTGCTCTAGTTTGCTAAAAACAGCTTCTAGCGTTGGCATTAATCCTTCAGATTTGATTTTATCCAATACCATTTTCACTTTATCTGGTTGCTGTCTTGCCTTTTGGATAAGGGAAGCTTTTCCAAATTCAACTAGCATTCTTTCCGTTCCTAGTGAAACTAAACTTCTAGTCGTTTGAATGAGCACCTGACCTCCTTTTACCTTTGGAGCCGGTAGTTCTGCTAATTCAGTAACTCCAGTTTTAAAAGACTGTAATATTTGTTTCATGAAGATATTGTATTTAATTTAGTATTAGATTTTTTTAATTTGAATCGTATACCTACAAAGAAGTATATGATGAAAAATGGTATTATTGATATGAAGAATCTTGAGTAAAACCCAAGAAATTCTGCGTAATAAAACATGGTTGCAAACATGATGGCGGTAAAGAACGAGGTCATTCTGACAATGATGTATTTTGACCTGTTTAATCGTTTCAACAGGAAGCCAATGAGAATTGCAATTCCTATTGGAAAAGCAACCATTCCTACGACGCCATAATTCATTTGCAGCTCGGTAAAAAATCCTGTAGTCAATGATGAGTTTCTTTGTCCTCCAATTACATAACTACCTGGATCAATAAAGTTTTTTAATTTTGGTCCTGCTCCTAAGGGTTTGTTTGGCCACATACTTCTAGGAACAAGGTTGGTAAATCCTGCTACGTAAGTTTGTCCCCATAGTTTTTCATGATCGTTTTCAAGAAGCCACATGATATTTTCATGATTTCCAAAAGCTCCATTGAGCGATTTTACCAATGAGTATTTGAACTCTTTATGTCTAGACGCATATAAAGCATAGCGTTCTTTTCCAATATTAAAGAACAATGTAAATGCAATGATCAGCGCAAAAGAGATTGCTCCTATTATTTTTGCTTGCTTTTTATTTAGTTTGGTATTGAGCATTTTATTATTGATGAGCCAAGCGCCGCCAATAATGAGTAACATGGTAAATATGGAGTTTCTGTTACTGTTAAGCGTATAATACGTAACACTTACAAGGATAGAAATTATGGTAAAGAAAAGTGCTCTTCGTTTGAGTTTTTTCCTTGTTGCTAAAAAGTAACAGAAGATAAATATAAATGCAGAAAGGTAAGACCAGTGTGCAAATAATATTTGTATTCCTTTTCCTTGTCCGTGACTGATACGGTCTCTTAGATATTCGGTAACTCCGATAGAAAGAATTACAGATAAGTTTTTATAGGAGAAATAAGCTCCTACTAAGAAAATAAATATGTTTATGTTTAAGATTCTTCGAACCTCTTTGTTTCGTCCTTTTACGTCTTTGAATACTTGATAGTAATCCAATTTGAATCTGGAGAAAAAGACCATGAAGACCAATTGTCCAACAACGACAAGTATGATGGAAACTAGTATGGTGATGATGCTGTATTCCTCCTGATATCGAAAATAATCAGAGTTTATCTGCATTAAGGGCAATAGCAAGTGAATGATACCAAAGAATAGTGTACCCAAAACAAGAGGATTAGAATAAATTGCTCCAATCCCTCTTTGAATGATAAAATAGGCCGTAAAGCCTAATACCAAGATTAATAATATTGCTAAGAATATAATCACGTTATTTCCCTACTCGTTAAATCCAGGAATATCTACCTCTGGAAATTTTGATTTTAAAAATTTTCTTGAGTCACCTACAATTTTCCCTGGACTTCCTATGTAAATACTAAAGTCAGGAATATTACCTCTTACTACAGTTCCTGCACCGATGATGCAGCCTTTTCCAATTTTACAACCAGGCATGAGTATGGTTCCTGTACCTACAAAGGCAAAATCACCAATTTCAACTCCTTTTAAAATTCCTAAAGGTTTTGGTTGTGGAATGTCAAATGCTTTTGCTACAGTGTGCGGAGACCAATCGTGTGTTAATACACGGATATAACTAGACATAGTAGCTTCTTTTCCTATAGAAATTAAGCTGTAGTCAGTTCCATCAAACCAAATTTTTGAAGAAATGTAGTTCGGTTTTCCATTAAACTTCATTCCCCATTTTTTGAAGAATTTATACTGAATATTGGTCGCTCTTCTTGGACTAAAATTGGAAACCATCTTTACCAAGATGAAGAAATATATTTTTTCTAATTTACCTGGTTTCTTCATTGTTTATTTTTTTAAAAAGTTCTTTTAATTGATCTTCATAATACGGCATAATATACGAATATTGTTTCGCATTCGATTTCAATTCTACTAGTTTAGATGTATCTGTCAATAGTTTCTGAACTTCATTCACTAATGCATCTATATCATTGTAAGGAACAATAATTCCAAGGTTGTTTTCTTTTATAAATTTTGCCGACTTTACTTCTTCATTTACAATGATGCCTATTCCTGTTTTGATAGCATCTCCCCATTTATTAGATTCAGCATATTGATTGATCTCTAATTTTGGATCGTAATACGTAAGTACCAAATCAGATATAAAATAGTTTGCCAGCGTTTCAGCGTTTGATAGTTTGCCTCTGTATATTACATTTTTGTGTTCTGCCAATTGATTTGCAGCATCACAATCTAGCTTTCCTATGAGCAATACTTTTAGATCTTCTTTTTCTAGTCGATTTACAAGCATTAACGCTTCATTCATTCCACGACCTGATCCAAGCCAACCGTTAATATTTATGACAAAGCTAGCAGGTTTTTCTAAATTCTCACTGATTTGTTTGGCTTTTTCTAATTGACTTTCGCTCGGTGTATTTTTTAATACATAAAATTTCTTCGATTCAAATTGATATCGAGCGTCACCAGGCACTACATGATAGGTTACATTGCGCGAAGTTTTCTTCTCTAAAAACTTAAGTATTTTATCAATAATTGACGGAAATTTGAAGAGCATCGAAAAACGATCAGCATCATCAAATACAACTTTGAATCTTTTAATTTTAGAAGCTAGCATTACTGGAAATGCACTTTCAAAACCTAGTGCCCAAACGATATCGTTTTTTCCAAATTTAAAACAGTAAAAGAAGGTTTTTATCATCCACATGAAATACAACCATTTTACTTTTCCTGTTCCGTATCCGCCACCTTTAAGAATAATTTTTTTGTCAATTTCAAAGTCAAATCGCTTTTCTTCTCGTTCACCAGGAATTCGTTCCCATCCAACATGGCTTATATTTTTGTATCCCAATTCGTCATGCAAAAACAAGGTAAGTTTATACAAACGAGTTCGTTCCGATAACGAAGAAAGTGGTGCAACTATCTTAATGTTTTTCATTGTCAAAAAACTTAATGGCGTAGGTATGAGAAATGATCAAACGCATTGTCCAATGCAATGCTGTTAAGCCTGCAATTCCAACAACTAAGACATTTGTGTCCATACCTGTGATTAGTACTACTAAAATTAAAATTATATATGCTATTAAAACGCTCCAGTTGAGTCCGGCCGTTTTGTATAGATGTTTGTTACTTGCAAAAACTCCCAAGTATAGCGAAGATGTTGTGTATACCGTTCGAATCATACACGTTATTAATACAGCTAAGGTTAGCCATAAGTTTATTTCGCTAAACGAAACATTTTTGAATCTATCTAATAAAAATATACCTACTACAAAAGATATTGTTGCCATTACAATCGCAAAGATGATAAGCTTCAATTGTAATGAGTTGTAATCTTTTCTGGTTACAGTTTCTTTGGCTCTTAGTTTTGGTCCGATAATAAATCCAATAAATCCGTTGGCACTTAGTATGATTGGACTAAAGATGGCAAAGTACATAAACAACTCTGACGAAATAGCATCGTTTCCGTAGAGGTTAATTATAAATTGTTCTCCATACACCGCACTTGTAAGCGTCATGTTATGAAGAAAAAATGCGACTCCAGTTTTTCGGTAATCTTCGTATTTTAATGCAACCGCATCTTTTTCAGGAGCTCTGTATAGATTTGTATAGATTACGATGAGCGTAAGACAAATAACAGCAAGACTGATTCCTAAAAAGCTAAGCATTTGTTTTTGAGCCACTAAAAAGAAAATGATCACCAATACTATTTTCCAACCGTTGGTAGCCAATTGTGCTATGGTATATTTTTGATTGGCTCTAAAAATTCCGGATAGAAAAACAGTAATTGAAAATAGGTTGAGTATGATGAAGAATAACCAGATTCTTTCTATGGGATAAAAAATCCACACGAGTGTCGTTCCAATAACACTCAGTAAGAATGATTGAAATAAGAACTTTTTCTTGATGTAGAAATGCAATTTAGGTTCGCGAACCATTACCTGATCAAAACCTAAAATACAGAAACCACCGAGAATAAAGATACTGGATTTATAAAATGCCCATTGGCTTATAAATTCTTTACTATAATCAGCAGTTGATATGTAAATATCTAAAAAGAAAAAACTAGCGAGTCCTAATCCGTACAGCGCTAGTGACGGTAAAATTTTAAGAATTCTGTTCATTGAGTTCCTCCACATTTCTCATGGCAATCTTTTTCGCTGGATTTCCAACATAGATTCCATAAGGTTCTGTATCTTTTGTAACAATAGCTCCTGAGCCTATGATACAACCTTCTCCCAAACGTTTTACTGATGGCATAATAAGTGCATCAGATCCAACCCATACATAGTCTTCAATAACTACATCAGAATAGGTAATACCATTTTTTTGCCAATTTTTAAATTTACCATTCACATCATGATTGTGTGTAAATATTTTAGCTCCTGATGAGATGGCAACTGCGTGTCCTATTTTCACGCCTCCAGAGTAGTCGATATATACTCCTTTTCCAAGGTTTATTTTTCCTGTACCTTCAAAACTAGCATTACTGTTTCTGTGTGCAGAAGAGATATCGACACCACTATCTACGTATAGTTTCGGAGCAGCGTAATATTTTCTATAAAAAAACCATCGTATACCTCGCAAACCACGAACTTGAAAAATATCCATGTTCTTGGTTAAGAGGATCATTATTTTAAGAATGACGTTGTTCTTCACTACTTTTAAAAATTTTTAGCAAATGTAGTAATTTTAGGCTTCTTCGTTTGATTTTACTGAGAAAAAACAATAAAAGAACGTGAAAAATGAAATTCCTACATATCGATTTAATACCGTTTCAGAAACAGAAAAAATAAATATTAATGCTATGAATGAATATTTTAAATATTTGTATTTTGAATGTTGACGTATAATCGTAATCACATAGGTTATTAATACTGCCAAGTATGCAAGAAAACCAAAAACTCCTGCTTCTCCAAATACTTGCAAATATTGATTGTGCGAATTGAATCCTACCTTATCTAAGATGTTGTAACTCCAACCTACATTTTCATGCATTCGTGCGTTAAAAGCAATGTCAAAGCCTTCTTTTCCGTAGCCCCATAAAGGATTTTCGCAAACGAGTTGATACGAACCTTTCCACATTTCCCATCGGAATCGTAAGAAGTCTTTAGGAATGGACTCAGGTTCATTGATATATTTCCAGGTTTGCGATACATATTCTGAAAATCTTGGCGAAATGAACATCGCTACGATGAAGAATAACGGAAATAACAATAAAATGTATGGCTTTTTAGCTTGTAGGATGACAAAAAATAAGATGACTCCTAAACCTAAGATTCCTATTAAACTGTTGGATAGAAATATGTTGATGACAAAAAATAAAATCAGCAGTAATTTGTGAAGCATTTTCCAACGCAGCACATACCATACAAGCGCAATAGCCAAACATAAGTACACGCCATAGTAAGAACGATCCATGAAGTTTGGAAAGTGAATGGAATAAAAGTGATTCATCCAATGTTTGCTTCCTTTGAAAACTATTTTCTTTTTGTCCTCTATTTCTAGGAATTCAAATGTGCTCCAATTAAAATCGTTGATAAAAGGCTCTATAAAGTTTAGAACACATCCTAAAACCACACCAAATACAAAGAATTTACATATGGCGTAAAACGTTTTTTTGTCTATGTGAACCACCGAAAATATAATAGGAACTGCCACTAATGAAAACCGTTTTTCAATGGTTTTGATAGAAATGACTTCATCTACCAAAAAATGAGTAAAAATGTAAATACTGAATAGAATCAGCAATACACTTAAAGGTTTTAGCTTTTTAAGGTTGAGTTTTTTGATGTTGAATATGCTGAGTGCAAAAAGTGCCACCAATAATAGTGTAGAAATCTTTTCGCTCACATTCATTACAAATGCAAAGGCTATGAGCAATAAAACGATGTAATCGTTCAGCGTGTTTTTCTCTTTGAAATAGTTTTGAATTGCAGCTTTCATGTATAAAATTATAGCTTATTTGTGGTTGATACACTTTTACTTAAATATAAAAAGACAACTACAAAACAAAAAGAATTTGTAGTGGAGAAGAACAGGTTTCCGCCAAGAGAACACACAAATAATACGACTAAAAATAATACTACATATAGCGTTTTTGGTTTGTTGGCTAAGAATACTTTCTTTAATACTAATAAGTACAAGCAAATACCTATCATTCCAAAAAAGAGGAAAATGTCTATAAATTCAAATTCTACGCGATGCATTCTGAAATCCATTCCACCAATAACGTATTGCAAAGCCGACCAGTTTTCGCTGATGTATGCAATGGTATCTTGTAGTAGCAAATCTCTCTTTGAGGTAATGAACGTTAAGAGTCCATGTTTTTCATACAAATAGGTTCCAAAGTTGAACGAATTGATTGCAAGTTGAATGAGTTTATCTTTCAATACAAACCCGGATATTAGCAAGATAGCAATGAACGATATTTGATATTGTAATTTTTTTAGCAGATATAAAATGTGAATAAAGATCAATATTCCGATAAATAAATAACCCGATTTTGTTCCCAAAAACACAATGGCAATGAGCATAAATACCGTTGTCCAATAGCTGTAATTTTGATAGCGATAACGCAAATAGGAAATTATAGCTAGTAACATGTACAGATAGGTACTGATACCAGGTTCGGCCATAATTCCATTAAAACCGAAACGATCTGTATGCGGATAGGATTTGAAAAGATTGATATCAAACAATGCACCTAGTAAAATGAGCATTAGATTGAACTTTCCTATGAAAAGCAAGACATTGATAGGCTTTTCAAGTTCTTTTTTTCCTAAATCTTTGATTCCGATAATCAGCAGAAAAAAGAAGATTCCTTTAAAAAAATAATACGATCGGTTGTAAATGACTTGATTGGGAACTTCTTGAAATATTTTTATTAAAAGATCAACTCCAAATACGATGAGAAGTCCATAAATATACCATGCAAACTTCTTTTTTCGCAAGTACATGACAAAATAAATAAAAAGCAGTGCTACTGCCGATAATTTTAAAATGGTACTTGGATAGAGTGGAATCCTTACGGAAAAGATTTCTTTTAAAAGTTTGGACAAGAAGTTAAAGAAAAAAAGGAGCGCAGTAAAAATAGCTAAGCTTTTGTTAGATATAAGATTACTAAATATTTTTTGCATCCTTTTTTTAAGTCTTATATATGAATGTATGCGATAAAGGTCTCTTTGGATAGGATTCCAAAAAGACCTTTAGCATGTATTGTTTTGAATTATAAAGAAAAGTTTTTAATAAGTAACTTTTGCTTTTTAGGATTTAAAATTCCATCCTTGGTGTATAAATATGCTTTTACTTCCTTCACTTTGGTAACATTAGCAGGATAATCCGCAAACACTACTACAGGATATTTTCCTTCTCTCATTACTTTACATTTGGTACTTTTTACCATAAATCCTTTTTTCTGGTCTTTTTTAGCCAGTTCTTTAGGGTTTTCTGGATATAGCATTACTGCTAATGTGTACTGAGATAGTGCTTCTAAGTTTGTATCATCTCCTACATAAAAAAGAAAACTATGTGTTCCTTCAGCGCTTCCTTTTACCACTCCAACTTCTTCAAATTGAATATCTTCCGAGAATTCATGTACATCTTCACGAATGATTAATGGTTCCGCAGAAAGCTTCGAAATTTCAGGAAGTGCCATAATTGCCAATTCTTTTTCTGTTGGCTTTTTTACTTCCGGTTTTTTAGTTTCTTCCTGCTTAGGCTCTTCCCCATTTTTCTTTTTTTCGTCTGATCCACATGCAATCAGAAAAAGACCTAAGGCTACTACTAATACTTTTCTCATAATTACGTTCTTATGTTTTATTTATAAATTCCACAAAAATCTAGTGTTTGCTTTACTCTTTCAGAATTAGCAAACTCTCTATGCGCAACCAAATATACAATAATATCTGCTTGTTCTATAGCATCTTCCCTATCGTAAATTTCATATTTGTTGTGCGACTTAATATTTGGCTCAACTGCCAATACGTTGAAACCATCATTTACTAAAGTAGCTACTACTTGTAATGCTGGAGATTCACGTAAATCGTCAATATTTGGTTTGAAAGCCAATCCCATACAAGCGATTTTAGCGTCTCTACCATTGTCTATCTTAAATTGTAACGCCGTACTTTTTACTTTTTCAATAGCCCATTCTGTTTTGTAATTGTTGATTTCTCTTGCCGAACGAATGATTTTCGCTTGCTCTGGAAATTCAGAAACAATAAACCATGGATCTACTGCGATACAGTGTCCACCAACTCCTGTTCCCGGTTGTAAAATGTTTACACGCGGATGCTTGTTGGCTAAGTTGATCAATTCCCAAACATTGATTTCTGCTTCATCACAAATCATAGAAAGCTCATTTGCAAAGGCAATTTGAACGTCTCTTGATGAGTTTTCAACCAACTTACACATTTCTGCTGTTCTAGAGTTGGTTTTGTGCAAGGTTCCTTTTACAAAGTGTCTGTAAAATTCAACTGCTTTTTCAGTAGACTCAGGGTTGATTCCACCAATAGCTCTATCGTTGTGCTCTAATTCGTAAATTACATTTCCTGGCAATACACGTTCTGGACAGTATGCCATGTATATTTTTCCAATCAATTCTGGACGTTCAGCTTCAATAACTGCTTGCATTTTTTCAGTAGTTCCTACAGGACTTGTAGATTCTACAATAACCAATGCACCTTCTTTTAACGTTGGTAATAAAGCTCTTGTTGCTGATTCTACGTATGAGATATCTGGCTCATAATCGCCTTTAAATGGTGTTGGCACAGCAATTAAATATACATCTGCTTCTACTGGCGATGTACTTGCTGTTAGGTATCCATCTTTTACTACTTTGTGTACCAAACCATCTAAGTCTGGTTCTACGATGTGGATTTCTCCTTTGTTTATTGTATCTACAACATGTTGATGAATATCAACTCCTGTTACTTTAATTTCTCTACTTGCAATTAACGCTGCGGTAGGAAGTCCAATATATCCTAGACCTACCATCACAACACTTGGTTTGTTACTTCCCATGATTCTTATTGTAATTTTGACATGTATTTAACGATCTTATCACAAGCAGTTCCGTCTCCGTAAGGATTGTGTAGTTTACTCATTTTGTGATAAGCAGATTCGTCTGTTAGTAATTTGTTAGCTTCACTGATAATTTTTTCGGTATTTGTTCCCACCAATAATACGGTTCCTGCGTCTACAGCTTCTGGTCGCTCTGTAGTATCACGCATTACCAATACTGGTTTTCCTAAACTTGGTGCTTCTTCTTGCACACCACCACTATCTGTAATAATTAAGCTCGATTTATCCATTAACCATACAAATGCAGGATATGATAACGGTTTTATTAAATTCACGTTATCTATGTCTGCTAATAATTCATATACAGGCTTTTGTACGTTTGGATTTAAGTGTACAGGATAAATAATTTGTGTATCAGGATGATCGGTTGCAATTTGCTTTAAAGCCGTGCAAATGTTGATAAATCCTTGTCCGTGATTTTCTCTACGGTGACCAGTTACTAAAATTAATCGTTTAGAAGTGTCTAAAACTCCTTTTACGTCTTCAATTTCTTGGTCTTGGAATCCGTCTGATTTTACTTTGTCCGCACTAAAATGCAAGGCATCAATCACGGTATTTCCTGTAATTAATATATTTTCATCTGCAACATTTTCGTTAAGCAGATTTTGCTTTGAAGTTTCTGTTGGCGAAAAGTGATAGTCACAGATACTTCCTGTAACACATCTGTTGATTTCTTCTGGGAAAGGCGATCTTTTGTTAAAAGTACGCAATCCTGCTTCTACGTGACATACTTTTGCACCCGAATAAAACGCTGCAATACTTGTTGCCATTGTCGTAGTTGTATCTCCATGAACATATACATAGTCTGGTTGAAAATCTTCCAATACAGGCTTTAAGTTCGTGATGATATCTGCTGTTAAACCATATAAATTCTGATTAGGCTTCATCAAGTCCAAATCATAGTCTGGAGTTATTTCAAAAAATGAAAGTACCTGATCCAGCATTTCTCTATGCTGTGCCGTGATACAAACTTTTGTTTCAAAAGTGTCTTGGTGTTTTAAAAATTCCTTTACCAGCGGTGCCATTTTAATAGCTTCTGGTCGTGTACCAAATACAATTAGGTTTTTTTTCATCAGTTTGTTTTTGTTCTTTGTTTACTTTATTGTTCTTACGGCTATAATCTCTCTGTTACGATTGGTTTTGGGAAGAAATTTTTCGCGTCAAAAATAATACATCCTGCTTTAAAAAAGGGAGTTACGTCAATTTTATTGAAACTTTTATGTGCAACTGCCAAAATAATCGCTCTAGTGTCTTTTGAAATAGAAGACACCAAGTCAATATTGTATTCTTTCTTTACTTGTGATGTATCTACGTTGTCGTCAAACACCTCAACTTCAATCCCATATTCTGTGAGTTCATGCACAATGTCAATCACTCGTGTATTTCTAATGTCTGGGCAATTTTCTTTAAACGTGATACCTAATATGGTCACTTTTGCACCTTTGATTAGTTTTTCTTGTTTAATCATGAGTTTTACCACGCGTTCTGCGATGTATTTGCCCATGTTATCGTTTATTTTTCTTCCTGCTAAGATGACTTGTGGAATGTATCCTACACTTTTTGCTTTGTGTGTTAAGTAATACGGATCTACACCAATGCAATGTCCACCAACCAATCCTGGCGTAAACGGTAAGAAGTTCCATTTGGTTCCTGCAGCTTCTAATACTTCATGTGTATCAATACCTAATTTCCCAAAGATTAAGGCTAATTCGTTGACAAACGCAATGTTGATATCGCGTTGCGAATTTTCAATGACTTTGGCAGCTTCCGCTACTTTGATGGAAGATGCTTTGAACGTACCAACCGTTATGATACTTTTGTAAAGCTCATCAATGATTTCTGCAATTTCAGGCGTGCTTCCCGAAGTTACTTTGACAATATTGCTGACTCTGTGTTTTTTGTCTCCCGGATTGATTCTTTCAGGAGAATATCCGCAGAAAAAATCTGAATTAAACACCAAATTACTTTGTGCTTCTAAGATTGGCACACAAACTTCCTCTGTACATCCTGGAAATACTGTTGATTCATAAATGACAATATCTCCTTTTGCCAACACAGCGCCAACTAAGTTTGAAGCAGCTTCTAACGGTGTTAGGTCTGGAAATTTATGTTCGGTAATCGGTGTTGGAACAGTTACGATATACACATTTGCTTGCGCAATGGCTTCCGCTTTGTTTGTGTATTGTAAGGTGGAAGCTTCTTGTAGTTCTTCTTTGCTAACTTCAAGCGTATGATCTTCTCCTTGTTGTAGCTCTTGAATTCTAGCTTCATTGATATCAAATCCGATGACTTGATATCCTTTTTTACTGAATTCAACCGCTAAGGGCAATCCAACATATCCTAAACCTATTATGGAGATTACCTTATTTGTCATTTGTTAAAGATTGCTTTTTAAAAAAGTCGTACGTAATGGACAAACCATCACGAACTGTATATGTAGGATTGTATTGCAATAGTGTTTTTGCTTTTGAAATATCGGCCAATGAATCGCGCACATCTCCTATCCTGCTTTCTCCATGAGATGCTTCTATTGTACTTTGCGTAATTTCTTTGATATTATTCCACAAATCATTCACACTAATACGATCGCCAACGGCAACATTGACTACTTCATGTTTTGTAATTTCTGATAATGCTGCTTTTATATTTGCTTGCACTACATTCTCTATAAAAGTAAAATCTCTGGTTTGATTTCCATCACCATTGATTGTTACTTTTGTGTTATGTATTCCTGCATTGAAAAATAATGGAATTACGGCTGCATATGCACCTTTTACGTTTTGTTTTGGTCCAAAAACGTTGAAATAACGCAGTCCTACCGTATGAAAGTCAAAGTTTGTAGAGAAGTTATCTGCATACAATTCGTTTACATATTTCGTAATTGCATACGGAGATAAAGGTTTCCCAATAATTTCTTCTTGTTTTGGTAATGCTTTGCTATCGCCATACGTACTTGAAGAAGCTGCATATACCATTCGTTTTACACCTGCATCACGCGAAGCGACTAACATGTTTAAGAAACCTGCAATGTTTACTTCATTGGACGAAATAGGATCGTTAAAGGAACGTGGCACTGAACCTAAGGCAGCTTGATGCAATACAAAGTCCATTCCGTCGACAGCTTTCTTACACGTTTCCAAGTCTCTAATATCACCTAATACAAATTCGAAATTTGGGTTTGACTCAAATTCCTCAATATTATGTTTAAAACCTGTAGCTAAGTTATCTAATACACGTACTTTTTTGGCGCTGTGTTTTAATAGATATTCTACTAAATTGGATCCTATGAATCCTGCGCCGCCAGTGATTAAAAAACAGTAATTATTGAGGTCTTCTTGGTGATATGCTTCTTGATACATGTTGCTATTATTCGCTGCAAAACTAGCTATAAATTTTAATTCTAGGAAATAAATGAATTTTAAGGGGAAATACCCTTTTTGGAAAGGGTTTTATCCCCTTTTATTTTATCCTATTTTTCTAACAAGAAACCACGGATTTAGTAGATTTTCTTTGTTGTATTTTAGGGGTTTGTTGGTTTCTAGAGAATATACTTCAAGTCCAACAGCATTACAAATAGCGTGTCCTGCTGCCGTGTCCCATTCCATTGTTGGTGCACAACGCGGATAGTATGACGCTTTTCCTTCTGCCATTAAGCAAAATTTTAACGAACTTCCTGCTTTGATTAAGTTGATCTCTTTTCCTTCTGTGTCAAGCGTATCGATGAGTTCTAACACATCTTGATTTTTAGAGAAATGACTTGATGCTATTGTAACTACATCATTTTCTGGAGTTGCAAATATTTCAACAGCATTTTGCAGCATACTTTCGGTAATTGTATGTGCTTCTAATTCTATTTTGAATGCTTTTTTTTCTTCTGTTATCGCAAAATATAACGATTTTGTGACAGGAATATAAATGACACCTAATAATGAGATGCCGTTTTCTACCAACGCAATATTGACAGTAAATTCGCCATTTCGACTGATAAATTGTTTGGTGCCATCAAGTGGATCTACAATCCAGCATTTTTGCCAATTTTTACGAACTTCATAGTTTGCGTGTTCGCCTTCTTCACTTAATACTGGAATTCCTGTACTTTGTAAAGCATTTTGAATGTATATATCGGCTTTTTTGTCTGCGATAGTTACGGGAGAATCGTCCGTTTTTCGTTCAACATCTACGATTTGATTTTCATAGATATTCATAATAATCGCACCTGCATCAACAGCAGCTTTTATAGCGGTATGTAGGTAGTTGTTCATCAAGTTATAAGTGATTTTGCATCAAATTACGGAGACTTTCTTGCCATGGGATCGTCATTATCATACCACGGACTTTCGTTTTGTCTAAAACACTGTTTTTGGGACGTGCGGCTTTGGTTTTATAGCTATCCACACTTTTTAACGAAGGTTGGTCCGCTTCCGCCAAATTTAAATTTTGAATAATTTCTTTGGTAAAATCGTACCAAGTAGCTTCTCCTTCGTTGCTAAAGTGATAGATTCCGTACTGTGTATTTTCTGTATTTATTATGTGTAGAAGCAATTCCGCCAAATCATTTGCGTTTGTCGGTGTTCCTTTTTGTTCTGTAGTAATGGTTAGGTTTGCTTTTTCTGCTGCTTTTCGCAGAATAGTCTTGTAAAAGTTTTTTCCAAATTCAGCATATAACCAAGAGGTACGGATGATAAAGTACTTTTCTGTAACTGCTTGAATGTTTTCTTCGCCTTTTAGTTTAGATGCGCCATATACACTAATCGGATTTGTAGTGTCTGTTTCTACATACGGCGATGTTTTGGTGCCATCAAACACATAGTCTGTAGAAATATGAAGTAAAGTCACATTATTGTCAGCACAGGCTTTCGCTAAATTTTTAGCAGCTTCTGCATTTACTAAATAAGCTTTGTCTTCTTCGCTTTCGGCCAATTCTACATTGGTATAGGCAGCACAATTTACACAGTAATCAAAAGTATGATTTGAAAAATAGTCTTGTACTGAAACTGTGTCTGTAATGTTTAATTCCTTAGAGGATTTAAAGTGAAAGTTGATGTTTGGATGTTGCTGTTGTATCTTTTGAATACATTGTCCTAATTGACCATTGGCGCCCGTAACTAAAACCGTTTTCATAGCGATAATGATTTCAGATTTGAAAGCAGTTTGTCTTTATCGGAAAGTATGATTTCATTTTCTTGTAACATCCAATCAACAGCAATGTCTGGATCGTTATAAATAATTCCTGATTCCGCTTCTTTGTTGTAAAAGTTATCACATTTATACGCAAATATTGTATCGTCTTGCAATACTGCAAAACCATGTGCAAATCCTCTCGGCACAAAGAGTTGTTTATTGTTTTCAGCGTTCAGAATGATCGAAAAATGCTGTCCGAAGGTTTTAGAATCTGGTCTTATATCAACGGCTACATCCAATACTTCTCCACGAATTACACGCACTAGTTTTGCTTGTGCATGCGCTCCTTTTTGAAAGTGCAATCCGCGCAACACACCTTTTTGAGATATGGATTGATTGTCTTGTACAAAATGAACGTTTGCTGGAAATTTTTGTTCGTTGTAACTTTCCATAAAGCTTCCTCTAGAATCCCCAAATACTTGAGGTTCTATGACAAAACAGTCTGCTAATGGTGTGTGTGTTATGTTCAAGACGTTTTTTTATTGTATTTCTAATAGATGTTTTCCGTACCCACTTTTTAATAATGGCGCCGCCAATTCATCCAATTGTTTTTTGCTAATGAATCCCATTCGATATGCAGCTTCTTCAATAGCACCAATTTTGAGTCCTTGACGTTCTTCAATGACTTGTACAAATTGCGATGCTTGCATTAATGAGTTGAATGTTCCGGTATCTAACCAAGCCGTTCCTCTGTCTAGAATACTTACACTTAGTTTTCCTTTTTCTAAATATACACGATTTACATCGGTTATTTCGAGTTCTCCTCTTCCACTTGGCTGAATGTTTTTGGCAATTTCAACCACTTCATTGTCATAAAAATAGATCCCAGGAACTGCATAGTTTGATTTTGGCTGTGCTGGTTTTTCTTCAATAGAAATTGCATTGCCATTTTCATCAAATTCTACGACTCCATAACGTTCCGGGTCGTGTACATGATATGCGTAAATGATTCCTCCTTGCGGATCGTTATTTGCTTGTAATAAGTCTGCTAAACCTGAGCCATAAAATATATTATCACCCAAAATTAACGCAACTTTGTCGTCGCCAATAAAGGCTTCTCCAATGATGAAAGCTTCTGCCAATCCGTTTGGCGCTTCTTGTACTTCATAGTGAAATTCGCAACCAAATTTTTTACCATCGCCCAGTAATTTTTGGAATAATGGTAAATCTTGTGGTGTAGAAATAATGAGTATTTCTCGAATTCCTGCACTAATTAAAGTTGAAACGGGATAGTATATCATCGGTTTGTCATACACAGGCATCAATTGCTTGCTTACGGCTAAGGTAAGTGGATGCAATCGTGTTCCTGATCCTCCTGCTAATACTATTCCTTTCATTTATATATTATTTCGTTTCGTATTTATTCAAATACCATTCAATGGTTTTTAAAATGCCCGATTCAAAAGTTTCCTCCGCTTTCCAACCAAGTTCATTTTCTAACTTATTAGCATCAATTGCATAGCGAAAATCGTGTCCTGGTCTATCGGTTACAAAGGAAATTTGCTCTTTATATGAAGTTTCTTTTGGACGTAATTTGTCCAATAACTCACATATTGTATTTGCAATATACACATTGGTACGCTCATTTCTTCCTCCAACATTATAAGTTTCACCTACTTTTCCTGTTTGGTATACGAGATGAATTCCTTTGCAATGATCTAATACATACAACCAATCGCGAATATTCATTCCGTCACCGTAAATAGGAATATTTTCTCCTGTAATTGCTTTACGTATGATGGTTGGAATTAGTTTTTCATCATGTTGTTTTGGTCCATAATTGTTTGAACAATTTGTCGTTACCACATTCATTCCATAGGTATGAAAGTAACTGCGCACAATAAAATCAGACGATGCTTTGGAAGCACTGTACGGACTGTTTGGTGCGTACGATGTATCTTCTGTAAACAATCCTGTTTCGCCTAAGGTTCCATATACCTCATCGGTTGAAATGTGATGAAATCTGCACGCTTCATAGCCAGCTTTCACTTGGTTTGGACCATCCATCCACGATTTTTTGGCTACATCTAATAAGTTAAATGTTCCAAAGATATTCGTTTGTATGAATGCATCTGGATTTTTGATAGAATTGTCTACATGTGATTCTGCAGCAAAATGAATGACTCCTTTAAAATCATACGTTTCAAAAAGCTTCTCTATCAAACTTCTATCGCAAATATCACCTTGTACAAACTTATAGTTTTCATGATTGCTTATTTCTACCAAATTACTTAAGTCGCCAGCATACGTAAGCTTATCAATATTCACAACAATTGTGTCTTGGTGTTGTTCCAAGAAATACGGAATATAGTTTGCTCCTATAAATCCAGCTCCACCAGTAATAAGTATAGCATTTTTAGGCATTCGATCGTTTGTTATCAGCGTATGTATTTAAATATTTATTTAATTCTCTCAATAAGATAAACATTAATAACAATGAAATTGTTACCATTGGAATTCTGTATAGATATTTATCGTAGAAAGATCTAATCCTTGCTCCAGGAGAAAAATCACTCAATACATTAATCGTTTCTTTTTCTAATTCTTTTTGTCTATTGATTTCAAGAATTCTATTCGCAAGCTTTTCGTTTACAGCTAATAACTCAATTTCTTTTGTTTTTCTTTCGTTATTTGCAGCCAGTTGAATATAAGTATTTGAAGCTTTTCCTGCTGTTTCTTTTACAGGTTCTTGCAATAATATTTCCTTATATGCTTTTCCTAACGAATCAATATTTACCAATTGCTTTGCAAGTGCTTCTGCCTGTTTTTCAAGACTCTCTAAATTGATTTCTTTTTGTCTCTTGATATGAAAGTTTTCTATATTTTCGGTAATAATTGGGTTTTGTAGCGTAGGAATAACATCTTTATCAGCCGAATAAACAGAAACTTGATGTACAGAAAAATCTAATGGGCTTACATTTCGTTTAAACTTGTCAAAGTCAATTTCTCTTAAAACAAATGTAGTATCAGCCGTTTTCATAAATTCATTATATGCTTTCAGCATTCCATTATCTGTCACATCTGGCTCTATTACAAATCCACGTAAACCTCCTGCTTGATCTTTAGTGATGTTAAAAAGACTTGCTAATTTTGTACTATCTCCTTCTTCTACAAGTCCTTGATAATATTTAACATTAGAGTATAGTTGACGTGTACTTCCGTAGTTTGTTTGCACATACATACTTGAGCCATATACCGCCTCTTTTCTAGAGTCAATAAACCAGCCAATAACAATACTTAAAAACCCTACAATCACAAATTTTACGATATGTACCCTAACTATAATTAAGGCTCTTATTAATAAGTCTAGTAGGAATAAAAGTATATTTCTTATAAATAAAAAGAGTCTGTTAAAAGCACTTCCTATCATTCTGAAGAGCTCTTTCAGATCTATCTCATTGCCAGTTTGTGGTGGTTTTTCAGGCAGCACATTTTGGTTATTTTCGCTCATATTCTCGTTATTAGTTGTTAAATAGTTGTTCTAATATTTTTCTTGTTATTAAATATGTTGGTTTTACACCTGTTGTTCCTAATCCTCCAGAAGCCAATGTACTTCCTGTTTCTAGCGGATTATCAGATGCATAATACGCATATCTTACTTTTACATTTTCAGAGATACTTCCTCGTATCTTAGAAGCCGATTGAATGGCTTTTTGATAATGTGCTCCTTCCATTTCGAGTCCAATGACATTCCAAGTAGAATCGTGGAAGAATTTTAAAATGTCTTTGTTTTGCAAAGACGTTCCTAATACGGTAATCATAGAACCTTCAAATACTTCCAATCCATGACCTTCCAAATCTTCTTTTTCCAGTTCATTTTTAAAAGGATAGTTATCTGCTGTTCCTTCAAAAATGTGTGCCGACGGAATCATAATGTCTCCTTTTCCTCCTTCTAAAATTCCCGCTTTTCCCATAATGGAAATTGACGCCACATTTAGGTATTCTTTTTCTGTTTTGTCTGCGCTAGTATATGGCTTTAAAAACTCGTCTATGGTTTCATAGGCTTGTTCTCCAAAAGCATAATCCATGACAAACAATACTGGTTTTTCATCATCATTTGTAGCACAACACGAATAACTTGTTTTGCTAAAATCTATTTTAGACGTATCAAAGATTTGCACGTTGATGTTTGTTCCCGATTCATCTTTGATATAAATCATTCCCTTCTTCAACGCTTCTTTTTCTACTTTATTTCTAAGTGTATTTTTTCCTGAGGCACTTAAGGCTTCAAAAATATCAAATTCATCGGTAGTATTGAGTTCTTTTTGCAATAGTTTTGGTGCAAATATAGAGTTCATCACACTGTGCATATTGGCACTAATGATATGAATAGGTCTATGCAACAGTTTATTGTCTTTAAGTACTTTTTTAATATTATTTGCCCAAACTTCTCCGTGAATATGATGTCCTAAGCGTTCACGCAATACAGGACTAAACGTAATGGTTCTTTTTTGTCCCAAAACTACTTCATCTATGGCCAATTTTCCTAACCAATAAATGATATTTAAAAAGCGTTCTGGATTTTCTTTCGTAGAAAACGTTTTATGGGCATGTAAAATTTCTTCAAAAGTTCTGCCTAAAATATTCGCGGTGTGCGTAATAGCAATTTCACGTTCGGCTAAACTTAATTTTTTCTTTTTACAGACTGCTTGTTCTAATTTTTCCCAATCGCGAATGGTTTCTCCATCTTCACCAATAAGAACACGATCACTTATTTTGTGTGATTCTATAAATAAAAACGTCAAGTGTGTTAGAATATCATAGATTTCAGAGCGACCTCGCGTAATTTCGATGTTCATTTGCTCTTTATCGATTCGGTAACAATTTCTACGTCTTTTGGGTGGAATTATGACTTCGAAATGCGAATTTTTGAAGCCTTCATCAGAAGTTAAATTGATAAAACGGCATTCTTCTATACCAATAGGCAAACGATCAATTACGTATAGTAAACCGTTAATTTCTGCCTTGTCTTCAGCTACTGAGCCATATATTTCGGGACGTAACAATAGTAAAGACTGTCGCAATGTTTCCCCAGAAACTCCCATAGGTTTGTAAAAGCCACGATTAAATAAATGTCTCATGGTAATATACAAACGTTCAATGGCTCCCGAAGATTCTTGCGCTCTCGTTCTTTCGTGTACTCTGATGTTACTCATAAATGGTTTTTCCGCACAAAAATACAAGTTAATTTGATATTTCTAAGCTTTTTTATGATTCGTTAGTATTTCAGCGATTTTTCTATCGTTTGACAATCTAGGAATTTTATTTTGTCCACCCAATTTTCCTATCGATTTCATATAGTTTTGAAAGCCGTCTTTTTGAATTTGGGTAATTTGTAATCGTTTTAAAACTTTCCCTTCTATTAAATCAAAATAATAACTGTTTTGTTGCTGCAATGAAGCATCAATAGTTGCTGCAAATTTTTCTATGTTTTCTGGCGCTTTTTCAAATTCAATAAACCATTCATGATAAGGTAAACCTACTGCTGGATTGATTTGCGGTGCGACTGTAAATTCATTGATGCTTGCGCCAGCATCTTGCAAAGCATCGTTGAGTGCTTGTTCCACTTCTTTTCCGATGACATGTTCGCCAAAAGCCGAAATAAAATGTTTGATACGTCCAGAAACAATAACTTTATAAGGTTTTACAGAAGTAAACTCCACAGTATCGCCAATATTATAACTCCACAGTCCTGCATTGGTAGAGATAATCATGACATAATTTACACCTACTTCTACATCTTTTATGGTGATTCGCGTCGGATTTTCATCAAAAAAATTGTCTGCTTTGACGAATTCATAAAAGATACCCGAATTCAGTTGCAACAACATTCCTTTGTCATTTTGCTCGTCTTGAAAGGCAAAAAACCCTTCACTAGCAGGATATAATTCGATGCTATCTACTTTTCTTCCAATTAGATTTTCAAACTTATTGCGATACGGCTCAAAGTTGACTCCGCCAAAAATAAAGAGATTGAAATCTGGGAAAACTTCGCCTATTTTTTTGCCAGTTCGTTCTTCTATTCGCTCAAAATACATTTGAACCCACGAAGGAATTCCGCTGATAATTGCCATTTTTTCGTCCAAGGTTTCATCGACAATGGCTTCTACTTTGGTTTCCCAATCTTCGATGCAATTGGTTTCCCAGCTTGGCATTCTGTTTTTTTGAAGATAGCCTGGTACATAATGCGCAACAATTCCGGAAAGTCTTCCGAGTTTTACACCGTTTTTTTCTTGCAATACAGGACTTCCTTGCAAAAAGATCATTTTTCCGTCTACAAAGTCTGCATTTCCAGTTTCAGCAATATAAAGCAAGATGGCATTTCGAGCAGCTTCTACATGTGTTGGCATCGATTCTTTGGTAATGGGAATGTACTTGGCACCAGAAGTGGTTCCTGAAGTTTTGGCAAAATATACCGGTTTTCCTTTCCAAAGAATATCTTTTTCTCCTGCGACAACTCTATCTACATACGATCGTAACGCTTCGTAATCGCGAATGGGAACACGTTTTACAAAATCATCATGTGACTGAATGTTTTTAAAATCGTGATCTTTCCCAAATTCAGTATTCGCTGCTTCTTTAATGAGTTTTTTAAAGACTTTTTCTTGCGTTTCTATTGGATTATTTGCCCATTTTGACACTTTTTTTCGAATGTGCTTTGCAAAAGGTTTTGCTAAAATGGCTTTGATTGATTTCATCTGTGTGTTTCCTTTCTTAAATTAAAATCAGATGTATATTTTGTATTGACTTTAGGGTTTAAAATCTATAAATGATTCTGGATCAATGGAATATCCTTCGCTCCAGAGTTCAAAATGTAAATGTGGTCCTGTGGTTAATTCTCCTGTATTTCCTACTTTGGCAACCACTTCTCCTACGCGTACCAAATCACCTTGTTGTTTGGTTAAGGACGCATTATGCTTGTAAACCGATATCAAATTGTTTGAATGTTCAATGATAATTACATATCCTGTTTCGGCAGTCCATTCGGCAAAAATAACCATTCCGTCAGCAGTTGCTTTTACAGGCGTATCTTTGGGCACTACCACATCTACTGCAAAATGTTTTTCTTTGGCGTTGTATTTTTGAGATACTTCTCCTTTTACAGGCGGAAACAATTTAAAATTGACTTTGGATGTCGCTGTTTCAAACAAATTGTATTTGTCTTCCTGTGCTACTTCTTCACGCAATAAAGAATCTTGCTTGTTTGGCGCTAAGCTTACCTGATCAGGATCTGCTTCAAACGACTTAAATAAGGAATCTTTATTTATGCTTTTGCTTTTCACTTCTCCCGTAAGGACATCACGAATCGATTTTAAGTAAATAGAATCTCTACGTGCAATTTGTTCTAAGGAATCAATTTTTTCATTCAAATGAATCGCTTTTTGCTTTAATGCCGTAGACGAATATCCCGGAATATATTCCCGCAAGGAAGTAAACGCAATTAAAAAAGTGGTTAATACAATGAGCATGATAGCAGAAAATGTAACTAATACAAATACATTTAAGCGTGTGAGTTTAAAAGAAATACGCTCTTCAAAAGTATCTTCATTGAGAATAACCAAACGATACTTGTGCAAAAGCTTCTTTTTGAGTTGTCGTTTTTTTCGATTTTCTTTTGCCATGATTATTTTCTGCGTTACAAACTTAAAAGAAAAATATTAGGAATAAATTGTATTGAAGTGTTTTTTTTATGCTTCTTTAATGCTAAGTATCTATTTATTTTTACCTTTGTAACTTAAATAACAAACATTATGATGTCATTAAATATGTTTTTAGCTATCCCAGGAGGAACTTCGATTATCTTAATTGTAGTTGTTGTATTACTTTTGTTTGGAGGAAGAAAGATTCCAGAATTAATGCGCGGTTTAGGAAGC
Source organism: uncultured Kordia sp. (assembly GCF_947489565.1). Taxonomy (GTDB): domain Bacteria; phylum Bacteroidota; class Bacteroidia; order Flavobacteriales; family Flavobacteriaceae; genus Kordia. The sequence goes on along the minus strand of NZ_CANLEA010000011.1, from coordinate 153,604 downwards.
GGAATTAGAGAATTTAAGGATGCAAGTAAAGGTGAAGACGAAACTAAGAAAGTAGAAAAAGAATAATTTCCTTTTTAGATATAAAAGATACAAAAATCCACACTGTAGCAGTGTGGATTTTTTGTTTTTAGACCAGAAAAGAACTAGCTTTAGATTTATAACGAAGATTCCAATTTTATTATGAAAAAAATAACGCTACTTATATTGTTTGTGTGCACTAGTTTCAGCATTTATGCACAAGACTCATGGAAATCAATAACTCGAGACGCATATTCAATACAGTATCCTAGTGATTGGAAAATTGATACTTCTGGAAGTATTGGAGCAGATTTGATTATATACAGTCAACTAAGTTCAGCGGATGATATTTTTACAGAAAATATAAACGTATTGATTCAAGATTTGACAGGTTATAATATGGATCTTGATTCGTATACTGAAATCTCTGAGGAACAAATAAAAACGGTGATTCAAAACGGAAAAATTATTGAAAGTAAACGAGTTACCAGCGGCTCAAATCCCTATCATCGCGTTGTTTATCTTGGAGAACAAAATGGTTATAAGTTAAAATTTGCACAGCATTATTATGTTATAGATAATAAAGCCTTTGTACTTACACTTACTTGTGAAGAGGATCAATATGATAACTATATCAGTACTGCAAATACAGTTTTTAAGAGTTTTCAGTTAAAATAATATACTTTCACTTTTTTAGAAGAAGAAATTCAACCTATGGAAATTACCCAAAAAGAAGTTGCTCAACTCATTGTCATTGAAAAACCCGATACATTTCGGGCGCATTTTTTGTGTTTTCTTTTTAAGAATAAAAAACTACATGGAAGTAGCACTGAAAGAGAAGTTCGACTTTGGCAACAGAATAGTTGGACTGCGAGTTTGTATGCTGTTTTCATTTTTACATTTAACAGTCAACATCACTTGATCAATATTAAAGCAAAGCCCAATATATATGGAAAAGTATTTTTCTCAGGAATATTTGTGCTATTGTTTGGCTTTTTTTCTTGGAAGCTTTTTTATTTATATGAAAACGAACGTTTTTGGTTGTATACAGGTATTGTTGCTGTTTTTATGATACTGTATATTTTGTTTTGTGTTATTGTGTATCAAAGCGAGAAACGTTTTCAGCGGCAAGTCATTTATGAAAAACTCAATATTGACAAGACTGATTAGTATATAGTTTTTGCATATTTTACTACTGATATCAAAAAAAACACATAAACCATTTCCTATCGAAACGACCGAAAACATATTTGAACATTTTGAGCAATACATTAAACTTTCCGATAAGCTTAAAGCTGAATTGAAAGATAAATTGCACGTCGTTACATTTAAAAAAGGGGAACTTGTATTAGATGCGGATCAAATTTCCACCAAAAGTTATTTTATCCGAAAAGGAATTTTGCGCACGTATTTTTTAAAAGATGGCAAAGAAGTGAGTGAATATTTTTGCAGTACAAATGAATGGATAAATTCTCCCAGAAGTTTTATGCAACGCAAAAAAGACATCTATTATATTGACGCCATTGAAACCACCGAAGCTTTTTCATTGCACGTAAACGATTTGGTATATTTGTTTGATCATTTTCCTGAGATGGAACGTTATTCTAGACTTTCTATGGGAACTATTTTTGGGCATTTGATGGAACGAATTACTTCGATGCGTTTTGCTTCTGCCAAAGAAAAATACGCCCATTTTTGTGAAACTTACCACGATATTTACCATCGCATTCCACTAGGAATGGTCGCTTCTTATATTGGAATTACGCAGGAAACTTTGAGTAGAATTCGCGCTGAAAAATGATTATTTGATTTATGTCAAATGTTTTGAATGTATGATACAGTTACTTTGTCTAAAAGCAAACAACTATGATTTTATTCAAAAAAGTACCATTCATATTTTTTCTATTACTGTTTTTTGTTGCTACAAAAAGTTACGCACAAGAAACTCTTTCCACTAAAAATACAGAAGCAGTTTTATATGTTGGAAACGGCAACAATCAACCTTTAGTGGTTGGACTTGGCGGTTCGGAAGGCGGAAATGCTTGGACCTCTGATTATTGGAAAAAAACGAGAGATCAATTTCTTGCAAAAGGATATGCGTTTTTAGCCATTGGCTATTTTAATGCAAAAGGAACACCCAAAGTTTTAGAGAAAATTGCCATTGAAGATATTTACAATGCTATTGTGAAAGCTACAGAACATCCTCTCGTACATACTGAGCGAATTGCGATTGTTGGCGGTTCTCGTGGTGGCGATTTGGCTTTGTTGCTCGCTAGTTATTATGATGAAATTGATTGTGTTGTCGGAATTGTTCCAAGTCATGCTGTATTTCCAGGAAACACACAACATTTTTCCACCTCATCTTGGACGTATAATAAAACTGAATTGCCTTTTATTCCTGTAAATGAAGCTGCTGTACCTTTTATCATGAAGCGCGATTTACGCGGTGCTTTTAACGCCATGCTACAAGACAAAGAAGCAGAAAAAAAAGCCTTGATTACCGTTGAAAAAATACAAGCGCCTATTTTACTAATTTCTGCCACCGAAGACGAAATTGCACCTACAACACCTATGTGCAACAAAATTATGAAACGACTGGATCGTTTTCAGTTCAAATATGATAAAGAACATATTGCTATTGTAGGTTCGCATGCAGCGCCACTAAAACATTTTGAATTGGTTTTTAATTTTTTACAACATGTATTTCCTGTGAAAAAATAATTTAATTTTGGTATTGTTTGTGCGAAACTATTACAAACACTACCAATCTTTATTATGAAAAAAAGCATCCATACGTTGATCATCTGTATACTTGTAAGCACAAGTTTTTTTTATACAGCTGCGCAATCCAATCAAAATAATTTATTTCAACTCGGAACTAAAGATATTATCTATTCAAAAGTTCTTGCAGAAAATAGGCAAGTCTGGATTCAAATTCCCGAAAGTGCTAAAGCAATTACAAATCATCCGAAAAAATATCCTGTTGTATATGTGTTAGATGGCAGCGTACATTTTTTATCTATTTGCGCCGTACTGAACCAATTAACACCAGACATTATTCCTGAAATGATTGTTGTTGGTATTGAAAATTCTCAGCACAGAGTCCGTGATTTAACACCAACAAAAGTAACAGAAGCTAATGGCGCATCTGATTGGGTAAAAGATTCTGGTGGCGGAGAAAGATTTACTGATTTTATTGCAAACGAATTAATTCCATATATCGATAAAAAGTATCCAACGACAAGTCATAGAATACTTGTGGGACATTCATTTGCAGGATTATTTGTGGTGAATACACTTTTAAATCATTCTGAATTGTTTTCCAATTATATGGCAATTGATCCTAGTTTATGGTGGGATAATGAAGTTTTAAATACACAACTAGCCGAACGTTTGTCTGATAAAAAATACAGTGGCAAATCGTTGTTTATTTCTATGGCAAATCCGTTTCCGCCAGATACCGAAAAAGACATCAATGTACTTGTAAAAGACGCTACACAGAGAACAGAGCCTTTTCGCGCAATACATAGATTTTCTAAAATTGCTTCCGAAATACCTTCAAGCACGTTGGAGTTTGCCTATCAATTTTATGAAAATGAAAACCACGGAACTGTTCCGTTAATTTCTATCTATGATGGAATGAATTATTTGTATTCTTGGTATAAAATGAGTGGGCAATTTATAGATGTGTTAAGAAATCCTCAGGCTTCCGTTGAAGCTGTCGAAAATGCTTTTAATGAGCGTTATAATACCCTTTCCAAACGAATGGGTTACAAAGTACATCCTGAAGAAGATTTGCTCAATAATTTAGGATATGCGTTTATGAATAATGACCCAAAAAAGTCGTTTACAGTGCTTAGCATGCTTATAGAAGCTTATCCTAAAAATGCAAATGGATATGATTCTATGTCAGATTATTATATTTCGCAAGGCGATATTAAAAATGCCATCAAATATGTGCGGATAGCGTATACCATAAGTGGTTCTAACTATCACAAAAAGAAACTTGAAGGTCTACAAAAAAGGTAATTCATTTTGTTGTACATTGATAACATGAAAACATACTTTGCTTTTTTATTGGTTCTTTTTTTAGGATTTTTTGTTGCTTGTAAAGAAAAAGCAACCACAATTCCTACCAAAAAACCACAACCAAAAGTTGTAAAAGACACAATTTCGCCAAGCGTCAATTCTCACGAAAGTGACACTGAAAAACAGATAGATTTAACTTCAAAACTAAAAGAAAAAGTAACGCAATTAGCGACTTTGAAATACAACTATCAACTGAAAAGTTTAGATACGGTAGTTGCTAAAAAAACCATTCTTTTAGGAGGTTTGAAACGTTTGATAAAATTACGAGATACTGTTTATAAGGATATAGATTTTACCATTTTTGAAAAGGAAATGCATCAAATGTCAACGTCATTTTTAAAAGGAACAAAGCCAATGCCACAAACTACAAATTTGTATCCTAGAGTCACCGTAGAAGAATATATTTTTAAAACTCCTGAAAGTGCTCAAAACGCACTAAATCTGCTGGAAAAATTAAAGAAATACCGAGGTTTATGGACATATATTGGCAAAGCACCACACGATTTGTTTCGAGAAGAAAACCGAATCTATTTTGTCAGTACGGGCGGACATTATATGATGGGAATGGAAAAAGATATTACTTCATTACTTAAAGAATAGTCTGTATGAAAAAGTACGTTAGGTAATTGGTTGTATTATAAAAACAGCATTCACTTTAGTAGAATATTAAATTTCAAACAATTAACAACGAAAAAATTAGTTGCTAAAAAGTCTTTTCTTAAGAAGAATGTATCTTATAAGGCATTGATACATTCTTCAGGAAAACAAAAGACTAACAAATTAAAGCTTACTAGCCTTTTAAATTCTAACCAAAATTATGTTTATCCGTTTGCAGGTGCGCTTGGACTTGCTGGTGATGGCGAATTTCCTACAGGTGGAAACTCACAACAAGTAGTTCGTAAACAGGAATTACATGTAATTTGAGATGGACACGCACGATCAGATGGAGGCAAACCTCCTTCGATTTGAAGTGTAGTTACATCAGAAATAACCCTTTTGTTAAGCTTCAGTGATTTTAAATTTCTTTTTTTCATGGTTAATTAGTTTTTGGTGGTTTTTAGAAACCATTTTTGACTTCTTCCTGTCCATATAACCTGTAGAAATTTAAAAGGTGACATTTTTTGTAATTTAGAAGCTGTTTTCGGCGTTGTTTATTTGACGTCTATATATTGAAGCTTATGAAAAAATATTTCCTGTTATTTTGTGTATCATTATTTCTTCTTTCTTGTAAAAAGAAATGTATTGTCGTTAAAGATTTTATGTTAGCTAAAACTGAATATACGATATTACCGTTTAGTGAAAATCGTCCGTATCTTTTTGAGAATGCAACAGAAACAACGCTTTCAGATAAAGAGTTGATTCTTATAGAGGAATTATTCCAACAAATGAGAATTGAACACAATGCAAAACTAGCGGAATCACGTATTCAATATAATAAGGAAGATCCTTATGGAAAGTCTGGTTTGGAATTAGAAACCAAAGGTTTTAAACGTCAATATTTGCCTGTAATTAATGAAAAAGGCGAAAAAGAAGTCTGGATTAATTTTTTCTGTGCAGCTCACTTAGAAGGTTCTTGGTGGAAAACAAAAAGATACCAAGTAGCCGATGGAGGAAATTGTTATTACAACCTAAAAATTAATTTGGCAACAAAAGAAATTTATAATGTGCGTATTAACGGTGTTGCCTAATAAAAAAAGTGCCGTTCCTTAGAGAAAAACGACACTTTCATAGTTAATTGCTAATCAATCTAGACCTAACTCAATGAAAAATTGAATTAATTTTTAATGATTTTTTCACGCAAAATAACCGCTCCATTTTCATCTAATAAGTGTACAAAGTAAACTCCTGTTTGTAGCTTTGAAGTATCTACTGTTGTTTTCTCAGTATTCAATATTTCTTCTTTTACTACCATTCCTTTGCTATTGTATAAAATTGCACTGGTAGCTTTGTCTTTTCCTAAATCTATTGTCAATTCATTTACAGAAGGATTTGGATATAGTTTTACATCAATAGCCGTAAGAGTAGCTGCTTCATCAATGGTAATAGTACGTTTTGCTATTGGTTGCTGCGTTGTTGCGCTTCTTGCTGCTTCGCATGCTGCTACCGTAAAACGTACAGTGTATGGCGCACAACCTGGCCTTGATACTGTGGCAGTATATGTTCCTGCAGCTACATTAAATGTAGTTGATGTTCCTCTTGATAATGTAAAGTTTGCTGAACCTATTTGAACTGTTACAGGTAAAAAACTGCTACTATTGTTTGCAAATTGCACTTGGCGCAATCCGTTTGTGTTACAGTCTAATTGTCTTACTACAAAGTTTCTTGCATAAATGTTAAATACTTTGCTAGATTCACAACCATTTGCATCCACAATGGTTGTTCTATAGGTTCCTGGAGGCAATCCAATGTTTAATGATCTTGAGTTTGTAGTAGTCGCTGCTGTTAAGCTAGAGTTTACATCATCAATTGTAAAGTTAAATGGTGCTTGTCCGTCAACAATAGCAATATTTACAACTCCATTGCGTCCACAGTCGTCAATGCGTGATGAAAAGCTAAGGTTTTGATCAAAACTATCACAATTTGTTTGTGCTGTAACTGAAGTGAAGCTACACAGCATTAACATGAAAATAGATAGTACTTTTACGGAATTAGAAAATCTGGTTTTTGTAAATTTTGGTTTCATAAATTGTTAGTTTTTGTTTGGTTCAAATATAAAGTTGCTTTGTACAGCAATACCAATATTTAGCCTTGACAAAAACTAAAATACACCTTGATTTGTTCTTGAAATTAAATTTTTAAAATGATGATTTTCATACATTTAAATTTTAAAAACCGATTTTAAATTTCTTTAATGTACTCGCTTAGTTTTTGCTTCTTTGGTACATTTATTTTGTTTCGAATTTTAGATCGATACGTATCAACACTATTGATAGAAAGTTGTAAGCGCGTCGCAATTTGTTTGGAAGATGCATCTAAACGTAACATGAGTATAATTTCTTTTTCTTTCACTGTTAAGTCAGGATATAACTTGCTCAGGTTCTCTAGAAAGTCGCCATTATTTTCTTGTACTTTGGTATACAATTCAATTTGAGATTCATTCTTCCGAATATCTTCATTGATTGAACTTAATACATTGGACAATAAAGGTTTGTTGTTTGCATCTTGTTTGTAGATTTTAAGTATTTTTTTCTTTATGTTTTGTAGGAGTTTGTTCTTTTCTTTGATGTGTAGAGAAAAATCAATGACTTGTTTATTCTGAAACTCAATCGTTTGTTGCAACGCTTCTTTTTCTAATAGTTGTGTTTTGCGTTCTGACCGAAGTAGTTTTCGTTGTTTTTTAAATACGAGGATTAGCAGTAGTAATAATAAGATAAAACTAATTCCTAAAATTGTATTGTAGAGCGAACGCATATTGCTTTTTTCCTCCATATATGCAAGTTCTTCTTCTTTCTTTTCGAGTGCAAACGTTGCTTTTTCGGCATCAAAATCGGCTTTTAAAAAAAAGGCTTCACTCGCTTTTCCCAATTCGTAGATACTATCGTTTATGGCAATATATTCTGCTAAAGCTTCATTCGATTTTTTATGATTACCTATTTCTTCATAGGCTTTTGCAAGCAGTGAAAACATGATTTTTTGATGTCCCAAACGTTTGAAACGCAATACATCATCCAACGTGTTTTCTAAAATTGAGATGGCTTTCTTATGATCTCCCAATTTCAAGTATATATCAGCTTCTATCATGTTTAACGCCACATGATAAGAACTCGATTCATCTTTTAAAGTTTCTCTTGCCTTTTTTACATATGAAAGTGCTTTCGTGTACTGTTTCTTATTCACATAAATACACGCCCAATTGTAATAAATACGTATCAAATGATCGTAATAGTCAATGTTTTCATCAACCGTTTTTAATAAAGCTTCTGCCTTTTCAGTTTCTTCAAACTGCAAATACGCAGATACCATATTGATCCGATTTCCTCTAATGTTAGTTTCGCTAAAATTACCATCTGTTTCTACAACTTTGAGTCCTTCTTCCATGTACTTCATAGCACTTTCAAACTCTTTTTTGATGATAAAGAGCTGCGACATATTTGTGTACACTTGTAATAAAGCACGTTTGTCGGGAAATGGCAGTGCATATGTTTGTGCTTTAGAAAGTCGCTGTAACGCCTTTGGGAAACGAGAATATATCGAATAAATAGCACCTAAGTTGGTAAGGTTGATAATTTTTGTGAGTGTGACTTTTTCTGTTTTCTTATAAATAAATTCAGATAGTGAATAATAATCTAGCGCACTTTTTTCATCATTTATACTTTCATAAATCTCTCCTATTTCATTGTAACAATAGCCTAAATCTAAATCATTATTTTCTTCTTTTAATAATAAAATAGCTTCCAATAAGGTTTCTATGGCGTCTGAAAATAATTCCTTTTTGCGAAATTCGTAAGCATCAGCTATTAATAACTTTGCTTCGTCGTTTTGAGTGGTAATTTCATGCAAACGTTTGGGCAACTTCTTTAGTTCAGAAGTACCTTCTTGATCTTGAAAAAAACCCACAGTGGTATTTCCCAAAGTATGAGTGCTCGTTAAAAAAAATAGTAGACAACTTAAAATAAACAGCCGTTTCATCTTTATTTTTTTGATCGGTAGCTAAGGTAATCAATCGTAGGGAATTGCTTTCATATATTCAAAAAAGCATTCATGGTTACGTTTTCAACTCCGCTTTATGCGATACACAATCTAATCAATCATAGACAATTGAATTCGTTTGCGTGCTTCGTCTACCTCAACAACAGTAACTGTGACATGTTGGTGTAGTTTGACAACGGCATTGACATCGCTGATAAATTCGTTCGCCAATTTTGAAATGTGCACCAAACCACTTTCTTTGATTCCGATATCGACAAAACACCCAAAATTGGTAATATTGTTGACAATTCCCGGCAACGACATGCCTACTTTTACATCGGAAATGGTTTTTACATTTGGATCAAATTCAAAGAGTTTGGCTGCTTTTCGCGGATCTACTCCAGGTTTTTCCAATTCTTTGATAATATCGTTTAAGGTTGGCAAACCAATGGTTTCTGTGCAATAGTTTTGAAGTTTTATATTGCTTAAAATAGCTTTGTTTCCAATTAATTCATCGACAGAAATCTTAGCATCTTTCGCCATTTTTTCTACAATATGATAACTTTCTGGATGCACTGTCGAATTGTCTAATGGATGTTTGGCATCTGTAATTCGCAAGAATGCAGCAGCTTGCTGAAACGCTTTTGGACCTAATCGCGGTACTTTTTTCAAGCTATTACGCGAATCAATTTTTCCGTTTTCGGTTCTGAATTTCACGACATTTTCTGCCAAATTCACACCAATTCCAGATACATAACTCAACAAAGCGCTACTTGCGGTATTTACATTCACGCCAACAGCGTTTACACAACTCATTACAACCGTATCGAGTTCATCTTTGAGTTTTGTTTGATCGACATCATGCTGATATTGTCCCACACCAATCGCTTTCGGGTCAATTTTTACCAATTCTGCCAATGGGTCTTTGAGTCGTCTTCCAATAGAAACGGCTCCACGAACCGTAACATCATAATTTGGAAACTCGGCACGTGCAATTTTAGACGCAGAATACACTGATGCGCCAGCTTCATTCACAATAAAAACTTGCAAATCGCGATCAAATTGAATCTTTTTTACAAAGAATTCTGTTTCACGCGAAGCCGTTCCATTTCCGATAGCAATCGCTTGAATTTTATAAGCATTCACCAACGAACGTATTTTTTTTCCTGCTTCTGAAGTTTTTCGCTGCGGCGGATGCGGATATATATTTTCATTATGTAATAAATCGCCTTTTTCATCCAAACACACCACTTTACATCCTGATTTAAATCCTGGATCAATCGCCAATACACGTTTTTGTCCTAAAGGAGCTCCTAATAATAATTGCTTTAAGTTATCGGCAAAAACTGAAATCGCAGTCGTGTCAGCCTTCGCTTTTACATCATTCATGACTTCATTGACAATTGCGGGCGATAATAAACGTTTGTAGGCATCTTCAATTGCAATAAAAACCTGATCGGTACAAGAATCAATATTCGTTTTAATGATTAAACCGTCAATACTATCTAATGCTTCTTCTTTGTCAACGGCAACTTTAAGTTTGATGAATCCTTCTTTTTCGGCGCGCATCATGGCAAGCAATCTGTGCGAAGGTGCTCTGTGAAGCGATTCGCTCCAATCAAAATATTGCTTGTATTTCTGCGCTGTATCGTCGTCTTTTTTTGTTTTGACAACTTTGGTCGTTATGGTAGCTTTTCGTTGATAGAGACGTCTTATTTTGTTTCTAACATATTCGTTTTCGTTAATCCATTCCGCCATAATATGTCGCGCACCTTCAATCGCTTTTTCTACCGAAGCAACTTCTCCTTTTACAAATCGCTGTGCGGCGTATGCAACGTCTTCATGTTGCTGCTTCATGATGATTTTAGCCAACGGTTCCAATCCGTTTTCTTTGGCAATTGACGCTTTGGTTTTGCGTTTTTTCTTGAACGGTAAATACAAATCTTCCAACGCTGTCAAGGTTTTAGCTTGTGCAATTTTTTCTTGTAATTGTGGCGTTAGCGCATCTTGTTCTGTAATTGCTTTTAGAATTGCTTCTCTTCGTTTTTCTAGCTCTTCGAAAGCCGTTTTTAGTTTTACAATTTGCCCTATTTGCACTTCATCCAAGTTTCCTGTCATTTCTTTTCGATAGCGAGAGATGAAAGGAATGGTACAATCTTCATTTAGTAATTCAATCGTTTTCAAAATACTTTTTTCTGGCAATGAAAGCTGTGATTGTATGTATTGAAGTTGCGTCATAAAATTTGTATTGAAAGATTATTTTTGGAGACGCAATTTAGTTTTTTAGTTGATTGAATGAAAGATTATTTTTATTCGGTTAGTATTTGCTAAATTAGTTGCTAAAATCACACACTAACATATTATTGGCAAAATCAAAAAAATAAATCGATGAGCAAATACAAAGGAATATTGAATAACATAGCCAGATATGTTGAGTTAACAGATGATGAAATAACGCAGTTTACTTCAATATTAAAAACGACAAGAATAAAGAAAAGGCAATTTGTGATTCAACCTGGATTTGTATCAGAATATCAAAACTATATAGTAAAAGGTTCAGTCAGAGTTTTTTATTTGGATGATCTTGGAAAAGAGCATACGATAATTATTGGTATTGAAGATTGGTTTTTTTCAGACTTTTATAGTTATGTACATAGAACTCCTGCAAAATATTTTGCGGAAGCACTTGAAGATTCTATCATCCTGCAAATGAAATATGAAGATGTTGAAGAAATCTGTTCTAAAATACATCCGATATGTCAATATTTTAGATACATCACGGAAAAAGCGTTCTCCTATGCTCATCAAAGAATTGTTTCTAATATTAGTAAAACTTCAGAAGAACGCTATTGGGAATATGTTACTAAATATCCTGAAATTGCAAATAGAATTCCGCAGTATGTCTTAGCATCGTATTTAGGAATTTCTCCAGAGTCATTAAGTAGAATCCGTTCGCGTTCATAGCTAAAAAGTTGATTCAAATCAATTTTACTTCTTGATACAGATCAAGCGTTTTTCTTACCACACGTCATATAAATCTCTTCATATATGATGCAACTTTGCCATGTTAATAATTGACAAATCAGTGTAAGGTGTATTTGAACATCAGTGCAATACAACCAAACCTGATTCTTTAAAAAAAGAACCCAATTAATATTGTCATGAATAAGTATTTACTTCCAGTTATTGCCATCGTTATAGGTGTTATGATTGCTTTGATCACCAGAAAACAAAAATCAATAGGCACTAAGCTATTGTTATCGTTTAGTGGTGCATTTTTATTAGCACTAACACTTTTTGATTTATTGCCAGAAGTGTATCATCATTTAGAAGCCAAGCAAACGGGACTTTTTATCATGTGCGGAATCTTATTGCAAATTATTTTAGAATTTTTATCTAAAGGTGTTGAGCATGGTCATGTGCATACACATACAGAAGGAAATGAGTTTCCGTGGATACTATTTATAAGTCTTTGTATTCATAGTTTTTTTGAAGGATTTCCTATTCATCAACATAATGACATGGTGTATGGTGTATTGATTCATAAAATTCCGATAGCGGCATTGATAACTACATTTTTGTTTCAATCTAGCTATAGCAAAGTTCAAATTATTGGTTTCTTGGTCGTATTTGCTATAATGACACCTTTAGGTACTTACATATCTAACAATACTGTTTTGGCAACCGAATATATAGATATTGTGAATGCCGTTGTGATTGGTATTTTTTTACATATTGCGACAACTATTCTCTTTGAAACTGGTGAAGGTCATACGTTCAATGTATCAAAACTAGTAGTGATCTGTTTGGGTGTTTCCGTTGCTCATTTTATCTAAATGTCTTCAAAAACTTGATATAGATCAAGCTTTTTTCTTAACACTAGTCATTTTAATCTCTTTAAATCTAACCCAACTTTGCCATAGTATTAAGTAACAAATAGTTGTGTTCAACTAAACCTTAATCTTATTAAAAACAAAAAAATTAAAATATATGAAAGCAGTAGTTTATAAAGAACGAGCAAAAATTGAAGTCGTGGATATACCAAAGCCACAATTAGTAAAAGATGATGATGTTATTGTACGCATTACACTTGCAGGTATTTGCGGAGCAGATTTAGAATTTACCCAAAACGGACCTGAAATGGGTTTATTTAAAGGCATGCGAATAGGACATGAATTTGTGGGTGTTGTAGACCAAGTAGGGAAAGATATTCATAGTTTAAAAGTTGGAGATCGTGTGGTAGCTTCCGCCATGTTTATTGATGGAGAATGTCATTACTGTAAACGTGATTTACATTCGGCATGCGAACATGGAGGTTTGTTTGGTACGCCATTATTTGCTGAGCATGGAGGTGACGATATTCAAGGAGGTCAATCTGAATTTATACGTGTTCCTTATGGTAATACGTCACTATTTAAGCTTCCTGAAGGTTTAAGTGGCGATGAGCACGATACAAAAGTGCTTCCATTAGGAGACAATTTTGCAACAGGATATCATGGTGCATTAAATGCCAATATTAAGACTGGAGAAACTGTAGTTGTTATTGGTGATGGTGCAGTAGGTCAAAGTGCGGTAATGGCTGCTACATTATTTGGCCCATCTACTATTATTCTTGTAGGACGTCATGAAAGCCGATTGGAATTAGCAAAAACGGTTGGAGCAACACATGTAGTGAATTCAAAAAATGAAGATCCTGTAGAATTTGTAAAATCGCTCACTGACGGACGAGGCGCAAATTCTGTGATTGACACTGTTGGTAATAAAATAGCAATTGCACAAGGTATGGAAATGACTCAGGCGGGCGCATCGATCAGTGTTTTAGGATTTGGGCATCTTTATGAACCTGTTGAGCAACCGTATTCATCAGCCTTGTTTAGAAATATTACGATTCATACAGGTGTTGTAAATGTAGCTGCATATGTAAAAAAATTACTTCCATTGGTAGAAAGAGGTGTTATTGATCCTAGTGCAATTTTTACTGATATTTTACCCTTATCAGAAGCAGAAAAAGGCTATAATTTAATGCGTGACCGTTCATCAGGAACTCTTAAAGTTGCATTGCGACCTTAATATTTCACAATAGAAATTATAAAAAAAGCACCTAATTTTTAAACTTAGGTGCTTTCTGTGTTTTATATGATTTTAGAATTTACTTCTGAATCTTCAATGATTTTAAAATCGCTTCAATTTCAAACATAAAATCTCTTTTGTCTTCCGATGGTGCAAAGGTAAATCCTTCAATAACCATTAAACGATTGTGCTCTTTATCTTCTACCACATAATTGATAAAAGGACCTGCCATTTGGTAGCCATATACTTCCCACATTCCTTTGGTTTCAAATGCAAATTTATTGTCTACTGTAGCTTCAAATAAATAAGGCGCATAGGCTTTTTCAGTAATCATATACATGGTTTCCGGATCTCTTCCTGGCACATAAGCTTCTCCGATAGAATCGCGCATTTTTATAATTGCATCAATCGTGGTATCGTCTTTTGGAATACTTCCTAGTGGCATTGTATAGGCAATAATATTCATGGTTCCAGTTTTCACTTTTCGCTCAAACCAAACAAAGTTGTCTTCCTTTTTTACCATGTTATAAACGGAAGGAATGTTGAGTGAAATTCCAAATGTTTCTTGCAATGCCTTGTCTTTATTTATAGACTTTCGGATAAATTGCTGTTTTGAAATAAGCTCATTTTCTTTAAGCGTTTTTATGGAACTTTTACCATTTTCGCTTAGCTGCTCTACAATTTCTTGTTCATTTCCTGAAACATAGATAATTTTTTGAGGCTTAGCGTATATGTTTCCACGTATTTTATATTTCTTTTTCTTGGATTCCTTTACCATTAAAACACTTCTGTATTTGGTCACTGCTCCTTTAAATACTTCTGGATTTAAATGTCTTAGTGAAAAAATAGGTTCTTCCATAGGTAAACCATCCGTTGGTACTCCATAAATGCTACGAATACTGTCACCTATTCTTCCTTTCCACTGATCGCTATCCATCACAACCGCTATCATGTTTACTGTTCCAGAAGATACTGGCAAATATTGTTCTGCCACATCTTTATCTTTTGGGTCTTCGCATGCTGAAAATAATGCCAAGACAAATAGAAATACGTATAATTTTTTCACGTCAAATCGGTTTTATGATTGTTTACTATTTTTTAGAAACCCGCAATTTCATTCCAGGTTTTAATTTATTCCCACTAATATCGTTCCATTTTTGAATATTTTTCACAGAAATTCCAGGAAATTTTTGCGCAATGCTCCACAAAGAGTCGCCAGACTTGACCGTATAGGTTTTTGCGTTTCCATTATTTTTTTTCGTTTTGGATGGTTTTTTAGTCGCAAAACCAGGTTTTCGAGGATATACGGTTAAGCGTTGTCCAATTCGCAATCGGTTTGAGCGGAGTCCATTCCATCGTTTTAAGTCGCTCACACGCACTCCAAATCGTCTTGCAATTTTCCCTAAATAATCTCCTTGGCGAACACGATATCGTGTACGTTTATCCATTTCAAAAAGTTGTGGCAATGGTTTTTCGCGTTTGGCGAGTTCTTCTTTTGCTAAATCATAAATAGCAGCTTCATTGTTGACAAACTTTCCAACTTCCTGAACAGGCAATCGCAATGTATAGTTTCTTCCTTTTATGTGTGGAATGATGTCTAGTTTATACGCCGGATTGAAAAATTGTAAATCTTCTACTTTTACGTTTAAGACTTCTGAAATTTGATCGAACGTCAATATTTGTTTTACACGAATGGTATCGGTTGCAAAATGCGGCACTTCTATTTTTTCAACCTGAAATCCGTGTTCGTCTGCATATTCAAAAATATACATGGTTGCTAAGAATGCTGGTAAATATCCTGCTGTTTCGCGTGGTAAATTTGAACGAATATTCCAATAATTTACATATCCGCCAGAGCGTCGTATAGCTTTTGATACATTTCCTGGTCCTGAATTATAGGCGGCTAATGCCAAATCCCAATCGCCAAATATTTTGTATAAACTGGCTAAATATTGACAAGCGGCTTTGGTTGATTTTTCAGGATCGCTACGTTCGTCCACATACGAACTCACATTTAAGTCGTATTGCTTTCCTGTTTGATACATAAATTGCCATAATCCTGTGGCACCAACACGTGAACGCGCTCGTGGATTTAAAGCAGATTCTACAATGGCTAAATATTTTACTTCTAATGGAATGTTGTAATTGTCCAATTCTTGTTCAAACATTGGAAAGTAATATTGACTGATTTTCATCAATCGTTCCATAGATTTTTTACGTCTTTTTAGAAATCTACGAATCACACTTTCCAACGACGGATTGTACTCAATATTGAAAGGTGTTTTTGCATTCAATCGTGCCAAACGCGCTTTTAAGGTATCTGTTGGCAATTCTTGATATACTACAGGATCATATTCTAATTCAGAAATTTCTTTGTGAATGGTATCAAACAATGCTGCTCCACCAAGCTCACGAAGCCATAAACTATCAATTTTAGCTGCCATTTTGTTGTCTAACAGCTTATAGTTTTCATCTACCTTGTTAAGTCCATTAAAACCTTCCAAAGCCGTTTTCGTACTATCCAATTGCGGAAGTGCATCATCAAATGTACGTTTGATTTCGTTTTTCGTATCTAGATAAATAGTATCCGTCATGATGGTTTTCTTGCCATCAAGAATGATTGTGTCTTTTACTATCTTAAACGCAGGTTTTTTTATTTCCGGCTTTTTTTCATCTTCTTGGGCAATTCCTATAGAAGCCAGTAATAAAAATACAATGCTCACTAAATATTTCATGTATGTAGGTCGTTTTATCGTTTTTATACAAATTTCTATGTGTAGAAACGTGATTGCTGCTAAATTCGTGTTTTTTCTTCGAATTTTGAAATTCACACATATTAAAAAAGTCTAACTACAGGAATTAGACTTGGTTTTAGGGTTCGTTTTTATTGAAATTTTACTCAATAATTTAAGTTTTAAATTCGCTATAAACTTGCTGTTAAGTGATTTATTCTAAGATTTCAAGGGCTTTCTCCATCATCATATCTCTTTCTGGTTGCGAAGCCATTTGGGTTACTTTATAATCTATTTTTACTCCTTTTCGTTGCACATTGGTTCCATCAGGATAAAAAGCACCCATACTCGTAAAGTTTATGGCTGCTCCTTCTGGCATAGGAATGCTTGTGATATTCATAACTGCGCCCAAAGTTTCTTCTCCAATAGTGATACAGTTTGGACTATTTTGAATGGCCATAGAAATGTATTCTGCTTGACTTATGGTCGATTTATTTACTAGTAAGATTACTTTTCCTTTGTAATAGTTTTTATTTTTTCTTCCTCCCGAAAACGGATCTGACACAAAATTTAAAGGCGCTTCCGCATCGTATTCTCCTAAACCAGGCACTTTTGTGGGAAATAATACTTTGATAAATTTACTTCTATCTGGATAGAGCCATTTGGTCAATTTCGGCAGCTCTACATGTTGCGGATATTTTCGCAAGTCAAAAATGACAGCTTCGTATTTTGCTGCTTTTTTTAGGAGTTTTTTTAAATCGTTTTTTTCTAAGTATCCTAATCCGATATAGGCTGTTTTAGGTGTGATTTCATAGAATTTCTTTCCATAAAACGCTTGTTTTGGTAGGCTTTCCTTTTGCTTATCAACTTCCATTCGGTCAAATAATTGAATCGTTTTTGATTCACTTGTATCATTGTTAGCATTTGTATAACGTATGTTGATTTCATTTCTATTTTCTTGATATAAAGCAATTGATTCCGCTCTATACATCAATGCGTTTTCATGTGCATGATTGTAAAAAGTTTTGAAGTTTGCTTTTATGTATTCTTTGACCGTTTTGCCTTCTATTTTGGTGATCATTCCTCCGAGTTGCACACCGTTTTTTTGACAAAGTTCTTTGTTCCAGAATTTTGTAATAACCAGTGTATCATTGATATAAGTAGTTTGAAAAGGAGCTTTGTATTTAAATTTCGGATATCCGTAGGTTTTCCCGATGTAAAAGGTATGCGAATCGTTCAGCTTTGCGATGAGTTCCGTTTTTGCTTTGTCATAGGTTTTGGCGTCGTGTGCATGTAGAAATTGATCTAGTGAGTTTTCTAAAACATCATTCCAATTTTCCTCTGCTAAATATTTATTGACATCGTAATAATTGATCACATTCCAAAAGCGAAATAGTGTAAGCATTCTATGTGCTAATTTTTTAGGAGAAAAATCTTCTAGCTTTTTTTCGGCATCAAAACTTACAAAACGTGTGAGTGATTCCAATTTGGCATAGTGACCTTTGCAGTTTTTTACGTTGGCGCGCAATGCCAAAAGTGTTTGTTGAAGTGCTGGATTAAATGCTCCATTTTCAATCCAATCTAGGTTTAGATTTTTTGTGAATTTATAAGCTTCTTTTGGTTTTTTGACTTTGTTTGAAACTTCTCCATAGCTCTGAATCCAATTCAAAAAGAATGCATTTAATTCTTTTCTATCCGAGATATCTTTTAATTGTTGGAAGTGATTTAGAAATTCGACATCAATGTCTTTTTTTCCTGCCGAAAGTTCTGGATGGTGGTATTTTAAAAATCCCCATATAAGTCCAAATTCTTTGATTTTTACTTTTTCATTTACAGACTGTGCTTTTGCACTGACCATGAATAGCAAACATGCTATAAAAAGTAGTGGTTTTTTCATGTAGTTTATTTGATCGGAAAAATATAGCTAGGCAAAGAAATAGCCGTTTTTTTTAACATTTTTAACGCTGGTTAACTAGAATTTAAGTTTTCTTAAAAACGAAAAATCCCGCATAATTGCAGGATTTTTTTATGTTCAATTTAAGTATCTAATTAAAAATGGCTTATTTCATAAGCGTCTCATGAGCTCCGCTCGGTATCTACGATAATGCTCAAAGTGACAATTGTAAATTCTTTGTTACGATAAAATCGCAGCAATTCCAGGTAATGTTTTTCCTTCCAAGCTTTCTAACATGGCGCCACCACCTGTACTTACATAACTTACTTTTGGTTCAAAACCAAACTGTTTTACAGCAGCTACAGAATCTCCACCGCCAACTAAAGAGAAGGCTCCGCTTTTTGTAGCTTCGGCAATAGCTTCCCCCAAAGCAATGGTTCCTTTAGCAAAGTTTGGCATTTCAAAAACGCCTAAAGGTCCGTTCCAAAGAATGGTTTTTGATTGCGCTATAACCTCAGCAAATTTTGCTTGTGTTGCGGGTCCAGCATCTAGTCCCATCCAATCGTCAGGAATTTGTGTTACATCGACAACTTTGGTGTTTGCATCATTTGCAAAAGCATCTGCAATCACTGAATCTACAGGCAAATGAATGGTTACATTTTTTGCTGCAGCTTCTGCCATAATTTCTTTGGCCAATTCCAGTTTGTCATCTTCTACCAAAGAGTTTCCAATGCTTCCGCCTTGTGCTTTTATGAATGTAAATGTCATTCCACCACCAATAATTAGGTGATCTATTTTGTCCAAAATATTATCAATAATGGTAATTTTTGAAGATACTTTAGCACCACCAAGTACGGCAGTTACTGGTTTTTCTCCTACTTCCATCACTTTGGCAATACTTTCTATTTCTTTCGCTAATAAAAGACCAAAACATTTATTATCTGCAAAATTTTGTGCAATCACTGCTGTTGATGCATGTGCTCTGTGTGCAGTTCCGAATGCGTCATTTACATATACATCTCCATGTTTTGCAAGTTTTGCCGCAAATGCTTCATCTCCTAATTTTTCTTCTTCGTGAAAACGTAAATTTTCTAACAGTAAAACTTCGCCATTTTCTAATCCTGCAACTGCTTTTTCAGCTTCTTCACCAATACAGTTTCCTGCAAATTTTACTTGTACACCAATAATTTGTGAAACTTCTTCTACGATGTGGCGTAATGAAAATTCTTCTTGAAATCCTTTCGGTCTTCCTAAGTGAGACATTAAAACGCAACTTCCGCCATCTTCTAATATTTTGATGATGCTTGGTTTTGCTGCGCGAATACGCGTATCATCAGTTACTTGAAATTCATCATTTAACGGTACATTAAAATCGACACGAATTAATGCTTTTTTATCCTTAAAATTAAAATCGTTTAGCGTTTTCACTGGTATTGTTTTTAAGAGTTATTTGTTGTTTTAAATCCTGAATCAGCAAGCAATATAAGTTCTTTTATATTTTCGGGAACGACTTTTTTGAAGTTTTTTTTCATCAAACGTTTTAGTAAGATACCGAAAGGCTTAAAATCGACAAATATCTCAATTCGAAGGCGTGTTTTTTGATCATTTTCGGGAGTTAAGACATAATACACATTCAATTTTTTGGTGAACGGAACTTCGGTTGTCGATTCGCCATACACCAATTGATTTTTAGCAGATTTTTTGGTGACTGTCGTCGGATTGATTGCTTTTTTGTCAATTAAACATTTGTGCTTGTCTCCTACTCGATTGACTCTGTTTTTTTCGTATTCTACTTTGTCTATTCCTTTTGCCCACAACAAACGGTAATCAAAATTGCTTATGATTTCATAGAGTTCTAACACTGGCATATTGATACTTGCTTCTGTGCTATATAAGTTGTGTTTGGGCACATTGTCTGGTATTGGCGAAATTTCAGGAAGTTCGCTTTTGTAGTCAGAAAGCGATTCGTATGCATAGTTAATTGCTCCAAAATCGTAGTTGGCTTGCAATGTATGTTCTGCATTTTGAACCGTTGTTGTATCAACATCTTGTGTAAATAAAGCGTATTCTGGAATAGGCACGTCGTTTTTGAGCAATCGATGTACTTTGATGACATTACTCCCATACGGTTTGTTGGTGTCTTTTACAGAAATGAATTCTATATCGCCGTAGTGAATGATAAATTTTAAAGAAAGATTGTATACCGAAGAGCAGGCGCCACATTGACAAATTTTCTCATATTCATAGCGTTTTAAATATGTATGAAATGCCAAATACATTCGTTTGACTTGCTCTCGAATTTGCTTGATATCTACATCACCAATTCTGTAAAAAAACAAGGCATCACCTTCTATTTCTGCTAGTTGCAAACCTATGATGTTGTTATCAATCAATAATTCCAATAATTCTGAAATGATATGGCGACTGTGTTGAATGGCTGTGTGTTGTACAAATTCGGTAAATCCGGAGATGTCAGGTATAAATAGAAGCGCTTTGTCTGCCATTTTGAGAGTGTTTTTGATCGAGTTGGTATAAAGATATTGAGTTTGTCGTAATTTTTAATCAAATCCTTCAAAAACTCCTATTAATTCCACATTTTTAGAAGCTTTTCTGATTTAGAGTAAGATTCCTAGTGTTGATGGTTTTAAATCTGAAAAAGCAGAAAAATTAAAAAGAGTATGCCTTTAATGTGGATTCAAAAAAAATTACCTGCTTTCATTCCTGATTTCGCAATTTTTTATTATTTTGAAGTATGTATCAATTTTGAATGTAATCTCATGAAAAAGTATCTTTTTTTAGCCGTTATTTTTAGTTTTTTCTCAAGCGTTATGTATGCGCAAAGCTCCAATGTGAACGTAGGAGATGTTTTTACAATTGGTGAAGCTTATAATAATAATTACAAGCATATCAATTTTCCAAAAGCAAATTTTATTATCAAAAAAGGTGGAATTGCGAGTTATAAAAACATTAAAGGCGCAAAAGTTACCGTAACTTCAGTAGATGAAAAGAAAGATGGAAGTGTGATTGCTACCATTAAATTAACTTCTGATACGTCTTTTTTTAATAGTCACAAGTATGTAACTGTGAATGTTGAAGAAGCGCTTCGTCAAAAAGAACTCTTTAAGAACTAAAATAGCGTTCTATTGATAAAAGTTTTATTCTTGGATACTTTGAGTTCTATAATTCAAAGGTTACTCCTATATTTGCCACATGCTTTTCCAAGATATTTTAGGACTTACACATATTAAGAAACATTTGACCTTAAGTGCCGATCGTGGACGAATTCCGCATGCGCAGCTTTTTGTGGGTCCCGAAGGTTGCGGTACGTTACCTATGGCCGTTGCGTACGCGCAATATGTGTTGTGTAAAAATATAGATGGTGAAAATGCAGGCGGAAACGAAGCGTGTAATTTAAAATTGAACAATCTTTCGCATCCCGATTTGCATTTTGCTTTTCCTGTGGCGGGAAATCATAAAGTGAAAAGTCATCCTGTGTCCAAACATTTTTTAGAAGAATGGCGTCAATTCATCAAAGAGCAACCGTATGGAAATCTTTTTGATTGGTACAAAATGCTTGGTATTGATAATAAGCAAGGACAAATTGGTGTTGATGAAGCGCTCGATGTGGTAAAATCGCTGTCGCTAAAGTCATATGAAGGCGGTTATAAGGTAATGGTTATTTGGATGGCAGAACGCATGAATACGGCTGCGGCAAATAAGTTACTGAAATTGATTGAAGAGCCGCCAAATCAAACATTGTTTATTTTGATTGCCGAAGACGAAGAACAAATTATCAATACGATTCGTTCACGTTGTCAAATTCTACATTTTCCACCTTTGGGTGAACAAGCCATTAAAGAGTCGCTGATTAAAAATTTGAATGTTTCCGAAGCTGAGGCTACTAAAATTGCACATCAAGCGAATGGAAATTATAACAAAGCGGTTGATTTGGTGCATCAAGATTCAGAAGATTTGATGTTTGAAACTTGGTTTGTGCAATGGGTTCGTTCTGCTTTCAAAGCAAAAGGAAATAAAACTGCGATTCGCGATTTAATTTCTTGGAGTGAAGAAGTTGCCAAAACAGGTCGTGAAACTCAGAAGAAGTTTTTAGGCTTTTGCCTGAACCTTTTTAGACAAGCGTTGCTACAGAATTATACTGCTACCGATTTGGTGTTTTTTGAACCACATACCAAAGGATTCTTTTTAGAAAAATTTGCACCTTTTGTACACGGAAATAATATTTTAGATATTACCAATGAGTTGCAAGATGCTATTTATCATATAGAACGCAACGGAAATGCCAAAATCGTATTGACCGATTTATCTATTAAATTGACACGATTGCTACACAGAAAAGATCTTCCTTTGTAGTTTTTTCATTTTTTAACTTTTGTTTTGGGTTACGTTTTTCATGATGATGAACTTTAAGTTGAAACTTAAAACAATTCATTATGAAAAAACAAGCATTTAAAAAGATTCAATTAAATAAACGAACTATTTCTTCATTTGACGCACATCAAATTGGTGGAGGAAAAGCTATTAGTATTACTTGTGTTTCTTGTGATTTTGCAGGTTCAGACGATCCAACAGATCCAAATGCAGTTTGTTTGGATGAGCCAAAAAAAGAAGATTAGAAATCCACTCTAAATACTAAATTAGGAGTCATTCCTAAAGAGAATTTATCAACCGTTTCTAAACGAAATTGCACATTGTTTTCTTGGTTTAGGAACGGTCTGATTTCATAATAACGTTCTAACAAGTTATTACGATTGTAGATATTGAGTAACGAAAACCCTATTTTTCCTTTCCAATTGTTCTTTTTGTCAAAATCAAATGTATACGTCCCTGAAAAATCCAAACGATGATAGTCTGGGATGCGCGTACTGTTCGTTTCTCCAATAAAGACGAATAAGTTACCGTTAGGCTGTGTTTGAGACGTTACAGGCGTGTATGGCGTTCCTGTTCGGTAATTCCATCCAAGAGAGAATTTAAAGTTGTTTATGGTGTACGAATGTGCCCAACGAAAGTAGTGACGAATGTCATAATTCCCAGAAAATGATAGTCCGTTATTGATACGTGAAAATTCAAAGTCATTTTCTGTGAATGAATAACTCATCCACGTTTGGTAATCATTGACCTTCTTTTCAATCAATACATCCACTCCATATATTTTGCTATTCCCTTCAGTAAAGGTTTCTAAAACACTTGTGTTACCAAAACTTCTGTTTAATGATGTTAGTCCTGTAATATTTTTTTGGTAGGCATCTAAGTCAATACGCCAACCATTTTTGCTGAATAAAACTCCAGCAGAAACTTGCCTACTTTTTAATACTGGAAATTCATTTCCGTTTGCAAGAGCCCACACTTGGTTTTCCAATCCGAAGTTTATCGTATTAAATTCTAATATTTGACTTACCGCTTGGTGTCTTAATTCTCCTGAAAAATTGATACTAAAAGCATCATTTAATTTTTTCTCTATATAGAGTCTTGGTTCAAAGAATGCAGCATCTACGGTACTAAAATAATTCATTCGCAAACCTGCGTTAATGATCAACTCATTTTTATTATTGTATTTAAACGACGTAAATAGTGCATGCGAATTGTTAATACTTTCTTCTCCTACATTATACGTTTCTACTCCTTCTTCGGTACCACTAAAGCCAGAGAAACCAAAAGAGACTTCATTAGAAGAGAATTGATATCCTGATTGTAAACTACGTTTTTCATCTATTTTCCAATCGGTATTGTATAAAAACCCAATGTCTTTGATTTTGTTTCGTTTTTGATCTTGTTCTGTAGCGCCTACAATATTGCCTCGAAATGTTCCTAAGTAGTCAAAATCAAATCGTGAATAATACGCATCAAAAGTATGCGAAAAGTTAGGATTCCATTGTCGTTTCCAAAATCCACTTATACCATCATTGTTTATGCTTAGTTGGTCTCTGGAGGTTTCTTCAAAAAGATCTACTTCAGACATAAAGTCGAGTTCATTTTTTGTACGTAGGTTACTTACTGTGATTTCGTCTTTATCTGAGAGTTTTGCAATCAGTTTTATGGTATAATCCGTAAAAAAGAATTTATTTTCTGTTTCTGAAAATACATCTTCTACAATTTCGGAGCTCTTGGTAATTTTCGTATTCTGAAATACACGATCTGAAAAGTTATTATACGTAAATGTTTCCCAGATATCTGTAAATGCTCTACGTGCAGAAACCATTACACCAAGGTTTTTAGTAATTGGTACTTTTAAATACGCATCAGCATGCGTCATATTAAATCCGAATCCTCCTGATAGTTTTTCTGGCACTTTGGTATCGGTTTGAATGTCGATAACTCCTGAAATACGATCGCCATAACGGGTTTCAGTTCCGCTTTTGTACACAGAAACTTCTTCTATTACATACGGATTAAACGCAGATATTAGCCCAAAAAAGTGCCCTGAATGATACATTTTTATTCCATCCCACAAAATTAAGTTTTGATCGGGCGTTCCACCACGAATAAAGAGTCCTGAAGCAGTTTCATTTGGACTTTGAATTCCCGGTAATAGTTGAATACTTTGTAATACATCTGGCTCAGTTAACCCTGGAAGTATTCCTAGTTTTGAAGGAGAAAGAGACAAAGCTCCGTCGTTATTTTTATTGATTCCTGAAGTAAGATAGTTGCTAATTAAAACCGTACCTAGATCAAACTGACCTGCTTCCATTAAAATGGTTTCACACGGATCTTTTTGCAACTCTTGAGCTGTTAGGCGTTGTGTTTTATATCCTAGGAAACGTAGTTCTATGGTATCTGTTGGAAATGCTAAGAACAATTCAAACTTTCCGTTTGCATTGGTTACAGTTCCTTTTTTTTGTGAAATATTGACTGCTGAAGCTTCTACAATTGGTAGTTGACTTTTGGCATCGACCAAAACACCACAAACTCGTATTTTTCCTTCTTGCGTTTGACTTCGGATGATATAAAATCGATGATTTACTTTTTCAAAAACTATAGGTACTTGTTTTTGTATACGCTGAATAACAGTGTTTAAGGTAACTTCTTTTAAAGTGAATGTAATGGTTTTATTTTCGGCAAGTTCTGCTTTATAAGAAAACTTTATATCGTAGGCTTCTTCTACCTCGGTAAGTACGTTTTTCAGTGGTTCTTTTTCAAAA
The DNA here is from genome assembly GCF_947489565.1 of uncultured Kordia sp. Taxonomy (GTDB): domain Bacteria; phylum Bacteroidota; class Bacteroidia; order Flavobacteriales; family Flavobacteriaceae; genus Kordia. Next base: position 128,015 of record NZ_CANLEA010000011.1, on the reverse strand, counting down.
GAGAACGACCCATTGTTTTGGGCTAACAATGAACAGGTGATGAACAGAAAGACAACACTTAAAACACTTCTCATAAACGTAACTGTAAAACTTCATTTCGCGAATCCTTATTTTGTAAAAAGGACAGGTTCTTATTTCGCTTCTCTGAGTATAACCGTTTTTTCGCCCTTAAAAGTATATGAAATTTCCATAGGATCAAAAACTGTTCGCAACGCAAGTTTTAAATTGTTGTGTGAAAAAGTTCCCGTAAAACGTTCTGTAGTGCTTATATTTTCGAAAATAAATTGTACTTCGTATTGATCTTGTAATGCTTCAATCACATATTTTATAGGCATTTCCCTAAAATTGCTTTCGTCATTTCTCCAGCTAGGTTCGTTTGTATTGAAGCTCCAAGAACTAGTTTTTCCTTCAATAGAAGAAAATGCTTTTCCTTGTGTTAATATTTCAGTTTTTTGTGCTTTTGATGTTGCTTTAACTTTTCCTTCGTGACATTTTACTTCAAAAATAGTGTCATCATGCGTAAGAACATTGAATTGAGTTCCTAATACTTCTACAGTTCCAGAAGTTGTAGCAACTGTAAATTTTTCTCCTTTTTTTACTTTGAAATACGCTTCTCCATCAAGTGAAACCGTTCGATCCGTATCCCAGGAGTTTTCATTGAATGACAGTGTTGTTTTTGCATTAAGCATCACTTCAGAACCATCTGGTAAGTTTACTGTAATTTGCTCACCAAAACCTGTCTCAAAAGTTTCATCAGCATTTAAGTACATATATGAGAAACCAACAAATAAAAGCACCACAGCTGCCGCTGCAGTATATAACCACGAAGTGCGTAGTTTTCGGACTTTAGGGGTATGTAATTGTTGTTTTTGTTGAATTGAAGTCAACACAGATTTCTTATCAAAAGAAGGTGCTTCCATAAGGTCTACACTTTCTATGATATTTAGATAGTCCTGATGCTCAGCAGAATTTTCAAAACGGAGTTTTTCCTCTTCTGTGAGATCGTCGGCAAGCCATCTTGCTAGGAACGTATCATCATATTTTTCTTCCATCATTTGTGTTTGATTCGCTTATTAAACAGTTTCTCTGTAAAATACCCTACTTTTTTTTAAATATTTCCTATTTCTTTTCTCAATGTCACCAAAGCTTTGTGCATTCGCTTCTCTACAGCTTTTACAGAAAGCCCTATAATTTCTGCAATTTCCGCATAGGTTTTCTTATCTATTCTGTTGAGTAAGAACACTTCACGTTGTCCTTCTGGCAATTTTGCAATGGTGCGTTGTAGCTTTTCTTGAAATTCTTTTTGTCTTAATATAAATTCAGGCGTTTCATTAGAAATTTTGCTCCCTACTTGTTGTTTGTACTTTAAAACTACTTTTTTATGTGCCACTTCGTTTAAAAACATATTGTTTGCTACCGTGAATAGGTACGACTTGGCTTTTGTGAAAATAACTTTTGCACAGTTTTTCCAAAGCTTAATGAAAGCTTCTTGTACAATATCTTCAGCTTGTTGTTCACTACCGCATTTGTAATACACAAAATTCCGAAGAGTTTCGGCATGTGTATTAAAGATACTTTCATAGTGTTTTGATTCGCAAACAGATTTGTCTTCCGAAGTCATTAATTACTGGGTTATTAATTTCGTTTTCCAAAACTACGTAAATTTATTTTTAAATTTTTTTTAAAATATTGGTAGGGTATTTCCAAAGTTACCTGTTTTATCATCAAAATAAGCATAGAAAAGATATTAATCACTTAGAAATTTAACATTTCTAATACGTTCATAAAACAAATTAAGTTCAATTAAGTCGGTTTTTTATTAGTTGAAAATAAGCGGCAGCAAAGCTATTGAGATCGAGGCTAAAGTCTTTGTTGCCCTTTTTTTTAACTGAACTAAAGAATTAGGATGGGAAACGAATTGTTATGAAAAAGAAAAGCAACTATTTCGATAGTTGTCTCACAAAATTCGGGAAAAAGAAAATACATCTCAAAACCTATTTACTAGTTTTTCTTCCCTCGGTAATCTCTAAATATTACCGAGGTTTTTTTATGCCTTTTTTTAACCTAAAAGCTAAAATTTGTCTTTTATTTTTTTCTTTCTTCCCATATTGAAGATTCCTATTTTTAAACCAATACCAACAGAAAACCCTTTGATATTTTCTTTTCCATAGTAAGGCAACCGGAAAGATTCAGAGATGCGATATCGAAATCCTGCTTCTATTTGTAAAAAGCGGGAAACGTTGTAAAGTATATTTACACCAGGTTCTGCAATAAAAAAAGAATCATCATCACCAGTATCGTTTTCCAGAGGTGATTCATCAAATTCGCCATCTTCTTTTTTTTCTAGAATTGTTGCCAAGCCACCTCCAATCATTAAAGGAAATGATATACTTACGGATCTGTTTCCATAAAGAATTGGTTCTAAATGCAAGCCACCGTAACCACCTGCTAACAATACTTCATTGCCTCTGTAGATGTTGGTATTGTTGGGTTGTATACTCCCAAAAACAGTTCCTGAGAAGCCTATTTCAACCTTTCTATTAGCTACATAAGCAAATTTTATATTTAGAAAACCTGCATTTTCACCAGAGATTCTTCCGTATTGTGGTGTAACGCCTAAATAAATTCCATGCACTATGTTTTTACGATCGTCAAATTCGACATACTCGTCTGTTTCATTGGTTTGTGCAATAAGAGAATTGAAAATGAAAAGTGTGAATACTGCAGTGATTAACTTCTTCATTTTTATATTTTTTTCTTAGTTAGTTTATAATTCTTTTAAAATAATGACGCCTTTGTATCCTTTACAGGTAATTTGTCCGTTTTGATCACCATAAGAAGCGCTTATACGTCTTATTTTGTCTTTTCGGTTGATGACTTCACTTTCTATGTTATCCATTTTTTTAGGAATGCGCAATACGCCTTGTTCAAGCATTGCATTGAACGTAAAATTGGTTTCTGAAATATTTATATATACCTCTGCTTCTTTTTGATCGATATTGATTTCTGGTGAATTTGTGAGGTGATTTAAAATTCTCAATTCACCGTAATACAAATCAAGTATTGTTTTTCCGCCCAAATTTTTTAGAAAGGTTTTGGAGTGTTTTATCGTTCCAGAAACTCCTTCTAGCTTTAAGATATCTAGATTGTCTTTATTTGAGTTGATGTCTAGATTTTTGATGTTATTCAACGTCATTTCCGAACCATCGGAATCAATTTTGAGTCCAGTTCCGCTATGAATTGTCACAGTTGCATCTTTGCTTTTGATATGTGAATCGTCTAAACTTACAGCATTGAGTTTGCCAGATTTTATAGCTAAATCGGCGTTGTGTAATGCTGTTGATAGTTGCATATCGCCATGTTCAACATCGGCTTTTAGTATTCCGTTCCAATCCGATATGACAAGATCTCCATATTGATTATAAGCTTCCATCATGGATTCTTTGGGAAGATAAATGGTGTAGTTAATTTTTGTTTTCTCGTTTTTAAACGGATCTAATCTTCCAAGAAAACCACCTTTTTTGGGCGAAATTTTAGAGAAAGCCTTTATTTGATTGTTGTTTGCTACAATAGAAACCTGTACTCTGTCTAACAATTTTTGCGCTTTTTCAGCATTTTTACTTTCGGCTTCTACATCAACTACTATTTCAATGCTATTTTTGTCCCAGCCACTCACAAAAATGTCGCCGTACTTATTTTCTAAGTATAGTGTACTTTCATTGCTAAAGGCATGCGTTTCTTTGATTTCTTTGGTGAGTTTGTGTTGTGCTACTGCACTTTGATACGACAGCAAACAAAACACCACTAACCAGCATGTTTTATAAAATGAGTTCGCCATCGTCTACTGAATTTTTTATAGGATAAGATCTTCGTAGCAGATCTTCCATGATTTGTATTTTTTTTCTATAATTGTTAATAATTGCTTCTATAATGATTTGATTGTTAACACCTTGCTTTAATTCTTTTTTTAGCTTGATGTATTCTTGATCCAATTCATCAATATAACTCAGAAAATCGGCTTGTTCTTCTTTTGTGAGATGCGCATTATTTTTTACCAATTGAATCTGGTTTTCAACCAACGATTTGTAATGTCTATCTATTTGACGAAATTCATCACTAACCATATCATATTCTCCTTCAACTTCATTTGTAGTATAGTAAGCAAATAAGCATGCAACTAGTAAAACAACTGCAGCTGCAACTCTGAAAGAAGCTTTTTTCCATAGCGGAATTACTTTTGTAGGAGTTTCAGGGAGTTCTTCACTAATTTTTGCCCATAGTTTTAGCTTGTCGGCTTCTTCTATGGAGTGATCATCGAATTGATTTTTATGTGCTTGTATATACTCTTTTAATTCGTCTTTCATGATCAATTAATTAATTGGATTAACTTCTTTTTGGCTCTGTGGTACTGTGATTTAGAAGTTGACACACTTATTTCGAGTATGTCTCCTATTTCATTATGGTCATAACCTTCTATGAGGTATAAATTGATAATTGTTTGATAGCCATTTGGTAATTTTTGAATGGCCGTTTTTATTTTTTTTATGTCTAATTGTTCTGGTTGTAATTCTTCTGCTTCCGGAGTCCAATATTCTTGATTTTCGATCTCTACTAAGGGAATGCGTTTTACTTTTAAATAGTTAATGCTTTTGTTGATGACAATGCGCTTTAACCATGAGCCAAACGTGCTTTCGTATTTGAACGATTCCAGATTTTTAAATGCATCTACAAAACTGTCTTGTACCACATCTTCAGCATCTTCTTTTATTTTCACTATTCGAATACTTACATTGAACATAGCGTCTACGTATAATGAATACAGTTTGTATTGCATTTTACGATCTCCAAGCTTGCTCTTTTCTATAAGATCTTTATGTGTAAATAAGATAGCGTTGCTCACTATGCTCTAAAATATGGTGACAATTATGGTGTTTCTTTTCTTTATAGACAACTGAAATAACAAAAGGTTGCATTTTTTCAAAAAAATACTTTTTGATTGCTAAAATTATAGGTTTTCAACGTTTTTTTGAGATTAAAATTTTTTCAACGTGAACATTATTTTTGAAAACAAAAAAGCGCAATTTCATAAGAAACCACGCTTTTTCTCGAATATGAATAATTAAACAAACTATTCTTTTTTATCTTTTATTGAAAGGTATAATCAATTTGATCAAATTCTGTAACTCTGAAATAACCAAAAGCGTAATTAGCTTCGTTGGTTTGATTGATACAGTTTCCTCTAATTTCTGCTGGCGTTACTGCAAATGGATCTCCACCAGAATCATATTGTTCAATGAGTAATGAAATATAATTGTAGTAACGTTGCGAAATTCCATAGAGTTTTATGTTTACAACATCTCCAGGATTGTATTCGGCGGTTTCATCTTCATCATCTCTTTCTTCTTCAAAGAATTCTTCTTGTACATTTCCATTGGTAAATTCATCCGATTGCGTTTCTAAATATGCCAATAAATCGCCTTCTTCTTTTACACGAATCATATAAAAGTTTTCTTCATCTGCGGGATCATCAAAAAATATGGTTACGTCTAGCACCTCATCATCAAACCCGCCTTCTAAAGATTGTGTAGGATTCATAATTGGCGATACTGCCATCAAAGTTTCCGTTGCTGTATACGTTTCTCCTTCATGAAGTACCGTTAAGGTATACGAGTTGTTGAAAACAGGTACAAAGTTATCAATAGTATAGTTTCCATCATTTTGATCTGTAAAGTTGTATACTACGTTCGAATTGTTGTTTCTAACACTTACAGTAGCGCCAATAACACTTGTATTTAAAGTTGTTTCAAAATACGGTGTTGACGTGCTTAGTTTTATGGTTTGATTGTTTCCAGTAGTTCCTTTTTCCCAATCCAAAGAAGCTTCAATTACCAAACGTGGAGCTGCTTCCGGAACATCAACATCAATTTTGTCATCACAAGAAATAAACGTGATCAATATGACTAAAAGCGTTGCTAGTTTTATATATTTTATCATGATTTTAAAATTTAAAGTTATAGGTTATAGATGGAATTACACTTCCAAAGATGGAAAGTCTACGTGCTTCATTGACACCTGAGTCGAAATCTTGCGTAAACGAGATTGAAGCTGCGTTTCTTCTAGCGTAAGCGTTGTAAAGTCCAAAAACCCATTCGCTCTGCCAACGTCTGTTTTTATTTTTACTTGGTGTATAAATTGCTGATATATCTAATCGGTGATATGCTGGCAAACGATTGGCATTTCGCTGATCGAAACTAGCAATAGATAAACCTTCATATTCATATTGTCCATTTGGATAAGTTACTGGACGACCTGTTTGGTATACAAAATTGGCGCTAAATTTCCATTTGTCATTAAAGTCATAACTTCCTGTAACCGATATATCATGTGTTCTGTCAAATGGCGTATTATACCAATTTCCACGGTTGATTCCTGGTCCGCCAGCATTTCCGCCAAGCGCTCTTTGTTCTGATTTTGATAAAGTATATGCAAACCAACCTGTGAATTTTCCTTTGTTTTTTCGAAATAAAATTTCCAAACCGTAAGCTCTGGCTTCTCCATTCAAAATTTCAGTTTCAATAGTATTGGTTCCAATTAAGTCTGAACCATCAATATAATCGATTCTGTTGTCTACATTCTTATAATAAGTTTCTACTTCTAAAGAATATTTTTTGTCGTTGAAATTTCGATAATATCCAACGGCATATTGATTGGATTTTTGTGGTTTTATATAACGACCACTTGGTGCCCAAACATCTAATGGCGTTACTGAAACTGTGTTGGATAATAAATGTACATATTGTACAGAACGTGTATAACTAGCCTTTACAGATGATTTGTCATTTAATTGGTATGAAAGTCCTAATCTTGGTTCAAAGTTTGAAAATGTTTCAATGCTTTCGCTTTTCTTATAATTAGTAGTACCAATTTCTTCACCTTCTTCATAAATTCCAATTTCATCATTGTATACTACTGGCAAATCGTTGGCATAATCAGATAATTCTTGTCCGCCCAAACGACTAAACGTACTAAAACGCACACCATATTGCGCTGTAAGTTTGTCTGTTAATTCATGTTCTGCACTGATATACGCAGCTGCTTCAAACGCTCTTTTTTGATCGAGTTTTCTAAAGTTAATGGACGAACTTGGATCTGAAGGTTTTACTTCTCCCGGATTAAAATCATAGGTAATTCCGCTAACTCCAAAGTCTAGTTTTATTTTATCATTCGCATAATAGCGCAAATCGTATTTTAGGTTGAAGTTTTTAATGTCTGAAACCCAATCGAGTTTGATAAAATCTAACACAATTCTGTAATCGTATTTACTGTAGATTAAGGATAAATTAGAGAATAATTTTTCATTGAATACATGATTCCAACGCAAGTTTGCCGTAGCGTTTCCATATCGGTTTTTGATGAATTTAGAAATGTCAAAAATATCTCGACCAAAGTATCCCGAAAGATAGATTCGGTTGTTTTCATTGATCTCGTAATTTGTTTTTAAATTTAAATCGTAAAACGAAATTTTGTCATCTTTTATTTCTTGAATTAATGGCATGAATAAGTGTGCGTATGATGTTCTTCCTGCTACTAAAAAAGAGCCTTTTTTATTGAACATTGGTCCTTCTACCGCCAAACGACTTGATATTAAACCAACGCCACCGTTGACTTCTAAATTTTTACTATTTCCATCTTTCTGACGTACGTCTAATACAGAAGAAATTCTTCCTCCAAATTTTGCTGGAATGTCTCCTTTATAGAGTTTGATATCTTTAATCGCGTCTGCATTAAAGACGGAGAAAAAACCAAAAAAGTGGGAAGTATTGTAGATAATTGCTTCATCGAGCAATACCAAATTTTGATCGGCTGCTCCACCACGTACATTAAATCCTGCCGTTCCTTCTCCTCCATTGGTAACTCCTGGTAGCATTTGAATAGATTTAATCACATCTACTTCTCCCAAAACTACAGGCATTTGTTTAATAGTTGCCGCATTGAGTTTAGAAACACTCATTTGCGGTTTTCGAATGCTTACACGTTCGGATTCTTCGGCTTCTATGACAACCGTTTCTAGTGATGTAGAAGCTTCTTTGATTTCAAAATTTACCGTTTGATCTAGCTCAAGTGTAATTTCTTTGGTAACATTTTCATAGCCAAGAAAAGAAACCACTAATGTGTATGTTCCTTTCGGCGCTGTAATGGAATAAAAGCCATATTCGTTGGTAACGGCTCCGTTGGTAGTTCCTTTGAGATACACTGTAGCACCCAATAGCGTTTCTCCATTTTTGCTGTCTTTTATGGTTCCGCTTACGCTAAATTTTTCTTGCGCAAACAACATGGTACTCATTAAAAGACATATCCAAATAAGATTGTTTTTCATCTGTTTGTTTGATTTTTTTCGATTGATATTATATCGCTATTGACAGTTGCTAAAATGAAAGGTTGCACGTTTAACATTTTTTTAAGAACAAAAATAACGCTATCCAAGCGGAGCCTGAACTTTTCATGGATTTTTTAACAAAGTATTATAAAATCAGTTAAACCGATCATAGAATCAACTCAACAGTTCTTATGACTACTATATAATATTAGTCTTCTCTACTTCATATTTGCTGCATTCATTACGTAATAATACAAATTAAACTAGGCGGAAACCGAAAAGCCTTTAAAGAATAGAGTAGGAAATTTTAAATAAAACATATTTATGAAGACTAGTAAAAACTGTACTGAAACACGAGCAATTAAAGGAACATATTCTTGTGATAATTATGCCGATGTGTATGTTGGCGATTGCAACCAAGTACAACGCAAAATAGCCAATAATAGCTCGTTAGAAGCTGTTCGCTTTGAAGCAAAAGCAACCTGTGAAGAGTATTTATATTTTGTGTGTTGGAGTGATAATGGCGGATTGAATGGATTGTTGGCAGAATTGCATGGAGCAACTACTGTTTTTTCTGGAACACATGCAAAATGGGAAGTGTTTCCAACAGGAATTAATTTTAGCTCACACGCCACAAGACCTTCTGAAAAGTTAGTAAATACAGAGCTTAAAAAAGCACATTGTAAAAAATGGAAAGCTGTGACTAAAGGTACCGCAAATGGAAAAAGACCTTTTAGAACGTATAAAGAAATTGACAAAGCAGCGCACTTTATTTGGTACAATTCAGGAAAAGATCCTTCTGGTGGCGCACCTTTTCAGGGATTTAATCATGATGAATTTTTAATTTTCAGATTCCCGATAAAGGAATTGTTCAAAGAAGAATGTTACGATTGCACTCAAGAGTGTGACTGTAACGATGATTGTCACTGTTCTGTTTGTGCCGATAGCATTCAGGAAGGAAGAAAGGCATTAAAGACAGAAGCGCTTAAAAAATCATTCTTAATTAAAGGAAAAGAAAACAATTTGCGTCGATGCAAAACGCCTTATACTGAAGAAACTTGTTCGATGCTCGATTTACCAACGCTTGAGCCTTGCTTTTACTTGCATTGGGGCGATAGTAGTAAAGATCAAATGGAAACACATGATGATGAAGTACTGTATATCACAGCATGCAATCCGTATGGAAATTTACGCTTTAGAGGTTTGACAATTACCAATATTAGCATTGTATATAAAACAAGAATTAAACCTGGATTACATCAAAAAGATGATGTAGCTATCGTACAAGGAATTGATCCTCATATTCCAATTGATCAAGAGCCAATAGACATTATTCCTTTGCCAACTCCTATTGCAACGACGGTTCCTGTTACTGACGGAAGCATTCAACTCGTTCCAAATCGTTTGATTCAGCTAGGTGATTTATGTGGTTGTAGTTGTGCGAGTCAGGCAGTGTATTTATCTATTCAAAATGCAAAACCACAAGACTATCAAATTTTAGTTGAGTACTGCATTGATCAAATAGAAATCAATCAAGATAATACAGGAAAAACACAATTTCCTATCACATTGGTGAAGAGTTAATCTAAAAAATCAGCAACGTTCCGCTGGTGCAAACTGGCGGAACATAAAAACAAAATTATGAGAAAAAATATGCACTATTTATCAATTATATTCTTGCTTTTGATCACAAGTTCATGTTCTTGTTTACGGTGGAATGGACAACAACCTGAAGGCTTAATTAGTCCGGAAAAAGCAGATACTTTAGAAATGAATTATGTAAAAAATCAATATCGTTTTATTAATGGCTCCATTGCAAATGATTCTATTATTTATGGAGAAGAAACCATTTTTTCGCGTGAATCAAAGCCATTTCCTATAAACAAGAAAAATAAACAACATAGTATTCAACTTGATAATCTCGACGTTTGGTTTTCTTTCAATGAGATTGTAGGTTTTTTAACAATGGCACAAAAACATGCAGATAGTAAGGGATATAAAAATCTTGGAATTCGCATTTATTTAGGTTCCTATATAAAAGATGGAAAGCCAAAGACGACGGTATTTTTAGTTGCCACATATCGGAACCCTGATAACAATACTATTATTAACACCTTTATAACGAAATCTGGTTCTCAAACTATTGACCCAAACCACCCAGAACTTCAAATAGATATGGAAGGCGCGGGTTATCTTAATATGGGAAGTTCGAGAAGACGTCCACCAGAGTAAAGTCCAGATAATAAAAAAATAGGAAAAACACGCTTTCCTATCAATCTAATAAACAGTTAATTAACATTTTAAAAAAGTTCCGCTTGTGTAAATGAGCGGGACACAATACTACGATTATGAAAAATAATACAACATATTTAACAATTTTATTCCTACTTTTAATACTGAATGCTTGTACAAATCCAGTTATCGAACCAGAGAATGCTTTATGTACACAAGATGCTAGAACATTTGCACAAAACTATATAAAACACCGATGTGATACTTGTGATAATAGAGTAATTTCATTTACATACGAGCAAGTCAAAGAGTATTTAGAATACATGCAATCAAAAGCAGAGGAACTATCTATTGATGAAGATATACTAGGCTTCAGAGTGTATTTAGGAGCAAAACATGAACAGGAATTTGAAGAAAAAGATCTTATCAAAGGAGATGCAAGGCAAATAGGCAATGCAGAAGGCGATTTTTATACTACTGTATTTTTTGTACCAACTATCAATCTTAAAAATTCATCAGATGCAGGAGATTATGAGAACATGTATGAAATAGCACCTTTTAATCATGGAAGTTCTCGAAGGCCTCCTAATCCGTATGATCCGGACGAACCGTGTCCTGTAGCGCTTACGAATTCGAGTCACACACATTAATTAAACAATTATACTAAATACTTATGCTATTTTACCTTTTTTTAGTTTTTCAAATAGCTGCCTTAGCTGCAGCTATTTGGTATTGGGATGCCTATAAAAATACTACACAACGACACTTTTTATGGTTTTTAATATATGTGGTTTGTAATGAGATTATAGGAATTGCCTATCAACATATCTTTGATCATTATAATGATATTGTTCATAATATATTTATACTCATTTCTTTTCCGTTTTATTTTCTGTGGTTTTATAAAATTTTACAGCAACGGAAGTGGATTACTCAGGTTTTATTCGTTGTGTTTATGATGGTGTTTTTGTATGATCTTTTTGATAAAAGCCCAATTTATAATTTATACCTAAACCCAATGATTGTAGGCGCTTTTTGCCTTTTAATTTTAACCGTTAGTTATTTTGTAGAACTACTGAATACAGATACAATTACGACCTTTATTCGTTCACAAAAATTTTGGATTGTCACAGGATTATTCTCATTCTATATTGGACTACTTCCTTTGTTAATATTTCATAGATATTTAAACTACAGCGGAAATTTTTACACCATTGTCATCACTGTATTGAATGCTGTTTTATATGGTTGCATTTTTAAAAGTTTTTTATGCCTAAGAAAGACGAAATAGAGAACGTATTTTCAGAAGAAATTTTCTTCTTATTATCTGGTGCTGCTTTGTTAATTGCTTTAGCAGTTGTCATTCTGTTTTATGTGTTTGTGACACGAAAAAATAAATTATTGGCAGAAAAAGCCATGTCTATTGATAGATACGAAAAAAAAATGGTTGATCTTGAGTTACACGCTTTGCGATCGCAGATGAATCCGCATTTTGTGCATAATTCGCTCAATGCAATTCAGTATTATATTCAGTTGAACGATATTGATCAATCGGAAAATTATTTAACTCGTTTTTCAAAGTTAGTGCGTCAGTTTTTTGAATATTCGCGTAAGCAATTGATCTCAATAGAAGAAGAAATTGATCTAATTTCTAATTATTTAGCATTAGAAAAACTCCGTTTTGAAGATAAACTTTCGTACGAAATTATTTGTGATAAAACGGTAGATGTAGAAGCCTCTATTCCATCTATGGTGTTGCAACCTATTGTCGAAAATGCTGTAAATCATGGCGTTTTTCATAAGAAAGCACCTGGAAAAGTAACCATTACATTTTCACAACTCTCAGACCATAGTTTTAGCGTTGTGGTAAAAGACGATGGAATCGGGATTAAAAATTCTAAAAAATTAGCTAAAAACACTCTTAAAAACCAAGAATCACACTCTTCTCAAGTGTTGGATGAACGTCTAAAACTGTTGGAGCAAATAGATAATTGGTATGTATCATATACTATTAAAGATCGTTCTGAAGTTGATGATCAACAAGGAACGATTGTTACCCTAATTTTTAAACTACCAAATACATTATGACTGTAACTGCTATCCTTGTTGACGATGAGCATAAATCGTTAGCTATTTTAAAAAACAAACTCGAAAGATTATGTCCAAACGTAAGCGTTATTGGTGAAACTCAAGATCCTGAAGAAGCCATTGATTTGATTGTAAATTTGAAACCGCAACTCGTGTTTTTGGATATTGCCATGCCTGGAATGAATGGTTTTGAAGTACTCGAAAAGATTCCGCAACCCACTTTTGAAGTCATTTTTGTCACGGCTTTTGATAATTATGGAATTGAAGCGATTAAGCATTGCGCTATTGGATATGTGGTGAAACCAATTGATAGCCAAGATTTGATTCAGGCTGTTTCTGTTGCGACGCAGAATATTTCCGATAAAACTGCCTTGCAAAAAAACACACAATTGATTGAAAATTTAGGCATTCAATCGTTTCAACAGAAGAAAATTGTGATTCCTTCACAAGATGGTTTGGAGTTTGTAAAAGTGGAAGATATTATTCATTGTCAAGGAACCGATGGTTATACTAAAATTCATTTTCAACACAACAAACCAATTATGAGTTCGTATAGTATTGGACATTTTTTTAAACTCCTAAAACATAAAGACTTTTACTTGATTCACAAATCGCATTTAATTAATATTAATTATATTTTGAAGTATTTAAATGAAGGATATGTGGTGTTACAAGACAATCATAAATTGCCTGTTTCACGGAATAAACGCAGCGATTTTTTGGATATGATACGGAATGTTTGATCGTTAGCACGAGTTGGAAATTCGCGCTAGCTTCTTTTTTAGACTTACTTAGACTTCTTAGATTGTTGGACTGTTAGTATTTTTATTTGTTAGCATGAGTTGGAAACTCGCGGTAACAAATAAAGTTCAAACAAAAAAAGACCTTCTTTCGAAAGTCTTTTTTTTTGAATCTTGTATGTAGTTTGTATTACTTTTTCTTAGCTGCGTACTCTTTATTAAGCGCTTCTAACAACGTTTTAGTAATGTTGTGTGCTTCTTTTCCATAGTATAAGTTTCCAGTAAACTCGTTTTTACCCATGATAAAGTCATAGCCATTCGTTTCTCCGTAATTTTCTATGAATTTTTTGATCTTATTGATGATAGAGTCATTCTGTGTTTTACTTTCTTCCGAAATACGATTTTGCTCTATATTAATTTGCTGATCCAAACGTTCTCCTAACTGCTGAATTTGCATTGACAATTCTTGTTGTTGTTTTGGAGATGATTTTGCTGCTTTTTGTTGCGCTTGTTTCAATTCAAGATTGAACATTTGCTGCATGCTATCCTTTCTTTTGTTGAAATCTTCGATACGTGATTTAAATACTGCTTCTAAATCTTTTTTCTCTTGATATTCATTAATCAACTCAGTATTGTCTACAAAACCAACTTTTGCAGGTTTCTCACATGAATAGAATGCCAAAACTGCCATTCCTAAAACAATTAGTTTTTTCATTTGTATAGTTTTTTGTTGTTATCTAATCTTTCTTTTCAAAAAAATGATAAATCGACATTTTCTATTTTATCATTTTCTACGCCGCAAAAATAGAAATAAAGTTTACATAACAAATTGTGAAGTTTGGATGATTTTTTGAGAAAATCACAACTATAAACATAATCTATTTTAAAAATAATAACTATAATCAATAACAATTAAAAACAGCTCTTTTTTTGATGTGTTTTAAACCGTTTTAGAAAATAGACACCACATTATATTAGTTTCACTTAAAACCATGCTTAAAACGTCTTTAAATGCGTTTTTAATCATTTTTTAGCACATAAATGAGTGATGAATACTCCGAAGAAGTGATTGCTTTAAAGTTGGACACAAATCCTCTGTAAAATCCTTTGATCGGATTCATTTTTCCAGTTTTGTGTTTTTCGGAAAGTAAACTTACATAATAAGCATCAAATTTCATTGGTAAGATTTTTACTACTTTCATGTTTTCCTTTGCAAAAAGTGATTTTATAGATTTTTGAGAGAAATGCCATAAATGTCGAGGAACATCATACGCTGCCCAAAATTCTTTGTAATGTTTTGCATCGTGACTTTTAAAGTTTGGAACCGCAATAAAAATACTTCCATTAGGTTTCACAATTCTTTTTAAGGTTTGAATCTGCTCTTCTAGATTAGGAACATGTTCTAACACATGCCACATGGTTACGGCATCAAAACTATCATCTGCAATTTCAGAAAGCCAATCGTTGCTATGAATTTCTGTTGCTGTTTTTTCAGTAGCAATTTTTCGCGCTTGTACATCTGGTTCAATTCCGGCAATCTCCCATTTGTATTTTTTGGCCATTGCTAAAAAGTCTCCTGTTCCACAACCAATGTCTAAGACTTTTTTACCATCGCTTTTTGTATGCATGTCTACAATAGACATTTTTTTAGAAAGCATATATGTGCGAACCCAATGATATATTTTTTCAAAGAGATTTCTTTTGGCATCGGTATGCGAAATATAATCTTCGCTTTCGTAATACGAAGCCAAGTTCTCTAAACTTGGTTGCGGTTCGGTTTTATACATTTCTAAACCCGCATCAAAAACTAATTGAAATTCTTCGCCCGAAACGGAATGATCTTTTACCGTTATGTTCTCCATTTTTTTATACTTCTAAAATGTTCCACGTGGAACATTAATTATTATTTATGATAAAATCTAATTCTTTTACCGATCCTATTCTTTGATATTCGTCCATTAGATTTACTAAATATTTTTCTACAATTGCTTTGTGAATTGATTCATCTTTCAAACTATCTGCTTCAATATCGCTTTCAACATATACAGCTACATAATGATATTCAAACTCGTCAACTTGTATGTCTTCATTAAATCCTGTATTCAATGAATTGTTAAGCGCTCTATTTACAATTGGCGAAAATAAGTCTAATGTTTTATCTTTTGATTTAACCGTATAGAATGTCATTAAAAAACCAATGTCGTTAATCTTGACAGGCATATTTTGCAAATAACTATTATCATCTGCATTTAGCTTGTACATGATAAACGAAGTAAGATCGCTTTCACTCAAATGATTTAAAAAGATAAAATGATTTGACTTTCCTAAAGACTTTTTTAATTTCTTTCCTTCAATAATAGAATATCCAACTTCTGTAATTTCTGGAGCCTTTTTTATAGAAATACAATTTGTGAGTAATAAAAGTAAAGTGAGATTCGCAATAAGTTTTATAGATTTCATATTTCAATATTTTTTTAGAAGTACTAACAAAAATCTAACCAAGATTAAAAATTCTTAGATTCCATAAAACCAAAATCAAAACTCATATCATACTGATCGATATAATTGTCAAAGTCCATTTCTTGAAAGAAATCATGAATCTTTTTATTTTCTGTATCTACATTAATGATATTATAATTTCCTGTTGGCAATCCTGTAAACAAAATACTCCCGTATTTTTTCCAATTGTTTTCCTTTACTCCTAGCCTATGAATCCTTTTTGAAATTTTATGCAAAATTAAATACGCAACAATTTCTTCTCCATAAAAAACACAAATAGCTTTTAAATTATCTTTATACTGGTTTAGGCAATGGTTTTGATTTTCTATAGAAGGTTCATAGTTTTTTAAATGTTCAAAATCTTCAAATTCAAAATCGGGTTTTTCTTTTATATCATATATTGATCCAACAGCAACTTCTTCCCAATGGAATTTATATAAATGATATTGTCGGTCAATCGAAAAACCTACTTTTTGATACGCTAGAATGGCACGCTCATTTTTTGTGATGCATTCTAAAGTGCTTTTTTGAATTCCGTTTTCTTGTAACGCTGAAATTGCTTTTTCATATAATTTACTCAATAAACCTTGCCTTCTATATGTTGGAATAACTCCTGTAGATGCATTGTAGGCAACTTTGGTTTCTCCGTAAAAATTAATTGCATGAATGATAAAACCAACGAGTTTATTGTTGTCAAAAACTCCAAACGACAAACTATAATCTACGCCTGAAGCTGTCCAACGTTCATTGACATATTCCTCAGTAAAATTGATCGGAATGAAATAATCTGAGAACGCTAAATTTAATGTCGAAACGATCTCACTTATAGCTATGTTTTCTAATGATTTTATTTCCATAAAAAAAGTGTTCCACGTGGAACACTTAGAATTTCATCTGTTTAAATATACTAACATGACACTTATATCACTTGGTGAAACTCCACTAATTCGTGAAGCCTGTGATAAGTTTACAGGACGAATTTTAGCTAGTTTTTGTCGTGCTTCCATCGAAAGATTTGTTAATCCTTCATACTTGAAATCAGCCGGAATTTTTACACGCTCCAAATTATTTAACTTGTCAGCATTGCTTTTTTCCTTATTGATATAACCTGCATATTTTACTTGCACTTCTGTTTGTTCTAATACATCTTTTCCAAGATTGTTTTCTTGAATAAAGTTTTCTACAGAAGCTACATTTCGCATATCGTCCATGCTAATATTTGGACGCGAAAATATCTTAAACATCTTGTCTTGCTGTCTCACTTTTGAAGAGTTCTTCGCTTCCAATACAGGGTTTATTTCATCTGGCTTTACACTCGTGTCTTTAAAGAATTGAATGAACGCATCAGAGTTTGTTTTCTTCAGCTCCATAGCACGCAAACGTTCTTCACTAGCCAAACCTAACTTATGACCTACAGGTGTCAATCTGAAATCTGCATTGTCTTGTCTCAATAAGGTTCTGTATTCTGCACGAGACGTAAACATTCTGTATGGCTCTTCTGTTCCTTTCGTGATTAAGTCATCAATTAGAACTCCAATATAAGCTTCGTTTCTTTTAAGAATAAATTCTTCTTTTTCTTGAACTTTTAATGCTGCATTTATTCCTGCCATGAGTCCTTGTGAAGCGGCTTCTTCATATCCAGTAGTTCCATTAATTTGTCCCGCAAAAAATAATCCGTCTACAATTTTTGTTTCAAGCGTATGCTTTAATTGTGTTGGTGGAAAGTAATCGTATTCGATGGCATATCCAGGTCTAAAGAACTTTACATTTTCAAAACCTGCTACCGAACGTAATGCATTAAATTGAACATCTTCTGGAAGCGAGGTCGAAAAACCATTTACATATACCTCAACCGTATTCCAACCTTCAGGTTCTACAAATAATTGGTGACGATCTTTGTCTGCAAAACGATTGATTTTATCTTCGATCGAAGGACAATATCTTGGTCCAATCGATTTAATTCTTCCGTTAAACATTGGCGATCTATCAAAACCTTCACGCAGTAAATTATGTACTTCTGGAGACGTATACGTCATATGACAAGCACGTTGATTTTCTAATGGTTTTGTGCTTTTTAAATACGAGAATTTATCAGGTTGTACATCGCCTGGTTGAATAATCATTTTTGAATAATCCAACGATCTTCCATCGACTCTTGGTGGCGTTCCTGTTTTCATTCTTCCCGATTCAAAACCAAGTGCTACCAATTCTTCTGTAATTCCAGTTGCGGCTCTCTCTCCTGCTCTTCCTCCACCAAAATTTTTATCTCCAATATGGATCAATCCGTTAAGGAAAGTCCCATTGGTTAAGACGACCGTTTTTGATCTTATTTCTAATCCTAAAGAGGTTTTTACACCTTTTATTTCTCCTCCTTCAATGATTAATCCACGCACCATTTCTTGATAGAAATCAAGGTTCTCAGTTCGCTCCAACATCAAACGCCATTCTTCTGCAAAACGCATGCGATCACTCTGTGCTCTTGGTGACCACATTGCTGGTCCTTTTGACTTATTCAACATCTTGAATTGAATGGCAGAATTGTCCGTAACAATTCCGCTATATCCACCAAGTGCATCGATCTCTCGCACTATTTGTCCTTTCGCAATTCCGCCCATAGCAGGATTGCAAGACATCTGTGCAATGTTCTGTAAGTTCATCGTAACGAGCAAGGTTTTGCTTCCCATATTCGCAGCAGCGGCGGCAGCTTCAGATCCTGCATGACCAGCACCAACTACGATAACATCATATTCCGTATTAAACATATCTAACGATTGAAATTCGGTTATTCTTTTTCGATTTTTTTGAAAGACATTTAAGAGTGTTCCACGTGGAACAATTCAAGTTTTTCATTTTCTTTGGATGTCATTTCATTTTGCTCAGCTTCCGTTTTGTCTTTGTATCCGCAGTAATGCAATACTCCATGAACCATCACGCGACGCAATTCTTCTTCTGTGGAAACATTGAAATCTTTTGCATTGTCTGCCACACGTTCCACAGAGATAAATATATCACCGTGCAATTCGTTTCCAACAGAATTATCAAAGCTAATGATATCTGTAAGCGTATCGTGATTTAGAAATTCCACATTCAATTTATGCAGATATGCATCATCACAAAAGATATAATTTATATCTCCTTCTCGTTTGTCTTCAGATGCAATTACCTTGCTAATCCATTGCTCAATTTGTGCTTCATTTGGAAGTTCAAATTGTGTCTCGTAATGAAAACTAATCATCCTTTTTCTTGAAATACTCTTGTACTTTCTTTTTGTAATTATTCCGCAAAGGTAATACTTGTCTGTTTAATATTTCAATTTGATTGAAATACTGTCTCACATCAGGCATTTTTTCATTTGTAGTATTGTTGAAATCTTTGCGATTTGTAGTAGATTCTCGTTTGCTTTCTTTCTCTTGTTCAAAGGCAGCTTTGTCTAGTTTTTGGAGTTGATATTTCAGCTCAATCATCTTCTTCATCGTTTCATCATTGAATCCTTTTTCAAGCAATTCCGTTTCCACCTTTTCCATTTGTTTTAAGATTTCTTTGGCTTGTGGATCGTTGATTTTATCTCCGTACTTATCTTTTAGCTGTCTTTCTAGTTGACTTCGAAGCGCTTGTTGTTGTTTAAAAATGTCATATAGTTTTCCAGATTCATCTTCGTTTCCTCCACTTCCAGATCCGCCACCTTGCTGTCCATTTTCACCATCTTTTCCATCTTTATTTCCTTGACCTTTGTCACCATCTTCCTTTCCTCCTTCTTTGCCACCTTTGCCATCTTTTCCTTGACCTTCTTTCTTCATTCCTTTCTCCATTTGCTTGTTCAAGTCATCTTGAGATTGAATGATATCTGGCAATTGAAATCCTTTTCCTTGACCTTGATTTTGTCCACTTTGCCCCATTCCTTGATTACCTTGCCCTTGACCTTGTCCCATGTTTTGGTTCATATTGTCTAATGCGCCACTTAGGAAATCTGCCAATTTGTTGGTAGATGTCAATGCGTACTGTTGTGCTGCAACTCCTCTGTAGACATTATTCTCTGCCAATTGTTCTAGCGATTTGTCGATGTTATAATAAATCTCGGTGATTTCGCCATTGATTCTTTCTGAAATTGTAGGCTGGCGTAAAGACAATGAAAACAAACTATCGTCTACATGTTCGAACATTTTGCGCAGTTCTTTTTGTCGTTTTAGTTTGGCAGCATAACCCGCATTTGTATTGTCAATTTCCTCAAATCCTTTCATCAATTCTTCTTCATCAAAAGAGAATAAAACTAGATTGTCTAGAATTTGGCGCAACATTTCAGCATCTTCTTGAATGCTTTCCTGTCCACTCATTTGCATCGCAGTTTGCATGCTTTTGCTCATGCGCTGCATTTTTTGAGCGGCTTTCTTTTGCTTTTTCTTGGCGCTTTGTTGCTGCTCACTTTTTTGTTGTTGACTTTCAGATTCTTCGCTGTTTTGTAAATCTTCCGAAGCATCTTGCTGTTCTTGCTTAATGTCTTCTTCATCATTTTTGTTTCGCTCTAAATCAAGTGGCTTTTTCAGCTTGTTGTTTTCTTCATCCAATTCGTCCATCTGCTTTTGCAAATCTTCGAATTTCTTATTCAGTTCTTCCTGCTTTTCTTTTGTATTTTCTTCGCCAGTTTTCTTAGATAATTCTTCTTGTTCTTTGGCTAATTCTTGTAATTCTTGCTGAATCTTCTCTGCTTTTTTCGTTACATAATAACGCTTCGTAAGCTCTAAAATTTGCTGAAGATTCTTTTTGTTATTTTGTTGTTGCTTTCCTAGTTCTTCTAATTTTTCTTGAAGTTCTTCTTCACTAATTTTTTCAGCTAACTTCTTTAGCTCTTCCATTAGCTTTTCATTCTTCTCCAATTCTTTTTGTTGACGTTCTAAACGTTCTTGGAGCAACTCTTTATCTTCATCATCTTGCGTTTCTTCCTTTTGAAAATCCTCTAAGTTTTGTTCTAATTGTTCAGAGAATTTCTTCATCATTTGATCGCTTTGTTCTTGTCGTTGCAAGAATTTTTCAAGCTTTTTGCGATCGTTAAAATTCAGCTCACTTTTCTCTTTTTGATTTCGTGTAATCTTTTTAAGTTCGTCTTGTTGCTTTTGAAGCTTCTCTAAGGATTTATCTAAATCTTTGATTGTTTCATTTTGTTGCTGTAACTGTTCTGTTTGCAACTCCGTATCGGTAAGTTTTCGATAGTTAAAGATTTCACTTTTGACTTTCTTTCCGCCACGAATTCCGTCATTGTCTCTTAGTTCAAAATAGAACTCATAATTCACACCTTTTGCCAGTTCTAAGTTTCCTGGAAAAGTATATTGGAATTGATCAATATTTGAAGTGCTGATTGGAATATTTTCTTGGAATTTGTTCGCAGCACTTTCTGCTGGATAGTATACCAACTTCAATCCTCGCAATCCGTAATCATCTGAAACTTGTCCTAGAAAATACATAGTTCTACCATCTACAGAATCTCTTTTTGACTGTAAATCCATTTTTGGATACTCGTCTTTGATCACATTGATGTTAAATCCAAGGTTTTCATAGTTTTTGAGTTCAGAATTACTTGTACTTATCTGATAATCAAGTTTTTGATATATTTTTTGTGTCAGTTTGAAGTCATTTGCTTCTTTCCCAAACACATACGTACTATCTTTTGAAATTAATTCTAGTTTTTCTGTTTGTTTCGCCTTCGCTTCCCAGGTAATTTTAGTTCCTTCTGGAATCGTGGCATTTCCTGTACTTTTTAAAACCTCATCTTTTCGTTTGGTATATGCTGGATAATCCAACACCATTTGAAAGTTAACCAATGAAGGTACTTTTACCACATTGAGCGTATATGGTTTTGAAGTTACTTCATTCGCGGTTAAGGTAAAAGTCGTTGCTTCTTTGGGTTGTGTAAATGTATATTCAAAAGTTCCTACTCCTTTGTTTTGAAGAAAATAAGTTTCGTCACCTAAAGATATTTGTACTTCTTCCGGAGTCACATCGCCTAATGTTTGTACTTGCAATTTGTACGCTTGATTTTCAATAGCTTGCAAACTATCATTCACTACAATAAATTGAAATGGCGCTGGCGGCTCATAGGCCGTTTTGTAATTTACAACACGTTCATAGCTTTTGCTAAACAACGAACTGTTCCCTGAAATCCAAACAAACAACACAATGGCCAATGGCAATATTGCATACTTTGCGTATTTAATATTTTTCTTAAAGTTAATTGCTACCTGAAACGGAATGGGTTGTAGTTCTTTCGATTTTTGTTCGATACTTGCCAACAACAATTCAGATTCCTGAGAAGTTTCAGACAATTGCAAAACGTTCAATAGTTTATCGCTTACTTCTGGGAAATGATTCCCGATAATGGTAGACGCTTCTTTGAAACTAATTCCTTTCTGTAGTTTAAACAGTTTGGTTAATGGTAGCACAATAAATTTCGCGAAAAGCGATACTTCTACTAGAATAAAAATCCAGAATAAAGCGGTTCTTGCTCCAGTGCTTAACCATAGAAAATGTTCCACCAATAAGGTGATGATAAAATATAGCAGACCGATACTGAAAAATAATATCGTTCCTTTGATAAGCTCGTTTGTATAGTATTTGGTCACAAACTGACTTAGTTTCTTCTGTATGTGTTCGTATGCATTCGTCATATAACTGATAAAAATAACATATTTAGCCAATTAATAGTATACGAGACTTGTTAAACATTCTGTAAGATTTTTAAAAAACTTACTACTAAGCCATCATAAACAAGCTAATTATGAAAAATTTATATACAATTATTGCACTTTTAAGTTCCGGAATTTTGTTTGCGCAAAGTCCTTGGACACAAGAAAAAGGATCGTTTTATACACAACTTTCGTTCACCACAATTTCAAATTACGATGAAATTTTTGGCGATCCAGATTATCAAACTGATCGAGAAATTACCGACAATACACTACAATTATATGGAGAATACGGAATATCCAACAAAACTACATTGATTGTAAATCTTCCTATAAAATTCATCAGTACAGGAGATGCTGTGAATGGAACTGCTTTTCTAGCAGAAGAATCAAAATCTGCTTTTGGAAATGTTTCAGTTGGATTAAGACATCAATTTTACAATAAGAAATGGATCATTTCAGGACAGTTAAATGTAGAAGCTAATACAGGAACTTTTGAAGCTGCTTCTGGAATTCGCACTGGACAAGATGCTTGGACCTTTACTCCTACTGTAAATTTTGGACGTAGTTTTGATAAATTCTACATTCAAGCATTTACAGGAATTGATTTGAGAACCAATAATTATAGTAACAACTTTAAAATTGGTGGAGAAATAGGAACCAAAGTACATTCAAAAATTTGGTTGGCTGGTTTTGTTGATATCGTAAGTTCATTTAATGATGGTGATGTCAATTTGCCTTTGAGCAATGCAGCTACAGCTTTGTATGTAAACAATCAAGAATACGGCGCATTTGGATTGAAGGTTATTGGAGAATTCAACAAATCTTTTGGTGGCGTGTTAGGTTTTGGTGGCGCTTTCTCTGGAAACAATGTTGCCAAACAAGGTGCATTGACTCTTGGATTGTATAAGCGATTTTAAAAGTGTTTTTGTTACGAAAGTTCTCTAAAATTCAAATTCAGCAAAAAAAGTAGTAATTTTAAGAGCTTTGAATTTTGAAATTGACGTATGCGAGACTTAAAATATTTAGCGGCATTTTCTACACCTTTGGTTGCCGTGATTGCTTTATACTTAGGAGGATATTATACATTTTTAACACCCATTTATGCCTTCGGAATGATTCCGTTGATGGAATTGATTTTTTCGCAAAGCACCGAAAACTTATCAGAAGAAGAAGTGGAACAGAAATCTGTGAATCCAATTTTTGATTGGTTGTTGTATTTAAACATTCCTGTCGTTTTTGGATTGCTCATTGTAACGCTTTTAAATGTTTCTTCGGGAATGTATGAAACTTATGAAGTGGTTGGATTGATCTTTTCTACAGGAATTGTATTGGGTTCCAATGGTATCAATGTCGCACACGAATTAGGTCACAGACAAACACAGTATGAGCAAATTATGGCAAAACTCTTATTGCTTCCTTCAATGTATATGCACTTTTTTGTAGAACATAATTTTGGACATCATTTGCATGCTGCTACAAAAGAAGATCCTGCCACTGCTAGATACAATCAGGTTCTGTATTCATTTTGGATTACCTCAACAGTAAGACAATATTTGAACGCGTGGAAAATTCAAAAGAATTTACGCCAACGTGGAAAGTTTTCATTTTTTTCCTTGAAGAATAATATGTTTTGGTTTACACTTCTGCAACTAACGTATTTGGCAATTGTATTCTATTTTCTAGGAGCTCTAACATTACTTTTTGCAGTAGCAAGTGCCGTAGTTAGTTTTTTATTGTTGGAAACTATCAACTATATAGAACATTACGGATTGCTGAGAAAGCAGTTAGCTTCTGGACGTTATGAACGTGTTCGAGAAATTCACTCTTGGAATTCCAATCACGTTATTGGGCGTATCGTTTTGTATGAACTTACGCGCCATAGCGATCATCATTACAAAGCTTCTAAAAAATACCAACTGCTTGATTGCCATGAGAAAAGTCCGCAAATGCCGTATGGATATCCAACGTCAATGGTCTTGGCATTAATTCCGCCTTTATGGTTTAAAATAATGAACAAACGCATTCCTGCAGAAATGGTTTCTATTGCTAACTAAGTTGCAAAAGGGTGTTTTTCCTGTAATACTTACGGTTTTTCTATAATGTTTTCTGAAGGCAAAACACTTCTATAATCTTAGTGATTTGCTTCTACCCTATTGTTTCCTTCTGGCGCATCTTTGCCCTGAAACAAATTATAGAAACTTAAACATTTTACATTATGAAAAACACAATTACTTTGTGTTTGCTCCTTTTTTATGGAGTAAGCTTTGGACAATTCTGTGAAGATTTTAACGATCAGGATATATCAAATTGGAATGGCGTGGCTGCTGGCGCTAGTACAGCAGATCCTTTTGGACCAAGCGGAAATGCTGATGATTTCTTTTTACACTCATATGATTCTTCAGGTTCATCATACATTTATAACGATGTAGATTATGGTGGCGATTGGCGTGAATATGAAGGACAATGTTTATGCTGGGATTTTCAAGTAATTGAAGATGGTGGCTTAGGAGAACCTTTATCTCCAAGGCTTATTATTTATAGCGGATCTCCAACAAGTCCTACAGCTACTGCAACTTTTGTAGCTAGTGTACAAACTGTTGAAGATGGAGGTTGGGTACATGTATGTGCGCCAATTGAAACGTGTCAAGGAACCGATTTACCTTCTAATGCAAATGGACAATGGGTTATGGGCGCTGGATTAGAGTGTGACGATTGGAATACTTTATTAAGTAATATTGATGGAATTCGTTTTTACTTAGACTTAACTTCAAGTCCTACAGAAGAATACGGGTACGATAATATTTGTATTCAAGATTGTGATATTGATACGGGCGAACCAAATAATGAAGGTGCTTTTTGCTGTGAAGGTGAGAACCTTGTAGAAAACGGAAACTTTGAAAATGGCGCTAACGGATTTGGTACCGATTATACAGAAGATGCAAGTTTATATCCTGGTGCATATCATGTATCAAACGATGCAAGTATTTTTGGAACTGCCGTAACAGATCATTCTGCGTGTGAAGATCCAGAACAATATAGCAACAATACAAACTTCTTATTGGTAAATGGTCGTACGACACAACCTTCGGGAACCACAAGTATTATTTGGGAACAAAGCATTCAAATTGATTTTGAAAAAACCTATAAGTTCTGTGCAAACTTCAAAGATTTGCCACAATGTACTTTCAATATCAAGCCAGAAATTCGTTTGGAAGTAAACGGACAGTTATACGATTGGATTACCATTGATACCAACAGCGACGATCCTTGTGATTGGCAACAAATCTCAGAATGTTTTGAAGGTGAAAACGATGTGCTAGATATTAAAATTCATTTAAAAGAAGATGGTTTGGGTGACGGAAATGACTTGGCAATTGACGATATTTCATTGCAAGCAAAACTCGATCAAAACCTCAACATTAGTGTATTGCACCAAGGAAGTCCACAACAATTAACAGGTTCTATCAACAGTATTGACACTACAGATGATGCGTTATTGGTAGGTGATATTTGTACAGAACAAAATAATGGATATCAATATACATGGTTTGTATATGAATTAGAATATTCTTCATTCCCATTCACAGATCCTGTAGACTTTATCAATATGGTTCCTAATACATTTGCTTGGTCTAGTAATATGGGCGGATTCAACAATCAATTACCAACTTCTGCAAATCCAGTTTGGGGACTTACTACCACCTTCCCTAACTATAACTTTGAGCACAATAAGCTATATGTAATCGGATTATATGTTCCTTCTTGTTGCGATAGCTGTTACGACGAAGCTTGGTCTTACCAAATTACATTAAGTACTGAAAGTGATTCGGGTACAACACTCAATGTATTTACATCAGAAGTAAAAGATCATTTACGTTCGTTATTTGTTATGGGAGATTCACAAAGTGGAACCTTAGGAAGAGACGAAGCCGATTTGGTCAACTTTAACATGTTTCCAAATCCAACATCAGATGTATTACGATTCAATAGTGACGAAGCAATTGTTGCCTATCAAATCACAGATATTACTGGAAAATTGGTACAAAGCAAAGCTACAGAGGTTTCAGAAATTGATGTTTCACAATTAAGTGACAATATGTATTTCTTAACTGTAGAAACTGCATCAGGCATTAAACACACTGAAAAGTTTATTAAAAAATAATGGATTTCAAGAACTAATTATACTTCTTATAAAAAGTAGCATTTTTTCTCAACTTGCTGATTAATCGAAACCCTCAAGGCTAAAAACTTTGAGGGTTTCACTTTTACTCAATAATCGAGATTTAAAATACGATCGCTTGCATTTTCTTTTCTGCTTCATCAAAAGAGAACTGCATTTTACAGACACAATTTTAAAGGAAAAATAATATTACATTTGCACTTTAAAACCATATACTATTACCTATGACTAAAAAAGTTCGTGTTCGTTTTGCACCAAGTCCAACAGGACCATTACACATTGGAGGCGTGAGAACTGCCTTATTTAATTATTTATTCGCCAAAAAACATGGTGGAGATTTTGTATTACGTATTGAAGATACAGATCAAAACCGATTTGTAGAAGGTGCGGAAGAATATATCATAGAATCATTGGAATGGTGTGGAATTCCGTTTGACGAAGGTGTTGGAAAAGATGGAGGATTTGGTCCATACAGACAAAGTGAGCGTAAGCATTTGTACAAGCAATATGCAGATCAATTGATTGAAAAAGGACATGCTTATTACGCTTTTGATACTGCGGAAGCCTTAGACGGACATAGAAGAGATCATGAAGCTAAAGGAAAAACCTTTATTTATAACTGGCACAATCGTTTAAAGTTGACAAACTCTTTATCGCTTTCGGCGGAAGAAGTTACTGCAAAATTAGACGCTGGCGAACCGTATGTAATTCGTTACAAATCGCCACAAGATGAAACGTTGCATTTAAAAGATATTGTTCGTGGTGATGTAAAAATTGACACCAATATTTTAGATGATAAAGTATTGTTTAAAAGTGATGGAATGCCAACGTATCACTTAGCCAATATTATAGATGATCATTTAATGGAAATCACGCATGTAATTCGTGGAGAAGAATGGTTGCCTTCATTAGCATTGCACTATTTACTATATCGTTCGTTTGAATGGGAAGCACCACAATTTGCACATTTACCATTAATTCTTAAGCCAACTGGAAAAGGAAAATTAAGCAAGCGTGATGGAGCTAAGTTTGGTTTCCCTGTATTTCCAAAAGAATGGCATGATGATAAAGAAGATCAATTGTATATGGGATTCAAAGAAGAAGGATATTTCCCTGACGCACTAATCAATTTCTTAGTCTTTTTAGGATGGAATCCAGGAACAGAACAAGAAATCTTTAGCTTAGAGCAATTGGTTCAAGATTTTGAATTGGAACGAATCAACAAAGCAGGAGCACGATTTGACATCAAAAAAGCTGATTGGTTCAACCAACAATACATGCAATTAAAATCTAGAGAAAGTATAGCAATTGCATTTAGAGAAAGTCAAGCTGAATTGGCAGATATTGATATCCATTATATTGAAATGGTGGTTGACTTAATTAAAGAAAGAGCTTCGTTTACCAAAGATTTATGGAATTTAAGTCACTTTTTCTTTGTGGCACCAACAGAATATGATGCAAAAGCTCAGAAAAAGGCATTAAAAGAAGGTACAGGAGACATTTTAAATAAATTGGTAGAGATTATTAACGCTACTGAAGATTATAGCGTAGAAAGCTTACAAACAAATATCAAAGGTTGGATTACTAGCAATGAAATTGGTTTTGGAAAAGTAATGCAGCCCTTACGTTTTGCATTGGCAGGCGCATTAAGCGGCCCTGATTTATTTCAGATTATGTTTATGATTGGAAAACAAGAAACCATCAAGCGTATTCAGAAAGTATTGGGAATGTTGTAAGATGACATTTCGATAGCTACGCTAGGTATTTTTCAATGTTATTAGCGAAGTTACATTATAAAAAAAGAGCGCTTATCGGCGCTCTTTTTGTGTGTTAAGATCCCGCTCTAAAACGGGATTAGCTCAACTTTTGAGTTTGAATGTGTCTTTCGGCTTTTCAAAATCGAGTTTCACTAAATTACAAATAGAAAGTGGCTAAAACACTCAACTGTTCTATATTTCCTTTTAGTTTATTATTATCAACTGTCAGTTTACTTAAAACGTTTGTAAATCCATATTCGTATTGCAACGAGATTTTAAATGATTGAAATCCGGCTGAGATTCCCACAACTCCCATCACATTTAGTCGATTGGTTTGGCGTGCTTCTTTAGCGGTAAACGAATCGTATCCTTGTAAAATATAATCTTCAAACTGGCTATCAATTTCAAACTTTTCAGTCAATTGCAAAGCTGGTCCAAATTCCACACTTAAATGTTTTTCAACGATTTTATAACTTCCCAACACTCCAATTTTTGCTGCCAATAAGCTAAATGGAATTTCTTGATTTAAAGAAGTAACTGTTTCTCGTCCTAAAACATTCAATTCATGAAAATTAAGATGTAAAAAGTACACCATATCAAAATGTCTGGCAACGGTTCCACGTGTAGACAATCCACCTTGAAAGCCTGTAGATTTAGTAGTTACAAGGTCATCCGTACGAATATCAAATTGATGAAATCCTGCCGAAATTCCCAAACGATTGTAGTTGTCATAGCGACCTTGAGAAAAAGAATTTGTAACAAAAAGTAGTGTTACAGCTACTAATAGTAGATAAGTAGGTTTTTGCATTTGAGGGTACCTTTAGATTAAAGTCCCCAAAAGTATCTTTTTTTACTCAAAATAAATTATTTTTATATACTAACATTTTAAATACTACAAATTATGCCAATAAATCCATACTATGTTGTTGCAGGTGTACTAGCACTTATTATTATACTAGGTTCTGTTTTTACTGTAAAGCAACAAACAGCTGCTATTATTGAACGTTTTGGGCGTTATAAGAGCATTCGTCAATCAGGATTGCAATTCAAAATTCCTTTAATCGATAGAATTGCAGGAAGATTAAGTTTAAAAATTCAACAATTAGACGTTATTATTGAAACAAAAACGAAAGATGATGTATTTGTTCGTTTAAAAGTTTCGGTTCAATATAAAGTAATCAAACTTAAAGTGGAAGATGCTTTTTATAAGTTAGATTATCCGCACGATCAAATTACATCGTATGTATTTGATGTCGTTCGAGCCGAAGTTCCAAAAATGATTTTGGATGATGTATTCTTACGTAAAGATGATATTGCAATTGCAGTAAAGTCTGAATTGAATGAAGCGATGATGGAATACGGATATGACATTATTAAAACCTTAGTAACAGATATTGATCCTGATGCACAAGTAAAAGCTGCCATGAACCGTATTAATGCAGCTGATAGAGAAAAAACGGCTGCACAGTATGAAGGTGATGCACAACGTATTTTAATCGTTGAAAAAGCAAAAGCAGAAGCAGAAAGCAAGCGTTTACAAGGTCAAGGTATTGCCGATCAGCGTCGTGAAATTGCCCGTGGTTTAGAAGAATCTGTTGAAGTATTGAACAAGGTTGGAATTAATTCGCAAGAAGCTTCTGCCTTAATCGTAGTAACGCAGCATTATGATACACTTCAAGCTATTGGTCAGGAAACAAATAGTAATTTAATTTTACTGCCAAATTCTCCACAAGCTGGAAGCAATATGCTCAACGATATGGTTGCTAGTTTTACCGCAAGTAATCAAATTGGTGAAGCCATGAAGAAAACAAAAAATAATAAAAAAGATGAGTAATACGCTCTAATAAACCCTAAAAGCCCGAAATTGAATATTTCGGGTTTTTTTATGTGTATCTTTCAACTCACAAACAAATAATCAATATGAAAAAAATCGCTTTCCTCCTATTTATATTCTGTGCTACACAGGTATTTTCACAAGATATGGAAGCTCTTAAAGCGAGTGCACTAAGAGACGCAAAAGCTACTGCTGAAGCAACTTTAAAGCAAGATTTTAAAACTTTACTTACTTATTCGCATCCTAATATTGTAGAAGGATCTGGTGGTGCAGAATTTATGGAAAATTATTTAATTCAGTCATTTGAACAAATGAAAACGCAAGGTTTTGCTATTGAATCTGCAGAAGTAAAGTTTGTATCAGATGTTGTAAAAGAACAAGGAGAATATCGCTGTTATGTACAAAATAAGATGGTGATGAGTGTAAAGAAAAAGCGCTTTTTCCTAACAGGTTATACTATTGGTTTTTTTAATGAAAGTACTAAAAAGTGGACCTTTGTAGAAGCGAAACAAATGAAAGATACGGGAAATGGAATTCCTTTTTTCCCAAATTTTAAAACATCTATGAACATTCCTGAAAATACTACTGAGATTAAGGATATTAAAGAGTAATGAAATTAAAATACTGATTTTCAATCACGCTCATCAAAAACTTTTAAACGTTCGTCAAACGAATTATATCCTGTACGTTTTATGTGGTTACTTTGAAGTATCAAAAAAACAATCATCATGAAACGAACAATCATTTATCTAATTACTATTTTTCTTTGTGTTCATTCTGTGCTTTCGCAAGATAAAGCCGTGAATGCAATTGATACCCGTAATTTTTCTTCTGAGATAGGAAAAGTTATTGCAGAAAACAGCGAACTTTTTCCAAATAATGTGCAACTCTCTATTGCTTTAATTGATGGTGAAAAGACACAATATATTGGAGTTATTCGTAAGAACGACACACTACAAAATATAGAAAATAAAGATGCAATTTTTGAAATTGGCTCAAATACAAAAGTCTTTACTTCGCTCCTATTGTCACATCAAGTTCAGACAGGAAACCTTCAACTGAATGATAAACTAGTAGATGTGTTGCCATTCAAAATTGAAACATTACCCGAAAATACAGATAAGATTACGCTACAAATGCTTGCTAACCATTCTTCTGGTTTGCCAAGATTGCCACAAAATATCTTTCCGCTATTGCAAACAAACATGGAAAATCCGTATAAAGAATACACAATTGACATGTTGCATAATTATTTAAAAAGCGGAATTGTTTTAGAAAAAGAACCTAATAAAGTAAGTTCCTATTCCAATTTAGGTGCTGGCTTGCTAGGATACATTCTCACAGAAAAAACTAAGAAAAGCTATGAAGATTTGCTACAAGAACAAATTTTGAAACCTTTAGGAATGCATCATACTACTACAGATTTATCTAAAGTAGATTCTTCTAAATTGGTCATTGGAATAAAAGCAGATGGCACAGAAGCTTCTAATTGGGATTTTACAGATGCATTGGTTGGTGCTGGCGGCATGAAATCGAATGTAATTGATATGGAAAAATTTATCCGTAAAAACTTTGAAGAAGATGTCGTTTATAATTTACCTCAACAAGAAACTATTAAAGTCAACAAAATGGTTCGCGTTGGTTTGGGTTGGCATATTATTACCAAAGAAGGAAAAACAGTATTGTTTCACAATGGCGGCACTGGCGGATATTTGTCGTGTATGATTATTGATAAAAAAAACAAAAAAGCCGCGCTGCTCCTATCTAACCTTTCTGCATTTAGTCCGCAAGGTCCAAAAATTGATAATTTATGTTTTTCTTTGATTGAACTTTTGTAATTATACTAATTCAGTTTACGTGTCAAATCAAGCATTATTAAGATCAAAATACATTTTGATTGAAAATACCTAGCAAAGCTATCGAGATTCTAAGAAAATCTATATATAATATAGCACTGCTCGACTGCGCTCGAAGTGACAAATACTAACTTTATTAAAATTAATAGTTTCAAATAAAACCATGTCCAAAACAAAACTGTACATACTCATCTTCGCGCATCTGGCTTTTTGGGTGTTGAATTATTTGTATATCACTTCGGGAAATATAACCTGGATGGGATTTGACAATGTTTCAGGTACGATGCCTATTGTGTATAGTTATGGAATGTTTTTCAATGCACTTTTATGTTATATACAAGTTTTTTGGCTGGTTCCACGGTTCTTTATCAAACATAAAAAACTGGCATTTTGGAGTTATTCTTTGCTCTTTTTGTTAGGAATCACAGCTGTAGAGAGTTATTTAGATCTTTATGTTGCCTCAAGTTTTAACATGATTTATCCCGTAGCATCGTTTTCAATGATTCTATTTTCGGTATTTATCCAGAATTTGGGTTTTCATGTTTTGTATAGTGCTTTTGGGTTTTTGTATCGCTTTTTGTTTGAATATCGCAAGGCAGAACGCGCCAAACAAGAATTATTAAAAGAGACACATCAAACTGAATTAAAGTATTTAAAAGCACAGCTAAATCCACATTTTTTATTTAACGGAATCAACAGTGTGTATCATTTGATTGGAAGTAATAATACTTTGGCAAAAGATACCTTAGTTCAGTTTTCGGGTTTGTTGCGATATCAATTGTATGAAAGTAGTGAAGCGTTGATCAATTTAGAAAAAGAATTGGATTATGTGTCACAATACATTCGCTTAGAAGCAATTAGAAAAGGAGACGATATTTTATTAGAACATACAATCGATTATGAAAATGCTTCTTTAAAAATTGCACCATTACTGCTAACTCCTTTTATTGAGAATGCATTCAAACATATCAGTCATCATGATGAAGCTGAAAAAAATAGTATTGTGATTGACATCAAAGAATCGCAACAAAAAATACAATTGTTTGTAAAAAATACAACCGACTCTTCTATACAAAAATCAACGATTGGTGGCGTTGGTTTGCAAAATGTAACCCGAAGATTAGCGCTTTTGTATCCTAAAAAACATACATTGACAATTACAGAAGAAAACGATTGTTATCAGGTAAATTTAAGTATTGATATTTCATGAAGCTACTTAACTGCATTATTATTGACGATGAACCATTGGCTCGAAAAGGTTTGCAAACGTATTGCAACGATATTTCCTTTTTGAATGTTGTTGGTGTTTGTAAAAATGCACTGCAAGCAAATGATATATTACAGCAGCAAAAAGTAGATTTGCTTTTTTTAGATATTAATATGCCTATTGTATCTGGTTTAGATTGGTTGAAGAGTTTGACTTCTTCTCCACTCGTTGTCATGACTACGGCGTATCCTCAATATGCTTTAGAGAGTTTTTCTTATGAAGTGATTGATTATTTGGTAAAACCTATTTCGTTTGAACGTTTTTTACAAGCTGTGAATAAAGCGTATCGTTTGGCAAAAACAACAGAAGATGAATCGGTGTTTTTTGTAAAGAGTGACAAATCATTAAAAAAAATTAAGCTCCATGAAATTCTTTTTGTGGAAGCGATGCAGAATTATGTGAAAATTGTCACGATTTCTGAAACTGTTATTACACATTCAACCTTAAAACAATTACGAGACAATTTGCCTGAACAATTTTTTGTGCAAACTCATAAATCGTATTTAGTTTCTAAAGCACAAGTTTCAGAAATTACAGGAAATCAAATTTTGATAGGTGAACATAAAATTCCGATTAGTGTTCGACTAAAAAAGGAAGTTTTACAGCAAATTTTGAATTCGTAAACAAAAGTTTTACAAAATATACTGCCACTTCCCTATTTTCTATTTTTAGGTGGTTTTTACAGCAGTTCTTCCACAAGTAAACAAAGTAGTTTCAACTTTATTTTTTATGTGTTAAAACGCTTCTGAAAAGGTCGTTTTTAATAATTATTTTAGATACTTTTTTTAAAGTTTATCAATAAAATTTATAGGTGTTTTTGAAGCAAAAAAAATCCCGAGAATACAAATGATTCTCAGGATTTTTATAATGGTTGGATTGGTGTTTCTCTTTTAGTTTACAATCAACTTTTTCGTTACTGATTGGTTTCCTACTTTGACTTTTACAAAGTACAATCCTGTTCCGTATTGAGAAACATCTAAGTTTTGTGTTGCTCTTGCATTAAAACGTGTTTCTTCAATTTTTGTGATTGTTTGTCCAAGACTGTTCATCAATTCAATTTCATAGGTATTTCCTACTGAAGTATTGATCACAACATTTACATTGCTTTTTGCTGGATTTGGATACATAGAAATTGCTCTGTCCAAAGTATTTTCCTCTACAGATAATATACTTGTTATTACTCTGATATTATCAATATAAGTTGTGTTACCAAATCCGTTAACATGTGCAAATCGTAATAAAATATTATTCCCTACATATGCATCTAAACTAACGGCTTCTTCTCTCCAATCTGAAGCATCTGTTGGTTCAAATAGACTTGTTGCATTTGCAACTGTTGCTAAATCTGCTCCATCTTTAAAATAGATTTGTGTGAAGGTAGCTCCGCAATCTGTAGAAATATCAATCCGTAAATCATCTTGTCTAGTGGCATCGTATTGCGCTTTAGATAAATCGAACAATAACGTAGCATCTGGAACAGAAGTTAAATCAAAATATTCTGTTACTAACCAATCTTGTTGACCTAACGCATTATTATAATTGAATCCATTTATAAAAAGCGTTTGTGTAGGATTTCCATCAGCTCCAGTAATGTTTGATGCTGAAATCCAAGTCGTTGAATTATCAAAATTTGTAAGTGTCCAATCTTCAGGTATAGCATTTGTTGTTTCAAAATCTTCAAGGAAGTTGACAGCAGATCCACTCGAACGTGCATTAAAATTAAATACGCTCTCATCATTATTTACAAACTCATCATCTGCTAATGAAGTCCATACACGTAGTGCAGTATCACCATTTGTTGTTAAGGTTGCTGGAGTTGAAAATACATAGGTATCTGATGCTCCAGCAGCCAACGTACCTGTATATGTTTCGTTAACTATTGCCTCAGAGCCTACTTGATACGAAATTGTAAAGTTAGACTGTGCATCTGTACCATCATTCTCTATATCAGCAGAGATAATGATTGGATCTGTATTGCAAAGTTTATCAAAATCACTTTCTGTATTATTAATAGCTGTTACTGTTAAATCTTTGGCTAAAGGACAAGCAAATAATCCTCCATTTCCTTGGTTTACAGTTACAGCATTAGAACGAAGCGATTCCCATCCATTTCCTCCTTTAGCAGTTACTGATACCCATAAAGGATCTACTGGGTTTGGAACTACAATTGTGGCTGAAGTTGTAGTTGAAGTTCCTACCACTTCCATATATTTTTCTCCTAATATGTATACATCATACGAAGTTGCATCTGGAACAGCTGTCCAAATTATTGTTGTTTCATCAGGACATACTTGTGAAATACTCACTCCAGAAACTCTTCTTGCTGCAGAGAAAACAGCTGGAGACTGGTCAGTAAATGTACCATTAGTAATTCGTAGTAAACATTGTCCTGAAACTAAGTTGTTTGGAACATTCCAAGTATAGTTTCTTGATGATGGTGGTAATGTTGCTAAGTTTATCCAAGTAGTTCCATTATCTTCAGAAAGTTCTATTTGAGTATTGTTTACTGCATTTTTTGAATCCCAGTGAACAACAGTTGGAGATCCAGCAATTAATTTTTCACCTCCTATTGGGTATGTTAATGTAATTCCGTCGGTAATAATTTCATACACTATATAATATTTTTGAGGTCCCATAGGAACATTAAACCCTGCAATATTAATATCATAAGTTCCTGCTGCTGGATTTGAAACTACAACTTGTTCTACATTGTTTAAACGGTCAATACCAGTAGTTGCAGGTAAGTTTAAGAATGCAGCATTTGGTGTTGTATCTAAAACCCAAGGTTGGTGTGTTGTATTACTTGGATCGGTTACTACTAAATCTAAGTCATTTACTAATGCTGGTGAAGCTGCTGCTGCTGCTGCTGCATCGTGCCAATATACCATAAAACGTACTTCGCTTGTATTTGCTGGCACTGTAATAGAGTGATCATTACTTCCTCCTTGAGAAACTGTACCATCTAAATAACGTCCGTCTTCAATAAGCATTGCTGCTCTTAATCCATTTATCATTCCCCAACCAAAACTAAAGTCAGGTCCAACATTTCCATAGTCTGTTGCAGTATTTAGCATGGCAGCTTTGATTAATGCAGATTCTGGTAATGCGCCACCATTTAAAATAGTATATGCTTCGTATAACTGAGCTGCTACTCCAGCAATTCCTGGTGATGCTCCTGATGTACCACCAAATGATTGATAATTGTTATTTTCGTTTGTAGAAACTTGACCTTGTCCATGTGCAGTAATATCTGGTTTGATACGTCCATCAGCTGCTGGTCCTCTACTACTTGAACTTACTAACTGTCCGTTAAAAAATGTATTTGCTGTTGCAATCGTATTTTTCGATTCGTTAGCGCCTCCACCAATGTTTCCCCATCCTGCTCCTGCTCCATATCCGCAGTTATCATTTCCAAAGTTTCCAGCTGCAAATACGTGTAAAACTGTTAGGTTTGCTTCTACTTGTTGATCAACTGCTCTTCCTAAGCCATCATAACCATCATTACAACCTGTTCCGTAAGAGTTGTTGGTAATTTGTACATCTCCACTATTAATGAGCGTAACCGTTGGAATGTCCGAAAATGTAAGAGCAGCAGTATTCGTAATTGAATTGGTTGTGTAAAAATCACTTCCTACTGCCATTCCTCTATTTGTGGGATTCAAATTACCAGCTCCTGTCATAATTCCAGAAACTCCATCAGCATGTGTACCACCATCTGTTGTAATTGGGTTTTCAAGCCTTCCGTGAAAATCAATATGTGGTCCTACAACTCCATCATCACGAACTAAAAGTCCAATTCCTGCTCCTGTATAGTTTCTTCCTGTTGGTGTTTGTGTGTCCAAGTTTGAAGATCTGTGTAAGCTTCTACCTCTAATATCTGCAAGTACTGGCGGTGGTGAAATTAATTCTACCCATTTTATAAAAGACTTAGATACTACAGCATCCATTTGGTTTTGTGGAATAGCAACTTCTAAATAGTTATTATGGCTATCAATTCTTTTAACAACAACAGCGTTTATTTTAGAAAGCTCTCTTAATACATAACTCTTCTTAATGAAGTTATAATATTCTAACGTCACAATGACATTATTACCTTCCATCGCATGATCACCTATGTTATTTAGTTTAATGTCTGTTGATTTTTTAAAGTTGTTTTCTATTGGAATAATAGAAACAATTCCTGATTGTTGTAAATACGAAATTTGTGTATTTTCTGGAAAATATGCTAAATACGTTTGATCAGGGTAATACTCAATAAGTTTAAGATTTCTTTGTGCAAACTGATCTTGAATATCCTGCGTTGGTGTTTGGCTAAAATGAACCCAAGCAAAGTATCCATCATCAAATTTTGCGGTTTCTGGCATTGAATCCCAATTAAATGATGCTATATTGTTTGGCATTGTAATCACTTCATCTTGAAAGTATACCATATTTTGAGCAGATGCTACAGTACAATTCAAGAAGATTACTGCCATTAGTGTAAGCATGAAAGAGCATTGGAGACCCTTTCCTAGAGTAATTTTTTTCATAACAATTTTAATTAAATTTTGTGTTAGGTCTAAGCAATTTTTTACCCACTATCAACACTATTTTGATGGTAGTTTTTCGTAAAAATTCAATTAGTTTTTCAATATAATGATTTGTTTCTAAAAAAGTGTTAAGATTTTTCTGTGTATAAATGGTTTTATTTACCTCTTTTTTAGTGCTTTTATGATTAGATTTTTAAAAAAGTATCAACAAAGATTATAGGAGTTTTTGAACCAAAAAAAATCCCGAGAATACAAATAATTCTCAGGATTTTTATAATGGTTGGATTGGTGTTTCTCTTTTAGTTTACAATCAACTTTTTCGTTACTGATTGGTTTCCTACTTTGACTTTTACAAAGTACAATCCTGTTCCGTATTGAGAAACATCTAAGTTTTGTGTTGCTCTTGCATTAAAACGTGTTTCTTCAATTTTTGTGATTGTTTGTCCAAGACTGTTCATCAATTCAATTTCATATGTATTTCCTACTGAAGTATTGATTACGATATCTACATTACTTTTTGCTGGGTTTGGATACATTGCAATTGCTCTTGCTAATGTGTTTTCTCCAACAGATAAAGTACTTTGTAACTCAATATTATCAACAAATGTACTGTTACTGTAATCATTGATATTGGTAAATCTTACTAAGATATTTTCACCTACATAAGGAGTTAAGTCAATAACTTCATTTCTCCAGTCATTCATTGAACTTGGCGCCCAAGCTGCATTTGTATAAGGAACTGTCGCTAAGTCTAGTCCATCTTTAAAATATACTTGAGTAAATGTTGCTCCACAATCAATAGAAACTTCCACTCGTAAAGCATCATTATAAGTAGCGGACCATTGCGCTTTTGCAATATCAAATGTTAACTCTGCAGTACCGTTAAATACTAAGTCAAAATATTCTGTTGTAAATGCATCTTCCTCTCCTCTAGTAGTATAGTTTGCACCATCTATAAAAGCGGCAAGAGTTGTATTTCCATCAGCTCCTACAAGGTTCGCTCTTGCTTGCCATGTTCTTGCATCATCAGGATTGTCTAATACCCATCCTTGTGGTATTACTCCGTTTACATCGAATGGTTCAGCAAAGTCAAGTCCTGTTCCACTTACTACTGCAAAATAGTCTAATGTTTTCTCATCATTGTTTTCAAATTCATCTCCAGCTAAATCTGTCCAAACACGTAATGTATCGTTACCATTGGCTGTTAATGTAATTGGTGTAGTAAAGTTATACGTAGCAGAAGCTCCTGCTGCGATAGAAGCTGTATATGTTTCAGATACAACTGGCTCAGAACCTACTTGATATGAAACTGTAAAGTTTGATTGTGCATCTGTACCTTCATTTAATAAATCAACAGAAACAACAATTGGTCCTGTACTACAAATAGCTTCAAAATCGCTTGCTACATTGTTAATAGTAGTTACAGATAAATCATTTGCTAATGGACAGTTAAATAATCCGCTTCCTAAGAAGTTTACAGCGTTTGAACGCAATGATTCCCATCCGTTTCCACCTTTGGCGCTTACAGCTACCCAAATAGGCGCAAATGGATCTGGAATTGGAATTGTAGCAGAAGTTGTTGTTGAGTTTCCTACTACTTCCATGTATTTATCTCCTAATAAATATACATCATATGAAGTTGCATCAGCAACTGCACTCCAAGTTACAGTAGCTTCCGTTGGACATACTTGTGTAATATTTACACCTGAAACACGTCTTGCGATAGAAAACGTAGTAGATTGATCTGTTAAGACACCATTTGTAATTCTTACCAAACACTGTCCAGAAACTAAGCTACTAGGAATTGTCCATGTATAGTTAGTTGTCGCTGGTGGCAATGTAGCCATACTCGTCCAAGTATTTCCATTGTTTGTAGAGTATTCTAATTGGTGTGTGTTTACTGCATTATTAGCATCCCAGTGAATTACTGTTTGTGCTCCAGTGATTAACTTTTCACCTCCTATTGGATGAGTAAGTGTAATACCATCTGTAATGATTTCGTATACTATATAATATTTTTGAGGTCCCATAGGAACATTAAATCCTGCGATATTAATGTTGTACGTTCCAGCTGCTGGGTTAGTAATAGCAACTTGCTCTACATTGTTTAAGCGATCAGTTCCTGTGGTTGCAGGTGAGTTTAAGAATGCTGCATTTGGCGTAGGGTCTAATGTCCATGGTTGGTATGTTGCATTACTAGGATCTGTTACTACTAAATCTAAGTCATTTACCAATGCTGGTGAAGCTCCTGGCGCTGCTGGAGTATCATTCCAGTATACCATAAAACGAACTTCTCTTGTATTTGCTGGTACTGTAATAGAGTGGTCATTGCTTCCTCCTTGAGAAACAGTACTGTCAAAATAGCGTCCATCTTCAATTGTCATAGCCGCTCTTAGACCATTTACCATTCCCCAACCAAAACTATAGTCAGGTCCTACATTTCCGTAGTCATTTGCAGTATTTAATAAGATCGCTTTGATTAATGCTGATTCAGGGAAAGCTCCTCCGTTTAAACCTGCATATGCTTCATATAACTGAGCTGAAACTCCAGCAATTCCTGGCGCTGCTCCTGATGTACCACCAAAAGTTTGGTATGTATTATTTTCTGCGGTAGATATTTGGTTTTGTCCGTGTGCAGTAATGTCTGGCTTGATACGACCATCATGTGCAGGTCCACGACTACTAGATCCTGCTAATGAACCGTTAAAGAACGTATTTGCTGTAGCAATTACATTTTTACCTTGTTTGTGTCCTCCAGTAATATTTCCCCATCCTGGTCCTGCTCCATACCCAAAGTCTTGAGTTCCTGAGTTTCCAGCTGAGAATACGTGTAATACAGAAGGTAAATCTGTTGTTTGTTGGTCTACTGTTCTTGCACCAACTGTATATCCTGTGTTGTTTCCATCACTAAAAGAAGAGTTTGTGATTTGTACAGATCCGTTATTGATCAAATCTGTAGTAGCTCCATCTAAAAATGAAGGAACATAATCTACTGCATATACATCAGAACCTGCAGCCATTCCTCTATTGGTAGGATCTAAGTTTCCAGCTCCAGCCATAATTCCTCCAACTCCATCACCGTGTGTTGGTCCTGCTGAATTAGATGCTGAATTGTCAATTCTTCCTTGAAAGTCAATATGTGGTCCTACGATTCCGTCATCACGTACCATAACTCCAATTCCTGCTCCACTATAGTTTCTTCCTGTTGGTGTTTGTGTATCTAAGTTTGAAGATCTGTGAAGACTTCTTCCTCTTATATCTTCTGGTTCTGCTGGTGGCGCTACTAATTCAACCCATTTTACAAAAGGTTGTGACACTACAGCATTCATTTGAGAAGAAGGAATTGCTACTTTAAGAATGTTTCCTCCTTTATATTCTTCTTTGATAACTACTGAACTTATTTTCGTAAGTTCTGTTACCGCATAGTTTGAACTGATAAAATCATAGTATTCCAACATTACAATAATGTTGTTTCCTTCCATCGCATGACTACCAATGTCATTTAATTTTATTTGAGACGATTTTTTAAAGTCGTTCTCTACTGGAATGATAGAAGCAATTCCTGATTGTTGTAAGTACGAAATTTGTGTGTCTTCTGGAAAATACACTAAATATGTTTGATCTGGAAAATACTCAATAAGTTTTACGTTTCTTTCCGCAAACTGATCTTGAATAGCTTGTGTTGGCGTTTGGCTAAAATGTGCCCAAGCAAAATATCCATTGTTGTACTTTGCATTTTGCGGCATTGAATCCCAGCTAAATGATGCCATATTGTTTGGCATTGTAATAACTTCGCCTTGGAAATTCACTGTGTTTTGAGCCGATGAAATGTTGCAATTTAAAAAGATTGCTGCCATTAACAAAGGAATGAAAGAGCCTGCAAGACGCTTCCTGAGAGTAATTTTTTTCATGACAATTTTTAATTAAGTTTTGTATAGGGTCTATATTCTTTCTTCAAGTTATTAACACCCTTTTGGTGATAATTTTTTGTAAAAAATGCAATTAGCTCGCTAATATAATAATTAGTTTGCAAAAAAATGTTAACATTTTTGAGGATATAGCTGTTTTATCTGCGTCTTTTTTAGGTTTTTAGCAGCATAAATTTCCTTTGTACCTAGACTTTTTTCTTTGTGAAGCTGTATTATTTTTAACTAATAAATGATTTGAGATTCTTTTACAATACGTAATGTCTGATGTTATTGCTTATTTTTTATAGGTATCAAAGGCATTTGTACTTTATGAATAACTATATTTTCCTAAAAAACATGCGGTTCAAAAAATTCAGCAATCAAACTAAGATATCACATTACATCTGTGTTTTGTGATAATTTACTGGAGAATAGGAGTGGAGTGAAGAATTTCAATGAGGTATATAAAAAAAGACTGCACGTTTGTACAGTCTCTTTTAAATCTATATTGAATTATATGTTATAGTTGCTGTGCTTCTGCTACCAACAATTCATTTTTGTCATTCAATGCTTTTTCAATGAATTCATCAATGTTTGCATTGCGTTCTTGTCCATTTTTCAACAAAATACCCAAAGTAATCATGGCAGCAATTCGTGTTCCTGCTTTCTTCGCTGCTGTTGCAAACAAAGGTTCTAAATCTTCATACGCTACATTTGCCGCTAATGTTTGAATCTTTCCTTTAGCAATTTGCTGCTTTTCTTCTGGAAGATTGGTATACTTTTTACCCAATTGTTTGATTTCTTCAATTGGCGGGCGTTGGTGTTGTTGTTTTTGCTGTTTCGGTTGATTTTGTTGCGGCTTTGGCTTCTGTTTTGCCCAAGTATCACGCAAACCAACTGTTTTATTGAAAATTAATTTTTCAGCAGAAGTATCTTTATCAACACAGAAATATCCTAAACGTTGA
Source organism: uncultured Kordia sp. (assembly GCF_947489565.1). Taxonomy (GTDB): domain Bacteria; phylum Bacteroidota; class Bacteroidia; order Flavobacteriales; family Flavobacteriaceae; genus Kordia. The sequence goes on along the minus strand of NZ_CANLEA010000011.1, from coordinate 85,106 downwards.
AACTGAAAACGATCGCCAATTTTTGCTTCTTTTAAATACGGTTCAACAAAAGCATTTACTACATTTAATGAATTCGGATTGATGAATTCCATATAGTCTTTGTCTTTGTGATTTCCTGGCGCTTCATCAGAGAATAAACGATCGTATACACGAACCTCTGCTTGAACTGCATGTGCAATAGAAACCCAATGTAGTGTTCCTTTTACTTTACGCACACTAGCTTCTGTTCCGCTTCCGCTTAAACTATCGGTATCATATGTACAGTGAATTTCTGTAATGTTTCCATCTGCATCTTTTACTACATTTTCTCCTTTGATGATATATGCATTCTTAAGACGTACTTCCTTTCCTAGTGTCAGTCTGAAAAATTTGCTTCCAGCTTCTTCTTTAAAGTCTTCACGTTCAATATATAATTCTCTTGAGAAAGGTACTGTATGACTTCCTGCATTGGCATCTTCTGGATTGTTTTCTGCTTCTAACCATTCTTCTTTTCCTTCCGGATAGTTTGTAATGATCAGTTTTACTGGATTTAAGACTGCCATGACACGATTGGCCGTTTTGTTTAAATCTTCGCGAATGCAGAATTCTAATAGTGAAACATCAATAACATTTTCACGTTTGGCAACACCTACAGTTTCTACAAATTTTCTGATGGCAGCTGGCGTATAACCTCTTCTACGTAAGCCAGAAATTGTTGGCATTCGTGGATCGTCCCAACCAGAAACTATGTTTTCTTCTACCAATTTGAGTAATTTTCGTTTACTCATGATGGTGTAACTTAGATTTAAACGCGCAAATTCACGTTGTTTTGGTTGTAATGGATATTGACCTTTACTGTATTCAAAAACGTGCTCCTTGAACCAATCATAGAGCTTTCTATGTGGTTTAAATTCTAAGGAACATAAGGAATGTGAAATTTGTTCAATGTAATCACTTTCTCCATGTGTCCAATCATACATTGGGTAAATACACCATTCATCTCCAGTTCTATGATGATGTGCATATAAAATTCTGTACATCAACGGATCACGCATTAACATGTTTGGATCTTCCATATCAATTTTTGCACGCAATACATGTGTTCCTGCTTCAAATTCGCCATTTTTCATGCGTTGAAACAAGTCTAAATTTTCGGCTACACTTCGGTCTCTGTATGGACTATTGGTTCCCACTTCTGTTGGTGTTCCTTTTTGTTCCGCCATTTCTTCTGAAGATTGCGAATCTACATAGGCTTTTCCGTCTTTGATCAATTGAATGGTCCAATCATACAATTGTTGGAAATAGTCTGAAGAATAACATTCGTTTTCCCATTGATACCCAAGCCAAGATATATCGTGCTTTATAGCGTCTACATATTCTTGTTCTTCTTTGGCTGGATTGGTATCATCAAAACGAAGATTTACAGGTGCATTGTATTTTTCGCCCAAACCAAAACTAATACCAATAGCTTTGGTATGTCCAATGTGCAAATACCCATTTGGTTCTGGAGGAAATCGAAAACGCAGCTTGTCTTTTGACATTCCATTGGCCAAATCTTCTTCTATGATATGCTCAATAAAATTGAGTGATTTTGTTTCTTCAGACATTATTTTGTATTCAAATAAGTGTTAAAATAAACAGCAAAATTAAGCAATTCAAGCGAATATATATGAAAAACCTTTCTTGATATTTTGCAAGAAAGGTTCTTAAACATAATTAATAAACAAATGATTTTAACTGGTAAATATTACCGTATTCATTTTTTATTAATTCGTAATATAATTTACTGCTGCTTCCATATGAACATCATTTCCAGCATTTACTTGTGCTGTGGTAGGTATTATAGATTCATCAGGAGTAATTCCTATACCTTCAAAAGATTGAAATGTATTGTTATACATAATTTCGATATCGTGTGTAGATACTCTTGTTCTCCATGTTCCATTTCCGTTTGTTAGTGTAAATATGTCACTTCCTGCAAAGATTCCAAAAGTAGTATCGCCAATAGTTCTTACATGATTTTGTGTTTTCAATGCTCCGGTAAAATATTCAGCAGCACTTGCGGTTCCTCTAGCTGTTAATACAGCTACTTTATTTGTATACTGAAACGTTCCTGAAGCAGTTATGGTGTTGTCTTCTGGAAAAACACCTGCTACATATCCGCCTTCAACTCTAGCATCTGCATAGCCTTCAAATTCAGTTGTTGCCCAATTTCCTAATGACGCCGTTGTACTTCCTGTAGTGATTTTTATACGTTGTCTGATCAATTCTATGAGCGTATTATTTGCAAAGAATCTTCCCGCTAAATAGTATGCAAAAGGACCTTGTCCGCCACCATTGGTTCTAACATCTATGATAATTCCGTCTTTGTTTTGTAATGCTGTTAAAGCTTCGTCTACAATAGCTTTAAAGTTATTGAATTCACTACCACTTTCATTGACAGGTTCGAAGTTTTTAGAATTGATATATCCAATATTTGAGTTACTTACCAAGGTTCCGTAAGATATGTATGGATTGTTTACACTACTAGCTACAATATTCACTTTGCTAGCAATGTTGTTTTGTATCATATTTTCAATATTTTCATTGAATTCTGGTTCAAAACCTGCTTCTTGCGTATTATTAAAAGTTAGACTTGAATGTCCGTCTTTTATAATAGTTCCCATAATGGTTTGAAAAATTCCTAACAATTGAGAATCTGTTGTTGTTGCTGTTATTTCTGGATAATATGTGTCATAAACTGTTTGCCAATTTATATTTTTTCGGTGCATTAGTGGATAATGTCTATCGTAGATATCCCAAAATTCTTGAAACACTTTTTGTTGCTCGGTTGTTTCAGTACCAGTAGTTGTAGTTTGTACCGTATTATCATCATTACTGCAAGAACTTATCAAAAAGAAAAGCCCTAGTAATACTATTTTTATCTTATAAATCATTTTCATCTTGAATGTATTAGTGGTTGTAGAGCTATTATTTTTTACGAGAAAGAGAAACCTTTTGCTTTTAAATAACAGCTCACAACACTTGTTATTTTAGTGTTTATAGGTTCCGTCGGGTAATACAGTTGGCATTTTATAGGTAGGATTTGTTAACAGATTATAGATTGCTGTATCTGTATTTTGTACCAAAGCACTTGTGTTTAATCGCCATTCGTTATCTATTTCATTCAGTCTGTTTTCTTGTGCTCCCAACATAGACGTTAATGCCCAATATAGATATTCAATGGTTTGGCATGAAGCATAATCGCAAGTTGTATCATCGTATGTATACCAAGCATTTGCTGGATATGGGTTTGGAATGGTCATAAATTGTCCGCCTCTAGCAATATCCATAGCATTTGCTAAATCTGAACCTACATTTTGTCCAAATGCATTTGGATAGGCATAGGAATGTCCTGCGTTGTTAATAATATGCAACACTTCTTCTAAAGCCGCATCAAACTGTCCTGTTCTTCCGCCAGATACAAATGAAGGATGGGTTTCATCGTTTCCAAGATCTTGTCCAATTCTTCCTGCAGGTGGATCTATGTTTAAGTCACTTTCACTTGCCCACATCACTAAAAACGCTTTGTTTTCCAGCATTTTATCTATCACTAGTGAATTATCCACAACACCATCTTCATCATTGTCTAAGTATTGTGCCATGACATTAGCTGCATGTAATAATTTAGCATCTTCTACACCAGCTACGGCATAGATATCAATGCCAAAAACCATTACTTTTCTATTGAAGTTTGTAAAACCATCATCTGTATTTGCTACGATGGTAAAGTTTGGATCATTTCCAGGATTGATTCCTGTAGTTGGGTTTGTTGTTGTACTATTATTATCATCCGTGGAGCAAGAAATACAACTAAATGTTGCAATTGCTGTTATAAACATTAGTACGATATAGATTCTTCTCATAACTATCATTTTTATGTATGTTTTTATTTGATAGCAAAATAACGACCATGCTTAATTTTTATGCGTTTCAATGAGTCCTGCTGCGCTTATTCGGACTCTTTTATAGCGTTTTCATACTGTTTTGGAGTCATGCCTTCTAGCGTTTTGAATGTATTGTAAAATGTTGATTTTGAAGAGAATCCTGCTTCTTGTGAGAGTCCTAAAATAGATAATTGTTTGGCTTTGGGAGATTGTAGTAGTCTTTTGAATTCTTCTACTCGAAATTTGTTGATGAAGTTGTAAAAATTAGAATCAGAACAATGATTGATCACTTTAGAAAGTTCTCGTTCTTTCATTTCGAGTGCTATAGAAAGTGTTTTGAGGTTTAATTTTGGATTTGTATAGAGTTTTTCTGTGCTTATTATGGCTACAATTTCTTCATATTTCTTTTGAAGTTCTTTAGAAAAATCTTGGTTTTTATTCGTTGTTTCTGCCTCTGAATCTTCTCTTTGAAATAGGTATTGTTTGAAAATTTCTGGTTGAGAGAAACCATTGTAACCTATCCAGTATACTGTAAATAGTAATAAAACGACCGCTGAGAATTGAAAAATACCTTCCCATAATTCATTTTCGGCTTCTTCCACACCAGTGATTCCTTCTACAATTAAAATAAAATGAAATAATAAAATGGCTATTAAAATACTTTTCAACCAAGAAAGCGACTTAAATTCTAGTTCAGAATAGAAATTGCTAATTTTCTTTTTGTGGTTTCTAAGAATTCTAAATACATATACAAGCAATAGAATTTCAACAAAATAGAAGACTAAAATTAAATCATAATAGTCTGCAAATACCTCATCTAAAGCTTCTACATTGATACTAATATTATGAATAACACCTGGAATGAATAATATATAATACCATTTGTTGATCGTTTTATTGATTGTAGTATTTAAATAGAAGAATAAAAATAGTAGTATGAATAATATTGGGTCAAAAAGGAGAAACGTAAATTCTAAATCTTCTTCTTCATAATAGTCAAATACAATTCCATTTACCAATTGTATAGAAATACTCCATAAAAATAAGCCGAGAAATAAGTTTGCTTTTCTGTTTTCAGATTTTATCGTGAAAAATAACAAGCCTAACATGAATGCCGTTGAAGCTGTTAGTATATCTAAAATAGAAAGAAAGGAAATATCTATTTGCATATGCTAAAATACTATAATAAATGATTTTCCATTTGTAACGATACCAATGAACTTTATACTAACTGTATATATTTATATATCGTATAACCTTAACAAAAACTTATGAAACACCCTAATTATAAATGTCCGAAATGCAATAATAGAACCTATAGCGTAGGAGAATTAAGAGCTACAGGCGGCACTTTTTCTAAAATATTTGATATCCAAAATCAAAAGTATACTTCTGTAACTTGCGATCGTTGTTCGTACACAGAATTTTATAAAACAAAGACAAGTGCTATTAGTAACGTATTTGATTTCTTCACAAATTGATAAAATTGGTGTTTTTTTCTCTGTAAAAGAATCTATGGTATAGTTTCAACAAACTAAAGCTATCATCTTCTTTATTTTTATTGAAAATTTGATGGTATTGTATATAAAATAAGCTACCTAAATAAAATTTAATATCAGAATACATCTTTGTAGGTAAAAAGCTTTTGTTTAGTTATTATTCATATACAATTTACAGTATGATTCCTTATATAAGTTATCGTATTTATTCGCTTCTTAGCGAGTTGATATTTTGACAATAATACTGTACATTAGCTATATTAAGGAAGAATTTTTATGGGAATTATTCGCGTTACAAACATTCGTATATATGCTTTTCACGGATGTCTTGAAGAAGAAAGTAAAATAGGAAGTGATTATAGAGTAGATGTTGCTGTAAAGGCAAATTTGCAAATTTCTGCTAAGAGTGATCAACTGCAAGATACTGTTGATTATGTTCATATCAATAGAATTGTAAAAGAAGAAATGGGCATTCGTTCTAAACTACTAGAACATGTTGCCAAACGTATTTTAAACAGAATTTTTAACGAAATTGATATTGCTAATGAAGCAACTGTTGAAGTTTCTAAAATAAATCCTCCTATAGGTGGTAATGTTCAAATGGTTACCATTGAAATGACTTCTAAGCGTTCGTAACAATACTATTTAATACTATTTTTTTGTTGCATAGAATGTAAATTTAGTTAAATTTGCAATCACAAATGGCGTCGTGGCCGAGTGGCTAGGCAGAGGTCTGCAAAACCTTGTACAGCGGTTCGAATCCGCTCGACGCCTCTAAAAAAAGAAAACCTTCTGATAATCAGAAGGTTTTTTTGTATCTCTATTTTTATTTTCTCTTAGGTAATTCTAGTATAGCATCCTTTTACAATCATTACGACTCCAAAAACGATGATAATGATGCTCACCCATTTCTTTGCTTTGAAGATAAAACGTGGTGTCATTTTATTTTTTAGCTTTTTAGCCAGCATAATTTTAAGAATATCCATCACTAATAAAGTGACCAAAATGGTGGATATAAAGATGAATAAACCAAATTTAGTATCTCCGGTAAGCTTACTTGCAGTAGCAATAGCAACAATCCAACCTGCTAAAACACCGAAGTTTATAAAGTTTAGAAAGAATCCTTTTATAAATAAACCTATGAAATTCTTTTTAGTATTCGTATTGGTGTCTACGTTGTAATGTTCACGTATTATTTTCCGAAATGATTTGGCTGTTTTTATATATGAAATAACTCCATACGCACAGAGAATTAACCCTCCAAAAATGATGAGGTTAGGATCGTCTTTTATTTTTTCAATAAGACCTGAAGTACTATAATACGCAAAAACGATAAAAATAATATCTGCGAAAATAGCTCCTAAATCAAACGCTAAAGCACTTCTAAATCCTTTAGTAATGCTTATTTCAAGTAAAAGGAAAAATATAGGTCCAATTGCGACAAAGGATAAGAATAATCCGTATAAAACTGCGTACTGTAGTCCGTCAACCATAAAACAAAAGTAGTAAAAGTGATGTAATTAGAGCTTCTTATATTCCATTTCTGGTGTAATTTTTTTTACTTTCCTACCTTTTTCTTTCTTTTTCGCTATTTTTTTATACCATTTCTGAATTCTTTCTTCAAGTTTAACGGCTTCTTCTGCTATTTTTTCTGTGTCTCTAACAAGGATATCTTTTTTCTTAAATATCTTGTTTATTTTCTTCATTTGTCGCTTATCCGTGAAATCGACTGGAAATAGTTTTACGGAAGCTTTTATCATTCCCATTCTTGCTTTGGCTTCTATAAAATAGACTGAATTTGCTTTAAGGTCAGCTTCTATGAAATCAATATTTTCAGATTTTGCCCAGAATGTATGTTTTCCGGGATTACATTCGTATCTGAAATAGTGTCTTCCATTAAATTTTCCAAGGTATTTTTCGCCATCAAAGTATTTAAAATTGATTAATGATCCTGCTTGCGTAGTTCTGATAATATACACAACCGATTTTCCTTCAGTTGGCGGAGTTATACTTTCTTGAGCTGTTATAAATTGAATGTTTAGTAGCATGGTAAGTACTAAAAATGTGTACAATTTTTTCATTATATCGGTTTTTAATTTACTAGTGCAAGTTACTTTCTTTTTTACACAATAAAAAAACGTCTAAATGGCAGTTTAGACGTTTTAAGATTGATTGATGAATTGTAAAATAGGAATCTATTTTACATTTATTTTTCCTCCGAAGACTTTATTTTTTTTGATCGTTTCTGGATCGCCATGAATTTCAATATATCCGCCAGCACGTACTCTAGCATCTGCCAATACAGAAGCAGAAATATACGCTTCTCCACCAGCACTTACTTTGACTTTTGTTTGTTCTGTCATAAGTTTTTTTCCTTCGTAAATTCCTCCAGTATTTAAAACTACTTCTTGATGCTTTACTTTTCCTGAGGTTTCAATAATACCACCAGAAACTGCTCTTGAATCTAAATTATCTACTTCTAAGTTGGCAATAATTCGTCCGCCTTCTTGCGTTTTTAGTTTTAAATACGGTTGTGTCATGGTTTCATTGGCCACAATTATTGCACCTTCATTGGCATCAATAATATCAACACTTTTATAATATACTTCTACAAAAGTTTGTGAACCATCAAAAATTCGATCGAATTTCATGCGTATTTTTAGTTTTCCGCGCTTATTAATGATTTCTACATCATCAGTATCGGCTCCCGTAATAACGACCTTATTTTCGTCTGATTTGATTAAGTTGATTTCTATTAAATCAAAAACTTTGACTTCTTCAAAATCACCTACTTGTTTTTCAATTGGTGTTTGCGCAGTAACTGTAGCAGCAACTAAGCAAAAAATGAATGTGAAGATATGTTTCATAACGTTTGGTTTTATTGTTTGTATGTAAAAGAGTATATAGAAAACGTTTTGTTACAGTTTTTATTTATTTTTTTTGTAATTCTTTGTGAATTATGGTTTTACCGTAATTAATGTATATATATCTTTAGTACATTGAGCTTGAAAACTTAAAAATTTTTATCATGAAAAAAAAGAATTTAAAATCGTTAGAATTTAACAAGCAAAAGATTTCTCAATTAAACCCAGAAGAAGTTACTGGTGGAACAGGAGGATTTCTATCTTTTATTCCAGGATTATTTTGTGGAGCAGGACCTTCTACAAGTTTTGGACCATTAGCATGCGAAGTTGCTTGTTTGTGTGATGAAACAGAACACTAGTATTTCTATTATTAAAATACAGAAGCACGATTTTTTAGGAATCGTGCTTTTTTATGTTGTTTTAATTGATTTTGGTATAAAGTTCTAGTTTTCCTTGTTCAGTTGTGATAGATAGAATATTACTATTGATGAGTTTAAAGAGTTTCATTCTAAAAGCTAATTGACTTTATTGTAAACATATATTTTACCATTCCCCATAAATCTCATCGATAATGTATTGTTATTATCATAATTAGCACCGTACAATTCATAACAATACTCATCTAAATCTTCACTATCTATCATTTTTAAAAACCAAGTATTTACATCTAATTCTTCTTCACATTGATTAGAAATACTATAACTAAAAGTATCTGATAATACAGAATCATAATATTCTAAACATTGTCCATCAGAATTAAAAACTAATTTAATTTTAGGATCATCTTCTGAAACCCAAGTTCCTATGATTTCTGTATCAATATTGACTTGTGCTTGCTGTGCTTTGCATTCTATTGTTAGTATTAAACTAAAAAGTAATATTAATTTGATATATTTCATAATTACTATTCTATACAAGTTATGAATTTAGTTTATCATTGACTTTTTGTAAATAAATTCAGGTTTCCTCTTTCAGAAGTAATAGATAAAGTAATAGTTCCATTTGTATCAATATGAATTCCATTAAATATATCACAAGTTACATCAGCTTCTGTATCAGTTGTTTTTAAAAATAGACCATTTGAAAATGAAGTATTCGTATCACAGGTGTTTGTTAAAGAATATGTGTACGTATCTGTCAAATCTCCTTCATAATAATCTTTTCTAATATTATTTTCTAGAAATTCTATTTTCCATAAGTTATCTTCATTTGATATCCAAGTTCCAATAATATCAGTATTAGAAGAAGTATTATTATTAAATGATAATATAATCAGCATTCCTATTATCATAGCAACACTAAATAATATTTTATTTGTTTTAAATATTTTCATAATATTATTCTATACAAGTTATTGAATCTTTTGCTTTTTTAAATCGTTTCTTTCTATCTTTTAATCCTTTCTTTCTTTTTCCATTTATTTTTCTGGTAATCTTTGATACTGTTGTAGTGCTATCAATATCTATTTTATCTAGCACTTTATCTTTAAAAAACCACATTCCACTCAATATTGCTAGTGTATCATTAGTTGCTATGTGTTCAGGAGTTGTGACAAAATCAATATCAGGATCATATTTATTATTATACCAAGTTTTAAATTCTGTATAATTACTTTTCCAAGTTAATTGCATTATTCCTCTTCCCCTATATTTCCAACCATCTCCACTATTTTCATCTCCGTTACTATATTTACAACAATATGCTACATTAGCAAGTTTTTCTGCATCTCCAGTATAATCTGGAGCATATTTTTTAGTTGGATTTGCAATTGTATCCATAGTAAACATACTTGAATAACTTTTTGGAATTCTTGATGCAGTTGTATAATTCAAATTTTCAGTAACATTCAAAGTAGTAAATCCACCTGTTTCATGACCAGCTTGAGATAAAAAGTGCCAGAGTTTTTCCTGTGTATCTATTCCAAAATCAGTACCTTTTTCATTGATAAGTTTCGCCAAAAGTGTAGCATCATCATCTGACATATTTGGAAATATTTTTTGTAAATCATCTTTAGAAGTGTCACAATCATCATCAACATCTAAAATAACACCAACATCACCATCGTCGCAAGGATCTAAAGTATCTCGTTTGGTAAATGGTGTATCGTAGGTATTGTTTCGTTGTACTACACCATTGCAATCTACCATAACCATCATACTTCCTCTACAGCAAGCATTTCCGCTTGGGCGATGTCCATTTGCAAATTGCGGACCACAACCACAATCGGTAAAAGCCCAGCTTACACCACAATCATCATTGGTATCTACCAGTTCGCCTCCGCTTCCAACACTCGTATTATCATAATAAGTATCTCCATACTGTTGTTGTTCATCTTCGTTTGTACCACTTGAATTGTCTGTATTTGCATCAGAACCGCCTGTATTTGAAGTATTGGTATCATCTGATGGTTCTGGTTCATCATTTGTTGGACAAGGCGTTAAATTGCCTGTATTGTCAATTATAGTACTATTTTCTACACTTATGCTACCTATGATTTCCCCGTTATTATCAAATGTTTCAATTGTTCCACTAAATTGTGAGAAGTCTACAGCAGTTTTGTCTTCATTATATGGAATTTCACCATTGAACGTGTATTTTAAAAAGTACTCATAAGTTGTATCTCCTTTTTCAACAATGATTACATTGATGACAGTAGTTGAATCTTGATAAGGTGAAATAACTTTGAAGGTATGCTTGGTAGTAGTTTCATTATGAACTACAATTTCTTTACTGGTATCAATAATACCAAGTTCTGTAGATTTATTAAGAAAGGAATTTTGAGAAAACATAACAGTACCTTTACGTTGCATAATAGTAAAAGCATTGTTTGTTTTCATCTTGATAAAGTTTACGGCTTTTTGTGAAACCTGATTTCCCCGTTTGTACTGAACTTTTGGTTGTGGAATTGTTAGTTTATTTTCTTGTTGATCATTGTCTCTGAAATCATCTGTATCACAAGAGAAAAGTAACAGCAAACAACACAACTTTAGAATATTTCTCATGAATGTATTAATTTTACAATCACAATTTTAGAAATATTCCTACAAATATACTTACGGTAAGCCGTAATGTCAAGATTTTTTTTTATTTCAGTTTTACCGCAGTTCCTGTAATGCTTACCATTACTGCGCCTCCAGCACTAATTTCCATGTCTACATCGATTCCTACAACACCATCTGCATTGAGTTTTACAGCATTGTCACTTAGTTTTTGAAATGTTTTTTCTTTCACTTCTTCGATAGCTATTTCTATTTGGGAATAGTATTTTTTCATGTTGAACATATCTTTGAAAGACATGCCTTTATAACTATAGTTTACGCTATACGTCATTCCTGAAACTAAGCCTAAGTATTCTGAAATTTCTCTGTTTTGAAATGTGTCTGTAGTTGTAAATATCATAACTGGATTTTGTTTTTAGATTTTTTAATTGTTTAAAGTTAGTATTTGTTTTTTGAAAATGTTACAAAGCAAAAAAAGTTCCCTTCGAGAATCTCAGGGAACTTTGTTATTATAAAAATATTATTATTAAAAATTATGCTTCAACCTCAACACGTTTTCCAATAAGATCGAAGTCTAAGTGACGTTTTACTAAGTCAGTATTTTTAACTTTTACCACAACTTCATCACCCAATTGATACATGTTTTTGGTCACTTCTCCAACCAAGGCATATTGCTTTTCATCAAAGGTGTAGTAATCATCTTTGATTTCACGAATACGAACCATACCTTCACATTTGTTGGAAATGATTTCCACATAAATTCCCCATTCCGTCACACCCGAAATTACTCCTAAGAATTCTTCGTCTTTGTGATCTTGCATGAATTTGATTTGCATATACTTGATAGAATCACGTTCTGCACTAGCAGCCAAAGCTTCCATATTGGAAGAATGTTCACATTTTTCTTCATATTCTTCCGCATTTGCCGATTTTCCACCATCTAAATAGTATTGCAATAAACGATGTACCATAACATCTGGATAACGACGAATTGGCGAAGTAAAGTGCGAATAGTAATCAAATGCTAAACCATAATGACCAATATTATTCGTTGTATATTTTGCTTTGCTCATGCTTCGAATTGCTAGCGTATCTACCATGTTTTGTTCACCTTTTCCTTTGACATCTTCCAATAATTTGTTCAAAGAACTTGTGGTGCTTTTTCTCGATTTTAGATTCAAAGAATAACCAAATCGAGAGATTATTGTATGTAAATTGGCTAGTTTTTCTACATCAGGTTCATCGTGAATACGATATACAAATGTTTTTTCTGGTTCTTGTTTTCCAATAAAAGCAGCTACACGTCTGTTGGCTAATAACATGAATTCTTCAATTAATTTATTAGCATCTTTTTGTGTTTTAAAATATACACCTTCCGGATTGTTATCTTCATCTAAGTGGAAACGTACTTCTACTTTGTCAAATGAAATGGCACCTTGATTCATACGTTTTCCACGCATGATTTTTGCCAATTCATCTAGTTTTAACGTTGCTTCTACAATGGAATCATCTACTGTATATGCTTCTCCACTGAGTGAAATATCTGCAGGAATTTCATTGCCTTTTGTTTCAATGATAACTTGTGCTTCTTCATAAGCAAATCGTTTATCAGAATAGGTTACTGTACGTCCAAACCATTGATGTAATACTTCTGCTTTTTCATTGATTTCAAAGACAGCTGAGAAAGTATATTTTTCTTCATTTGGTCGCAATGAACATGCTCCATTTGACAGTATTTCTGGCAACATCGGTACTACACGATCTACTAAATATACAGAAGTTGCACGTTGATATGCTTCATCATCAAGTGCTGTTCCTGGTTTTACATAATGAGAAACATCTGCAATGTGAATTCCAATTTCGTAGTTACCATTTTCTAGTGTTTGAAAGGATAATGCATCATCAAAATCTTTCGCAGTTTTTGGATCAATGGTAAACGTTAATACATCACGCATGTCTCTACGTTTTTTGATCTCTGTTTCTTGAATAGATGTATCTAATTTGTTTGCAGATCGTTCTACGTGTGCAGGAAATTCATACGGCAATCCATATTCTGCTAAAATTGAATGAATTTCAGTATCGTGTTCGCCTGGTTTTCCAAGTACTTGTGTTACAATTCCGAAAGGAGAATCAGCTCTCGCTGGCCAATCTTCTATTTCAACCAATACTTTATCACCATCTTCCGCTTTGTTTATTTTACTTTTTGGAACAAATATATCTGTATACATTTTTTGATTGGAAACAACCACAAAAGCAAAGTTTTTCTGCATTTGTAATACACCAACAAACTCTGTTTTTTTACGTTTTACAATGTTGGTAATTTCTCCTTCAGGACGATTGTTTCTTCTACGTTTGTACACATATACTTCTACTTCATCACCATCCAAAGCTCTGTTGAGTTTGTGACTTGGTACAAAAATATCTTCTTCAAAATCATCACAAATCACAAATCCTTGTCCACGTGAAGTCATATCTACAATTCCTGTGTAGTATTCTGTACTTCCAACTACACGATATTTTCCACGATCTACTTCCTCAATTTTCTGTTTTGCTTTGAGTTTTTTGAGTGTTTTTATAATTTGATTTCTTCCGCTGGTATCTGTAATATTAAGTTTGGAAGCTATTTGTTTGTAGTTATAAACTTTATTGGAAGATTTTTTAAATATCTGTAAAATCGCATCTGTTAGATTTGGAATCTTGTGCGATTTCTTTTTTTTCTTTCTTGTCATTATATCATTCTGTTTTATACGTATTTACGTATATTTTCGGCTCATTATTATTATTTTATTTAATCACTGAAAAAAGCATACCGAAACTACTTTTTTGTTCTTTTTACTCGATCATCGAGATTTACATACTTTTTAAAGTTCGCGCTATTAAACTTTCTGAAAAGTACAAATTAATTATGTCAGGAAAATTATGTTTCTGGGAAATTAACAGTTTCATTTGAAACATAATAAATAGGAGAGAAGCAGTAATAATTCTGATGCAAATATATAAATATTTTACAATTTGTATTTTGCAACAGATTAAATTCGTGTTATGTATGCGTAAAGATAAATGGTTTTTGATAGTAAATCCGGCTTCGGGAAGTTTTTCAAAAAAACGAAAATGGAAACAGATTACTACAGTTTTTGATATTGAAAATATTCCTTTTGAATTTGAATTTACAACAAAACCTCAACATGAATATGAGCTGGTGATACAAGCATTGGAAAATGGCTATCGAAAGTTTGTAAGTGTTGGTGGCGATGGTACGTTGCATCATATTGTAAATGGTTTGATGCAACAAAAAATCGTTTTATTATCTGAAATAAAATTAGCCGTAATTCCTTTAGGAACCGGAAATGATTGGGTAAAAACGTATAAAATTCCAAAGAATATTACAAAAGCGGTCCAAATTATTAAAGAAGAACATACTGTTTTTCAAGATATTGGAAAGTTATCATTGCTACATGAACAGAAAACCGTGTTTTTTAATAATGTGGCAGGATTGGGCTTTGATGGATATGTAGTAAAACGCAATGAACGTTTAAAATTTTTAGGCGCTATTTCTTTTTTAGTCTCTACCGTTTTGGGATTGATGCGCTATAGATCTTCTGAATTTTTTATACAAAGTGAACAGAAAAAAATAACGAGTAAATCCTTGTTAACTATTGTTGGTATTTGTCAATATTCTGGTGGTGGCATGCAGCTGACCAAAGATGTTGATGCTACAGATGGATTGTTTGATATTTCGGTAGCTAAACATTTTACTTTGTGGACTTTAATTAGAAATGTAGCTGGTTTGTTTAGTGGAAAAATTGTCAATCATACAGAAGTAGAAACTTTTAAAACTGATTCAATAACGATTGAAACTTCTCAGGAAACTGTATACATTCAAGCAGATGGTGAACTGATTGGAACTGGCGGATTTAGTGCAGAGATTTTACCTGAAGTTTTGCAGTTTGTGGTTCCAAAATCAAGTGATGAAATTTAATTTTTTAAAGTACTTCTCGATACAATTTTCTTCATTTTATTACGAAAAAAATCGAACTGACCTTATGCTTTTTTTACTAGTATTAACACATGAGATCAAATGAATTTGCAATGTAAATTTGTATAAATAATTATTCTAATTTTCGTCTTATTTTAATTCCAAAAAGGCAACTTCATTTTTTTTCTTAAAAAAAGTTAAAAAAATCTTAATAAAAGTGTAACATATCCGTTTTTATATCGTCTATAGAATAAGAACCAAATTTAATTTTGCTTCAACAATCATGAAACGAGTGTATAAAGTCATCCTATTATTTGTATCGATCTTTTTGATCGGTGTACTCTCGTTTGGTAGTTATATTAACTCTTCTTTGAAAACTAAAAATGATTTTAGAGATGATATTAGAGCTGTAGAAGTTCCTAATGATTCTATAAAAAATGCGGCAATTGATACGTATTATTTAAACTAGTTTTCTTATTTTTAGTACATTACGTTTTACCTTTATTTTTAATTTATGCTCAATTTTGTCACAGTAGCTACATTTACGTATCACTATGAATATGCTATTCTTCGCATTGTCCTTGATCAAAAAGGAATTAAACATGTGTTTGAAAATGATATGATGTTGAGTGTATTTCCTTTCTATTCGAACGCAATTGGTGGTATTTCGTTGAAAGTCCATAAAAATGATGTGGACCTTACCAAACAAGTTTTAGATGATTTTTACGGCAAGCAATCGCATTTACGGATTGTGTAAGTTTCTAATTAACCGATTCTCTTCGTTTCACTATCAAAATCACTCAAAGTGACAGTTTGTGAAATTGAAACTAGACCCAAAATTGAATTTGAAATATCCAACGTTTGTTCGATTTCTATAACAAAAACAAGTGGTTTTAATAAAAAATAGAGATGTAACCTTCTAAATAAGTACGCTAGAAAATATTCGTGAATTCGTGGTTAAAAACTATGTAACTGAAAGTATTTTTAATGAACTATTTTTTGTCACGAATTCACGAATAGTGTTTAGTCAGCAACTAACTTTATGACTATACGCACGAATCAATTGTGGTACATACAACATATACGTTTTGCTAGAAACAGATTACCACGTCGCAAGCTCCTCGTAATGACATTTCAAATCATTTGTTTTCTTATAGCAATCAAAATAGCATTTCCAGACTTTAAACTATTATCAGGTTATCAACAACCCTCATACAAATTTTCTATTTCTTTCAATTTCCTCAAAAGAACAATCAAACAATTCGTAAAAACAACCAATATTCTATTTCAAAAAGATTCAATTTTACAGAAATGTTATAAACATTAATAATATATATATTTCTTTCTTTTATAAATTTAAAAAAAATAATGATGGTTATTATAGCTTGTGAATAGTTAGCAAAACTTTTGAAGTTTTTTATAGGAATTGTTTCTTATTGAATTTGATGAACAACTTATGAAAAGTGTAACTCGTTCTAAGTAAGAATTATTAGCTAGGTTATCAACAGTTATTAACAACCTTTATACACAGCTTATTTTTGATAAAATATTAGTGAATTATTGTTAACAATCAAGAAAACGACTTTTAATAAGTTTTCTAAAAAGAAGTGCTAAATAATTTGCGATGTTTTAAAATTTGTTCCTATTGTAAAATAATTTGAAGTCACAAAATTTTCTTCTTACTTTCTCATCACTAGATATCAACAATTCATGTTAACTTATAATAATCTAAAGCTTAAGGTTTTATAAAATTAAATTAACACTGACTTTTTTCGGTTGTTCAAAAGTCGATTCATACCTTTGTTTTCAACAAACACAACACCATTATATATGAAAACTATTGCCATCGGAAACGATCATGCCGGAACCGATTATAAAAATGCTATTGTAGCGCATTTGGAAGCGAAAGGATATGCTGTTCAAAACTACGGAACAAATACTGACGATAGTGTCGATTATCCAGATTTTATTCATCCAGTTGCTGACGATGTAGAGAGCGAAAAAGTTTCGTTTGGAATTATTATCTGTGGAAGTGGAAATGGGGCTGCTATGACTGCAAATAAACATCAAAAAGTACGCGCTGCACTTTGTTGGACCAAAGAAATTGTTGCTTTAGCAAGACAACATAATGATGCAAATATTTTAAGTATTCCTGCACGTTTTACTTCTTTACCACAAGCTATTGCTATGGTAGATACTTTTTTAGACACTGAATTTGAAGCTGGAAGACACCAACGTAGAGTGGAGAAGATTGCGTGTAGCTAGATTTTATTAGAGTCTTTAGATTATTAGATTTATAGAAGATATTAAAAAACCCGCTGACTGTTGTAGTTGGCGGGTTTTTTTGGTTATTAATATTCTTCATCCCAATATTTGTCTTGATAATTCCATTCTATAAAACCTGATTGATCTTTTAGAATAATTTTTTCAATTCCTTCTATAAAATTATTAGTAAGCTTTACAGGATATTCTCCCATAAGGTAGATAGCTCCAGTTTTATCACATTCTACAGAGCCAGGATCATGAGGATTTTGATAGTATCCAACGGGAAATGTAAGTACATTTCCTTCAAGAGAAGGTTTTAGTAAATAAGAGTTTATTTTTAATTTTCGTTTCAAATTTAACGATCCTGAAAACGTATTACTCAAATCGTTAGTTTCGACTAATAAACCACCATATTCATACAAGAATTCTTTTAGAAAACTAGGTAATTTGTTGAATTTATTGATTTTATCATATCGTTTTTGAAGATTTCTACCTTCATACCAACCTGCTTTTTCGAATTGTTCTTGGACTTCTTTTCTGAATTTCATTCTTTCAGATATAAAATGATACTTTTTTCAGGTTTCAATATTTATAAAAATAGTAAAACCCAACTACATGAGTTGGGTTTTTATCTTTAAAAATTATATCTAAAATTATAAGTTTCTAAATTAACAATGGTACTTATACCTTTTTTGTATTCTAACCATATTTCATCATCATCATTTGCAGGGTCTAATTCTAAAGTATCAAAAACTCTCATTCTTATGATGTTTTCTATACCTTTATATAGTTCTTTTCCACAGCAAAAAGCATATTCTCCTAGTAAATATACATACCCATTTTCATCAATAGAAACATCGTATGATTCTGGTGTATAATATGCAATAGGATATAACTTTCTACCTAATTGTTCAGCATATCCTTCTGATATTCCATGTATTCCTTCTGTTTTTGAAATATCAAAATTTATATGATTTGTTACTTCAGATTTGACAGGAATTTCAGGTGTGAAATCTGAAATTTTTAATTTTCCATATTCAAACATAAAATTTTGTATGAATTGCGGGTAATTATTTTGTTCCATGTATGTTTTATTTGAAAAGTCCTTTCTATTAGGTTTCCATCCATGGTTTTTGACATGTTTTTGTAGTTCTTTTGAGAAATTCATATTTAAATAGGATTTATATCTTGAAGTATATTAAAATATTTTAACATAGGTGCACAACTTTTACAAGCTGGTTTAAAAGATCCTCTTGTAGCAGCATTTGTACTTAAATCAGCAGCTTTAGAAATAGTGCCTTCCAAAATTTTTCTAATTTTATTAATATCCATTTTTCCACTAGGGTCAATCCTCCATAATAATTCTGATAATACTTCCGCTTCTGCACATTTTCCATGTTGCCAACTTCTGGGTATTACACCATCATCCATTTTTTTTAATACTCCTTGTAACCAATCTTTCAGAACAGGATGAAAATGATCAGGTAATATACCTCTAGCTAAGCCTTTAATACTACCACCACCAATTGTGCCATATTTAGGATGTTCCATGATAGAAACAGCTCCCTTTCTTTTATTTCTTTTTAACCTTAATAAATCGTTCCAAACATTTCTCACTAAATCGTCTAAGGCACTTTTTGATACAGATGAAATTTTAACAGCTAATCCTTTCGTATTGTAGGCAATGTCATATATATGATCCTCCAATGTTTTTCCTGCTACTTTCGCATCATCACTATATTTTGCCATTTGTTTTATAGCTTGACTTTCTGTTAATCCATCATGTAAAATATTTCCATATTCATCTTCAATAAAATATTTTCCATTATCACTTTGAAATACTTTTAGACACCCTAATATAATAGAAGTATTTTTATGCTTCTTTAATTTTAATTTAGCTTTTTTTAGTAAAATATTAAATTCTTCTTTACGTTTTCTTCGTTTTTCCCATGGATACATGAGAATTTTTAAAATTTTTCTCATTGTATATTATTTTATAGGACAAAAGTTTATTGAATTTCCAGCTGCATTTACTTTTGTTGGCTCAAATCCAGCTTTGGTAATTTTATCTCTTGCACTTTTATTTGGAAATAATTTTTCAAAAGCTTCTTGTGCTACTTTCTTCGTAGTAGAAACTAGTTTACGAATCCATTCTAGTAAAGTGTCTAACGCTTTTTTAAGATCAAACTTTTTGATTTTATTGAATAGTATGACTAGAGAATCTATAAAATCACCTGCTTTTTTTATAGAGAATCTCGCGGCTCTTGCTGGAGCTGTAAGTAACTTTTTAAGAGAGTCTGCCGTAACTTTTAGTGCTTGGACAATATTTCCTGTACCTAAGGTTGCCATGGCTATTAAGACTTCTTCAATGACAAATCCGATAATATATCCTACGATATAACCAATATTATCAATATGCGTTTTCACGAAAGAAGCACCTTTTTCAAATTGTGTTACTACAGTTTCTGGCTTAGAAAAAGAAGTTTTAGCTAAGTCTGCCGCTTTTATAGCAAAATTGATAACTGCGCCTAAGTTTTTTAAAGAAAATAGTTTTACAAATCCTTCAATTCCGTTTTCTAAAAGTTCAAAAACCAAGCTTACATAAGAACCCTTTTTTTCGTTTTTAGCTGCACTATGTAAATAATATGGTAAACTTAAAATCATTCCCACTAATGAAAAAATTCCACCAACAGCTTCAATCAAACTATTTAATACTCCAATAAAAAGTGCATTTAAATATATGAGAGTAGAAGCCAATCCTTCTCTTATAAAATTGATAAACTTTGTATATAATTCAGAAAGTTTTATCAACATTTTAGGAATAAAAGATAGTTTCTTTTTAAGGTAATTTCTAAGTGTTTCATGAGGAATATAATCCATGAAATCATTGTAACCTTTTAGGATATTTTCTTTGGTTTCTTTAAAAGAAGCTTCTTGTTGTTCAGCTTCTTCTTTAGAAACTTGTAAGGTATCAATCAGACTTTTAAGACCTGGAAAAATTGGACTGAATTTAGGATCAGGTTCTCCATTTTCATCATAATATTTCCATCGGTGTTTTGCAAATTTTAAACTTGTAATTGTTTCTCCTATAAACATTAAACCATCTCCAAAAGTTTCTTTAACAAACCAAGAACCTACACCGATAGCAATGTCTGCTACTTTTCCTAAAAAGTATAAAATTCCCCACTCATCTTTTGTTAGCTTTTTTTCAATATGCTCATTGGCAATAGCTTGAATTTCTTCTTCATTGGTATTTACATTGAGCAATTTTGCCATTTTTACAATTGCTTTTGTTGGAAATACTTTAGCAGAATTTATATTGGCTCCAGTAAGAAGACGAGCAACTGATCCGAAGATGTTATAACTATCACTTTTTTCTAAGAAAAATACAATTTCATTAGCTCTAATTTTATCTACAGTGATATGTGTATTATCAATTTTTGCTCCATCATTAGAGAAAAAGAAAATAATTGAGATATCAGGATTATCTTGAAGTTCATTTAGAAATCTATCTGAAAGTGCAAAAATCTTTTTCTTTAACTTCTTTTTCTTTTTAGGTTTTGCAGTAACTGTTATTTGTTCTAAATTGAATCGTTTGTACAATTTCATTGCATTTACTGCCGTATATCCTGGAAATGCAAATTGTAGAAATTCTAGCGTAACAATTTTTGCAAAATAACGATCATTGTACTTATATACTTGAAAGCCATCATCATTGTAATCTTGAATGGTATTATTATTTCCTAAATCTTCTAAATATCCATTAGGAATCATGTATTCTTCAGCAATTTTTATATCTAACCCTACTTTACCATCTAATAATTTAAAATTTCCTTCATATCTTCTTTCTACTTCAAAATATGCATATTCACTAAAAGAAGGTTCATGACTTGGGTCTCCAAGAATTTTTGACTCATCAATAATTTGCTTTTCTGCATCATCTTCAGAATCATCTTCAATGATAATTTCATCATTATAAATAACAACATTTGGCAATGGTTGGTATTTTTTAGCATAGTTGCGTAAGCCGTATTCGTATGCGTACATAATTATCTTTTTTAATTTTTTATACTTCGATTTTTTGTCAGAATTTGACAATAGAAAAGCTTCCCGAACCTAGTTCGGGAATACTTTTTCTACTAAAATCTGTGATTAAATACTATGTTATTGTACAGATGTACCGCCTACAGTATCGCTACCAACACCAGCTTCAATACCACCAACAAGTTCATCGCTTTGTACAATTGGATTGTCTGAAATTGGGTTTCCATCCGCATCTACAACAGGATTTCCGTCTGTGTCAAATCGTAACCAATCGTCACATTGATCGTTGCATGGCAATCCTTCTACATTCAATCCGATAGCACCAGCTTGAATGACTGTTAATGAAGTTGGTACACGAGTTTCCCATGTTTCTTCTACTTCACTTTCAGGATTACGTAATTCTTCTACAATCGATACAAATTCTTCATCGTCAAGTGTTGGTACTTGTCCACCATTCCAAATTTGTCCAGTAGCCATATACCAGTTTACCATTTCTTCAAATCCTGGACGAACGGTAATAATTACACGTGCCATTCCACTTTGTAAGAAAGCTTTAAATAATGGATCGTTGTTTTGAATTTGGTATAATTCTCCCCATTTTTCTTTATTTGCCCAGTAAAAAGGATAGAAATAATAGCTCATAATATCCCATTCAAAAGCTTGTTCAAAGAATTTTACTTTGGCCGCATAATCATCTAATGAAGCATTTGAATATCTGGCAGTAATTTCGGTGATAGATTGTCTGTTACTGATTAAATCTTTTCCTAAATTATCATGCCCAAGTAAGTAAGTGATACAATTTTTACGCAATACCGTTTTCTCAATTTCTCTGAAGAATCCTGGATTGATATCAATTTTTTGATTCTTCATTTCTTTTTGAGCAGCTAATTTTTCATTGTATTCTGCTATACGCTCCTCATACGCTTCAATGATAGCATTGAACGTTTCAAGTTGCCATTTTTCTTTAGCTTCTGGTAAAATTTGAACTTTGATACTTACGGTAGAGTTTCCAGATAAATGTCCTAATGAAGAAAATGATACAGGAATAGAGTCTACGTGTTTAGGAATGCTAAATAGAGCACCTTTTGTAGCTATTTTTTCACTACCTACAATAATTTTTGTAGCATTTGGAGTGTATCCATCTGAACTGTCTTCCCAATATGCTTTTGCATAGGTTGTATAATATCCTTCAGGAATTGTAACTTCTTCATTTTCACCATATCTTTCATAACGATCGTCCACGATTTCCGTTGCTTGGTATGAAAATGCCTTTCCAATATACATGCTTTCTACTGGCGGTTCAGAAACCTCAGCATTGTAAATAGCTGCCCAATGTTTGTACGTAGTAGCATTTACAGCTTTGTGATCTTTCATTTTTTGGAAAGAAGCTGTTCTTGGATCTACCGGTTTTACCAATACATCTTCTTCATTGGTCATTTGAATTGCTAAATCGTGGAAAGACGCTGGCTCTGGAATCATGAATTCGTACATTAAACGTTTTCCATAATTCAATAATTTGTTTTCATACACTTTGTCAACCCAACGATATACGCCAGAAACATGTTTGTCTCCTTTACGGTTGTCAAATCCGTGTGAAGTAGTTTCTTCATATTCTTCAACAACTTTGGTAACACGCTCTTCACGTACTTTTTGAACCACTCTGTCTAAAGCTCTTTCTGTCAATTCTTTTGCATGAGTAATAGCTTGACTTTCAGATTCTTCGGAAGATGTGCTATTTGCAAAACTTGCGCTTGCATCTCCACCAAATTTATTTCCGCCCCAACGAATTCCTGCACTTGCATTTGTTGATTGATCTTGCGCACTGATAGAAGCAATTTCTTGATTCATCTCAAAACGATCTGTAGAAGTTGTTTCTGTTAAGTTCTCTCTTTCACTTTCGCTAGAGAATGTATCGGTAGTTTCTTGACGACGTGTACGTTTTACATCTTTTGATTTGTACTCACGCGCCATGATGTTTTCAATGTGTGAAACTTCTCCCGGTACATAACAGCAAACTTCTTGTTCTACTTTACGATAATCAGCAATTCCTAAACGTTGAATTCCAAAAACTACAGGAGCTTCGACACTAGTAGAACCTCCTAGACTAGCAGGATATAATTGACTTAATTTACATTTGTTCGGTGTAATATTTAGAAGATTATCATCATAAATTTCTCCATTAGAAAATTCAATTTCTATATCAATTTCTGGAGATTGACTTAAATCAATACCTTCGGTACATAGAACCAATGAAATTTTTGATCCTAAGTTAAATTCTGTAAAACTTGTAAACGTTCCATCATTATCATCAACTAGCACATTGACAACATCATAGGAAGAATTAGGAACATTTATCGTCATTAATAAATTATATAACGAAGTTCCAATCTTTTTTCTTGGACATAAGCTATAGGAGAAAGGAGCAAGGTTTGCATCCGTAGAAACTGGAACTGAAATTCCACCAGGAATTACCACTTGCTGCGATTCGAAATCTGTATTTTCAAAAACCTCATCAGTATTTGTTTGAATTTCAATAGCAATTGCATCTTCAATTTCTTGTAATGTTGTTGCATTGTTTTGTGCTTCTAAGTCATTAACAACTTGTAATGCAGGAGCACTTAAACGACTTGCTAAAACGGTTTTGTCTAATTCATCAGTTGGTAAAAAATTATAATCAGGAATAGTTAAGTT
The DNA here is from genome assembly GCF_947489565.1 of uncultured Kordia sp. Classification (GTDB taxonomy): domain Bacteria; phylum Bacteroidota; class Bacteroidia; order Flavobacteriales; family Flavobacteriaceae; genus Kordia. Next base: position 60,863 of record NZ_CANLEA010000011.1, on the reverse strand, counting down.
GGTATATTCTTTTACCACTGAAGTTTCTCCAGTATTTGAATCTGTAACAACTCTTTCTGTTACGGTAGCGGCATCATAAGCTGCACGTACTGAAGTATCGTAAGTTTTTTGATAGGCAGCTTTTGCTTTTGTGTTATCTGCATCATAAATACTTCTTGCTTTCGCAACTTCTTTGGCAATACTTTCTAGTTCAATTATATTTTGTTTTGCAGCAACAGCATTTATTTCTTTTTTAAAGTGTTTTTCTGCAATTTTTGGTGTTCTTGGTTCTTTAGGAGCAACTTCGTAATCAAATAAGTTTTTATTAATTACAACTCTAGCTTGCGCCATTTTTTGCAAGTTTTCTGCGGTACGCTCAACAATATCACGATTTGTTAAAAAGAAATCGGCAACAAGCCAAGATAATAACATATCTCTTAGATAAGAATCTCCATTTGTCAGGATATTGTAATGTAAATCATCCCAAACTTGTACCATATTAGGATATGTACTTTGAGGCGCATAATATGCGTCAACTCTAGCGGTAATTTCTTCTAGAGAAAATTTAGTTCTATTGGAAGTAAGCCAAGTAGCAAAGTAATAAAAATAGATATTTTCATTCTCTAAATCTTTTTTAGAAGAGAAATTAGGTGTGTACGTATTAATTGCATTTTCAATAGCTAATTTTTTAGCTTCAGGTGTTGTAGCTTGTGAAGCAGGCGTAATAAAAGCACTTGTTTCATTTTCTGGAAAATTTACAAATCCGATTAATTTTTCAGCGCTTCCAATAAGTTCTGGAGCACGCATGGTTACGAATCTGTACAATGTGTTTTTGATGTTTTGTTTCATCTTTTAGATTTTAATCGTTTAAATGTATTTGAATAAACTGTTTCCGCTTTTCTAATGACAGTACTCAACTTTTGTACGATTAAAAACTAACTTTCATTCTAAATGATAATTCAATCAAATGTTTGAATTTTATAGAAAGAAATTAAAAAGATCCATATTTTAAGCTATTATTACTTTATTTTGTAGCTTTATGCTCAAATATTAATGCAAATATACAACATATTACAATAAAAACACAAACATTTTACATTAATATTTGTAAAATGTTTGTGTTTATTTTTAACTTATTGATTTTTAAACCTATGCTAACAGTTACTGTAAAATCCTTTAATGAATTTACTATTGATGAATTATACGATGTACTACAATTGCGCAGTGAAGTTTTTGTCGTAGAACAAGATTGTGTATACCAAGATATTGATGGAAAAGATAGAAAAGCGTTGCATGTTATTGGTAAAAATGAACAAGAAAAAGTTGTTGCATATACGCGTATTTTTGATGCTGGCGAATATTTTGAGAAAACGAGTATCGGTAGAGTAGTAGTCTCCAAAAGTGCGCGTGCTTTTGGATATGGTCATACTATTATAAAAGCTTCTATTGCTGCAATTTCAACACATTATCATACAAAAGATATTAAAATTTCGGCGCAAACGTATTTACGAAAATTCTATGAATCACATGGGTTTGAACAAATAGGAGCGGAATACCTAGAAGATGGAATTCCGCATATAGCTATGATAAGATAAAATGACTATTATCTTAGTTTAAAATATTGTCGTATTCACTTTTATTTGCTAATACTTCCGTAGCTTTCTTTATAGCTTTATCATTTGTTAATTGATACTGATATAAACCTTCACGGTAGAAATAACGCTTTAAAATTTCATTTTGAAGCTCTATTTCAATTTGTGATTTATACGTGTCTAAAGCGTCTAATTTGCTTTGTTCGATAGAAGCTAATAGTTCTTTGTATTCTTTAGAAACAGTATTTCCAAAACCTGCCGCTTCTTTTGTACCCATGATTTTTTTGAGTTCTTTTTCCGTATTCGTTTCGTAATAACTCATTCCAGAAGCAGCTACACTTTGTTTGAATGCTTCGTAGTTTATATTATCAATAGAAAAATCATTCATAGAAGCAAATGAATTTTGATTGTAAAACTCAGTCGCATAGTTGAAAATAGCTAAGTTTCCAATCAATGATCGTGTAAAGTCACTCGTTTTTTGCGAAGAAATTTCAATATCCGGATTGATTCCACCACCATCATAAACCGTTCTTCCTTTTTTCGTTTTAAAAGCATTATAATCATCTTCACCAGTTCTTACCGCATTTCCATTAGCATCTCTATTCCAATAATCTAACGCTTGAATACAACGTCCAGAAGGTGTATAGTATCTAGAAATAGTTACTTTTAATTGTGTTCCGTAGGTTAGTTTTTTAGGTTGTTGTACCAAACCTTTTCCAAAACTACGTGCGCCAATGACAACGGCTCTGTCTAAATCTTGTAAAGCTCCAGAAACAATTTCACTTGCAGAAGCACTTTTTCCATTCACCAAAACAACTAATGGAATTTCTGTATCTACAGGTTTCTTTCTTGTTTTATAGGTTCTATTATATTTTTTTACTTTCGATTTTGTCGTTACTATTACTTCCCCTTTAGGTACAAAAAGATTCACAATGGCAATAGATTCGCGCAACAAACCTCCAGGATTTCCACGTAAGTCCAATACAATTCGTTCGGCACCTTCTTCTTTCAATCTTTCTAAGGCATCTTTAGTTTGTGCACTTGCTTTTTTATTGAATTTAGCCAAAACGATATAGCCAGTTTTATCATCAATCATTTTATAGAAAGGAACAGCATCTACTTCAATTTTAGTTCGGACCAACTCGGTTGAATATTCTTTTCCTTGGCGTTTGTATACAATATTCACTTTACTATTGGCCGCACCTTTTAATAATTCGCCAGTATCTTCTTTAAAATTTGCAATCACAATGTCACCAATCTTTACAATTTCGTCACCAGCTTTCAATCCCGCTTTATCTGCAGGATAGTCTTTATAAGGCTCTATAATGGTAATTTTATTTTTGTTTCTACGAACAGAAGCACCAATACCTGAATATTCGCCTGCATTTCTAATTTTGGCAGCTTCTACATCTTGTTCGTTATAAAATTTGGTATATGGATCTAAGTCATTTAGCATTTCTTTGATGGCATCATCCATCAATTCGGCAGGATTGGTTTCATCTACATAATTCATATTTAATTGCTTAAACATGGTAGTGAATATTTCAATTTGCTTAGCAATTTCAAAAAAATCACTTTTAAAACCTACAGCACCAAAAAAAATAGTGATTGCCAATATAGGAATGATAACTCGTTTTTTGAATAGTTTCTTCATCTTTTTACTTCATTAATAGCCAGTGAGATAGCTAATGTATATCTAGTTTTCAAGTGTATTTGTTGTGTCAATTTTTTCTTTAAATTTTTCCAACAAACGAACCATTGATTTTTCTATTTCTTCAAAAGTTGGTTCTTGTTTTCCAATATACAAAAACATAAAAGCATAGGATGTTGATATTGTGTTAAAAACTTCATTTTTGTGCAAACGATAGGCTTCTCGCATCAATCTTTTAATGCGATTGCGCGTTACAGCCTTTTTAAAACGTCTTTTAGTTACCGAAACACCAGCTTGAATTGGAACATCTTTTGGTAAATCGGTAGCAATATAAATGAGCTTTAGTGGAAACTTGGAAACTGCATTTCCTTCACTAAAAAGAAGCTCTAGACATTTTTTGCTTTTTAATTTTTCTTCTTTTGGAAAACGATAATTCATAAAAATATATTGAATCTCGGTAAAAATAGAAAATAAGATTGTATTTACTATCTTTATTGAACACCAAAGCATACATGAAAAAAGTAAAATTAGAGCATTATTTTAAGTTGTTTACAAACGAAAAAGCAGAGATTTTCTTTGATAATTCGTTAAAAGAACAACAAATTCATTTTGTAAAAAGAGAAATTCCGGACTCTAAGTTTACAGAGTATTTTTTTCATGAAAAAGACCTTCCACTCGTAGAGCATATTAATGAATCTTTGAAAGAAAAAGAAGCTGAAGAAGCTGTTGAAGAAATCAATAAATTAAATGCAAAACCTTTTGCTTTGGAGTTGTTATTAACACTTTTTTTGATTGTTTTAATAATTGCGATTGTAGCTTTAATTTAAAACAGTGTTGCATTAATTACGTTTGATTTATTTCTTCTTTTATAACGGTTATATCTGTTAAATTTGGCTGTAAATTGATATCGGTTTCACTCTCACAAGCTTTTACTAACGTACTATACCAAAGCAGCATAACAATCATAATTAGTACGATTCGGTCTGAGGATATTTGTATTTTTTTCATGGTAATATAAGCTAAGAAGAGCCTTTGTTTTTAGGCAAAGGCTCTTGGTTTTATCTTTATTTATTGAATATTTTAAATGAAAACAGTTTATGTAAAATATGAAGTATTATTGATAAAAATTCATAGCTTTTAATCCAATATATGCTTCTCCATTGTGTTTATTGTCCATATCTAAAACGATCCCATAAATTACAGGTGTTTTTGAAATTTCAACACTTACGCCACCTTCATCAAATTGGCTTTCTGTATATTGTTCTAAATCTCCACTGAATAGAACATCAGTCATTTCAGGAGCTATTGCTCCGTGTGTTGTATCATACATCATTTTAGCAGTCATCCCATACATTCTACAGGTTTTAATACCTCCTTTTGCAATTGTATTTTGACCAGCATTGATATATGTAAATCTAGAAATGCTGCATGGATTTAAAAAGTAAATACACAAACGTTGATTGGTTGTTTGTCCAGATTCACTAAGCCAATGATAGTTAGAAAACCCTGCTTTTTGTTGTACAATATTTCTAAAAGGGTGAATTGGGTCATAAGCTGCACTTGCATACTTGGAAGATGCAGTAGCTGTATGAACTTGAACAGGAACTTGATTTACATGGATAAGGCTGTCTAATAAGTCTTCATACTGAGCCTGTGTTGGTTTATCGCCTGTTTCAAAATATGATTTTAATGTTTCTAATGTTTGTTTCATTTTTTTTGAATTTTATGATCTTGTTCTTTATTATTCACAAGAACATCTATGGTTTCTTCTAAATCTTCAAGAGATTTCTTTTTAATTAAGTTGACCAAAGCTTTAAAAGGATTTATACCATAGATTGCGTTAAAATTTTCCATAATGGATTTAATTTCAGCAATCGCTATAAACCCAGCAATAATTCGCATGAAAGGAATTTCTTTTACAATATATTTTTCCAATAAAAAGGCAGAGATTACCACCAAATTATAAATGAAAAATTTTGAAATAGTATTTCCTATGCGCTCACTGGTAATAGGGATATTTTTTTTAATTGCAGCATATGTTCCTGTGATAAAATCTACTATAATTAGAAAAGCAACTGTAAGCATTACAGAAACAATAGGCGCAATGAGTGCAAATAACCAGAACAAATAAGGCTTAAACTTCTCCATTTTTTGTTAGTTTTCTGTAATCTAAAACTCTGTTTTTAGGATATGCTTTAATAGAAACTCTATTGTTTTGATTGCCTCCTAAAATGTAAACATATCGTTTGGTTTGTTTTACAAAAAAACCGACATGTCCTTTCCAACTACTAGGAGATTCGCGCCATAATATCACGACGTCTCCTTGTTCTGGCAATGCGGTAGATTCACCGACATTTAACCAACTTCTAGCATTTAATTTTCCACTATATGAATAATTCTCAGTTTTAGAAACCCAATTTACAAATGCACTACACCAAGCGGTTTCATCGTGCAATTTGTTAGTATTGAATCCTAATACTTCAAAGTATCTAATAATTTGGGGATTATCTGCTTTACCATCAATTTCTGTTACTCCATATTGGGATAATGCTTTTTGAATTAAGCTCATAGTTTTTAACTTTTAATAATTAATTTGACAATGACAGCAACTGTATTGTCTAAAAAAATTGCAAACAATCGCCTTTTGCTACTGCAATTGTCAGCGCATGATTAATATATTCATGAAAATGTTGGAATTTAAATTTGAGAATAAAAAACTTAGACTTGATGCAACTTCATTTATTTATATTTTCTTAGCCAGAATAAGGTTTTGCATACATAATAAGATTCTTCTCAACAGTGTTTTTTTAAATACGAATCGTACAAAATGATGTACTGTTCATTAGAAAAGCGAATACAAATATAAAACATATTACAATATAAAACAAACATATTACAATATATTTTGTTGTTTTTCTGTTTTTTGTTTGAATCGTTATTTGTGATGTGAATGAAGTTTATTTTAAGGAAGTGTGCTTTTACGAATTAACTCGCTAAAGGATCAATTCCTTCTAAAGCAATAATTGTATTTACAACCAAATATGGTTGCATATTGTTCACGGGAGTTGCACTTCCTGTAGAAGCTGTAGCTCCAGAAAGTGTAATATTTCCATTAATTTGTACATTGTCTGCCGCCATTAATGCTGTATTTGATGAAGAATTGTAATTATTTGTGGTATCTGGATCTATTAAGCCAAAATTTTTAGCTATCGGATCATTTGTTTCCCCATCTTCTTCATTTACGAGTACTGTTCCTGTTAAGGTATGTGAAGCAACTAAACTTCCAACAGCATGCGTATGGCCTGGTAGCTGACTTTCTGTAAGTGTGTTTTCGCTAGTTCCGCCAGTTTGTCCAAGTGATAAGCTTGAACTATTATGAATCATGATTCTGTCTTGCAAATTGGGCAAAGCAAAAGTTGTGGTGCCATCGCCGCCATAGGTAGTTCCTATCAGACCAAATAAAATTCCGTAATCTGCAATATTTAGTAATTGCCCATCGCATTTTGCCCAACCTGAAGGAACAGCTGCAAAACTTACTGTTTTAATTTCTCCAATCATTGGCATGGCCAAGCTGTCGATTAAGTTTGCAAACTGAGTTTCTGTAGGCTTGTCTCCTGTTTCAAAATATGATTTTAATGTTTGTATTGATTGTTTCATGGTAAAAGTGTTATGGTTTATAATTGAAGTATATTACTTTCAATTTACAAATAAATTAAGGAATAAACCTACAAATTAGATTTTTAACAGATTCTATAATTCATATCTAAACTGATTGTTTTGAGTACTAACAAAAAAATCCCTTACACGAAGGGATTTTTTGAATACGTTGTTGTTAAATGAATATGAATAACTAACCCTAAGAACTTATGTTTCATATAACAATAACCGTATTCACTGCAGGATACATTTATATTTTTTTAAAAAGGAAAACTCCTTTACCTAACAAAAGGAGTTTTCCAGATATATATACTTTAATGCGTGTTGAGTGACTAGCTGAATTATTGCTTTAAAATATTATATATCGTCTTTTCTGAAATGAACAATCTATCAACCAATTCGTTGATAATTACTTTCATTTGTTTTGCAGAATTGTCTTCTACGTAGTTGTGAATGAATTTTTTTCTTTTGTCTAATAGCTCTTTACTTCTTTTCATGTTTGTATATTATTAGGTATTATTTTCTACTATATCTTTTTTTAAATCGTGTATGAGTTTTTGCACTCAAATACGTAACCGTCAGTCTATATTCTGTAGCTTTTTATGTATTTTTGAAGAATAAAATCGATATTTATACTCACAAATGTTTGATTTTCAATAAAAATTCATATATTAGCAACAAATTACAGTACAAATATAAACAAATTACAGAATATTTCAAACATAAAACAGAAATATTTTGTAAAATGTTTAAATTATTGAGAGAGATATGGAAGGAATACATGAAAAAATAAAGCAGATCATTGATCATTTTCGCCTTAATAATAACTCATTTTCCAAACGAATTGGCGTAACGAGTACCACTATAGATAGCATTACCAATGGTAGGCCACAAGGCGATGGATCAAGAAAAAGAACGAAACCAGGCTACGATTTATTGACGAGTATTATTAAAGAATTTGACATCAATCCTGATTATTTGTTTGGCATGAACTCACAGATGTTTAAATCTGAAACAAAAGATTTTCAAACATATGCTGGAATTCCACAAGTAGTTGCTGTAAATCAAGAAGGAGAAGAAAATGTAGTGTATGTTCCTATTAAAGCTCGCGCAGGTTATTTAGACGGTTATGGTGATGCAGGCTATATTGAAACCTTGCCTTCGTTTAGTATGCCACATTTAACAAACGGAACGTATCGTTGTTTTGAAGTTCAAGGAAACTCTATGGTACGTACATTTTTTGATGGCGATCTAGTTTTTGGTAAGTATGTAGAAGATTTAAATGATGTAAAAGATGGTCGTGTATACGTAATTGTAAGTCGTAATGACGGAATTGTGCTGAAACGTGTTATTAATAGAATAGAAGAACGCGGAAAACTCATTTTAAAGTCAGATAATAAAGATGGAAATTATCCAACATATACCATCAATGCAGAGGAAATTATGGAAGTTTGGTATGTAACCATGTTTGCATCGAAACAGATGCCAGAACCAGTAGATGTTTATGATAGACTACATGATTTAGAAAGCAAGATTGTATTGCTAGAAAATGCACTTCGACAGAAAAATTAAAACGCAACTAATAATTCACAAAAAAAGCGAGATCATAGTAGACATGATCTCGCTTTTTTATGATAAGAATTGTTTTCTTTATTGTTGTGCAATATTGTTTTCTCTATTGACATCTGCCATCAATTCCGATGGATCAATTTCTACACTTTTTACCGTTTTGTTGGTTTCTAAAGTATAAGTTGGATATGCCCAAGCCCAATCTGCTTTTAGAGTTGCAGTCGTTGGTTTTTTACTTCGCATCATACGTAACGGAATGTAAAATTCTTCACTAGAACCATCTGCATAATTTACCGTAATGTCTATAGGCATTGGCATTAATCCGATACGCTCTAAAATAACCTTGTTTCCGCTGATTTCTTTTACTCCGTAATCAATTGTATTGGTGGTTTGCGCCCAGTCCGTTAAATACCAATCTAAATGAATTCCTGAGACTTTTTCAGCAGTTCTTTTGATGTCATTTGGCGTAGGATGTTTGAATTTGAAATCGTTAAAGTACTTTTTTAGTGTTTTTTCTAAATTTTCTTTTCCAATAACATATTCTAGTTGCGCTAAGAAAATAGCACCTTTACTATATGCAGAAACACTATATGCTCTGTTATATTGATAACGATCTGCATGTGTAGTAAGCGGTTGCTCAACACCAGATTTTACAAGTCTGTAATAAGAACTGTATGAACCTTTGTGTGGATTATCTCTATTTTGATCCATAATATGATTCATACAACGGTTAGAAATATACGTTGTAAATCCTTCATCCATCCATTCGTGCTTAGATTCATTGGTTGCCAATAAAAATTGAAACCATGTATGTGCCAATTCGTGAGCTGTTACACCTATCAAACTACTTAATCTTCTTTTTCCAGTAATTAACGTACACATAGCATATTCCATTCCGCCATCACCACCTTGAATTACAGAATATTGTTTGTACGGATATTGTCCAATATATTCATTAAAATACACTAACATTTCAGCAGTTTTATACTGTAATTCTTTCCAGTTTTCTTTGATTGCTGGATCGTTTTTGTATAAAAAGTGAAGTGTTACACCATTGGCACCTTCATGCGTATCATGTACAAAATCAGGATCGGCAGCCCATGTAAAGTCGTGTACATTTGGCGCTTTAAAATGCCATGTAAGTTTATCAGTGTCAGGTCTTTTTACAGTTCCAGTTTCATAACCATACCCAATTTCATTTGGATTTTGTAAGTATCCTGTTCCACCAATAATAAAGCTTTTATCAATAGTAATTTTTACATCAAAATCTCCCCAAACACCGTGAAACTCTCTTCCAATGTATGGAGGCGTATGCCAACCTTCAAAATCGTATTCGGCCATTTTAGGATACCATTGCGTCATTGACAAAGCAACACCTTCACTATTGTTTCTACCAGAACGACGAATTTGTACAGGAACTTGTCCTTCAAAATTCATATCAAACGTAGCAGAAGCGCCAGGTAAAATAGGTTTTGCCAAAGTAACTTCTAAAATAGTTCCTTCTGTAGAATGAGTTAATTTTCGTCCATTCTGAGTTAAAGAATTTACTTTTAAGTACCCAATTTCTGAGTCAGAAAGCTTGCTAATACGATCACCAACTCTTCCATCTGGATCTTGAATTGTTCTCGAACGGACATCCATCTCACTTCCAGGCTGAAACGCATTAAAATATAAATGATAATATACCTTATCTAAAACATCAGGAGAATTGTTTGTGTAGACTAATTTTTGTGTTCCTGTGTATTGATATGTATTTACATTCATATCAATTTCCATTTCATAGTTTACCTTTTGCTGCCAATAGGTTGGCGAAGTACTATAAGATGTTCTATTTTTTTCTCCACTCATAGTTTCTTGTTGCGGCTTGCATGCTACAAATGCCACTGCGACAAGAATACTTAGTTTACTAAAAATTTTCATGTGTTTTACTGATTATAATTGATGATTACAATTTTACTTTTCCTCTGCTTACTTTATCAGCTAAAATAAGAGCGTTGTATGCATTTGCTATTTTCCCTGTTTTTGAAGCTTGTGAAAATGGCATGGCTCCTTTTGATTGATCTACAACAACATCTCTGTTTACAGAAAGTCCAGATTGCATGATGATTTTCTTTACTTGTGCAGCTGTTAGTTTTGGATATTGAGACATGATTAATGCTGCAATTCCAGAAACACCTGGCGCCGCCATAGAAGTTCCACTAATAGCTTTGTATTCGTTTTCTGGAAATGTAGAATAAATACTAGATCCTGGCGCAAAAACATCTACATTATCGTTTCCATAATTAGAAAAACCTGAAACCATTTGTGAACCATACTTGTTTTGTAATGAACCAACCGTTAAAAATGTATCGGATACTTCTGTACCAGTAAGCGTTTGATCGTTTGGAAATACTGCTTTCGTATCAAGATTTATATTTTCATTTCCAGCAGCTTTTACAATAAGTACATTGTTTTTTCCCGCGTAAGCGATTGCATCACGAACCCATTGATTGTTTTGAGAGAAATATTTTCCAAAACTAGCATTGATAACTCTAGCACCATTATCAACAGCATAACGAATGGCTAAAGCCACATCTTTATCATACTCGTCACCATTTGGAACCATACGTACTGCCATAATTTCTACATTATTTGCTACACCGTTCATTCCTTTTCCGTTATTACGTTCTGCAGCAATAATTCCGGCTACGTGCGTTCCGTGAGATTCTGTTTTTACAGTATGTTTTACATTTCCATTTCCGTAATTTGTATCTGTAATATCATATGGATTGTCACCTACAGGTGTTCTTCCATTAAAATCTGCATTTAAATGATAGTTTAAACGTTCCGTTATTGATGTTATGTTTTCGTCAATTTCTTTTTCAGCTTCGTCTAAATTTTCAAAATTTGCGCCACCTAAAATACTTTTTGCAACAAAAATATGCTCAGATAAAGACTCATCTGGTGCTTCAATAGCTTTTATTTCTTCTAATGTATAGCTGTCCTTTTTAAAGTGCTTTTTTAGAGCAGCGTTGGCTTGTTTTACACGAGAAGAAATCATATCCATTCTTGTTTTTCCAGCGTTATATTTATTATAATCTGCTTCTATTTCTGATTTTGCTGCAGCATAATCAGGATGACTTTCTCCTTTTTTTATGATTCGTACTTTTTCTAGATTTTCATTATAAGAATCACCTAAAAAGTTCCAACCATGAATATCGTCTATATATCCATTTTTATCATCGTCTTTTCCATTGTTTGCAATTTCTTTGGAATTGGTCCAGATAACTCCGTCCAAATCTTCATGATCAATATCAATTCCAGAGTCTAAAACTGCTACGATGACTTTCTTTCCTTTTCTTCCTTTGACAATTTCTGCATAGGCTTTGTCAACACTCATTCCAGGAATGGTATCAGTAACTAAATCTTTGTGTCCCCAAGATTTCATTTCTTCCTTGGTAAGTGCACTCTCTTTTAAAGGAGTTGCATCAATATTTTCAATCGGAGTTGATAAAATGGGTGCTGTTGAGCTTCCGCAGCTTGCTAAAACTAGCAAAGACGCAGCGAAAATTGAGGGTTTTATTAATTTCATTATTCCAGTGTTATATAAAAAATTGTGTATTTATAATAGTTCGTTACAAGTAAAAACTTCATGAAGGCGTACACCTTTTTCAGTATGTTTTACCGTAATGATTTCGTTATGTGCATCATGTTCTAGGAACAGATAGAAATTGTTATCTGCAGCCATGTTGAGAAATTTTTCTTTTTCATCTAAAGTTAGCAAAGGTCTTGTGTCATATCCCATGACAAACGGAATTGGTAAATGTCCAACGGTAGGTAATAAGTCAGCCATAAAACAAATGGTTTTTCCGTTGTAATGAATCATTGGAATCATTTGTTTTTCGGTATGACCATTGGCAAAAAACACATCAAAACCAAGCGCCGATTTTTCTAAAATATCTAGTTTTGGTTGTGCAATAAAGTTGAGGTGACCACTTTCTTCCATAGGAATGATGTTTTCTTTAAGAAAGGAAGCTTTTTCACGCCTGTTAGGAATGGTAGCCCATTGCCAGTGATTTTCATTGCTCCAAAAACGCGCATTTTTAAAAGCTGGTTCGTAACCTGTTCTGTCTTTGTTCCATTGAATACTTCCACCACAATGATCAAAATGCAAATGCGTCATAAATACATCGGTCACATCATCTTTGTGGAAACCGTATTCTTTCAGTGATTTTTCAATAGAATCATCGCCCCAAAGGTGATAATATCCATAAAACTTATCGCTTTGCTTGTTTCCCATGCCAGTATCTATCAAAATAAGACGATCACCATCTTCAATGAGCAAACAGCGCGCTGCAATATCAATCATATTATTTGCATCTGCAGGATTGGTACGTTGCCATAAAGATTTTGGAACTACGCCAAACATGGCACCGCCATCTAGTTTAAAGTTTCCAGCCTTAATTGGATACAGCTTCATAAAATTGTTAAGTTTTTGTCCTGCAAATTAACAAAACCGAAACGAAAATGGGTATTTCTTAAGGTTTTATTAAGAAAACAGTCGTTATATTTTGAAGATTTATGGCTAAAAGGTTTACTCTTTTGGAATCTCGTTATTTTTTAAACGTCTTATGAAAGGCTTTTTCTTCCTGTACGTTTCCTTAATTTACAAATACTTCTTCGTTGTAAAGTATCTTTTTAAACATTTTCTATGACCAACAACGCTTTATTATCGTTAGTAAAAACAGCAATCTTTGTTGCCTTATTTCTTCTGTTGAAATCATATTTTTCGAAATAACTTATTAGCGTACGTTTTATACAACAGAATTCTTATATATTTAATTTTTAAACAAAAACCTATACATTCTATTTTTTACCTTTAAAGCAAGAAATATCTTATGGGAATTAATAAAGAGCTAGACTTAGCATTTGATTTTATAGAAAAAACAAATAGGAACTTATTTCTAACAGGTAAAGCAGGTACTGGTAAAACCACTTTTTTGCACAAAATAAAAGCCACATCCTTAAAAAGATTGGTTGTCGTGGCGCCTACAGGTGTTGCGGCTATAAATGCAAAAGGAGTAACGATTCACTCATTTTTCCAATTGCCTTTTGAGCCTTTTATTCCAAATGCTACTGGAAAAACCACAAACGTTCAGCGAAAATTTAGCAAGACGAAAATCGATATTATAAAATCATTAGATCTTGTTATTATTGATGAAATTAGTATGGTACGTGCCGATGTTTTAGATGGTATTAATGACGTATTGTGTAGGTATAAAAATAATACAAAACCTTTTGGTGGAGTACAATTGCTATTAATTGGTGATCTGCAACAGCTTTCTCCAGTGGTGCGTCCAAATGAATGGCAGTTATTAAAAGATTACTATAAAACAGCGTATTTTTTTAGCAGTATTGCCTATCAAAAAGCAGCAATTTTAGCGATAGAATTAAAATATATTTATCGACAGCAAAATCAAGCATTTATAGCAATTCTTAATGAAATTCGTAACAATAAACTTTCGAACGCTTCTGCTGAAATTCTAAACAAACAATATTCGCCAGATTTTAATCCTACAAAAGAAGATGGCTACATTACGCTTACTACGCATAATAATCGTGCAGATGCTATCAATCAGAAAGAATTAGACAATTTAGGCACTCAAGAAAGCACTTATACTGCCAGTATTTCGGGAGATTTTAATGAAAAAATATATCCAAATAGTGAAAACTTAGTCCTTAAAGAAGGCGCACAAGTTATGTTTATTAAAAATGATAGTTCACTTGAAAAGCGGTATTACAACGGAAAAATTGGCACTGTTATTTACTTAGATAAAGACACTGTAACTGTAAAATGTTCGGAAGACGATATTATTGAAACCACCTATGAAACTTGGGAGAATATAAAATATACACTCAATAAAGAAACAAAGGAAATTTCTAATGCGATTGAAGGAACATATACGCAAATTCCATTGCGATTGGCGTGGGCAATTACGATTCATAAAAGCCAAGGTTTAACCTTTGATAAAGCTATCATTGACGCAGAAGCTTCTTTTGCACACGGACAAATATATGTAGCACTGAGCAGGTGTAAAACTTTAGAAGGTATTGTACTAAAAACTCCGATAAAAGCAGCAAGTATCATTAATGATGCTACGGTAAATACATTTACAGAACAGCTAGAAGAAAACGAACCCAATGAAGCCGATTTGAAAGCTTCTAAAAAAGCGTATCAGTTAGATTTAATGGGCGAAGTATTTGATTATCATGACTTTTTACATCCCATAAAAAGATTGACGGATATATATTATAAGAACACAAATACGCTTTCTGGAAATATTTTGCCGCCGCTAAAAACTCTTAGAGAAGAAGGAATTATTCCTTTGCTTAAGATTAATAATTCGTTCAAAAAACAATTAGAATCTTTAGCAGAAGCTGTTGAAAATCCTGAAGAAGCTGCAACGATTCAAGCACGTTTCAAAAAAGCAATTGCGTATTTTAAAGCACAAACAGCACAGCATATATCAGCGGTTTTAGAAACATTTACATTTGCAACAGACAATCAAGCGGTATCAAAAGATATTGAAAAACAATTGAAAGATTTAGAAGATAAATTGGCGATTAAAACTAAAATTTTAAAAGCGTTATCCGATAATTTTTTAACAGAAAACTATTTAAAAATACGCGCAAATTCCATCTTAGAAGTTTCAGAAATTAAAGTTGTAAAACGTGCCATAGCCACTTCGACAACGCATGAAGAATTGTTTGAAGATTTACGATTATTTAGGTTGAGTGTTTCGAATTCAGAAGACATTCCACCATTTCAAATATTCACGCAAAAATCATTATTTGAAATGTGCGAATTGTTGCCTGCGACACCAAAACAACTCAGAAAAATACACGGTATGGGAAAAGTACGTGTTGAAAAATATGGGGAAGAAATTTTAGAAATTATAAAAGAATATTCCGCAAAACATAATTTGACACCAAAACAGGAAGAAGTGGTAATTGAAGTAGAGAAGAAAAACACCAAAGAGATTTCATTCGATTTTTTTAAAGAAGGTTTTTCCGTGAATGAAATTGCAGAAAAAAGAGCTTTGGCAGCTTCTACAATTCTAGGACATTTGGGTCATTATGTTGTGGAAGGTGTGTTAGATATTACCGAAATACTACCCGAAGAAAAAGTAATGAAAGGACTGGAAATCATTAAAAATAATACGTTTGAAGACCTTAATGAACTCAAACAAATTGCAGGCACGGATTTTTCGTATAATGAACTTCGCATCTTGCTGAAGTACAGTGAAGCGGAATAATTTCAAAAACTGTTTCTTTAATATGATAATATCTGACTTACCTTATCATTATAATTGTTAAATTTACAATTCAACATAAAAAATTGCGTAGATGCTTGAATTAGCAGGAATTATTATTTTAGGGATATTGGCACAGTGGTTTGCGTGGAAATTTAAAATTCCAGCGATTTTACCATTAATTTTAATTGGTTTGTTGGTCGGACCGATTGCTGCAGAATTTTTATCGGAAGATGGCACAAAGTGGATTGAACCCATTTGGAATGGCGAAAAAGGATTGTTTCCGGGAGAAAGTCTATTCAATTTTGTTTCGCTTGCCATCAGTATTATTCTGTTTGAAGGCGGATTGACCCTGAAACGCGCCGAAATTAAAAATGTAGGTCCTGTGATTACCAAACTAATTACGCTTGGCTCTGCCATTACCTTTTTTGGTGCTGGAATTGTAGCGCATTTTGTTTTTGGATTGAGTTGGGACTTATCATTCCTATTTTCAGGATTAATCATTGTAACTGGACCAACGGTAATTACGCCAATTCTTCGAAACATTCCGCTAAAAAAAGACATCTCTACGGTTTTAAAATGGGAAGGCATCTTAATTGATCCAATTGGTGCTTTAGTCGCCGTTTTAATGTTTGAATTCATTAGTGTTGGTGGCGATAGTGGTTTTACCAAAACAGCCTTAATTGAATTTGGAAAAATCATCTTATTCGGAACGACTTTCGGATTCACTTTTGCACATGCATTAGCATTTGCCATCAACAAAAAAATGATTCCGCATTACTTACTCAATGTAGTGTCTTTATCTGTTGTTTTATTAGTATTTGTTGAATCGGAAATCTTTGCACACGAATCTGGATTATTGGCCGTTGTTGTGATGGGAATGGTATTAGGAAACGGAAAACTAGAAAACATAAAAGAACTTTTATACTTTAAAGAATCGCTTAGTGTATTGCTAATTTCCATCCTATTTATTTTGCTTGCCGCGAATATCAATATGGAAGATTTGATGTTGTTGTACAACTGGAAAACAGCAGCTTTATTTGCACTTGTTGTTTTTGTAATACGACCGTTAGGCGTGTTCTTAAGTACCATGAATTCGAAATTAAAAACCAATGAAAAACTATTTATCAGTTGGGTTGGGCCACGCGGAATTGTAGCTGCCGGAATTGCTTCCTTATTTGGAAGTAAGCTAGCAAAGCAAGAAGTTGAAGGTGCCGAATATATAACACCTTTGGTATTTATGATTGTTTTGGGAACGGTTTTACTAAACGCAACTACCGCACGATTATTTGCCAAAGTAGTTGGTGTATTTTTAACGAAATCGGAAGGAATTTTAATTGTGGGCGCTTCCAAAGTATCACGTTTGTTAGGACATTATTTAAAAACCAATGGACGACATGTGGTGTTAATTGATAGCAATCTAAGCAATATTGAAAAAGCCAAAGAACTAGGCTTAGAAGCCATTAGCACAGATATTTATTCCAATACCTTAACCGACAATATAGAGTTGAATGATGTTGGTTATTTGATGGCGTTGACAGGAAATTCTGGAATTAATAAATACGCCATTGATAAGTTTGGTGCAGAATTCGGGGAAAATGGTTCGTTTAGATTGGTGACACGAGAAGAAATGTTAGACGAAAATAACAATCCTGTAGAAGGTTTATTCTCCAGTACAGACGACTACAATTCGTTGACGGAAGTAACGCGCAAATACCCTTCAATCCAAGAAATTGATATTGTTGATAAGACACATTTCAAAAGCTTAATTGAAATTACTCAAGAAGAGGAAGACATTATTCCATTATTCATTAAAAAAGAAGACGGAGAGTTTTATATTATTTCTTCACACGACACGGAACTAGATGAAGTTGGTGAAAATTGGAAACTTGTATACTTAGGAAAACCTTTTGATGTGGAAATAGCGAAAACGAATTAAGTTCACTTCGCTCACAGATGTTAGACCGCTTACGCTGTTAGATATTAGGTCGCTTCGCTTTTAGATGTGTTAGAATGTCATTCCTGCGTAGGCAGGAATCCATTTAAAACTTAAGAAATTAAAAAGAAAATATCTTAATTCTATATATAAAATCATAAAAAAAAGCGATTGTAATTATTTTACAATCGCTTTTCATTTATATAAATTTCTTCTTCTTAATCGTTCAGTTTTAATACTGCCATAAATGCTTGCTGAGGTATTTCTACGTTACCAACTTGGCGCATACGCTTTTTACCTTTTTTCTGCTTTTCTAGTAATTTACGCTTACGCGAGATATCACCACCGTAACATTTTGCGGTTACATCTTTACGAAGTGCTTTAATCGTTTCACGCGAAATAATTTTAGCTCCAATTGCAGCTTGAATAGGAATATCAAACTGTTGTCTTGGAATCAATTCTTTCAGCTTTTCACACATCTTTTTACCAATGTTGTAAGCATTGTCAAAGTGAATCAATGCAGAAAGTGCATCGACAGATTGCGCATTCAATAAAATATCTACACGCACTAGTTTCGAAGTACGCATTCCAATTGGCGAATAGTCAAACGAAGCATATCCTTTAGAAACTGTTTTTAATCGATCATAAAAATCAAATACAATTTCCGCTAAGGGCATATCAAATGATAATTCTACACGTTCTGTGGTCAAATACGTTTGATTGGTAATTAATCCACGTTTTTCAATACACAAGGACATTACATTTCCAACAAAGTCAGATTTTGTAATGATCGTTGCTTTAATATATGGTTCTTCTACACGATCTAAACTTGATGGATCGGGCAAATCAGAAGGGTTATTTACAATGATAATTTCATCCGGATTTTTTCTTGAAAAAGCGTGGTATGATACGTTAGGAACTGTAGTAATAACAGTCATATTGAACTCACGTTCTAGTCGTTCTTGAATAATTTCCATGTGCAACATTCCTAAGAATCCACAACGGAAACCAAAACCTAAAGCTGCTGAACTTTCTGGTGTAAATACCAAAGAAGCATCATTCAATTGCAGTTTTTCCATCGAATTACGCAATTCTTCATAATCTTCGGTATCTACAGGATAAATTCCTGCGAAAACCATTGGTTTTACATCCTCAAAACCTTCAATAGCATTGGTCGTTGGTGTTTTGGCATCTGTAATTGTATCACCAACTTTTACTTCACGAGCATCTTTAATTCCTGTAATTAAATAACCAACATCACCGGTTTTAATTTCTTTTTTTACAACTTGACTCAACTTCAACGTTCCTACTTCGTCAGCGCCGTATTCGTTTCCGGTTGCTACAAACTTGATAAGTTGTCCTTTCTTTATAGAACCATTCATGACTCTAAAATACGTTTCTACACCACGAAACGGATTGTATACCGAATCAAAAATTAAAGCTTGCAACGGTTCGTCATAATTTCCTTCTGGTGCAGGAATACGATCAATTACAGCGGCTAAAATATTATCGACACCAAAACCTGTTTTTCCACTTGCGTGAATTACCTCTTCGGCATCGCAACCTAATAAATCAACAATATCATCGGTTACTTCTTCAGGATTGGCACTTGGTAAATCTACCTTATTCAATACTGGAATAATTTCCAGATCATTCTCTAAAGCTAAATATAAATTAGAAATGGTTTGTGCCTGAATGCTTTGAGCAGCATCTACAATTAACAAAGCACCTTCACAAGCAGCAATAGATCGTGAAACTTCATATGAGAAATCTACGTGTCCAGGAGTATCAATTAAATTCAAAATATATTCCTGACCTTCATACGTATATTCCATTTGAATGGCATGTGATTTAATCGTGATTCCACGTTCACGTTCTAAATCCATACTATCTAGTAATTGATCTTGTTTTTCACGTTCCGTAACTGTATTCGTAAAATCTAACAATCTGTCAGCTAACGTACTTTTTCCATGATCAATATGTGCAATAATGCAAAAGTTTCTAATGTGCTTCATCTAATTCATCGCTAATATTTTGCAAATATAGTTTTTTACAAAGTAAATACACGTGTTTTGACTACAGATACAAAGTTTTTTTTAATTAAAGATGTAGCTTTTTTTCTACGTTCGATAAAAATGAATATATTTGCGCCCAATTAACCAAACCATAGCCATGAACCTAAAAATCACAAGTTTATTTGTGCTTTTTACATTTTTTACCGCACTAGGACAAGAAACCTACCAAGTCTCTGGTAAATTGATCGCTTCCGATTCGGAAACGGCAATTTCGTATGCTAATGCGATACTACTTCAAGATGGTGAGGTGATTAAAGGTAGTTCTTCAGAAACTTCGGGTATATTTTTAATTGAGAATATTATTCCAGGAAATTACACACTAAATATTAGTTTTTTAGGCTATAAAACGTTCAGTAAAGACATTGAAGTTACAAGAGATTTAAATTTGCAAACCATTGTGCTTCAAAAAGATACTGAAGCATTAGATGGTGTTACAATTACAAGTAAAAAACCAGTATTAAAACGCGAGATAGATCGTTTGGTTTTCAACATTCAAGGAACTGCATTGACCGAAGAAAATACATGGGAAGTATTGCGTAGAACGCCAGGAGTTATTGTGGTTAATAATACTTTATCTATAAAAAATAGTACACCAACAGTATATATCAACGATCGAAAAGTACATCTTTCGGCTAGTGAAATTTATCAATTGCTAGAAGGAACGCCCGCAGAAACTGTAAAATCTGTTGAGGTCATTACCAATCCTCCTGCGCGTTATGATGCGCAAGGCGGCACTATTTTAAACATAGTGATGGAAAAAAACTTAATTGTTGGATATCACGGAAGTGTGTATGGCAACTTTACACAAGGTGTTTTTCCGCGTTATAATGCAGGAATCAATCAGTTTTACAAGCATGGGAAATTCAATATTTTTGGAAATTACAACTATACACATACAAAACTAAATAGAGATAATGATGAACGCATTAACTATTTAGAAGATGAAAATACAACATCCGTTTGGAATTCACTTATTAATAGAAATACATGGTCTAATCAACATAACTTTAGTTTAAATGTCGATTATGAGTTTGATGCAAAAAACACTTTAAGCTTTTCTGGAAATCTCTTATATCTTCCTTATTGGAAACAAAATACACTGACCAATACGGTTGTAGATGACCAAACAGTTACGAATGAAGATTTCTCACTGGAAGCTAGAAACAAGTCTAGGAAAGACAAACATAACTTAGGATTGAATCTTGATTATGTACATCATTTTGAAAAAGAAGGAGAGAAGCTTTCAGCCAATGTACACTATACGGATTATGATAAAGCGGACGATCAGCATGTTTCTACAGAGTATACTGTTGTTGCAAATCCTGATTTTTCTACAGCGTTTTCTACACATGCCAATCAACGCACCAATATTTTGAGCGGACAAGTTGATTATGAATTGCCAATCAGTGAAACGGCAAATTTTGAAACAGGAGCAAAGCTTGCTAATATTGATACAAAGAGCAATTTATGGCAGTTTAATATAGAGAATGGAGTTTCTACATTAGATATCGCTAATTCAGATACTTTTGAGTACGACGAATCTATTTATGCAGCGTATGTGAGTTATTCAAAAAGTTGGGAAAACTGGAGTTTGAAAGTTGGATTTAGAGGAGAACAGACGGAAATCAAAGGAAATTCGTTTAGCACAAATCAAGTAAATACACAGAACTATTTTGAATTGTTTCCAACGGCGTATATCAGTCACAAAGTATCTGAAAAAGTAAATATATATGCTGATTTTAGTCGAAGAATACAACGCCCAAGTTTTGACGATTTAAATCCGTTTCGATACAATTTTACAGACTTTTCATTTGTAACAGGAAATCCGCGATTGCAGCCAGCTATTACCAATAAATATAAAGTTGGTATAGAAATTAGTGATACATTTTTTATAGAAGCATATTACGCATACAACAAAGGTGCTATTTTCGAATTAACATTACAAGATAACAATAGTGATGTTTTACAGAGTGTTGCTTCTAATATTGAAAAAAGTGTAGATTATGGGTTAGATTTTGTCACCTATTTTCCAATAACAGATATTTGGGATGTTTCTTTTGTGTCATCAGCATTTAATGTAAGCGATACATTTACATTAGGTGATAATGTACAAACCACACAAAGCAAATGGTCTTTATATACTTCGTTAGACAATAATTTTACATTTTTAAAAGATCAGAGTTTATCCGCAAATCTTTCCATTCTTTATATTTCTTCTAATATTCAAGGACTTTCTGAAATTACAGATAGAAACTTTGTGAACTTATCACTTCGTAAAACCTTATGGAATAAAAAAGCAACGATATCGCTTACACTGAACGATATTTTAAATGGGCAAGAGTTTACCAAACAAACTCAGTTTGTCAATCAAAATAATGGCTACTTCACAAATTACGATACGCAAACCATTCGCGTAGGATTTCGTTACAACTTCGGAAACACAAAACTCAGCACCAATCAGCGTACCAAATCTTCTGCAGAACAAGAACGTTTGAAAGAGTAAAATTAGTCACATCTATTGTATTTACTTGTGTTGAGGTAATTTACTACTTTACAATTTTTCATGTATCTTTGCCAAATCTTTATAGAATAACGTATTGTGGTTAAAATAGGAGACATAGAATTGCCAGACTTTCCATTGCTGTTAGCACCGATGGAAGATGTAAGTGATCCGCCATTCCGAGCATTGTGCAAGGAACAAGGTGCCGATGTTGTGTATACTGAATTTATTTCTTCAGAAGGTTTGATTCGTGATGCTGCAAAAAGTACCATGAAACTAGACATTTATGAAAAAGAACGTCCTGTAGGAATTCAAATATTTGGAGCCAACTTAGATTCTATGCTAAAATCGGTGGAAATTGTTGAAAAATCGAATCCAGATATTATTGACATTAACTTCGGTTGTCCTGTAAAGAAAGTCGTTAGCAAAGGCGCAGGTGCAGGAATTTTAAAAGATATCGACTTAATGGTTTCTTTAACGAAAGCAATGGTAGAACATACCAAATTGCCTGTAACGGTAAAAACTCGCTTAGGTTGGGATCATGATTCTATTAAAATTGTAGAAGTTGCAGAACGTTTGCAAGATGTTGGATGTGCTTCTATTGCAATTCACGGGCGTACACGTGCACAAATGTACAAAGGTGAAGCAGATTGGCGTCCAATTGCAGCGGTAAAGAACAATCCGCGAATGCACATTCCTGTTTTTGGAAATGGTGATGTGAATTCTCCTGAAAAAGCCATGTTGATGCGAGACGAATATGGTTTGGACGGCGCAATGATTGGTCGTGCAAGTATTGGATATCCTTGGTTTTTTAGAGAAGTAAAACATTACTTTGAAACAGGAACGCACATGGCAAAGCCAACTATGGATGAGCGTGTAGATGCAGCAAGACGTCATTTACAAATGTCTGTAGACTGGAAAGGTGAGCGTTTAGGTGTGTTTGAAACACGACGTCATTATGCAAACTATTTTAGAGGAATTCCACATTTTAAAGAATACAGACAACGTTTGGTAACTACTGATGATTCTGTAGGTGTTTTTCAAATATTAGATGAGGTATATGAGAAGTTCGGCGATCATCAGTTTGTATAAATTTATGAATTCGCAATAAAATCTCTTGTAATTCGTCTACTAGCCAAAAATGAAGCAAGTATTCCTAAAATGGTAATGGTTAAAAATACCGTTACACAATTCATAAACTTTAATTCTACAGGATAGGGTAAGTTCGGTGTAATGTAGAATATTTTGAATTGCAATTGTAAAAATACGACGATCACGCCAAGTATAATGCCCAACAATCCGCCTAAAGTGGTGATGATAATTCCTTGATAAAAGAAAATACGCTTTATCTTTTTTACGGTGGTTCCCATGCTAAAGAGCGTTTTCATATTGCTACGCTTGTCTAAAATCATCATAACAATGGCACCAACTACATTAAACAAAGCGAGAATCAAAACCAATGTGAAAATTAAGTAAATCGCCAAGTTTTCGGTATTCAACATTTTATACAAAGCATCATTCAACTCAATGCGACTTTTAATAAAGACTTCGTCATTAAAAACCTTAGAAATTTTTTCTTTTACACTAGTTTCATCACTTTCTGGAAGCAAATCAAATTCAATATTTGTAACTTCATTTACTTCAAAATCAAGGAGTTCTTGTGCCAATTCGAGATTGGTAAACACATATTTAGCGTCTAAATCTTCATTGATACGATATACACCTCTGGTAATCACTTTTACCTTTTCATACGGATTTTTAGAACTACTTGTGATGCTTTTTGTGCCTGGTTTTGGCACTATAATTTCAAGCAAACCACTATGATCGCCAGCTATAAGACCTAAAAGATTTGAGATGCCAATACCAACTACAGCACTGTCATATTCGTTCGGATTTACCCAAGCTCCCACAAACATAATGCTGTCCATAGCATTGACTTTTCTAAAGTATTGATCAACACCTTTAATATTTGCAATATGATGTTTGTTGTTTAAACTCAGCACAACACGTTCTTCCACCACTTGCGAAAACGATGCAATTTCTGGAATTTCTTGAAGTTGTTTGAGTTGTAATGCGTTGACACGAAAAGACTTTCCTGCTACAGCTTCAATCTTGAGATCTGGATCAAAATCATTGCTAAATGACAAACTAAAGCTTTTTAATCCTGCAAATCCTGAAAGGACAATGAACAAAGCCAATGCACCAATCACCACAACGACACTCGTAACGATGTTGATAATATTAATGGCGTTTTGCGAACTTTTGGAAAGCAAATAACGCTTGGCTATGTACAGAGGAAATTTCAACTAGGATTTCTTTCTTTTATCTAATAAATCTGGATCTTGAATTGGATTTTCTTCGCCTTTTAGCGACTGTTCAATATTTTCAATGTATTCCAAAGAATCATCTACATAAAACGTCAAATTAGGTACTTTACGCAATTGATGACGTACACGCTGCGCTAAATCGTGCTTAATTAACGGCGCATTTGATTGAATTCCTTCTAATAATTCTTTTGATTTATTGTGTGGAAAAATGCTTAAATATACTTTGGCTACAGAAAGATCAACCGTAACATTTACTTTCGTTACTGAAATAATAACGTTTGTCAATCCACCACTTCTTGCTGCACCTTGCAGAATGTCTACCAAATCTTTTTGTAAAACACCTGCTATTTTTTTCTGTCTGTTACTTTCGATATCACTCATAATTCTGCAAAAATAGAATATTAAGACCATAAAACGTTGACATTACTGCTGAATTGCAATAACTTTACACCAAATTAAGCAAAAACGTGAATAAAATAGAACATATTGGAATTGCCGTAAAAGATATTGACGCATCCAACCAATTATTTGCCAAGTTGTTCAATAAGGAACATTACAAAATGGAAGAGGTAGAAAGTGAAGGTGTAAAAACTTCTTTTTTTCAATTGGGCGAAAGCAAAATAGAATTGTTAGAAGCGACTCGTGAAGACAGTCCTATTGCGAAGTTTATTGCTAAAAAAGGTGAAGGTGTACATCATATTGCGTTTGATGTAACGGACATTCATGCTGAGGTAGCACGCTTAAAAGAAGAAGGTTTTATTGTCTTAAACGAGACACCTAAAAAAGGCGCTGATAATAAGTTAGTGGTGTTTTTACATCCAAAATCTACCAATGGTACGCTTATAGAGTTGTGTCAGGAAATAATTTAATGCGATATAAATTTTTACGAAAGTAAAAAAAGTAGTAATATTGCATCCCGTTTTTACGGTCCCATAGCTCAGTTGGTTAGAGCATCTGACTCATAATCAGAGGGTCGCTGGTTCGAGCCCAGCTGGGACCACGTTTTGAAAACGCAAAACCTTTCAGTTTTTCTGGGAGGTTTTTTTGTGGAATAAGGTTTTTTTACCTGCATCTTACAAACAACAAAAACCTTCCGAAAAGTCGAAAGGTCTTTTTTCTTGACAAAAACTATATAGACTTATGAAATTGAATTAATTCGTCAAGACATTATTTTTTGGCAGATATAATATTTGATAGGGCTTTAATCGCATATTGTTTTCTAATTTTTGATCGACCTGTTTTTTGATAGTTGCTTCTATTTTGAAGTATACTTTTGTGCGCGAATAATCGTCGATTAATGATTCTAAAAAAAGAAAAATACTGTTCAGATCGTTATCTGCAAAGCCATCCGTTACTTCAATTAAAAGTGAATCATTGGATTTGATAATACAAGAAACCATATATGTGAGGGAATTAAATTGCTTTTATATTAAATAGACAACCATTTTTTGAATTGACCTACTTTTTCAATAGGAACCGTGATGGTATCATCTTCAGAAGCAGGTTCTAAATGCAGTACAATTTTTGATTTTGAAGAGTAATACATCTTTTTAATAGAAGATATATGTACAATATATTTTCTGTTGACTCGGTAAAAATCAATTGGATTTAAGACTTCTTCTAGTTTTTTTAGTGAATAGTCTATCGGAATTTTTTTTCCGCTTTTAAGCTTTATAAAGGTTACTTTTTCATCTGCATAAAAATAAGCAACATCCTCAACTTCAATGCTTTCCAAAGAATTGTTCATTTTGACTAGAAAACGCTTTTTAAAGTTATTTTCCAAGCTTCGAAACAATTCCGTATAACTGGGAACTTTTTCACTTTCTAGGTCTTTTAACTTCTGAATACTGCGTGCTAAGGCTTCTTTAGCTATGGGTTTTAGTAAATAATCAATGCTGTTGAGTTCAAATGCTTTGATGGCATATTCTGAATAAGCAGTCGTAAAAATAATTTTCGATTTAATGTTGGAAACCTGATTAAAAATCTCAAACGAATTGTTATCAGACAAGTTGATGTCTAAAAAAATTAAATCGGGTTGATGTTTGGATAGATACGCTACAGATTCTTTTACCGATGAAATGATTTTGACAATTTGAATGCTTTGGTCAACATCTTGAATCATTTTTTGAAGCTTCATCGCTGCGATATCTTCGTCTTCAATTAGTATGGCATTCATCATATTTCGGGTTGTATTAAGGGAATACGAGCAATATACGTTTCGTTTTCTATGTTAAACGTTGGAATTTTAATATGAATTAACTCATATTGGTTTTTTAGGTTTTTTAATCCAATGCCTAAAGACGATTCTTTGTCAACCGCAGCTGTTCTGGGTTGAAAATTATTTTCTATGATAATATATTCATCTTCCGTAGTGATGTTTATTTCTAACGGATTGGATTTTTCAACGATATTATGCTTTATGGCGTTTTCTATCAATAATTCCAGCGTCATCGGAGGCAACAAATATTTCATTTTAGCCGCTTCTATTTGATAATTAATCGTGATACTTTCAGGAAAGCGAATGCGTTGCAATGCCATATACGACTTTATAAACTCCAATTCTTTTTCAACGGTTACAACAAGTTCTTCACTGTAATCTAAATTGTATCTGTACACATTAGATAGTTCTTGTAAAAACGAATCTGCTTTTTGAGAATCCAAATCTATCAATGCAGATAAACTATTAAAGCTATTGAATAGAAAATGTGGATTTAGCTGCTTTTTCAGTGAAAGATATTTTGAAATAATTTTTTCACTTTTATGCTTTGACAACTGAATTTCCATTTTGTGTCTATTCTCAATGACATCCAAATAATGTTCAAAGAAATATACAAAGAGCGTAATGACTAAAATTCCAAGAAGGGTAACTAGAAATAGTACTTCTTCTGAAAAAACAGTAGTGTCTTCCCCTTCATCTACAAAGAAAAATGTAACGATTATTTCACTTAAAAATGTAATTGTTAATGCTTTTAGAAAAATAATGATTCCCAGTACTATTTTATTTGAGGTATTGATGATTTTACCTTTAAAATGAAGCACTTTATTGATTAAGAACTTTCGGGATTTGTAAATCATCCAAATAAATGAAAATCCCATAGGAAAAATAACGATAGATTCCTGTAGTGCTTCTTTTAAAGTTGTGTGCTCCAACTCATAGATGAAGTTAAACACTACAATAAGCATCACAAAAATTCCGTAGATGTATATTCTTCCGTTTTTAAACATTAGTTCTAATTTTTACTCAATAATCTAGATTTAAAAGTTTCAAGGTTGGTCTTGAATTCGTTTATTCCACAATTTCTATGGTTTCTTCTGCAACATCAACGGTATAAAAATAACCCAAAGCTCTGTTACTTGGCGTATCTGTGTTTAAAACATTACTTCGTATGGACGCAGGCGGCGGATTTCCAACAAAAGAAAGTCCTTGATTCCCAGTTTGCGTAAACAGTTCTACTAAGAAATCATGATAGGCTTCTGTAATAGACAATTGCTCTACTTTGGCAGTGTCTCCAATTTGAAAAATGACTTCTTCATTCGGTTTTACACCAACGCGTTGTTGTCCGTCAAAAAACTCATCGCTTTCTACCAAAGTAAAACTATTCCCTGGATCGGCCACAATAAAAAATTCTCCATTTTTATACACTCTATAGTAATAATAGTTTTCAATTCCTGCTGGATCTGTAGCATCAAATTTTACAAAATATCCTTCATCCGTAAATAAAGTTTCTGCTTCAAACTCTGCATAGACATTGTCAAAATTTGGAACTTCTGTCAAGGTATCACTACCTACATACATTTCGTTTTGCCAAATAATGGTAACGGTATATTCAGTATCTAAGGTAGCTACAATATCCGAATTTGTATACACACCATTTCCAACATGCGCAAAATCAAAATTAGTTGTTCCATCATTAACACTTACTTGTGCATCTGTAATTGGTGTTGGATCGCCAGTATCTAAAAATCCAATAGTTGAGGTAAGCTCAATGCGTTGTTCGGCTAACGGCGTTGTTGTATTGCGTTCTATTCCGCCATTAATAATTAATCGAGGCGCAGATCCGTTTAAGGTAATATCGTTGGTTACTTCCGTTTCGCAACTTACGATAAAAAGTATGACAAGGCTAAAAATTAGTTTCTTCATGATTTGATGCTTTTAAAATTTAAATTGATAGGTAACACTTGGAACAATTCCAAAATAAGAGAGTTTAATGGCTTCGGTAGTTCCTGTTGACATTTCAACGCCGTTGAGTTCACTAACTTCTCTAAAGTAAATAGAAGCCGCATTTTGTCTGTTGTACAGGTTTGCCAAACTAAAAATCCATTTTCCTCTATTGCCTTTTTTTGGATACAAAGTGGCAGATACATCAAGTCTGTGGTAGGCTGGCAATCGATCGCCATTTCTGTTTTGATAATCTGCCACAACAATACCGTTTTGCTCATATTGTCCTGTTGGATAGGTGACAGGTTTTCCTGAACCAAACACGAAGTTTCCACCAAATTCCCAACGATCGTTTAGCTTATACATACCTACAAGATTCAATTCATGCAATTGATCGTTATTGGAAGCGTAAAACTGGTTGTTATTAATTCCTAGTACTTTGCGTTCACTTCTTGCCAAGGTATAACTCAACCAACCTGTGAGTTTTCCTTTGTTTTTATTGACTTGCAATTCAAATCCGTACGCGCGTCCTTCTCCTTGTGCAACTTCTGTTTCAATACTTTTGGTGAATAATAAATCGGCACCATCAATAAAATCAGTGACATCGTTCATCTTTTTATAGTATACTTCTGCATTAAAATCATATTTGTTGTCTTTTAAAGATTGGAAATATCCTAAAGCAATTTGATCTGAATATTGTGGCTTTAAAAAAGGACCACTTGGCGCCCAAACATCTAATGGTGTTGCAGAAGTTGTATTGGAAATAAGGTGCAAATATTGATACATTCGGTTGTAACTAAACTTTACGGAGCTATTATCATTAATTAAATAACGTGCAGAGAATCGCGGTTCAAAACCATAAAAATCTTTGATCTTTTTTCCTTTGCTGAAAGCTGTTTCGCCTGTAACTTCATTTTCTTGGTAAATATCTTGTACAGCATCATAGGTTAATGGATTTCCAGTGGCATACGTTGGAATTACATCTTTACCGATTCGATTAAAATTTGAGATACGAAAACCGTATTGCAGACTCAGTTTTTCAGAGAGTTTCTGTTTTAAATCGACATACGCGCCAATTTCGGCACCGAATTTTTCTCTAAATTTTTCAGGATTGATGGACGAGTTTTTCAATGGTTTTATTTCTCCTGGTTGAAAGTTGTAGTATGTATAATCGAATCCGGTTTTTAAGGTATTGTTAGCATTGATAAACCAGGTAAGTCTGGGTTTAAAATTGTAGTTTAAAATGTTTGAATTCCAGCGAAATTCAGATCCAGTTCTTAAATTATCTAAGTTATAATCATAGTTGCTAAAAATGGCTGAGGTTTGCAAAAATAGGTCATCACTCAAAACACTTGTCCATCTTAGAGTTCCTGTAGCATTTCCCCATCGTGTTCCTAAAAAGTTGTCAATTTCAAAATTATCTCTTCCAAAATATCCCGAAAGAAAGATTCTATTGTTCTTATTGATACTATAATTGGCTTTTAAATTGATATCGTAAAAGGAAACTTTGGTATCCTTAAATTCTTCCGAAAGTCCTGCAAACAATCCAATATATGAGGTTCTTCCAGCAAGCATATAACTTCCTTTGGCTTCGCCGTTTTCATCTTTAAATATTGGGCCTTCTGCCAAACCTTTGCTCGAAATAAGTCCAATGCCTAATTCCGCATTAAAGTCTTTGGTATTTCCTTCTTTTTGCTTGATATCTAATACAGAAGAAAGTCTTCCTCCATACACAGAAGGAATTCCACCTTTATACAGTTTTAAGTCTTTTACGGCATCGGTATTAAACACCGAGAAAAACCCAAATAAATGCGAGGCGTTATAAATAACAGCATCATCCAATAAAATTAAATTCTGATCAGCAGAACCGCCTCGCACATTAAAACCAGAAGCTGCATCATTAACACTTGAAACACCTGGTAGTAGTTGAATTGACTTTAATAAATCAGGTTCTCCAAGAACCGTTGGTAATTTTTTAATGGTTTTAGAAGTTAGGGTCACCACACTCATTTCTGTAGATTGTACAGCTTTGGTAGCTTTATCTGCAGTAATGATAACTTCGCCTAATTCGGCAGAATCTTCTTCCAACTCAAAACTAATTTTTTGGTCACTATCTAAAACAACTTCTTTTTCAATAGTTTTAAACCCTAAATACGTAACAGAAACCTTATACGTTCCTTTTGCCAATTTGATAGAATAAAAGCCATAATCGTTGGTGATGGTTCCTTGATTAGCGGACACTGTAATATTTACGCCCCAAAGACTTTCTCCAGAAGCTTTGTCTTTAATATAACCGCTAAGTGTATATTGGTCCTGGGCTTGCGCCATAAAAAAGGACAGTAGAAACAAAATGCTTACATATAATTTCATGAGTTTTTCGATTTTTTAAATTACAGGACAAAACTATTTTGACAGCATGCATTTTTAATCGAGAAACTGATGAAGCCGAATTTTTTCTGATGAAACTGTGTTTTTGGTTTACGAAGCTTTTTTACATTAAAAAACCCAGAGAAAACAACTTCTCTGGGTTTATAGCGATTTTCAACTATTTTAGGCTGCTTTTTTTCTTTTTTGGTAGATTCCGAATCCTAAGAGTAGGAAAGCCAAACAGCCACCAATTATATAATATTTCTGAGTATTTTCACTAAACTGAATGGCATCCATATTCCCTGCAGGAATAAATGCTGCCCAGAAATAAGGTGCCGCTAAATCTTCACTTTCAATATAGTGTAACTTTGCTTTGTGCAAGGCTTCATCTTTGGTCATTCCTTCCTTTAAATTGTTATAAAACAAGGTCATTAATTTGGTTGTTTGCGCATCATTTACATTCCAAAGGCTTGTAATAGTGCTTCTTGCACCTGCATACGTAAAGGCTCTTGCCAAACTAATAACACCTTCTCCTTTTTTTAATTCTCCAATACCTGTTTCGCAGGCACTTAAAACTACCATATCAGCATCTAGGTTTAGGTTGTAGAGCTCTCGAACATACAGTTGATTATTTTCTAATGAATCATGACTTTTACTAAAAGCAATAAATGAATCATCTCCTTGTATATCATTCGACTTAGCGTGTGTGGATAAGTGAATTATTTTATGATCTTTTGCATTTGAAATAAAATTCGCTTTTGTGGCAAGGTCATTTTTAAAAATGCTTGTATTGAATAAGTTATTGATAGCTTCTACTTCTTCAATATTATATTTTAATACTCCTAAGCCACTACGAC
Source organism: uncultured Kordia sp. (assembly GCF_947489565.1). Taxonomy (GTDB): domain Bacteria; phylum Bacteroidota; class Bacteroidia; order Flavobacteriales; family Flavobacteriaceae; genus Kordia. The sequence continues at coordinate 28,902 of NZ_CANLEA010000011.1, read as the reverse complement.
GCATGGCAATTGTTTCCATTTTTTCGTCACCAAATTTAGGAGCAAAAGCCAACACATCATTGGAAGCTTTGGAATTACTTTTTTCTTTTAATTGCCCAAATAGTGTTGCCGAATAGTTGTAACTAATTTGATGCTTTTTTAGCAGGTATGGTAGTGTTTTTATAAGATCATTCGTTGAAGATTCTTCTGTTAATAAAGCATCAAAAGGAATAAAATTTAGTTCTCCATCAGGAATGATAATTACCTCTTTTGTTAGTACGTTTTCAATAGGTTGCACTAATTTTTGATACAGTTTGAAAGCTACTTCTTTGTATAATGTATTATATTTTTTTAGCTGCTCATCAGCACTGTTAGGCAATGCCCAATAATTGTAAATACCTTCACGTAATTGTGTAACCCATTCTTTCAAAGGAAAGTCTTTGGGCACACTTGTATATTCAAAAGTATTCTTTGTAATTACAAATATGAAGATGTCATTCTCTCCTACAAAATACTCAATCAGTGATTGTTTTTCTCCCAGGTATTTTTGCACTTGTTGGATATTGATCACCTTTCTGTTATAAATCAAATCATAGTAATCAGGATATGTACTTTTAAATGTTTCTTGTAGTTGATTTTGTTGTCGTTTTAGTTTAAAAAGTTTGGTATTGTAAACGCCAATCAAGCTATCGCTTTGCGGTTGTGGATCATTGATTTCCAGACTTTTTTGTTCTTCATAAAAAACAACATCTACATTGAGTTGCTGTTCTAAAGTTGCTAAACTATCAGGTATTTTTGTTGCTATAGAGCTTTTTTCCTTATTGAAACTTTCGGTAAGTCTCCTAGCTTTGGTTTTTTCGAGTATTTCTAATACAGATTCTGCTTCTGCTTTTTGATTGTTTTCAACAATATGCTTTACATAACTTTCATACAAAGGAAAAGCTTTGCTTAATTGAAAGTCTTTTGTAGGTGCTGTAGTGTATTCTTTTATGGTATAATCATCGAGTGCAATTGCTTTTTTGTAAAAATAGATTAATGAATCTGTATTGTTTGACGAAGCATTTTTATAGTAGTTTATTTTGGCATTTATATATTCTTTTCTGTCTTTTAGTTGGTCAAAATTAAGCTCTGAAAGTTCTTTTTGAGGTAATTTTTGAGCAATGCTATCTAAGTAAGCATTCGCCAATTCATATTTTTCTTGGGCAATAAAAACATTAGTGAGTTCTAATTGACAAGGAATAATTAAGTAGTGGTTTTTAGGGTATATTTTTAAGGAAGCTTGTAAATATTTCTGTGCAGCATCAAAATTTCTAGTATTTTTTGCTACCAAAGCAAGATTGGTATACCCTTCGGTTGCGTTAATATCAGCTACTTTAGAGTTGTCTAAGTAATAATCTAGCGAAGCTTTGTAATATTTTTGCGCATTTTCATACTCCTTCAAATCATAATAAGTATCTCCAAAGTTTTTATACAGCATTGGATATAAAAAATGATCTTCTCCCAATTCTTGTTTTAAATACACCAAAGCTTTTTTATGATATTGAATTGATTTTTCAGGTGTTCCAAACTCTGTATAGTACACAGCCAAATTTCCGTATGCGGACGTATATGAAACTTGCTGATTTTGAGGTAATTTTTGATTGATATCTATGACTCTTTCTTGATATTCAATGGCTTTATCTAAATAATACAATTGACTATACGCTCCTGCCAAATTGTTGTAGGTTACCAAATTTCCACGATGATAAATACCATATAATTTTTCTTTGATTTGTATGGCTTTTAGGTAATTTTCGATGGCAGGATCAAAGTTTCTTTGCAGCTGTAAGATATCTCCTTTATACGTTAGAAATATGGCTTCGTGAGCTTGATTGTCTAGTTTTTTGATGACTTGCAAACCTTTATCTGCATACTCAAGTGCTGCCTCAAAATTTTGATCTTCTTTTTCAACACGAAGTATTCCCTTGTATGCCTCAATTAAATTTTCATGATTGTTTGAATACTTTTTTTTGATGACTGCAATTGCTTTTGAAAAGTAATTTCTAGCTGTTGCATAATCACGTTTTAATCGATATAAAGTTCCTAGGTTTATATACGCTTCGTAGACAAGTTTGTATTCGCCATTTTTTGTAAAATGTTCTACAGCTGTATTAAAATGCTGAACTGAAGGACCATATTGTCTTTGACCAAATTTAATTTTTCCCAAGGTTAAGTTTGCCAAACCACTTAAAGAATCGTTGTTTTTATAGGTTGCTATTGCTTTTTCGCTAAGTTCAAAGGCATTTTTATAATCTTTGTTTTCAAAAGCTTTTGGAATCGTTTCAAATAAATAGTTGACACTATCAACTTCTTTTTGTTGTGCCAATATAGAGATAGATAAGAAAAAAAGGAATGCTGTAAAAATGTAGTTAGATTTCATAGAAGGTGTATTCATTCGAAATTTTATCGTGATTTTTTATTCTGGTAATTCGTTCAATAGGTTTTTTACATTAATTTTTCTACTTGTACTGAATATTGATTGGGTTTGGGTTAAAATAGTTTTTGCTTTTGCTAAACTGTCTTGTTTTATGAGGGAAAGAGATGTATACCATTGTGCTTCGTTATACAAAGGATGCATGGTGGTAACTTGTTTAAATTGATATTTCGCTTTTTCAATGGCATCAGTAGAAAGTAATGAAATGCCGTAATAAAAGTGTTCGGAAGAATTTAAAGCACGTTTTTTAGCTATTTCTTCAAAAGCGGTTGCTGCACTTTTATATTTTGCAACATCATAAAAGTCAAAAGCTTTTTTAGAAAGCGTATTATCTTCGGTTGTTCCTTTGGTAGTATATGCGTTAGGATATGCTTCAAAATAAGTATCAAATAACTCACTAGAATTTACTTGTTGATTTACAAGAAAATATAAACTAAAAAGCAACAATATGGAAGCTGCAATTCCAGAGATCCAATACAATGATTTTTGATTGGTTTTTGGTTTTTCAGTGCTTAATTCTTTACCAATATTTTTAAGTTTTTCTTTTAAATTTAATCTTCCTTGATAGGAAATGACAGCTTCCTCCAAAAGTATCAAGAAGGCCTGATCTTCTTTACGTGTGTTGAAAATAAGTTTCTCATTATCAAGTAACTCTCCACGCAAGAATTTTTCAATCAATTCTTTATCAGAAATGGTATGTGCACTCATGTTCTTAAATGTTTTAAGGCATTCTTGAAATAAGAAGAAGCTTCAATTATTTTTCGTAATTTTTTTAAGCATTTACTCTTTTTATTTCGAGCTACTTGTTCATTTTTTAACTCATTAATCACCGCAATTTCTTGCATGGGAATCTTCATGTAAATACTCTCAATTAATACTTTTTTACAGGAGATTCCTATCTGCTCTAATAATTCCTCAACCAAGTTTGTTTTGTCAATCTGAAACAATTCAAAATCTTGTTCTGTGAAATTTTCTTCATCTTCTGAAATATTCACAAATTCTGAGGGTATTATTTTCTTATTTTTCCGTTGTCTATTGTACCAAATATACTTTCCTACTGTATATATATATCCAGATATAGTGGTTTGTAACTTAAATTCTTGATTTTTTACTTTTTCATACCAAACAATAATAGCATCTTGAAGAATATCGTCTGCGATAGTATGATCACCATTATTAGAGATAATAAAATCTCGTAAAGACTTATCTGTCGTAGTATAAAGGTATTTTAAAACTTGAGACTCCAACGCTGGTTGATGCTGGAGTACTTCAATAATTTCGATATCAGAAAAGACTTTTTTTATAGCGCTAGTTTCTTGGTCAATTTATACGTAAAAATATGTTTCAATTCTTTCAAATGCAACCACAATACTTATTAATATTTAAGAAAAATAAAAATAATAAGGTTACACTTTTCTATTTGTGACATAGTAGTATGGAAAGTGTAGTGAATCATTTAAAAAAAGGACAAGCGTATATCACTACAAATTCATTCAAAAAAGTAAATAATTAAACTGATAAACTATGAAAACAAGACAATTTCTGTCATTAATCGCGCTAATGCTAACAGTTTCATTTCTAACTACTTCATGTGGTCCAGGAACAGAAGAGATTACTTTAGATAACTACAATATCAAAATGACAGTGCCAAAATCTGATTTGAGAATGGAATTTAAAAATTTGAAAATTGCAGATTATGACACCGATTTAAGTCGTTACGATTTTTACATTTCAAAAAGAGTGACCATCACTGAAATTGTTAAGAAAGTATTTCCAGACAATCTTGCGATGTTAAAAGAAGCCGTTTCTGCTGATAAAAACTTTGTAGATTTTATAGAAACAAAAGAATTTTCAAATGGCGTTTTTGGGGTTATTTTTAAAAAGAAAGGGTCTAGCGGGAAAGAAATTAAAGATTATTTATTCTACTATCAAAAAGATGGAAGGTTCTTTAAGATGAGACCTGTTTTTAATAGTGATCTTAATGAATTAGACGTACAACTTGCAGCTTACGAGAGCATGAAATAATAATTTTTAAAAATTTGAAATAATGAAAAAGAATTACTTGTTGTTATTGTGTTTTTTAAGCTCTACCATTGTTTTTAGTCAAATATATGTAAAAGAAGATGCTACAGGCGCTAATGATGGAACTTCTTGGAGTGATGCGTATACTAACTTACAAACTGCAATAAATGTTGCCAATGTAAATGATGAAATTTGGGTTGCTGCAGGAACGTATAAGCCTGCTGAGTCTCCAGATAGTAGTGTACAAAGCGATTTACGTTCTTGGTGTTTTTATCTTAATAAAGATGTAAAATTATATGGTGGATTTGCAGGAACAGAAACGAGTGTGTCTGAAAGAGACCTGGTAACAAACCCAACAATATTAAGTGGCGAAATAGGAAATCAAGCCAATTTTAGTGATAACAGCCATCATGTTATTATCATTACAAATACCACAAAAGAAGCGTTGCTAGATGGTTTTACAATTACCCATGGAAATGCAAAAGGCGGCGTAACTATTAGTTTTGACGGACGTACTTTTTTCTCTGGTCAAGGAGCAGGCTTATATATGACCTATGCTTTTACGACATTAAGAAATTTAATTATTGAAGAAAATAAAGCGAATAGAGGCGGTGGCGCTTATCTTTTAAATGCAGAAGTTACGCCATTTGCAGATAGAGTTGTAATTGAGAATGTTACTTTTTCTTTTAATGAAGCTATTAGCGTAAATGCTGGTGGTGGATTGTTGTTGACCAATTGTAACCCGTTACTATACAACGCCATTTTTGAAAGTAATAGAGCTGAATTATTTTCAGGAGTTGGTGGAACTGGTGGCGGAGTTGTTATCACAAACTCTAGTAGAGTGTTTTTTTACAATCCTGTGTTTTATGGTAATTATGCTTTTAATCGTGGAAGTGCCATTGTAGCCGATGATTCGGAAATTACTGTATATAACGGAACTTTTGTAAATCAAAATAAAACGCCATTAGATTTAGAAAACTATTTAAACTCAGACAATCATGTACGTGCGTCTGTATTTTTTAATAATGGAACTTTTGGCGATGTTTCAGGTGATTTAGATACTTCGTCTTCTAGTAATACGTATAACGCTTCAGATTCACAATCGCCTTATGATGAGGTTGATGATGCTTCAGCTCATTTTACAGATTTATCTTCGCAAACAGCGGCTGATATATTTGTTGATATTGATAATCCACGCGGACCTGATAATATTTGGAGAACTTTGGATGACGGATTAATGCCTAAAAATACATCTCCATTATTGGAAGCAGCAGGTGTAAGTTCTGGACCTTATTCACAAGATGTTACAGGTGAATTCCGATTTTTTAACATCTTAGATTTAGGAGCATATGAAAATCCAGGGACACTAAGCAATGATGAATTTATAAAGGCTTCTAATAATTATGCAATATATCCCAATCCTACAACATCTGGAGCGTTTCGTATTGCTTCTTCTAAGGAAGAAAATTTAAAAATTGAAGTATATACAACTTTAGGGAAAAAGGTGTTAACAACAGTATCTACAACAACACAAATAGATGTAGCCAACTTAAAATCTGGAATATATATTGTGAAAATTTCGGGTAAGGATACACGTCAAATTACTAAGAAACTAATCGTTCATAATTAGCTTAGTAATTAATAGTTGGTTCTTTGGCAAAAACCTTTCCTATTCAGGAAAGGTTTTTATTATTATCATAAATACTTCTTTATTCTTCACAAGGGTTTTCCTTGAGTTTTACAGTATGTAATTTATTCCAAGTAGCATGTCCAAATTCCTTTGGAGAAAAATGAAATAACACCATTGATTTTTTCGTTTTTGGACACTGATATTGCATTACAGTACAGTTGAGCGTAATGATATCTTTGGTATGAAATGCATCATACAATTGTATTTTTCCAACAAAATAACCAGCCTCTTTTTTGAGGAACAATGCTTCTGTTTTTGGCACAACCTTGTCTTTATCTTTGTTGACAGCAGTCATTAAACCATCAAAATAGTATTGCATATACAATTCCAATTGATTGATAGTAAGTGTTTCAATTTGGTTTACATTCCAAAGAAATGCATACGTCCAAAAAGTGTCGTCACCTTTGGTTGACCAACCTTTGGCAAACAGAACTTCCTCGATACCATTCACCGGAATTTGAGGCGCAAAACCTAAAGGCATCGGAATCACTTCTTGTCGCCAAGAATCATCAGGAGGAATCAAACGAATTGTATAATCTTCGTCTTCTTGCCCAAATACAGATATTGTACAAAAAAGTGTGAGTATGTATAGTATATTTTTCATAACTGCAAATTACAAACTTAATTGTACTTCAAAACCAATAGCATCAGAAATTGCACTATCTTTTATGGTACTATTATAATTAATTCCCCAACGTGTACGATCAATTTTAAACTTAGTGGTCATCGTTTTTTCTTCAAAATTTAGAGCCGCCTGAAACTTTACAGGCTTTATAATGCCTTTGATGGTTAAATTGGCTTCTGCTTCAAAATGCGTAGGATCGTGATAGGTAATTTTGGTAATGACCAAGCTTGCTTTTGGATATTTTTTCACATCAAAAAAATCAGGATCTTTCAAATGTGCCGTTAAGTTTTTATTGCCTTCAGCTTCCATATCGGTTGCCATAATGGTATTGAGATCAATGATAAAACGGCCGCCAGTAATCACAGTTCCAGTTTTAATAAAATAGCCTTCTTGAAAATTTACGTATCCATAATGACCGTTAAAGTAAAAGCTATAATCGCAGGACCATTTGATCTCGCTTTTTGAAGTATTGATCGGAAGTTGTTCCTGTGCATATATTTGCGTCACTGCTAAAAAAGCAATGTAAACTAGTAATTTTTTCATCTTCGTATTTGTTTGATTAATTTGTTTTTTGAATGCTAAGTTTTCCTGATTTGTTTACAATAGAAAATTTGACGTTTTCCATGGTGCAGCGTGGTTCTATGACAAAACCAATGACGCCATTAATTGTAAAATCGTTGGTATCGGTAACTATAAATTGCTGTTGGTAGCTAGTATTTTCGCGAACAAAACTTACTGGATTTCCTGTCCATGGATCAGAAGTTTCCTTTGGTGTTGGATTTTCTAAAAGTGTACCTTTTGCTTTTAGTTGCGTATTTTCTTCAACATCAATATAAAAACGACCTATATAATCACCTTTGGAATGCGGTGACACATAATGTGTTTTTTCTGCTAATTCCATCGTTACGATTAAATGATAAGTATTGTCTTTTAGATGTTTTACGTGAAGTTGTAGGTCGTAAGGTTCTTTCTTTTGAAAGATTTCTTCTCGTGAAAATTGCTCAAAGTATGTTGTAAAGTTCATATGGAAGAGCATGATGATACAGGGAATAAGTGTGTTCATTTTTTTGATTGTTTTTGATTTCGAAGTAAAACTAGATCGGAGTCGTATTAAAAAGTGTCAAAAAAGTGTAAAAGAAGTGTCAACAGTTGTAAAAAGTCACGAAATTGTATGTTCTTTACAGCAGCTATGAACAAAAAACGGATTTATTTATATTGTATTTTCATTATAATTGGGCTACTGATTTGGCAGTTTTCAAAACCCAGCAAAGCGCAGACAGCATTTTCTGAAACTGTAAAGATTGCATTGCGCGATGTTGGAAATAAACTTTTATTGTCTGAAAATGATAGTACCTCATTAATTTTACCCGTAAAAGAAATCAGAAATTCGAAATATGAGCTTTCTTTTAAAAGTCAATTGACTTTTGAACCTAACAGTTTAGTAACCATTGTTGAAAATAGTTTTCAAAAAGCAAAATTGCCTTCAAATTATCTTGTTGAGGTCATTCAATGTGAAGATGGTGAAGTTGGGTATAGTTATCAGAAGACAGCAATTGAAGAAAGTACTATTATTCCTTGTAGAAGTCGTTCTTTACCCAAAAACTGTTATACTGTAGAAATCCGCTTTACAGAAATAAAAACCGCGTATACACGAATTTCTTTCTTGTTATATGGTTTTATTGTGTTGACTTTCATTGTGATGGATTTCTTCTTCTTTCGAAAGAAAAAAACAAACGAAACTAGTACAGAAACATCAGAACCTGTTGCTACAATTGGAAGCTTCCATTTTTATCCAACACAAAATAAATTGGTGAAACAAGCAACTGAAATCAATCTGTCTAAAAAAGAATGTGAGTTGCTGCAAATTTTTTCCGAAAACCTGAATCAAGTCGTTACACGTGACGAATTGACCAAAAAAGTATGGGAAGACAATGGTGTTATTGTCGGAAGAAGCTTGGATACATATATTTCTAAACTTCGTAAAAAACTCAAAGACGACGAAAATATTAAGCTAAGCAATGTGCATGGCGTTGGGTATAAGTTGGAGTTAGATGGTTAGATGCGCTTCGCTGTTAGACTCGGCTTCGCCTTTTAGATCGCTTTGCTCTTAGACTTGGCTTTGCCTCTTAGATTCGGCTTCGCCTGTTGGATTGTTAGACTTCTTGGGTTCGTCATAGCGAAAGAAGTGAAGCTATCTGTAACTTTAGAAACAGGTTGCTTCGTCGTAAACTTCTCAAAGACGTAAAAAATCCTTCATTTTAAGCTCAGAATGATGTTTGAAATACCGAAAAAGTGAATTCACAAGAACATCTCGATACAATTTTTTTCCATTTCATTACGAAAAACCACTCGATGTGACGTTGTGTCTTCTCCGCAAATTCCAAATGTCAGAATCGAGATTACATTTCAATTTCGCTCAATGTTTCTTCTATTTTAAGGTATATTTTTGATGTAAGTTTCAAGAAAAATAGACAAAAAACGAATAAACAAAAACAAGCGTAAGCATAAGTCCAAAAGGCGAAGCCGCTCTAAAAGCAAAGCGGTCTAACAATCTAAGAGGCAAAGCCAAGTCTAAAAAAGAATCAAAACTTCACATTCAACAAATCGCCACTTAACTGTAAAACCACCAATTCTGCTAGTTTTGCGTTGTATTTTGCTTGATTTCTGCTCAGTTCGGCATTTAATAAGTTTAGCTGTGCTTGTCGGAATTCAATGGAATTCACCTGTCCTATTTTGAACTTTTCTTTGGTACGATTAAAGTTATTTTGTGCAGTTTTAATGTTTTCTTCCTGCAATTGGAAAATCAATACTTTATTTTGATAATCGTCCCAAGCATTGTTGAAATTACGTTCTAAATCGATTAAAATCTGCTCTTTTTGCAATTGCTGATTTTCTAAGGCAATTTTAGCGTTTTTTACACGTGTTAGTGTACTTCCACCATCAAACAGATTCCAAGATAAATTAATGCCACCAGAAAGTCCTGTATTGGTAGAAACAGCTACGAATGCCGCTGCATTGTTATTATTTCGATTCCAGCCGTAACTTCCCGTCAATCCAACGGTTGGTAAATACTGCGAACGATTCGATTTTATATCCAACGTACTAATGTCAATATTTTTATTGGCTTGCAAGAGTGAAACATTGTTTGCCTGCGTTTTTGTCCATAAATCTTCTTTATCCAACTGAAACAAAAATGAAATATTCGTATCTACATTAAAATCTTGTGTCAATTTATTTCCTAAAATCACATTCAAATCGCGCTTGGCGTTGATCAATTGTTGCACGGTATTTACAATCGTAATACTGTCATTATTAATATCAACTTCGGCATTCAACACATCTAGTTTTGTGTTTTGACCATATTCAAACTGATATTCTGAACGTACCAAACGTTCTTTCGAAATTTCAAAAGTCTCTTTAATGGCATTGGTGTTTTCAGAAAGTTGTGCTACCGAATAGTACACAGAAAATAATTGTAGCAATGTGTTTTCAATCGTTTCACGTGCTTCCAACTCCGACAATTGATATTGTTGCTTTAATCGTTTGTAATTATACAATCTGCCCAAACCATCAAATAACGTATAGTTGAGGTTTACCGATGCGTTGTAACGTGAACTTTCGGCACCATTTAAAACGGTTGTATTTCCATTAGAAAATTCGGCTTCTGTATTGTCTAAATTATACGTTGCGCCTGCACTTCCTGTCACCGTTGGTAAATATCCTGAGTTTAAAATACTGGTATTATTTTCGGCAACTTTTACCGTATTATTGGCAATTTGAATTCCGTAATTATGTTCTAAGGTTAGCTGAATGGCATTATCTGGTGTTAAGATTTCTTGCGCATTCATGTATATTCCGAAGAAAACTAATATATAAGTGATATAAGTTCTGTGATGCATTTGCTTCGTTTTAATCTTTAAAAGCTTCAAAGGTTTCTAATTTTGCGGATTCTTGTAATTGCTTTTCTTCTAAGAGATGCGATTCATGCTGTTTTTCTCGTACCACACGCTCTACTTCTTCTTTTGTGACATCTCTATTGTAATACAACCATTTTCCTATTTTCTTAACATAATTGCTAAAGGATAAGAAAATAGGCAATACAATTAAAGTTAATACGGTTGCAAAGCCAATTCCGTAGGCAATAGAAATTGCCATTGGTATTAAAAACTGTGCTTGTCTACTTTCCTCCAAAATTAAAGGAGCCAAACCAGCAACCGTTGTAATAGAAGTTAAGAAGATGGCTCTAAAACGTGCGCGACCTGCTTCATACAAAGCATCGTCAAACGACATTCCTTCCCGTAGATTATTATTGAATTTTCCAATCAATACGAGTCCGTCGTTTACCATAATTCCAATCAGGGCAATAATTCCTAACATGGATAAAATATTTACTGAAAAATCGTGCATCCAATGTCCCCAAGCCACAGCTGGCAAACTCAACGGAATTAGCAACAATAGTAATAATGGCTGACTGTAACTTCTAAAGGTAAAAGCGATGACAATATAAATTAAGAGCAACACCGTTAAACCTACTGGACCTAAGGAATCCATCAATTTATTACGTTCTCTGTTTTGTCCTTCGTAAGATGGTGTTACGGTTGGATAACGAGATAAAATTTCAGGCATGATCTCGTCTTTCAGTTCTGCCATAATATCGGTGGCACTTGTTTTTTTCGTGTCTTTGATATCTGCAGAAACCTGAATTTCACGACGGCCTTCTAAGTGATTGATGGCAACTTCTCCACGCGCAATACTATAACTCGCAATTTCTTTTAAAGGCACACGTTGTCCACTTGGCGTGATGATGCGCATGTCGTCTAAATTATTGATGGAAGATCGATTTGGCTTGTCATAACGTACCCAAACTCTAATTTCATCTTGTCCACGTTGAAAACGTTGTGCTTGTGCTCCAAAAAATGCCGATCGTACTTGTGTCATTACCGTTCGTAAATTCAAGCCTAAAGCGTATGCACTTTCGTTGAGCTGTAAGCGCACTTCTTTAATTCCGGCAGGATCAGTATCTGTAACATCTTTTAATAATACATTGCCTTTAAGAACTTCTTTTAGCTCTGTTTTTACAGCTTTTAATTCAGCAATATTATTTCCTAATAAGGATACCGAAACAGGAAGTCCACCAAAATTTCCACCACTACCATATACCAAACTTTCCGTACCAATAACATCTCCTACAGCTTCTTTTATTCGATTGGAAACTAAATCGGAAGTAATTACATTAGGACGTTCTTCACCAGGTAATAAATTGACTTCTAATCTGGCTGTAGAAGAACCAGGACCAATTCTTTTAATGATGTTTTCTACTAAATATTTTTCATCGTCTTTGCCAATATATTCGTCATTAATTTCTTTGGTAACTTCTTTTGCTTTGCTTTCTATAAAAGAAATAATACTATCCGTAACATTTTCATTGGTTCCATTAGGCATGTTGAGCGTAATTGTTACTCGGTCACTAGCGATTCTTGGGAAAAATGCACCTCTAATGATTCCGCCTTGAAAACTTGCCTGCGTTAAAATTAAAAACACAATGAAGAAAGCAAAGGTTAAGAATTTATATTTTAACGAAAATTTTAAAGCTGGACTGTAGACTTTATCACGAAGCCAAGTCATAATAGCATCTCCGAATGTATTGATGTAGCGAAGTTTTGAAAATAATCGTGGCAAGAGTCCTTTGGGTTCTTTATTGTGTGCTCGCAAGGCTTTTGAATGTGCTAAATGCGCTGGTAATATAATCAAAGCTTCTACTAAGGAAACTACTAAAGTAAGCATCACTACGATAGATACTTCTCCGAAAAAATCACCTATTCGACCATCTAAAAACAGAAAAATACTAAAGGCTAAAATAGTGGTGACTATGGCAGAAATAATAGCGGGCAATACTTCCATAACGCCATCAATAGCGGCTTCTTCTGGCGATTTCCCTTTTTCATATTGTTGATAGATATTTTCTGCAATGACAATTCCATCATCAACCAAAATTCCAATCACGATAATCATCCCGAAAAGTGACAATACATTAATGGTGACATTGAAATAGCCTGCCAACATAAACATTCCTAGGAAGGCAACGGGCAATCCAAAAGCTACCCAAAATGCCAAACGTGTATTTAAGAAAAGAGATAAAAATATGAGTACGAGAATCATACCTATCACTGCATTTTCTGTCAATAATTCGGTTCGTTGTACCAATGTTTTTGATCGATCACCTACCACATCCAACTGAACATTATCATATTTTTGATTGAACTCAGCAATGTATTCTTTGGTTTTTTCTGCGGAAGAAATTAAATCTTCGGTATTGGTACTTGTAATGCTAATATTGATCGAAAGATTCCCATCAAAATAATTGGCATTCGGTGTTTCCGAAAACTGGTCGCGTACTTCGGCAACATCTTTTAAGCGAATAATTCGTCCAGATGCATCTGATTTTACCACTAAGTTGGACAATTCATCTGCATAATACGAACGAGCGTTGGCGCGAATTAGATATTCTTCAGCGCTTGTTTTTATCGTTCCACCAGTCGTAATTAGACTCGCTTGATTAATGGCGTTAGATACTTCTGTAAACGAGAGATCGTAGGCGAGTAAGTTAGTTTCGTTGATGGCAATTTCTATTTCTTCATCTGGATATCCTGTAATATTAATTTGCGAAATACCATCAATACCGCGCAAATCGTTTTCTACTTGTCTTCCTATTTGTTTTAGTGTGACTAACGGAATTCCTTTACCACTGACTGCAAAAGATATCGTTTCACGGACCGCTTCTCGTTTGGCAACCACCAAAGGTTCCATACCTGTTGGAAATGAAGGCACACGATCGACTGCATTTTTAATTTCCAACAGCATAAAATCAATATCTCTTCCTTTTTCAATTTCAATATTGATAACTCCGCTATTTTCATTAGAAGTTGAGGTTACACGTTCTACGCCGCTTAATCCTTTCAGATTGTCTTCAATCTTTAGGACAATTCCTTCTTCAATTTCTTGTGGAGATGCTCCAGGATACGTAACATTGATCGTTACATTTTTGGAATCGACCAACGGGAAAAAAGAAGAATTTAACGTATACGCTCCATAAATTCCAAAGACTGCAAAAAAAGCAATCACGATATTTACTGCAACACTATGTTTTATAAAGTAAGCAATTATTTTTCTCATGACTTACTTTACTTTTTTAGGTTCTGCAATAGGTGTTATAGTATCTTTTGAATTTTGAGAAGTGAGCGGTTTTACCAACATACCAGCGTATGCACCAGGCACTGATTTTGATAAAATAACGGTTCCATTAGGAATACTTTTTACCACTGCTTTTGTATCCGAGAAATACACAGGATTTACTTTTATCATGTCTAGTATACTGTCTCTTACAACAAATAGTTGATTATCATCAAGTACTAAATTCCGATCTATTTCAATAGCATTGGTCTCTTCTTTGGCATTTAGATTTGCTTCTAAATACATCCCTTCTTTCAGTTTCTCGTCTTTTACTTCGATATAAGCAGTAATGGTTTGTGTGGTTGCATCAATACTTCCGTTGACACGGGAAACAATTCCTGAGAATTTTTCGGTATTCTCTAAATTATTCAATGCTACTTTTTCGCCAACTTTTAGCAGACTCGCATATTGTTTGCTTAATGCAACTTCCATTTCGTAGACAGAATCATCGATAAAAGCACCTAGTTTTTGCCCGTTTCTAATCAAAGAACCTTCAGTAACCAAGGCTTCGGTTAAAATTCCTGAAAATGGTGCGCTAATGGTATATTTAGATAAACGTTGCTCTAAGTTTTTAACATTATAATAATTAGTGACAATGCTACGTCCAGTAATAAAGTACTTTTCCTTTTCTGTAGTCATTTCAGGCAACTTCGGCGTGGTTTTATTTAGATCGAAATTAGAAAGATATTGTTGCCATTTTGGATAGATATCTGGGAAATCCAATCGTAAATCAGGCATAATCGCCGCAATTGAATTGTACAAATTACTTTTTGACGACTGCACATTGGCATAATATTCGGCAGCATCAATACGAATCAATGTTTCTCCTTGACGATACTTTTGTCCTGGCTTAAACAGTTTTCTATTTGTTTTAAAAATACCTTGTACTTCTGCATACAACTCTACACGTCTTTTAGCTACAAGATTTCCGTTGGCAGAAATAACAATAGGAATCGTGCCATTTTGAACGGTATTTGTATATACTGTTTTGATTACTTTTTTGGGAACAGGTCTTTTTTTCTGTTTACCATTGGCTATAATGTTTCCGAAATAGAAGGCACCGGCAATAAGTAGTGCCCCAAGAATCGAAAGTATAATATTTCGCATCTGGAGAGGTTATTTAGATGGTTAGACTGCAAATTTATCTATAAGTTTACTTTCTAAGTCTTAAAAAAAACTTAATAAAATTTAGAATCTACCAGAATGTGTTTCAGTAAGATAAGCTATAAAACGCATATTCCTTTTGAAAGTATATGCTGTAAATCTACTTTTTTATTGTAATTTAGGAGAACATAAGAGTAGTTTGTTTGTGGGAATTGGACAAAAAAAACCTAGTAAAAATCTGAGTTCGACGTCTTTTTTTGTCGTTTCATAGATAAATTTGCAATGATATAACATAAAATATTTTGTCAAACCCTATAATTTTATACTTTTACACCGTTATGGCAAAATTAAACCAAAAGACCCTGTTGTGTTTTGTTATACTAGCACTAGCTTTTTTAACAACAACACACGCCCAAATCGTACCTCCGCCACCTGGACCACCGCCTCCACCGGGATTCCCGATCGATGCTGGTTTGGTAGGCGTATTAGCCGCTGGATTATTGTATGGTATTCGGAAAAAAGTAAAAAAGTAATTACTTCGACAGCCCCTGAAGTCTTGCAACGTATTTCCCTATAACATCAAATTCCAAATTTACAATTGAGCCATCTTTCATATATTGAAAGACTGTATGGCTATATGTATATGGAATAATAGCAACCGAAAAAGAATTTCTTTCCGAATTTACCACTGTCAAACTTGTACCATTTACTGTAATCGACCCTTTTTCAATAGTAATATTGCTTAAAGAAGGATCATATTCAAAGGTATAATACCAACTTCCGTCACTTTCTTTTACAGATATACATGTCGCAATTTGATCTACATGACCTTGTACAATATGTCCGTCCAAACGGTCTCCTAACTTCATTGCACGTTCTAAATTAACACGATCGCCTACTTTCCAATGACCAAGATTGGTTTTATCTAAAGTTTCTTGAATGGCAGTAACTACATATGTATTCTCTGTAAGATTTCTATCAACCACCGTCAAGCAAACACCATTGTGTGCTACACTTTGATCAATTTTTAATTCGCTTGTTAAACTGCTTTGAACTGTAATATGAAGGTTTTCTTTTTCGCGCTCTAAATGCGTAATCACACCTAATTCTTCAATAATCCCTGTGAACATCTATTAATTTCGTTAAATTTGCATGTAAAATTAAGAAATAAAAGTCTGAATTACGTAAATGAAGAAAGAGGAAAAAATAAAAGTAGGAATTTCGGTTGGTGACTTAAACGGTATCGGAACAGAGGTAATTTTGAAGACCTTCAAAGATAATAGGATGTTAGAATTATGTACGCCTGTTATTTTTGGATCTACTAAAATTTTATCATTTCAAAAAAAGCATTTCAATATACATACGAACTTGCATGGTATTCCCAATGCAGAAAAGATACAGCACGGAAAAATTAATGTTGTAAACATTACCAAAGAAGCTGTGAATATTGAATATGGAAAATCATCTGAAGCTGTTGGGAAGTTTGCGATAAAATCGTTTACGGAAGCTACCAATGCTTTAAAAGAAGGAATGATAGACGTCTTGGTAACGGCACCTATTAATAAACACAATGTGCAATCGGAAGAGTTTACATTTCCGGGTCATACCGATTATTTGGGAGCAACCTTAGAAGGTGATAGCTTAATGTTAATGGTAAACGATACGCTTCGTGTGGGATTGTTGACAGATCATGTAGCAGTAAAAGATGTTTCGGCAGCCATTACGCCCGAACTGATTGAAAAGAAAGTAAACATTATATATAATACCTTAAAACAGGATTTTGGAGTTGCTAAGCCAAAAATTGCTGTTTTAGGGATCAATCCGCATGTTGGAGACAATGGTGTCATTGGTGTAGAAGATGATGAAATATTAAAGCCGACGCTGGAAAAAATTAAAAATGAAGGCAAGCTAGTCTTTGGACCGTATGCGGCAGATAGTTTCTTTGCCTCTAGCAATTATAAAAACTTTGATGCCATCTTAGCAGCATATCACGATCAAGGACTGATTCCGTTTAAAACTTTATCGTTTGGACAAGGTGTAAATTTCACAGCAGGACTAAACAAAGTGCGTACTTCGCCCGATCATGGAACTGCATACGAAATTGCGGGAAAAAACAAAGCAGATCACAACTCGTTCAAAGAAGCAGTATTCACTGGAATACAGATTTTTAGAAACAGAAACATATACAAAGAGATCGCGGAAAATCCCCTAAAAAAGCAACCAAGTAAGATATAAACAAAAAAATGTTGACAACTTTATGTGGGTAAAGAAAAATTTATATCTTTGCACGCTCGAAACTGATGTTTAAGATGATGGTACTAAAGGACTTTACGATTCCTTTTATAGGATTAAAAGAAGGAAAACACCAGTTTGATTATCAAATTGATAATACGTTCTTTGAACTTTTTGAATTTGATGAATTCAATGCAACTGCAATAAATGCAACATTAGAATTTCACAAAAAAGCAACAATGCTTGAGCTAACTTTCAACGCTTCAGGTACTGTAAATGTAAATTGTGATGTGACGAATGAGCCTTTTGAGCAGCCTGTAGAAGGGAATTTAAACTTGATTGTAAAATTTGGACATGAATATAACGATGAAAATGAAGAAATTTTAATCGTTCCTCATGGAGAATATGAAATCAATGTAGCACAATATATATATGAAATGATTGTGTTGGCAGTTCCTTCCAAAAGAATTCATCCTGGTATTGAAGATGGAACATTGAAGTCTGAAATACTCGAAAAGCTAGAAGAACTACAACCTGGTACAGAAAAAAAAGAAACTGAAGAGGAAATTGATCCTCGTTGGAATACATTAAAAAAACTATTAACGGATAATAAATAACATAGAAAATGGCACATCCTAAGAGAAAAATCTCGAAAACAAGAAGAGATAAGAGAAGAACTCATTACAAAGCAACTGTTCCTCAAATCGCTACGTGCCCAACTACTGGTGAAGCACACTTATATCACAGAGCTCACTGGCACGAAGGAAAATTATATTACAGAGGAAAAGTATTGATTGACAATACTGCTGAAGAAAACTTAGCATAACACACACATGTTTAGTCATAAAAGCTCTCACTTTCGTGAGAGTTTTTTATTTGCGCGTTTTTTTTGTTAAAAATGTAAAAACGACATATTTTGCCGAGATTATCAGAGAATTTTAGTAATTTCGTTTAATTTTTAATGAATTTTTATTAAAAATCACAAAAACCAACGTTAAGGTATGACCAAAATTACAGCAGCAATAACAGCTGTAGGAGCATATGTTCCTGATTATGTATTAACCAACCAGATACTCGAAACAATGGTTGATACTAATGATGAGTGGATCACCACTAGAACAGGTATTAAAGAACGCAGAATTCTTAAAGAAGAAGGAGCGGGATCTTCATATATGGCAATTAAAGCTGCCCAAGACCTCATTGCAAAGAGAAATTTAGACCCAAAAGAGATAGACATGGTCATTGTAGCAACAGCTACTCCAGACATGCCTGTAGCCTCTACAGCGGTATATACTGCTAGTAAAATTGGAGCAACCAACGCGTTTGCCTTCGATTTGCAAGCAGCATGCTCAAGTTTTTTATATGGAATGTCTGCCGCAGCAAGTTATATTCAATCTGGACGTTATAAGAAAGTATTATTGATTGGATCTGATAAGATGTCTTCAATTATTGATTACACAGACAGAGCCACTTGTATCATTTTTGGAGATGGCGCAGGAGCGGTACTTTTTGAACCCAATGAAGAAGGATTCGGATTGCAAGACGAATACCTAAGAAGTGATGGTATTGGACGTGAATACCTTAAAATTGATGCTGGTGGATCTATATTACCAGCTTCTGAAGAAACGATAAAAAACAATCAACATACCGTATTTCAAGACGGGAAAACTGTTTTCAAATTCGCAGTATCTAACATGGCAGACGTAAGTGCCAAAATAATGGAAGATAACAATCTGACGAATGAAGACGTACAATGGTTGGTGCCACACCAAGCCAATAAACGTATCATTGATGCCACTGCAAGGCGTATGGGCGTAGATGAAAGCAAAGTTATGATGAACATTCAGCGTTATGGAAATACAACTTCTGGAACGCTACCTCTATGTTTACATGACTATGAAAAACAACTCAAAAAAGGAGATAACCTCATTTTTGCTGCTTTTGGTGGCGGATTTACATGGGGCGCTATTTACCTAAAATGGGCATATAATTCTAACTAGAAACGACTAAAACCTATCTCATGGATTTAAAAGAAATTCAAAGCTTAATTAAATTCGTAGCCAAATCTGGAGCAAGTGAAGTAAAACTTGAAATGGAAGATGTAAAGATTACCATTAAAACTGGAGAAACTAAAGGCGAAATGACAACTGTAGTGCAACAAATTCCAATGGCTGGAATTCCTCAACCAGCACAAGCAGCAGTTCCTGTAGCAGCACAACCTGCAACACCAGCAGCAACTGAAGCACCAGCACCAGCAGCAAACGAAGATTCAAAATATGTTACTATAAAATCACCAATTATTGGTACTTTCTACAGAAAACCATCTCCAGACAAACCAAACTTTGTTGAGGTTGGAGACAGTATTTCTGAAGGAGGCGTATTGTGTGTGATTGAAGCAATGAAACTTTTCAATGAAATTGAATCAGAAGTTTCAGGAAAAATAGTGAAAGTATTAGTAGATGATGCTTCACCTGTAGAATTTGATCAACCATTATTCTTGGTAGATCCATCCTAAGAAATTTTAAATAGAACTTGAAGTACGCACCATTTGTGTCACTTAAAAAAGTTACAAATTTTAATTTCAACATTTAAAATTTCAAAAGATGTTCAAAAAAATATTAGTTGCCAATAGAGGTGAAATAGCTCTTAGAGTTATTAGAACTTGTAAAGAAATGGGTATCAAAACAGTTGCTGTATATTCAAAAGCAGATGTTGATAGCCTACACGTACGTTTCGCAGACGAAGCTGTTTGTATTGGACCAGCGCCAAGTAGCGAATCATATTTAAAAATGTCAAACATTATTGCAGCCGCAGAAATTACAAATGCAGATGCAATTCACCCAGGATACGGTTTCTTATCTGAAAACGCCAAATTCTCAAAAATATGTGAAGAACACGATATCAAATTCATTGGAGCTTCTGCCGAAATGATTGATAAAATGGGAGATAAAGCCTCTGCAAAAGCTACGATGAAAGCGGCAGGTGTTCCTTGTGTTCCAGGAAGTGAAGGAATCATTGAAAGTTTTGAAGAATGTGAAAAACTAGCTGTAGAAACAGGATATCCTGTAATGCTGAAAGCAACTGCTGGTGGTGGTGGAAAAGGAATGCGCGCCGTTTGGAAACCAGAAGATTTAAAACCAGCATGGGATTCTGCTCGACAAGAATCGAAAGCTGCTTTTGGAAATGACGATATGTACATGGAAAAGTTGATTGAAGAACCAAGACACATCGAAATTCAGGTGGTTGGAGATTCTTCAGGAAAAGCATGTCACCTGTCTGAGCGTGATTGTTCTGTACAACGTCGTCACCAAAAATTAACAGAAGAAGTACCTTCTCCATTTATGACGGACGATTTACGTACACGTATGGGAGAAGCTGCGGTAAAAGCTGCAGAATTTATCAACTATGAAGGAGCTGGAACGGTAGAATTCTTAGTAGATAAACACAGAAACTTCTACTTTATGGAAATGAATACACGTATTCAGGTAGAACATCCAATTACCGAACAAGTAATTGATTTCGATTTGATTCGTGAGCAAATATTAGTAGCAGCTGGTGTGCCAATTTCTGGTAAAAACTATACACCAAACTTACACTCTATTGAATGTAGAATTAATGCAGAAGATCCGTATAATAATTTCAGACCTTCTCCAGGAAGAATTACAGTATTACACGCGCCAGGCGGACATGGAGTTCGTTTAGATACGCATGTATATGCTGGATACTCAATTCCACCAAACTACGATTCTATGATTGCAAAGTTGATTACAACCGCGCAAACACGTGAAGAAGCTATTAACAAGATGAAACGTGCTTTAGATGAGTTCGTAATTGAAGGAATTAAAACAACCATTCCTTTCCACAGACAATTGATGGATCATCCTGATTATGTTGCTGGAAACTACACGACAAAATTCATGGAAGACTTTGAAATGGAACCAGAAACGGAATAATTTTCAGTCAATCTTAGATATATTAAAAAAGCTCCTTACAAGGAGCTTTTTTTAGTTTATACGTCATTGCGAACGTAGTGAAGCAATCTGTCTCTAATAATATTTTAGTTCAATAAGAAATAGATTACTTCGTCAATTCTTCCTCGTAATGACGAATCAAACGAATCTATTTCTTCTCTCGTTGGTAATAGACTAAAATCCTTGCTTTCTGGCAACAATAGTTCGGTATTTATAAATACAGACCAACTCCTTTAGCATTTCGAATTGCAAAAAATTACATTTATCCACAGAAATAAAATATTACCTATAAACCTTAATACATACAAAAATGAAATTTAAACTATTGCTAGTAGTAATGCTTACCTCATTTGTGTTTACAAGTGTACAAGCACAAACAATCAAGGATAATAAATACAATAAACTTATTAAAAAGGAAAAGTATGCAGATGCCTTAAACTATATAAAAGATAGAGATTTTCCAACCAGAAGTTATTGGTTTTCTAACTGGGCACAAAATCTTGTAACCTATGCATTAGATAAAAACTTTACGGATGATATGTATGATATCATTATAACATTAGCCAATAATAGTTATGCGAATACAGATTATCCAGACAGACCTACAAGTAGTGTAGCCTATTGTTATTTAACAAAACCATTTCACTTTATGTGGACAGGAGATTTTGAAAAAGCAGAAGTTGCTTACAAAGATGCTTTGGCAAGATTAGAGAAGTACAAAGAAGAAAAAAACATCAATCCAAAATATATCAATAGCATGAAAAGGCAAATTATATATAGTTTTTATTCACAACTTGAATTTCATAAACTATATAAAAAGCTCACTACGATGGATGTAAATAGTTTGCCATTTTCAGAACAAGAGTTGTATCAACTAAAAGAAGAAATACAAACAATGAAGTTCAACTACAACAAACCAAGAAAAGTACACCAATATTCTAGTGCCTCTAATGATTATCGCATTAAATCAGCAAATGAAAAATTGGCTTCTGTTTGGCTTGTAGAATACCAACAAAATAGAAGAATAAAGGAGTTCTTTTACAAAATGTCAAGTGAAAACAGAAAAAAATTCTTTCCAAATATCAATGTATACTACCTTTTTGGAGATAATTTCTTGACCAAAGAACAAGAAGATCAAAATACGCAAAAAAGGAAACAAGCATTAATTGCGAAGTATGGTAAAAAGTTTGGCGAGTCTATTTTTAAAAGGAAAATAATGATAGGAATGACTCAAAAAATGCTTGAAGACGAATTCAATGCACCAAGAGCAAAAGATTCATTTTCAGAATATAACGAATACTGGACTTGGTCAAACCTAATGGTTGCCATCGATAAAAAAACCAAAAAAGTAACAAGCATCACCAACTTGCGATAAACGTTCTAAAAACAACAAGTGTAAATTAGCACTTCAAAGCGCAGTCGAGATTCAAAAAGAACTTTTTTATTTTTCTTTTGAATCTCGACTGCGCTCAATTTGACATTTGTGTTACAATTTGATGGTATAAAAACCTACTTCTTCTCACGCTGATAATACGCCACAATACTTGCTTTTGCCAATGTATTGTTTGAAAGATAATATCCTACAATAGCAGCGTTGGTATCTTTTGTCAATCCTAACGAATCTGTTTTTAAAGCATACACCGTAATAATATATTGATGCAATCCGTGACCTTCTGGCGGACACGGACCACCGTAACCAGCACTTCCATAATCGGTAATACTTTGAATGCTTCCTTTTGGGGAAAGATTCAAAGAAACGTTTCCAGCATTGGTGACCAATTCGTTCACATTTGCCGGAATATCAAATACGAGCCAATGCCACCATCCGCTGCCTGTTGGCGCATCTGGATCGTACATGGTAATGGCAAAACTTTTAGTGCCTTCTGGCGCATTTGCCCATGATAACTGTGGCGATTCGTTGCTTCCTGTACAACCAAAACCGCTAAATTCTTGTGTTTTTGTAGCTTGTCCGCCCAAATCTTTACTCGTTAATGTAAATGTATTTTGTCCGAAAGCTGTCGTTGCTATCAATACGAATAGCAATAAAAAAGCAGTTGTTCTTTTCATAATTGAGATGTTTCATAATTAGATTACAAAACTATCGCAACGGAAGGTTTTACTGAAAATTAGTCAGTTCAAAAAGTAGTGCTAAAAGCTCAATCTTGCAATTGATACTGTTTTGGAGTTACGCCAAATTTGGTTTTAAAGGCGTGTACGAAGTTGGATAAATTTTCATACCCAATGGTTTCAAAAATATCGGAAGGTCGTTTTGCTTGGTTCTTCAATAAAAAAGCAGCGTGTTCCAAACGTTGCTGTTGAAACCATTTTATAGGCGATTCCTGAAAATGCTTTTCAAATTCTCGTTTAAAGCTAGAAACACTCATATTAGCTAGGAAAGCAAGTTCTTTCAAAGTCAATTTATTCAAGGTGTTACTTTCAACTACATTGATAAAATGACTCGTTTGATCGTCTTTCGCAGCTACCAAAAAGGATAAAAAATCTGCACCTTTGGTCGCGACTAAATACAGTAGAATTTCTTCTAGTTTTACCTGCAAAAGTTGCTGTTGCACGTTCAGCGGAAGTTCATATATATCTTCTAAGCTTTTTACAAATGATCTTATAAAATCGTCATAATCACAAGCTTTTGCAGCAGTTGTAGCAGGAACATGTTTATTGGTGATTTGATGTTTCTCAATGAACTGAAACAGTGCTTCATCCGAAAAAAATAACAAAACACTTCTATAAAAATTACGAGTTTCAGACAAATTCTCCGTCATTAAGCAATGGCCAGATTTCATAATTAAAAACGCATCATTTTCAATAGAAATTGGTTCACGACTTGTAGAAATGGTTTTAAAACCTTCTTGCAGAAAGCTAAAGGCATTTTTGGTCAAATCGATCTTATTATTAAAATTTGACGTTGTCGATTCATAATTAAACAACTGAATCGGATGTTTCGTTTCAGCAGTCAAATAATCGGGCAACGTAAATACATTCATGCGTTTTGGTTTTCTATCCACACAAAAATACAATCTTAGGACGATTTTTCAATTCTGAATTAAAACAATTGCATTGCTTTGGTTATATTGAAGCGCAAAATACTTGAGCATCCATGAATTTAAGCTATTGGGAATATACATCGTGGTTTACAAATGTCGATTTCACTATTGTGGGAAGCGGCATTGTGGGTTTAAACTGTGCCTTGCAACTTCGAAAGCAACATCCGACAGCTAAAATTGTGGTGTTGGAAAAAGGAATCTTACCACAAGGCGCAAGTACAAAAAATGCAGGATTTGCCTGTTTTGGAAGTCTCTCGGAGATCTTAGACGATCTCAATTCACATTCTGAAGAAGAAGTGATCAACCTTGTCAAAAGACGCTGTAACGGCTTGCAATTGCTTCGTGAAACCTTAGGCGATACAACGATTGACTATCAAGCTTTGGGCGGATATGAATTGTTTACGGAAAACGATGCAGAATTGTATGAAACGTGTTTGACCAAAAAAGATCAGATTAATCAGTTGTTATTTTCGGTGTTTGATGGAAATGTATTTAGCGAAGTTGCCAATACGTTTCAGTTTCAACAGATTCAATCAAACTATATTTTTAATCAGTTTGAAGGACAAATTGATACAGGGAAAATGATGTATGCTTTATTGGAAAAAATTCGATCAAACAACATTCAGATTTTAAATTCCGTTTCGGTTGATGCTTTCTCGGAAACTGGAAATGCAGTACAGGTACACACCAATCATTTTGATTTTTACACCAAAAAATTACTCATTGCTACGAATGGTTTTGCATCTCAATTATTGGAGGAAAAAGTAAAGCCTGCACGCGCACAAGTTATAATCACGGAGCCAATTCCGAATTTGCACATCAAAGGAACATTTCATTTAGATAAAGGATATTATTACTTCAGAAATATTGACAATCGCATTCTATTTGGCGGTGGACGAAATCTTGATTTTCAAGGAGAAGAAACTACTGAATTTGCGCAAACCGAATTGATTCAGCAAAAACTAGAAGGACTCTTAAAAACAACTATTTTACCAAACACAGCCTTTGAAATTGCACATCGTTGGAGTGGAATTATGGGCGTTGGTTCACAGAAAAAAGCCATTGTAAAACCCTTATCAAATCATGTGTATTGTGGCGTTCGCTTAGGCGGAATGGGCGTTGCCATCGGAAGTTTGGTAGGAAAAGAATTAGCAGATTTAGTATGAGTGTAAAGGAAACATTATACAATGCGTGTTTGGAACTCGTAAACGAACGACAGGCAAATATTCAAGAACGCTTTTCGGGCATTCAGGAAGCCATGTTATCAGAAACCAAAAGTACGGCAGGCGATAAGCATGAAACAGGTCGCGCTATGTTGCAGCTAGAACGTGAAAAACTAGGAAATCAACTTGCGGAAATTCAAAAAGTAAAGCAAACTCTCTTCAAAGTAAATTCAACAGCTGAGGTTTCTCAAGGTTGTTTGGGAAGCGTTGTGTATACATCACAAGCCAATTATTTTGTTTCGGTAAGTGTTGGTGAAATCACTGCAAATACTGAAAAATTCTATGCTATTGCTACCAATACGCCAATTGGAAAACTATTGCTTGGGAAAAAAGTAGGAGATGAGGTGAGTTTTAGAAATCAGTCGTTTGTGATTGAGAAGATTTTGTAGACTGACTTAGACATGCTACACTTTTAGATCGTTAGATTTTTAGATTTCTTTGAAATATCCTTAAGAGGAAGTATGACAATGAAGAAAACTCCAAAAGAAAAGCACATTCAAAAATTTAAGAGCATCAGCGATCTAACAACGAAGTGAGTCTAACATTCCAAAAGCAAAGCGCGTCTAACCATCTAAAATACCTATCTTGCCTTTTCACAAAAAGAAGAAAACATGAGTTATATAATGGTTGACATAGAATCTGATGGACCTATTCCAGGCGATTATTCTATGATATGTTTTGGAGCCGTTTTGGTGGATGAGAAACTCGACAGAACGTTTTATGGTAAACTAAAACCAATTTCTGAGCAATTCAATCCAGAAGCTTTGGCAATTTCAGGGTTTTCACGTGAAGCAACTTTAGAATTTGACGATCCGACGAAAGTCATGACCGATTTTAAAACATGGATTCAGGAAAACTCTAAAGGAAGACCCATTTTTATTAGTGATAACAATGGTTTCGA
The DNA here is from genome assembly GCF_947489565.1 of uncultured Kordia sp. Classification (GTDB taxonomy): domain Bacteria; phylum Bacteroidota; class Bacteroidia; order Flavobacteriales; family Flavobacteriaceae; genus Kordia. The sequence continues at coordinate 2,393 of NZ_CANLEA010000011.1, read as the reverse complement.
TTGGATGTTTATTTGCTGGTACTTTCATCATTTTATTGGAGAAAATCCGTTTGGTTATTCTTCCAGAAGACTCTCCGATCTGTATTGCGGATTGGAAAAAGATACATTTGCCAAATGGAAACACTTGCGTAAAACTGTGCATACACACAATCCAGTTGACGATGCTATGGGAAATGCGGAAGTGTTGTTATTAATGAAAAAGGAAATGAATTTAAAAATTAGTTTGAAGTAGGGGTTTTTAATTTGAATTTCAAAAGCAGATCTCGATACAAAATTTCATACTGAAATTTCACTCGATCTGACGGTTTGTGAAACTGAAACTGAACTCGAAATTGAATTTGAAACATCCAACGTCTGTTCGAGTGTTTTTATATAGCGAAGCGAGTAAAAATGTATCGAGAACTACCATAGTTAGTGCGAGTTTCCAACTCGTGCTGTAAAACCATCAACATTATTGATCTAACAGTGTAGCTGATTCAAATACATCCTCATTTTTCTTTACCATGATCGTTTCAAACTGTTCCAAATACATATCTGTAATACGTTCCATAGGAAATGCAGTAGCAGCTTTGTAATTGGTATTTCCAAGTGAAATTCTGTAAGCATCATTTGTTACAATAGCTTCAATGGCATTGGCCAAGCTATCTACACTCGTAGGTTCAAAGAATTCACCTCTATATCCTTCATCTTTTACAAGCAAAGCTAAATCGCCCAAATCTGGCATCACAACTGCTTTTCCGTAACTTCCAGCTTGGTGCAGCACGCCCGAACTTCCAGTGGTTGCCGTATATGGAAATACCACAACAGCACTTTCGTTGAATATAGTTGCTACGTCTTCTTCTGCTACGTAACCTGTAAATGTCAATTGCGGAACATGTTTGTATTGTTCCTGTGCGTTTGCTAAGTAACCTGGTACATTTGGGTTGTCTGTTCCTGCAATAACGATTTCTAAATCGAGTCCAGAAGATTTGCGAACCTTTTCCACGGCTTCAATCATAGACTCTACTTTTTTATATGTTCCAAACTTTCCAAAAGCCATTACTTTAAGAGGTCCATTAGGCAATTCAAAAGACGGTTTCTCTGCAATTTCAAAGGTTCCGTGTGGAATCATCGTTATATTATCGGCTAAATATTTTTTCTCTAATACGTTGACATATTTTTGCATTGTCACGGCTACTTTATCTGCTTTCAAAATCAACTTTGTCAAGCTAGTACCGATGAAATTATATATTTTTTGTAAAATTTTATTTGAAGTAAAACCTGCGCTTTTCAAATCTACTTCTTCCAAAATATTGTGTAGTAATACAATGTTTGGAATTCCTTTGAGTTTGCAAACCAGCGGAAGCATCAAACCTAAAGCCGCCGCTACTTTTTTATCGCCAAATTTCATGAACTGCAAGTTGAATAAAACTGCATCTGGTTTTGTTTGATTGATAGCTTTGGTGACTGAAAAGAGATTCTTATAACTATTAAACTTCCAGCATTCTTTTACAGTGACTTTGCAGCCAACTTCTGAGAAATTCAAATCCTTTGCTTCGGGAGTTGCATCAGTTAGCAATACGATTTCCGTAATGCTTTCTTTTTGACGAAAACTTTTCACTAAGTGATATGCGTATTCGTTCAACGTTACTTTACTTGGTGGATATGCGGTTACGATTGCTAACTTCATGATATTAAGTTTTTTAATTATAGTACAAATGTGCATTTTACGTACGTGAAAAATAGACGAGTTGTGCCGAAATGCGAATATGTTTCGGTGAAAGGAAAGAGGCTTTAGATATGTTTTTTTTTGGCTTTTTAGATTTCTAGAGTCATGAGTCAAGATATTTTCTAACGACATTCTCTTTTTAAAAGAATACAATGATTTCGTAGTAGATCTCGATACAATTTTCTGTCATTTCAACTGCGCTCAATGTAACAGAAAATCACTCGATCTGACGCTTTGAGTTTGAAAAGTCATTGCCAGAATTTCATAGAAATTTGTGGCAATCTGTTGGTTTAAATACTGTTTTGTATATGATTTTAGCAGATTGCTTCGGCTGTGCTCAGTACAAGTATTTCGTCATACTTTTTCGTAATGACAAATCACACCAGAATGAGCAAAACTATTTAAAATTTAGCATTTACAATAAAGAATTCGTGCATTCGTGGTTGAAAAAGAAGTAAGAGTAATCACCAAAGAGTGAGAACAATTTAAACTTCAACATATAACATTAACAATAAAAAATTCGTGGTTAAAAAATAGCAAGAGTAATCACCAAAGAGTAAGAATTAATTTAAACTTCAACATATAACATTTACAATAAAAAATTCGTGAATTCGTGGTTAAAAAATAGCAAGAGTAATCACCAAAGAGTAAGAATTAATTTAAACTTCAACATATAACATTTACA
>NZ_CANLEA010000010.1 GCF_947489565.1 uncultured Kordia sp. | reverse complement strand
TAAGCCCATTAGCGCAGATGGTACTGCAGAAATGTGGGAGAGTATGTCGCCGCCTTTTTTTAAAACCCTTATCTTAATTGATAAGGGTTTTTTTGTATCATAAACTCAATGTTTTTATAGTTTAATAACCTTTCCAGAACCTATCTTGTTATTTAATAAAGCTAAAGATGAATAGAGTAAAGATGATTAATAGTTTTTTAGTATATTAACAGACACAAATTTTGCTTATGAATACTGTTGTTATAAACTCTCTTCTTAATACATTATATAAGTCTAAAAATCTTTTAATTGAATTGAATGATAACTCTTACTGTTGTAAGGAAGTAGGGCCTTATTATTCTAGTGTTGGATCTCATATCCGTCACGTATTGGATTTTTATAAATGTATTTTTAAAGGTCTAGATAGTAAACATGTTAACTTGACTCTAAGAGACCGAGATAAAGTGGTGGAGAATGATTGTAATTGTGCAATTTCTGAAATTGAAGCTATTGCAAAGAAAATAAAAGATCTGAATTCATTGGATTTGAATGTATTGTTAGATGTAGAAGATAATCTTGGAGATGGAAATATTACATTGCAGTACACCTTAGGAGCTTTGCTAGCACAGGCAAATAGTCATACAATTCATCATTATGCTATTATCGCCTATATTATGGATCGCTTGGATGTAGAAATTAAAGATGAAAATTTTGGGTATAATCCTACTACACCAAAACATGTTTTAAAGCATACAAAAGCTAGTTAAACATTGAATCCATTATTTTTCGAAGTCCTTTGAATGCCAGGAATATTGCAGCAGCTGCAATTAATAATCCAATAATTAGTACTGGGATATATAAAGGATGTGATTGATTTTTAAATGCAGAATGTAAAATTACAGGTCCAGCAAACATACAGAATAAAGAACCTGCCATTAATTTTAATCCTTTAGATAATACTTCTTTATTTGTTCTCTTTGTCATAGCTCGTAATTGCTTTTCGTACGTTTTTATGATTTTCTAATAATTCTTTGGCAACTTCTAATGGAACTTGCAATTCAGACATAATCATTTTTACACCTCTTTCTACCAGCTTATGATTACTGAGTTGCATATCGACCATTTTGTTTCCTTTTACTTTCCCTAGTTGAATCATTACAGCAGTAGAAATCATATTTAGCACTAGTTTTTGCGCTGTTCCAGCTTTCATTCTAGAGCTTCCTGTTACAAATTCTGAACCTACAATTACTTCTATGGGCTGTTGTGAAACATTTGATAATGGACTGTTATGATTACAAGTAATACAGCCAGTTAAAATATCATGTTTATTACATTCTTTTAAAGCTCCAATTACATACGGAGTTGTTCCAGATGCAGCAATACCAACAACAGTATCATTTTCAGAGATATTGTGTTCTTGTAAATCTTTCCATCCTTGTGTCGTGTCATCTTCGGCGAATTCTACGGCTTTTCTAATAGCAGAGTCACCGCCAGCAATAAGTCCAACAACAAGTTCGTGTGGAACTCCAAATGTCGGTGGACATTCAGAAGCATCTACAATTCCAAGTCTCCCGCTTGTGCCTGCTCCAATATAGAACAGACGACCACCATTTTTCATTCTCATTACGATTTCAGAAACTAATTTTTCAATGGCAGGAATTGCTTTTTCAACCGCTAACGGAACCGTTTTATCTTCATTGTTTATGTTGGTTAATAGTTCCGAAACACTCATTTTTTCTAAATGATTGTACTTAGAATCTTGCTCTGTTGTTTTGATGAATTCCATCTTACAAAAGTACATTTTTTAGATTAGAAACGGGATGGTTTTTTCGCGTTAGTGATAGCAGCATTTGTTTGAGCTCCTCCCAATCAATTTGGGAGAGCGAGTGCGGATAGCTATACCTATTAGGTTTTTCAATAATTTGCATTAAAAATGCTTCAATCCCAGTATTCGTGAGTGTTTTTCTTATTTTGAAAACACAAATTTTATGTATAATTTTAATGATATTTTACAAAACGAATACGTTATCGAATACAGTTTGAAAGGAAAGAAAGATTATTCAGAACCGAAAATTTATGATGCAGGAGGAGATTTAAACAAACGTTGGTACGTTTATTATTCCTATCGTGATCCCAAAACTAACAAGTTAAAAAGACAGCCACCAATCTACAAAGGTGCTAATCGCTTTAAAACTAAAGCAGAACGTTATGAGATACTCATGGCGTATAAACAAGCTTTGAAGAAATTACTTTCTAAAGGATATAGCCCTTATGAAAACTTTAAAGTGACTGATGCAAAAATAGAAAAAGAGGAAAAACAATTATATAAAGAAAACAATCCAGCGTTCAAAGCGATTAACTATACAACTATTGAAGCATTGGAATTTGCTGTTGAGCAAAAAGAATCCTATTGGTCTGACCGCGCTAAAATCACTATCAATGGACATTACAAAAGATTTAGAAAATGGTTAAAGGAAAATGATTTAGAAAAGATTGACATTAAAGCCTTGAAACGTCGCGAAATTGCGGTTTTTCTAAATTCTTTGAAGAAATATAATAAGCAAAGAGAATTAACGGACGAACCTGTAAGCGCTAAAACAAGAAACAGTTACAGAACTTCTTTGTCGCTTTTATTTAACCAATTGGTAAGTGATGACATTTTGGAATACAATCCTGTGAAAGCTATTCAGAAACTTAAAGAACGACCTAAAACGCACAAAGCTTACACCGATCAGCAAGTTAAACAGATGCGTGAGTATATGGATAAGAATGATCCGTATTTGAGAAAGTTTACGCAATTCATCGCCTACGCTTTTTTAAGAAATGTAGAAGTGTGTAGACTTAGAGTAAAAGATATTGATCTTAAAAATAGAAGATTGTATGTTCAAACCAAAACAGAAGCACAAGAAGTAGTTCCAATTATCGGTAATCTAGCCAGCGTCATTGAGCAAATGGAACTTCATAAATATGAGCCTAATGATTTTGTCTTTACCAATAAGGAACAATGTGGAGAATGGAGTACCACTGAAAAAGCAAAAACATATTATTTTTATCGTAGATATGCTGATATGAAAGAAGCTTTGAATCTCGATGAAGATCAAACCTTATACTCTTTCAAACATACAGCGGCATCTAATCTTTATAAATCTTTAGCTTCAGAAGGAAAAGCAGATGAACAAGTGCTTACTGAACTGATGAGTTTTACAAGACACAAAACTAAATCGCAGCTTCGTAAATATTTAAGAGGTATTGGCGCTTCGTTGGCAAAAGATTATTCAAGTAAATACACAATAGATTTTTAAGAGATAGTAACAAAAGAGTGCTTAATCAAATAATATGATGGTTATCATTGTTTTTAAAAGCATAGCACTCTTTTTTTATTTTCATATCAACTCATCTTAGCAATAAGCTTAATAAAACAACTTATTGCTAAGCCGATGAGTAATTTTTTAAATTATTAAATCCAACTATCCGCTAAGTGATCAGTAAATAAAACACATGTTTTACATACTCAAAATTCTTTCTATTACTTAGTCCAAATTGTACATAATCATTTTTACAAAACTGTTCAATTTTCCAAGATGATTTCCCCCGAACTCGCGTTTTGCTATTTTTTACCGTATTATTTCACTTCTGAAAACATAAGAAAAAGATTATTTTCTTGTTGATTTTTATGCCGTTTTGTAATTTTTTTGAAAAAAAATTTGAGTCAATCATTTTTTGTATTTGGATTTTATTCGTTTTGAACTGCAATTTTTTAGGAGAAACACTAAGATACTTTCTTCAAATGATATTGAATTTTTAAGTTAAAAAAGGTAATCTTTTGTTTTTGTGATAGTTAAATAGTTTACTTAAAGTAAAAAGTTAACTCTTAAATTAATCGCGATGAAAATTGCACCAAAAAAGGGTAAAAACGACACCAAACTTTACACAAACTATTACCAAAATCTTGATAAACTTTTATAAAAACTTTGCAAAAAAGTTACCAAAATTTACACAAAAAATATCATAACTTTCATAAAATAAATTAGTTACATTCTTTTTGATTTGATTTTTCTATAGTTTTTAAACGAAAAATTAGTTAGATTTACTTCAAGTCAAATGAAAAGAAATAGTAACCCTGTTGACAGTAAAAAATAGAAATACAACTGTCTCATATTTTAAGAAAATAATTTATAAACCCTTTAAAATAAAAATTCGTTAAAACACATAATTGCATTATCCAAGCAATCTACTAGATTGTCAAAAAACATTAAAATTCTTTGATACTATAAGAAGTTACCAGTTCTAATTGCTACTGCATCAAATTGCGCTACACTTGAGTAGCAGATTCAAATTTATAACACACTGACAAAGTTGCTCACGGAAGCGACCAAGACTTCTTTTGCTCAAATTTTAATAGAATGCCCATCGTTCACTAGAGGCTTATTGGTTGTGTTTTTAAGCATTGTTTTGATGAATTCTCAGTAGAAGAAGACATAACATAAAAGTAATTGAAAGCAGAAACTGTATATAACGTAATTCAAGCATTAAGCACAGATGAAAAATTGCGGCTTTACGGTATGCTTGATTTACAAAAAGTTCCTGCTAAAAAAACCAAAAGAAGAAAGAAAAAGTTAATCACAGTAGCTTCTGCTATGGATGATTTACTAGCTAATACATTTAATAAATAATGAGTATCATTCACTTTTCAAGCGCTTTTAAAGCACTTGATTGCTTTGCCAAACAACATAATGACGTAACCGATCGTCTTTCAGATCGGTTGCGTCAGCCTGTGATAGCAACAGCTAGAGAGATTATTCGTATTTATGGTGCTTTCCTTTTAAAAGAAAGTAGAAAAGCTTCTTTTGATAGTTCCAATATTCCTCCGTTAGAGACAAATAGTGTTCAGTTAGCCAAAATTGCACACGTGAGTCCTAGAACTATTAGAAGGCACATTAAACGCCTTTTAGATGCCAAGATAATTACTGAGAAAGTTTTTAAAGGCAGAAAGGCTAATTACAAGCTTCGATTCAATCCCAATATCCTGTTGATAAGTGGTGTAAAAGCTGTAAAAAACAGCAAAAAATCAAACGAACAGCAAAAAATTAAAGCGACTGATAATCAGTTTTTTAAAAATAATATACGGACAAGTTGCCCAGAATCAGACACTAGTAACAATAGTTACATAAATAATATACTAATAGCAGTTGATAACAAAATGAACATTGATCGCAGCTTGAATTCGAGGTCATCCAAAGTTGAATTTTTAACTGGCAACGAATTGGCAAGATACACAGAGAAGGAAGATGGCATAAAAATAAATGAGCTACGCTCAAAAGGCACACCAGGCGCGCGAAATTTTCAGTGCAATCAAGATGCAGAGAAGGAAGTGGTAATCCCTGAAGTAAAAACACAAGCAAAAGACATAGATTCAAGGCTTGGAGCTTCAGGGATGCCCTTTCTTAATCCGTATGTCGATGCCTTATGGGAACTTGCTCAAAAGAAATTATACACAGAAGTTTGCTTGACCGAGCATGTGGTAAAAAGAGCTAAGGAATTATTGTATTTGTGGTATGAGCCTGTGCAAAAAGAACGTTTAGACAAAGCTCACAATGTGTATGTAAAACGTATTGAGTTGGTACAAAAATATCTTTCCAAAGATTCCAAAAATCGGTTTGTGCAATTACCACATAGATATTTTGATCCAGAAAACAAACATGGTTTTACGGGAACTAAAGTTTGGTATGAAAATCATATCCGTAGCAAACAGAAAACACGATTAAAACTAATTACCAATGCGCAGATTCGTCGTTTTGTTCATAACGAACAAAAAGAAACTTTTAGACAAAAACCACGATTGTTATTATTTAAAGAGTGTGAAAAAAGAATTAAACGACTTGGAAATCCTGAATTGTTAGATCAATTTTACAAAGCAGTTTTAACAGAAAAAAATAAATTTTATTTTTCTAGTAATTGATTTCAAAGAACGAAAAAATTCAATTATTGGATTTAATTTTTTTCAAAATATGTCTTCAACTTTAATTTTTTTCAAATTTTTTCAAAAAAAAAGCATTTTTTAATTCAATTATTCAAAAGTAAAACCACTTTGATTTTTTTCGCTAAAACTAAAAGCGGTTTGATTTTCTATTTTTTAAATCATTTATTTTCAGATATTTGCGGTTCTAAAAAATCAATTTCAAAAATTAGATTTTAGATTAATTTATTTTTTTCATTAAAAAATTTAAAAAAACAATCGCAAATGAAATTTTTTGATGTTTTTAATTCATTCTGATAATTTTTAAAAATAGTCTGATTTTATTTTAAAAATAAGTTCATTTTTTTTGATCTTCTTTGAAAAATTCAAATGATAAAAAGGCAATGATTTTTAAATTCACTTAAAGTAATACTTTAAAGCTACAAAAGTATTGATAAACTCAAGAGAAGTTCAATTTATTGTAGGTGCTAGAAATTCTAGGATGATCAAAAAAAGCTTCAACTGTAATAATTGAAGCTTTTGAAGAATAATTCTAGTTTTACGATAATTTAGGTTTTCTAGGTAATTATTCTGCGTTAATTGTAGTAGTAATAGAATGCAACAGAAAAGAAAATAATTCCAACTATGACAGCAGTACAAAATCCTGCTATAAACCAACCGAAATATTTTAATCTTTGATTATTCATTAACTTATAATTTATAAATTTGTTTAGAGTAGCAAGGCGAGAAGTTTAGGCTAACCTTACATCGCCTTGCCCTAAACAGCAGAATAGACTAAAATTCTGCATATAAACACGTCTTGAACAAAGCACTTTAAAAAGGGAACGTGCTTTCTAGTAGTAGCTTAATAGTGAAAAAATGATACTGTTCTTGACGTGTTTGTTTTGTTAATTTACTTGTATTTGAATTTGCTTTATTTCCTCGTCTTTTCTTCCGCCTATGTGCCATTTGATATAGTTATAATCTCCTTGTGTAATCCGCCCAGCTTTTTTTTCTCTCTCTATTAGGACTTCTATTTCTTTCCAATATTTTTTTGGAGCATGACCAAAAATTAGAAAAGGTGCTGAATAACTGTCACATTGTAATTTTTCAATATCGGGAAAACCATATTTTTCAACTATTTGCAATAGTGATTTGGTAGTTTTAAAATCAATCTCTTTTTGTAAATTCATTAAAGAATCTTGTTCGCGTTTTGATAATGATGGTTTCTTATCAGCTATTTTTCTTGCTATTTTACCAAAAGCAAGCTGTTCTTTTTCGGGAAGATTGGCGTACTCGGAACGACTTAAATTATTAGCAGTCATTAAAGAATCTAATACTGAAAAAAACGGGTCTTCCATTTCTTGCAATCCTCTATAATATTGATCTTGAAAATATAGGTTAGATAATTCAGTACATAGTTCAGTATCTGTCATTTTTTTTACTGAATTACAGGCAATAAATAAGATAAAAAGTAGTAGTAGTTTTTTCATGGTTAAGATTTTAAAGGGAATTTGTCAAAATCCCCTCTTTGCATTTTACATAATCATTGGTTCACCCATTTTTCCAACCTTTCCATTATCAAAAAATATGGTATCTCCATTATCTAATCGACCATTATCGTTATCATCGAAATAGGTGTCTTTTCCCGAATCTGTAGAAGTTCGCCATGAAGTAGAACAACCGAAACCAATAATATTATGGGCTTCTGATAGTTTGATTTTCTTTGAGTTTAATTTTTTCATTGGTAATAAAATTTGATTTTCCTTACTCTGTTTAAGGCTTTTCAGTAACCGCCTGTAAATTGTAAAATGAGATTGCTTCTTTTTTTAAAGGATTTTTGCTCCAATCTGACCATTCGCTAGTATATGGGTTATATCCGCATTTCAAAGGTTTAGATAAATGATCGTTGGGATTTTCCAAATATGCTCTGCAATCCGTACATATATGCCTAAATTCACAATCTTTACATATTGAAATCTTGTCTTTTGAAATATTCCAAACTTTTGTAAAGTCATTCTTTGTTACAACACTTTTTAGCTTTGTAGACGCAACAGAACCAAATCCATATTGCATGGATGGACAATTTTTTATATTTCCATTTCTATCAATGGATAGTTTTTTATTCAGACAGGAATTAAAGTTTACACTTTCAGTAAAAGCCAACATATTTGCTGAAAAAAAGCTTTGATTTATTTTACCGCAACACAATTCATTTTGATAGTCTTGCTTGGTAAACATGACGTGTAATTTATGATCTCCTTTAGGTGCTATGTTTTTATTAAAAGGACTTTTAAATACACGCACAAAATGTAATCGTACGTACTTTTCTTGTGTGGATGCTATCCACAATTCAATGCCATTGAAATATGGGAGTAGTATTTCTACCGATTGTATGGATGATTCGGATTCTTTAAGGAATTTAAGAACATTGCTAATAACTTCAATTTTAGCACTTTTGAAATTCCTAATTTCTAAGTATCTGCATTGCAAGTCATTAAGTTGTTGCAATACGTTTAAAATATTGTAATTAGAATTTTCATCAATATCTAGGATGCAATTATTTATGATGGTGCTATCTGCCCATTCCATTGATAATTTTGGGAAAATATCAACTTGTTTTGAGAAAAAAATGAACTCATTGTAATAGAGGAACTGAAAGTATTCATCAATGATTTCATCAAACTCATTTCCATACTGTTTTTTTATTTCATCAATTGTTTTACCTTCGTTTTCAGCCAATAGATCATGCAAATCGTTTGGTATCACTCTGACATCATTTCTTTGCAAATCACAAATAGTACTTCTATTTGCTCCTTTTACAAGAACACAATTTACAAATAGTTTAAATGGAATGTTAGACTTCATCTAATTGGAAGATTTTTGAAATTGGTTTATGAATTTTTTCTGTTAGAATTTTGTCAGATACAATGCTTTTGATTGATATAAAATTCTCTTTGTTCAGTTTTTTGATTTCTGTTTTTTTAGTGATCGTTGCTTTATGAAAAGTTAAAGGCAACTGTTCTATTCTTAATAGCTTCATACTTCCATAAATTCCTTTGCAATTTCTCTTTCTATATGATAATTACAGTTTTTTGATAGCCAATCAAATTGCCCCATTGGGTTGACTTCCAAAAAGATGTATCGTTCATCAGTAGAATAAATAAAGTCGATTGAACCTGTATTTAATTTGATTTTATCTGTAAAACTTAATAGTTGCTTTTCAATATCTAAAGGCAAGTTGATTGGAACACATCTATTAGGTATTTGAGTATTGTAATTTCTGTAATCAACCTGTGTTTGCTCATCATGCTGAGAAAATATACCCATTGAGAAAAATCTACGCTCAAAATAAAATACTCTAATTTCAAATTCCTTTTCTATGTATTCTTGTGCATAAATCGGTGCAAATTGTTCATCTAACCCTTGAATTAATTCGTCTGTAACCTTGAATGTTCCTATAGAATTAATACTCACGTCACTTGTTTTAATATTAATAGGATATCTCAAATCTTTTGATATGATTTGACTGTGTGAATTGTAAAAACCAATCAAATCTTTTTTACTTGTTGTTATGATAGAATTTGGAATATTCAATCCACATTCTTTTGCCATCATTAGATGCTCCAGCTTGTAATTTTCTACTTCACTTGTGTAAGAACCAATGTATTTTTTAGTACTTCTCAAATAGGTTTCGATTGACTTCACTAAACTATCTTCTTCTTTTTTCAAATAGTCTGTAACTTTTCCTAAGTTATTTAAAGAATTGGGTACGTGTCTTAATCTACCGCGTCTGTGCCAAACTGCTGTAATAGTGCTTATATCTATATCATTAATTGTAAGCTTTGATGATTTATTGCTTAGTGAAAAGTGATTTAATGGATTAAAATCTTCGGTATTTAATCTCACATAGTTAATTCCATAATAGTTTAGCCAACGTACCACATTATTAGTGGAAACATCATATTTACTGCTTATTAATAGAATCATTTTTTTTTCGTCCTACGTAATTAAGTTTTAAATCTTCTGGAATGCTAAATTTCATGTGTGAAATAATCTTATCGTAAGTAGCTTCGTCAATGTTTCCTTTCTTTTTTTCTTTATCTATCAAGATTTTAATTTCTGCCCAATATTTCTTTGGAGCGTGTAAAAAGAATGGAAGTATAGATACATATTCAAGATTAGAATTGTTTTGGTCAATATATCCGTGCTTTTTAACAATTTCAATAAGCCTTTTAGTATTGACTTCATCTTTCGCAAATTGAAACTTCCATAAATTTTTTCTTTCTTCTTCACTTAGTAAGTGTTGTTGGTCAAACAAAATACTACCTCTGTATAATTGATCCTTTTCAGACATCAATTCGATTTCTTCAATTAAAGAAGAATCCAGTATTTGTTTCTTTTTTTCTTGACTAAAAAGTAGAAACGGTATAAGTAATAATAGAAATATGCTATTTTTCATAGTTTTGATAATTAAGACCTATTCATACATTCAAAAGTACAAATAGGTCATTTTGATACTTTACAATAGTTATCCTTCTTTTATCACAGGTGTTGTATGATAAAAGCGCATGGACTCGCCAGAACTCCATTTTCCATCGCCATTATCATCTACAAATAAATCACTTTCGTAAGCCATATTTTGAATAACTCCTCCGCCTGTTGCATGAATTCCATCCCAGCCACCATATATAGATGGAACTTCTACTTTCAATGTCTTTAACTTTTGAATACTTTTTGCTTTCATAATTTCTTTTAATTAACAGTTTTGGTTATTAAACTTTTGTCACAACAAATTCGTCGCCTTCGCTCCATTTATCGTCATCATCTCTATCAATATGAACGTCGGTATACTGTGGATTTTCGGGATCACCCATCGTTGTTTTGTGAAGTTTTGTTCCTCCATGTATTCGAGAAAGCTGTAGTTTCTCAATACCTTTAAATTTGTTTAATTTCATAAGTGTACAAATATTAGCTTCGCTTACTCTGTTCTTTAAGGGTTTTCAGCGTCGCCCATTAAAATTCAGCAATACAACTTATGGAAATAAGGGAATCATTCTATAACTTATAACTACAAATAAACTAAAAAATTGCGCTTTAAGTAAGGGGAATCTTCCTCTAAATTAAGAGTAATACTATGTTTTGTATTAACTCATTCATAGATTCGTCAAGAATGTAAGTAAAACAGTTCTAACATATATCTATGCGCTTAATTTTAATATCTTTGGTTAAAGAGCATAACAAATATAATAAAATTATTTAAAATATATAATTTTTATACAAAATAAATAATATATGAATATTAGTCGAATACGTATAGCCATGAAAGAACTGGATATTAGTGGATATAAAATCCAACAAATAAGCAATGGTTTACTTTCTCAAGTTTCGGCTGATAAGATCAAAAATGGTATTATTGATAACCCACGAGAGAAGTCTCGAAAAGTACTTACTGATATTTTATGTACAGAGTTTAATGTATCAAGGGAATGGTTGACTGATGGAACAGGAGAAATGGTTTTAGAATCTGATGATGCGAAAGATATTTATCTTGAAAAATTAGGTGTACGATTTGAACTTATAGAATTAGTAGATCACTTTGTAAAGCATAAGGAAGCCTATTATAATAAATCAGAATATTTAAAGTTGTTTGTTGAAAACCTCGCAGAACAAAAAATAAGACAGCGTTTAATAGAATTTGGATTGATCAAACCACAATCAGATGAGGAAGAAAACTCTGATTTAAAAGGCTAAATCAATTCCTTTAGGCAGATGGCTTAAATAATGATCATTTTCCTTTTTTTGCCGTTCAACCTCTTTACGCAATTCTTCTACTTTCTTTTCAATTTCTTCAATCGCCCTTTCAGAAGAATCTTTTCTTATGTACCCAAGTTGATGTAGTTGTTTTACTTTTTTAATATTACGATTCTTCATGGTAGGGTATTTTAAATTCCTCTATCTCTTTTGTGTATCCATCAACATATTGTTCTTTCTTTTGTTTGTCAGTTATAAAGTTGGGAGTTATGTTGATAATAAAGTACCATAACCGTTTAAAATTTTCTTTATGAATAAATATAACCGATTTCTTTTCTAATAGCCATTTCAAAAAATATCTAGCTGCGATTGTTAGTATGATAGCAATCCCAAGCATCGTAAAAATATATGCGAAATAAGGTAAATCAGATTTTGGATAAAAAATCCATACTAAATAATAAAAAGCAATTGCCATAAAAGCGAATGAACAGAATTGATATGCTCTTTTTAATGACTTATATTCTATCAATTGTAGAGATATGAAGAATAAGATTGACAAAATAAATAGTACAACAAAAACGCTAGTTTGATACAGAAAAACGTTCATATTCTTAAAATAGAAAACTTTGGCGTCTTGTTTAGCTGAGTTAAGTTCTTTGTATTTCAAATTCGATTCATCATAGAGATTAAAATAAGTTTCTAGTAAAGCCTTATTTAGTTCTTCAAAATCTTGATTAGAAATTTGTCCCTTTGAATAATTTTCATAATTGTCCCTTAGTTCTGTAAACTTATTATCACGTTCTTTTTTTACTTTCTTATGTGCCGATCTTGCATTGGCAACTTCATAATCCGTAGTCGGAAAAAATACATGAGAGAAAACTGCAATAACAGAAATTATTGCAGCTACATATAAAATAAATTTAGTCGTTTGAATCTTCGTCTTCTTCGACTCCTGGCGCTGTAACGTCGCCTTTGTCTGTTGCTTGAAATTCGCCATATTCCTGTTCTTCTACACTATTGGGTGTACAGCTATTAAAAAATGATAATCCGAATACTAATGCACTAATACATACTAATTTTTTCATGGTTGTTTGATTTAATAATTAACATTAAATCAAATGTATATGAAAACGGCAGTAGTCAGAAATTTACATCTTGCAAATACTGTAAAGTTATTGCTAAAGTAGTAATATTATACATTCAAATATAATATTGAGTAGCGAATTTTCATTCAAATTATGGAATTATGGTTTTGCCTTACTAGTAAAAAGGTATTTGCTTTTTTAGATATATTGTAAGAATAATATCATATATTATCTTTTTTAATTTTAAACGTTACTGTCTTGAAAAGAATTGTTTTTGATACCAATACATGGTTTTATTTCTTCAAATGCGATGTTTAGGTCAATGTTCTGGAATATCATTTTTAGATTCTACCACTATAAAAGTGTGCCATTACAAGAGAGAGAAACAAAATAAAGTGTTTGCCCATACAGCCAAAAAAGGGAAAGCTACCATGGGATGGTTCTTCGGCTTCAAGTTGCATATTATCATTAATGAGCGAGGTGAAATTATTGATTTTCTTATTACTCAAGGAAATGTTGACGACAGACAACCGCTAAAGGACAAGAGTTTTCACAAACGAGTATTTGGAAAAGTATTTGCTGACAGAGGGTACATTGGCAAAGATTTATTTGAGCAACTTTTTGTAGACGGAATCCATTTAGTCACCAAAATTAGAAAGAATATGAAAAATACGCTGATGCATATTTATGATAAACTAATGCTTAGAAAAAGAGCTGTAATAGAGTCTGTCAATGATATTTTGAAAAATGTATGTCAAATTGAGCATACTAGACATCGTAGCTTTGATAATTTTATCTGTAATTTAATAGCTGGACTCATCGCATATTCTTTTTACCCAACAAAACCAAATATCAATATTGACCAACTACAAAGAATAGCATAATACTTAAACCGAACTCACGTTAAATAACTCAAAAAGCAACTTCTATCCAAAGATGAAAAATACACAAAAAAGAAAATCGCCTAAAAATTACTTTTTAGACGACCTCTACTTTTTTTTAAAATTTGTTACTATTTAATCTAATAGCCCAAGAAGATTACCATCCCCAGTACCATCATTATAGAATGGATCTAGATATAAATTAAATAGAGATGCGGCATCAAGTCTCGTTAATTCACCATCTGTAGTATTAAGACCAAAGCAAGCATTCATTATTGAATTAGCTTCAGACTCATCTAATAATTCTTCAATAATAGGAGTAGAAAAGATATCAATAACAGCAGACTCAGAAGATTCTTCTTCTTGTATTCCTAACTCTACACAACTACGTCTAGTATCCCAATCTGAGTGACGTAAACCAATAGCGTGACCTAACTCATGTGTAAAAAGATGCTCTATAGCATTTGGCAAACCTAGTGTAGTGTTAGCCTCTGTACTGATTCTCAATGCCGCACCTGGAGCTCCATCTTCAGATGGGAATAAAGCTTCACCGAAATAGCCATCACCAGCATTTGGGTCAACAAAAACCAGAGTTTCAAATTCATCAGTATCATAGTTTGCTATGTTGGAATCAAACACAATATTTAGCTCAATGGTAGTATTTTGTATTGCATTCCAGTTCTCTACGGCATCTATTAATCCTTGTTGAGCTGTTTCTGAAAGACCAAAACCTCCTCCTCCAGTAAAAGCAAAAATATCTATTGTTGGATAAATATCTGTATCAACAATAAATTCAGTCCTGTATCTTTTTACTATAACTCCTTCAGAAGGTACTCGGTTTAAGAAATCTCGCCTTTCTATAATAATATCATCTATAATTACATTTTCATGTAATGTTCCATCTGGATATTCAACTTCTCTGTACTGAAAATCACTTGGGTCTAGTTGTAGCTCTAAAACTTTATTCAATACATCTTCTGGTAAATGTTTAAAGTTTTGTATTTCTTCAATCGAGGTTTCATTTTCACTACATGACACTACTGTTAAAAACATAGCTAATAAACTAACTGCAATTAATTTTACATTATTTTTCATTATTTCATATTTATTATGGTTAATATTCGTTTTTAAAAAAATGACTATCAAAAAAAGTAATTTTTACAAATAAAAAATTGTAAAAAAATCACCTTATTGAAAAAACTAAATAAACTGCTGCTTGGCAATTAGTATACTTACAAATAAACCAAAAAATAAAACCCAAGAGTCTATTTAACTTTTTGGTTTTGTTGTTTAATTTATCTAAAACGGTTATTTAAATTAACTTTGAATTTGAGTGGCTTTATCTTTTGCAGCTTTCACAATTGCTGAATCAATCTCAAATTGTATTGCTAATTGTGCTACTATAGAATATAATTCATTTGCCATACCTACTACTGAGTCTACGCTCATACTTGCCTCGCTAGGAGCTGTTTCATCAACCATTCCACCATTAATGTTTTCCATTTGCCTTTTAGATAGTACTTTCATAAGTTTTAAAGTTTTTATTAGTAAAGAAATTTAAGTGCTGAACTTTGGAACTAGTTATTGTTTATGATTAAAACTTTCATGCATAAAATTCATAGTTTGAATCTTTCGTTACTAATAGATCTAATAGTGCATCAAAGAATCCAATGACTATTTTTTTCTTACTTAATATAATGATATACAAAAGTGTTGAGTAATAGGGTAAGTCTTCAAATATGCTAAACATACAACTATCCATGGTTAACAAGTAATAGTTAAAATATGGGTAAATGTATAAATCAGCATCAAACTCTAAGATTACTGACTTTTTACTGACCTATCTATGACTTTATTCTGAATGGCAATTCTACAATATACCTATAGTAATTCGCAACTTTGACGATGATTAAATAATATAAAAAATATAACATTATGAAGAGATTACTATTATTGATTTTTATTGGTATTTGCTTTTGTCTAGGTGTTGCAGAGGCTCAAGAAAATAAGAGATTAAAAACCACGGATATATCAGAATTTCTTAAAACTAAGGGGAATCAAAAAGCAATAGGAAAGCTTAGTGATTTAAAAATCAATGAGAAAGACAGGATCATTAACAAATTACAATCTCTTGGTTTGGGTGACCAGGAAAATATGAATAGATATGTTCATAAAAATAACCAATTATTAGTTGAGGTTTATGTAAAGGATATTATTGAAACTAAGGATATACTTTCTGAATTGAAGTCTATTGGTTTTGTCTTGGAAACAAAAAATGCCAAAGTAATATTGGGTTGGTTACCAGTAGACAAAATTGAGGAACTTGGCAAAATGCCAAAAATAGCTGGAGTAATACCTATTTCACCTATAGCTACAAACAGTAGCATGCTTAAAAGCTCCACCAAGAAAAATGATCAACTTACTGAAGTGTTGATAGAAAGTGATTTTAATGATTTCACAGGTTATGGGCTAGCAAATAATCAAGCAGCTGCCGCAGTGAGATCTAATATTATTAGAGAAAATTTTAAAGTAAGTGGAAAAAATGTAAAGGTAGGTATTATATCAAATTCATTTAATCTAACTGGCAATATGGAACAAAGTATATTAGATGGAGACTTACCAGGTCCAGGCAACCCTAATGGTTTTGAGCAACCTATAACCATATTAAGAGAAGATGTCCCTGGACCGATTTTATTTAACACTGACGAAGGAAGAGGTATGGCAGAGCTGATTCATGACCTTGCACCAGACGCCGAGTTATACTTCCATACTGGATTGGGGGACTCGCAGTTGGCTTTTGCTAATGCCATTAGAGAACTAGCGAATGCTGGTTGTGATATAATTGTTGATGACCTATATGTAATTGGTGGCAGTGGTTCCGTATATCAGGAAGATGTTATAAGTGAAGCGGTAGATGAAGTGACATCGAATGGCTCAATATATTTTTCATCTGCTGGGAATTATGCAGATGGATCTAGCGAAAATGTATATAAATTTCATGAATCATCATATAACCCAGTTGCTGTAGATATTCAACAGGGTACCTTTATCTTTCATCAATTTAATGATGGTTCGGTTGTCTTGCCAATAGATGTGTCAACAGGAACAACAACACTTGATATAATTGCTGAATGGAGTTCTCCATCGGGCTCTAGATGTGAAAATTGTCCGAGTAGTAATTACGATATAAATTTTATATTTTTCGATGAAAATTTCAACATACTTAATTTTATTCAACCTGATGTTGAAGGAGATTCAAAAACTAATGGACGAATAAATTTTAATTTTCCAAATAACTCTACAGTATTTGTTGGTTTATTATCTACATTTGAATCATTTGATTTTCCAGAAAGGGTATTACTTACATATAATATAGTTGAATCAACAGCAACAATAGATTCTTTAATAGTTGAAGATCTTTTTAGAAATACACCTACAATTAGAAACCAATCAAACGCAGCTTCAACCATTACTGTTGGTGCTACCGCTTGGTTTAATACTTTTGATGGCGCTAATTATTGGAATAACAATATTGCTGGTACTATTTTAGGAGATGGAACAATTGTAGACCCTATAGCTGTACCAAATATTCCAATTCTAAGTTATACAGGTGCGCCAAGTGCAATTTTTGATTTTGCTACAGGTGATGAAAATATTACTAACACATCTATCGGTGGTATTGGACTTTATTTCGATAAAGAAGGGAATCCTTTTGCAACGGATAATTTAGGAAATATTATACCTAAGATAAACAACAAACCAGATATTATAGCCCCCGCTGGTGTTACTAATACTGTTCTAGGTAGATCCACGCAACTGCCTAATAAATTCTTCTTTGGCACATCAGCATCAGCACCAAATGCTGCTGGTATAGCAGCTCTTTTGTTTCAAGCATCTAATTACACTTTTAATGCCGAGCAAATGAGGAATGCAATGATTGCAACAACTCAAGATATGGATAACCCTTATTTAAATGGATATCAATCTGATATAAATGATCCGTTATTTAGTATAGGTTTTGATTTTGCATCAGGTAACGGATTTCTACAAGCAGATTCAGCTATTGAAGGCATCATTGAACAGGTAGGAGTTGAAAACTTAATAGTTGTCGAGGTTTGCTCTGAAAATCCATTATCTGAAAGGAGGTATATGATTAATAACCCAAACGGTTTTGGAATAGAAGTCACTATAGGAACTACTACTTCTGTTAAGCTACAGGACGGAAGTACGTTTGTTGATCAGTTAGTAACGGTTGTTCCTCCTGGAGAATCATATTTTTTGGTTAGTTTGCCACAACAGTATAATAATAGTTTTATTAGCCTTATTACTTCTGCTAATATAAGGTATAATCAACCAGCAAGTCCACTAGGAATTACCCGACTTTTATTAACTGGTTTTGGTCAAGTAGAATCCTGTAATGAAAATATTTATGGTAGGTCATTTTATCCTACAGGTAGTAAAAGTTCAATTTCGGGTCTTACGATATTCCCAAATCCATCTAAATCAGGTGTTTTTAATGTCTTGATCGAAGATGCTAAAGACAATACTAATTTTGAGGTATATGACATGACTGGTAAGTGTATCATGAAATCTAAAAGAATTGATTTTAAAGGAGGTTATAACACACTAAAAATAGATTTATCTAAGTATAATGAAGGAGTATATATACTAAAAATTAGATCTGGCAACGAGAATTTTGTCAAAAAGTTAATTCTATAAGTAATAGAAATTTCCTTAAATGCCGTCTTGATATGTGAATTTTCGAGACGGCATTTTACATCTTAATAAGAAAAGTTTGTAAATTTTGACTCTTATTTAAACCGAGTTTTTTTCGTAGTTTCCATCTGGCAGTTTTAGCACTGTTAACATTTATATTCAAAATATCACAAATTTCTTTTGTAGCAAAACCGAGTTTAATTAATGCGGCAAGTTTCATTTCAGAAGGGCTTAGTTTTTTGTTCATAGTACTTAACCTTATAAAGAACTCGTTATGGGTTTGTTCAAATATTATTTTAAACTCTTCCCAGTTTTTATTAGACCTAAGATTTCTACTAATTAAGTTTGTAATATTCTTGATTTCTTTATTATTAAGCGTTTCATATTCTCCTAATTTTATTAGCTTCTTCCGTATGTTTAATAATTGCTCATTTTTTTCAATGAGTTTCAAGTTATTGGTAGTAAGTTTTTTGTTTTTCTCTGCAATAATGACTTTTAGATTTTCAATTTTAACTTTAGATAAAAATCTCTCTTTTTTTAATCGGTAATATCTTCTGGTAATTAATGTAATAACTAGTGCTAGAAAGATAACTGCAATGACCAAAATTACAGTGGTAACTTTACTTTTTTTCTCAAAATTTAACTGACTTTTCTTAGTGTTATATAGATTCCGAATGTTTTGAATATTTACCAAATTTTGAGTACTTGGTAGTTTTCTTTCTATGGAAATTCCTAGGTTTTGATTTTCCAGCGCTTTTTCAGGAAGTTCTAATTTGTTATAAATTGTCGCCTTCTTAAAATATATATCCCGAAGCGAACTTTTTAAATCTATATCCAAAGCAAATTGTTCTGCAGTATCTAAAGAAGTTATGGCGTTTTGATATTTACCCATTAAAAGATAGATATTTCCGATATTAATTTGACATTCTATAATCTCAATTTTCTTGTCTAGTGCAATAAAAAGAGCTTTGTTTTTTTTTAAAAGTTGTAAGGATTTATCTAATTGTCTTTGGGCTAAAAAGACAAGTGCAATATTAGACTCATTGATTGCGATTTGATAATCATCTAATAAAGATTCATTAATTTCTAGAGCCTTATAGAGGCTTTTCAAACTTAAGGACAGAGAGTCGATTTTTAGATAGCACTCTCCAAGATTATTATATACAGCAGCAATTGATTGAGCATCTTCCATCTGCTTATATAACCTTAAAGCTATTTTATAGGGAGCTATGGAACTTTCATACGCATCTATCGAGGAATACAAAAGACCTATGCTATTATGTAACCTAGCAATGCCACTTATATCTTGTTCTTGTTCATAAAACTCAAGAGCTTCTATAAAGTATTTCATTGCAGTTTCCTGTTGATCAATGTACATGTAAAAAACACCAAGTACGTGCTTGTTATAAGCTATTGAAGATTCATTTTGAAGCGATTCGGCTATTATCAAAGCATTTTGTGCTAATTCCATTGCCTTTATAGGGTTACTAGGTCTAATTTCAATTGCTTTTTTTATTAAAGAATCTTGTACTTCATTTAATTGATTATGGTTACGCTGACCTTTAGCATTAATAGAGAAACTTAATAGAAGAATTATGATCACTCTTCTTAATAAAGAAAAATGATAGTATTGTGGCATTAAAATATTTTCACCTATCACTGAGTTATAATTTATGATTAATAATATAGTAAATTTAAAAAAGAGTATAGAAGATAAAATTGTAAAAAAGTTAACGTAACTAATAAACCAAACTATAGCATCTTTATCTCATCTAAATATCTGGTTAAAGATTTTTTTAGAGTTTTCTCCAGTAAGTTTTGTATAATCTCTTATAAAATGTGATTGATCAAAATAACCAGAAGAATGGGTAATGTTAGTTAGATTTTGATTTTTTATAGAATTTCTAAAACGATATATTTTCTTATGCTAGCATAGTGTTTTATCAAGTTGTATTTTAAAATATTCAATAACAGTCTTTGCTGTTGTATTTTTTTGCGAACTGCTATAAATTGAAATCTTCATTCTCAATTGCTTGAAGAGCTTTATGTAAAAAGGTATGTGTAAAGTCAATTAATCTTATATTTCTCAAATACAATGACTTAATGAAATACGAAGGTATCTTAATTGAACGAATGTTGAAAAATATAATTATTAATTTAAGAAATATTCTCTCCCAATTGGCCCATTAATTCTATAAGAGGCACTAATTGTTTTCCTTTTGCACTTAAACTGTATTCCACATTGACAGGAATTCTATCTGTCAAAACTCTTCTCTGTATAATTTTATCATCTTCTAGTTCTCGCAATTGTTCTGTCAAAACCTTATTGCTAATACTAGGGATAAATTGATTAATTTGTCCAAAACGTTTTGGGGAGTTCCTAATGATGTAAAGGATAATAAACTTCCATTTTCCGCCAACTACCGACATTATTTTTGTTACAGGGCAATTTTCAGGGTTTTTGTATGTGTATCTCATTTTGTGGTTACTTGTAGGTTACTAGAAATAAAATAATGATTTCTCTATCAATAGAAAAAAAATTACTTTGCATAACAAAGTTATAATTAAAAACTAAGTTACTTTATGAAACTATATAAATATTTTCTAATTACAATCTTATCAGGAACAATATTCTCTTGTCATTTAAAAAAGAAAAAAGAAAACGATATTAAAAATTATAAGTTATCGGTAGAAGTATTTAAAGGTAAAGAAGCTTCTGTAAACAGTTACCTTTTTAGTAATGGCAAATCATTAATGGTAATGGATGTGTTAAGAAGTACAAAGGATGCTAAAAAGTTAGCTCAATTTATTAAGACAAAAAAATTACCGCTTACCAATATCTTAATTACTCACGGTCATCCCGACCATTACATAGGAATGGATATTTTAAAAAAAGAGTTTCCTGATGCCGAAATAATAGTTCCAACTATAGAAATCAAAAAAGATATAATTGGTTTTAGCAAATGGATGGAAAGTGTTGGTTGGTTAGACGGTGAGCCGAATTTAAAACCACAGTCTAATGAAAATCCATCAGGTTTTGATTACGAAAATCAGATAAACATATTGAATTCAAATACCTTTACATTAAAAGGAGGAGGAACTTTAGAATTAAAGAGTAGCTATAAACCTACCGAAGCCGAACACTTGACAACTGTTTACTCTAAAGACTTAAATGCTCTTTTTACTTCAGACTTTTGCTATAATGGAGTACATTTATGGCTTGGACAAGGTGTCGATTCAGTCCATATTGCAAATTGGAAATCTGAACTTAAAAATTTTAAAGAAAAATATAATAATACTGAAACTATCATATATCCTGGTCATGGGAGTAGCTCAGATGCGAAATTATTTGATGTTGTTTTGAAGTATATTTCTGACTTCGAATCAACAATAAATAAATCAGAATCAAAAGATGAAGCAATTCATATAATGAAAGAATTGTATCCTTCTTGGGAACAATCAGATTTTTTACTTTTGTTTAGTGTAGATTATCATATGAGTTTAAAAGAGGTTAAATGAAAATAGTAACTCTCCCATATACATATATTAACAAAGTCTAAAAAGAGACTACTAGCCAATCGAAGAAATTATTTCCAAAGTGAATTTAAAACCAAGAAAAGTCTATCTGAAGTTAGGAAGATTATATGTAATCACATATATATAAAATGTATTAAATATGATAATAATTTGGACTTTCAATTTTGTTCATTTCGATAAAAACTGAATATATTTATTTAAAAAACTTATTTCTTAAGCACAATTTCTTTCTCAATCCCAAGTCGTTTCATTTTAGCGAAGAGTGTTTTGTCTTTCATATTTAATATTAAGGCAGCACCTTTTTTTCCACTTACTCGCCAATTGGTATAATTTAAAATCTTAATAATATAGTCACGTTGCATTGTTTCAAATGATTTGAAATCCTCCGCCGTACTTAAGTTTTCTGTTTTTGGCATCCAACTTCCTGGGTTAAGCGTTGTGCCGTTTTCAATAATTACTGCGCGTTCTATTAAATTTTCCAACTCCCTTATATTACCGGGGAAATTATAATTCATTAATACTTCTATCGTTTTTTTAGACAAACGTCTAAAAGCTTTACCAGCTTTTGCTGAATATTTTTCTAAAAAGAATTGCGCCAAAAGCGGAATATCTTCTTTTCGTGCACGAAGTGGGATGTTATGTATTGGAAATACATTCAATCTATAATAAAGGTCTTCTCTAAATGTACCTTCTTTAATCATTTCTTCGAGATTTCTATTAGTGGCAGCGATGACTCTAACATCTACTTTGATCGTTTTTGTGCCTCCTAATTCATCAAATTCACCTTCTTGCAATACACGCAACAATTTTGATTGTAAATCAATGGGCATTTCTCCTATTTCGTCCAAAAATATTGTGCCGCCATCTGCCAATGAGAATTTTCCAACTTTATTATCTATAGCACCTGTAAAGGCTCCTTTTTTATGTCCAAACAATTCACTTTCAATCAATTCTTTTGGCAAGGTTGCACAATTAATTTTGATAAGCGGTCTCTCTTTTCGTAAACTGTGGGTATGTAATGCTCTTGCTAATAGTTCTTTTCCTGTTCCTGATTCGCCATTGATGAGTACTGTTGTATCTGTTGGAGCTACTTGGTTTACCTGTTGTAAAATTTTGGCATACGCTTCACTTTTATAAATAATATTATCCGCATTTACTTTAATGCTGATTTCTTCTTGTAAATATTCGTTTTCACTTTCAAGACGTTCTTTTAAAGATTTTATTTCTTCTAATGCTTCATATAAGTTTAAGTCGCGGATTTTTCGTTCTGTAACATCACGTATTACAGCACAGTTGTAATCTTTTCCATTAAATTGAAGATGGTTGGCTGTAATATCTGCTGGGAATTTTGTTCCATCTTTACGAGTTATCAGCCATTCAAAACGGATGGAGCCTTTAGAAACAATTTCATCAAAATGATCACGCCACCAATCAGGTTTTACGCTAGCGTCTAAGTCAAAAATAGTAAATTGATCTAACTGCTTTTTTGAAAAACCTAATTGTTTAATGACAGAATTACTATAATGTAGTAAATCGCCATCTCTGTTATATAGATATATCAAATCTTCTGCATTATCAATGACGGCTTTGAATAATTGAAGCACATTCTCTTTCATCTGTTGTTCCGTAACATCTTGATAAACGCCTATGATTTTATAAATCTTGTCGCCTTTCAAAATTGGTTTAAGAACAGCTCTGATATATTGAGGCGGATCTGACTTTGTCTCTAAAATTTCATCAAAAGCTGCTGCATTTCGTATGACGCCACGCAATAAACTTTTTACCTTTTCAGCATCCTTAAAATGATGAATGATAGTAGCTGGCAGCAAATCATCTTTATCTTCTGTTTTAAATATTTTAAGTGTTTCTGTTGTTACAATAAGTGAAGCATCTTGTAAATTTAGTTTCCATCCACCAACATTGGCAATTGTTTCGGTATTTTCCATTAAGTTTTTGTAGAAACTAGATTGCGATATATCATTTACAACTGCGCAAATCAAATTTTTTCCATTATTTGAGAAAAATTGAGCAAAAATTTCTACTTCATAGAACTTCCCACTTTTATTTTTGTGAGTAGCCTTAAAATTATAAACCTTTTCTTTTTTTACAATTTCCCAATGATTTTTCCAACTTTCTGGAGTAGCGGTTGAATTGATATCAAGTATAGAAAGCTTTGTTATTTGAGCCTTTCCATAGCCTAATCGATTACAAAACTGTGTATTTGCATATACAATATTCCCTTCTTCATTCATCCACATTATTTCATAAGGCAGTACTTCAACCAACCAGTTTTTTACGAATGCTTCTTGTTTGTCCAGATTCATATCTCTTGAAATTATATTACAAAAATAGTTAAAATATTCTCATATAATAGAAATTTCTAATTAATGAGAAATTAAATTTCTGGCACACAAGTGGTAATTTCTTGATTTTCAGAAATTTAAATGAGTGGCACAAGATTAGCCTACTATATGCCAAACGAAACTACAATGAAACGTAAAGAATTTTTAAAAAAAGCAATCGCAGGAAGTTCACTTTCCATCTTAGGATTGAGTGCTTTCGCCAAAAATAAAAACCATGAAGAAGATGCTTCATCAAATACAGAAAACGTTGGTTACAATCATTTACCTAATAAAGAACATAAAACAATGAATACAGTACTTCATAAAGCAGACACAAGAGGAGATGCTAACCACGGATGGTTACAATCAAAACACAGCTTTAGTTTTGCAAATTATCACAACCCAGAAAGAATGCACTTTGGTGTTTTACGTGTATTAAACGATGATATTGTGGCTCCAGGGATGGGCTTTGGAACGCATGCACATCAAAATATGGAAATCATTTCTATTCCCATGGAAGGAGATTTGGAACATAAAGACAGCATGGGGAATACCACTGTTATTAAATCTGGGGACATTCAAGTATTAAGTGCTGGGACTGGAATTACACATTCTGAATACAATAAGAACAAAGACAAAAAGGTGAAATTTCTTCAAATATGGGTTTTTCCAAAAAAGAAAAATGTAACACCGCGTTACGATCAAATTACTTTGAATGTGAAAGATCGTAAAAATCAATTTCAGCAAGTATTATCTCCAAATCCTGAAGATCCAGGCGTATGGATTCATCAAGATGCTTGGTTCAATATGACCAATTTAGGTAAAGGGAAATCATTGAGCTATTCGCTTCAAAATCCTGAAAGAAATGGTGTGTATGCATTTGTTCTAAATGGTGATGCAACCATCAATAATCAACCATTAAACAAAAGAGATGGTTTTGGTATATGGAATACAGCAACCGTAGATATTATAGCTGATACAGATGCTGAAATCCTACTAATGGAAATTCCAATGAATTCATAAACAGTTAAATATAAACAAAATTAAGTATAACAGTCAAAGACAAAAAAATAAAAAAATGAAAACAATCAAAGTAACAATCGTAGCATTATTAGTAAGTACTTTAGCATTTGCTCAATGGGATATGTACAATCCAAACCCAAACAATGATCCAGCAAACGCTTCTAAAGAGTTATTAAATCCAACCAATCATACCTTATTAATGATTGATCATGAAAGTCAAATGGCTTTTGCAGTAGAATCACAACCTATAGAAGAATTAAGAAACAATACAGGTTTATTAGCCGCTTCAGCAACTTTATATAACGTTCCAACAATTATTACTACAGTAGCTGAGCGATCTTTTAGCGGTCCTGTTTTTCCAGAAATTAGAGAATATTTTCCTAATGAAAAAGAATACATAGATCGTACTACAATGAATTCTTGGGAAGATAAACGCGTAGTTGCCGCTGTAAAGAAAACTGGTAAAAAGAAACTTGTAATTGCAGGACTTTGGACAGAAGTATGTACGCTTTCAGCAGCATTATCAGCATTAGAAGATGGATACGATGTATATGTAGTAACAGATGCATCTGGAGGAACGTCACAAGAAGCACATGATATGGCAATTGCTAGAATGATTCAAGCTGGTGTAAAACCAATCACTTCACTACAATATTTATTAGAAATTCACAGAGATTGGGCACGCAGCGATAAATACATGGAAGTTGTGAAAATTTCAAAACGTTACGGTGGCGCTTATGGTCTTGGTATCGACTATATCAAAACAATGAACGAATGGGCAAAAGAAAACGATAATAAGCACTAAACATACTACGCATGCAATAACTAACAAAAGTGCTCATAGAAAAATGGGCACTTTTTAAAAACTTTCCAAATGAAAAAGTTAATATATATTATTTTCTTAACTCTCGCTTTGATAGCATGTGAAGATGTCAAAAAGAAAAATACAGCATCTGCTGATCTCATTATAACCAATGCAAAAGTAGCAGTAATGGATGGAAAAAGAACAATTACCGAAGCCATTGCTGTTAAGGATGGAAAAATATTGAAAACAGGAACTAATGAAGAAATTCTTGTCTTTGCATCAGATAATACAAAAACAATTAATGCCGAAGGAAAAACAATCATTCCTGGGCTAAATGACTCACATTTACACTTAACAAGAGGCGGAAGATTTTTCAATGCAGAATTACGTTGGGATGGTGTAAAAAGCTTAAAACGTGCATTGCAAATGCTAAAAGAACAAGCAGCACGGACGCCTAAAGGACAATGGGTAAGAGTCATTGGTGGATGGAGTCCTTTTCAATTTGAAGAAAAACGTTTTCCAACACCTGAAGAAATTAACGAAGCAACAGGAAATGTACCAACGTATGTACTTTTTCTATACAGCAGAGCATGGCTCAACAAAGCAGGTTTAGCAGCTTTAAATATTAACGAAACTACAAAAGCTCCAGATGGAAGTAGTTTTGAAAAAGGCGCAGATGGTAAGCTTACAGGAGTTTTACTCGCAGAGCCAAACCCTACCATACTATATGCGCGCATTGGTGCATTGCCACCGTTAACAGAAGCTGAAATGGTGAACAGCACGAAGCAATTCTACAGAGAGTTAAACAGTTTCGGAATTACAAGCGGAATTGACGCTGGCGGCGGCGGACACAAATTTCCAAAGGATTACGCTGGAACAAAAGTTTTAGCCGATAAAGGAGAAATGCCCATACGATTATCGTACTATTTATTTCCACAAAACAAAGGAAATGAATACGAAGAATTTCAAAACTGGATTGCTAACAATAAGGTTGGTCACAATGGAGAAATTCACTTAGATCATGGATATGAACTTGAAGGTGGTGGAGAGTTCCTTGCGTGGAGCGCAGGAGATTTCGAAAACTTTTTAGCACCACAACCACTACTTGAAAACAGGCCAACGTGGAGAGAAGATCTTAAAAAAGTCATCCGATTACATGTTGATAGTGGTTGGCCATTTAGAATTCATGCTACATACGGCGAAACCATCGCGAATATGTTAGACGTCATTGAAGAAGTAAACAATGAAACCAATGGAAAACTAGCTTCCAAGCGTTGGCTATTTGATCATGCAGAAACCGTAAAAGAAAAAGAATTGCAACGCATCAAAGCACTTAATGGCGGAATTGCAATACAAGCGAGAATGGCGTATGCAGGAGAATTTTTCGTAGAACGTTACGGTGCAGACAAAGCAAAACAGGCACCGCCAGTTCGTAAAATGATAGATGCCGGATTGCCAGTTGGTGCAGGAACCGACGGAACACGTGTGGCAAGTTACAATCCTTGGCCAGCCTTATATTGGTTAATTACAGGAAAAACTGTTGGTGACTTTCAATTGGCTGAAACAACAAACCAACTCTCAAGAGAAGAAGCCTTGCATTTATACACAAAAGGTAGCGCATGGATTTCTAACGAAGAAACCGTAAAAGGCACCTTAGAAAATGGCATGTTTGCTGACTTCGCCATACTATCAGACGATTATTTCACCGTACCAGTAGCTAAAATAAACGATATAAAATCTGTCTTAACTGTTGTAGATGGGAATGTAGTTTATGGCGCTCAAGAATATAAAGCTTTGAATCCTTCTTTACCAGAAGTGATTCCAGATTGGTCACCTGTAAAATACTATGGTGGTTATCAAAACCAATAAATCAAACTAAAAACAAACTAAAAACAAATCAAAAATTAATTTTAAATATTACACAAAAATGGAAACACAAGTAAAAACAGCATGGAACATTGATGCAGCACATTCAGAAATCAGTTTTAAAGTAAAACACATGATGATTTCAACAGTTACAGGACATTTTGAAAATTTCAATGCAATTGTAGAAACAGACAATTCACAATTTATTAATGCAGATTTCAGCTTTACGGCACAGATTGACTCTATTAATACCAAAAACAAAGATCGAGATGGGCATTTAAAGTCTGAAGATTTTTTCAATGCAACAACATATCCAGAAATGACATTCAAGTCTATATCGTATGATGGAAATAGCATGATTGGCGATTTAACAATTAAAGACGTAACTAAAGAAATCGAACTAGCTGTAGATTTCAATGGTATTGCTGTTGATCCTTACGGACAAACAAAAGCAGGCTTTGAAATAACTGGGAAAATCAATAGAAAAGATTTTGGTCTTACATGGAGTGCAGTCACAGAAGCAGGAAGTATTGTGGTTAGTGACACCATCCGATTAGTTATTGATTTGCAATTTATAAAACAGTAACTATTTATACGTAGTCAAAAAAATCCTTTATACATTCTTAAAATCTGATAAAGTTTTGATTTACAAGCAAATGATATTAATTCAAAAATTGTAAACCTATGCGTTGTTTGTATATCATTGTATGTGTATATATCGCTTTCGCGGAATCGGTCTCTGGGCAAGTTGAAGTGTCAACACCACCAATAGTAAACTTTACACTATTGCGCCAATATGATGCAATTCATATAGAAGAGCCTCAAAATACATATCAAAACCTAAAAAAACTATCGTTGGGAAGCAATACAACACTTAGTTTTGGAGGAAGTTATAGATTTCAGACAGAAGCGTTCATTCATGAACAATTTGAAAAAAAATCGGAACAAAATGATTTTTGGTTTCTCAATCGTGCCATGTTGCATGCACACTTAAAAATTGGCAATACTTTTGAATTATTTTCAGAACTCAATTCCAGTTTAATTACAAGCAAAGAAGCAATTGTTCCTGTAGATAAAGATGAATTAAGCGTCAATCAATTATTTGCTCGCTATCAATTTCACAAAAACTGGAATCTACTTATTGGAAGGCAAAATATGCGTTTGGGAAGCGGTAGATTGATAGACATTCGCGAAGGACCAAATGTGCGTTTATCATTTGATATGGTGCAACTACAATTCAAAAACAAAACTACGGGAATCACAGGGTTTTATGCCGTTCCAGTGCAACAAAAAGCAGGTGTTTTTGACAATGATTTTTTAGAAACAAATGAAACATTGTCAGCCTTGTATTGGACACAAAATTGGACACAAACGACCAATACAGATGTGTATATTCTTTACAAAGAAGAAGCACAAAAAACATGGAATCTAGGAACGGCAGATGACAATAGAATTTCCCTAGGGATGCGTCATTTTGGAACCTGGAAAGGTTTCAATTATAACAACGAATTTGTCTATCAATTAGGAACTTTTGGAGATCAAAATATTACTGCTTGGACGATTTCTTTTAATGTAGAAAAAGAATTTACAATAGGAGAAAAACCTATTACGCTAGGTATAAAAACAGAAGCTATTAGTGGCGATTCTGACGCAAGTGATGCAACCTTGCAAACATTTGATGCTTTATATCCAAGAGGCGCGTATTTTGGAAGAGTAGCACGTTTTGGTCCTTCAAACTTAATAGACATTCATCCGTATGCCAACCTTACACTAGGGAAACTGACACTTGAAGCTGATTACGTCACTTTTTGGCGATTTGCAACGAATGATGGAATTTACAATCCAGCCTTAATTTTAGACTATCCTTCTGAAAATAACCAACGCTTTATTGGACATCAATTTGGTACAATTGCCAATCTTGAGGTTTCTCCTTTTATTAGTGTTGAATTGGAATCAAATATTATTTTACCCAGTTCATTTTTACAAGAAAGTAATCTAGATGCTACATTATATCATTTTGTATTTACAACAGAAATACGATTTTAAAAAAATAGTAAATTTCAATTATATTATGGAAATAGAAATTAAAGAACAACTAAACAAAGGGTTTGCAATTGTAACCGAAAACGGAGAAAAAGCTGGAGTAATGACGTATTCCATTCCGCAAGGCGATTTTATCATTATTGATCATACCGAAGTTGACCCAAATTATAAAGGAAAAGGTGTTGGCAAAAAACTATTATATGCTATTGTGGAAAAGATGCGTGCCGCTAATCTAAAAATTCTTCCGTTATGTCCGTTTGCAAATGCAATGTTT
This sequence comes from uncultured Kordia sp., assembly GCF_947489565.1. Lineage (GTDB taxonomy): Bacteria > Bacteroidota > Bacteroidia > Flavobacteriales > Flavobacteriaceae > Kordia. Next base: position 202,704 of record NZ_CANLEA010000010.1, on the reverse strand, counting down.
AAAAAATTGGATGATATTAAAGATGTTTTGAAAAAATAAAATAATCATGAAATAAACCAACATTGAGGCTTTTAGTGATGGTCTATTGATGATGATCATTTCAAGGATTTTTCAATTACAATCTGCAAGAATAGTATTGAGTTCTGTTTCGCTATTTACAGTTACGATTAGTTGATTTTCAATTATTTCAAAGGGATATACAAAATCATAAAAAATGTTAGAATCGTCCAAAGCATTATTGAGTTCTTCATCGGTATTTACTTCTATAGTTGCTTGTTGGGGAGCTACGAGTTGAATAGGATAATTAAATGTGATACAATCTGTAATAGGAGTCGTTATATTGTTATTGATACACGAGCTCAATAAGGAGCCAAAGTCTTCACTGGTATGGATAATAATCTCAGTTGAAGTTTCTAATTGTGTCACTGTTAATGGAAACGAAAATTCATATTCATATTCAGTATACAAAGTAAGGTGCAGTGCTTCTTCAGAGTCTACAGTAATTATTTCATTATTCGAATTACTGAGCGTAACAGGAAAATTAAATTCAAAACAAGTATCAATAACAGATGGATGATATGAATACGAGCAGTTTTGAAGCGCATCATTTTCTGAAAACCCTTCGCATTGAGCTTCACAACTATTAAGAAATGATTCTATAAAGAATGTCCCAATTTCGTTTTCAATTTCGACACAAATTGGCACGTATGTTTGATCGCAGTTACAAGTGTTTTGCGAACCAAAATTAATGGTGTCTAAAAATTGAGCAAATGCTGTTTCATTTTGAATGGAAAGCAGTTCAATTTTTTTTGATTGAACATCAAGATATTTTACACTAAAAGGAAACGAAATGGAATTGATAAACAGGTTTGGTGTCGTACTAGTTGTAATGGTCATTAAATCAGAGAAATCTTGAACAGTCACAATTACATTGTTGTTAAAAGCAAGTTCAATAGGATATTGAAATGTATATCCAAAATCAAATAATATATGCAAATTAGGATTTAAAGAAACGTCAATAGTTCCGTCAGCATTAAGTAGTGGTTTCAAAACATCTACTGTTTCTGTTATGCTTGGACTTAGCGATGTTTCAATTGGTGTAACCAACACGTCATCGTTTGTACAAGACAAAAAAAGAAATGAAATTGAGAAAAATTGTAAGACTATATTTTTTAAAAAACGCATACTATTTAAGGATGTAAAATGATATAACTCTACTTTTATTCTTCCCTATGACAATTGAGATTGAAAAAACCCTACGTTGAAACTTTTTTTATTTTTAAGTAGTTTTGAATCGTTTACGATATTCAAATTTATGGAAAACGAATCAGAAAAGATATGTAATGATACAACTTTTGAAAAGTTATATCAAACATACGCAAAAGACTTAAGACGCTTTATATTTTTGAAGACGTATGAAATTCAAGCTGCTGAAGATATTTTACAAGATACTTTTTTGAAATTATGGGAGAATTGTAAAAATGTTAATTATTTTAAGGTGAAAAGTTATCTCTACACCGTTGCCACCAATATCTTTATAAACAAACAAAAAAAGAGGAAGGTTTTTGAAAAGCATCAATCTCGATTCAAAAAAAATACCACCAATGAATCTCCTGAATTTATTATGATAGAAAAAGAATTTTTGGTCAAAATTGAGAATGCCATAGCTGGATTGTCAGAAAAACAAAAAGAAGTATTTTTATTGAGTAGAATTGAAAAAAAAAAGTATAAAGAAATTGCAGTCATACTAAACATAAGCGTTAAAGCTGTTGAGAAGCGTATACATTTAGCAATGAAGTCAATACGAAAAGAAATAGGTGATATTAAATAAAAGTAGGGATTTATGATTGGATGGTGTCTTATTAATAAATGACGTATTATGAACGGTACAAAAGAAAATGAAAGAGACGAATATTATTTGGCAAAATGGCTAGATAAAAGTATGTCTGATGAAGAGTTTAAAGAAAAAGTTTCACCAGAAGCTTATGCTTCTTATGTGAAAATTAGAGATGGTATTTCTGTGTATGAATTATTAAATACACCTATTGATAATAGTTTTTTAAAAATAAAAGCTCAAATTAATCAAAAGAAAGTGAAGAAATTACCACTATTACGATATGTTGCTATCGCAGCTTCCATTATTCTATGTTTTTCTTTATATATCATATTTCAAAATGATACAATTGTCATAAATGCGGCCATTGCACAGCAAGAAAATGTGGTGTTGCTCGATGGTTCTCAGGTAATTGTAAATGCGAATTCTACATTGATATACGAGGAAAAAGATTGGAAACATAATAGAGAATTGTCACTTGAAGGAGAAGCGTATTTTGAGGTAAAAAACGGAAGTCAATTTACCGTAAAAACAACTAATGGAACTGTTAATGTTTTAGGAACAAAATTTAATGTAAAAACACGACAAGATTTCCTAGAAGTGACCTGCTATGAGGGAAAAGTAAAAGTAAGTTATGGAAATGAATCTAAAATTCTAACAGCTCTACAAAGTATTCAAAAAATAGATGGAAATTTATTAAAAGTCCAACAACTACCACATGACATATTAGCCCCAGCTTGGTTTCAAAATGAGAGTAGGTATAACAGTGTCCCCTTAAGATACGTATTGTTGGATCTAGAAAGTCAATACAATATTACTATTGATAAAATTAATATAGATGATACTTTAATTTTTACTGGCAGTTTTACACATACAAATAAAAGACTGGCATTACAGAGCGTTTTTCAAGCATTTAATATAAAATATTCTGAAAAAAATAAAGGTAAAATAGAACTTTATATGCATTGATGAGATTAATTATTAGTTGCTTCTTTTTTTTATTACCATTTATAACTTTTTCACAAGAAAAGGTGAGTGCTAATGTGAAATTCAATCAGCAGCCTTTTAAAGAAGCAATAGTTATTATAGAAAAAAAATATAAAGTGCGTTTTTCCTATTCGGAAAATCTAATAGATTCTTCTATAAAAATTTCTTTAGATTCAAGAGAGCGTACATTAGAAGAAGTTTTAATAGAAATTGAATCACAAACAAACCTTTTATTCGAGCGCATCAACGTTCGTTATATCATTATTAAAACTAAAGATACCCAAGAGAACTTAAATAACATTCAACAATTAGACAAGGTGTTAATAACAAGTTACTTATCAAGAGGCATTTCCAAAAATAAAGATGGTAGTTTTCAAATAAATCCAAATAAATTGCAAACATTACCAGGTGTAGTAGAACCAGATGTTTTGGAAAGTTTGCAGCAATTTCCTGGTGTTGTAAGCCTTAATGAAACCGCTTCTGGCATGAATATTAGAGGAGGAAATTTTGATCAAAATCAAATTCTCTGGGACGGAATCAATATTTATCATAAAGGGCATCTTTTTGGAATGATTTCTCAATTCAACCCTCATATTACCGAACGTGTTTCGTTGATTGCAAAAGGAACAGATCCTAAGTATGGTGAACGTGTTTCTAGTATCATTGAAATGAAATCGAATACTTCTATCCAAAACGAATTTGAAGCTGCTGCTGGAATTAATGGTATTAACTGGGACGCAATGTTAAAAATTCCAATCATTAAAGATACATTAAGCTTTCAAACGTCATTTAGGAGGAGTTTATTTGATTTGCATCAATCGTTTACCTACAAACAATTGAGTAATAAGGTTTTTCAAAATACACGAATTAGTACTGTAACCAATGCAGACAATCAATTCAGTTTTTCAGATGCGACTTTAAAAATTAATTACAAACCCAATAACAAAAATACACTTCACTTTAGCGCAATTACAATCAATAATTCTTTAAATTATATTTTACATGAAGATGATTCTAATGTTAGTTTTACAGATAGACTCACTTCTTCTAATTATGGGGTTTCGTTAACTTGGAACAAAATTTATACTGAAAATATTCAACAGGAAACTACAGCACATTATTCAAACTATGCATTTGATTACAACTTTATCACATCGGAGAATGAAGTGCAAGTTTCTGATTTTATAAAGCGGAACACTATACTTGATTCAGGTATGACAACTGAATTTCAATTTGAATTATCACCAAATAGAAAAATTACTTTTGGTTATCAATATGCACTAAAGGATGCTAAATATGCTTTTCTAAATACTTCCGATTTGTCTTTTATATTAGATTCAGATGCTTCCGAACGTTCTACTCATGCTCTTTTTGGAAAATTTAATTATCGAAAAATAGATTCATGGAATATATCTCTAGGACTTAGAGGTAGCTACTTTCCTGAATTACATACTGTAAAACTTGCACCAAGAATTGTGATTCTAAAACCAATTATGAAAAATTTGAATATACAGCTTACAGGTGAACTAAAGAATCAAATAATTAGCGAAGTAAATGAAACTGTTTTCAGCAATTTTTCACTTGAAAATACGATTTGGCGTTTGTCTAACACCGAAAATGTTCCTATTATTTCTAGCGCTCAGGTATCTTTAGGTTTTTTATATGCTAAAAACGGATTGACCTTTGATGTAGATTCTTATTATAAATCTATTGATAATATTACAGCATTATCACTTGGTTTTTTAAACCCAAATATGCCAAACTTTAATATTGGAAATCAATACATAAAAGGTGTGGAAGTTTTTTTAAAGAAGAAATTAAATCAATTAGAAGCTTGGTTAAGTTATGCTTACAGTGATTCCAAGAGCAAATATGAGAATCTTAATAACAATCAATACTTTAGGTCAAGTACAGAAATTAATCATGCATTATCAGGTTCTCTATTATTAAAATCTAAATCAAATAAATTTATGCATGCAATTGGTTGGCAATGGAGAACTGGAAAACCATTCACAAAATCGAGTTTGGATGATCAAGGAAATATTCAATTTATAGATGGTATCAATACAGGAAGATTGGCAAATTATCAACGGTTAGACTTTTCTTCAACGTATACTTTTAATTTCGAAAAAAATAAAAAACTCAAAGGGAAATTAGGTATTTCTATTCGAAATATTTTAAATACAAACATTTTAATTAGCAAAGAATTTACAGGAAATAACGATTTATCAACACCAATTAGGGAAATTGATAGATTTTCTTTGGGTTTTACACCTAATTTAATGTTTAGAATTAGTTGGTAGACCAAACTATAAAAAAAACACCTTACAGCAAAGATGCTTTGAGGTGTTTTTAATTAGCAAAATAAATAGAGTGAAAGTATGGAAAACCAATTGTTATTCAACCAACTACTGACTTTCGGATTTTTCTCTTTCATGAAAAGCATTGAATGATTTTTACATATTCCAATATAGTGTCAAGTTTAGTAAACACTGCATGTAAATCATTCATAATAATATAGATATATAATCATCACAACATACTATCTATTTTACATTTTTCTAGTTGTCGCAATTGTCAATAAGTGCTTGTAATTCAGCAGTGTTATAAATCGTTATTGCCCCAGTATCAGTAATGATATCAAAAGGATATAAAATACTATCGTATGTTACATTTGGATCGTTTAAAGCAGCATTTAAATCATTATCATTGTTGATTTGTATTTGATTGATATAAACTGGGTAATTAAATGTTACACAATCCGTTACTCTTGACTGCTGGTTTTGCCCACCGCTTTGTGTTCCATCATCACCAGTTTGTGTTCCATCATCACCGCTTTGTGTTCCATCGTCACCAGTTTGTGTTCCATCGTCACCGCTTTGTGTTCCATCGTCACCGCTTTGTGTTCCATCGTCACCACTTTGTGTTCCATCGTCACTACTTTGTGTTCCGTCATCACCGCTTTGATCATTACTGTCTGTAAAGCCACAGTCATCAATTAAGTTTGAAAATTCAACTTCAGTTGTGATATCAATGACAACAACAGAGTTTGTAGCAAAATCAAATGTTTCAACTTGAAAAGGAAACTCTATGCCATCAATGTATAATGAACTTGAAGAGTTTAAAGCTATAGCTACCAAATCATCAAAGTTTGTAATTGCTACAATAGTATTATCATTGAATGATATATTTAGCGGATAAACGAATTCGAAACAAGAACTCAATACATTTTGGCTTATAGTACCATCATCATTTAGATTTTCGCGAAGTAATTCTATAGTCTGCGTAATGGTCGCACTCGCTTGCGTTTCCACTTGTGTTTCATCAGGAATTGTAGCTGCGTCATCGCTAGTACATGCACCGAAGATTAACAATACCACTGCTAATTTTAGGATGGTCAATTTTGTTTTCATAACATTTAAAAATTTATAGATTTATATTTTGACTTTTACCCTAAGACAACAACTCTATAAAAACCCCTACCTTTTTTTTAAAATTAAAATTTAGTAGGTTTACAGTCGAGTAAAGTCAAATTGAGAAAATGATTTACTTCATTTGAAAGTAAAAGTAAGTGAAGAGAAGAAAGAGTTAATTTCGGGCGATTTTAATCTTACTTTCTTCCATTAATGTTGTAGAATTACGCTTTAAATAGTCAAATAATTTGTCAAGCGCATCAAATTCAGAGCTACCATTTTGGATGCTTTTTACGACAATAGTATTCAAGAATTCTAATTGTGCTTCACTCAGTATAAGCCCTATTATAGATGCTCTATTTTGTATTCGAATCTTAAAATCAGACATAATTTTTTATAATTCAAAAGAATAATAGTAGTAAAGTTAACGCAAATACCTCGTCAATTTTAGACACATGTGTACAATTGGATGTAGTTTATTTTTTTATATAAAATAATTGCTAAAAAAGATAATCAAAAACACTCATACGATGGATAAAAATGTACTTCAATGGATTCAAATAGGATATACAATTTTTTCTCAGAAAGGTCCCAACGGAATTAAAGTTCAGACGATTTCTAAATTGATGGGAAAAAGTAAATCTTCATTTTATCACTTTTTTTCTGATAAAGAAATTTATATAGAAGCATTATTAAACTATCATCTTGAAAGAGCTTCAATTGTTATTGAAAAAGAAAGACAGTGCAAAAATGTAAACCCAGAAATGCTTCATGTGCTTATAGAGTTTAAAGAAGATTTATTATTTAGTAGACAGTTAAGAATTCACAGAGAAGTTAGCATCTATAAAGATTGTTTTGAAAAAATAAATGAAATGTCAGCAGAAGTCATTATTGGCATTTGGTCAGAAATGCTAGACTTAAAAGACAACTCTGCTTCGGCAATGTTAGTATTGAATTTAAGTTTAGAAAATTTTTACCTTCAAATTACAGAAAAAACCTTAACATTTGAATGGCTCGATACATATACAAAAGAGCTTAAAGCGATGGTTAAGAGTATTCAAAATGGCTATAAACCATAGTCCATTGTACACTAGTGTCTATAATATTGTTCAGTTTAGTTGTAGTTTTAAATCATAAATAAAACAACACAACTGACACGTTTACATGAAATTATTTAGAATACTAGTCATTGTCATTGCCATGGCTGTTTATACATATACAATATACACTGGACTGCATAACGGCTGGAATTTATTTTCAGTTTTCTTTGAAGATATCTTAAATGTTACGTGGCGAGGACAGTTTAATATTGACTTTCTAAGTTATTTACTACTGACAGCATTATGGACTTCTTGGCGCCAAAAATTTTCAAGTTTGGGGATTGTATTGGGAATGCTTGCTTTTGTTGGCGGCATCATGTTTTTGGCGCCATACATTTTACACCTAATTTATAAGAATGATGCGAATGTTCACAGAATTTTATTAGGTAAAAATATAACGAACGAGTCGTTAAAATAACTGTATGAAAAAAATCCTTAAAAGTAGTGCAAAGATACGATTTCAAGACTGCGATCCATTCAATCATCTTAACAACTCCAAGTATTTAGATTATTTTATGAATGCTCGTGAAGATCAAGTGCTTCAATATTATCATCTTGATGTATATAAAAACTTTATAGTTTCTAAAAATAATTGGGTAGTTGCTAGCAACCAAATAGCTTATCTAAAGCCAGTATTTTTAATGGAAGATATTGTTATTGAATCTCAGATATTTAATTGTACTGAAAGCACTTTACATGTTGAAATGACGATGTGGAATGCTGGTCAAAGTCAATTAAAAGCAATCTACTGGGTTAAATTTGTGTATTTCGACATTAAAAATTTAAAAAGAACAAATCACTCAAAGGAATTAATGGAATTGTTTTTAAAAGTTGAAACATCAATTGAACAACACAACTTTGAAGACAGAGTGCAATTTCTAAAAAATAACACCATCTCTAATGCACTGTAAATAGAAAAAGGTCAGTTTTTTAAATGATATACTAATGACGACAAAATTTCATAAAAAATATTTAAAATTTACCGCCATAGTTGTAGGCTCTTTTGGGCCTATATTTTTCTTAGGAACCATGCTTGCAACTTCCGAACCCGCACGATGGTCACTAGATCTTCTGAGTTGGCCATTAGACGGGCAACAAGAGTATGGCGCAGCAACAACACGATTTCTTTCTGCGCTAACAGGCGGTTTTCTTTTTGGTTGGGGAGTTTGTATTTGGTGCTTGCAAAAGTGGGTATATGATAGTGCGCCTGAGGGAGTTCGGAAATCAGTACTCGTCGGTTTGCTTGCTTGGTTTGTATTGGATAGTACAGGCTCTATAACTTCTGGAAATGCTTCAAACGCTTTATGTAACATTTTAGTTTTGTTATTGGCTGTAGGACCACTTTGGAAGCCCGCAACAATAAAATGAAGAAATGATAAAAATGATTTACCGTACTAATTACTTTAAATTCAAAATATTCTTGTTTTGCACACATTTACAGTTAGTTAAAAAAATAGGTTTTATGTTTTTTAGTAACGACTGTTAAAAAATATGTACGTATGTAACAATATAAACTCTTGACAATAATGAAAATTATTTCTATTCCTCCGAAAAATGATTTGCTTAAAAACTACATTGACTGTATTCATATACTTCAAAAAGAACATCATGAAAAAGATGTAGATATTATTGTCTTTCCTCATGTTAATACGGGTATTAGTTTCTCGAAAACTGCTAAACTGATAAAAGTAAATGCTAACTATTTTAAACTTAAGCACGATCCTAATAATACAGTACTAGTTTATTTTAATCATAATCTCAACACACCAAAGCGCTTGAGTTATGAAGGATTCTATTACGAAATTACCATTTCATTCAAACCTCTTGGAATATATGCATTTTTAAATAACGAAGTGCCCGTTGGAAACAGCGTTGATTGTTTTACACCGTTTATACCATTTCCCGATTTTGAAGAAACTGCAATAAAGATGCTAAGTTTGAATGACAAAACTACACTGGTTGAACAGTTAGAATCTTATATGCTTTCAAAACTGAATACTTTTGAACATGCCTTTTTAAAAGAAGCGGTGGAAGAAATTCAGGATCCAACATTTACAGTCAAAGAATTTACAAAAAAAAACAATCTTACAGTGAAGTCATTTATTTTTCATTTTAAAAAATATTTAGGACGAACACCAACACAGCATAAAAAAATATTGCGATTTAGGCACTCTATAGATAAAAAGTATGCAATGAATAGAAATAAAAACTTCACACAAGTTGCTTTAGATGCTGGCTATTTTGACCAATCACACTTTATAAAAGACTACAAAAACTTAATAGGAGAAATTCCAAAAGAGTTTTTCAAGAATATTAATGATTTTTTAGATACAGGTGTTGTACATGCTCAAGGCTAGGTAATTTTTTTACAATTTTTTTATTTTTTTATTTTTTTTCTTTGTCCCTAGACAAAGAATTTTTTTACATAACTAATTAATTATTAGATGTTTGTAACAAATTTTATTTCTTTAATACTTATGATTTAAATGATAAAATTTTAAATTAAATGTTATGAGAAAAATTATGAATTACAGTTTTTTAATCGCGATTTGTCTATCACTTTTTGCATTCAATTCCATAAAAAGTCCAGAAAAAGATATTGTAGGTGTTTGGAGTATTGACGAATCATTAATTCCGAAAACCGTAGAAAAAATACTTGCTAGAGTCGAAAAATCAAATCCTGAACAAGCCGCAGCATTAAAACAACAAAAAGAGCTCATAGCAGCAGGTGTAAGCGCAACTACTTTAGAGTTCAAAGAAAATAAAGAGTACATACTTACGACGGGTTTTGATAATATTCCAAGAATTGGAAGTTGGGATATCAGTATCAAAGATTCCACTTTAATTAGAACCGATTCTAAAGGAGAAATCTCAAAAGGTAGGCTTATAGAAATTAACGATTTAAGATTCAGAATTATTAAATCGAAAACAAACGACACTATCACTTATAATAAAATCAAATGAAAAAGATATTCACTTTAGTTAGTTTCTTTATTACACTTCATATAGGAGCACAAGAAACACTTTCTAGTATAAAAATTATATTAAAAGATAGTTCAAACAATGTTATCAGTATCAAAAAACATTCAAACTGGAATGCTGTTTTTTCTGACTCAAGCCTTGCTGGTAAAGAATTTGATGCTGTAATCATTGATTCACTTGGAAGAACCATCAAACCAATTTTACAGAATAAAATTATTCGAAGTATTTCAAAAGATGCTCATAATGAAAAGGTGCTGTATGCAGGAATAAAAGGAGCAAACTCTGGAGATGCCAAAGTGATGAAAAGTGAGGATTTTGGAAATTCTTGGGTATTCTTGAATGGAGGCAACCCTTTGTCTGAAAAAGCAGAAGATGTTCAAGAAATTGTAGCTTCTCCATATACAAATAAGTTAATCTTTGCGGGCACATGGAAACATGGGCTTTACAAAAGTACTGATGCAGGAAAAACGTTTGAAAAAGTTGTCAACTTTCCTAGTTCTGATGTCCGTAGCATTATTTTTCACCCAAAAAATGATCAAGAAATTCTGGTGGCAACAATTCCTCATGGTATTGTAAAATCATCAGATGGAGGAAATTCTTGGGAAATACAAAATTACCAAGAAGATCCTTTTAAGATAGTATGGAAAATGGAACAATCTCCGTACGACGCACATGAAATTTACGCTCTTTGTATTCGACAAGGATTGCACAAAACTACCGATTTTGGTTCTACATGGAAAAAAGTAGCAGAAGGTGAAAATGCAGTGTTTTACGGATTGGGTTGGCTCAACAAAAATGTTTTGTATTGCTCAACAATTGATGGACAATCAGGAAATATATTTATGTCCAATGACGGCGGTGATACTTTTACCGAAATAGAAAACCCTGAAAAAGATATTATAAGTGATTTTCTCAAGATAGATAAAACACTTTATGCAAGTGGGCAAAAAAATCTATACATAATCAAAAATAATAAAGTCAAAAACACAAATTATTTACTCCCATTTCCAACAATTTCCCATCTTTTAGAGGTAAAAGGAAAACTATTAATTGCTACTTGGGGCAATGGCATTCGTATTCTATAATCAAACAAAAAACATTAAAATTTATACTTAAAATGAAAAAGCTATTATCAATTGTTTTAATGCTGACTATATTTCAAGTTTCCTATTCTCAAAAATCTGTAGAATATTATGTTACACATAACGAGTCAAAAATATTTGTCAAAGAAATAGGAAAAGGACCCACACTGATTTTACTCCATGGTGGACCAGCAGACAATCATTTAAGTTTTATGCCTTATGCAGAAGAATTGTCAAAAAACTTCAGAGTCATCATGTACGATCAAAATGATGCAGGAAAATCGACATCAGCAACCCAAAAACCGCATACAGCAGCTAGAGAAATAGAAACATTAGAGTTTTTACGAACACATTTAAAACTAGAAAAACTGTCGCTTGTTGGACATTCATGGGGAACCATTCTTTCATTGATGTATGCAGAAAAATATCCGCAGCATATCCACAAAATATCCTTGATATCATCTGTTGGCACATCATTTCAATACTATATACAATTTGCTCAAAATCTTCAAAAAAAGTTTACACAAGAAGATATTAAAAAGATGCAAGCCTTAAGTTCGAAACCTAATGTAAAACCATCTGAATTATTAGACATCTATTTGCCTTATTACTTTTTTGACAATGCAAACATCAAAAAACTAACGAAGACAGATATCAATTTTAGTGTCAATAGAGAAATCTTGACGGACATTTCACAGAAGTTTAATTTAAGAGGAAAGGAGCCCATATTTAAGTTTCCAATTTTAGTGTTACAAGGTGTCTCAGACTTATTGACTCCCGAAGACATAAAAAAAGCTTTTTTAAACTTTCCGGATGTAGAAATAACTGCAATATCAAAGGCAGGACATTTTCCATATGTTGAAAATCCGAATGAAGTAACTCAAAAATTAACAACGTTTTTTAACTAAATACTTATGACAAAAATAAATCCCCTTTTTAACAGAATCCTCTACGGACTTTTTCTATTACTAACAGCATATTTTGTATTTATAGAAAAAGAATATATGACAGCAGCATCCAACCTTTGTATTGCCTTTATTTTTGATCCATTTGATGCCACCCAAGCCTTTAATGAAAGACCGTTTTGGCAAAAAATATGGTTGTACATCCATGTAGGAATTGCCGCCGCAATTCTGGGATATGGAATTGGAATATTTGATAAATAAAATACGAAACATGAATCATTAATTTAAACAGAATTGCTATGAAAAAGAACATATTTACAATAACCTTATTACTCTTAATAGCTTTAAATGCAATAGCACAAAACAACTATATCGTAAAAGATTTAAATGGTCCTTCAGGAATTATACAATATGAAAATAATTTATATATAGCAGAATGGAATGGTGGAAAAATATCAAAACTCGATTTAACCATCAAAGATGCACCTGTTGAAGAATACATATCTAATTTGATTACACCTAGTGATATGGTACTCTACAAAAATTACATCTATTTTGCTGAAGGAAAAGCAAATCGAATCTCAAGAATTGATATTTCAAAAATAAATCCAATTCGAGAAGATGTAACCACTGATATCATTTCACCAAGTTCTTTAGCCTTGCATAATGATGAATTATATGTTAGAGAAGAACAAGCAAAGAGAATTGTGAAAATTAATCTTACGAAGGAAAGACCTAAAGTTTTTGAGGTAGTCAGAAATTTAAAAAGCTTTTATGGTGGTATGATTTTTATAGATAATACGCTATACATATCAGAAACTCAATCACAAAAAATTGTCACATTGAATGTTTCCGACAACTCTAAGACATTAAAAGATGTATATACTGGTCTTAATGGACCTATTGGTATGGAAACATTTGGACATTATCTATACATTGCAAATGCATATGAAGGTTCTGTATTAAAAATAAACTTAAAAAATCAAGAAGAAGCAAAAGTAAAAGTTGCTACAGGTTTAAATTTTCCGTTGGAGTTATATGTCTATAATAGCGAATTATTTATTGTGGAACACACACCCGTTCCAGGTGGAAAAATATCAAAAATAAACTTGCTAAAAGCCTAATTAATTATTTCCAAAAAATTATTCATTACAAGTATTAATATCAAGAAAAGGAATAAAATTACAATCAAAGTTTTATAAAGCTTTGAAAATGGAATTTTGTTCCTTTTTAAAAAATAAGCTTTATGATTATTACAAAAAAACATAAATACCTAGCTGTTTTAGTATGCATTTTTAGTATTACAACGGCCATCAGCCAGACTTGGCAAAAATTAGAAACTGAATACTATCCAGGGAAACAAGACGACATTACATTTGTTGATGAAGATACTGGTTGGTATGTTAATGGGTATGGAAACATATACCATACGGAAGATGCGGGAAAAACTTGGCACAAACAATTAACACAAAAAGGTTCTTTCTTTAGAACCATTGCTTTTATAGATAAAAATATAGGATTTGCTGGAACTGTTGGTACAGATTATTTTCCTAATGTAACCGATACAATACCCTTGTATGGGACAAAAGATGGAGGAAAAACATGGAAACCTATAGCCTATAAAGGTCCTTATGTAAAAGGATTATGTGCTATTGACATAGTGAAAGAACAATATATCAATCACGGAAAAATTGACTATAAAACCTACCTATTTGCGGTAGGGCGTGTGGGAAGTCCAGCAAACATTATGATTTCAGAAGATGCTGGAGAAACATGGGAATCACGTTCGATGAATGCTAATTGTAAAATGCTGTTTGATATAAAAATGCTCAACAAAAACACAGGATTTGCTTGTGCGGCGACAAGTGCAGACATCGCTAAATCAAATGCATTAATTCTAAAAACAATTGATGGAGGGAAAACATGGAAAAAAGTATATCAATCTAACAGACTTTATGAAACTACTTGGAAAGCTTCATTTCCTTCAGAAAAAGTGGGTTATGTTACAATTCAATCCTACAATCCAGATCCAGCTGTGGCACAACAGCGTATTGCTAAGACAGTTGATGGAGGCAAAACTTGGGAAGAAATAAATTTGGTAGAAGACAACAGAGGAAGAGAATTTGGTATTGGTTTTATCACTGAAAAGCATGGATTTGTTGGTACAGTAAATTCAGGATATGAAACAAAAGATGGTGGACACACATGGCAGAAAATTGACTTAGGAATGGCGTGTAATAAAATTAAAATTTACAGAAATCATAAAGGTGAAGTCTATGGGTATGCTATTGGTGTCAGCGTATTCAAATTCTGAGATCGCTAACTAAAAAACATCTTCTTTATCATTATTAAAAAAAATGGAGGAAGTAATAGATACAAAAGCTGTTTCCTCCATTTTTATACTTTAATAAAGTATAAAAACAGGCAACTAAAGAAGCTTATTTTCAGTTAGGTACTATTTTTTTTAAGATAACTGTGTTTTAAAATAATATTAGAGGAATTCCAAAAAAATAATGGAGGAAAATAAAAAAAAGACATTCCCTTGGCTAACAGAAGGCTATAAAATGGTTGCTTTAGTTGGATTTCATAATTTGACTGTAGAAAAATTAGCAAAGACCGTTGGAAAAAGTAAATCGTCATTTTATCATCACTTTGTTGATCTTGAAATTTTCATCAATAGGCTTTGTGAATACCACATTGAAAGAGTTAAAATAATTGCTGTTGAAGAAAGTAAATGTAAAAATATCAATCCAGAATTGATAGAATATCTCGTAACTATAAAAATTGATTTGTTATTTCACAAGCAATTAAAAATACATAGTGAGAATCCTCTATTTAAAAAATGTATACAAAAAACGACAAGTATTATTGAAGATGTTTTTGTAGAGGTATGGAATAAAGAGATGGAATTCAACACTTCATTAATACTAGCAAAAAAGACACTAGGATTCTCTTTGGATAATTTCTTTTTACAAATAAATCCAAATACTATTCATAAGAAATGGTTAAGAGATTATTTGACAAACTTAAAATCGATGTTTAATAGCTTAAGTAAATAAAAATAGTGGTTAAATTAACTTTCTTTATTTGTGACCACTTCTCAATTTCTTTTAGTTTCTATAGAGTAAAAGGTAGTATCGTAGTACTTTATCTTCTACATTATTTATAGAACAAAACAAATATCTAGAATTGGTATTATATAAATGATCCAAAGGATTACCTTCTAAAATCTTATGCTGGTTTTACCTTCAATAATTTTTACATTTTTTGATTTATCAAATAATAAAATGGTGCTAAATATATGTTAAATATAGTTTCAGTTTTGTTCGTTACCGTCTAAAAAAAAAGCTTTTTTCTTC
Source organism: uncultured Kordia sp. (assembly GCF_947489565.1). GTDB lineage: Bacteria > Bacteroidota > Bacteroidia > Flavobacteriales > Flavobacteriaceae > Kordia. The sequence continues at coordinate 187,042 of NZ_CANLEA010000010.1, read as the reverse complement.
TTTACTTTGATTGTAACCAAAAAATAATTTAACATGAAAACAACAAACTTTTTTTCTATTTTCTTTGGACTTCTAATTATTAGTTTTTTTTTTAGTTGTAACAAAGAAGAAAGTCAAACTACCGAAGAAGATTCTATCACAGAAAACAAATTCACTACTTCTATTTGGACTCAGGAATATTTAGACGAAATGGGATGGGATTCCCCAGAAAACTATAGTGACAATGAAATACCAATAGCAAGCGAAAAGCAAGTTTGCCCTACACCATGCTATGATACTAACTACACCTATACTTGTGACGTTATGGCAGTAGATGGTTATATAAGCAGGTTTTACGATTCAAGGTATGGGGCACATTTTTTGTTAGCTCAAATCAATACTAATGGAATGGTTTCTGATATTCACTTAGAACATACATGGAGGGCACCTTTAAAAAATTATCCGAATGCGATAAGGGTATTTTTTTATAGCTATCAGTATAGTAATAATTATGGAGCTAAATTACTTACAACCAATCCTTGCGAATTGGGAGATTTAATCAATAGGAGTTGGAAATGTTGGGGTATGCAACAAAGTTGTGCAAGTAACCCATGGTTTCAATGGGGTATTGCAGGATATTTATGTGGCACTCCTACCTATTATAATGGAGTCAATTATAATATTCCCATTTATCGTAAAAGAAATGTATCTACCGGGAAATACTTATATACACAAAATCCTAATGAAGCTAATGGTTCTTATGTATTAGAAGGGCTCATTGGTTATGCTGGATGATCTCAATAATAAATACTTTTAAGATTGTTATAAATATCTGATAAATATTTATTATTATGGAAATACCTTCTAGATTTTTACTTTTTGGTAATTTTCATCAAATAGAAAATATATTGTTAGCAGAAATTTTAAGAAACTCTTAAAGTGAAAATCGGTCGCCATCAATTTGGTGACCGATTTAGATTTTAGTTTTATAAAAGGCTAAACTATTATTCATAACCAAATCGTTGGTATTAATTTAAAAAACAATAAGCAAATTGAATTATATCTATACATTAATCATAATCTTAACCATAAATTTGAGTTTGAATGCTCAATCATTTGTGGAAAATGAATCTCTGACCAATAATAATATATTGTCGGTTGATTCTTCAAAATTTCACGGACGTTGGCATCAAGTTGAAGTTATATTAACACTTGATGATTCGATTGGTTTCGCACCAAATGTAAAAGAAACAATAAAAAAATCAATTGAAACTCAACGGAAAGTAAAAGAGCAAATACAAAATGGTGAACTCGCTATTATTACTCAATTTAATCATGATGGCACCTTTAGTCACGAAATAGTTTATTCAAATCCAAAAATTCGCTTCCCAGCTTGGAGAGAAACTGGTACATGGTCTTGGGATGAAAATATGAATACTATGTCACGTAAGGCAGAAAATATGGAGTTTACGTCTTTAGAATTGGCTACCGTAAAAAAAATTAATAATGACGAATTGGTTCTTCAAGTAAAATTTATGAATGGAGAAGCTAAGGGAATAGTAGAAACTGTTTATCTAAGAAGGTTTTCTGAGACTAAAGTAGGTAAAAACTAATTCAAAAAAAGGATTAATTATAATATTCAATTTACGATCTTTCGGTTACGGCGGGAAATCATAGTTGATTTTCTATGGTGAGCCTTACACAATACCGCCAGACGTAATTAAAAATAAAAATATCTATAGTTGGGTAATCATCTGTATCAACAATAAATTACATTCTGTTGTGATGATCCATCTGGATAATTAACTTCTTTATACTCAAAATCACTTGGGTCAAGTTGTAATTCTAGAACTTTATTCAATACATTTTTAATACAATCTTTTTTTGTTTGGTTCACAAAAAATAGTCTGATTAAGAATTTATCCATATTTTTGAAAAGTATTAATCAATAAAATAAGAATACACAAACGAATACGATTGCACTGTCCGTAATCAACTCTTCAAATATTAAACAACTAAAAGTCAGTCAGATATAATTTTAGAGTTTTCAAAGGAAAAGCGTATAGCACGACCGTTTACGGGAACGCCCTCATAAATTTTTAATGAAATATTTTAAAATTATTTTTCTTTTTATACATAATTCTACTCTTTTAATTTACCTATCTTTGAGAAGAATAGAAAACTACCTTCCATTGATTTTAAATAATTCTATCGCTAGATGGCTCAGACTGAGCGTGTGCAAATTTCATATTTGCTTTTTCATATTATGTTTTTTTACAATTATATCTAATGCTCAAAAGGATAGTGTTGAAGTTGAAAAACTGTATAAAACTGGCTTTGAAAAGTTAAGAATAAAACCGCAAAAATCTATTGCTAATTTTGAAAATGCTATTGCTATTATTGACAGTAGCGATTTGCTAAAAGCTGAAAATAAAAACTATTTTTTGCTTAAGAAGGCTTTAATGTTAGATCAACTAGGGCATTATTATAGAGTAGATACGGAGTTTGTTTCAAGTTTAAAGGTTTTACAAGAAAGTCTAAAGATTAAAGAAAGTATAGGAGAAACATATACATTGTCAACTACCTATCGATCTCTGGGAAGACTGTATCTTCATAAAAAGGATACTGTTAAAGGATACCAATTTTATAATAAGGCTTTTGATGCTTCTAAAAAATATAAAAATGCAAAGGAGCATGTAAATGATTTAAGTGCTTTAAGTGCTTATTATTTATCCCATAATCAACATGAGAAAGGGAAAGTATATGCTGAAAAAGCCTTGAAATATGCAGATTCTATAGGCTATTCAAAAGGTAAATCCTCTGCAATTTTTAGATTCTCAAGATACGCACGTATAAAAAAAGACTACCAAACTGCTATCTCATATTCAAAAGAGAATAGCAAAATTTGTAAGGAAAATAATGACAATATAAGTTTAGAAAAGGTTTATAAAAACCTAGGGTATGCATATCGAAAATTAAAACAACCTGAAAAAGCAGTTCTTTATTATAAAAAATCACTTGATTTGTTAATTGAAATAGGGCTTGAAGGTCATATAGCAAACCGATGTTTATCGCTCAGTAATGCTTATACTGATCTTGGAAACCATGAACGTGCTTTTGCTTACTATCGCGGATATAAACGTCAGCAGATAAAAGACATGAATATAAAAAGTGTCAAAGAATTTGCCGAATTGGAAGCTAAGTATGCTTATGAACAGCAAAAGGTTATTGATAGTATTCGGTTTACAGAAATACAAAAAATTAAAGAATCACAAATCTTAGAAGAAGCTTCCACAAAATTTTGGAAAGTCACTACAATCATCGCTACTATATTTGGGATTATTATCGCAATCATTATTTTCTTATTACGAAAAAGGAGAGAACAGGTCAAACTTGGTGAGCTTAAAAATAAAATGTTACAGAATGAAATTGACTATAAACAAAAGGACATTTCAGATTTTGCATTGAATATCTCTCGAAACCATAAATGGCGAGAAGAACTATTAAAACATATCAAAAAAATAAAGAAATCTAGCTCTGTAAAAGAAGATGCTAATTTTAAAGCGTTAGAGAAAGCAATTTTAGATAGAGAGATTGTGGACAATTCTGCAATCGATTTTCAAAATAAAGTAGATGTTTTAAATACTGCTTTTTATGAGAAACTACATGAAAAATATCCAACTTTGACCAAAACAGAAGTCAAACTTTGTTCATTAATTCGACTGAATATTGATAACAATGAAATTGCAATTCTTCAAAATGTAGCATTGGAATCGGTGTATCGTAGCCGATCGAGACTCAGAAAAAAGCTAAATCTCTCTCCTGAAGAAGATTTAAATGCACTTCTTAGAAAATTATAAATATATTTTTATAAGTATCTGAAAATAAGTTTTTTATAATATTTATTTTTTCAATTGTACATGAGTTGTACATGAGGTTTTTATCCTTGTGCATGATTTGTGCATACGATTTTATCTTCTTCTCAAGCGTTTATAAATAGTTTTGGATATCAAAATTCTAAATGCAATTAAATGTCTATATGGCGATTCATCAATAACCTCTTTATGAAAGATCGGGTAAAGATCATTCAAGAGAAAAATGAACACCTAAAAGATCGATTGAACGCATTAGATCAATTAAAAAAAGAACTAGTAAAAGATCAATCTAAAAACTAACACTACCGCTTTCCATGAAAACTTTTTTTCCATACAGTCTTCTGTATCTATCCTGTATATTTTTTAGTAATGTGAGTATTGCTAATGATTCTGAAACTATACAAAGTAAAAATCCTGTAAAAATAGATGAGCAAGGAAATCTAATATATACAGATACTATTGGTGTCGACGATGATATAAGTATTGTCATAGAAGGGGCAAACTATCGTCTTAGCAACGCAGCTATAACATTGGCAGCAGGAAATAAAATTAAACAAGATGGAAACGCTGTATTAGTGCCAATGCATTTAATTACGGGAAAAATTCTAATAAACACAGAAAACGGAGACGACACATTTACGGTCAATCTTTCCAATGGAAATATTAAGATTCCAATCATTTATAATGGAGGAAATCAAAATACTTCTACAGGAGATGATATGATACTTTTAGGTAACGAAAATCAAAATTACGATACCGTTACACATACATTTATCAATGCTCATGACGGATTCATTAATGTTACAGGAAATAGTACGATACATTATAAAGGTCTTGAACCAATAACCGATAATTTAAATGCCAGTGATAGAGTGTTCACATTTACTGGAAATCAAGGAAGTGTTGAGACAATTACGTTAGAACCTGGCGCTACTTCTTCTACAAATCGTATTAATTCCAGTCTGGCAGAAATGGTCGATTTTACCAATCCAACGAACTCTTTAACGATCAACTTAACAGGTTTCGGCGATGATATTTTAGAAGTTAGAGGATTATCAATAAGTTCTAATGCTGATTTGATTGTGAATAGTGATGGTGTTGATGAAATTCGTTTTCCAAACAATTCAATTGACTTAGGGAATGGTAATCTCAATCTAACCAGCCATAACATTCATTTCTCAAAAGATGTTACCGCAAGATCCATTACAACCACAAGTACAAATACAACTACTATAGAATCAGCCGCGTTAAGGGCAGTTGGAGGAAGTGTGACTATGAATGCAGGAACAGTGGTGCCGGCAATTGATGGAATAAATACGGATGTTGGCGGATTGTATATGAATGCTGCTCAAATTCAAACTTCAGGAACGCAAGATATCAACATTATAGCAACCACATACGCAGCTAGAAATATAATCAATCAGGCTTCATTAAATGGTTTCAATATGGAAGGTAGTAGTATTATTACTGAATTTGGCGATGTTACCATTACGGGAAGTGGTGTTGATAATGGATTGGCAAATTTTAATGGTGTTCGTATGGGAAATTCTACAAATATTCAAAGCCTTGCCGGACAGATTACCATCAATGGAACGGGAAGAAATACAGGAAATACTTCTAATATTGGTGTTTCCATGATATCGGGAAATATTAGAACCAATACCGCTGGAAATGTAGATATTACTGGTACAGGATATTTAGGAATTGATATAAAAGGCGCTATTCAGGCTATAGGTTCTGGAAGTATACTGCTGCAAGGAACAAGTAATGTAGCTACAGCTTCAGCAATAAACATATCATCAACAAATGCAAGTCTGTCAGCCAATAATGGTATACATCTAACAGCGAATACTGGATATATAAATACACCAAATGGAGTTGCTACACAATCACAATTTAATACAAATAACACCATCATTAACGGTGTTTTAGCACCTGGACAATCTTTAGGTCAAGTGATAATGAACAGTAATCTGGTTATGGATTCCAGTGATGTTTTGGAAATAGGAGTGGATAATTTTACCAATTTTGGGACTGAATATGATCAGTTAAAAGTAAATGGTGCTGTAAACTTAACGAATGCAACGTTCAATTTGACAGATCAAAGTGGAGATTTTCCTCAAGAAGTAGTTGCATTAACAATTATTGATAATGACGGAACCGATCCAATCGTTGGAACATTTAACGGATTGCCGCAAGGAGCTACTATAAATGGTAACAATGGAAAAAATTGGAGCATATTCTACAATCAAGGAGATGGTAATGATGTCGTATTGAGTTCAGGATTGGCAAACCCAAATGTATTTGTAGATGAAGGAAATATGGTATTTACAGGAATAGCGGCTGAAAATGATGATTTAACTATCGTGATTGACGGAGCTAATTATCGTTTGAATGACGCAAGCAAGCCATTGATAGCAGGACAAGGAGCAATACAAGACGGAAATGATGTATTGGTTTCAATTGCTTCTGTTACTGGAGCAATCAATATCAATACAGGAAACGGAAATGATAAGCTAAATATCGATTTGAATGGAGGTCTTTTTACGACAGCTATCAATTTTGATGGCGGAAATGATACAGATGGAATCGCAGTAACATCAAATACAACACTAGATACGATCACACATACAGTAGATAACAGTGGAGCAGGAACGATAGCAATTACGGGAAACAATACGATTTCGTATACAGCATCAACAGAAACAGTCGAAGACAATCTAACTATTGACGATCGAATTTTTACAGTAAACTCCAATAATGATATAGTATTTGAACCTACTGGTAGTTTAGGGAATCAAGTAACACTAAATGGACTTGTAACAATAGCGTATACAAATCCCAATAGTACGTTAACTATAAACGGATCTGGTACAGGTCAAGGATTCTTAGCAATCAACGGATTTGCTGCTGGATTTACAGCAGATTTGACAATTAATAGATCGCAAGATATTGTGAGATTTGGTTTTAATACTACGAATCCGATTGATCTAGGAGCTGGAAATCTTACAGTAGTATCAAAAGTCGTTTTGGTAAGAACAAATATATCGACAGCAGGTTTAATTTCATTAGTAAGTCTAGACAGTTTATATGTAGAAGGAGGAAATATTATAGCTACTGGAGGACAAAATATTAGTCTTATTGGAGGAACACAACCTACTAATGGTACCACTTTTACAGGCTTGGAAATTTTTCAATCCACAGTACAAACTACAGGAGCAGGAACCATTACGCTTGTTGGAACAGCTTCTATTAGTAATCCCTTCGCTGTCCAAAGTGGAATGACACTATTTGAAGCAAATTTCTTAACAGATACAGGAGATATTGGTATAATGGGATTTGGAGCTGGGATAGCCAATCATTCTAATATTGGAATAAACATATTCAATACGACAAACATCCAAAGTAACTCTGGAAACATCAATATTGTTGGTACAGCAGGGAGTAGCCTAGGAAATGCCAATAAAGGAATTTTTATGTTTGATGGTACCAATATTCAAACAATGGGAGCTGGAACAATCACGATTGAAGGAACAGGAGGTGCAGGATTAAACTCGAATTACGGTGTTGAAATTCAGATGAATACTACGATCAATGCTGAAAATGGAGATATTTCAATCACAGGAACAGCTATAGATACTGATGGGATTGATCAAATTGGAATACTAATGAACGGAGCAATAAATACTTCCGGCACAGGAAATATTTCCCTTACGGGAACTGGCGCAACAGCCAATAATCCAGCAATAGATATAATTGCTGAGAATGCCCAAATTCAATCAGGAGGAATAATCACAATGACTGGGAATACAGGTGAAATTAATACTTCTAATGGAATAGCTTCGCAAGCACAATTAAGTGGAATCAATACGATCATTAATGGGGAATTAGCACCGGGACAATCTCCTGGGCAACTCATCATCAATGGAAATTTAACCATGGCATCAGATGATACTTTAGAAATAGAAGTAAACGATTTTAATAATGTAGGAACTGATTATGATCAAGTACAAGTAATTGGATCGGTAAATTTAAATAATGCAAACTTCAATTTTGTAGATCAAAGTGGAGATTTCCCCCAAGACGTAATTGCATTGACCATTATTGATAATGATGGAACCGATCCAATCGTTGGAACATTTAATGGATTGTCTGAAGGAGCCACAATAACAGGAAACAATGGGAAAAACTGGAATATATTTTATAACCGAGGTGATGGTAATGATGTAGTTTTGAGATCAGAAGTAGCCCCAAATGTATTTGTAGATGCAGGAAACATGGTATTTACAGGAATAGCGGCTGAAAATAATGATATAACCATTGTGATTGACGGTGCTAATTATCGTTTGAGTGATGCAAACAATCCTGTTATGGCAGGACAAGGAGCAGTACAAGATGGTGATGATGTGTTGGTTTCAATTGCTTCTGTGGCAGGAGCGATCAATATCAATACAGGAAATGGAAATGATCAGTTGAATATTAATATGAATGGAGGTCTTTTTACAAAAGATATCAATTTTGATGGTGGAGATGATACAGATGGAATCGCAATATCATCAAATGCAACACTAGATACCATCACACATACAGTAAATAGCAATGGAGCAGGAACGGTAGCAATTACAGGGAACAATGTCATTACATACACAGCATCAACAGAAACAATTGAAGATAATATAACTGCTGACGAACGAGCTTTTACACTAAATTCCAGTAATAGTATACAATTTGAACCTACAGGCAGTCTAGGAAATCAGGTAACAGTAGATGGACTTGTAACAATAGGATATGTAAATCCTAATAATACCCTAGTTATAAACGGATCAGGTGCAGGCGAAGGATTTGTATTCATCAACGGATTTGCTACTGGATTTACTGCAGATTTGACCATTAATAGATTGCAAGACATTGTAAGGTTTGGATTTAATACAACGAATCCGATTGATCTAGGAACGGGAGATCTTATCGCAGTAGCGAGAGTTGTTTTAGTGAGAACAGACGTATCTACAGCAGGTTCAATTTCACTAACAAGTCTAAACACTTTATATGTAGATCAAGGAGATATTATATCTTCTGGAGGACAAAATATTACGCTTAACGGAGGAACACAACCTATTAATTCCAACTTTGCAGGCATAGAAATTTTTAATGCTACAATTCAAACTATAGGAGCCGGAACTATTACGATTGCTGGTACGGCTTTTCTTGATAGCCCCTTTACTTTTACAAGTGGAATGACATTATTTGGAACAGATATCTTAACAGATACAGGAGATATTAACTTAATAGGAATAGGAGCTACTATAGGGAGTAATTCTAATAGAGGAATTAATATGTCCATTGGAACAAACATTCAAAGTAATTCTGGAAACATCAATATTGTTGGTACAGCTGGGAATAGTATAGGAGATGATAATAAAGGAATTTTAATGTTTGACGGTACCTATATTGAAACAATGGGAACTGGAACCATCACAATTCAAGGAACAGGTGGCGAAGGAGTAAATTCAAATTACGGTGTTGAAATTCAAATGAACACTACGATTAGCGCTGAAAATGGAGATGTAGCAATCACTGGAACAGCTACAGATACTGATGGATCTGATCAAATTGGAATCATTCTAGATGGAACAATAAACACCACAGGTACAGGAAATATTTCCCTTACAGGAACAAGTCCAACTGCCAATGATCCGTCAATAGATATAATTTCTTCAAATGCGCAAATTCAATCTGGAGGAGTCATTACAATGACAGGGAATACAGGTGAAATCAATACACCAAATGGAGTAGCCTTACAAGCACAATTGACAGGTACGAATACAATTATTAATGGAAAATTAGCACCAGGACAATCACCAGGACATTTAATTATAGACGGAAATCTTACAATGACATCCGATGATACATTGGAAATTGAGGTAAGTGGTTTTGACAATCCGGGAACTGAGTACGATCAAGTACAAGTAAATGGAGCGGTAAATCTAAATGGCGTGGCACTGAATTTAGTAGATAGTTCAGGTAGTTTTTCGAGTCCAGAAAATCTAATCATAATTAATAATGATGCAGATGATCCGATTGTTGGAACATTCAATGGATTGCCTAACGGATCTGCCATTGCTGGAAATGCAAAAACTTGGTATATTTATTACAATCTAGCTGGCACCAATGATGTTTTATTAAGTACAACGCCACCAAATATACGCATAGATGGTTCAGGGAATCTTGTCTTTTTAGATCCTTATTCTTTAAATGATAATCTCACAATTATTGTGGAAGGAGTAAATTATCGTATGAGCGACGCTGTAAAGCCTATAATTGCAGGACCAGGAGTAATTCAAGATAATAATGATGTGTTAATCCCTATAGATGCAGTGACCGGAGTCATAGATATTAATACTCAGTTTGGTGATGATCATTTAAGCATAAACCTAAATGGAGGTAATTTTACAGATGAAATTCACTATGATGGAGGAACTGAAAATAATGGATTAGCGCTATCGGGAGCAAATACCTATGCTAACATGGTACATACGTTAACAGGGACTCACAGAGGAGCAATTGATATTCCTGGAAATAGTACGATAACGTATGAAGAATTAACTCAGACACTTACGGATAATTTAGAAACCAATGATAAAAATTTCCATTTAGATTTGGATGATTATATCGTACTAAGAAGTGGAGGAACTTTAGCGAATCAAATGGATGTCTTTGAATCTACTACAATAGATTACAAAAATCCACTAAATTCTTTAACAATAAGCAATATAGGTTCGGGAGATAATACAATGGTTATGCAAGGTTTTGCTACTGGATTTGATGCAGATTTAACGATCAATGCAACAGAAGATGACGATGTTCGATTTGATACCAATGCAACAAATATTACGAATGGTAATATAAACATAAACTCAGGGAAACTTACTGTAGATAGTACAGGAAGTATCATTACTACTGGATCAATTACTACGTTTACCAAAAGTACAACTACCATAGCAGGAATCATTCAGTCAAACGGCGGAAATATATCTATGATTGCAGGAACAGAAGCACTTCCAGGGAGTAATTCGGGAGGAATATATATGCAAAACGGACGTGTAGAAGCTATAGGTTCTGGTACTATTCTTATGGATGGAACCATATATGTAAATGCTTTTACAGATACTCCAATAAATGGTTTCTGGATGCGAGATGATAGTCGTGTAACAACAGATACAGGAAATATTACGGTTACTGGAAACGGTATAGATAATGGAAATGCTGATTACCGAGGTATAAATTTGGGAGAATCTTCCAGAATAGAAAGCAATACAGGAAATATTTCTTTGCAAGGAACGAGTTCAAATGCAAATACGCAAGCTATACGATTAGTGTCTACAAATATACAGGTGCAAACTGGTGGAGATGTGAATATTACTGCAAATACAGGAGCTATCAATACAAGCAATGGAGTTCCAGTAATGTCAACAATTAGTGCTGCTAATACAACCTTTAATGGAATTCTGAGTCCAGGAGAATCTTCAGGGCAAGTAAAAATTGATGGAAACTTTATCATGGGATCTGATGATACGTTAAAAATACAAGTAGGTGGCTTTGATACTGCAGGAACCGATTATGATCAGGTACAAGTAAATGGTGCAGTAATCATATCAAATACTACATTAGAATTGGATGATGAAACGAATTTTTCACCTGAAAACGCAAACACACTGATCATAATAGATAATGATGGCACAGATCCAGTTAATGGAACATTCAATGGTTTGCCAAATGGAGCTTCAATTTCTAGTAATGGAAGTATTTGGTATATATACTATGATCAAGGAGATGGAAATGATGTCATATTAAGTTCTGAGCTTCTTGGAGCTGTCACTGTACGTCCAAGCGTATTTTTACAAGGAGCTGCATTAAATCCTAATGTAGGAGAAGAAATGCTCATGCGTGACGATTTACGTGTAGCAGGAATCATTCCTACAACATCTCCATATGCTGATACTGCGACAGTCGATGCTGCTGTATTTAATACAACTGGAGTCGATGCCATTGTAGATTGGGTATGGGTAGAAGTAAGAAGTGAAGCAAATATTGATCTAGTCGTAGCTGGAAAATCAGCATTACTACAACGAGATGGAGATATTACAGATCTGGATGGAACTTCACCAGTAGCTTTTAATATAGCCTCAGGTAATTACTATATTGTAATAAGACACCGCAATCACTTAGGTGTTATGAGCAATGCGGCAATTGCATTACGCAGTTCAGTAACATTTATAGATTTTACCAATCCTGCCGCCAGTACTTTTGGATCTAATGCACAAACAAATTTTGGGATACCGAGCGGAGCAAATGCAATGTGGGCAGGAAATGTAAATGGAGATGCGATCATACAATACTCAGGAACGAATCCAGATACACCTGCTATATTATCAGTGATATTAAACGATCCTGGAAACTTTTTAAATTTCCCAACCTATGCTGTAGTAGGATATAATGTAAATGATGTCAACATGAATGGAAATGCGCAATACAGCGGAGTAGCTCCAGATACTCCATTTATCTTACAAAATGTATTAGCACATCCAGGAAACTTTTTAAACTTTAGTACGTATCAAATACAAGAACAATTACCGTCATCACTAAATTGATTTTCAGAATAGAATTTATAAAATAAAAAATGCCTACTACATCAGAAATTGATTAAGCCTAATCATACATAATTTAGTAAGGTTAAAAAGGGGTAATTCGATAATCTTGGCGACTAATTACCCAAAAGGCCATCTCAATTTGAGGTGGCCTTTATAATTAGTTTAGAAAATAAAATTACTGCAGATCTAAAACTAGAAGACATGCTACATAAAAAAAGCTCCTCATCATACGATAAGGAGCTTTTTTATTTTATATGATTCTTTAATTATGCAATCGAAGCTAAAATAGCATTGAAAGTTTCGCTAGGACGCATTGCTTTTGAAGTCAATTCGTCACTTGGCATATAATATCCGTCAATATCCATTGCAGTACCTTGTGCATCATTTAATTCAGTAACGATTTTCTCTTCGTTTTCTGCCAATTGAGCAGCAATAGGAGTGAAGCGTGCTTTTAACTCAGCATCTGTATCTTGTGCAGCCAATGCTTGTGCCCAATATAAAGATAGGTAGAAGTGACTTCCTCTATTATCTAACTCGTTTACTTTACGTGAAGGTGATTTTTTATTCTCTAAGAATTTATCTGTTGCATCATCTAAAGTTTCAGACAAAACAATCGCTTTACTGTTGTCATAATTTGAACCTAAATGCTCTAATGAAACTGCTAAGGCTAAAAATTCTCCTAAAGAATCCCAACGTAAGTGACCTTCTTTGTTGAACTGCTGAACGTGTTTTGGAGCAGATCCACCAGCACCAGTTTCAAACAATCCACCGCCATTCATTAATGGAACAATAGATAACATTTTTGCACTTGTTCCTAATTCTAAAATCGGGAATAAATCTGTTAAGTAATCACGCAATACATTTCCTGTTACGGAAATAGTATTTTCTCCTTTTTTAATACGCTCAAGCGTGAATTGTGTTGCTTTTGCTAATGGAAGAATATGAATTTCTAATCCGTCTGTATTGTGATCTTTTAAGTAAACAGTTACTTTTTTGATTAATTCTGCATCATGTGCTCTTTCTGAATCTAACCAGAAAACTGCTGGCCAACCTGTAGCTGTAGCTCTGCTTACGGCAAGTTTAACCCAGTCGCGAATTGGTGCATCTTTTACTTGACACATTCTCCAAATATCTCCAGCTTCAACAGTATGTTCTGTTAATACATTTCCTTCTGCATCAACGACACGAACAGTTCCGTCAGTAGTAAGTTCAAAAGTTTTATCATGCGAACCGTATTCTTCTGCTTTTTGAGCCATCAATCCAACATTAGGAACAGTTCCCATAGTAGTAGGATCAAAAGCACCGTGTTCTATACAAAAATCAACAGTTGCTTGGTATAGTGCAGCGTAACTGCTATCTGGAATTACAGCTTTGGTATCTTGTGTCTTTCCGTCTGCGTCCCACATTTGACCTGAGTTACGAATCATTGCTGGCATAGAAGCATCAATAATAACGTCACTTGGTACATGTAAGTTGGTAATACCTTTATCAGAATCTACCATAGCGATATCTGGACCATTTTCCATGGCTACTGCGATGTCACCTACAATTTCTTCTTTCTTTTCAGCAGATAATTCCTCTAGATTGTTTAATAAGTTTCCGAAACCATTATTTACATCAACACCAATTTCATCAAAAGTAGCTTGATGTTTCTCAAATAAATCAGCAAAATATACACGAACGGCATGTCCAAAAATAATTGGATCACTCACTTTCATCATTGTTGCTTTCATATGCAATGAAAATAACAATCCTTTTTCTTTCGTATCTGCAATTTCTCTTTCTAAAAATGCTAACAAAGCTTTCTTACTCATTACCGTTGCATCCATAACTTCTCCAGCCAACAATGCAATTCCTTCTTTTAATACGGTTTTGTTACCATTGGTATCTGTATGCTCAATATTTACAGAAGTAGCATTGGCAACCGTGACAGATTTTTCATTAGAACGAAAATCTCCAGCATCCATAGTTGCTACATGTGTTTTTGAGTCAGACGACCAAGCGCCCATGCTATGTGGATTTTTCTTTGCGTAATTTTTAACAGCTTTTGGAGCTCTACGATCTGAATTTCCTTCTCGTAATACTGGGTTTACAGCAGAACCTTTTACTTTATTATACTTTGCAAGAATTGCTTTATCTTCTTCGCTATCAGCTTCTTCTGGATAATCTGGAATTGCAAATCCTTTGGCTTGTAACTCTGTAATAGTGGCTTTCAATTGAGGAACAGAAGCACTAATATTTGGTAATTTAATAATATTTGCTTCTGGTTTTTTAGCCAATTCACCTAACTCAGCCAATGCATCGTTTACGCGTTGTTCTGGAGTTAAATATTCTGAGAAGTTTGCTAAAACTCTTCCTGCTAAAGAAATATCTTTTGTTTCGATGTCAATACCAGACGGTGCCGTAAATGCTTTTACAATTGGTAATAATGAATGCGTTGCTAATGCTGGTGCTTCGTCAGTTTTTGTATAGATAATCTTCGTTGATTTTGCCATATGTATTATAGATATAATTTTGGTATAAATTGGATGTAATTTTTACGAAAGGCAAATATACAAAATGATGGGATATTTAGGTAATGATAACTAACCTAGTATGAGAAGTTAATGTATATTTAATAAATACAAAAGCCATATCATTGTAATTTCTTACCTTGACATGGCTTTCTTGAAATGTGTTTTAGCAAATGTGTCGCTAATTTCTCAGCTAATTCATTATGTAACACAACACTTCAGTTTTTGAAATAAGCTTCGTCGTTATTGGCATTTTACCTATTTGAAACTTATTTCTGCTGTTTTTTAATATACCTACTTGTACAGATCGAC
The DNA here is from genome assembly GCF_947489565.1 of uncultured Kordia sp. Taxonomy (GTDB): domain Bacteria; phylum Bacteroidota; class Bacteroidia; order Flavobacteriales; family Flavobacteriaceae; genus Kordia. The sequence goes on along the minus strand of NZ_CANLEA010000010.1, from coordinate 171,715 downwards.
TTTCGTGATTTGTCCTTTTACATGATTTTTAGTTCTTTGCAGAAGGTAGGATCATATAACACTTTATTCGCATCTTAGCAATACCAATAAATTTCGGCGTAATTCCTTGAGTCCGTTATAGCAAGCTATACTAGAAATGGAATTCCATTTTCTTTGATAATTGTTTGTACCCAAAAAATTATTTCCAGAAAACCTATTAAAATAACAACGGTTAGAACGTTCTTTAGAATTCACAAAAAGTCAATTTGCATTGTTTCTTTGTTAATTCTTTTATAAATGTAGTATAAGTTTTTGAAAAAGCAAGAAATATAACAAATTAGAAATCAACAAGATATAAACCGAGGTTATTAACAATTGTTTATAACGAAAAAAGTCCTGCAAATTTGCAAGACTTTTTTAAGGTATATTTTTGAGAGATTTTATTTGAATCTTCTCTCTTTAATTCTAGCTTTCTTACCAGTAAGACCTCTAAAGTAGAAGATACGTGCTCTACGTACTTTACCTCTTTTGTTAACTTCAATTCTTTGAAGTGCTGGTAAATTTACAGGGAAAATACGTTCAACTCCAACTGTTCCAGACATTTTTCTGATCGTAAATGTTTCAGAAGAACCAGAACCTCTACGTTGAATTACAACTCCTCTAAAGAACTGTGTACGTGTTTTTTCTCCTTCTCGGATTTCATAATAAACTGTGATAGTATCTCCTGCTGCGAATTCAGGAAATTCTTTTCTTGTTACAAATTCGTCTTGTACAAATTTAATTAAAGCTTCCATTTTAAACTTTTTATAGAAATTGATTCAAACCAACATTCGCGTCCATCGCCAGAGGTTGATCCAAAATTGAGTGCAAAAATAAGTATTTTTTTTGAATGTCAAATGTTTTTTTGAAATTATAAATGTTGAATGCTAAATTTTAAATTGAAAAATATATTTTCCAAGACCCAAGACCCAAGACCCAAGACCCAAGACCCAAGACCCAAGACCCAAGTCAATCTATTCATCCAACAAATCAGGTCGTAAGTTCTTCGTACGCTCATACGCTTGTTCTTCGCGCCAAGCTTCTATTTTTGGAAAGTTTCCAGATAATAAGACTTCCGGAACTTCCCAATCGTTATACTTAGCCGGTCTTGTGTATACAGGAGGCGCTAGTAAATTGTCTTGAAACGAATCGGTCAAGGCAGAAGTTTCATTTCCTAATACACCCGGAATTAATCTGATGATAGAATCACACAATACAGCCGCGCCCAATTCTCCTCCAGAAAGTACATAATCGCCAATAGAAATTTCTCTTGTAATAAAATGATCGCGCACACGTTGATCTACACCTTTATAATGTCCGCAAAGAATAATAATGTTTCCTTTTAATGAAAGTTCATTCGCCATTCCTTGATTCAGCGTTTTGCCATCTGGAGTCATGTAAATCACTTCGTCATAATCACGTTGCGATTTTAAGTCAGACAAACAACGATCTATCGGACCGACCATCATCACCATTCCTGCGCCGCCACCAAACTGATAATCATCAATAGATTTGTAATTATCCGTAGCATAATCGCGCAAGTTGTGAAAATGTATTTCTACAATACCTTTATCAATAGCTCTTTTCAAGATTGAAGCTTCAAAAGGACTTTTCATTAAATCAGGAACTACAGAAATGATGTCAATACGCATGGTTGAGAAAATTAGTTTTTATTCTTGTTAATTTCATCCTGAAGCTTTCTACGAACTTGTTGTTCACGTTCCAAAGCACGTTTGCGGTGTTCTTCAAATTCGTGTTCAGTTTCCGCTAATTTAGCGTTTGCTTCTTTCGTAATAGTATTACTAGCTTTGAATTTGTAGGTGAAAAACAACCATAAAATTGCTAATACTCCAATAATTCCCCACATTAAGGATTGGTAATTGCTTTTGCTCAATTGTAAACCAAGCAATGAGATGCTGTCTTTTTCGGTATTTAAATCTTTTATGTTTTGATTCGTAGTTGCTAAATCTGCCTTTAAGGTTTCAATCTCCGTTTTTTGTGTCGCTACTTTGGTTATTTCTGTAGCTAAGTCTTTTTGAATGGCATTGATAGAATCGGCTACATTTCTTTGTAACTGCTCAATCCAAACGCGTTTTACGACTTTATAATTCTTAAACTTATTAGAATTTTTAAGAATGAACTCAAATTGTTCTTTAATTGGGCCTTCTTTTAATGGCAAATTTGCATTTTTTGCTACGTTTTGTGCATTAGCAAAAAGCGAGAAACATAACGTAAGTACTGGGAATAGGTGTTTCACTTTCATCGTCTTTTCATGTTTAAAATAAGAGTTGACAAATAAACGAAGATATTTTTATTTATTGTATGAATTTTAAAGAGATTTACTCGATAATTAAGATTTAAAATGCTTCTAAGATCATCTCTATAATTCTGTATATTTCTTAAAATTGCCTTCTGAATGTATTTCTAGGCTATTTAGGTATAAAAAAAGAGTCCCATAATAGAGACTCTTTTTTATATTATATAGTGTCTTCTACTAGTAATATGTAAAACGTCTTACTTTCGAAATATATTTTGCTAAGCGCATTACTTGGTGAGAATATCCATACTCATTATCATACCAAACATATAAAATGATGTTTTTTCCACCTTCACGAACGATGGTTGCTTTGCTATCAAAAATTGATGGCGCCGAAGAACCTACAATGTCAGAAGAAACCAATTCGTCACTTAATTCATATTTGATTTGCTCTACCAAGTCACCTTCTAAAGCATATTTCTTTAAAATAGTATTTACACCTTCTAAAGAAGTAGCATTTTCAACTTCTAAGTTCAAAATTGCTAAAGATCCGTTTGGTACAGGAACACGAATTGCATTTGAAGTCAATTTCCCTTCCAATGATGGCAATGCTTTAGAAACTGCTTTTCCAGCACCTGTTTCTGTAATTACCATGTTTAAAGCTGCAGCTCTACCACGACGGTATTTTTTGTGCATATTATCTACCAAATTCTGATCGTTGGTATATGCGTGAATTGTTTCTAAGTGTCCGTGACTCAATCCAAAAGAATCTTCAATTACTTTTAAAACTGGTGTAATTGCATTTGTGGTACAAGAAGCAGCAGACCAAACTTTTACTTCATCAGGATTGTGCTCTTTATGATTTACTCCATATACAATATTTGGAACACCTTTTCCAGGAGCCGTTAATAATACTTTCTCTGCACCATTAGGAACTAAGTGTCTTTCCAACGCTTCTTTATCTCTAAAAGCACCTGTATTATCAATAATTAAAGCATCTTTAATTCCGTAGCTTGTATAATCTATTTCTTCTGGTCCGTTTGCAGAAATAATATGAACCGTAGTTCCATTAATGATTAATGCTGAATTTTCAACATCAATACCAACCGTTCCAGGGAATTCTCCGTGAACAGAGTCGTTACGCAACAAAGAAGCTCTTTTCTCTAGTACCGTAGCATCAACTTTACCACGTGTTACAATAGCACGTAAACGCAATTGGTTTCCACGTCCAGTACGTGTCATTAATTCTCTTGCCAATAAACGTCCAATACGACCAAAACCATATAAAACAACATCTTTTGGTGTAATTTCAGAAGATTTTTTAGCGTCTTTCAACTTATCAACTACAAACGAAGTTGCATTTGCATACTGATTGTCTTCTAAGTGATACTCATACGTTAATTTCCCGATATCAATTTTAGATGGCGGTAAATCAATCTTAGCTATTGCTTGTGCAATTTCTACAGTATCAAAAATTGAGATAGGTTTTTGTACAAATTGACCTGCATATTCGTGAAGATTTAAAATTTCACTAACATTTCTGTCAATTAGTTGATTTCTAAAAAGAACAAGCTCAATGGATTTATCGTACCATAAATCGCTTACATTCTTTATAAATTCAACAGTAGCACGTCTTCTATCTGCTTGAAAAGTGAGTTCCTTTTCGTAAATTTCATTAAAACTCATAGTCTTACGTTTGTGTAGTTGTGTTTACAATTTTGCGCAAAAGTATACAATTTCAAACGTTTTCGTAAATAAATAAAAAAGTTTTTTTAGTATGTTTTTGAGTAAAGATTTTTTGATCTACACTAAATCTCTAAATTCTTGAAAGAAATTGAAAGTAAACTATTTATAAATACTTGATTTCATACATTAAAATTTTAACGGCTACTTTGATTTTACATGTGATTCCTATAGTTTTAACAATGATTAAATCTAGAATATATAGAAAAGCTAAATGGATTGGAGCGAAATAGACGATTTATTAAATAGTCAAATAAGAAAAAAGACTGATTTGCTAACTGGTTATGAGCAAATTGAAAAATTATTGTCAGTCAATAATTTACCAATCGTTGAAATAAATATTAATGGACTATTGGAAAAGTTTAAAGGTTGGCTTGTTGAGGTTTTAGAAAAAGAGCCTATTCCGATAGGGATAAAATCAATTTACTTTGGGCTTTCCGAAGTATCTTTTCCTGATGTAGATAATGGACAAAGTAAAACAGCTGTTTATATAGCTGGTTCTAGTCTTTTGCCTAGTGAAGATGTTGATTGGGCTTGCGATCCCGAATATTTACCCAACAGACGTTATTTATTACTCGATGATTTTGAAAAAATTGATGCTATCAAAATACAGAACGGATTGACAGGGAATTACGAAGTTTTGGTATTCAATGGAATTTTGAATTTGCTTGTAAGTCAGGCGATGAAAGAGTTGAAGAGTCAATTCTTAACCTATAAAAGCAAAAAGTTCGGACTACTTAATGTAATTAAAGAAAGAGAAAAATTAAATTTCGGAGCTGGGTTTGATTCTGGTGATACTTACCTAATTGGAGAGTTGAAAAATGAATAAACAGTTTGAATACAGTTGTTTAAAAGAAATAATTCATTACAAAACGAATGTAATAAAATAAAAAAAGCGAGGCACTTTATAGGTGTCTCGCTTTTCAACTATATATAGAGATGGCACTTTTTTATCGAAAGATAAAACGCTCGTATTGTCCTTTCGGATTTAAGAATGCTAAGATGCGAACTTGATCCTCACCATATTTGTCGAGAAAATTCTTCAAACCTTGCACAGATTGTACTTTTTTTCCGTTGACTTCCACCAAGATATATCCTGGCGTAATACCAAGTTCTTGAGATAATTGTTTGTTGCTATTATCTGTAACTTTTAAACCGTAGCCCAAATCATTTTCTTCGTCTAAATTCTCTAAGCGCATGTTCATTAACTTTACAGAAGTTGCTTCTTCTTCCTTTGTTAAAGTAACAGGCATTGTTTCGTAATCGCTATTTCGTAAAACTGTAACATTCACAATATCTCCAGGACGCTTTGAGCTTAAATAGCCTGACAAATCAGCAAAGCTCGAAACTTTTACTTCATCTAATTTCTTAATAACATCACCTTCTTGAATTCCTGCTTTTTCTGCTCCAGATTCCGCAAATACCTTTCCAACATAAAAACCTTCTGTTTCTGTAGTGCCAATTCTTTCTGCAACCACTGAATTTAATGAACCACCAGAAACGCCTAGCAATCCTTTTTGTACATCGCCAAATTCTAATAAATCAGCTACAATTTTTTGAGCAATATTACTTGGAACCGCAAATGAATATCCAATGTATGAACCTGTTTGTGAGGTAATAGCTGTATTAATTCCAATCAATTCACCATTCGTATTTACCAATGCTCCTCCAGAATTCCCCGGATTTACAGCAGCATCTGTTTGAATAAATGATTGACTTAAATTATCACCTTCGTTTAAATCTCTTCCTTTAGCGCTAATAATTCCCGCAGTAACCGTAGAAGTTAAATTAAAAGGATTTCCAACGGCTAAAACCCATTCGCCAATTTTGGCATTGTCTGAATTTCCGAAAGATATATAAGGTAACTCTTCTTCAGCTTCAATCTTTAATAAGGCAATATCCATATTAGGATCTGTTCCTATTACAGTAGCGACATAATTTTTATTATCATTTAAGGTAACTTGAATTTCGTTAGAACCTTTAATCACGTGATTGTTGGTAACAATATGTCCGTCAGGCGTAATAATTACTCCAGAACCAGTTCCAATTTGAGTTTCAGGTCTTCCTGTACCATTATATAAGTCCCAAATGCTTCTTGGGGCAACTCTGGTCACTTTATTCTTAACGTGCACAACTGCATTCACCGTCTTTTCAGCTGCTACCGTAAAATCGATACCTGCATTGGCAGCATTTGTAGTAGTCTTTTCCGTTGTCGGATTGTTTACAAAATTTGTAGGAATGTATGATGTTTGTTCAAAAACTGAAGCTTGTTCAACTTTTTCAGGGGATTCTGAAAAAAATTTATAAGCTCCAATACTAATAACGCCTCCTAAAACAGAAACCAATAGTAAACTTGCAAATTTTTTCATATTTAGTTATTTAATTTGTTAATATTTATGAATAATTCTAATGTCTTTGTCTTCTTTTAACACTTAAAATTACATATTTATTGTAGCTGTATTTTAACTTTAACGACACTTTAACTCAATTTTAATAAGTCTGTTAAAATGAACTTAAAAGGAATATGATTTACACTTTATCGGATTCAAACGGATTCTTATAAAATTGTGATTTTCTAACCCCATTCCTTTACAATTTCCTATCTTTTATTTTGTACTTTTGTTGCCATCAAATGCAATAAATGACACTATCTTTTTATAAATATCAAGGAACTGGAAATGATTTCGTCTTGATCGATAATCGACAAGATATCTTTCCCAAAAATGATACCAAACTTGTACACCATTTGTGTGACCGAAAATTTGGCATTGGCGCCGACGGTTTGATCCTTTTGGAAAATGATGCGGATTGTGACTTTAAAATGGTGTACTATAATTCAGATGGAAACGAAAGTTCTATGTGTGGAAATGGTGGACGATGTATGGTAGCTTTCGCTAATTTTCTCGGAGTCATTCAGCAAGAAACTACATTTATAGCAATTGATGGAAAACATTATGCAACGATTGATGGCGATATGGTACATTTGCAAATGCAAGATGTCGCTACAATTGAAGATCATGAAGGTTATGTGTTTTTGGATACAGGTTCGCCACATCATGTCACATTTAAGGAAGGAATTGAAAAATTTGATATCAAAAAAGAAGGCGCTGAAATTCGTTATGGAGCACCCTATTTTGAAGAAGGGTCCAATGTGAATTTTGTCAAGAAGATTTCAGATGCTGAATTTAGAGTTCGTACCTATGAAAGAGGTGTGGAAGATGAAACGCTCTCTTGCGGAACTGGAGTGACTGCAGTAGCTTTGGCAATGCATCATTTACAAGAAACTACCGCAAACGAAGTTGTATTACAGGTTGAAGGTGGTACATTAAAAGTATCGTATGAATATGATACAAACTCATATAAAAATATCTTTTTAAAAGGAAAAGCAACACAAGTATTTAAAGGAGAAATTTCATGCTAACACTTACTGGTGAAAAATTATACCTACGCGCACTAGAACCTGAGGATTTAGATTTTATCTACGAAATAGAAAATGATGAAACTATCTGGGAAATCAGTGCTACACAAACGCCATATTCACGATTTTTAATCAAGCAATATCTAGAAAATGCACATCAAGATATCTATGAAGCAAAACAATTGCGTTTGGTGATGGTGAGCAACAAAAAGGAAAACATTGGTTTAATTGATCTTTTTGAGTTCGATCCGAAAAATAGACGTGTCGGTGTCGGATTATTAATTGCAAAAAAAGAATTCAGATACAAAGGATACGGAAAAGAAGCCTTGCAATTGGTCTGTAAATATGCTTTCAAACATTTGCATGTACATCAGCTTTATGCAAACATCGTGGAAGATAATGAAGCAAGTATCAAGCTGTTTGAAAGTTTAGGTTTTCAACAAGCAGGCATCAAAAAAGATTGGACATTTGTCAATGGCGAATTTAAAAGTGAACTCCTATATCAAAAACTCGACTAAATGTACATACGTAAAATATTGATTGGAATTTTGATTCTGGGAATCCTTGGTGGTTGCTATATCATGTATAACATCTCTCAAACGATATTCAAACCGATTACAGCTTTCAATAACGAAGTAGCATATATTTATATTCCATCAGATGCCGATTTTAAATATGTAAAAGGGGAATTAGAACCTTTGTTAAATGATATGGAAGCGTTTGAAACCTTGGCAAAAAAACTAGGATATAAAAAACGTGTAAAAGGAGGGAAGTACATCATCCGAAAAGGAATGAATAGTAATGATCTTGTAAAAACACTTTTAAACAAAGGTATTCTGGTAGATGTAATCATTCCAAATACGAATAAATCTCAGGAAATTGCAGCAGAGGTTTCTACATATATTGAAGCAACAGAGAAACAGTTAACTTCTGTCATGGAGAATACAATGTTTTTAAAAAAACTGATTCAAGAAAAAAAACTGAAAGACAGCGCCATTTACAAGCCTGGTACGTACAAAATGCCATGGAGCACAACTGCGGAAGCTTTTAGAGACTATATGGTTAAAAACAGTCAAAAACAAACGCAACAATAGTAGATGAAACTACTTTTACGATTCCTCTTCATACTCTGTATCGCAAATACTGCGAGTGCGCAATTGACGCCACCTAATTTTTGGGTAGCTTCAGATAGCTTGCACAAACCACGACGTAATTTTGTAGCCATTACAGAAGCTTCGTTGGCAACAGCTACATTAATTGGTTTGGACAGAATTTGGTATGCAGATTTTCCACGCTCTTCTTTTAAGTTTATAAATGATAACAATGAATGGTTACAGATGGACAAAGCAGGTCATGTATTTACCTCGTATTATGTGGGAAACATTGGAGCTGAGGTGCTTAGATGGAGTGGAGTTTCTAAAAAGAATCAATTGATTTTTGGAGCAACGCTCGGATTTGGCTTTTTAACTGCTGTAGAAGTCATGGATGGATATTCTGCTGAATGGGGAGCTTCTTGGGGAGATGTGCTCGCAAATGGACTCGGAACAGGCTTATACGTCGGACAAGAGTTATTGTGGAACGAACAACGTATCAAATTGAAGTATTCTTTTCATCGAACACGTTTTGCGGAATTACGTCCAAATAAATTGGGTGATGGTTTTCTAGAAGAAACACTTAAAGACTACAACGGACAAACCTATTGGTTGAGTGCAAATGTGCATTCGTTTTTCAAACAAAGTAAAATCCCAAAATGGTTCAATGTTGCTTTTGGCTACGGAGCCGATGGTTTAGTGGCTGGAACTATAGAGACACAGCGTGAAATTTTTCCAGAAATCAAACGTTTTCGTCAGTTTTATTTCAGTATTGACATTGATTTAACAAAAATAAAGACAAAATCGAAGTTTCTTAATAGTCTTTTTGACGTTATTAATTTTATTAAAATTCCTGCTCCAACATTGGAAATCAATAGTTTAGGAAAAGTTAAGTTCCATTCAATCTACTTTTAACACAACTTTAACGAATATATTTGGTTTTAATAAAAAGTGTCGTATATTTGCACGCTGAAATTTTAAGCTTAATTCTCGGATTAGTAAGTCTTAAAGAAATCAATTTTTATGGGAAAAAGAGCAATAAAATTCTCAATTTTAATAGCTATTTTAACATTTGTAAGTTTCGGTTTCACTTCGTCAAAAGAAGCCAACGTTCTTAAAAATAATATTGAAAATCATAAAACGTCATCTGAGCTGTATACAGTAAACCCCATAGATGACGACTACTTCGAGGAAGCACCAATTCCGTTTACAGGACAAAGATATTTGGGCTTTAAAGAAGCAGTAGCATTTAAAGAATCTCAGGGAAATTACTTTGTGGTAAATACCTTAGGTTATCTCGGAAAGTACCAGTTTGGAAAAGGAACATTAGAACTTATCGGAATTTATAATCCGCAAGCATTCTTAAAAGATCCAAAACTACAAGAGAAAGCCTTTGAAGCCAACGCCTCAAGGAATAAGTGGATTCTTAGAAGAGACATTAAACGCTCAGTTGGTAAAAGAATCAACGGTGTAATTGTGACAGAGTCAGGAATTTTGGCTGCGGCACATTTAGCTGGACCAGGAAGCGTAAAGAAGTATTTAAGAAGCGGAGGACAACATGGGTTTTCTGACGCGTATGGTACGACTGTGAAATATTATATGAAGCGATTTGCTGGATATGATGTTTCATCAATCAAAGCTAACAAGAAAGCAAGAGTATAGTTTAGTTGGTTGTACTCAAATTTGGTTAACATTATATATAAAAACCTCAGTATGGAAACATGCTGAGGTTTTTTATTTTACATACATTTTAGTAAAAACCGAATGTAGTGTATTTCATAATTTTAAGTTAAATTTTGATGTGCTGTATCATCTAAGAATCAAAATCCTAAAGTAATACCAAAAATCTAAAAGCGTTAGCGGTCTAACAGCAAAGCGTTCTAAAAGCGTTAGCGTTCTAAAAATCTATTTATCCAAAATAAACATGGTAGATCGCTTTTAGTTCAGTTGAAAATGTTTACCAGAAAGAACTTAAAAAATTCTCGAAACTTTCTCAAGATCATATTGGTGATTAAAACTATGCTCTAAGGAATATGGTTATTTAAAAGTTTAACAATTTAGTTTAGATATGCAAGTCAATAGGCTCAGTATGGAAACTACAACTCGGATCGTAGTACTTCTCGATACAATTTTCTATCAAAAATCACTCGAAGTGACGTTTAGAAAATTTTAACTGTAAAAGTATTTTCGAATAACAAATCAACAGAAAAACAAATAAACAAAAGCGCAGCGCGCGTCCAAAAATCTAAAAGCGCAGCGTTCTAAAAATCTACTTATCCAAAATAAACATCGTTGGTCGCTTGTGTAAATTCACCGAAGTCTTTTTCCATTCATTGATCGTCAAAGTGCGAATGTATTCTGTAGCAAGTGTAATATCGCAAGCAACGCACAAACGTGTATTTCCAGAAAGTGTAGCGATTAAATCGGCTAACAATTTATCATTTCGATACGGAGTTTCTATAAATGCTTGCGATTGTTGTAAATCACCAGCACGTTTTTCTAATTGTTTAATCGCGCGTTTACGTTCATCTTTATCAATAGGTAAATATCCGTTAAATGCAAAATTTTGCCCGTTCATACCAGATGCCATCATCGCCATTAATATGGAAGATGGACCAACGAGTGGAACCACACGAATTCCTTTTTCATGAGCAATCTTTACAATCTCCGAACCAGGATCTGCAACACCAGGACAGCCAGCTTCTGAAAGCAATCCTACATTTTTTCCTTGAAAAATAGCTTCTAAAAATGCGGGCAATTCTTGATCTTGTGTGTATTTGTTTAATACATACAGTTCCAATAAAGGCTGTACTTTTTTTGGCGTGATCTTTTTAATAAATCGGCGCGCAGTTTTTTCATTTTCAACAATAAAATGATTGGTGGCTTCAATGACTTTCTTTACAGATAACGGCAATACTTCTAAAGGTTCGTTATCTCCTAAAGTGGTTGGAATTAAATATAAAATTCCGTTCGATGCTTGCATAGATTTGGAGTTTGATTACAAATAAAACTAATTTTTAACTAATTTATGATATGAAACGCCACCATTGTTTGAAATTAGTTGCGCAATATAAATTCCATTTGTAAGTCGATCTGTGGTAATTTTTTGATTTTCAGTAGTGATTGCAGTGGTGGAAATTAATTTTCCGCTAAATGAATACATCTTTACTTCAGTGAGTTGTGAAGCTGTATTTTGATTGCTAATCTGAAAATAATCGTTTGCAGGATTTGGATACAATGTATAGTTATTTTCTAGTGAATTTTCTTCCACGCCTAAAGTAGTGTCAATTATCTTATAAATAATTCCGTTGGACAAACCTGCTGCGTACAATTCTTTGTTCACATCTTCACCAAAAGTTGCAATATCTCCAGAGAACGGACCATTAAAAGTCATATTCCATGAGCTGCCAGAAGGTGTTAATGTTCCAATTTCACTGGTGCAATAATCCGCAAAAAAGTATAATCCTTCAAAATCTGGATACATAGAACCTCTGTAGCGATAACCACCGGTAATAGCGCATTTAAAAGGATTTCCGCCAGGACTATATTCGCTAACGGGAAATGTAACTGTAGCCATTGCTGGGCAGTTAGAATTGTTAACCATACTAGTACCTTCGTAGCAGTTCCATCCAAAATTATATCCAGCATCTATAATAGGGACATTATTAATTTCTTCTTTGATAAAATTTCCAACATCAGCAATCCATAATTCGCCATTGTCGCTGTCAAATGTTATTTTCCAAGGATTTCTAAGTCCATACGACCAAATTTCATCCAAACCTGCCGGATCTCCAACATACGGATTTGTTGCAGGAATTGTATATGATGTTGCGCCACTCACATCAATACGTAGAATTTTGCCTAAATGAGATTGTAAATTTTGTGAGTTGTTAGGAATCCCGCCATCGCCTAATGCAATGTATAAAAAACCATCGTTGCCAAATGCTAACGAGCCACCATTATGAATGCTTACAGGTTGAGGAATTGTGAGTAGAATTTCTTCAGAGGTATCATCAGCAATGTCAGGATTTGCAGAAGTTGTAAATCTTGAAATCACCGTATCTAAATTATTATTGATGTAGTTTACATAAAATCTATTATTGGTTGCGTAATTTGGATCGAATGCCAAGCCTAGTAATCCTACCTCACCTAAACCTGTAATAACTTTGTCATCAATATCTAAAAAAGGTGTAGAATTTGTAAGTCCATCTGATTTTAAAATTTTAATAATTCCATCTTGTTCTACAATAAATAATCGAGAATCATTGGCGTGTTTTATGTCTAATGGTTTATTAAACCCTATTGCAAATGATTGTAGTGATACATCTTGAGCAAATAATAAAATAGGGAATAGCAGTGCTATGAATAGCTGACTTTTGTTTTTCATGGGAAGTAAGTTGTTTTTTCTTACAGAAGGTACGAAAAAAAAGCAAATACTATTTTAGAGTTAATTTCAGCGAAATTTTCTCAGTAAAAATAATACTTGCTTTGTCTTGTATCTATATACTTCCTAAAATCTTATTCGCTACTATTGTATAGGTTGCAAATTTTGAGATTGAGATTTAGAGTTTGTTTACAGATAAAATTAATTTTTGACTAATTTATGATAGGAAATTGCGCCATTATTAGAAATTAGTTGCACTATATAAATGCTATTTGTAAGTTGATCTGTGGTAATTTTTTGATTTTCAGTCGTGATGCTTGTTGTGGAAATCAATTTTCCGCTAAACGAATACATGACAACTTTTGTAAGTTGTGAAGCTTCATTTTGGTTGCTAATCTGAAAATAGTTTTTCGCAGGATTTGGATACAGCTGATAGTTGGTTGCAAGTGAATTTTCAGGAACACTTAAAGTTGGATCGTATACTTGGTAAATAACTCCATTAGACAAGCCAGCAGCATATAATTCTTTGTTCATGTCTTCACCAAATGTAGAAATATTTGGAGAAAACCCTGAGTTAGTCCAAAACATATTCCATGTATTGCCTAATGCAGGTTCTAACAAACCAAGTTCATTGCTGCAGTAATCCGCAAAAACGTACCATCCTTGTATGTTTGGATACATGCTTCCTCTGTAAATATATCCACCAGTAATAGAACAACGAAAAGGACTTCCGCCATAATTATATTCAGCAACAGGAAAGGTTGTTGTGGCTGCAGCTGGACAACCAGTAGTATCAAACGTAGCATTTCCTTCGTAACATTTCCATCCAAAATTATAACCAGCAGCTACAATTGGAACATTGTTAATTTCTTCACGATTGTTCTGTCCTACGTCGCCAATCCATAATTCGCCATTGTCACTATCAAACGATATTTTCCACGGATTTCTGAGTCCGTACGACCAAATTTCATCCAATCCTGCGGGATTTCCTACAAACGGATTGGTGGCAGGGTTCGTGTATCCGGTCGTGCCACTGACGTCAATTCGTAGAATCTTTCCTAAATGCGATTGTAAATTTTGCGCATAATTATCTGGATCGCCACCACTTCCGCCATCGCCCAAAGCAATGTATAAATAACCGTCAGTTCCAAAAGCTAACGAGCCACCATTATGATTGGTATATGGTTGTGAAACGGTGAGTAAAATTTCTTCGGAAGTATCATCGGCAATATCTGGATTTGCTGAGGTTGTGAATCTCGCGATAACCGTATCTCCACTGTTATTGATATAATTTACATAAAAACGATTGTTGGTTGCATAATTTGGATCGAAAGCCAAGCCAAGTAAACCTTGTTCGTTTCCGGTAGAACGGACACGCGCATCAATATCTAAAAAAGGTGTTGCGTTTGTATTTCCTTGATCGTCTAAAATTTTAATGACACCGTCTTGTTCCACAATAAATAATCGTGAATCGTTTGCGTGTTTAATGTCAACAGGTCTTGAAAAACCATTTGCAAATGGCTGTAGCGCAACTCCTTGTGCGCACAATACTAAAGGAAATAGTATTGCTAATACTAGGTGTAATTTTCTTTTCATTTTGGTTGTTTTTTAACCTTGTCAAGATATACGTAGCCTAAAAAAAGGTGTGTTTGGTTAGGATTAACCAAGGCGAAGATGTATTCATAACAAAGTAGGTTGCTAATTTTTTTGTAGTAAGATACAAAAAAATAACACATACATTTTTGGGAATGAATTGACTAGGAAATTTTCTCAGCAAAAATAGAGCAAGCCTCGTCAAGCATTTGGTAGACATTTTCAAAGCCTTGATCGCCGCCATAATACGGATCAGGAACTTCTGCGTTTGAGTTTGGAGAGATTTGATTTAAAATCATATGGACTTTCTTACGATCAGCTTCTGTTTCTGCCAAAGAGAGAATGTTATTGTAATTCGATTGATCCATAGCAAAGATATAATCAAACGTTTGAAAATCGTTTCTAACAAACTTTCTTGATCGTTGATAGCTAATATCAAATCCATGTTGTCGTGCTGTGGCAATTGAGCGTCTATCAGGAAGTTCTCCAGCATGATAACCAGCAGTTCCAGCAGAGTCGACTAAAAACTTTGTTGGATCGAGTTTGGATGCTAAAATTCCTTCCGCTAAAGGAGATCGACAAATATTTCCTAAGCAAACCATTAAAATTTTAGTCTTCATGAGATGGATTTTACAGCGAAAGTTTCTTTGTTAAATCTTCAACGTACTTTCTAAATTGCTTGTCTGTAGATGATAAGTTATCAACAGTTTTGCAAGCGTGTAGTACCGTTGCGTGATCGCGTTTTCCAATTTGTGAACCAATACTTGCCAAAGAAGCTTTGGTGAATTTCTTTGCAAAAAACATAGCTAACTGTCTCGCTTGCACGATATGACGCTTACGTGTTTTTGATTGTAGTGTAGATACATCCATTTGGAAATAATCTGAAACTACTTTTTGGATATAATCGATAGAAACTTCACGTTTGGTATTCTTAACGAATTTTTCAACGACTTGTTTTGCTAACTCAATTGTAACTTCTTTTTTATTGAAAGATGATTGAGCAATCAAAGAAATGATAGCACCTTCGAGTTCACGAACATTCGATTTGATATTTTTAGCAACATATTCTATAATATCATCTGGCATTTCAACACCATCACGATATAACTTATTCTTCACAATAGAAACACGTGTTTCAAAGTCTGGAGTTTGCAATTCTGCAGAAAGTCCCCATTTAAAACGAGATAATAAGCGTTGCTCAATATCTTGCATGTCTACAGGAGCTTTGTCTGATGTTAGAATTACTTGCTTTCCATTTTGGTGTAAGTGGTTGAAGATGTGGAAAAATACATCTTGCGTTCCAGATTTACCAGAAAAGAATTGTACGTCGTCAATAATCAATACATCAATTAACTGGTAAAAGTGTATAAAATCGTTACGTGTATTTTTCTTTACAGACTCTATATATTGTTGTGTAAATTTCTCAGCAGAAATGTACAATACTGTTTTCTCAGGATATTTATCTTTAATTTCAACACCAATAGCATGTGCAATATGTGTTTTTCCTAAACCAACACCACCAAAAATTAAGAGTGGATTAAAAGATGTTCCTCCAGGCTTGTTAGCTACTGCCATTCCAGCAGAACGTGCTAGGCGATTGGAGTCACCTTCTAGGAAATTGTCGAAATTATAATTTGGATTTAACTGTGATTCAATCTTTACATTTCTGATACCAGGAATGATAAAAGGGTTTTTCAGTTCGGGACTTTTATTTTTGATAGGGACATCAATTTCTTGTGCTTTCACATTACTACGATTGGCACTTGGAATTTTTTCTGTAAATGGCTTTTTGTTGCCATATGTATTTTCCATTTTAATGATATACACTAAACGAGCAGTATTTCCTAATTCTTTTACCAAAGCTACCTTTAATAACTTCACATAATGCTCTTCGAGCCATTCGTAAAAAAACTTACTAGGAACTTGAATGCTTAGCGCTTTATTTGTTAACTTTACAGGCTTTATAGGCTCAAACCAAGTCTTATATGCTTGTGGCTGAATGTTGTCCTTTATGAAAGACAGACAGTTATCCCATACTGATTGCGCAGTTACACTCATTTATTGTCGTTAAAATAGTTATTCTTAGGTTCGGAAAAAAAGAAAATTCGGGGTTTTCTCCTTTATTTTTTAGCGTGAACAAATATGTGAAAAAAAAAGTAAAAAAAAAACTTGAACGCTATTGAATTTCTTAAATTTTTTTCGCATGCTTGGAAACAATTTCTTTACAATTCGTTAACATTATTTAATATATAAAAAATACTTTGAGAAATCACGAAATAAAAACAAGAATTCGCTACGCAGAAACTGATCAAATGGGCGTAGTATATCATGGTAACTATGTGCAATTCATAGAAATGGGGCGGACTGAGTGGTTACGTGCCTTAGGCATTTCATACCGAGAGATGGAAGAAATGGGTGTGATGCTTCCCGTAATATCTATTCAGATCAATTATAAAAAATCTGCTTTTTATGACGATGTATTAACGGTAAAAACAACACTTAAAAAATTGCCGTCTGTTAAGATAGAATTCGACTACGAGATTTTGAATGAAAGTAAGGAAATTATTACACAAGGAAACACAGTTTTAGCATTCATTAATATGAAAACCAAAAGGCCAATGAAATGTCCTGCGCATTTGATCGAAAAATTATCGACGATCGACTTCAACGAATAAAAAATGGTCATTTTAAATATAAATTAAATCTCTTAGAAACATTATTTAAAAACGTATCTTCAATTTATTGTGTGTTTACAAATTTGTAAACATTATTTAGTATCTTTACAAAAACTGGAAATAAATTCGTAAATTTATAACATGGTCATTGTTAAAACTTCCACAGGAGAAAAACATCATATTGTTATAACACCTGTCAATACCAATGATTATAAAACAATAACCAAAAAACGTTATTTCTTTGATTGGAAAAAAGAAAACATCTTTGAAGTCTATAAATTACATCTTATAAACTCTAATGATATCTTAGGACTTATTTCACTGCAAAGAATACCTACTGAATGGCGAGTGCATGTACGATTGCTTACAGTTTCTGTTGAAAACCAAGGAAAACATAAAGAATTTGCGAACATTGCAGGAAACTTATTAGCACATGCAGCAAAAATAGCGATCTCTGAATATGCTGAATTGGCTTGTGTTTCCCTTCGTCCTAAAACAGAAATCGCCAAACATTATATGGAGAAGTACCATATGATTGCTACAGGACTCACATTAAGTATTGAGGTTCCAGAAATTTTAAATTTAATAAACCGATTTGATCATGACTAAAGCATATAGAAATTCAAATACAGATCCAGAGTTTGGTGTCGATAGTAGATATCCATCCAAAACAGCCTATCAATCGGAAGCTACTGCTTTGATGGAAGCACGTTTGGAACGCATGATAAACATGTCAAAAGATCAAGTTATTCGTGCCAAACTCATGCAATTAAAGTTTAAAATGGAGGAGTTTATCAAGCAACCTGTATATGAGCAACACTATTTTTTCTCGGAGTTTTTACAATCTTATGTAGATATCATTTATTCTAAACGTACTGTCTTTGCAAAAGATATTGGTACAACTCCCGTAAAATTGAGTCAAATTATCAACAATCATCGTCCGCCACAAGACGACTTCATTTTAAAATTGATGATTCATTCTGAACGTATTTATAAAGATGTTTGCGAGTTTCAAAAAGAAATTTGGTATCAAGTGTACTTTCATGAAAAGTTGTGCAATACCATGTCTACGCAACAAGAATGGAAACCAAAATTAGAGCAAGAGGTTTATGTAAGCGAGCCCATTGTAAAGTATGGAGAAAACAAGAAGTGATTTTAGACTTTATTATTAAATCAAAATAAATTAGAGTAAGTATCAGTATGAATAAAATAATTCTAGTTGTAGCCTTTTTGTTTTCATGGAGTATGTTTGGACAAAATTTTCCACCAAAAAAATATGAATATTATGATTTTTCAAAAATAGAAGCAACGATTTCTGATACTGAAAAGTTAGACTTATTAAAGAAGTGTGCGGATTCAAAATATCTGAATTTATATACTCCAGCTATATCTGTCTCAGGTGAATTCTCAAATTATCATGTATTAGATTTGAATGCAGATGGTTTGTTAGACATTATTTATAATAATAAAGAAGCAGACGGAATTGAAAAAACTGTTGCAGCCATTTATATAAACGAAAAAGATTCATTGCGTCCTGTAATTAAATTGCTTGGGAATTTCACAAAAATTAATGTAGAAAATCATCAATTGAAAAGTTTTCAAATGATAGAATTTCCGTGTTGTAACGAAGCCAGTTATTGGCTTAGAAATTATGAATTCAACAATGCTACAGATTGCTATGTTCCAATGAATGGTTCGCATGAACGTTATAAATATAGTTATGGAGAGGTAAATGATCCTCGATTTTGTGTTTCATTGGAAAGTAAATACAAATTCTTTATGCAAACTCAATTTCCAGAGAATTCGAAAGAGAAAGATATAGTAACAGTTACAGAGAAGGTGTATGCTACTATAAAACCTAGTAAGCCTACGAATATCAACCTTAAGAATAATGATTATACAGATTTTTATGAAGGGAACAAAGCAATATCTATCGTAAAAGAAGGTACACGTTGCTATGTTTTTGAAGAGCAAAAAGATGAAACCGGCGAAGTATTCTGTTTTGTGAAATTTAAAACATCTAGTGAAATTAGTACTAAGCCAAAATACAAGAACTACTATGTATATGGTTGGTTGCCAAAGCGAAATTTAAAATAAAGAAGTATCTTGAAGTACTATTAATTTTAAATAAGATATCATGAAAAGTATTGAAAACTTACAAAGTGTAAAACACATGCAAGTATTGACTGTAGATAATGCGGCTAAAGTATATGGAGGAAGCGAAGTTATACCTGTTGGAAATACAATAGTAGACGATTTAAACGGCTTGATCCGCTAAGTTTGATAAAGATGATGAATGATTTAAAACCTTCATCGTCTTTTTTTATTCCACTTCCTTAATCTCAATCTCATATAAATTGGTAAACAACTCAAAAATCTGTGCAGCATCTTTCTGACGAACAGAAATGGTAATGCGACAATCCATTTCCAATTTTTGCGCAATAATGTTTAGGTTTCGCTCTTTTACCACACGCATGACTTTGTTCATGTTTTTGTAATCGAAAATGAGCAAGTAGTCAATATTGATGGTCTTTTCTTTGATATCAGCTGCTTCTAAGGCCATTTGTGCGCCTGTACGATACGCGTTGATCAATCCTCCAACACCTAACTTAGTACCGCCAAAATACCGAACTACTACAATTAATATATTCGTGACGTCAAAAGATTGAATTTGCCCATAAATCGGCATACCAGCACTATTGGAAGGTTCGCCATCGTCATTGGCACGAAAACGAAACGGTTCACTTTTTCCCAATTGCCATGCATAACACCAATGTCGTGCTGAATGGTGACTTTTTTTCAACGCTTCTAAATGTTTCTTAATATCATCTTCATTGGAAACCGGAAATGCGTAGCCAAAGAACTTGCTATTTCGATCTTTAAACAAAGCTTCTTCCGAAGGAACATCAATCGTTTTGTATGTATCTTTTATTTCCAATAGTTAGGCATTAATAGATTGTGCTGAAATTGCAATCATTACAATGCTTACAATCGCAATGGCAATTCCAATCCAGTTTTTAATAATTAGTTTTTCTTTAAACAAGATAATTCCAAATATAGTGGATAACATTACAATTGCCACATTATTGATTGGATATACTGTAGAACTATCGCCAATATTTTCTGGACGTAAAGCTTTTAATAAAAATACAATAGAGTAGAAGTTTGGAATTCCAAGCGCAATTCCCCCAAGAATGGTTTTTCCAGTAATTTTAAAATCACGTCTGATGATTAAAATGATGATTCCAGCAAGAAATGCACAACCAAAAATTCCTGCAGAAAAAATGGCAGTTTCACCTTTAGCAACATAGTTAGTTTCTATGTATTTGATGGAAGTATCAATAATTCCAGAACCTAAAAATAATAGTAAAGGAAATAATAATTTTTTGCGATCTAAGCCGCCACCATCATTTTTTACGGTTGTTAAATACACAGCGAGTAAAGCTAAAATGATTCCAGCAATTTTCAATAAACTTAAGTGTTCTTTATATACAATCACTGCAAAAATCACCGGAACTACGACGGACATTTTTCCAGCAACAGAAGCTACAGAAAGTCCATTGCGTTGCGCTGTGAGTGCCATCAAAATAAAAACAGCAATAAAAAGAACTCCTAAAATAATGGCGCCAGTCATCCATGAACGTTCGGTCATTTCTGTAAGCGTGATTCCATTTCCATAAAAGAAAAATCCGCAACAAAAAGCCGTAATATAATTGACAACAATGGCTTGAAAGGTGTTGACTTGAAATTTGTCAAATAGTTTGAAGATGACAAATAAAGAACTGGAAATAAATATACTTAGGATGAGGTAAATCAAAATAGTGATTTTTTATGTGTAAATAAGTCTACAACGTCTTCTTTGCCAGGTATTAAGTTCCAAACATGAATTCCGAGTGTTGCAGCAGATTCGGTGTTTTCGGCAGTATCATCAATAAAGATCGTTTCTTCGGGTTTTAACTTATTTTCATTCAGCACAAACTCGTAAATATCGACATCTGGCTTGCGGAAATGAATTTCATGTGATAAGTAAAATTGCTCAAAACAGTTTTTGAACTCCGTATACAATTCCATTCCCCAATCTTCCTGAATCCACGAAATATGTAAATCGTTGGTGTTACTCAATATAAAGAGTCGATACTTGTTGTCTTTTGCCAATTGTTTGATAAACGCTAAACGATGTTTTGGGAAATCGAGCAGAATGGCATTCCAAGCGTCAATTAAAGCTTCTCTTGTAGTATGTGGGAATTCTTTATGATAAAAACTCACGAATTCGTCTGTGGTGATCAATCCTTTTTCATAGGCTTGATTTTTTGAAACCATTTCAGGTGTAAAATCGTCAATACCTAACCTGTTCAACTCACGTTGTGTGGCAGGTTTGTCAAGATTGATAAAGATATCGCCGTAATCGAAAATTATATTTTTAATCATTGATATAAGTTTGTAATAAATTGTCTGAAATGAGGATTTCTGATTGTAATTTTCCTTTTAGATTTGGTCTTCGAATTCCATCTGTAAACGAAATACTTCCTGTAAAAACACGTGCTTCATCCCACAAATTAGCATCAATAAATGTTTGTAAAGTTTGCTTGCCACCTTCAATAATCACAGATTGCAAATTATGATGATATAGAATTTCACAGATTTGCTGTGCTAGGTTTTGAGAAAAATCAATCTTCTCAAAGATGAGATTTTCAGAAGAAATTTTCTCCTGTTCTGTCAATACAATGGTTTTTACAGATTGATCAAACAAACTGTAATGCTGTGGAATTCGAAGCGATTTATCTAACACAATTCGTACAGGACTTTTTCCATGCCAATCGCGTGTATTTAACTTCGGATTGTCAGTAATAGCAGTATTTGTTCCCACCAAAATAGCAGCTTCTTCACTTCGCCATTTATGAACTAATTGACGAGCAAATTTATTCGTAATCCAATTGGGTTGCACAGGATCGTTTTCATTTCTGATCTTATCAATAAAACCATCTTGCGTTTCTGCCCATTTTAAAATGATATACGGACGTTTGTGTTGATGAAAAGTAAAAAATCGTTTGTTAGAAGCGATGCATTCATCTTTCAAAACCTCTAAAATGACTTCGCAACCCGCATCTTTTAACTTTTGGATGCCTCTTCCTGCCACTTTTGCAAACGGATCAATCGTACCAATGACAACTTTCGGAATTTGATGTTTGATAATTAAATCGCTACATGGCGGCGTTTTTCCAAAATGACTACACGGTTCAAGCGAAACATAAATGGTAGCTTCTTTTAATAAAGATTTATCTTTTACGGAGTGTACAGCATTGACTTCTGCATGATTTCCGCCATACGCACTGGTATAACCTTCGCCAATAATGACATTATTGTGTACAATTACCGCGCCCACAGAAGGATTCGGCATGGCAGCAGTCAGCCCATTTTTAGCCAACTGCAAACAGCGTTTCATGTATATTTCGTGTGTTTTTGACACTAGATTTTAATTTTTATTTCTTGTGTGGTATCTACTTCATAATCATACGAAAAACCGAGTTTATGATACGTAATAATGCCTTTGTATTGTACTTCTATCTTTTTATTAACAATGCCATTTAAAATACCGCCCAAAACTCCATTTTCGTTGCTGCCTAATACTTTTTTAGTGGGAATGATCACTTTTAGTGGAATGGTAAATTCTTCGCCAGCAGGCACTTCAAACATTTCCGAACTCATATGCGCCACTTTTACATTGTTGATAATGACATCAATATTTTTACTTTCTAAACTTCCACCAATATCATTCTGATTGATAAAATATGCATCTGCCGACAATACAATGTTTTGTAAACTAGAAGACAAAACTTTCATATTGTCCACTTTTACAAACAAAGGTTTTTCGCGAACGCTACAACTTACAAGTAACAGTATTAAAGGAATGACGAGGAGTTTTTTCATGTTATAAATGATATCAGTATACTATGTACATGTAAAGAAACTATAAAATTAGTGTGTTTTTGTATGTCGACATTTCTTGATACATTTTTTTGCAAAAACTACCCAAAATAATGTTCTATGAAATTTGATAATAAACCATCAACAAACAACTAAAAACTAACGACCAAATTTAGTATCTTCACAGCATCGCAAAACTACACAATTTCTATTTGAAGCGGATATAAAATGAGTCAAGAATTCTATCAAGATCAAACTTTCACACAAATTGATTATACACAGCAAGTTTTCCCGAAAGGCGAATATGACAATTGTACGTTTGTCAACTGTAAGTTTGAAAATGTAGATTTGGCTGTGATGACGTTTTTGGAATGTACTTTTGATACTTGCGATCTCACGAATGCTAAGGTGAAAAGTACTTCGCTTAATGAAATTGATTTTGTGAATTGTAAATTATTGGGCGTAGATTTTAGTATTTGTAATGATTTTATGTTTTCTGTAAATTTTAAAGCCTGTAATTTGGAATTGGCATCTTTTGCAGGATTGGCAATCAAACAAACGGAATTTAACGGATGCAACTTACAAAAAGTAGATTTTACCGAAACCAATTTGGAACGTGTAGTATTTGATGATTGCGATTTAAAAGCAGCGATTTTTGAGCAAACGAATTTGGAAAAAGCAGATTTTACAACGGCGCGTAATTATACCATTGATCCGACACAGAATCAATTAAAAAAAGCGAAGTTTTCCCGTAAGGAAATTCACGGTTTGCTTACCAAATATGATATTGTTGTGAAATAGTTATTAGTATTGAGTATTGAGAAGATCCAAAGTACCTGAATGCTAAGTTTTGAATTTTAAATTAAAAAATAACGTTACCAAAATCCAAAGAATGATCATTAGAAAAATACAACCAGAAGACAATCCAGCGATGGCAGCGTGTATTCGATCAGTGATTCCTGAATTCGGCATGCCAAAAGTAGGTACAGCCTACGAAGATCCAGAAACCGATGCTATGTTTGATGCGTATCAAGGAGAACGCGAAGTATATTATGTGATTGAAGAAGATGGAGAAGTGCTTGGTGGCGCAGGAATTAAGGAATTGCGTGATAATGAAAACAATGTATGTGAATTCCAAAAAATGTATTTTTTCGCCAAAACTAGGGGAAAAGGCTATGGAAAAAAGTTGCTTGCCAAATGTTTGGAAGCTGCTAAAGAGTTTGGATATACGGAATGTTATTTAGAATCATCGCCAAAATTCAAAGCGGCCATTCACATTTATGAACTTTTCGGTTTCAAACACTTAGACAAACCTTTAGGTTGTACGGGACATTATTCCTGTGATGTTTGGATGATGAAAGAGTTATAATGTAGAATATTAGGTGTTAGGTGTTAGGTTTTTGGTATTAGAATTATTTCATAGTCAATTTATAATTTAATATTTAGCATAAAAAAAGAGTTTAGTTATATATAAGTTTAATGGTTAAACTTTTGACAGAAAAAATATAATAAAGAGATTAAACCCAAAACCCATTGCGAGTAAAAGATATACAAGACATATTTCACAAAGAATTGGATGAAATCTACGGAAAAAACGAAGTGGATAGTTTCTTTTTTATGCTGACAGAAGCGTATTTTGATTTGGAACGATTTGCCTTGGTACTCAATCCGGAGTTTACCATCACCAAAGAACAGGAAACTCCAATGTTTTCAGCGTTGAGCGAATTGAAACTAGAAAAACCCATTCAGCATATTTTGGGAAAAGCTCATTTTTTTGGATTGGAATTTATGGTAAACGAACACACATTGATTCCACGACCAGAAACTGAAGAATTGGTAGCGTTTATCTTAGAAAAGGCGAAAAATACTAATACTAAAAACCTTTGTATTTTGGATATTGGTACCGGAAGTGGCTGTATTCCGATTGCTTTGAAAAAGGAACTTCCTACTGCTAGAATTTTTGCCATAGATATTTCTGCGGAAGCATTACAAGTTGCTCAAAAAAATGCAGACACTCACAATGTTTCTATCGAATTCATGCAAGCTGATGTATTGGCTTTAGATACTTTAGAAGTATTTGACGAAGAAATATCGTTTGAGTTCATTGTGTCCAATCCGCCGTATGTGCGCAATTTAGAGAAAGCAGAAATGCGAAAAAATGTATTGGAATACGAACCAGATTCCGCATTGTTTGTAGAAGATAACAATCCGTTGGTTTTTTATGATAAAATTGCCAATCTTGCGATGAAGCATTTAAAACCTAATGGTAGTTTGTATTTTGAGATCAATCAATATTTAGGAAAGGAAATGATTGATTTGTTAGCAGAAAAGCAATTTCAAAATATAGAACTGCGAAAAGATATTTTTGGTGTGGACCGAATGCTGAAAGCGGATGTTTTTTGAAAAATTTAATTAAATGTAAATGTCATTACGAGGAAGTTTGATGAAGTAATCTGTTTCTATACAAACAGATTGCCACAAGTTTTTTCAAAACTTTCGCAATGACGTTACATATTTTGTAGTTTCTAACAAGTCTAACAAGTCTAACAAGTCTAACAAGTCTAACAAGTCTAGAAAATGAAAAGTATAGCCATTTATTGTGGAAGCAGTCTCGGAAACGATCCAAAAATCGTTTCAGATGCTATTGAATTAGGAAAAGTATTAGCAAAGGAAAATATTACAGTCGTGTACGGAGGTGCAAAGATTGGAATTATGGGAACTGTGGCAGATGCTACTTTGGATAATGGAGGCGAAGTAATTGGTGTAATTCCTGAGTTTTTAAAACATAAAGAAATTGCACATACCAATCTCACGGAACTGCATACGACACAAACCATGGTGGAACGTAAAATGAAAATGATTGAACTTTCCGAAGGTTTTATTGCGCTTCCGGGCGGATTTGGAACGATGGAAGAATTGTTTGAAGTAATGACAGCGTTACAATTGGCACAAATACCACATCCTGTTGCAATTTTAAACAGCAATGGTTATTACGACGAACTTATTGCCTTGATGAAAACCATGATGCAGAAAGAATTGTTAAAAGAAAAAAACTTCGACATGCTTATCATTGAAAGCGATGTTTCAACATTGTTGGAGCGTATGAAGAATTTTGTTCCATTGGCAACTCCAAAATGGTTGAAAAACTAATGATTACCTTTTTTAACTAGAATTGTAACAATCATGATTTCATAGATATCTTCTACCAATATAGCTTCAACATCTACAATATATGCTTCGTTTTGACTTTTAAAAACTAATTCACCACGCAATCCTTTTAAACCTGACTCTTCTCTTTTTTCATAGGTAAAATCTGAATATTCAATAGAATTCCAATCAATGGAATACTGCTTTCCTACTTTTTTTAGATCGTTAAATTCGTCAATAACTTTTTTGTGATACTCTTCAGTAGTCATCTGATTGATGTTCTCTCTTATTTCACTTGGTACAGTATCTAGTTTTTTATTTATAAATGCTTTAATTTCTTGGAGAGAGTATAGCTTATTTATAAAATCTTTTTCAGAAGATTTATCTAACTCTTTTAAAATATTAAATGCCTCTTTACCAAGTTCATTCGCGTTGAAATCACTCTTAGTGTCTTGACAATACGCTGAAAAAGTGGTTGTTAAAAAAATGATGAAAAGGAATGCTATTTTTTTCATGAAAATGTATTTTTTATGTGAATGCATGTATTCTTCTCGTTTTATTACATTGTAGAATACATGCAAAATTTTTGCTTTACTAGCGACTTCAAAACGGTTGAAAATTAATCATCGTCTTTCTTTCGTAAACTTCTCACAATAACGGGCATATACACATCGCCATTCTTTACAGCATCCGTTTTTACTTTATATTCGGTTTCTTTGTATTTAAAAAATACTTCACCTTCAACTCCTTTCAAACCTCTTTTATTTCTCACTTCGTAAGTGAAATCAACATATTCAATATCTTTCCATACAATATTAAATTCTTTTGTTTTTTCTTTTAAATCATTATAGACTTTTGCCACTCTTTTTTGATACTCTGCGATATCCATTTTATTGATATCCTCTTTCATTCTGCCCATAGCAGAGTCTTCTTGTTTATTCACAAATTCTTTGACTTCTTCAATAGTCATCATGCTATTTCTGAATTCAATTTCTGAAGTATTTTCAAATTTTTTCAAAATATCTAAAGCACGTTTGCCAACATCATCTGGATTGGTAACACCTTTAGAATCTTGAGAATACACTGAAAAAGTAGCTGTTAAGAAAACAACTAAAAGGAATGTTATTTTTTTCATGAAGTCTTATTTTTAGGTTTAATTTTTCTCGTTTAATTGATTAATAATCACAGGAACGTATACATTATCAGTCAATAGGGCAGAAGTGCTTACTTCATATTGAGTACCATTATGAGTAAAAGTCAATTGGCCACGAATTCCAGTCATACCATCATCTGTTCGTTCCTCATAGGTAAAATCGCCATATTCAATGGCGTTCCATGAAATATTCAATTCCTTTGCTTTATCTTTTAGTAGCGTGTATTGTCTAAGCAATCCGGATTCGTAGGTTTTCTTATCCAACTTCTCAATACTTTCTTTTACAACTTGTTGCATGGAATCTCCATTCTTTTTTGCAAACGATTTAAACTCTTCAAGAGTTAGCAAACTATTGACATAATCTTCTTTTGAAGAATTTTCAAACTTTTTCAAAATGTCAAATGCATATTTACCTAGATCATCTGCATTTGAAATATGTTTTGAATCTTGGCAAGAAATAAAAAAAGTAGTAGCAATAATTGCAAGCACGATGAATTGTAATTTTTTCATGGTAAGGTAATCTTTAGTATTATTTGAAATTGTGTAATTATTCTTTTTCTTGATTGAGTTTGTAAATTCGAATCAACGTATGAGTTCCTTCTAAAAATGCGGAAATAATGGAAACTCTGTAGGTTTTGCCATCATGTTTAAATGTCAGCTTTCCACGAGAAGTTTTAATTCCGTCTTCATCATCTTCTTTAAATTCATAATTGTCATATTTAATAGCACTCCACGAAATGTCCGCTTTTTGGGCTCTTTCTTTTGTACGGTTATAATCTTTGCCCATACGTAAATTATAACGTCCTTCTTCAAGTCTATCAATTTGTTCCTTTGTTCTAGTACTTAAAGTTTCGGCGTTTCGTTTTCCAAATGCTTTTACTTCTTCAACAGTAAGGAGTGAATTAATATAATCGTCTTTCGTGATGTTGTCAAAATCTTTTAAAATGCCAAATACATATTTCCCTAGGTCTTCGGCGTTGGC
The DNA here is from genome assembly GCF_947489565.1 of uncultured Kordia sp. GTDB lineage: Bacteria > Bacteroidota > Bacteroidia > Flavobacteriales > Flavobacteriaceae > Kordia. Next base: position 143,329 of record NZ_CANLEA010000010.1, on the reverse strand, counting down.
TGTGCCTTTATGTTTGCTACAGGAAACGAATAGAATAGACGTTACTAGAACGGTTAAAATGAATTGTAATTTTTTCATCGGAAAGTTATTATTCGTTATTTTCTTAAAGATAGAAAAATTAACGAAGTATAGTGTTGATTTATTTTTAGAATCCTAAGAACACACTATTGCTTACGCACAGGTTCTATGTTTGATAAATTAAAAAGTCGTTGTTTGTCTTTATACTTGATAGAAACAATCTTGGTCACAAACTTTTTTTCTTTATAATCAAAAGCGACAAAACCATCTTGGAAGGTAATGCCATCTTCATCGCGCATTACAAATGGATATTCTCTGAATGTGATGTCTTTCCAGTCGATTTCAAAGCGTTTTCCCGATTCTTTAATCATTTCGTAAGATTGCTGTAATCTCTTGTAATGAACTTCTTTAGAAACATTTGTAATGGCGTTTCTAAAAGTCTTACTCACCGAAGTATCTTTGGCAATCTCACGCAATTCATCCAAGGAAATAAAATAACTATTAAATTCATTTGGAGACAAACTATCCATTTGCTGTAATAACCTAAAAGTTTGTTGTACGGCAAAACCTTCGGGTTTGGATTGCGTAGTACACGATGTATACAGTATAGAAATAAAAGTGAGAATAGTAATGTAGATAGACTTTTTCATTAATAAAACGAATTTATTCTTCGGCATATGTAATAGGCATGATATATACTAATTTAAGTTGATTTTGATATGGAATTGTAATCAATTTTAAAACAAAATAACGAACTCCATGTTCAAAATAAATGTCAATCTTTTTTATATCAATATCTTTTTCTTTTGCTGACTGTATTTCTGTTTTTACATATTTAATTTCGTTGCATACAATACCAAAATCTTTAAGACTTTCTTTCAAGTTATCAATGTTTTCCTGGATAAATCCATTGAATTGTTCTTGTGAAAGTTCTGCCAATTCTGTTTTAGGAAATGTCCTTAACTCTTGCAATGAAATAAACTGTGTTTTTATGTCTGCTTCTGACGCTTTAGGAGACGCTTTTAATAATTTAAAAAACTGTTTCCCAAATTTTTCTGTCGCGTCTCCAACTTTAAAACTGGAAAATGCAAGCGCACAAAGGAATGTTAGTATGACAATTCTATTTTTCATATGGAATGATTTACGCTGCTAAAATACAGTTTTAATCGTGATTTTAGATTTCGTATGAAGGTAAATTTAGAATCACTTTGGTTCCTACATCATTTTTATTTTCATCAAATATATCTTCAATTTTTAAAGAAGCATTGCTTTTGTTTTGCTTGTTGTAAATCACCAAACGTTCTTTGACAATGTCTCCCGAAATAGATTTATGCGTTTTTAAATGGTTCCTTTCTTCTTGCGGACTTTTAGAATATCCAATTCCGTTGTCTGTAATCGTACAAGAGATCAATTCTCCGTGTTGTTGAAAATCTAAAGCTACCAAGCCTCTGATTTTAGAATTTGTAATTCCGTGAATAATGGCGTTTTCTACAAAAGGCTGAATCAACATTGGCGGAACATAGGTAAATTCGGTTTCTAATTCGTCTGCAATAGAAACTTTAAAATCAAACTTCTCTGAAAAATTGGATTGCAGATTTAAATAATGATCTATCGCTTCAATTTCATCCTGTAAAGGCACAAATTCTTCTCGTGAATTCTCTAAGGTAGTTCTTAGCAACTGCGACAATTTCAACACATATTGTTTCGTCTTTTCAGGCTTCGTATCATTCGTATGTAAAATCGTATTCAGTGTATTAAACAAAAAATGCGGATTCATCTGCGAGCGTAGTAATTGTTGTTGTAAGACGACTTTTTCGTATTTGTTTTTTAATGAGGTTTTTTGATACAAAATCAGTCCTAAATAGATAACAAGTATACCCAACATACAAACTATAAAAATTGTAAGTTTTAAAGATTTATTATCTTTTTCCACAGCTAGTTTTTCTTGTTCTATTTCCTCAGTTTCATACTCAATACGTGTAAATTTATCACGCATGCGTCGTTCTTCTAATAAAGTACTATCACTAATTTCTATATAACGCCTTAGGTATTTTGTGCTGTTTTTTGGATCTGCTTTAGCTAGTAAATCATAAGTAATTAGTAAATTTTCAGGAATCTTTTTTTCAATAGCTAATTTATTAGCCTCTATTAAGTATTTATAACTTTTTTCAAAATTGTTTTTTTTAAAATAATATTCGGCTAAATGAATTTTATTAATAATGATACCGCTGTAATCATTTAAACTATCTCTTATATTTAATGACTTATATAAATCTTTTTTTATATTAATGGTATCGTTTGATAAGAATTTAGTGTATGTTAGATTGTCGAGAACAGTAGCATATTGTTTAGGCTTTATATAGTAAAGACTATCTATATTTAGAGCTTTTTTAAAATTATTTATTGCCAACTTATAATTTTCTTGATATTTGTAAATTAAACCTATGTTGTTAAGACTGAAAGAAGTATGAGTAGAATTGTTTGTATCTAAATATTTTAATGCAATATTATGATATTCAAGAGCTTTTTCATATTGTTTAAGATGTTTGAAAATAACTCCAAGATTATTATAACTACTATAGAGCCTTTTATAGTCATTTAAAGATTTAAAGATTTTTATCGCTTTTATAGTATTAAGTTCACTGCCCGTGTAATCTTTAACATCTTTTTGAATTTTTGCCATGAAGAGAAGTATTCTTGCGGCAGATATTTTTTTCTCTGGATATTTTGTTAAAATTTTCTGTGCTTTATTATAATATATATAAGCACTGTCTTTTTGGTTATTTTTTCTAGCTAAAGCTCCTTTATCCCAATAACAATTTGCTATTATAATTGAATCGTTTAATTTAATTGCAAGATTCAAAGATTTCTTATATGAAATTTTAAAAGCAGATGTGTCATTAAGTAAAAAATTGTTATAATTTATTTTAAAATAATATTTGCTTTTTAATGAGTCATTTTTAGTAAAATCAGCAGTTATATTTGCTTTTTTGTTAAAAGCTTTTCTCTCTTCCAAAGAGAACTTTTTATCCTTAGCATTTTCAATCCAAGAAACAATACTATCATGAATTGCGGAAGATTCTTGTGAAAAACTAGTGGAAAAGCTTAAGAAAAGAAATAAGAATACGAGGAGTTTGTATAAAGCGTTCAATTGTTGAATTTTTAGAAGTACTAAAATACCAAAAACAGAACGCTTTCTATAGTTTTTTATCAAATACCATTTAAAGTCTTAAACGCTAAGTCATCAATATTGTCCACTTCAGTGGTAAACGTAATCGTAACCGTTTCATTTGGCAATACATCAAAGAAATTGTCTGAAAAATGACCTTTGACTTTTGTATAGAAAAATACATCCTTTTGTAAGGTTTTTGCAGAAACTTCTATGGTAAATCCGCCTTCTGTTTTGGTGACTTTTGTGGTAATATCTTCTGCAGGTAATTTTAAATCTTTTGGTCTAGCCACATAAAATAGGTCGGTAGCTTCTTTAAAAGTTCCTTTCATTACATATGTATTTGTATCTGCTGTGATATCAGAAACAGGCGTTTCAGCAACTAACAGACTCGTATTAGCAGGCAGTTTTATGTCTTTTGAGATTTCGTGAAGTTTATTTCCTTCAAAATCTAAAAAGCTGAGGTTTAATTTTCCTTCCAACGCTTCCAATTTATCAGAAACAATATATGTTTTGATGATATCATCTTTTACAACAGAGGAAATCAATACATCTTCAAAAGACTTTTTGGCTTTGTAATGCAAGGCTTTCCAATTCCCCATAAAATCAATGCTCGACCACGAAACTACAGGCCAACAATCGTTCAATTGCCAGTATAAACTTCCCATACAATATGGCATGGCACGGCGTTCTGCTTCCATTCCCATAGTAATTCCTTTGGCTTGTGTCAATTGACTCATGTATACATAATCATCTCCCGAAGTCGGAACAGGATAATCGCGCCCCATATATTCACGAATCAACTTGAAACCTCTCGGATGCTTCTGATGTGTGATATAGCTATCGTGATTGATACTGATACTGTCCTCGCCTGTAAAAAAGCGAATGGCTTCATACGACGGAAAGGACTGAAACCCGAATTCACTCATAAAACGCGGTATTTTTTCTTCAAAACGTTCAAATGGCACGCCGCCATGCCAAACAGCCCAATCGTGATTATCACCTTCTGTAAAGGATCTTGCATCTCTACGTCCGTAACTCGGTGAACTTTCCCAATACGAAATCGACGGATTGTATTTGGCAACGGTTTCTGGAAGAATTCGGTTAAATACGGTGACATAACTATCCCAAACTTCTTTTTTCTGAGCTTCTGTTTTATCGGTTTGCCAGCCCCAATTATGCCAAGCTTCGTTATTTTCATTGTTTCCACACCAAAGTCCTACCGAAGCATATTTTCGCAAACGCTTCACTTGATCAATGGCTTCTTGTTCTACATTGTCTAAAAAGGCTTTGTCTCCAGGATACATCGCGCAAGCGAACATAAAATCTTGCCAGACTAAGATTCCTTTTTCATCACACAATTCGTAAAAAATATCGTTCTCATAAATTCCGCCGCCCCAAACGCGCAACATGTTCATATTGGCGTCTTTAGTATCGTTCAGTAACTTTTCATAATGCGCATCCGTTACTTTGTCTTGCATGCTGTGTTGCGGAATGTAATTGGCACCTTTCATAAACACTGGAACGCCATTTAATTCAAAATAAAAGGTTTCGCCTGCTTTGTCTTTATTGCGAATTAATTTAATGGTTCGCAAACCAACTTTGGCAGTTTCTTTTCCTTTGATATCATTTCCTTGTTTCAGCGTGACTTCAAATTCATATAAATGTGGTTCGCCTAAATTAAACGTCCACCAACGTTTCGGGTTTTTAATGCGAAGTCGTGTCGCATACGTATGTGTTCCTTTGTAAATAGGCGTTTTGGCTGTATGTGTTGTTTCTCCATAGTTAATTTCGAAAGAAGCATTATCCACATCTTCTTCTGAGGAAATGGTATATTCAACACTTACAGAAGCGAGTGAATCTGTCAATGCTTCTTGTTTAAAATACACATCATCCAATTTCATATTGTTCCACGACGTAATTTTAATAGGTTTCCAAATCCCAGCCGTATTAACAATTGGTCCCCAATCCCAACCGTATTGAAATTGTGCTTTTCTGGTAAAAACACGGATGCCTGGATTTAATAAATAATCGAGTTTTTCCGTTTCTTTTTCTTCATGAATGCTGGTGCTTTGGAATCCAATACGTAAAGAGTTGTCAGCTTTCGCTAGATTTTTAATGTCGAATTTCCATGTTCGGAATGCATTGTCGGTTTTCCCAATCAATGAATCGTTGAGGTAAATACTCGCGTACGTATCCAAACCTTCAAAAGTCAACTCAATATTTGATTTTTGCAATGTTTTTTCGTCAAGATTGAATGTCGTTTGATATTCCCAATCTTTCGTTGGAACCCATTGTACATTCAATTCATTAGAACCAAAAAACGGATCTGGAATTTTGTCATGTGTCAACAAATCTGAATAGATATTTCCCGGAACACTGGCCGTATTCCAAGTCGTATCGGTTTTCTGTTTAAATTCCCAGTTTTGGTGAATATTTGTAATTGTTGGTCGATCGTCTTTAGCACAACTAATGAGTAGAAGTACGAGTAAGAGTGAGAAAAATTTATTCATTGTCATATACGATATAAGCAGAAACCATCCAATAATTATCTTCGCCTTGCTTGGCTTCTTGAGCTTCTGGAATTGAGATTGTGATTGTATGTTTTCCTTGTGAGATATTTTTTAGTGGAATTATTTCGGGTTGAATGTCGCTTCCTGGACACCAATTGGAGCGTGATAAATCGGAAGAAGCAATTTTTTCGCAATCATCTACATCGTCATAAAACTGATTGGCTTTCCAAGTTGCCGAAGTTGGATTGAAACGTCTGAAACTCGCACAATCATCACGCCAAGGAATAAAGGATTTGAGAGTGTTTCCGTCAAGCGAGATTTTATTTTCTTTTTTTACAAATTCATCTCCGCCCGAATGTCCGCCATGACCTGTGGTAATATAATACAGTTTTGCATTGTTGAAGGTAGCTGGCATTTCAAATTCAACATTTACATCAGAACGCGAAAATTCATCATATAATTTCTGACCAGAAGCATACTTTGAAGTATTTACCAACGGAATGACGGTTTGCTGTTTTTTTGTATGATTCGGAATTGTACTTTCTTTAAAATCAAGTGTTGCGGTGATGTTATAGCCTTCTTTAGTCCATGTGTCAATATAAATACCTACATACACTTCATCTTCCAATAAAGGCAATAAGTGTGTTATATTTTGTGACCAGTTAACTTCGTCTTCCCATTTCGGAATGTACACAGGTTTTCTGGCTTTTACGCGTTCATCGTTGGTAAAATGACCTACACCAAAAGGTGTCATAAAACGTAAAAGTTCTACGTTTGGTTCATGTAAAATGCTGTCTTTTTGATAGCTTGTGATGACAGGATAAGTTTGTTTTATTGTTTTGAGATCGAATTTTCCAGTTTCAAAATCAATTAGCGTAAGGTTTGAAGTTTTCGGAATGATAAACATTGAACCCGATTTGTCCCAAGGATCGCCATTTGAGGTCAGTTTCAGATGTACTGTAACTTCAGGTTGTAGTTGGTACTTAGGAAGTTTTACTTTTTTTACCAATACACGACCGGCATCCAATCGTAACATTCCGTTCTCGTCTTCCGTTATATTTTCTTTGAAAGCCATGTTGAAATGTAAATTTTCATTTTCAAAAACATGTATAGAAGTATCACCGATGGCTTCTAATTTTATTTCCGTTTTCTTTTCCGCACAAGCGATCAAAAAGATGATACTAAAGAGACTTATTTTTAGAATGTTTTTCATGAATGAATACGCGCTACTATTTGTTTAATTTTTTCTGTATCTGAAGTCGCCAAATGTGTATCACTTAAAAACTTTTGACTGTTCATGCTAATTTTTGGCGGATGGATAGATTCGTGTAAATTCGTTGCAGAACAGTGAATTTCTTGAAAACGAGCTTCTTTAAAAAGAGAAGCATTTTCAGGATTAATTCCGCCTCCAGGCATCACAATCAAACGATTTTTAACCATTTGTTGTAATTCTTGAAGCAATACAATTCCTTTAGCTGCATTAGAGGCTTGTCCGGAAGTCAATACACGATCGACACCTAAATTTGCGAGCGCTATAATTGCTTCTTTCGGATTTGGCGTCCAATCAAAACCGCGATGAAATGTAAAAGTCATTGGTTTTGAATGTTCAATTAATTCTTGGGTTCGTTCTGTGTCAATTGTAAAATCTTTTTTCAAAATACCAGATACAATGCCTGCACAACCCAATTCTTTACACAATTGAATATTCGTCTTCATCATTTCAAATTCTTCATCCGAATAGGTAAAATCGCCACTTCTAGGACGAATAAGTACATGCACAGGAATGTTGAGGTCTGCCATTACTTTTTTAAGCAATCCAAAGGAAGGCGTAATACCACCAACGGCCAATTCTGAACACAATTCAATACGTTGCGCACCAGCTGTTGCAGCATTCATGGCAGATTGATAAGAGTTTGCACAGATTTCTAAGAGCATACTTTGAAATTATGAAGGTTTAGTTTTAAATATTGAATTCAACTTTAAGTTCTTTTCCAAATATATCATTTAAAAATGTTTTCTGCTTTGCTTAATCTTTCAATTGTTGATATGATTTTAAAATTGTTGAAGTTATATCTGTATTTAAAATGCTTGTTTTTATTCAAAAAAGAGGCGCTTATAAACGATTCTTTGGATGTTTTATAACAGCAAACAGAAAAGTGCATAGGATTGATTTCGTTAGGGGAAGCTAAATGCACAATGAGGAAGAATCTTCCTTAAGTAAAGGGAAGTTGGTTTCATTTTCTATTCCATATGGTTATATCACTAGCGGTGCCGACTACAAAGGAATTTCCAGTATCCGAAAATCCATAACTTCTATCAATCCCATAATGAAAAACAGCTATTTCAATGCTTTCTTTTGTTTTTCTATTTTGGAGATACATGACATCAGCTTTTAATTCTTTTTGTTGCCAATTGGGACGAATTTCACTTTTGATCTCAATGATCCAATGATCTTCTGTTTCTTTTTTTAGAATGTCAGGCGCTTCAAAGCCTCCACATTTGATGTTTTCATTTTTCAGAATTCCGATTCCTTCAACGATTCCCAAATCACTATCCCATTTTTCTGCATAATAATCAAAATGATCTCTGGCTATTTTTTCATCTTTTATACAATCAAATACGCCTCTTCCTTGGCTGGACAATACCATTAACAGATCGGAATTGGGTTTAAAACCTATTTCTCGTAATCCGCCAATTGCCCACATATTCCGTTTTTCCCACATTGTTAATTGATTGTATTTACTGTGTAAAGCTTTATTAACGCTTATTCATTAGGTTTTAGATAGTCGTCTATTCCATTTGAATCAATCACCATCATAGATCGCCAATTCACCAAAACTACATTATACTTGTCCATAAAGGCTTTCATTTCATTTTTAAATGTTTCTAGGTTTTCCCATGAAGATAAGCCGTAAAATCCAAGCGCAGTGACTTTAGAGTTGTTTGTTAGACCATACAAATGAAAACCTGAGATGTCAAAGTATATACCATTAATGACTCTTCCATATTGATCAAAAGACAGACTTCCTGTTTGGAATGAACTGAATGCGTTTTTTAAGTCTTCTATTGCAATTCCTTCATCTAAGGGATTCGGAATTAACTTTCTTACATGTAAGTTCTTAAACGCAGTCATATTTTCGCCAAGATCAACAGATTCATTTTCAATGATCATGTTTATGGAATCAATCTCTTTATCAATAGAATTTTTATACTTAGTATTGATAAACTCAAATTGCCTCCAATCATCTTCAAGAATTTCTAAATCTAAGGAATCTTTGGGTTGCTCATTTGTTCCTGGTAACGTGCTTTCGATAGTAGAGATAGACATCAAAATATCATTAGGATTCATCATCTCAACTTTTCCATTTTCTGTATTGGATTTAGATGTATTGTTATTTGAGTTGCATCCGAAGAAAGCTAGTATTGAAGTCCAAAGAGTCATTGTAATTAGTATTTTTTTCATTCTTTATGTTGATAATCAAAGGTAATATATGTTATACTTTTTACTTTATTTCTTCTTTTAATAATTCAGCAATGATTGGTTTGAAGTTTTTTAGTGTGATATAAAGTGTCGGTTATGATGTGTTTTATACTTTGTTAACGATTGCTTTTATGGTGTTAATTTTCTTTTCTATAAAATTGGTTTTGATGTTATAATCGATATTTTGATCAAAGGTGATTTCTGAGAGTTTTAATTTGGCTTCTTCTGGAATAGCATCGGATTTAAGCAATAATTCATGATTTTCGTACTGTAATTTTTTTCCATTTTCTAAGAATCTTTTCCAAGAGTCCAGATGATTAGCAATGAGGTTTGTATTGTTGAGTTCATCTAAATATTTTACAGCAGAAATAACAGTGTATTGGTCAAAAGCTAATTCAGGATGCAATAGGTAATAATCCAAATACTTGTTCAAATACATGATTGAATCCTTAGTATTAAAATAGCTTAGTGTTACGGCATATTCTCTACCTGCATAGCATACTTCACTTTTTAATAAATGAGTTCCAATGATATCGGTAAATTCCTTTTTATTTTTTATAGAAGAGAAAAAAGATCCCGTTTGTCTCGTTCTCCAATTGAAGTCTCCCAAATTCCTTAATATTACAGCATCGCTAATTTCTGGAGATAGCTTAGAAATGTTGTCAATCCAATCTTCATCAGCTCTATTTAGGTTCATATAAAAAGGCTTGACCCATTTACTGACAAACTCTGGATCAATTTTTTCTGAATTTTTATAGGATTCTAATTCCTGAAAAGGACTTTTATGCCTTACAGTAGCGCCTGCTGTATGTAGCTCAATTTCTCTTTTAGTCTTATCGTCCATTATTTAAAATTTAGCGAAGGTTTATTATATGGCAATGAGAGCAGTAGAAAGCAATAAACTTTCGAGTATGTATAAAGCCAAAACAAAGGTTTTCCTTTTCCTGAATCTCATATCAACTTAAGTATCCCAAAAATCAAAACTGCGATTCCTCCAATTTTAAAAAATGTTCCAAACTTCCTGTACCATTCTTCTTCTTTTTCAGGCTGATTCTTGCCTTTAAAAGGATTGTAAACTTTAAAGCCAATTAAGGTCATCATAACTCCAATCGTAATATTTCCAATTCCTAAAAACAATTCCATTTATACGTTGCTATTTATTCTCTGATATATTATTTAAAACAAATTTAGCCATTTCAATATTACCAAAAGTTGAATTCGTGTCAAAAATTACATCTGTTAACAATGTAGATGCTTCTTTAAAATTCCCTTTCTCATTTAGTACAAGTGCTTTGTTAATCAGCAATATTCCTTTTGTTTCAGAGTCAGGGTTTTGCTCAAGTCCTTTTTCTATAGCATTCAGTCTTTCTTTACCTTCTAAGAAATTTGAATAGTCTTTCCAACCAGGAGCAAAAGAAGGAAACTTGTCCACTAAAAGTTTTAGCATCTCTTTCTTTTCGGCAGGATTCTCTATCCATTCAAGTGTTAAATAAGATTTATACAAACCTTTTTGTAATGCTCCTTGATGTTCAAGTTGTAGTGTATGCAATGCCGTTTTAGAGGTGTAAAATCCTTTGGGAGCTATTTTATCTGTGAGTTCATAATATTTTAAAGCATTTTCATGATCATCTTGAAGCAAATAGGTATATGCTAAATCATAAAGAGGATACGGCCAATTTGGAGCTGCTTTTGTTGCTTGATTTAATTTTTCAATAGCATTTTTATAATCGCCAGTTTGTCCAAGCTGCCTTGCTTGTCTGTGCAAGGATTTTGCGGCATCCGAAACACCTTCAATTCCGTAAATTTCATAATTAAAAGTTCCTGTTGAATTTGCGAGTTCTTCTTTTGAGATTTTATTCCCTTTATCATCGGTAAACTCTATTCTAGAATTACTATGCGATTCCGTTTCTTTTTTAGTTTTTTCTCCAGATTCACAAGAAGATATTAGCCCTAAAGCGATTAAAAATCGGATTATTTTATTTTTCATTTAATTGTGATACGTATTTACTTAATTTTTTAATTGATCTCTTAAGAATCAGTAGTCTCTGAGTATTTTTTTATAATTTCATTTCTATTCGGATACTTTGATAAACTCAACTTCTTTATAGTCTGCTACCAATATCATTCTAGTAGAATTCAAGTATTTTAATTCCACCGTAGAACTGCCAGATAAACCTGTATACTTTAGTTGAAAGCCTTGCTCATATGCAATAACTTCTACAAATGCATGATCATCTAGCACGATGTATTCTCCTTTTTGATCAGATTCTTGCATTTCTGTAAGATGTCCTTTGTCATTTTCAAAGGTATATTCGAATAAAAGTTTGGAATTCGATTTGAGTTTCCAGATTCCACTCAAATGCGATTCCACTTCTTTTGTAGATTCACAACATTTCAAGTGTTGACCAAGTAATGTAAATGGTAATAGGGTTAATATTAGTATCAGTATTTTTTTCATAGAGAGATATATGATTCGTTGCTTTTACTTTTTAAAATCAGAGACTAAATCGAGTCATTGTGATAAAAATTAGGATAAGAGTCAATATTCCAATGATGGTTGTAAATCTTCCTACTTTCTTAGACTTCGTCCAACCAGATAACGCAATCATAGTGGATAACGCAAAAAGTCCAATCATAAAAGTTAACAAGCCAATGGTTCTAGACACTTGAAAATCGTCTATAGAAACATTTTTTATAAACCCACCAGGAGTTGTGGTCATTATAATATTCACCATCGCAAATACAGATACTAAGAAACAACCAGCGGCTAAGGTGGCAGCTTTTAAAATGATATTTGTGAGCCTCTCATTTTTATCTGACACCAATAAATTTGCTACAACTGCAATTGAAAACCCACTCAATAACGAGCATATAAGTAATGTTTGTTTTGCTAATTCATTAAAGTATTCTATAGTCATATTTTATAATTATTATATAAATCTAACACCAAAAATCAAACTACGTAGACTGAAACATCAAGCACTAAATTAAATAGGCTGAGCGGAGTCGAAGTCTACTTTACCACAATCTCATCCAAAAACGTCCATGCTTCGTTGCCCGCGCCTTGTTTTCCATCAGGAATGGTTCCGTAATTTGGAATAAAAATTTCGATATGCTTTGTGGTGATCTCTTCAATTTTGAATGTATGTGAAATGAGTTTGCTATCTGAAGTTTTAACTTGATTGATTTGATGCAACGTTCTGCCATCTTCTTCATTTACATAACTAATGCCGATTTCTGTGGGCGCATAAATCCACTGTCCGTTCGCATTATAAAATCGTGTAGCAATGGAACTAATTTTAGTAGGCTTTTCAAATTCGATGGTAATCGTGACATCTTTTCCCCAGAAACCAAGCCATTCTTTATCGCCATAACGTGTATCGCTTCCTGCAATTCCATTGATCAATCCTGCTTTTCCACTTCCAGCGTATGCTTTATATGGTTCTGGATCGAGCGTAATGTTGGCTCCAACCGCTTTGTGTTTGTTGAATGTCAACGTAAAATCACGTCCTAACTTCTCTTTGTCATCAAAAACCGCAGCTTTCAACACAGTCGATGTTTCAATCGGAATGTACCTTTCATAGGCTGTAGAAGTTAGTGTCGGAGAAGATTCGTCGGTAGTATAACGAATGGTTTTGTTTTTAATGATGGTTTGTAAATCAAACACCATTTTATTATTACGTTTGGCAACTTCACCTTCAATTTCATACAAGTGATTTGCATAGTTTATGTTCATCGCATCCAAACGTTTATGGTAATGCGATAAGCGATACGCAAAGTCTTGATAATCTCTTCGGTATGGATTTGACCAGTTGACTTCCGCCATGGCAATCAATCTCGGAAATGCCATATATTCTACATTTTCGGAAGTTGGAATATATTCCGTCCACACATTTCCTTGCGCACCAAGTACATGCTTTGCTTCTTCAGGACTTAGTTCTTTTGGAATTGGCTTAAAATTATACACTTTTTTCAATGGTAAATATCCTCCAATCGCCAAAGGTTCATCGGAATTGTCAGATTGATAGTAATCAAAATAACAGTGTGATGTTGGTGTCATGATCACATTATGACCAGCTTTTGCTGCTTCAACAGCACCATTTACACCACGCCAAGACATTACAGTTGCATTTGGAGCCAATCCGCCTTCCAAAATTTCGTCCCAACCAATAATCTGTTTTCCTTTGCTATTAATATATTTTTCCATGCGAGCAATGAAGTAACTTTGCAAACCATGTTCGTCTTTTAAATCTTCTTTCTTGATGAGTTCCTGACAGTGTTTACAAGCTTTCCAACGCGTTTTTGGAGCTTCATCACCACCAATATGAATATATTTTCCAGGGAAAAGCGGCATCACTTCATCCAACACATTTTCTAAAAAGGTAAATGTTTCTTCTTTCGGACAATAAATATCTTCAAAAACGCCCCATTTTGTAGCAACTTTTACATTTTCTCCTGTACAACCTAAATTGGGATAAGCGGCAATGGCAGCTTGTGAATGTCCGGGCATTTCAATTTCAGGAATTACCGTTACAAATCGTTGGGAAGCATAATTTACAATGTCTTTGACTTCTTCTTGTGTGTAGAATCCGCCATATTTCTTACCATCAAATTGTTGCGGCGCATCGTTATAATGTCCAATCAACGTTTCATCGCGAAAAGCGGCTACTTCTTGTAATTTTGGATATTGCTTAATTTCAATACGCCAACCTTGATCGTCTGTCAAATGCCAGTGAAAAGTATTCATTTTTAGCTGTGAAAGCAGATCAATGTACTTTTTAATAAAATCTATGGAATAAAAATGACGTGAAACATCCAAATGCATTCCGCGATACGAAAAGCGTGGCGCATCTTTTACAAATGCATTTTGTAGTTGAATTTCTTTGTTTGGAAATGTTTTGTTCTCTATAGTTGGTGGAAAAAATTGACGTAACGTTTGAAATCCATAAAAAGCACCTTGTGTTGTTTTTGCTTTTATTTTAATGGCTGTTGAATCTACAGTCAATTCATATCCTTCATCATGTTTAATAGTTGAATCAAACTCAAATGAAAGGATATTTACACTAGGTTTGCTATGTGCAATGAGTTTATATCCAAGTTTCTCTTCAAAATAATCATTCGCAAAATTTGCAACAGTTGTCAGTTCTGAATCGGAATGAAATGAAACATTTTCATTAAATAAAAAAGTTCCTTTTTCTAAGCCATAATCACTTGGCATTGGTATAATATACGGTCTTTCGGGTGCTTGTAGTTTCGGTTGTGGTTTTGAACAACCAATGAAACAAAGGAAAATTATGAATTTGAAAAAAATATTGCTTCTCATTTTAGTATATTAGTTGCCATAAATCTACGAATCTATTTTAATGAAACTTCAACACATTACCATTTTTGTTGTCATTTCGCTATTTTTTAGCTGTACGAATGACCAAAAAATAGAAATTGCTCAAAAAGATAAAGACTTAATTCATTATGTAAATCCTTTTATTGGAACTGGCGGACATGGACATACCTATCCTGGCGCGACCATGCCGTATGGGATGATGCAACTCAGTCCAGATACACGTTTGGATGGTTGGGATGGCTGTTCGGGCTATCATTATTCAGACGAATACATTTACGGTTTTTCGCATACACATTTAAGTGGAACAGGAGTTTCCGATTATGGAGATATTTTATTAATGCCAACCAATGAAATAAACTTCAATAATGGATCTGATGGAAAAAAAGGCTATCGCGCTCATTTTTCGCATGACAATGAAGTGGCAGAAGCTGGATACTATAAAGTACATTTAGATAGCACAAATATTGATGTGGAATTGACTGTTTCTGAACGAAGCGGAATGCATAAATACACCTTTCCTTCCGCAGAAAATCAAGTTGTGATGTTAGATTTAATACATCGTGATAAAGTATTGGATGCTAAAATTGAAAAAGTTTCTGATACGGAAATTGTAGGCTACCGATTTTCGGAAGCTTGGGCATCAGATCAACGGTTGTTTTATGTGATAAAAACATCGCACCCTTTTGATGATATGTTGCAATCGCCACCAAAACAAGGAATGCCAGGCGCTAGACGATCTGCTTTAAGGTTTAAAAACCCAAATAACGAACCTATTATAATCAAAGTTGGAATTTCAGCAGTTGATGTAGAAGGCGCAAAGAAAAATCTGGAAACAGAAATAGGAGAGAAGTCCTTTGCAGCAATTAAAAAGAAAGCGCAAGACACTTGGGAACAACAATTGGGAAAAATTGTTATTGAAAGTGATGATATAGATTATAAAACCAATTTTTATACGTCATTATATCACACTATGATTGCACCAAACTTGTATCAAGATGTTGACGGACGTTACCGTGATATGGATTTGGAAATTCACGAATCGAAAGAGCATACACATTATACAGTGTTCTCTTTGTGGGATACGTATCGCGCGGCACATCCGTTGTATACAATTATTGAGCAAGATCGCACGAATGATTTCATTAAGACATTTATTAAGAAATATGAATCAGGCGGCATTATGCCAATTTGGGATTTATCGGCAAATTATACAGGTTGTATGATTGGATATCACGCCGTTCCTGTGATTGCTGATGCATATATGAAAGGCATTCGCGATTATGATGTAGAAAAAGCTTTTGAAGCGATGAAGCACAGTGCTACACGTGATAAATTAGGATTGGATTATTATAAAGAGTTAGGTTATATTCCTGTTGAAAAAGAATCAGAATCGGTTTCTAAAACCTTAGAATACGCATATGACGATTGGACGATTGCGGAAATGGCAAAAGCAATGGGAAAAACGGAAGCGTATGAAACGTTTATAAAACGAGCACAATTTTATAAGAATGTATTTGATCCAGAAACGCAATTTATGCGTGGACGTTTTAGAAATACATGGTTTGCACCTTTTGATCCGTATGAAGTAAACTTTAATTATACGGAAGCCAACTCTTGGCAATACAGTTTTTATGTGCCGCAAGATGTTTCTGGCTTTATTGAACTATTAGGAGGAAAAGACAAGTTAGAAGCACAATTAGACAAATTATTCACTGCAAAACAAGAAACTTCTGGAAGAAATCAAGCAGATATTACAGGATTAATTGGTCAATATGCACATGGAAACGAACCGAGTCATCATATGGCATATTTGTATAACTTCATCAATAAACCTGCAAAAACACAAGAATACGTACATCAAATATTGACAACATTGTACAAAAACGAACCTGACGGCGTTTCTGGAAATGAAGATTGTGGACAAATGAGCGCGTGGTATGTGTTGAGTAGCTTAGGATTTTACTCGGTGACACCAGGAAACAACGAATATATTATTGGAACGCCATTGTTTGATAAAGCTACGATCAATTTGGAAAATGGAAAGACGTTTACGATTATTGCGAATAATATTTCGAAAGAAAATAAATATATCAAATCGGCAACATTGAACGGAAAGAATCATTCCAAAACATTCATCAATCATCAAGATATTATGAATGGCGGAAGTTTAGTGTTTGAAATGACAAATACGGCAACCGATTGGGGAACTCAAGATGAGAATATTCCGGTAACGGAAATTACGGAACATACAATTGTGCCGCCACCATTTATTGCGAAAGGTGATATTGCGTTTAAAGGAGAAACAGAAGTGACATTGCAATCTGTAGATAAGAATGCTAAAATCTACTATCAATTGGATAAAAGTAATGTACAAGAATATACAAAACCATTCACTATTTCGGAAGCTTCACAATTGAGAGTTTACGCAGAAAAAGATGGAAAAAAGAGTGTAGAAATTACAACAGATTTCTTCAAGATTGATCCAAATTTAAAGATTGAATTAGGAACTGAATATGCCAATCAATATAATGCCGGTGGACAAAATGCATTGATTGATGGAATTTTAGGAACCGAAGATTTTCGTACAGGAACATGGCAAGGATATTTTGATAAAGATTTAATTGCGACAGTCGATTTAGGAAGTGTGAAAGATATCTATTATGTAAATCTTAACTTTTTACAAGATCAAAAATCATGGATCTTTTTACCAACAGAAGTTGAATTCTTGGTTTCTAAAGACGGAAAGAAGTTTACGAGTGTTCAAAAATTAGTTCATGAAAAACCAAGACCTACTGAAAAACCACATGTTCATAAAATAGGCGCTGCATTTAACACGAAAAAGGCGCGTTATGTAAAAATAGTTGCCAAAAAATTAGGCGTATTGCCTGAATGGCATTTGGGTTACAAACACGATGGACGTTCGTGGTTATTTGTAGATGAAATTGAAGTTAAATAATAGTTCAACGGCAAGCAAAATATAAAAAGATGTCAAATCGAGCACAGTCGAGATTCTTTGAAAATAGATATGTATAGATTACTTCTCGACTGCGCTCGAAGTGACAATACTGTTTTTTGAGCTCATGAATTAGAAAATACCGTTCTCAAATTAAATAGTATCAAAAGAAGCAAAAATACGATTGACTGTTTTACATTTTATTCATTTAATTTGAAAATCGTGAAAAGCAGTGTTTAAAATTACACACGATGAAAAGAAGAAAGTTTATTCAAAATGCTGCTTTAACAGGTTTAGGCTTAACAGTTGGAACCACATTGGCTGCTTGTGCAGATGATAAAAAAGGAACTGAAAAAGTTGCCGGCACGACTGTAAATACGAATTCAAAACCTGTCATTCCAATGGTGATTGCTACTTGGAATGTACCGAATGCCACAGCGAAGGCGTGGGAAGTATTGCAAGCAGGAAAATCGGCTTTAGATGCGGTAGAGCAAGGTGTCATGATTGAAGAAGCAGATGTAAACAATCAATCTGTGGGAAAAGGCGGTTTGCCCGATAGAGATGGAAATGTAACGTTGGATGCGTGCATTATGAATAAAGAAGGAGATTATGGCGCTGTTGTGTGTATTGAAAATATAAAACATCCAATTTCGGTTGCCCGAAAAGTGATGGAAGATACGCCACATGTATTGTTGGCAGGAAATGGAGCAAAACAATTTGCGATTGAAAGTGGTTTTGAACCAGAAAATCTATTGACAGAAGCTTCTAAAAAAGCATGGGAGGAATGGAAAGTGAAATCGGAATACAAACCGATCATCAATGTGGAAAACCATGATACCATTGGAATGTTAGCGATTGATAAAAACGGAGACATTTCTGGAGCGTGTACCACAAGCGGATTGTCTTATAAGATGCAAGGTCGTGTTGGAGATTCGGCCATTATAGGTTCTGGATTGTTTATAGATAATGAAATTGGAGGTGCCACCGCTACAGGAATGGGAGAAGAGGTTTTAAAAACAGTAGGAAGTTTTCTTATTGTAGAACTGATGCGACAAGGAAAATCGCCACAAGAAGCCTGTGAAGAAGCAGTAAAACGTGTCATAAAGAAAAGTCCAAATTACAAGGATTTTCAAGTAGGTTATATTGCGGTCAACAAAAAAGGAGAAACGGGCGCGTATTGCATCCATGAGTGGTTCAATTATACCACGTATCAAAACAACGAAAACAAAAATCACAAAGCGGATTTTTATCATAAAACGAAGTAGAAACTTAAAATGTAAAACTCTAAATTTAAAATGTAAAAGTATCGTAATTGATAGCTCGTTAAGAATTGAAAAGTGATAAGTTATGTAAAAGTAAACTAACAAATCCACAAAAAAACGAATAACAAAAACGAAATTGAATAGTTTAATAGCTTACATTTTGATTTAGAAAGTATCGTAAACACATAATAACCAACCAACAACTAGAAACTAACAACAAAAACACACCAAATATGTCAACCAACAAATCGTACAAAAGTGCTTTTATATTTCTAACGACTTTATTCTTCCTTTGGGGATTTATTACCGTATTGGTCGATAGTTTAGTACCAAGATTAAAAGATGTGTTTGAAATGACATATGCTAAAACGGTGTTAGTGCAATCTGCCTTTTTCATAGCTTTTTTCGTTGTTTCAATACCAGCAAGTATCATTTTATCTCGGATTGGTTATAAAAAAGGAATCATTTTAGGTTTAGCTATTATGTCAGTAGGATGTTTATTATTTTATCCTGCTGCTGAATACAGAATATTTTCAGTCTTTTTAATAGGATATTTTACTGTTGCAGCTGGAATTACCGTATTACAAGTAGCCGCCAATCCGTATGTAGCTTTGTTAGGTTCTGAAGATGGCGCATCGAGTCGTTTGAACTTGTCACAAGCATTTAACTCATTAGGAACTACATTAGCTCCAGTTGTGGGTGCTTTATATTTATTGAGTGATAGTGTAAAAACTTCGGATGAAATAGAAGCATTAAGCGAACTAGATAAAAAAGCATATTATATTGCAGAAGCTTCAACGGTGCAAACTCCTTTTTTGTTAATTGCTGGATTGATAGCGCTTTTAGCCTTGGCTTTTTTCTTTATCAAACTACCAAAAATAATGGAAGAGAGTCCAAAAGATGGCTATTTAACTCTGCTAAAAAACAAAGTAATGTTAATGGGTGCTTTGGGAATTTTTGTCTATGTAGGTGCCGAAGTTGCTATAGGAAGTTTTATGGTAAATTATTTTGACAGTATGAATTTGGGAGCTACGGTAGCTGCTAATGATACGATGATGAGCATTGCAAATACAATTGCTGATGTTTTTGGAAAAGATTTTGATGGAAAAGATCCGAAATCATTATTAGGAGTATTTATAATATTTTATTGGGGCGGCGCAATGATTGGTCGTTTTGTAGGTGCGTATTTAACTAAAATAATGGCGCCCGGAAGAGTATTAAGTATTTTTGCAATACTAGCAATTTCTATGATTACGATTTCAATTACGACAACAGGACTCCTATCTATGTGGTCTATGTTAGCGGTAGGACTGTTTAACTCAATTATGTTCCCAACAATATTTACCTTAAGCTTAGAAGGTTTAGGGAAATTAAAAGCACAAGCTTCAGGATTGTTGTGTATGTCTATTGTTGGTGGAGCTGTAATTCCATTTATTATAGGTTCTTTAATTGATACTGTAGGTTTCAAACTTGCATTTATCTTAGCAATGGTTTGTTATGCATATATCATGTATTATGGGTATACCAAGCGAAAAAAGTCTGTAGTTGCAGGATAATCTAACGTAATATTATTGTTCCGAAAGTATAGTTTGTTATATTTGTTATATACACAATATCACAAGACTACATGAGTAATATTCAAGAGAAGTTAAACGCTTTGCGCGATGAATTACGCGAACACAATCACAATTATTACGTATTAGATAACGCTACTATTTCTGACTATGAGTTTGATATGAAACTCAAGGAATTACAGGAATTGGAAGCGAAACATCCCGAATTTCACGATCCGAATTCGCCAACGTTACGTGTTGGTGGACAAATCACGAAGAATTTCAATACCATTGCACATGAATACCGCATGTATTCGTTGGACAATTCGTATTCGAAAGAAGATTTGTTGGATTGGGAAAAACGTATTGAAAAGATTCTAGGTGTTGAGAATGTGGAATATACCTGTGAGTTAAAGTACGATGGTGCTTCAATGAATTTGACATACGAAAATGGAAAACTAATTAAAGCAGTCACGCGTGGCGATGGTTTTCAAGGAGATGAAGTGACCAACAATATCAAAACTATTAAAACGGTTCCGTTGCGTCTTAAAGGTGATTTCCCTCCAAAGTTTGACATTCGAGGCGAGATCATTCTTCCGCTTGACGGATTTAAAAAAATGAACGAAGAACGTGTTGCTAATGGAGAAGATCCATATATGAATCCTCGAAATACAGCTTCTGGAAGTTTAAAATTACAAGACAGTAGCGAAGTGGCAAAACGTCCGTTAGAATGTCTCTTATACAATATAAAAGGCGAAAGATTGCCAATTACCACACAATTTGAAAGCTTAGAGAAAGCACGCGATTGGGGATTTAAAGTGCCTACAGTCGCAAAAGTGGCTAAAAATGTTGACGAAATCCTAGAGTTTGTAAATTATTGGGAACACAATCGTCACGAGTTAGCCTATGAGATTGATGGCGTTGTTATTAAAGTCAATAATCTACGTTATCAAGAAGAGCTTGGATATACGTCAAAGGCACCACGCTGGGCGATGGCGTATAAATTCAAAGCAGAACAAGTAGCTACAATTTTAAACGAAATTACCTATCAAGTTGGCCGTACTGGAGCCATTACGCCGGTCGCAAATTTGGAACCAGTTTTACTCGCAGGAACAACTGTAAAGCGCGCATCCTTGCATAATGCAGATCAAATTGCTAAATTAGACATACGAGAACGAGATACTGTCTTTGTAGAAAAAGGTGGAGAAATCATCCCGAAAATCGTTGGTGTGAATTTTGAAGCACGTCCAAACGATTCTACGGAAACTGTATATGCAACGCATTGTCCCGAATGTAATACAGCATTAGAACGAAAAGAAGGAGAAGCGCAACATTACTGTCCAAATGTAACTGGTTGTACACCACAAATTGTGGGAAGAATTCAGCATTACATTTCGCGTAAAGCGATGGATATTGATGGTTTAGGAGGCGAAACAGTGGCTTTATTGGTGAAAGAAAATCTGATAACGAATTATGCAGATTTATACGATTTAACCAAAGAACAAATCATTCCGCTAGAGCGTATGGCAGAAAAAAGTGCAGAAAACTTAGTCAATGGAATTGAAGCCTCGAAACAAATTCCGTTTGAACGTGTTTTATATGCACTGGGAATTAGATATGTAGGTGAAACAGTAGCTAAAAAATTGGCAAAACACTACAAATCTATCGATGCACTTATGGACGCTTCGTCGGAAGATTTAGTGAACGTCGACGAAATAGGAGTGAAGATCGCCGAAAGTGTGGCGTTATTCTTCGAAGAAGAAGCTAATTTGCAAACAGTTACGCGTTTAAAAGAATACGGCGTGAAATTGGAATTCTCGGCAGAACAGTTAGAAGGCCTTACCGAAACATTATTAGGAAAGTCTTTTGTTGTTTCTGGAGTATTTGAAAAAGTATCGCGTAATGAATTAAAAAAACTCATAGAAAACAATGGAGGAAAAGTATCTTCTTCCATTTCTTCTAAAACTTCGTACGTAGTTGCTGGTGACAAAATGGGACCTAGCAAACGTGAGAAAGCAGAAAAGTTAAACATCACAATATTAACCGAAGATGAGTTTTTGAATATGATATAAATGATTTTAACTAAACCGACACATTTAGCTTTTATTGTTACAGCAGTGACAACAATACTAGTATCTATATTTTTGGAGAAGTTTAGTTTGATTTATGCGCAACCATTTACGGTATTTACAATACTAATCATATATTTTACGGAGAAAAAAGAACCTACAAGCGTTTTATACTTACTCTCGCAAATTATAGGATTAGCAGGTGGTATATTGTTGATATTAGGATTGCGCGATCATTTAAAAGCGGTTTCTATATTATTTTCATTGTTTTATATCATATACCTTCGATTGATGTATGTGCGTAATGTGATGAAGCGTACAGAACTTCGAACGTATTTTTATGTCTTTTTAATTTCAATTCCGGTATTATATATTTATTACAACGTCATTCAAACCATTTCTTCTGAGCTCAAAGACGTAGTGATTTACTTTAGTTTCTTAATGTTTTTTATGTTGAGTTACATCATTACTGCTTTGTATTATTACCTAAAAGATAAGTCTCCAACCAACCTTTGGATGCTCATTGCTGCAGTTAATCTAGGATTTATGAATATTATCATAGGTTTGAACGAATTGTACATGTACGAAACCTTTTTTACCGTAATTGTTGTATTTTGTAGTTTATGTATACAGTTTTTTGTATTAAAATTTATGTTACATGATAGTAGTCAAGATGATGACGATATGTTGAATATAATGAGTTAAATGAAGTATACCAAGCCGACATATATTGCATTCTTTATAACCGCTTTTATATCATTGTTGGTTGCTCTTTTATTTGAAAAGAGCGATTTGCTATTTGTATATCCACTTACATTCGTTTCTATTTTTGTGGTGTATATGACTGAAAAAAAGAAACCAACAAGTATTTTGTTTGTACTAGCGCTTATTTTTGGGCTTTCCAGTGGAATTTATTTAATTCTAGGGTTTGGGGAATATGTTAAAGAGGTATCCATTTTAGTTTCAATATTCTATATAATATATCTCCGATTGATGTATTTGAAAAATGAAAAGATGAAAACAACAACCAAAATGTACATCTGGTTGATTGTAATATTTCTCCCTGTATTATATATTTATGATAGAGTTATCTGTTTGATATATCCTGAAATAGAAGAGGATTTTGTGTATTTTGCTATTATGGCTTTCTTGATGTTAGGCTACATTATGGCAGCATTGTACTATTACTTAAGAAACAAAAATCAATCAAATTTATGGATGTTAATTACGGCTGTTAACTTAGGTATTATGAATATCATTATTACTATTAATGAACTGTATGTGTACGAAACTATGTTTACCGTAATTGCGGTTTTTTGCAGTCACTTTGTATTATATTTTTCATTCAAATTTATGATTGAAGATGAAAAAAATACCTTAACAGATATTGTCTGATCATTTAAAACTCTATTGAAACTTCTTTCCAATAAATGGAATCTCTTTGCGTTGTAGCCAAAGTGTAACAGCGCTTAAAACAAATACAACAATCGCGGTTATAAACAAAACACCTCCATCAGGCTCTCCTTCAAAAGGAACTTCAATTCCTAATTTGGTTAAATGCATCATAATTGCACCTCCAATAATTCCTAAAGTTAAGGTAGCGCCTATCCAAGCCGTTTTTGGAATAACGATTAAAATTCCAGCGATTAATTCGGCAATTCCTATTCCAATACGTCCAAAAGGTTCTAAACCTACTTCTTCAAAAATGGCAACACTATCAGGATGTGCCGTTAATTTAAATCGTAATGTTTGTATCAAAATGACAGCAACTGCCAAGCGTATAATAAATGGAATATATTTTTTCATGTTGTTGGTTTTTAATGACTTTGTAGTCGATAAGTAGAAATAGAGCTTACAAAAAATAGGAAAGATTTAATTTCTGTAAAATATTTTGTACCTTAAAAATCACTTTAGAATTATTGCTGAATGTCTAAACAAAAACCCCTAACATACCTTTTTGTCCTTCTGTCTATTTTGAATGCATTAGGAATTATATTTCCCGAAGTTATTGATAAAAAATTGGTGACATTTTTGCCATTTCCCGTATTGATTTTACTGTACCTTTTTTCTGTGAAAAAGGTGAATATACTTTATTTTATATCCTTACTAGCTACGTTTTGCGGCATTGTTTTATTTAATACCGCATCCTATTTTGAACCTTCACTTATCTTTTATGCAATTGGTGTGTGTTTGTATGTTGTAATTGTATTAAAAACAGCGGTTGTAATATCCATGCGGAGTATTTTAATGACTACCATTCCTTTTTTAATTGTATACTTGGTGCCGCTATTTTATTATTATGATAGTGTACAAACTGATATATTTAACTACATCATGTTTTATGTGTTTTTTGTAGGCTTATTTTTCTTTGTTTCTGGACTTGTATATGTGAATCAACGAAACACAAAGAACTTATGGCTTCTTAACTCAGGAATTGTGTTCTTAATTTCTACTGTCATTCATGGGTATTATATTTTTTCTGAAAAATTAGTCAGCATAAGAGTTGCCATCGTTTTTACATTTCTCTTTATGCATTATGCAATGTATAGATATATAATTACGAAATAAGAACAGGAGATTCCGTTTTAACTGCTTGAAAATAAAAAAGTATAGGAATTTTATCTAGAAATAAGTTACTTTGTATCGTTAATGAAAAAGATTGCTTCGCTTTTAATTGCGCTACTTGCATGCATTGCTTTTGTAGACATTTTATGGTTATTTTTTCCTGATTATATATCTCGGAAATATGCCATAGTACTGACGATTCCGATAATTACCATTTGCTATTTTTTGTATGTTGAGGTGAAGAACATATTGTACTTACTAGCCTTGATCGCTTTTTTGGTTGCAGATTATTATTTTTTCATAGAAAAAAGTCTAGCAAACGGAATTATAAGTAGTGGAGTTGCCTTGTCTATATATGGAGTTATCGTACTGAAGCAAGCGCATTATATTTCTACCCGTAGATTACTTGTTACGACCATTCCATTTTTAGCAATTTATATGTTGCCTTTTATCCTTTTTGTAGATAGAATTAGTGACGAAATTTTTGGAGAAGTGATATTTTACTCCTTTGCGATTGGATACTTCTCATTCATGTCTACCATGACGTACATAAGCAGCAGAAATCTAGTTACTAAAAAACTGGTGCTTGCAGGCTTGTCCACCGCATTCATGGGAATTCTATTTGGAACCTATTTGTTTATTGAAAGAAAACCTATATATACAGTAATCTCAAATGCACTTTTTATATTTTCTCATTATAAAATGTGGCAATACATTATCATTAAGGATACTGAAGAAATCCAGCAAGAAGTATAGTGATTTTTTATTTTTACTAAATGCTAAATGCTAAACGATAATTGATTTTCCGTTGGCAATTACATTTTTCTCATCATCAAAATAAAAATCAACTCTTCCCACATAAACACCATACGCACCAACTTGGTTTACTAAGACAGATTCGCCTTTGCTATTTTTTTCAATGGTTGGTTTTTGTAAAAATGTATGTGTATGTCCGCCAATAATCAAATCGATATCTTTGGTAGCACGTGCCAATTTTAAATCTGATGGACGCTCAGGATTTCTCTTGTAATTGTAACCAATATGAGAGAGACAAATTACCAAATCGCACTTTTCTTCTTCTTTTAAGATACGACTTATGTCTTGCGCAGATTCAATTGGATCATTGTACACAGTTTCTTTGTACATACGCTTATCAACCAAACCTCCTAATTTTACACCAAGACCAAAAATTCCAATCTTAATACCATCTTTTACAAAAATCTTATACGGTTTTACATGTGTATCTAAAACGGTATTTTTAAAGTCATAATTGGCAGAAACAAATTCAAAATTTGCATTTGGTAACTGCGCAAACAATCCGTCGATACCATTGTCAAAATCATGATTTCCGATTGTTGCCAAATCGTACTTCATCATGCTCATAAGCTTAAATTCCAATTCGCCACCATAATAATTAAAATATGGAGTTCCTTGAAAAATATCACCAGCATCTAACAACAATGTATTAGGATTTTCTTTTCTGATGTTTGCGATCAAACTCGCTCTACGCGCAGCGCCACCTTGATTCGGATTTCTTGGATGATTGGCTCCAAAAGGATCAATATGACTATGAACGTCATTGGTATGTAAAATTGTAATGTGTTTCTTTGCTGTATTCGCTGTAAAACTCTGTAATGACAAACCTCCTAAGGTCACAAAAGCACTAGTAGCCAACGAATTTTGTATAAAATCTCTTCTTTTCATTTCTTAGTTGAGTTATTGTTGAATAAATCTGCCATCAAGTTGTGCAGGAATGGTGTCAACAGTTTTAAAATAATCAATCATTGCATTTCTAATCTTATAATCTAAAACCTCTAAAGTTTCCGGATTTTTCAAGAAATTCATACGATCACCACCATTTTGTAAATAATCGGAAGTAACAACCGTATAGGTTTTTCCATCTTCAATAGGTTTCCCATTGACCAAAGCTTCTGTTACTTTTAAATCTTTATCGAGTTTAACAGTTAGACCAGAAATTGGATGTGCACGTTTTGCTTTTGCCAAATATGCCACCATATTATGTACATTTTCAGCAGTCAATTCGGCCACAACAATCGAGTTTTCAAAAGGCATTACATTAAAAGCCGTTCTTGTTTTAATAGGTCCAGCAGGAATTGGCGCACGAATTCCACCGTGATTCAACAAACAAATATCAATAGATTTTCCAGTTCGTTTTTTATACACAGGTTCGCTTTGCGATTTTACCAAATCGGCCATTAAATTTCCAATCGTAGTTTCTAGTTCGCCATCATTCTTGTGCATGTCTTTTGGAGCATAACTCAACACTTTATTCATATCTTCTTCGATACGCTCGCGAAAAGGTTTGATAAAATCTTCAATTTCTTGATTGGCAGTTAAGGAATCGTTGATGTTGATACGTTTTCCTTCAATCTTGGAAATGGACTGTTTTTCTTGGGAACAAGAAATTGCTATAAAAACAACAAGCAGCGCAATAATTTTTCTCATAAACTTTAAATATGCGGCAAATTATAAAAAATAGCAGATACAAGCGTTGTCAACTACACTAAATAATTGTAAAAACATACACTTTTTTTGTGATTACTTGCTCAAAATGGACGTTCGTTGTTAAAAAATGACGCTTATGAAATATTTTTTTTCATCTAAGAAACTCCTTGTAACTTCGTGTATAATCAATGTTCATGAGGAAGAACATAATTCGTTTTATTTTAATAAAAGAGAGATGCATATACATACGTGCATCTCTTTTTTTGTGGAAAAAGAGTATTTTTGTGCAATATCAATTCGCATACATGTTTTTAAAAGGATTACAACATAAATCAGCTAAGAAAGTACTTACGAAAAAGCTAAACAAAACCACTACAAAGGAAGTGAGTGGACAACCAATTCAAACTGTTGGTATTATTGTAAACGCTGACGTAACAGAAGATTTTCAGCATATTGCTAAAAGTTTACAACTCAATGTAGCAATAGATGTGATGTGTTATCATAAAACCTTTCAAAAAGCACGCGAAGTAAAATATCCTGTTTTTTATGAAAAAGACATTGGTTGGAAAGGAAAAGCAAAAACAACAGCATTAGCAGAATTTTTAGACAAACCTTACGATTTATTGATCAGTTATTACAGTGATGATATTTTACCATTGCAATTAGCGTCAGGTTTACAAAAGGCAAATTTTAAAATTGGAATTGCCGGATGCAGTCAAGAAATTCACGATGTTATCATTCAAACCAAAGAAAACGAATTGAAAATATTTGCAAAAGAATTACACACATATTTACACATACTAAATAAATTACAATAATGAAGAAATTCATAGGAACTGGAGTTGCCTTAGTGACACCTTTTAACAAAGACACTTCAGTAGATACGATTGCATTGGTCAACATTGTTGAGCATGTAATTGAAGGCGGAATAGAATATTTGGTGGTTTTAGGAACTACCGCAGAAAGTGCCGTTTTAACCACAGAAGAAAAACAGTTGGTTATCGATACTGTCGTAAAAGCAAATAATAAACGTTTGCCAATGATTTTAGGTATTGGAGGAAACAATACTGCTGCCGTTGTAGATGAATTAAAAAACACCGATTTACAGGATTTTGATGCGGTATTATCCGTTTCTCCATATTATAATAAACCTACTCAAGAAGGAATTTATCAGCATTTTAAAGCTGTGGCTGAAGCAAGTCCAAAACCAATAGTTGTATATAATGTTCCTGGGCGAACAGCAAGCAATATATTGCCAGAAACAATTATTAGACTCGCGAATGATTTTAAAAATATCATTGCTGTAAAAGAAGCAGCAGGCGATATTGTTCAAGCAATGCGATTGCTAAAAGATGCTCCAGAAGATTTCTTGGTAATTTCGGGAGACGATATGATTACCTTGCCTATGGTAAATGCTGGTGGAGCAGGTGTTATTTCAGTGATAGGACAAGGGTACGCTAAAGAATTTTCGGAAATGGTGCGTTTGGGCTTGGCAGGAAATATTAAAGCTGCCAATGAATTGCATTATCAATTGATGCCAGCCATTGATTATATTTTTGAAGAAGGAAATCCCGCAGGAATCAAAGCTGTATTTGAAAAATTGAACCTATCAACAGCTACGGTTCGTTTGCCTTTGATAGAAGCTTCGGAAGCACTCAAAGAAAAGTTGCATAATTTTACAGATGCATTATATGCTTAAAGAACGTACATGGCAAAAAAAGTAAAAGACCCAGGATTAGGAGAAGCTACCATTACATCCGCAAAACGAATGGTCAACAAAGATGGTTCGTTTAATATTAAACACCTGCATGGAAAAGTTGGAATTTCTGCTTTGTACGCGTATTTGGTAGATATAAGCTGGTCACGCTTTTTTTGCTTGGTTTTTTTAGTATACTTTATCATCAATATGACATTTGCCACCATCTATGTGAGTATTGGTGTCGAATATATTTCTGTAGAACCGCAAGGTTTTTTAGTAGATTTTGTAAATGCATTTTTCTTTTCCTCACAAACCATTACTACGTTAGGATATGGAGCTATGGCGCCAACAAGTGTATTGGCAGGAATTGTGTCGAGTTTTCAAGCTTTGATTGGGTTGTTAAGTTTTTCATTCGTCACAGGATTGTTGTACGGACGTTTTTCCAAACCAAAAGCATCTATTCAATTCAGTGATCATATGATTTACCGTGATTTTAAAGAGGGAAAAGCATTGATGTTTCGCTTGATGAATAGTAAGATCGATGTCATGATCAATCCGCGTGTAAAAGTCACGTTGGCGATGACAGAACCCGATGAAAAGCAAGGTTACAGACGTAATTTTTATCAGCTAGAGCTGGAAAGAGATCATATTACATATTTGCCAACCACATGGACATTAGTGCATGAAATTACAGAAGAATCACCTTTGTATAAATTCACAGAAGAAGAACTCAAAACACTCAACGGCGAGTTTTTAATCATGGTTTCCTATCATGATGAAGCTTTCAATGAAGAAGTGCACAAACTGCATTCGTATACTTTTGAAGAATTGCTGATGAATGTCGCTTTTGAAAAAGCATTCTATTACGATGAAGATGGTTTTACCGTGTTAGATCATCATAAAATAAGTAATACAAAAAAAATATAGCAAATCTTTATTTCAATAATCCTTCAATAGTAAGTCCTAATCTTTGAAGTTGCGAGAAGTTTTTAAAATCTTCTAGCAGCATTTTTTTAAAGCTTAAATAATCGGATGTCTCTTTCATTTTCGATTGAAATCGCGCTTTTTGAAATTTAAACTTTTCGATTTCCTCGGAAGTATCTTCTCCCGCATTTTTCTTTCGTGAGAAGGCTTCAATACTATCTAAAAGTCCCATGAAAATAGATTTTAAGTCCAAACCAGCTTCCATACGATCGGCAACCAATTTGGTTCGGTTCAAACCATACAAGGCAATGGAGATTTCGCCTTTTTTGCTTGGTTTATTATCGTCTAAAACTTTTGCTTTTACAATGCCAACGTCCTTTTCTTCGTTCACAGGAAATACAAAATGGTCGTCAGGATCATCGACACACGGATCAATAATCAATAAAATATCTTTTTCAGTATCTAAATCTTGGTTGTGCGATCGGATTCGTTTTGTTTCTTCGGCGATAGGGAAGCGGTTTTTCTTTCCTAGTGGTTTCAAACCTTCAACATTGGGTTGATCTAAATTGCTTTTTCGATTGCAAAGAATACACGACCATAGTAAATTGTGCCAATCAGCAGCCAACCAATAATAACCCGGTTCTATGAGTTTTTCATCGACAGCATCTCTAAAAGGATTGAATGCTTTTTTTGGTCTAAAATGCTCAATATCGGCATTGCTATTGGCTAAAAACTTACTATCGCAATACGCACATTTATCATTAAATACAGTACGAATTTTTTCTTTTAACTCTTTGTCTTTATACACCGTAAAACTTGGTGCTTTTTTGCCTTCCACTTTAAAATTAGCGGGATCAGCATAATAATTGATGGCTTCCAAAGTTTCTTCCTCAGCTTTGGTAAACATTTCATTTTCATCTTCTAATCGCGAAACGAAACCTTGAAAATGGACAGCATCTTCAGCAATCAATTTCAACAAATTGGTGCGCAGTTCAAGAGAGAGCGATTTTGTCTTTTCTGTATAGATGTTAATATTTGGAGTCTCTGGACGATTAATTTTTATCATGGCGTATGCTAGTAATTAAAACGTTACGATTTCCAAAGTTCTTGTACAGCTGATAATGTATCATCTGTTAGCTTTTCTAGATCACTTGGTTTTTCATTTTTCTTATAAAACTCATATTTTTCCTTTACGATTTTATATTCTTGCGTATTTAACAAAGTTTCACCTAACAATAAATCAGGTTTCAATTGCGCTTCCAACTCGCTCATTTCTTCTTTTTCCTCTTCGGATCTTGAATTCATAGCTCTCAATTCAAAATAGCGATTAAACTCAGCTTCTAATTCTGGATCCATCGTAGAACTCAAGCCAAATACAGAGGTTAAAATTTGTCCAATCCGCAATTCTTTCGGATTAGGAAGTTCCGTGATCACTTCTACATGTCTGTCCGCATCTCGTCGCATCAAAATCACTTCGCCATCATCCAAACCTCTCAAACACAACGGTTGATGTGTGGAAGCAATAAATTGCATGTTTTTAAAGGCTTTGCGAATACTACTCACAATGCGCATTTTCCATTGCGGATGTAGATGTGCGCCAATTTCATCAATAATAACAATACCTCTGGCTTCATCTGGATTTTCCCAGAAATTCATCACCAATTGTAAAATATCGGTAGTCAATGCCATTACGGACTGATATCCATCACTTAAATCTTTGAAGGTTTCCAAATGATGATTGACATATATTTTTACTTCATTTTCGGTTCTTAAAATTTCCTCATCTTCTGGAATGCGTAATAAATCTTTGATGATAATGGCAGCTCGTCGGAACAATTTTTCATCTAAATTCAAAAGCCATTTTTCAGCATCTCCTAACGGAATAAAAGGATTGAAAAGATTGTCAAGCTTATTCATTTTGTTGACAATATGTTTAGCTTCATGTTTGGAACCTCTTGGAAGCAATCGTGTAGCGCCATATGCCAATAAAAAAGTAGGAGAGGACCAAACTTTACTTTGCATATTTTCTTCCTGTAGTGATAATGGTAGCGTAACACTTTGTTCTTTAACATTGGTAAATGTCACGGAATCTTCTTCTATTTCTAATATTCGAGGATTTTTACTTCCTGTCATCCACACTTTAATAGTGGCTTTAGATTCTCCGTGTTTTATAAAACTTGTTGGATCAATTAAATCCATTCGAATCATATCCTGAAAATAATCAATATCGCACAAATTCATGCATAAGGATTTTAATACGGTACTTTTTCCAGTGCCATTTTCTCCTAATAACATGAACCACAATACAAAATTGCCTTCATCATTTACCAAATTGAATTCTTGACTTGTATACGTTTTTACATTGGTCAATTCAATCTTAGCGACAAAATGTTCTTTCAGCATATACATAGAACTCATTTCAGATTCTACATCCATATAGCTGCTTTCAACTTCTTGTGTAAAGTCTTCATATTCTTTGGTTGCGGCTTGCTTTTCGTCGTCTGTGTAGGTTTTGGTATATTCGAAAGATTTCGTTTGTAAAGGTTCCGTTTTAAACTCTTCAAGTTCTTTTAAAAAGGATAAAATATACTGTCTTTTGAGTCCAGCATACTCTTCGGAGCTAGCTGTCATTTTTTGCAAAATCTCGATTTCTGATTTTAGAAATTCAGGATCTTTTGCGTCCGACTCAAGTAATTTATATATTCTCGCGATAGCAGCTTTAATAGTAATGATGGTTTTTTCACGAGCTAGCACAAGCGCTGTACGATTTAAGCCTAAAATCATGATAGAAGCTTTTCCTCTTTCTGTTTTAGAGACAATCACACCTTTATCCGTATACATAAAGTGTTCTTCTGGATGATCGATACATGGATTTAAAATAAGAGGATTCTCGTCATTCAAATCATCATTGGGCGAAAACGCTCTTTTCGTTTCATCTTTAATAGGAAAGTAATTCTTTTTTTTAATATTACAGTTTCTACACGAAACTAATAAATTATCCCAATCATTTACCAACCACCAATATCCTGGATGGTCTGAAGATTCTGAAACACCACCTTTAGGTCGGTAATGTTCCAGATCTCCTACAAATGTGGTCAATATTAAACTTTCACAGTATGCACATTTTCCATGAAAAAGATCTTTTAGCGCATTTTTAATGGTTTTATCTAAATAATTCTTAAAACGAAATCGCCGTTGTCCTCTTGAGTGTTCGGCATATTCAAAAAAAGCTTTTGCTTCTTCAAGTTCTCTTGCTAATCTTTTGTTGTTTGGAAGAAGAGCTGATGGAATTGGGACAGCAGTACGATCTATATGAATCATTGCAAGACAATTTAAGGAGTTGTTATACGTTTTTAGAATCTACTAAAATTACAAAATTTTCTCACAGTCACAAAATGGCAAATATGCTTCGTTTGATAAAATTTAGAATTGCTAAAAAAATCAACAATCTAAAAGCGAAATATGTCTAATCTTCCAAAAGGATAAGACACCTAAAAACGCTTACAAGCTAGCTAAAAAGTTAAATCTATGATAAAGAATACTAAAATCAGATTTGTAAAGTTATTTTAGCGCTTTAAAAATGTTTTCATAATACATAATAAATACCTATTTTTGCCAGATGTTTAAAAAGATGAGGAAATTTCTATACCTAATTCTAGCAGTTGCTACGCTCGCTTCTTGTAGTGAATACCAAAAAGCGTTAAAGTCGGAAGATACGAAAGTAAAATACAAACTTGCGGAGCGTTTATACAAAGAGAAAAAGTTTAAAAAATCAAGTAGACTTTTCGAGCAAATTGTACCTAAATTTAGAGGAAAGCCACAAGGAGAGCGTGTTACATTTATGTACGGACGCACGTTGTTTGAAATTGAACAATATATTGTATCTGGATATCAGTTTGAGCGTTTTGCACGTTCATATCCA
This sequence comes from uncultured Kordia sp., assembly GCF_947489565.1. Taxonomy (GTDB): domain Bacteria; phylum Bacteroidota; class Bacteroidia; order Flavobacteriales; family Flavobacteriaceae; genus Kordia. The sequence continues at coordinate 109,394 of NZ_CANLEA010000010.1, read as the reverse complement.
AAGAGTGATAGCGTAGAAGTAGCTTCTTTTTATGAAGCAAAAAGTTATTATATGCAATCGCCTCGTTTTAGCATAGACCAAAGAGATACATATACTGCCATTAATAAATTACAAGGATTTATCAATAACTATCCAGATTCAGAACATCTTGATGATGCCAATAAAATGGTAGATGAATTAACAACTAAGATAGAAAAGAAAGCATACGAAATTGCAAAACAATACAATACAATTTCAGATTACAAAGCTGCTATCAAAGCAACAGAAAACTTTCTTTCAGATTTTCCAGGAACATCTTTCAGAGAAGATGCAATGTATTTGCGTTTAAGCGCGATGTACAATCTTGCTATCCGAAGCTTTGAAACCTTAATGGAAGATCGTTTAAACGAAGCAGGATCAGCGTATAAGTCGTTGGTCAAGTTTTACCCTGAATCAAAATATAGAGAAGAAGCCGATAAAATCATGGCTACTATAACAGAAGAATTAGCAAAATTTTCAAAATAAAAATTATGGTTGATATTAAAAACTTAGACGCTCCAATTAGCACAAAAACAATTGAAAGAAATCAGTTTGATGCACCGACGGACAATATTTATGAAGCAATTTCAGTTGTAGCTAAAAGAGCGATTCAAATCAACTCTGAAATCAAAAAAGAATTGATCGAGAAATTAGATGAATTTGCTACACACAACGACAGTTTAGAGGAAATCTTTGAAAACAAAGAGCAAATCGAAGTATCTAAATTCTACGAAAAACTTCCAAAGCCACATGCAATTGCAGTTCACGAATGGTTGGAAGACAAAATTTACTACCGTAACACAAAAGAAGAAGCATAATTTATGTCAATATTAAGGGGCAAAAAAGTATTAGTAGGCGTTACCGCTGGTATTGCCGCTTATAAAATAGCTTCTTTAGTACGGTTATTCATAAAAGCAGGCGCCGAAGTCCAAGTGGTGATGACGCCTGCTTCCAAAGACTTCATTACACCGTTAACGCTATCTACATTATCTAAAAATCCAGTACACTCATCTTTTACGAATGAAGAAGATGATAATGCTGTATGGACAAATCATGTTGAATTAGGCTTGTGGGCAGATTTTATGTTGATTGCACCTGCAACAGCCAATACAATGTCCAAAATGGCTTCCGGAAATAGTGATAATCTATTGTTAGCAACTTATCTGTCAGCAAAATGTCCTGTATATTTTGCACCTGCGATGGATTTGGATATGTACAAACATCCATCTACCAAAAACTCTTTTGAACAACTCACCAAGTTTGGAAACAAGATGATTCCTGCAACAAGTGGTGAATTGGCGAGTGGTTTGGTTGGAGAAGGACGTATGGCGGAACCGGAAGATATGGTCGCGTTTATTGAAAAAGATATTTTAGATCAACTTCCGTTAAAAGGGAAAAAAGTCATGATTACGGCTGGTCCAACTTATGAAGCTATTGATCCTGTGCGTTTTATTGGGAATCATTCTTCAGGGAAAATGGGCTACGAATTGGCACGTGCAGCAGCTAACTTAGGTGCAGAGGTCACTTTAATTGCTGGCCCCAACAATCAAAGTATTTCGCATGCATCCGTAAAAGTAGTTGATGTAATAAGTGCGGAAGACATGTATAATGCAGCACACAACGATTTTTCATCGGCAGATATTGCCATTCTTTCAGCAGCAGTTGCCGATTATAAACCAAAAGATATTGCTACTCAGAAAATAAAAAAGAAAGATTCATCGTTACATATTGAGTTGGTGAAAACAAAAGATATTTTAGCATCTTTAGGAGACATCAAAAAAGCACAATTTTTAGTAGGTTTTGCATTAGAGACAAATAATGAATTGGAAAACGCAAAAGGGAAACTTACGCGTAAAAATTTAGATATGATTGTCCTAAATTCTCTAAACGATAAAGGAGCAGGATTTGGAAAACCAACGAACAAAGTAACTATTATTGACAAAAAAATGAATACCTTAGCTTTTGGGTTAAAATCGAAAGCCGAAGTAGCCATTGATATATTTAATGAAATTTTAAAGCGAATCCATGCGTAATCTTGTTTTAAGTCTATTGTTTTTATGTGGAATTTCTTTTGCAACAGCACAAGAATTGAACTGTCAAATCACTATTGACACACAACAAATCAATCAAACCAATCAGCAAATCTTTAAAACGCTCGAACGTTCGTTGAATGATTTTGTAAATAAAACCCAGTGGACAAATAAAAAGTTTGCTACTACAGAACGTATCAATTGTAGCATGGTGATTAATGTTTCTCAATACAATTCAGATGAATTTGTAGCCACCATCCAAGTACAATCATCACGTCCAATTTATAATTCATCTTTTGAATCGCCTGTATTTAACTTTAATGACAGACAGTTTCGATTTATTTATCAAGAATTTCAACCAATTGTATACAATCCGAATGCTTTTACATCAAACTTAGTTTCGGTTGTAGCGTATTATGTATATGTAATTTTAGGAATTGACGCAGATACGTTTTCGCTTCGTGGCGGATCAGATTATTTTGCACAAGCACAGCAAATTGTCAATCTTTCACAATCAGGACCATTTTTAGGTTGGAAAGAAGCAGATGGAAATCGTACACGTTGGACTTTACTAGATAACATGTTAAACAACACGCACAAAGAATACAGAACTGTAATGTATAACTACCACAGAGTAGGAATGGATAAAATGGCAGACGATTCGCGTGCAGCAAAATCCGCAATTGGTGGAACGCTAGAACTCTTTAAAGCATTGAACAATAGAAGACCAAATTCTTTCTTATTACAAACATTTTTTGATGCCAAATCAGAAGAAATTCAGCGAATATTTTCTGGTGGACCAAAAATAAATGTGGTACGCTTGGTAGAAACCTTAAATAAGGTAGCGCCATTTCACGCAACCAAGTGGGAAAAAATTAAATTCTGATTTTAGCGAAAATTTAGAGCAATACGCTATTTTTGTGAGCGGAAAACTAACGTAACAAAATTCTACAGCATTGCTCACACAACTTTCTATAAAAAACTTTGCCCTCATTGATTCTTTACAAGTCGAATTTGATAAAGGATTGACAATCATCACCGGAGAAACTGGAGCTGGAAAATCTATTCTTCTTGGAGGACTGGCATTGATATTAGGGAAGCGAGCAGATTTATCCTCCTTAAAAGACAAATCACGTAAATGTGTGATTGAAGCTGAGTTTTCTATTAAGAAATACAAACTCAAAAATTTCTTTGCAGCTAAAGATCTCGATTACGATCACGATACCATTGTGCGTCGAGAAATATTGCCTTCGGGGAAATCAAGAGCTTTTGTAAACGATGTGCCTGTACGTTTGGATGTATTGAATGCGCTAGGTGATCAATTAATTGATATTCACTCACAACATCAAACGCTACAATTAACCGACAATCAATTTCAATTTCAAGTCATTGACATTTTGGCGAATGTTTCAGAAGAAGTCAATTCGTTTAGAGAAGTGTTGAAAAACTATCAATTCACACAAAAAGAATTGCGTAACATTCGAGAAGAACAAGCAGCTTTAGAAAAAGAGCACGATTACAATATGTTTTTGTTGAAAGAATTGGAAGAGGCAAAACTTGAAGGATTGATTCTGGCAGATTTAGAAGCGCAATATGAACGTTTAAACAACGCAGAAGATATTAAAACAAATTTGAGTACTTCTGAACAAATACTTTCGGACGAACAAGTAGGAGTTTTAAATTTACTTTCGGAACTACAAGTCGCTTCGGGGAAACTATCGGAAATTGCGCCAGAATTTCAACAGTTGGCGGAACGTATTAAAAGTTCGTATATAGAATTGGATGATATTTATAACGAAATCATCAACTTGCAAGGAGAAGTTTCTTTTGATCCAGCATTGTTTGAAGAAATCTCTGGAAAGCTTCAAAAAATATTCGATCTGCAAAAAAAGCACAATGTACTTACCGTAGAGGAATTACTTTCGATTCAAACAGAACTTTCAGAAAAAGCTTCCGTTTCAGAAAACATAGATGCGGTGATTCAAGGAAAAGAAAAAGAATTACAAGAATTGAGTAAGGAACTGCAACAAATAGCAAAGATAATTCACAAAAAACGTTCGCAAGGAATTCCAACATTAGTGCAGCAGCTAGAAAATATGTTAGCAATGCTTGGCATGCCGAACGCACGTTTTGAAATCAAAGTACATATAGGAAATCAGTTTCACGCCAATGGTATGGATGATTTACAGTTCTTATTTTCGGCGAATAAAGGAGGAAGCTTTAATGAATTGAAAAAAGCGGCTTCTGGCGGAGAATTATCGCGCGTTATGTTATGTATAAAAGCCATCTTATCAAAATACATGCAATTGCCAACCATTATGTTTGATGAAATTGATACAGGAGTTTCTGGAGAAGTGGCTAATAAAATGGCAAAAATCATGCAGCAAATGAGCAAAAGCATGCAAGTATTTTCCATAACGCATTTGCCGCAAATAGCAGCCAAAGGGAAACAGCACTTCAAAGTATACAAACAAGATGTAAACGAAGTTACGACTACACAATTAAAACAGTTGCATGCAGAAGAGCGCGTACAAGAAATTGCGCAGATGTTAAGTGGCGCTAAAATTTCGGATTCAGCCTTGGCAAATGCAAAAGAATTGTTACAATCCTAAAAAAGAAGTTTCGAACCTTAGAAATCGATCATTTCAATCTTTTACCATATATTTGAACCACCAAACGACTTAAAAATAACAAGCATGTCATATAACTTATTAAAAGGAAAAAAAGGGATCATATTTGGTGCTTTAGACGAAAACTCTATCGCATGGAAAACTGCTGAACGCGTGCATGAAGAAGGAGGAACATTTGTATTAACAAATGCGCCAATTGCAATGCGTATGGGAAAAATAAATGAATTAGCAGAAAAAACTGGTTCAGAAATTATTCCTGCTGATGCTACAAACCTCGAAGATATTCAAAACCTAATAGAAAAGTCAATGGAAATCCTTGGCGGGAAAATTGACTTTGTATTGCATTCTATCGGAATGTCTGTAAATGTTCGTAAAGGAAGACATTATACAGATTTAAAATACGATTGGATGACTAAAGGTTGGGATGTTTCTGCAGTATCTTTTCACAAAGTAATGCAAACATTATACAAAACCGACGCAATGAATGAGTGGGGAAGTATTGTTGCATTGACATATATGGCAGCACAACGTACATTTCCAGATTACAACGATATGGCAGATAACAAAGCATACTTGGAATCAATTGCGCGTAGTTTTGGATACTTTTTCGGAAAAGATAAAAAAGTACGTGTCAACACAATTTCTCAATCGCCAACTCCTACAACAGCAGGTCAAGGTGTAAAAGGTTTTGGAGGATTTATCTCGTATGCAGAAAAAATGTCACCGCTTGGAAATGCAACTGCTTTAGACTGCGCAAACTATACAGTCAGCTTATTCTCTGACTTAACAAAGAGAGTAACTATGCAAAACTTATACAATGATGGTGGATTCTCAAATACAGGTGTCAGCCAAGAAGTAATAGAAAGATTCACAGAAGAATAAAAAATATTTTATCAAAAATGAAAGTGCCTCTAAGTTTAACTTAGAGGTATTTTTTTTGGAAAAAGTGTACAGAAAATTAGTATTGATAAAGATGCTGTGATTTTTAGAAAAGAAATCAAAAAATACTTATTACTGTTTAAGCTTAGTAAACACGTAGGTTTTATTAGAAGTTAGATGCTTTATCATTGTGCTTCATGAGTATATTAGTGTTAAATATTTGTGAAATTTAAGTTGTTTTAATAGTTTAGGAGTCTCGAACTCAATAATTTATTTACCGACTGCCTATGAAAAGACGACTACGCTTCTCCTTTTCGTTTATTATTTATATCATCTGTTTTCAGCTAAATGCACAAGCTTATTTTGAAAATCAAGCGACCACATTGGGTGTGGATGATTTTAGCGGAACTACATATCTAGGAAATGGAATTTCTTTTTGTGATTATAATGATGACGGATGGGACGATATTACCATTGGTACACAAAGTGGCGATCCTTTAAAGATTTACAGAAATAACGGAGATGGAACTTATGCGCTTGAAACTACATTGGTTCCAAATAACAATGCGCAACAAAAACAAGTAATCTGGGTAGATTTTGATAATGATGGCGATAAAGATTTATATGTTTCTGGCGATGTTGATGGAAGTCGTTTATACAGAAATAGCGGAACTACTCTAGTAGATGTAACTATAAGTTGTGGCTTACCAACGGCAGCTCAAGATAACTTTGGAGCTTCTTGGGGCGATTATAATAATGATGGATACTTAGATGTTTTTCTATGCAACAGAGGATTAAGTACGCCACAACCAAATTATTTATACAAAAATAACGGTGATGGTACTTTTTCAAATGTAAGTGCAGCTGCAGGAATAGACAATGGAAGTCACTTATCATTCTGTTCTGCATTCTTTGACTATAATAATGATGGATGGCAGGATATATACATGGCAAACGATAAAGTGAATACCACAAATATTTTATATAAAAATAATGGCGATGGTACTTTTTCGGATGTAAGTGAAGAATCAGGAACCAATCTAGCAATTGATGCAATGTCAGTTACGATTGCTGATTTTGATAGAGACAGTTGGTTTGATATTTATGTAACCAATGGAATTCCAGGAAATTATTTATTGCGAAACAATGGCGATGGAACATTTACAAACATTGCTTCTGATACAGGAACCATGTTTGAAAGCATTGCATGGGGATCCGTCTTTTTAGATGCTGAAAATGATGGTGATTTAGACTTATACGTAAGTGGATCACTTGATGGAGGAGTCCCAAGCCTTATTTCAGCAGCATTCTACACAAACAATGGTAATGGCACATTTAGCATTTTAGGAAGCTCTGGTTTCGAAAATGATAATACTGAAAGTTATGCAAATGCTATTGGAGATACGGATAATGATGGTTTTCCTGAAATTATAGTGAGCAACTCTGGCGGAGATGATATCTTTTTGTGGAAAAACCAAACGACTTCTAGTAATAATTGGCTAAAAGTCAATTTAGAAGGTGTTGCAAGCAATAAACAAGGAGTTGGAGCTATTATAGAACTCAAAAGTGAAGGAGTATCTCAGTACAGATATACTGTATGTGGAGAAGGTTATATTTCGCAAAACTCAGAAACAGAATTCTTTGGTATAGGAGTCAATACAACAATAGAATATGTAAAAGTTACTTGGTTAGGAGGTGCGCAAGACATTATATATGATGTAATACCAAATCAAGCTTTAACTATTTTAGAAGGAAGTAGTCCTTTAAGTACTGAGGAATTTCAAGAAAGAAATGCTGTTCAAGTATATCCAAACCCAACTAACGGAAAAATTTGGCTACAAACAACTACAAACGAGACCTATAAATATGTCATTTTTGACAGTCGAGGAGTACAAGTAAAAAATGGAAAAATAACGCCTCAAAATTACATGGATATTTCAACATTATCTTCAGGTTATTATACGCTTAAAATATTGGGTGAAAAAGCCGTTTTTAATAAAAAAATAATGTTAAAATAATGTAAATATAAACCGTAAGAAAAACCGCTTTTTGGGTGTTTTGTCGACAAAAAATGTTCTTTTATCGATATTAACATGGTTGATTCAAAAAAAATGTGGTTCTTTCAATTGATATTCAACTAACTAACAAAAAATCAAACTTTTTATGAGAAAAATTACACTTAAAATTTTTATGGTAATGTGCTTGTTTGGGACCTTTATTGGTACCTCTCAAACATTAAACCAGGCAGCAAACTGGCCTAACGCCGGTTGGTCGCTTTCAGGTACTTACACAGCTGGAGGATTACTTTCAGATCCTACTGGTGCTGGTACCTCTTTAACTTGGGATGATGATGCTGCCGGAAACGGATCAGCAGATGATATCATTGCAACTTCACCAGTAATCGATCTTACTGCAGCTAGTGGAGCAGGAGAAACTTGGATTACTATCAATAGTGCATTTACGTATAGAGCTCTTGGTGGAGACGTCTTAATTATTGAAACGTATGACGCAGACGCAATGACATGGTCTACGTTATATACATTTGCAGGAAATTCTACTGTCAATGACTTTCAAACATGTGCTAACACAGAAGCATATACGACTCCAGTACTCGATATTTCTGGATTTACAGGTACTCAGTTGTCAGGATTCCAATATAGAATATCTTATAATGACCAAGGAGGTTGGCAATGGGGATGGTGTGTAACTTCACCAACTATTACATCTGCTGCACCGCCATCATGTATTGACCCTTCTATGTTAACAGCAACAAATATCGCAGATACTACTGCTGATTTAGGATGGACAGAAAACGGAACAGCAACAGCATGGGATGTAGAAGTTGTAACTAGTGGTGCAATGGCAACAGGAACACCAACTGCTTCTGGGGTAATGAATCCTTATGGAGCTACTGGACTTACTGCTGATACATTATATGACTTTTATGTAAGAGCTGATTGTGGTGGATCTGGAACATCTAACTGGATTGGACCATTCACATTTAGAACTGCTTGTGCAGCAATTGCAGCAACATATACAGAAGACTTTGAAACGTTTACACCTGCAGTAGATGCAGCATTTGCAGCTGAAAACTGCTGGACAGGAACTAATACTGGAGGATCTTACTTCTGGGAATCTGCAGCTGGTACAGATGCAGGGTCAGGAGGAACAGGACCAGATCCAACAATTACTACAGGAAATTATTTTTATACTGAAGCTTCTGGAGCAGCAAACGGAGATGTAGCTGAATTAGTTTCTCCATTAGTAGACTTAACAGCATTGACTGCGCCTGCATTAACATTTAACTATCACATGTTCGGTGCACAAATTGGTACTTTAGATGTAATTGTTAATGGAACAACAAATGTTTGGACATTATCAGGACAACAACAAGGAACTGCTACTGCACCATGGGAACTAGCAGTTGTTGATTTAGCTGCGTATGCAGGACAATCGATTACTGTAACGTTTAGAGCAACAGCAGTAGGAACTTTTGAAGGAGATATTGCTATTGATAATGTATCATTTACTGAATTACCAGCATGTCCATTGCCAAATGCATTAACAGCTACAATGATCACAGATACTACTGCTGATTTAGGATGGACAGAAAACGGAACAGCTACAGTTTGGGATGTTGAAATCGTTGATGTAACTGGTGGAGGAATGGCAACAGGTACGCCAACAGCTACAGGAGTTGCGAATCCTTACTCAGCAATGGGACTTACTCAAAACAATGATTATGCTTTTTATGTAAGAGCTGATTGTGGTGGAGGAACATTCTCTGCATGGGCTGGACCATTTAACTTCTCAACGTTAGAAACTTGCCCAGCGCCATCAGGATTAACCGCTACAAATATTATGGAGACTAGTGCTGACTTAGGTTGGACAGAAAATGGAACTGCAACTACTTGGAATATTGAATTAGTAGACATAACAGCTGGAGGAACAGCAACAGGAACTGCTACAGCTACAGGAGTTATGAACCCTTATTCAGCTACAGGTTTAGTTGGAGATAATAACTATGAATTCTATGTACAAGCTGATTGTGGACCAGGTGGATTATCTGCTTGGGCAGGACCATTTGCATTTGCAACACCTTATGTTGCAGTACCGCCATCTTGTACTAATGGTATCTTCTTAGATTCAGGAGGTAACTCAGGAGATTACGGTGTTGGTGAAAATATTACATATACAATCTGTCCAGATATGGCTGGAGATGGTGTAAATGTTGAATTTACATTCTTCTCTGCTGAAAATAATGGAACTGGATGTTGGGATGGACTAACTATTCACAACGGTGCAGATGCTATGGCAACAACTATTGATCCTGCTGGAGGCGGAACAATTTGGTGTTGGGATAGAAATGACACGCCTGCTGATGGTTCAGGAGACTTACAAGGTATGACTATTACGTCTACAGATGCTTCTGGATGTTTAACATTCGTATTTACATCTGATGGTTCTGTTACAAGACCAGGATGGACTGCAAATGTAACTTGTGCACCATTATCAGTAGAGTCTGCAGAAGTTAGAGGTTTCTTACACTATGTAGATACTGTAAACAACAGCTTTGTAGTAAACGCACAAAGTACTATCAATTCTATTGAAGTATTCAACTTAGTTGGACAAATCATTACGACTGCGAAGCCAAATGCTGCTGCAGGAGAAGCGAACTTAGGTTCAGTTAAGAATGGAGTGTACTTTGCAAGAGTAACATTAGAAAACGGAAGAACTTCAGTTGTAAAATTCGTGAAGTAACCTTCTAAACAATATATTATAATGAAAAGCTGCTCAATATTGAGCAGCTTTTTTTATTTCCTGTTTTAATGAGTATACTTATTCTCAAAAATATTGTAATACTATTTATATGTAGATAAATAAGTTTTTCTCGATTTTAGATAAAGTAAAGTGTCTTAGTAGTAAAACTAACGATCAAATAACCGTTTTTACTGCTTATAAACGAGAGATGTGTAGTTGGTAAGCAGTTGTATGTAAATAATTCATATATTTATATACAACTATTTAACAACCATATACATGAGAAAAACTACACTTAAAACTTTATTTATAATGTTTTTTGCATTTACCTATATTGGGTATGCTCAAACATTAAATCAAAATGCAATGTGGCCTAATGGAGCTTGGACGCTTACAGGAACATACAATGCAGATCCTTTAGCATTGGAAGCTGATCCTACAGTTTCACCAAATTTCGCTTTTGATGATGACGATGCTGGAAATGGAAGTGATGATGATATTGCGGCAGAATCACCAGTAATTGATTTAACGGCTGCGCATGCAGCAGGAGAAACTTGGATTACCATTTCTGGTGATTTTGTTTATAATTATAACAATGATGACATTCTACAATTTGAATACTGGGATGCAGATGCAAGCACTTGGAATATTATAGGACAACCATTTAATGCTGATACAGCAGGAGCTCCAACAAATGATTTTTGTTCAGGGACTTCAGAAACTTATACAACCGAAGTTCTTAATATTGTTGCTTTTACGCCAACACAATTATCAGGCTTTCAATATAGAATTTATTTTGATGATTTAGTAGGTGGCCCAGGTTTTGAATGGGGATTTTGTTTTGATTCACCAACAATTACTTCTGCGGCACCACCAACATGCCCAGATCCATCTACTTTAGCAGCTGCTAATATTACCGCTTCAACAGCAGATTTATCTTGGTTAGAAAGTGGATCTGCTACAGCTTGGGATGTAGAAATAGTAACAGCTGGAACAGCTCCTACAGGAACACCTACAGCTACAGGTGTTTCAAACCCATATACTGCAATGGGACTTATGGATAATACAGAATATGACTTCTATGTAAGAGCTAATTGTGGTGTAGATGGTGTTTCCAATTGGATTGGACCTTTTACATTTAGAACAGCCTGTACTGCATTTACAGCACCATACACTGAAAATTTTGAAACATTTACTACTTCGGGATCAGCATTTGCTTCTGAAAATTGTTGGGAAGGAACTGGCGGTGCTTATTTTTGGGAATCAGCTCCAGGAACTGATGCAGGTTCAGGAGGAACAGGACCAGACCCATCAATTACAACAGGAAATTACTTTTATACTGAAGCATCTAATGGAACAGCAGGCGATACAACAGACTTAATATCTCCATTAGTAGACTTATCAGGATTGACAACTCCATCACTAACATTTAACTATCATATGTTTGGAGGAGAAATAGGAACTTTAGATGTATTAGTAAATGGAACTACGAATGTTTGGACATTGTCAGGACAACAACAAACAAGTGCAACAGCCGAATGGGAACTTGCTACTGTAGATTTATCTGCATTTGCAGGTCAAACTATATCGGTTACCTTTAGAGGAACAAGCGCAGGAACATTTGAAGGAGATATTTCAATTGATAATGTAGTATTTGATGAATTGCCAACATGTACATCGCCGAATGCATTAACAATTAGTAATATCACTGATACTACAGCCGATTTAGGATGGACAGAAAACGGAACAGCCACCATTTGGGATATTGAAATAGTAACAGCTGGAACACCGCCTACAGGAACACCTACAGCTACAGGTGTTACAAATCCATATACTGCAACGGGACTTACAGAAAATACAGAATATGACTTCTATGTAAGAGCTGATTGTGGTGTAGATGGAACATCAACGTGGGCAGGACCTTTTACGTTCAGGACAGCTTGTGCTCCAATTGCAGCAACATATACAGAAGATTTTGAAACCTTTACAACAGCAACAACAGCTTTTGTTTCTGAAAACTGTTGGTCAGCAACCAATACAAGTGGGTCTTATTTTTGGGAATCAGCACCAGGAACCGATGTAGGTTCAGGAGGTACTGGACCAGCACCATCTATTACGACAGGAAACTATTTTTATACAGAAGCTTCAGGATCAGCAATAGGAGATGCAGCAGAGTTGCTTTCTCCTCAAGTAGATTTAACAGCTTTAACAGCGCCTGCATTGACATTTAACTATCACATGTTCGGAATGCAAATCGGGTCATTAGAAGTCATTATAAGTGGATCTACTGTTTGGTCTTTATCAGGTCAGCAACAAGGAGGAGAAACGGAACCATGGGAACTTGCAGTTGTCGATTTAGCAGCGTATGCTGGACAAACTGTTACAGTAACATTTAGAGCAAGAAGTGCAGGAAGTTTTGAAGGAGATATCGCTATTGATAATATTTCCTTTACAGAATTACCAGCCTGTCCTACACCAAATGGGTTAACTGTAACTAATATTATGGATACTAGTGCTGATTTAGGATGGACAGAAAATGGAACATCTACAGCTTGGGATATTGAAATCGTTGACATTACAGGAGGCGGAATGGCAACGGGCACACCAACAGTATCAGGAGTTACAAACCCTTACACGGCAATGGGACTTACTCAAAATAATGATTACTCTTTCTATGTAAGAGCTGATTGTGGAGGCGGAACATTCTCTGCATGGGCAGGACCATTTTCATTTACAACACTTGAAACATGTCCAGCGCCAAATGGATTAACAGCCACAAATATTACGGAAACTACAGCTGACTTAGGCTGGACAGAAAATGGAATGGCTACTTCGTGGAATATTGAATTAGTAGATATAACTGCTGGAGGAACTGCAACAGGAACTGCTACAGCTTCTGGAGTTATGAATCCATATATGGCTACAGGTTTAGTAGGAGACAATAATTATGAGTTTTATGTACAAGCAGATTGCGGACCAGATGGAGTTTCTGCATGGGCAGGACCATTTGCTTTCAATACACCTTATGTGGCTGTACCACCTGATTGTACAAATGGAATCTTCTTAGATTCAGGAGGAGCTTCAGGAGATTACTCAAGTAATGAAGATATTACGTATACAATTTGTCCAGATATGGCTGGAGAAGGAGTACAAGTAACGTTTAGTTCGTTTAATACAGAAAATAATGGAGCTGCAGCTTGTTATGATGGATTAACAGTTCATAATGGAGCTGATGCAATGGCAACAACAATTGATCCACCAGGAGGCGGAACTATCTGGTGTTGGGATAGAAATGATACACCAGCAGTAGGAACAGGAGATTTACAAGGTATGACCATCATTTCTACAGATGCTTCAGGATGTTTAACTTTTGTATTTACTTCAGACGGATCTGTAACAAGACCAGGATGGGAAGCAACAGTGACCTGCGCACCATTATCTGTTGAATCTGCGGAAACAAGAGGTTTCATACACTATGTAAATACGATAACGAATAGCTTTGTAGTAAATGCTCAAAGTACTATCAAATCTATAGAAGTATACAATTTAGTTGGACAAATTCTTACGACAGCAAAACCAAATGCGACAGAAGGAGAAGCAAATTTAGGTTCAGTTAAAAACGGAGTGTACTTTGCAAGAGTAACATTAGAAAACGGAAGAACTTCAGTTGTAAAATTCGTGAGGTAAGCTTCTAAACATATATTTATCATTAAAAGCTGTTCTTCGTTGAACAGCTTTTTTTGTTTCCCTATATTTGCGGCATGCAAATAAAATTCTCAATTGTTGTTCCTGTATATAACAGACCTGATGAAGTAGCAGAGTTGCTTGAAAGCATCTCAAAACAGACATATCTGGAAGATTTTGAAGTTGTGATCGTAGAAGATGGTTCTACAGTTTCTTCTGAAGAGATTGTGAATACATACAAAGATTCGCTAGATATTAGTTATTATTTTAAACCTAATTCTGGACCAGGTGACTCACGTAATTACGGAATGAAGCGTGCTAAAGGGAATTATTACCTCATATTTGATTCAGATTGTATTTTACCACAGCAATATTTATCAGAAGTTTCAAAAGCATTAGATCATAAGTATGTAGATTGTTTTGGCGGACCAGATGCAGCGCATAGTTCATTTACTACCATACAAAAGGCAATTAGCTATGCAATGACCGCTTTTTTAACCACAGGAGGAATTAGAGGTGGAAAAAAGGCTGTCAATAAATTTCAACCGAGAAGTTTCAACATGGGAATTTCCAAAGAAGCCTTTGAAAAAACTCAAGGTTTTGGACAAATTCATCCAGGAGAAGATCCAGACTTAACAATTCGTATTTGGAACGCAGGTTATGAAACCATACTTATTCCAGAAGCGTATGTATATCATAAACGTAGAATTTCTTGGGAAAAATTTCATATTCAAGTCAACAAGTTTGGAATGGTGCGTCCAATACTCAATTTGTGGCATCCAGAAACGGCTAAACTTACGTACTGGTTTCCAACACTATTCTGTATAGGACTTGTAACTTCTATAATTCTCAGTATATTTTTTGCTTTTCATTGGTTTTTAATAGGATATGGTGTATATTTTATAGCCATATTACTAGATGCACTGCGCACAACAAAAAGTATCAAGATTGCGTTTTTATCAATCATAGCAGTCTGTATTCAGTTTTATGGATATGGTATTGGATTTTTAAAATCGACCATCGCATTAAAAATTTTCAAACAAAAACCCGAAGAGCGATTCCCAAAACTCTTCTTTAAAAAATAACATGCTTAAAGGAATAAAAAGTTTATTTAGCGCTACGATCAAAGGAAAAAAAATCAACGTATTTTTAATATTCTTTGTGGTTTCCTTTATTGTTTGGACACTTGTAAAACTCTCTGATACGTATACTGATACGATTAATATGACGGTTGCTTATAAGAACTTGTCAAACGATAAAATTCTATTAGGAAGCCAAGAAAATAACGTGCAGGCGCAAGTAAAAACGACAGGATTTCGCATGTTGCGTCAAAAATTCTTCAAAAAAGAAATAGAAGTAGACTTAAAGAAAGTTGCAAAAACAAAAAAAGAGAATACATTTTATGTGCTTGCTAACGACGCTATCAACAAACATATTTATCAAGATATTGAAATTTTAAACGTATCTCCAGATACCTTATACTTTACATTAGGAAAAAACAAAACGAAACGCGTTCCTGTAATTCCTCAATTAGAACTTGAGTTTGAACAAGGATTTAATTTATACGATTCGTTGCGTATAGAACCAAAATTTATTGAAATATCAGGACCTGAAGATGTTGTAGACAAACTAAAAGTAGTGTATACCGAAATCAAACAATTGGAAGATATTAATGCTGATATTGATTTAGAATTAGAACTCGTAAAAAATGATTCCTTAAAACGTCTGAAATATTCGCAACCAACGGTAAAGGCAGTAGCAAAGGTTGATAAATTTACAGAAGGGAAACTAAATATTCCATTACAAGTGCAAAATCTTCCTCAAGGATATTTAATCAAACTATTTCCAAAAGAAATAAGCATTACCTATACGGCGAATGTATCTGACTTCAATAAAATTACGGAAAACGACTTTGCGGTATATTGCGATTACAATGATATTAAAAACACAAATGCATCTTTTTTTATTCCGAAATTGGTGAAATTTCCAAAAACGGTAAAAACACATCGCATTGAAGACAAAAAAATAAATTTTTTAATCAAAAAATGATAGTAGGACTTACAGGCGGAATTGGCAGTGGAAAAACAACCATTGCAAAGATGTTTCATGAATTAGGCGTTTCAATATACATAGCAGATATAGAAGCTAAAAAGTTGATGCATACTTCTCAAGAAATCAAAGAAGAATTGATCGCTGCTTTTGGAGAAGAAACCTATGTAGATGGTGAGTTAAACCGAAGTTATTTATCAAACATTGTATTTAATCAACCAGAAGAACTACAAAAGATAAACGCTATAGTGCATCCACGTGTTGGCCAACATTTTAAAGATTGGTATATGTCACGAAGCGAAGAAAAATACATTATAAAAGAAGTTGCCATTTTATTTGAAAATGATTCTTATAAACATTGCGACAAAATTATTACGGTTGTAGCACCTTTAGAAACACGTTTTCAACGTTTGTTACAAAGAGACCAAACCACACGAGAAGCCATTCAAAGTCGAATCAATAATCAGTGGGATGATGCTAAAAAAATAGCACTTTCTGATTATGTAATTCACAATGAAGATTTAGAAAAAGCAAAAACTCAAGTTGCTAAAATACATCATGAAATTTCGCTGTTAAGTCAGAAAATCTGATGAAATTAACATATTTGTTAAGGTTTGGTTAAAAAGTTAATATAACCGATATTATACGTTAATTTTGATCAAATGAGTAAACGATTATTTATTGTTCTAGTCATTTTGATGAGTTTATCACTCATTGGGATTATATTTGTTCAAGGCTATTGGATTGCCTCTGCTGTTGAAGAAAAACAAGAGTCTTTTTCCTTGAATGCAAATCAAATCTTAACCAGTGTATCCGAAAGAGTGTCTGAGTATGAGGACCGAAGATACTATTTGCGATTTCAAAAATTGATGGATAGTGTAGGAGAACCAAAAGATGCACAAGTGTTAAATGTCTATCAGATTACTAGTAGAGATGAAAAAAATAATGAAACTAGTATATATACTCGCGGAATTATAGAGGAAGATTTTAATATTTTTCCAACGTTCATTGACAGTGCTTCCGAAGATGACAGTACTTCCATTAAAAACTTTAAAGTGGTGGAAACGCGCGTTACGTACCGAGAAGATTTATTAGATAATACCGATTTAAAACTATCTCCAGTACAGAAGTTTAAAAGAGTAAACAGCGTTTCTAAAAAGATGGCGCAGTACAAGGAAGTCATTAATGAATTGACGAAACAAGCTCCCATTGATGAACGTGTAAACAATGATTTGTTATCCTTTTTAATACAAGCCTATTTGGATGAGTTGGACTTGGATATGGATTTTGAATATGGTGTGTATGATGATGGACTTGCTACAAAAATAAAATCGGACGGATTTAAGATAACAAATGAAGGAATGTACGATGTTCCATTATTTGAAAATGACGATCAAAAAACAGGGTATACATTATTTGTAAGTTTCCCAAAAAGAAACAAATATGTATTGTCATCCATTATGGGAATGGCAATTATGTCCATCGTTTTTACGTTAATAATTATAATTGCATATTCTAGTGCTTTGTATCAGTTGATCAAACAGAAGCAGATTTCTGAAATTAAAACTGATTTTATCAATAATATGACGCACGAGTTTAAAACACCAATTGCCACCATCAATTTGGCTTTAGATGCTGTACGAAATCCGAAAGTCATTGACGATAAAGATAAAGTAAAGCGTTATTTGCGAATGATTCGTGAAGAAAATAAACGAATGCATGCACAGGTAGAAAATGTATTGCAAATTTCCAAACTTGAAAAAAACCAGTTGGAAATTAGTAAGGAAGAAGTAGATGCGCACGACTTAATAGAAGATGCAATGTCGCATATAGAATTGATTGTAGAAGATCGAAACGGATATGTAAAAACGCATTTGGAAGCAAATGATTCAATGGTAATGGCAAACGATACACACTTTACCAACGTTTTGGTAAATGTATTAGACAACGCCATTAAATATACGGAAGGAGAGCCAAAAATTGATATTTACACTGAAAAAGTGAAAAATAATATACAGATTAGAGTAAAAGATCAAGGACAAGGAATGTCCAAATCTGTACAAAAAAGAATATTTGAAAAATTTTATAGAGAACATACAGGTGATATACATAATGTAAAAGGGCACGGACTTGGCTTGGCTTATGTAAAACGTATTGTCGACGATCATGGTGGACAAATAAGCGTTGAAAGTGAGAAAGGAAAAGGAAGTACATTTATCATTAAATTACCTTTAATATTGTAACTAGCATGGAGATTCAAAACAAGAAAATTTTATTAGTAGAAGATGATCCGAATTTTGGAACTGTATTAAAAGACTATCTATCAATGAACGATTACGACGTTGTTCATGCAAAAAACGGAATGGAAGGATTTGAGAAATTCAAAAAAGACAATTACGACCTTTGCATACTTGACGTCATGATGCCGTACAAAGATGGTTTTACACTTGCGAAAGAAATTCGTGAAAAAAATACAGAAGTCCCAATCATTTTCTTAACTGCAAAAGCACTCAAAGAAGATGTGATGAAAGGATATAAAGTAGGCGCAGATGACTACTTAAATAAGCCTTTTGATTCGGAAGTATTATTGATGAAAATCAAAGCAATAATGCAACGTAAAACATCAGATTCAGTAGCAGACAGCAAACAATTTGAATTCGTTATTGGAAGATTTAGCTTAAACTCAAAACTACGTTTCTTAACGTTTGATCAAGAGGAGCCAATCAAATTATCGCCAAAAGAAAACGAATTATTGCGTTTATTAGCATTGCACGAAAATGATTTAATGCCAAGAGAACTGGCGTTAACAAAGATTTGGAGAGATGATAACTATTTCACTTCACGATCTATGGATGTTTATATTGCCAAACTACGTAAGTATCTAAAAAGAGACGAAGACGTAGAAATTTTAAACATTCACGGAGAAGGATTTAGATTGGTAATCAAAAATAAAGCGGAGTAGTAGTACTGCTCTAATTTTCCCTCAAACATTTGAAAAATATAGTCGACTACCCGAATGTCGACTTTTTCATTTATTCCCTAGTAAGTCTATGGAATATGCACTTATGGTCAAAGTTGTTTTTTTGATCATATTTAGAAAAAGCTCAGTTTTTAGTACCTTTAACGAAACTGATTGCTATGAAAAAATACTACTTACTATTAACTATCTTTTTAATAGGGTCAAGTCCTTTATTCTCTCAAGATTTAGATACATATAATTTTATAAAAACTAGTGTTAATGGTTATGATTTATGGAATTATGCCTTTACTACTGATGGTACGGGAAATATCTATGCTACGGGAAAACTAGACAATAATAATACCAACTACGAAGAAATTGTTACAATAAAATACATGCCAAACGGAGTTTTAGATACTTCCTTCGGAACTGATGGTATTTTCACCTACGATTTTGGATCAATGATATATCAAAGAGGCATTGATATTGCGATCGATGCCAACGGAAAAATATTGGTAACAGGCTATGCTGCAGAATCATTTACACATCGAAATTTATTTGTGATTCGATTGAATCAGAATGGAACATTAGATACAAGTTTTAATACTGATGGTGTATTAGAAATTGATAATGGATATTCAAACACTGCCTATAAAATTATAGTTGATGATAATGATGAAATTTTTGTCGGAGGTACTATTTCTACAAGCACTGTTAGTCAATTAGCAATTATTAAATTAAACGATGATGGAACGTATGATACTACTTTCAATCTTGACGGAATAAGTGTTACAGATCTTGGAAATAGTTCTGATAACAATTATATAAGTGACATGAATATACTTCCTGATGGTAAAATAATGACGCTTGCCAATACAGAATATAGCATATTACTCGTCAGATTCACAGATAACGGCCAACCAGATACAACCTATGGCAGTGGTAATGGAATCTATGAATACAGCTCAGGAAGTACTAGTTTTGAATATTATGCGAGTGAATTTCATATCAACACTGATGATACTATATTTATATTAGCTACAAAATACTGTGTTGGATGCAACCCTGGAAGTGGAAGTAATACCAATCGTTTTATTTTTAAAATGAATGCCAATGGAGCTTATGACAATACATTTAATGGGAATGGAGAATATTTTATAGACGACTTCTTCTCGCCAAGAGTATCTATGGCAGTTTCTCCAACGCAAGAAGTATATATTGCTGTGAAATTATTTGATTTTCAACTTCGAAAATTGACAAGCAGTGGAAATTTGGATACTTCTTTTTACGGAGATGGAAGTTGGAATCCTTCAGAAACAGAACGTAGAAAAATGTATCCGCTAGAAATGAATTTGAATGCAAGTGGAGAATTAATGATATTAGGTAAATCCACACTCAATCAACTCAGTGATGAATCATTATTCTATTCCGTGTTACCAGAACAAAGCAATGTTATCTTAAGTGTAGATGAAAATGAAGTTAACGGAACATTTGCAATGTATCCAAATCCAACGAATGATGTTGTTTATGTAAAAAATGACAATATGCAGGCTTCTATAACTGTTGAAATATTTAATGCTTTAGGCATGCGTTTATTTTCAAAAGAAATTTCAAACATGGACAACGCTATCAGTTTAAAAGGATATCCAGCTGGAATGTATTATGCAAAAGTTTTAGGAACAGATACGACAAAGTCAATTCTAAAAAACTAATATATTTTCTAAAAAATTAGCGTGTTAATTTGTGAATAATGTCTGCATGTTGCGGATATTCCTGTTGTAAGCTTGTACGTTCTGCCAATTCGAAATCTTCAAAATCGAATCCTGGTGCTACTGTACAACCTACAAACGCGTATGAATCTTTTTGTGAAACACTTGATGCGAACCAACAACCCGCCGGAACCACTAATTGTGGCTGTTCTCCTTGACTAAAATTCATTCCGACTTTATGTTCTATATAATCTCCATTTTGATCAATTACATGAACGCTGAGTGAACTTCCACCATAAAAATGCCAAATTTCATCTTGTTTAATTCTGTGAAATGCTGAAAAATTCTCAGAAGTCAATAAAAAATAAATACTTGTACAATAGCTGCGATCTCCAGAAAAATTATCTGGTAAGGCAGCTTTAGCAATCACTTTTTCACTGCGGTATACTTCTTTATAAAATCCGCCTTCCGGATGTGGTAATAATTGTAAGCTTTCTACGAGTGTTTGTATTTCTTGGTTCATGGGTTTTTGGTCTTTGGTTTTGGGTCTTTGGTTTTGGTAATGTTTTTTAATAATTAGTTTTAGTGATTTTTTGTCATATTGAACACAGTCGAAATAAAGAAAAGTTGCATCGAGAAGAATTCTTTAAATCTTAGCTGTTCTCGATACTAAATTTTTTCAAAATTTCACTCGAACTAACGTTCAGATAATCTAACAAGTCTAAGAAAGTCTAAGAAAGTCTAAGAAAGTCTACCTTCAATTTTCTCCACAATCGTTTTTATATCTTCTTCATAATCAAACCATAAAGTAGTTTCATCTCTTCGGAACCAAGTTCCTTGTCGTTTGGCAAAACGGCGTGTATTTTTCTGAATCTCGCTCACGGCGAATTCCAACGTGCAATTTCCGTCCATATATTCAAAAAGCTCACGATAACCAACAGTTTGTAAAGCATTCAACGCTTTATGCGGATACAACGCTGTTGCTTCTTCTAGCAAACCTTCGTTCATCATAATGTCTACACGTCGATTGATACGATCGTACATAATCTCACGTTCGGCAGTAAGTCCAACTTTGATCGCTGTAAAATTTCGAGTAGCCGTTTTATCTTTCAAAAAGCTAGAATACGGTTTACCGCTTCCAATACAAATTTCCAAAGCGCGTATCAAACGATGCGGATTTTCAAGCGCAACACGTTCATAATACACAGGATCGAGCTTGAGCAACATTTCTTGTAAAGACGCAATGCCAGCAGTTTCAAGCTGATTATTTAGGTTTTCTCTAATTGTAGGATCAACTTTTGGAAAATCGTCCAGACCTTTAATCACGGCATCTACATACAATCCGCTTCCGCCAACCATGATTACAATATTGTGTTTTTGAAACAACGTGTCTAGCTTTGCAATGGCGTCTTTTTCAAACTGTCCTACATTATAATCGTCAAAAATACTGATATGCTGAATAAAATGGTGTTTTGCAGCACCTAACTCTTCCGCAGAAGGAACAGCAGTACCAATTTCCATTTCTTTAAAAAACTGTCTGGAATCGCAAGAAATAATTTCTGCCTTAAAATGTTGTGCGAGTTTTATACTCAGCGCTGTTTTTCCAATGGCAGTAGCACCGACAACAGAAATTAAATAGTTTGTCATCAAAAAAGGATTAATCAGTTTTTTTAGGATTCAATTTTTCACCACAATCAAAACAAAATTCGGCATTATCTCTGTGTCCTTCCGCAGAACAATTTGGGCATGATTGTGTATTGAGATGAATTTCTTCTTTTTCCATCGTAGCCAATTCAGCCGTAACAATTCCCGTAGGAACAGCAATAATTCCGTAACCCAAAATCATAATGATAGAGGCAATAAACTGTCCCAAAGGAGTATGCGGAGCAATGTCACCATAACCCACAGTCGTCAAGGTCACAATGGCCCAATAAATACTTCGCGGAATGCTTGTAAAACCGCTGTCTTTTTCACTTTCTATCAAATACATAACAGAACCCAAAATGGTACAGAGAATTAAAATAAACATGATAAAAACACCTATTTTAATTCTACTAGACTTTAATGCTCGCATGATATTGTTCGATTCGCCAATATAACGCGCTAGTTTTAAAATTCTAAAAACACGCATTAGGCGCAGTGCTCGTAAGGCAATTAATGATTGAGAACCCACGATAAAGAAGGACAAATACATCGGAATTGTAGATAGAAAATCAATAATTCCATAAAAGCTAAAAATATATTGTGAAGGTTTTCGAATCGAAATAATTCTGGCAAAGTATTCAAACGTAAATAATATCGTAATGATCCATTCTGCTATAAAGAGAAAATTTCCATACTGCAAAGCAAAATCATTCACACTTTCTAGCATTACCAATGCAATACTAGCCAAAATCAACACTAAAATAACTACATCAAATAGTTTTCCCGCAGGTGTGTCAGCTTCATAAATAATTTCGTGAAGTTTCGATTTCCAATGTTTCGCCATGCTGCTAAAATACTATTAATTTAGGAATTCTTTTTCTTAATGGTTAAAAGTGTATTTTTTTGAATTTTTACGACATCTCTAAAGAACGATTTTAAGACTTCATATTCGTCAGTAAGATAGTGAAACTCATTGATCATTAATGTAAACGTCATATTGAGTTTTCCATCTTTTTCGACTGTCGTAAGTTTGTACGCAGCTTTCTTTTCTGGCATTTCAAAGAGTTGATCTTTGGGTAAATTTTCAAAAGAATAATTTGCAGGAAGTGAAACTACAAAACGCGTAGTATACATTCTTGGATATGCAAAATCTACAGGATATTCGCGTTTTTCTAGTGTAAACGGATTCTTAGGAAAGATTTTAAATAAGAAAGGATCTAAAAATAAAGCATCATTCGTAAATTCTTTATCAATAGTAAATTCAAAAGATTCTCTTAACGGAAGTTCGGGCGTTTCTTTATCGAGGACTTTATAATTGGTGATTTCCAAATCGGGATATTCGGTTTCTATGATATTTAAATAATCTTCAACACGTGTTGTATCTGCAACCGTTCTGTGACGCAAAGCTATGTGTCCTGTAGACATGTTTGTGAATCGACCTTTAATTGCACCTTCTTCATCAAATTGTATGCTGATCGATGTGATAAATTTATTTATAGGATTTGGAGAAATTGTTTCCCAGTAACTTTCTGCCACAAAATCAAGAGCTCTTCCTTTGTAATTCAACGCTCTCAAAGGCAAAATACCAAAAGGAGCATTTTTGTCAGTAGCATCTAAAAAGTACACATTTCCATTGACAATAGTTTTTACAATGATATAATTGAAATCACTCATTTCTGGATACTTCTGAGTCGGAATGCCATGATCTCGTGTAGATAATAACAATACTTCTGCATGAACTCCAGCAGCTTGCAAAGCATTCATTAATGATAAATTGATTTCTGTTGCGTTGCCTCGTTTTTTTCGAAACGCTTTTCTAAGCTCATTTTCACTAAGTCCGCCAAGTTCACCACTAAACGTATAATGATCTCTGATGAATTCGTATATTTTGGTTGCTTTTTCTAAAGAAGGTTTGATTGCTAAAATTTCTTTAGGAAGAAATCCTTTGAACATCGGTTTTTTTAGAATGGATTTGATATTATCATGATCTTCATTGATGGCAGCATCAAACTTTGCCCAAGTATCTGTATATCCGTAACTTCCAATGCCATACAAACGGAAACTTCGATACTCTGCAAGATCAAATTCAATTCTAGCGATATAATTTTGATATGATAAGGAATATTGTTCTTCTTTAAAAGCAGGAACATTGAGCATTACATAGCGCAATACCTCACAAGAACCTGCATCGCTTAATTCTGGAATTTTAAAACAATTCTTAAGCGCAAAAGCCTTGTTCACATCAAGTTTTAATTGTCCTTTGAGCGATCTGAGGAATTTATAATTCGATGGAATTTTTGCATTAAATTCAGAGCGTACTTTCGGAATGGTAGCTTGAAACATCCAAGGTCTAAAAGCAAACGCGTATGGAGATACAAGACTGTATTGATATTCAATGACACTTCCAACTTTTACATTAGGAAGCAATAGTTTTACCTCTGAAATACTTCCAGAAACATTGTTTTTTATAATTTGAGTTTCCTCTAAATTTGAAGAACCATCCGGATTGTGTGTAATTCCTTTTATATGAATTACTTTTTCCGATCCTATATGCGGAATGGTAATATTGGCTTCTTCTAAACCTTCTGTGGATAGAATTTTGATTTTAGAATAATAATGAAGAGTTGTGTAAATATCATTAGCTTCTTCTACATATTCAAAAGTTTTGTTTCCTTGTTCATTCAAAACCACCGCTGCGGCATTGGTATCTTTTGAATACACTGTCATACTGAGTTCTTGCTCAGATACTTTATTAAACTGTTCTTCAAATGGATTTTGCCCAAAAGTTTGGAATGATACGATGCATAAAATGCACACACATAAATATTTCATAAATAAAGAATAATATTAACCTAGTTTCTTTTTAATGGCCAATCGTGTGTTTTTTTGGAGGATGGATAATTTACTAAAAAAATCTTTCAATTCCTGATATTCTTCAGGTTCAAAGTAAAAACTGTTTAAAATAAGCTTAAAAGTTAGATTTAATTGTCCGTTTTGTTGTATCACTTTTAAACCACAAACTGCTTTTCCATCGGCCAAAGTAAAATTTTGGTTCTCTGGAATGTTTACAAATTCATAATTTGGAGGTAATGATAACAAAAAACGTGTGGTATGTACACGCGAAAATGCAAAATCTACAGGATATTGACGTTCGTTCAAACGGAACGGATTTTTTGAAAATACTTTGGTGAAAAACGGATCAATATAGGTTTCTCCACTTGAGAAACCTTCTTCATCAAATGCTAGCGTAAATACTTCTTTTAGCGGTTTGTCAACATTGGTGCGTTCTTGTGCTTCATACTTTTCAACCTCCAAAAACGGCAAACTTTCTTCAAAATCGTCCAAATAATCTTCGGTACTTTGCGATGCCAATTCTTCACGTTTGCTGTATGCTAAATATCCGGTATTTACTTCCGTCAATTTTCCTTTGGCTACACCTTCTTCATCTACAATAATAGTGACAGTCGTATTTTGGCGATTTTCTGGATATGGATTGATGGTACACCAATAACTTGGATTTTTAAAATCCATGGCGCGTCCATTATAATTTAAAGCACGAATTGGCAACAATCCAAATGAAAGCAACTTTTCTGTAGCATCTAAAAAGAAGGTTTCTTCACCGATCGTAACTTTGGCAATTACATAATTAAAATCAGACATTACAGGATGTTTCTGTGTTGGCAATCCTTTGGCGCGTGTTGATAGCATGACAGTTTCCGCTTTAATATCTGCTGCGAGTAAGCTGTTAATTAGCGAAAGATTGATTTCGGTAACATTTCCAACTTTATTCTGAAAAGCTTGTCGCACATTGGCATCTTGAAACAATTTATAATCTCCATTCCATGCGTAATGATTTTTGATGAATTCGTATACTTTTTGTGCTCTTTTTAATTTAGAAGGTTCATTTAAAATTTCTTTTGAAAGTTGATTCTTAAAGAACCCTTTTTTTCGCACTTGTGCACCAATATCTTTGTCTTTGCGCATTTCTTTATCAACGGCTTTCCATGTTTTTGTATACACATCTTTTCCGCCATCAAAACGAACAAATTCAGCCAATTCAAAAGCAATTTTAGACAAATAATTATTTCTTGAAAGCATGTATGATTCTTCCTTAAACGCAGGAATATCTTTCATGGCATATTTAAGTAATTCGCAATCAGCTCTGCCAGTAATGCCAGGAATTTTAAAACATCTTTTTGTAACAGATGCTTCATTAACAGCTAACTTCTGAAAACCTTTTAATGTTCGGTTATAACGATAGTTTGCAGGAATTTTGGCATTAAATTCACTGTACATTTTTGGAATGTCCGATTGAAAATCCCAACCTTCAAAATTGTAAATAAAAGGTGATTCAAGCGTGTACTGATATTCCAAAACGCTTCCAACTTTTACATTGGGAAAGGTGAATCGTTTTTCGCCATAAAAGCTATTAATATCTACCGAAAACACCTGATCTTTTCCTAAATGGTCAATTTTATCAGAATTGTGTGTAATGGCTTTTACGTTCTTAATGACTTCATACGAATTTTTACCTTTATAAAACGGAATTTGAACTTTTGCAGCTTGCTCAATTCCTTGCTTGTCTAAAATTTTAATCTTCGCATAAAAATGTTTGATTAAAAAAATACGATCATTCACAACATCAAAATAATTTTCTCCGTATTCTTCAATCACTACGGCGTGTGCAGTCGTATCTTTCTCATAAACAGTCATATTAAGTTCTTCTTGTGATACTTTATTAAACTTAATACTCATTGGATTTTGCCCATGACAAAACAGAACGCTTAACATGGTAACTAGTTGGTACATCGGTTTCATAATGCTAATTATGTGTTATAAGGTAATGATCTTAAATTTGTTTTTACGGCGAAGATGACTCTGAATAATATGTTGAACATCTCTATTATTCTGCATTGGAGTAATGATGGTTTTTAAAACTTCTCTATTGGTAATTTGATAGTTTAGACTGTAAAAACCATAGCCTTTATATTCGCCATTTTCAATTAAAATGGCACTGCGTTCATCATGATGGCGTCCGCGATCAATGATCAACATATCTTTGTTTGAGTAACTGTATTTTTCAATAGCTTGTAATGCACGTTTATTATAACTTTCGGGAGTTTCTTCCTTAATACAAGCACCTTGACATTCTTTTATAGTATACTGAAAACAGTGCTTTTTAGTGGCGTACAGTTCGTTTAGTTTTTGGCACAAACCAAATTCTTCTGTCAGTTTAAACATGACATGCTTTGCCTGTGAAATATTGGTGAAAGTAGTGATGTACTTTTTGCGTCCATCTGCTTTTTCTAAACGAAAATTAATATAGCCAAACTCATCTGTATGCGAAGTCATGCCGTATTGAAAAATAGTTCTGCGTTGCGCACGATTGTAGATGGGTTTTTTAAGTTTTATTTCTTGACTTTCTTTTAAAAGTGCCACCAATTCGCTTCCTGTACGTTCAAAAGTTACAGCTGCGACTTGTTTTTGAATCTTTTTAGATTTGTTATTGGTGCCTGTGAAATGTTGATTGACACGTTTTTTAATATTCTTACTTTTCCCGATATAAATAATTTCACCTTTATTATTGTGCATATAATATACGCCCGTGGCAGAAGGTAAATTTTCTAAAATATCGAGTAGGCGTGTGGCAACTTTCTTCTTGATTTCTGTTTTGACAGCTTGTTGAATGATATCTTTTTCAGAATCTTTATCCAACAGTAATTGAAATAACTTTACCGTAGCAAGTGCATCGCCAGAAGCTCTATGTCTATCACTCATAGGAATTCCCAATGCGCGAACTAGTTTTCCTAATTTGTATGATTCCATTTCTGGAATGAGCTTTTTAGAAAGTTCTACGGTACATAAAGATTTGCGTTTGTATTCGAAACCTAGACGTTTAAATTCCATTTGAAGAATTCTGTAATCAAAACTTGCATTGTGTGCTACAATGATACAATCTTGTGTAATTTCTACAATTCGCTTGGCAACTTCGTAGAATTTAGGAGCATCGCGAAGCATTTTATTGTTAATTCCAGTCAAATTTACCACAAAAGGTTGAATTTCACGTTCAGGATTTACGAGGCTAATAAATTGATCTACAACCTCATGACCGTCAAATCTATAAATAGCAATTTCTGTAATTCCTTCTTCATTATATTTTCCACCTGTGGTTTCTATGTCTACTATTGCGTACAAACGATCTGCGTAATTTTTAGATTATGCTATAAATATAAAAATATCCTAAGGATGTTTGCTATCTAATGACGCTTAATCTTTAAAAAATATAGATGAAATACGGGTAAATACCTGTTTATTACTTTTCCTACAATATAATAATGATGGTATTTGTTGAATTTTTAGAAGCAAACAAACTCATTCATGGCTTATATAGGATAATTTCGTGCGCCAAAAATACTACTTCCAATACGCACCATGTTGCTACCTTCTTCAATAGCGAGTTCATAATCGCCACTCATGCCCATAGAAATAGTTTCCAAGCGTTCATGAATAGATTGTAAAACACCGAAGGTGTCTTTTAGTTTTTTAAACTCTTGTCGCACTTGCGTGAGATTGTCTGTAAAAGTTGCCATTCCCATCACACCAACAATGACGATATTTTCTAGTTCTTGAAATTCATTGGAAGTAAGTAGCGCAGTAGCTTCTTCTTCAGACATTCCAAATTTAGAATCTTCTTCGGCAATTTTTATTTGAAGCAAGCAATCAATGACGCGATTGTGTTTTTTTGCCTGTTTGTCAATTTCTTTTAGAAGTTTGAAATTATCTACACCATGAATCAAATCTACAAACTCAGCCATGTATTTGACTTTATTTCGTTGTACATGACCAATCATATGCCAAGAAATATCTTTGGGTAATACTTCCCATTTTGCTGCCATTTCTTGAATCTTATTTTCACCAAACACACGTTGTCCAGCATCATATGCTTCTTGTAAATCGCTGACAGGTTTTGTTTTGGAAACAGCAACTAAGGTAACTTCTTTCGGTAAGGAAGATTTTATATTGATTAATTGTTCTTTGATAGACATTTCTAATCTTTTAGTATTTGATTTTTGATTAACGATTGATGATTGATGATTGATGTTTTTTTAAACATTAGAACTCATAAATAGTAACACCACTGCGTAATTTAGGTTCTATATACGTGCTTTTTGGAGGCATGGTTAAGCCTTCGTCAGCAATACGCTTCATTTCATCAACATTCACAGGAACGAGTCCGAAACCAACAGCAAATTCGCCTGAATCAATTCGGTTTTTCATTTCAATGACATTGTGCTTGTCATATCCGTAATCAATTCGACTATCGTTTCGCAAATCGGTAATACCTAAAATAGGTTTCAATATGGTAATGAAGAGAATATGTGTGTCTAATTTGCTTAAGGAATCGGTAAATTCATAATCTGTCTTTCGCAAGTATAACGAATAAAATTCACCATCTAAATACATGCTAAAATGATGTTTTTTAGAAGGTTTATAAAGTCCGTTACCTCTATTTTCAATACGAAATACTTGATCGAGCTTTAGCAAAAAATGTTCTTTTGATAAGCCATTTAAATCTTTAATCAAACGATTAAACTCATAAATACGCAACTCTGATTCAGGAATCAAATAGCTCATAAAAGAATTGTAGCTTTCTTTGCCTGTATGCGCACTATTTTCATTTTTGGCATCGACACTTAGTAAAAAAGAAGAAGCCGAACGGTGATGTCCGTCCGCAATATAAATAGCATCCATACGCGTAAATTCTTCCTGAATAGCTTTGATATCATCAGTATTTTCAACCAACCATAAATAATGTGTATCTCTATAAGTTGTGGTAAATTCAAATTCGGCACGTGTTTTTGTATACGATGCTAAAATGTTGCCAATAGTTTCAGAATCAGGATAGGTGAGGAGCACAGGTTCGGCGTTGAAACCAGCCGTTTTCAGATATTCTTTAAAAATCTGTTCTCTATATTCTATCGTATCTTCATGTTTCTTGATGATATTATTTTTATAGTCTTCTGTACTTGCTGCAGCGACAATTCCTGTAAAAACTTGCTGTTCGCGATTGACAACTCTATAAATATAAAAACACGGTGATGCATCTTGCACCAAAATTCCATCTTCTTTAAACTCCAAATACCGATTGCGCACCAAACCATAGCGTTCTTTTCCAGAAATTTCTTTATGATATTTATACCCAGGATTTACAATATGTAAAAACGAAAACGGATTGTAATTCAAACGCGCTTCTCGTTGGTCTTGTGTATAACTTTGATACGATCGTGCTGCGACAAGACTTACTTTGTCACGTGTTGGTCGTACTGCTTTGAATGGTTGTATTTTTGCCACGTTATTCTCTGTTTGATTTGATAAATTTCGTAGGATCTAAAAATCCTTTTGTATTCTTACTATATCCGCCACCGATTTCCATAAAAATGGCGTCGCGAATTTCTAAATGTAAATGTGCATAATAAGCGCCATCAGCATTGCCAATAGTGCCAATTTGCATTCCTTTGGTTACAAAGCTACCTTTTTTTACAGAAATTTTATCGCAATGTGCATATAAGGATTCGTAATAGTTGCCTTTGTATTTGTGAACGATGCGAATGACATTTCCCCAACCGCCACCATAGTCTTCAGCAAATTTTACATATCCATTTCCAATGGCATAAATAGGATCGCCTAAATCGGTGTTTCCGCCACCAGTTCCGTTCCAATCGTCACCTAAATGATCGTTTACCGTAAATTTTTGTGCATTGTAATAGCCTTTTGCATCTGGTTTTCCCACAGGAAAGTCAAAACCTTTGGCGATATACGTTGGATTTTTTTTAAATAAAGTATCAAAAAAGACAAACGGATCTTGCGATACATTTGTCTTTTTGATTTGGTTTTTAGACACGCTTTTTTGCTCCGTTTGTTTACAACAAAGCAAACACAAACATAGTATAACTAAGAGTTGTTTCAAGCGTTTATATAAGTTTTGAATTTTTTAAAATCGTCTTCCGAGTAAAATATATTATGTGGAACATATGCATACTTTGTTTTGGTAACATAGATAAGCCAATAATCCTCTTTGATGATTACATTTTTGAGTTCGCCCATTTTCCAAGAAGCACTTTTGCCATTGCTTGTAATTTGTAAAGTATCTTCATCAAATTGCACTTGTGTATCCGAAAAAAACGGTTCTAAGTTTTTAACAAACGTTAAAATGAGAAAACTAAAACCTGCAACAATTAGTACAATCAAACTGTACAATGCAATCAAACGACCGAGTTGCCAACCTAATAATAGCGTCCACACAATTAAAAATGGTAAGAGTTGTAGCAAACTTCTTCCAAAAATAAAAAAGAAGATATTTCGATACTTTTTACTCGTTAGTTGATACGTTTTGGTATCGATCATTAGCTAAACATTTTTGCGACTTTTTCCGCTTTTCTACTTTCTGCATAATCGTAAAATCCTTCTCCAGATTTTACACCCAATTTTCCTGCCATTACCATATTTACTAATAGTGGACACGGCGCGTATTTTGGATTTTTGAATCCTTCATACATTACATTCAATATAGACAAACACACATCTAGTCCGATGAAATCTGCCAATTGTAATGGTCCCATTGGATGTGCCATTCCTAATTTCATTACCGTATCAATCTCTGTAACACCTGCAACACCATTATACAACGTTTCAATAGATTCGTTGATCATTGGCATTAAAATTCTGTTGGCTACAAATCCTGGATAATCATTTACTTCCGTTGGCACTTTATTCAATTGCTTAGAAAGTTCCATGATAGTGTTTGTTACTTCATCAGAAGTATTGTACCCACGAATAATTTCTACCAACTTCATAATTGGTACAGGATTCATAAAGTGCATTCCAATCACCATTTCCGGACGCGAAGTTACCGCCGCAATTTGTGTAATAGAAATGGAAGACGTATTGGTTGCCAAAATGGTATCTTCTGAGCATAATTCGTCTAAATCTCTAAATATTTTCAATTTTAAATCTACATTTTCAGTAGCAGCTTCTACGACTAAACCAGCATACTCAACACCTTCTTTCAAATCGGTAAAAGTGGTAATATTGCTTAAGGTATTTTGCTTGTCTTCTTCAGAAATACGTTCTTTAGAAACCATACGATCTAAGTTTTTCGTAATGGTTGCAATTCCTTTATCGAGTGAAGTTTGAGAGATATCTATTAGTTGAACTTTAAAGCCAAATTGAGCAAAAGTGTGTGCAATTCCATTGCCCATTGTTCCTGCTCCGATGACAGCTACATTTTTCATATTATATAGTTTATTTAGTCTGTAATTTTAGTTTTTTACCATGTATAGGACAAAAATTCCAAGTCCCGTTGAATAATTTATCATCTTCTGGACATACTTTTTTTTCAACCATCGAACTTAGTGGAAGCATGAAATCAAATTCTTTTTTGTTCAATAGTACTGTAAATTTCCCTTTGCTTAACGGATTCGCGATCAGTGTTCCGTCTTTTGCTTTTTTGGGGAAGACATGAAATTCTAATTGCTCTCCAAATTGTCCTAACATTTGAGAAATCATAGGTTTCATGATGGATAATGTCATTTTAAAATCTTCAGGAACAAGACTATCGTCTAAAGGTTTATAAATAGTTCCTTTTTGATCTTTGATTCGTACGGTAGATTCTTTCTTATCCAAACTACCATATGCATTAATTTCAGTGTTGATAATACATACTAAAGTGAATTTTCCAAAAGAATCAATCATTTCATCAATATATGCACGATCACTATCAACAATATTGCTGTCTTCTAAAGATAATCTCCAATATTTTGACGGAATCCACCAAACCATTTTAAAGGCATCTTTTTCCTTACTCATGATTTGAGCATCCTTTATAAATGCTGATAAATCTATATTCTTGGCAGGAATTATTTCTTCTTCTTGTGAAAACGCAAACGTTATCGTAAACAGACAAATGCACAAGAGTGTTTGTTTTAGTATGTTCATTTGAAAATTATTTATTGAATTTTTCTATGATTTGAATCGCAACACGTAAAGCTTCTGTTCCTTGCTCTAAGGAAACAATTGGTGTTGTATCATTGTTGATGGCATCTGCAAACGTTTCCAATTCATCTAGGATAGCATTGTTTTGATCAATGTCAGGATTTTCAAAATAGATTTGTTTTTTTACGCCTTCTGCATTTTGAAGAATCATAGCGTATTCGTCTGCTACTTTAGGCGCATCTTTCATTTTTACCACTTCCACTTTTTTCTCCAAGAAATCTACTGAAATGTAAGCATCACGCTGAAAGAAACGACTTTTACGCATGTTTTTCATGGAAATACGACTTGACGTCAGATTGGCAACACAGCCATTTTCAAATTCCAAACGCGCATTGGCAATATCAGGCGAATTGCTAATGACAGAAACACCGCTCGCATTAATTTGTACAACTTTAGATTTTACCACACTTAAAATAGCATCAATATCGTGAATCATTAAATCTAAAACCACAGGAACATCTGTACCACGCGGATTGAACTCAGCCAAACGATGTGTTTCAATAAACATTGGCGAGTTAATTTTATCTTTCACCGCCGTAAATGCAGGATTGAAACGTTCTACATGTCCTACTTGTCCTTTTACATTGTATTCCTTAGATAAAGCAATTAACTCTTCAGCTTCTGCAACAGTATTGGTAATTGGTTTTTCTATAAAAACGTGCTTTCCTTTGGTAATTGCTTTTTTTGCACACTCGTGATGAGAAAGTGTTGGAGTTACAATATCTATTACATCTACCGCATCAATCAATGCATCAATCGTATCAAAATATGTGTATCCAAATTCAGCCGCTATTTCCTTTGCATATTCAGGATTTGCATCATAAAAACCGACTAGTTCGTATTTGGAAGATTGTTGTAATAAACGAAGATGAATTTTTCCTAAGTGTCCAGCACCTAAAACTCCAGCTTTTAGCATAAAAAAAGTGTTTTGCACAAAAATAATTTATTTTTCTAAAACGCTTAGATTTATAACAAACAATTCTCTTGGAAACCTATTATTTTTTATTTTTTTTGTTTGAATGCGGAATGTAAGTTGAAATGCATTCGTACTCAATAACTTGTATTTTTAATGAATTATTTGTGTTGTTAGATAAAAAATACTGTTATTTTTGCGAACAGATGAAAGACTCGTTTAAACATAAAGGAATGCGAAACCAGTTAGCGCAAGTAGTTGCTAACAAGGGAATTACTGATGAAAAAGTATTGGATGGAATTCGAAATATTCCACGTCATTTGTTTATGGATTCGAGTTTTGAAGCACACGCGTACCAAGACAAAGCGTTTCCTATTGGCGCCGATCAAACCATTTCTCAACCGTATACCGTAGCGTTTCAAACACAATTGCTCGCCATAGAAAAAGGAGCGAAAATTTTAGAAATCGGGACAGGAAGTGGCTATCAAACAGCGATGTTACTCGAATTAGGAGCCAAAGTATACAGTATTGAGCGTCAAAAAGAATTGTTTAAGCGTACGAGTCTATTCTTACCAAAGTTAGGATATAGACCAAAAAAACTCATTTTTGGCGATGGTTACAAAGGCTTACCAGAACAAGCACCTTTTGACGGAATTGTGGTTACCGCAGGCGCGCCGTATGTGCCAAAACCTTTATTAGCACAATTAAAAGTAGGAGGAAAGCTCGTCATTCCTGTGGGAGAAAATAATAAAGCACAAATCATGACGCTATTCATTAGAATTTCTGAAAAAGAATTTTCTAAAAAAGAATTTGGAGAGTTTCGTTTTGTGCCTATGTTGGAAGATAAGAACTAGTTTACAGTATCAATTTCTTTCCAATCTTGATTAAACCGTATGGCAGATAGTTTATTGTAAAGGTATACTAAACCGTTCGTTGCAGCCATTCCATCATCTTCTATCGTTTTTGTAGTTCCATCTTTAAAATGCACTTTCAAAGTAGCAGATGCCGAATGCATGCTACCAGAAAAATAATCATCGTAATAATTCTTTATTTGCAAATAGCTTATGATATTGCATAGTTCCATATAATCTTCCTTCCGAATGATGGTTTCAAATTCTCCTTCTTCGTTTTTTATATCGGCAATACGTTCTTTGCCGAAATTGTGATATTTAGCCTTAAAAGTTGAAGTTGAATTTTCATTTAAAATTAATTCATAAACGGGACAATATCCATGGCAACCATGTGTTCTAAATTCTATATTAGCAATTTCATACGCTTTTGAAGGTTTTACATAATCGATAAAGGTTCCAAATTTATACCTGAGTGTCGTTTTGGAAATGCCATTCTCTGAACGTTCCGCAAAAGCATGACTAGAATAGAGTTCAATTACTGGAATTTGATCTTTGTAAACCAATTTTGGATAGGTTGGGAAATCATCATGATATCTTAAATTTAAAGGAATTGCAGTATATTTTTCTTTTCCATCATTCATAATTGCCAATACTAGCAATTCATTTTCATAATACTCTCCAGTCACGACCAAATCGGTATATCCATTGCCGTCAAAATCTTCTTTGATAAAGGTGAAATTGGGAAACATAGAATCCAATCGATGCTTTAATGTAGCAACAAGATTTCTACTATTCATACCATAAAACTTAGGCGATTTTGTTATGAATTTTTGCAAACTTGAATCTACACTTTTTACAAATTGACGTAACTCTGGAAGCGATGAAATGTTATCAACCTTAGTAAATACTTTGGGTTTGTATGATGTGCTTTTTTGCTCTGAACAAGCAGATAAAAAGACAATAAATAGTAAAGGAATTAAAATTCTCATATACATATAACAACGTGTTTTTACAAAGATTGTTATACTGCTTTAAATTCTTCTTGACGAGATCTTTTATAGTTTCATAGGTATTATTTTGAATTGGAATAATTATGTCATAATTTTAGTAACAACCGAAGTAATTACTGTATTCATACCACTAAAAAATAATAGATAAAATTTTATAATTATTGGTTAGACAATCGCTAAGTAATAATTGGACTTCCCTACAATCCATCTGACTTTTAAAAAACAACTTAATTATAAAGAAAGATGATATGGATGAATTAATTCAAAATATTGATGAAAACCTAGAAACAACTATTTGCGGATTGATTAAAAAGCAAATGCTAGCTTCCCCAGAACGAATAGCAATCGTAGATGGAACTACCAGAATTGACTATAAAACCTTGTTAGAAAAGGTTGATGAAGTTGCTGGAGAACTCAAACATCGTAACGTTTTGCCCGGATCTTTAGTAGGAGTCTGTATGAATAGATCGTGGGAACTTATTGCAGCTTTAATCGGAGTGATGCAAGCAGGATGTGCGTATGTTCCACTAGATCCATCATACCCTGAAGATAGAATCAAGTACATGTTGAAAAATTCTCGTGCGGTGATCACTATTGTTGATGCTGAACAAACTGCCAATCTGTGCAAAGACGCAACGGAGTTAATTCAAATTGATAATTTAGGGAATCACAAAAGTGCTGTAGTGAAAGCCAGTGCGAATGCGTTGGCGTATATTATTTATACTTCTGGTTCTACAGGAAAACCAAAAGGTGTTGCTGTAGAACATCGTAGTGCTGTTGCGATGAGTCAATCGATGCGAGCATTGTTTAGTGATGCAGAATTGAATGGAATGCTTGCTGCAGCATCGGTATGTTTTGATACTTCTGTGATGGAAATCATGGGAACTTTAGCATTAGGCGGAAAAATTATATTGGCCCAAAATGCGTTAGATTTAAATCATATTCCAGCAGTTGCAGAAGTAAGAACCTGTGTGATGGTTCCGTCTTCAGTACAAGCATTACTTTCCGTAGAAGATTTGCCAAGCGGCATAAAAACACTCATTTTTGGAGGAGAAGCACTCAAACGTTCGTTGGTAAAGCAAGTATTTGACCAAAAATCAGTTTCACGCGTATTCAACTTTTATGGACCTACAGAAGACACGGTATTTTCTACGGTGAAGGAACTTTTTGAAGATACTGAAATCGTCACTATAGGAAAGTCTGTAAAAAACTCAAACTCTTATATTTTAGATGAAAATCTACAGCTTCTACCGATTGGCGAAGCAGGAGAATTATACCTTGCGGGAAGCAAACTCGCACGTGGATATTTATATGATGAAGAAAAAACAAAAGAACGATTTGTTGAAATAATACCTAGCGACCTCATTCCACATAAAAGATTATACAAAACAGGCGATTTGTGTAGCAGACTACAAGATGGAGACATTGAATTTCTTGGACGTGTAGATCAGCAAGTGAAAATAAGAGGTTTTCGAATTGAATTGGAGGAAATAGAATCCACTCTCGAAACAATGAAAGGTATTAAAGCTGCCGCAGCTTCAGTGATAGAAGGAGGAATTGGACAAAAAATACTTGCTGTATATGTTGTAACGGATAAAGATATGTCACCGACAAAGGATTCTATAAAACTTTATTTGTCAAAACGATTGCCAAAATATATGATTCCTCAAGTTGTAAATTACCTTGACAAATTACCGCTTTTACCAAATGATAAATTAGATCGTAAAAAGCTTTCTAGTGTACAGCATGATAATAATTGTACATCTGCATCAACAACAGGCAAAGAGTTTCAAAAATTGACAAAATTATCTACTGAAGAATTAAAAAGTAACATTTCTGAAATCGTTAAAAATGAATTTGTTACAATTTTGAATTTAGCCAGTTCCATTCAAATCTCACCTGATGAATCATTTGAGAATTATGGATTAGATTCGCTAAGCACATTGGAATTTAGTAGCAGACTTTCGAATGCATTAGCTATTAAATTATCGGCGCATGTAATTTTCGAAAATCCAACACTACACACACTTTCAAACTATATTGCTACTGTCGTTAGTGGGAATGAAGTTTCCGCAAAAAAGCAATTCAATACTACGCTAGATTCATTGGCAACTTTTCAATCTCACATTCAGTCGAGTCATCCTACATTTCAAGCCGCAAAAGTTACAGCATGGAGCGTGACGGATAAGAGTAAGTTAGTTCAAGAAGTAATGCGTATGGTAAATACAAATCGTAGAAATCCGTATGGAAAAGTTTTAAAAACGGGAAGTGCCACGAAAGGAATTGTGGGCGATGCGTATAATGATGAGGTACAAGAAGCTATTATTTGGACCACTAATTTATACTTAGGATTAAATCGTGATCGTGAGGTTATGAATAATGCACTAAGTGCTTTAGAAAACTTCGGAACAGGTATGGGAACTTCCGCTGCAGCATCCGGAATGACGAATCAGCATTTAGAATTTGAAACAGAATTTGCCAATTTGGTAGGTAAACCAAGTGCATGTTTGTTTCCTACGGGATATACGGCCAATGTTGGAGCTGTGGCTGGACTTTTAGGGAAAAATGATGTAGTTGTTATTGATCAACTTTGTCATGCATCTATAGTAGATGGAGCACGTCTTTGTGGTGCAACTGTTCGAACATTTAAACATAATAATGTTGCGGATTTAGAATCCGTTTTGCAATCAGAAGTATCTCCATACAATACTATTTTAGTCGTACTAGAAGGCGTATATAGCATGGGAGAAGGCGCAGCACCAGTTGCAGAGATTGTACGGATGGCCAAAAAATACAATGCGCTTGTATTGGTAGATGAAGCACATTCTTTTGGTTTTTATGGAGAAAATGGAGCTGGAATTTGTGCAGACCAAGGAGTTACTGAAGAAGTAGATTTTATCATGACTACACTGAGTAAAGCTTTAGGAAGTCTTGGTGGAGTTGTCGCTGCGAATCATGAACATGTTGATCTTTTAAAATCATCTTCGAGAGCTTATATTTTTCAAGCTTCCATAAGTCCCGCAGATATGGCAGCTGCGCTTACCGCTTTAAGACGTCTTCGTTCGGATGCTACATTACAAGAACGATTGTGGGATACAACGCGTTATATGCGTACACAGTTTGAAGATGCTGGATATGATTTAGGCACTGGCGATGGACCTATTGTCACACCACATTTTGAAGATAAAGATAAATTATACGCTATTGTACAAAGTTTATATAAACGCGGTGTGCAAACATCTGCGGTAACCTATCCAATTGTGGAAAGTGGAAAAGGACGTTTGCGATTTATTTGCTCTGCAGCACATACAAAAGCCGATGTCGATAAAACACTTGAAGCGCTTATATTAGCAGAAAAAGAAGTTGATCTTGAACTTGCATCAAAACGTAACAAAGTTGAAACTACCAATACAGAACGTTTCAATTTAGACGATTGGAGCGATAGATTTGTCAATTATCTTAGACAATCAATAGCAACAAAAAAGCTTCCTACTCCAGACTTGCAAATCACCCTAAAAGTGGAGGAAGATTCTGAGCCATTTGTAATGCTAATCAAAGAAGGAACTGTCACAACAAGTACCTTGCCTACTGAAGATATCTCTTTTTGTTCATTCGTATTTGATACTGAAGTCTCCATGGCTGCTTTACAAGCGTGTGATATTCAAGAATTGCTTGCTAGTATATGTAATGGAAGTTGTAAACTCAAAGGACAAACAGAACCTTTTATATGGTTTTTTAGCAGATTGATAGACTATAAAAAAGATGCTCAAATACTTTCTGATGTAACTCATACAGCATCAGAAGAAGCGATTGCTTAGAAAAAGGTATAAGATGTACTAAATTGAGCGCATTCGGGAAATCTGAATGTGCTTGATTTTGGTATGTGTTGTTTGGCGTGTTTGTGGATGATTTCGTTGCGTGTTTCAACAAATAATTTCGCTAGTAAGCTAGAAGCTAGCAATTGAATATATACATTGTTAGGTAAAGTTTTTTTACATTCCATCAATAACTTCAGAGACATAATCAATTTCTGTCAAAGTATTAAAATAATGAGGGGACAATCTTATAACCCATTCAACTTCTTTCTTTTCAAAATCAATAATACCCCATTGTTTGTTGCTTACACTAAAATAGATATTGTTTTCTTTTAATTTGGTTATTGTGTGTTCAAGTGATTTGTTAGTTTTGTTAAAGGTTAAAATATTGCATTTTTTTAATCCTTTATCATATAAATTTATTCCGGGGATAGAAGAAATATTATTTCTAAAGTGTTTCATTAACTTTGAATTATAAGATTGAACATTATCGATGCCTATTTGATTTAGATATCTTAATGCTTCAGTAAAACCTAT
This sequence comes from uncultured Kordia sp., assembly GCF_947489565.1. Taxonomy (GTDB): domain Bacteria; phylum Bacteroidota; class Bacteroidia; order Flavobacteriales; family Flavobacteriaceae; genus Kordia. The sequence goes on along the minus strand of NZ_CANLEA010000010.1, from coordinate 68,853 downwards.
TTTTAATGCATAAGGTTTTTCCCAAGTTTCAAAACGTTTTGCCGATTCAATAATCTCAAAATCATCTGTTTTTGTCCATCTTGCTCCAAATCCATCTATGAAAAGTGGATAATAGTCCTCTTTTAATACTCTGTCAGAAACATATAGAAATCCTGTCCCTCTTGGTCCTCTTAGAAATTTCCTTCCAGTTACGGTTAAAAAGTCACATTTTATTTCTTGGACATCTACATTTATTTGTCCTATAGATTGGCAAGCATCTAAAAGAAAAAGCACATGCCTTTCATTGCAAATTTTTCCAATTGCTTTTACATTTTGTATTAAACCTGAATTGGTTGGAACATGAGTAATGGCAACCAATTTGGGTTTATGAATATCTACCAAATTTTCAAAATCTAATAAATCTAATTCTCCATTTTCTAAAGTTTTGATTCTTTTAATTTTAATCCCAAATCGTTTTTTTAAAGAAAGAAATTGAATCTGGTTTGAGCCATAATCAACATCTGATGTTATTATTACATCATTAGATTTGAAGTTAATAGAAGACAATGCTTTAATGTATGAATCGGTTGCGTCATGTGTATAGGCAATATTATAAGGTTTTGAATTAATTAATTGAGCAGCTTGAGAGTAGAAGATTTCTATATCCTCTCTTTCATTTTCTGCAACTAAATATCCTCCATGATTTTCTTCACTCTGTAAATAAGTCGTGATTTGTTTTACAACAGATTTTGGCATTAATGAAGAACCTGCGCTATCCAAAAAAAACTTTTTGTCACAATCTTTAATATCTTTTCTAATCTGTTCTATGTTCATTTTTATCGAATTTTACCTAAACATTTATTTTTTGATTATTTTCTTGGTATAATATTTTGAGTCAGTTTCTATAACTACAAAGTACACTCCATTACTCAAATTACTCATATCTACAGAATATTTTTCATTAATGATATGATCTATTTTGATATGAAATTGGAATCCTATACTGGAAATAAGTGAAATATTTTTTATATTTTCTTTTGTATTGATAACTACTTTTGAGGAGGTAGGGTTTGGAAGAATAGTGAAATTATTAAATTGAAATGTGTCATTGGATAAAGTAACGGTGTCAAAAGAGAATCCTGTAGCTGTATCGGTAGCTATGGAATTACCAACGGAATCTTGATATTCTAGAGTTATATCATAAATGCCATCTGCTAAACTATTTGAACTAGCGATAAGAATTTCTGGAGTTGATGCAAAATTCAATCCGTCAATGTTTCCACTAAAAGACGTTATATCCAATAGTGTTAAAACAATATCATTATTACTTGCATCAGTAAATGTTAATTTAACAGTTCCTGTAAGTGGTGTTTCTGGAATTGTAAACTGTAAGTTTATTAGAGAACTACCCGGTGTAGTTGAAGAATTATCCGAGGGACTAATAAGTACTGGAGGTAAGGTAACAGAATCATAAGTAATATTAGTATTGATATCACTAAGAAAGGGGTTCCCTGTTGTATCTAAATACGCTAATTGCACAGAATAGGTATCATCCGGCAAAAAAAAAGAATTACTAGAGGCAACAAAAGGATTGTTTGTGATATCAGAACTATCAAGAGTTGTACTGTGTTGCCCTGCATTTTCAAAGCTGTTATCAAAGGTGACGACGACTGTAAATGACCCTACAAATGTTAACGTTACGCTTCCTGGCATTGCATTTAAAGGTAATGTGAAATCTACAAAAATATCATTAGCATTAGAGGAATTGGATGTGGGAGAATTAAGGGTTGGAGTACTTAAAACTACTGGAGTACTAGAACAAACTGGATTGAAAGAAATATGTTCTAAACTATTTACTTCTGCCGTTGCATTATAACTTCTAACTACGGGATTACAATAGTCATACGCCTGAGTAGAAAACCAAGAAAATAGGATCATAGACAGAGTAACTATTTTTTTCCATTTAAAAGTGTAGTGTTTTTTCATTTAGGATTATTTTTTATAGTTTGTAAGACTTACTAAAAATGTAGAAAAAAGGCAATTATAACTACATCATAATATTTCTCTTTTAATTTTTATTCAATTTATAAATATAGTGTATTGAAAAAATCATAAAACCTTATGATCAAGTAATAAACATTTTACTTCGATCAAATTATATAGTTTTACAGAATGTATTTTTTATCATTCTACTTCTCACTTAAACTCTACACAAACACTTCGCAAATTCTTCTTTAAAACGGGTTTGATTCTTGAGTTTCGCCTGCGTTTAGCATTTCAGGTTTCACAAAAATCATTAGTATTCACTTCAGTTTACGTTTCTACATTCCGCGATATTACTACACTTAGTGGCTAACCTCCTTTATACTTATAGCATTATCACTATGTTCTGTAATGTATGTGAAACAAGAATTTCTGTTATCATACCTAGTACAGTAAACAGCAGGAACTTTGTTTATTATAACTTCCTCTTATTTTCCTTAAATGTAAAACAAAGATTATATATACAATGGGGTTTTCCGTAATTTTTCGACAAGCTGAATAAAACTGCATTGATAAATTCAACAAGAGCGTTCAGTAGCGTAAAATAGATTCCTGCCTGCACTTCGATAAACTTAGTAACCACGCAGAAATGACAGTATTCAGCTAATTAATAAGATACTGAGTTTATGAGCTTCTAAGTTCAAGATGACATAAGAAAGCACGTTTTACGAATTCCGTAATAAAATCATGTAGCAAGTACATGATACATATAGTGAATAATAAAAAACTAGCGGAAACTCTTCTTAATACGATCTAGATTACGTTTGTTGTCGCGATCTTTCATGGTTTCACGCTTATCGTGGATTTTTTTACCTTTTGCCAACGCAATAGAAAGTTTGGCCAAGCCTTTTTCATTTAAAAACAAACGCAAAGGAACAATGGTTAATCCTGAGTTCTTGACTTGTTTGTTTAAGCTGCGCAACTCTTTTTTGTTCAACAATAACTTACGTGTGCTTCTTGGTTTGTGATTGTAGTGTGTCCCAAAAGCGTATTCTTCAATATACATATTCACTACAAAAAGTTCACCGCGCTCGTTGAATTCGCAGAAACTTTCGGCAATAGAAGCTTTGCTCAACCGAATGGATTTAATTTCCGTTCCTGTGAGTACAATTCCCGCTGTATACTTATCTAAGATTTCGTATTGAAAGCGCGCCTTCTTGTTTTGTATGTTGATGTTTTTTTGCATGAATTGCCAAAGTTACTAACATTTCTTAGAATCGCAAGTATATAGGCATCTAAGCTTTTATAATTCCTAATAATATCTTTCAATAAACTATGACTTTTGTCATTTTTCCTTGAGAAAGTCGGACATACATTTGTACTATAATAATTAAATAATAGACTTATGAAAAAAGCAGTATTCGGTGTTTTTTTATTGTTAGGAATTGTTCAACTAACAGCACAAGAAGATGTTCAACAACAAGATGAAAATACGTTCAAAAAATGGCAGGTGCGCGCACGTATAATTTCTGTTATACCAAATGAAAGCGCTACTATTGAAACTATTGGTGGTGATGTTTCTATCGCTACAGCCTATGTTCCTGAATTGGATTTCACCTATTTCTTCACCGAAAATTGGGCGGCTGAATTAATCTTAGCAACGACCAATCATGATGTTGAAGCTATCAATACTGCAGTTGGGACAATTGATTTGGGCGATGTTTGGTTATTACCGCCTACATTAACGTTGCAATATCATTATCCGCTAGGCGATTTTAAACCATATATAGGAGCCGGAATTAACTATACCATTTTTTACAGTGCAGATGAAGGTCCAGTGGCAGACGCTATAGATTATGATAATAGTTTCGGATTCGCTTTTCAGGCAGGATTTGATTATGCACTTACAGATACTTGGTTTTTAAATTTAGATATAAAAAAGATCCTCATTCAAACAGATGCTACTGTCAATGCGAATACAGCACTAGGAGCAACCGTAGGAGCAGATGTAGATATCAATCCGTTAGTAATAGGAATTGGTATTGGAATGAAGTTTTAATTGTTTGCACATAGTTTGGGAAAAGAAAACGTCGCTTTTGAGTGACGTTTTCTGTTTTTACAGAGAAATTGAACGTTATTTATAAATCACGATTTACTTTTCTAGGTAGCTCTTTTTCAAATGATTAAGTTTAAAGTAGTATGAACCTTTTTAAAACCAATTATTATGAAAAAAAAGCAATTAAACAACTTGAAGCTTAACAAAAAAAAGATTTCAGATTTAAGCAGCATGAACCAAATTAAAGGAGGAACTGCATTAGAATGCGCAATTAGTATGTGGATTTGTCCAATAGTAACACATACTATTTCTTTGGCTGTTTGTCCAAATGATGATACTTCTGCGAATGGTTGTACTGGAACTCCAGATGAAACTATGACTTGTGCCAATTGGTCTTGTACTTGTCCAAAATAATAGAATTATATACCAAACAAAAACGCCACTACAAAGTGGCGTTTTTTTATACTATATTTTAGATGAAAATTAATTTACCGTCAATAATTGTACTGTTTTAGAATCTCCAGAAATGGTAACAATGTATAAGTTTCCATTGTTATCGTCTTTAATAGATTCATAATCTTCTCTTTGAATCAGTCTATTTACAAAGGCTGGTGTTGTATTACTGTGACCAACAATTAAAACTGTTTGTCCTTTAGTTTTCTTTAAAAAATCATCTAGTTTTATTCCAAATGGATTATAGGTTTTTATTTCTAATTCTTGTGATTCTGCTGTTGGCTTCGCCGTTTGTCGTGTTCTATTATAGTCTGTAGAATACACAGCGTCAAAAGGCACTTTTTTAAATACAGAAGCCCAATATTCAGCTCTGTTGTGACCTTGTTTTGTTAAATCTGGATTTTTATTGCTTTTGTCAGAACGATCTTTTTCCGCATGACGAATTAAGTAGTACACAGAAGTTTTTACTTTTTCTTCTTTCTTAGTGTCTTTTCTTTCTTGTGCAAAACAATTTACGACTAAGAATAAACTTAGCACGAATAGTATATTTTTTTTCATTAGGTGTTTGTGTTTTTTGATTAACTAATAGCAAGTGCAATTTCGATCATTTCTTTGAAAGTTTGCGCTCGTTCATCGGAAGTTGTGGTTTCATGCGTTACCAAACTATCCGAGATTGTGAGTAAAGATAATGCTTTTACTTGAAAACGCGCAGCAATTGTGTATAAGGCAGAAGTTTCCATTTCTACACACAAAACGCCATACTTTGCCCATTTTTTATAATAATCAGGATCTTCTTGATAAAAAATATCGCTAGTCAAGATGTTTCCGGCTTTTACAGGAATGTTTTTTTCTTTGGCAACATTAATTGCATCCATAAACAATTCCGCATCAGCAGTAGGCGCAAAGTTTTCTCCCAAAAAAGGCAAACTATTCATGCTACTGTTTGAAGAAGCTGACATGGCTACCACAATATCACGAATTTGCACTTCTTTTTGATATGAACCTGCACTTCCTACACGAATGAGTTTTTGCACATCGTATTCATTGATCAATTCATGTACATAGATGGAGATTGATGGCGCGCCCATTCCGGTACCTTGTACAGAAACAGGTTTCCCTTGAAATGTTCCTGTATAGCCGTACATACCACGAATATCGTTGTATAATACTGGATTTTCTAAAAATGTTTCTGCAATCCATTTGGCACGAACTGGATCGCCAGGAAGTAATACTGTGGATGCAATATCACCTTTTTTTGCATTGATATGTATGCTCATAATTAATAACTGTTTTGAGCTGAAGTTCCAGAAACAATAGCAATTCCGTTAGAAGTTCCGATACGAGAAACACCAGCATCAATATATTTTTGAGCGGTTTCAAAGTCACGAATACCACCAGAAGCTTTTAGTTTTGCTTTTCCGTTTACAGCATTTTTCATCAAATTGATTGCTTCTAAAGTAGCGCCGCCAGTTCCGAATCCTGTGGAAGTTTTTACAAAATCAGCACCTGCATTTACCGCAAGTTGAGATGCTTTTACAATTTCTTCATCCGAAAGGTAACAGGTTTCTATAATGACTTTTAAAACACTATTTCCAGCAGTAAATTTTAGCTTTCTGATTTCTTCTTCGACTAAATTTTCTTCTCCCGATTTAAGCCAACCCAAATTGATAACCATATCAAATTCGTAAGCACCATCAATTTTTGCCTGTCGCAGTTCTGCTACTTTCGCTTCGGTACTCATTGCGCCCAACGGAAAACCAATAACACTACAGACAACTACATCGGTGTTGGGAAAAAGATAATCCTTTGCCAAATTTACATGTGAACTATGCACACAAACAGAAAAAAAGTTATGTTCAATAGCTTCTGTACAGAGTTGTTGTATGTCAGCGATCGTTGCTGTAGGTTTTAGTAACGTATGATCGATATAACGGTTAATGTTCATAAAACGTTCAGTTTTGCTGTAAAGATACTTAAAAACTCAACTTCGAAAACTGATAATTATCAAGAAATGCTGACCATTCGCAAACTTTTTACACGTTCGTCAAAATTAGTCTCAGCTACAGGAAGTTGAACATTTTCAAAAAGTGATAAAAACTGTTCATTATGTTCGTGTGCTTTTCCTTTGAGTACGTTGAAATGCACAAAAGAACTCCACATCACCGCTTTTAATTCGGTTTTTTCTTCATTGTACATGCGAATTTCAACTAAGAGTTGTTTTTTGCCATAGTGAAGCAATTGTGATTCAATAGTAACGGTTTCCATCACATTTGCAGGTCGTAGGTAGGCAATTTGATGCGAGCCAACTACCCAAGTTGTGCCTGTTTTTTTAGCATTTTCGAAGATATTTAAATCATAGTGCTCAATCAATTGATCTTCTCTTGCATTGATGAGGTAATCTAAATATTTACTGTTGTTAAGATGATTTAAAGGATCGCAATCTTGAAATCTGATTTTAGTTTTGCTGGTTAAAATTTTTGGTAATTCGTTCATTATATGTTGTTTTTAAAATATACCAATTGGTATATTTTTGATTAAAAAAATAGTTTTATGCTCTTAATTCGGTATCAATCATTTTATCAATTTGATCCATGGTGTCTTTAATGTAAAATTCATCATCCATGGTATATGCCATAAAAATTGCTCCTTGAATCATGGTATCGATACGTTTTGCGGTAAACATGGCGTTGACTTCAGTGCTTATTTCTCCACGTTCAATTCCATCTTCAATTATCGTTGCTAATTGATCTTGTATGCGTTGAATAATGGTGCGCACTTTTTGTAATAGTAATGTATTTTGATTATTCGCGTCCACGCCAACATTTAAAATAGGACAACCACCCATTTTGTTTGTGTATAAATAATAATTACGGTAAAAATCGGAGATCAGAAACAGCTTTCTGATAGGAGAATTGCTCTTGTCCATATGCTTTACGAGTTCTTTCATTAAAAGCTTTACCATAAACTTAAAGGAAGCAATGGCCAGTTCTTCTTTGTTTTTGAAATTTCCGTAAATGGCACCTTTTGTCAAACCTGTTGCTTTGGTAATATCAGAAATACTAGTCGCGGCGTATCCATTCTTATTAAAAATAGGTGCGACAGTTTCTACAATAAAAGCGGCGGTTTTTTCGGCTTTCGTAATCATACTTCAAATATAATTAAAAAAATATACCGATCGGTATAAAAATGGTTTTTATTGTTAACACGTAGTCGAAGTATAGTTTCTATGTATTGTTAAGTGGTTGATTGTTAGTAAATTTATGTAGTATTAATTTAAAATATAAATCATGAAAAAAAGAAACTTCACTATAAAGCTGGCATTGAAAAAGAAGGTAATTGCTGTGTTAGATGCTAAAAAACTTACAGGAGGAAGCGCCAATGCTAATTCAGACGATCCATTAACACATAACAGTTTGTGCCCAATTGAAACATGTTCATGTACAGATCCTAAATTTGATAATTGCAAGCCAGTACCAGTAGATAATCAGTGATTTTTTTGAAAAAAATGGTGTCGTATTGCTAGTTTAGTTGAATCATTAATTTCTAATACATCTAATACTATGAAGAAAAAGAATTTGAATATGAAGTTACGTTTGAGAAAGGATAAGATCGCTTCTTTCAATAGTAAAAAAGTAACAGGAGGAATCGCATATAGTCCGCCGATTACTGTCGAGCAAGATGTATGTCAACCTTCTGATATCTGTTCAGATAAAGAAACCTGTCCTTATCATTGTATCACCATGCGAGAAGATGCTTGTTATACGGATCCAATTATCAGTTGTACTCCTGATGGTTGTGGATCAATGGTTAATTGTCAAATTTAAAAAAGTATATCATGAAGAAAAAGAATTTGAATGTCAAGTTGCGTTTAGGAAAGAGTAATATTGCTTCTTTTCGCCCCCGAACTGTCAAAGGTGGAACTGCAAATGCAGCAGATACACTAGCACAAACCATAGGTCGTCCATGTCCATTTACGGATACTTGTCCGTATACAGAAACCTGTCCGTATCAAAATTGTCAAACAGTGAAGGTTGATGCTTGTTTTACGGATCCTGGTATAAGTTGCGCGCCAGATACTTGTGCAGGTACATACAATAAAAATTAGTATTGAATTATATCCTACTATAATTATAAATTTTGAGTTAGTTAGGAAAGATAGGAGTGTGGCTTTGTATATGCTTCTATCTTTTTTTGCTTATGAGTATTTAAAAGGAATTGCATCATATTCAACTCAATCAAAAAAAATGTTATTCCAGTTTCCATTCGACTAAAACCAACGATAAAATGACATCATTCCAAACTTCAAAACTCGATAATTTTGGTCTGACAGGAATAATACTTGTTGGAATCCATTCCGTTCTACCATTGATATACATTAGGGCTTTGTATCGCAACGCTTTTTCAAAAGGATTGTCTACTTTTAACATCATTCCTTCATGATTTTTGCCTTTTACATTTTGAATAAATTCAATAACAATGGTCTTTTCTGGATTCAAATTTTCTTTGACAACTTTCATAGAATGAATAGAATCCGCTTTTACCTCAGTTTCAATAAATAGTTTTTCTGTAGGATAGATTTGAAGAATTTTATCTTTTACAAAATATGGTGAAATAGGAACGTCTTGTTGGTAATAGTTGACAGTATCTACAGCAACAGTTAATACAAAAGCATCTCTATTTGGTTTTTCATTTTGTGCATGAGCGTAAATACTAAATATCAAAAGTGTACTTAAAATTATTCTTTGTAACATGGTTTGGTTTTAGATGTTTATTATTTAACTTTTTAAAGTTACAGTTATTGTTTTAATGACTGTAAATTCTTTATTGAAAATTCAGGTTTTATTTATTTCACTGAATGACTTCTTTTCTTTCGATTCAAAACTATTTTATATGCCTTTATACTATTTTAAACTTTCTTTCGTTGGCAGAAAGAATTCTCAAAATTTTAACTTTTCCCTGTAAAATAAAGCCTTTCGAACAGCGTTTTATGTATGAATCTTGTAGTTCAGGAGATGTGAATATTTCCTGTCTTTGTTAGTAAACATCAAGAGCAGCTTTTTGTGAGCTGCTCTTGATTACTTTTATTTATAGAGAATATCTTACTTAATTCTCAATCAAACTTGTTTGGTTTCTAAAGACCAATTCATCATTGAATTCATCTAATAAAATAATACTTTCAGCAGTAACTTTTCCACTTAGAATTTCTTTAGATAATTCATTTAGTACTTTTCGTTGAATCACACGTTTTACAGGTCTTGCACCAAATTGCGGATCAAATCCTTGTTGTGCTAAATACTGAATGGCTTCTTCGGTAGCATCTAAGGTAATTTGCTGTTTTGAAAGCCTTTTTACCACATTTTTTAATTGCAAACGCACAATTTCTTTGATGTCAGCTTGTGTTAAAGGAGTAAACATCACCATGTCATCAATACGATTTAGGAACTCAGGTCGCACCGTTTTCTTTAACAAGCCTAAGACTTCCACTTTAGCAGCTTCTGTAGCGCTGTGCATGTCTTGCATTGCCTTAAACTTTTCTTCAATGATATGACTTCCCATGTTTGAAGTCATAATGATGATAGCATTTTTAAAATCGGCAACTCTTCCTTTATTATCAGTCAATCGTCCTTCATCCAAGACTTGCAATAAGATATTGAAGGTATCTGGATGCGCTTTTTCAATTTCGTCGAGTAAAACCACTGAATACGGTCTGCGTCTTACGGCTTCTGTCAATTGTCCGCCTTCATCATAGCCAACATATCCTGGAGGCGCACCAACCAATCTACTCACCGAATGCGATTCTTGATATTCGCTCATATCAATACGTGTCATCGCGTTTTCATCGTCAAACAAATAGGAGGCAAGTGCTTTTGCCAATTCGGTTTTTCCAACACCTGTCATTCCTAAAAATAGAAACGAACCAATAGGACGATTGGCATCTTGTAGTCCTGCGCGACTTCTACGAACCGCGTCTGAAACGGCAACAATAGCTTCTTCTTGTCCTACGACACGTTTGTGCAATTCTTTTTCGAGTTGTAATAGCTTTTCACGTTCGCTTTGCAACATTTTAGTTACCGGAATTCCCGTCCATTTTGCTACTACTTCGGCGATATCTTCATTCGTTACTTCTTCTTTAATCAGCGCGTTTTCTTCCTGCGTCTCTAGTTCTTTCTGTAAGACATCTAATTGTCCTTGCGCTTCTTTAATTTTTCCGTAACGCAATTCAGCTACTTTTCCATAATTTCCTTCGCGTTCGGCACGTTCGGCTTCTGCACGGTAATTTTCAATGGCTTCTTTGGTAGCTTGTACTTGATCTACAACATCTTTTTCAGATTGCCATTTGGAGAAAATCTCATCGCGTTCTTCTTTAATATTTGCCAATTCTGCATTCAACGATTTCAGTTTTGCTTCATCATTTTCGCGTTTGATGGCTTCAATCTCAATTTCTAATTGCATGATACGTCTGTCTAAAACGTCCAATTCTTCAGGTTTTGAGTTGATTTCCATGCGTAATTTAGAAGCAGCTTCATCAATTAGATCGATGGCTTTATCGGGTAAAAATCTGTTTGTAATATAACGTTGCGAAAGTTCGACTGCGGCAATAATTGCTTCGTCTTTGATACGAACTTTATGATGTGTTTCATATTTCTCTTTGATCCCTCTTAAGATAGAAATCGCGCTTTCAGTATCTGGTTCGCTCACAGTAATTTTCTGGAAACGACGTTCTAAGGCTTTATCCTGCTCAAAATATTTTTGATATTCGTCTAAGGTTGTTGCACCAATCGCTCTTAATTCTCCTCGTGCTAAAGCAGGTTTTAAGATGTTTGCGGCATCCATAGCACCTTGTCCGCCACCAGCACCAACTAAAGTGTGGATTTCATCAATGAATAAGACAATATCGCCATCTGCAGAAGTGACTTCTTTGATTACTGCTTTTAAACGTTCTTCAAATTCACCTTTAAATTTTGCACCGGCAATCAATGCGCCCATATCGAGCGAATAGATTTGTTTGTCCTTTAAATTTTCGGGAACATCACCTTGAATAATTCTGTGCGCTAATCCTTCCGCAATAGCGGTTTTACCAACTCCAGGTTCACCTACTAAGATTGGATTATTTTTGGTTCTACGAGAAAGAATTTGCAAGACTCTACGGATTTCTTCATCTCTACCAATGACAGGATCTAGTTTTCCATCGTTTGCCAATTGGTTCAAGTTGTTAGCATATTTGTTAAGCGAATTATACGTGTCCTCAGCAGAAGCAGAAGTCACACGTTCTCCTTTTCGCAGTTCTTGAATGGCTGCTTTTAATTCTTTTTCTGTAACACCTTGATCTTTTAAAATCTGCGCTATTTTGCTATTAGATTTGAAGATAGCTAACACTAAATGCGAAGTAGACACAAATTCGTCATTCATTTCTTTTGCTACAATGCTTGCATCTGTCAGAGTTTTTCCAGTAGCTGGCGACAACATAATATTTCCGCCACTTACTTTTGAAAAACTATTTAACGTGCTTTCTAAAATCTGTGAAAGCATAGTGATATTTACATTAAGTTTCTTCAATAAAAATGGCAATACATTGTCATCAACATCCATAATGGCTTTGAAAAGGTGTTCATTTTCAATTTGTTGGTGCCCGTATGTTTGCGTTATAAGCTGTGCTTGCTGTACAGCTTCTTGTGATTTTATGGTATAATTATTAAAATTCATAGCGTTCAATTCTGTAATTTTATAGTAATTTTGCAATAGTTATTCCAATTCAGAATACAAGACAAAATGACGGTTAATGCTAGTATTTACAAGACATTTTGACATTCGTGCAAGTTTTAAAAAAAGCATACGACTGATACTTTAAATTTACAGATACTTATGGGAATATTCAATAAATTATTTGGAAGTTCTGGAACATCAGAAACTCCTGAGCCTTCAAAATTGCAATGGACACGTTTGACAGATGTGTCACAATTAGATACTATTGTTAAAGAATCGAAAACACAACCTGTTGCGATTTTTAAGCATAGTACACGTTGCGGAATTAGCAGAATGGTAATTAAACAGTTTGAAAGTTCGTATGATTTGGAGGAAAACCAAATGAAAGTGTATTATTTAGATTTATTGAGTTTTCGTCCAATTTCACAAGAGGTTGCTGCACGTTTTCAGGTTTGGCATGAAAGTCCACAATTAATTATTGTTAAAAATGGAATTACGGTTGCGCATGCTTCTCACAGTCAAATCAACGCAATTCCACTGGAGCAATTTGTGTAATTTTTCTTTTTTAACTTTTCGCGGATAAGAATTAAGAGTTTTTTAAGACAGATTTTACGGGCTGTTTTGTACATTGATTTACATCATTCAATCAATCAAAATTCGTTCTTAAAAATTACTGCCGATGAAAACTACCATTAATATATGGATAATGCTGTTTTTTGCATTTGCCATACAAGCCTTCGTACTCGGAATTTTGTTTTTCCTAAAGCGCAAAGGTGATCGCGTTGCCAATAGTATATTTGGCGTTTTTTTACTGCTATTTTCTTATAATCAATTATTTAACTGTGCGTATTGGTCTGCCTACGATGGCTATTACATAGAGCACATGTCATTTACCAATTTTATTCCTTGGGTATTGTATGGTCCTTTGTTATATATATATATGAAGCGTGTGCTGAATAAAAATCCATTTACTTGGCGCGATTTACGGCATGCCATTCCCTTAGTCTGGATCTTTTTTGTGTTTGGGAGTTATTATGTATTACCGATAGAACTCAAACATGAAATTGATAGTACAGGAAACTATGCTGAGTATGTAAATTGGTGGCCAATTCCCAGAGAATATATGGTAGATGTAGTGACACTTTTAATGTTGGTATATGCTGTTAAAATTTACTTTTTGTATAGAAAAGAAAAAGATAAAGTTACCGAAGCACAACGGGTTTGGATTAAATCTTTAGGCCTGTGTTTTACTGGATATGCTTTGGTTTTTTTGCTCTATTTTGTATTGGTCAATTTACGACTCATGACCATGTCTAACGATTATTTGATAGGCTATGCGATGGTATTTTTTATAGGAATTGTTTCTTATTTTAGTTTTATGCAGCCTAGTATATTTTCGGGCGCTTTAAAGATTCCATTTATAAAGTATCAAAATAACGGTTTGTCTTCTTCAATTGCTGTTGAGATGAAAGAGAAGTTGATTTCTTTGATGGAAGCCGATAAGTTGTTTTTAGATAGTTCGCTTACGCTAGATGAATTATCTGCACAATTGAATATGTCACGACATCATACATCGCAATTGATTAACGAGCATTTTCAGGTCAATTTTTTTGAATTTGTCAATAATTATCGGATTAACGAGGCTATTCGATTGTTACAGGATAAACAAAACGATTTAAATATTAACGAAATTATTTATGCTGCAGGATTTAACAATCGGACATCCTTTTACAATGCTTTTCGGAAAAAAACGGGGATTTCACCAAAATCCTATCGGAGTCAGCATGCTTTGTGAAATAGATTTTTAGACTTGCTTTGCTTTTAGACTTTTAGACCGCTTTAGCTGTTAGATATTAGATTGCTTCGCTACTAGATTTATAGAAATTCCGAGCACAGTTGAGAAACTAAAGAAAACGAATGTTTCCACTGCATCTCAACTGTGCTCGATTTGATATTTGTATTAAATAATGAGATTAGGTTCAACGCCTAAATTTATTCCGTGTAAGAATGGCTTTGAGTCGTGCTTTTATGTCTTCTCCAGAGTCGTAAATCATTTGCTCATTGCTAGGAAATGGTATTGCTCGTACAGAAATTAAATCACGATATCTGTCGTCCAAAGCTCTTCTATCTCCATCAAAATCAGCATATGCATGTTCAAAAATGAATTCTGTACTAATTGGAAATGCTTCAATTAATTGTTTGGTTCTGTAATCAACAAAACGAACTTGTCCATTAACTTGTGCAGCTTTGAATTGTGTAAATTCATACAATTCGCAACGAATCGTTTTAAATTTATCTACTTTAATATCATTCCCAAGACTATCTTTTAATACGTTTCCATTGTTGTCAAGTGCATATTTCCAGCCATCTTTGATTTCTTTTTCTTTGATGATTTGCTTTTCTCTAATTTGCTCAGGGGAAACTTGAATATCTCTAAAATCTAAGATAAGTCCGAAATCATAGTTGATTTTTGCAATTTCATTTCCATGATATACAGTCCACATATCATTCAATCCATACGTATTAAAGTTCAATAAATCATCTTCCAAACGTCTAGGAATTACCTTGTCAGTTGCATTATTGAGTTGCACAAGTACAAAATCAGTTCCTTTGGCATGTGCTTCTTCCATGAGTCGCTGCACATTTTTATAATTTGGAGAAATCTCATCAATATATTGTAGATCTTCAAAGGCTTTTCGGTATTCGTATTTATTCCCTTTGTTTAAAAGCATTGATTGCGAAACCCTTTCATATAAATGTTCGGTCAATTTATTTTTTGTATCAATAATTTCTTCTGAATAATCTTCCATTGCAAACCGTGCATTTCTTCCTTCTTTCAAAATAGGTAAAGGGAGCAAAGGTTTAATCGATTCTTGACGGTTGTCCAATCCTGTATAAATAGTATACAGCGTTTCCAACTTTTCTGGATTTCCTTCTTTCTTTAAGAATTTAATCTCTGCCAAATCACGTGCTACAGCTTTTGAATATGCAGTTTCTAACAAATGTACATATTGCTGTTTTCTTTTTCGAGTTTTATTCTTCTTCAACTGATTAATGGCATTGTTAATCACCATGTCATAATCTCCTGTATTCAGTGCTTCTTGTGTTTTTTTGACACTGCCACAGGCAATTAATACTAAAGAAATACTAATGGTAAGTAGTAATTTTTTCATACGCTATTTGTTAGGTTTTATAGGTGTATACAATATGAATACCAAACTCACAAAAATACATTGATTTTTTAAAAAACCATGATTTAACTTTTAAAACCCGCGCTATAAAACAACTACAAAGAGTTCCAAAAAAAGCTCAAATCTAATTTTGTCAACCTTTATCGGTTAGGATGTTTTTACAGACTTTTCTGATTTACTTTATGAAAGAAATAAACGGCCATTTATATCTAAAAGTGGAAGCCGAAAAACTATTAGAGTAGGCATTACTAATATATTTTATCATGAAAAAACAAGAGTTAAAATCAAGTTTATCGTTGAATAAGTCTGTGATTTCAAATTTTGAAACTTCATATTTAAAAGGAGGAACTATCGGAATTGAGTCTGAAGACAGATTGAACTGTGAAACAGAAGACTGTGTAACACAAGATTGTATTACCATATTACAAACGAACTGTTATCAATGTCCAAATACGACTTGTTAAGTCTTAAAAATTAAAAATAACGCCAAAACTAAAAGTAGGCAACATTAAACACAAACCATCATGAAGAAAAAAAAGATAGAAAAAACGTTAAAGATTAATAAATCTAACATTGCAAGTTTATCAGACAAAAAAGTTGATATGATAAAAGGAGGATCAGCGGTACCACATTTATGTCCAACATTTATTCCAATTCTTTGTTTAGTTACCTATCGTTCTTGCACATTTACGGAAACGTTTCGTACGTGTCCCGTATAAAAGTATAATTTTTTAAAAATCATTAAAACCGAAACATTATGAAAAAACGAATCAAAAATTCATCGCTAAACATAAATAAATCAACTGTAGCACATTTAATTCAGCGTCAGCTTAGAGGTGGAGGCACATATACATGTCATGGACATTCATGTTGCCCAGAACCAACAGTAGCTGCAACATGTGCGAATACCTGCGCAAATACTTGCGGACCATTATGCGGAGAAGAGACAATTAATCCGAGAAGATGTGTGACTGAAACAATTATCACTTGTCCAGTATAATGAAATGTTTGTTGTAACAGAGTTAAGTTTTAAATTCATAGCATTATAAAAGCAAATCAAAGACTCATAATCACAAATTAAGAAAGCTGCGATAGCCGATAATATTTAGAAGCGAGTAGATTCAGATACATCAGAATCTACATATTCCACCTCAGTATTGGCAGGATAGTATGCTGTTATGAATCCCTCAGAGTATACGACGATTGCTTATTTCATGTATTAATTTTAATTAATTTAACTACAGTTGGATAACTCCAGGCTTCGGCTTGGAGTTATTTTTTTGGAATGGTTTTTTTCAGGATCGTATTAAAAACTAAACTTTTAAAGTAAATTGCAGCCAAATTTTATTGCATGTGTGATCCGCTTATTTATGTTCTTCTTGGTTTGGTAATTGGTTATATTGGAGGTTTTGCTGGAATTGGCGGCGGTCCGTTTTTAGTATCTTTCTTAGTTTTATACTGCGGAATGTCACAATTAGCTGCCCAAGGTAATGTACTTACCATGATGTTGGGACCTATGAGTTTGCTTGGTGTAATGTCACTTTACGGATATGTAAAACAACAATGGCTCAATATTGCTGTAGGCGTGATTTCCTATTGCGTGTTTTCATATTTTGGAGCCGAGCTTGCCTTTTATATCGGAGAAACGGACTTAAAATATTATTTCGCAGTATTGTTAATCCTCATTGCATTGTTACAATTTAAATCTTACCTGAAAAAAAATGCAAAAGAAGCACACAAAGATCATGTTTCCGTGTATTGGATAGGAATTTTGGCAGCTTGTACAGGAATTTTAGGAGGCATGTTTGGAATTGGAGCCGGTGTATTAATGGTGCCAATTTTAATAGGCGTTTTTAAACTAAAAAAAGAATATGCACGTGCGTTGAGCTTAGCCATTTTAATTCCACCGGTGAGTTATGGTGCATTTTTAAAGTATAATTATGAAAGTCCTGTTGATTGGCAATTGGTAGGAATTCTTTTTGGAACTTATTTTATTGCGAATTTCTTCGGAGCAAAAATGGGAAGTAAAATTTCAGGAAAAGCTTTTACACTAGTATATGGCATTCTTCTTCTTTCGATTGCTATTATTTATTTAGTCTAATATCATATTGATCGAATTCTAGACTCTTTCTTTTTTTCTTAGAAAGAGAATTTTGTATGCAATAAATTGTCTCAAAACGAACTGCATTATAAAACCCTCTCAATTTTACGGTTTTACATTTTTTCAATGTATATAAATTGTTGTATAATTGGTAAACCAATTTGGTTTACCAGATTGGTTTACCAAAAGAATAATATCAACCAAAAATTTTAACCATGAAACAATTTTTTATGAATTCATTTTACAACACTATTAAATGCATGCTATTATTATGCTTTTTGCTATGTGCTTCTTGCTCCAAAGATGAAGTAATAATGCTAGACGAAGATGCAGCTATTGAAAACGGGAAAATTCCTATACTCGCAAAAAATGGTCAAATTATACCCAACAGTGTTTCTGCCAATGGTGATGATGGAAATGTTCCACAGAATACATTAGACGGAAACTTAGGAACAAGATGGTCTTCCAATGGCTATAACGGAAAGTATATTACCTACGATTTAGGATCTGTGAAATCAGTTTCTTCTGTAAAATTGGCTTGGTATAAGGGAAATCAAAGAAAAGCCTATTTTAAGATTCGAGTAGGAACCAGTACATCTAATTTACAAACGGTCGTAGATCGAAAGAGCAGTGGAAGTAGTGGAAACACGAATAGCTTGGAAACCTATAGTTTTAATGCAGTAAATGTTCGTTATGTGCGTATTTCTTGTTTTGGAAATTCTTCAAGCTCTTGGAATAGTCTTACAGAAGCAGAAATTTTTGGAAGTGGCGGTACAGATCCAGGGACTGGAAATGGAGATTCTCCAGGTGATGTTTTAGGATTGACATCGAATAACTGGAAACTGAATGGTTTTACAGGAAGTCCAGGATCAAATGCAACCTACAGAGATAATGTATTGGCTTCTACAGGAGAAACTTTTGCTACGTATAACGATCCAAATTATTTTTATACGGATGGCGAATGGACGTATTTTAAATGCTATAGAGGTTTAGGCGGATCGGCAAATTCTGGAAATCCGAGAGTGGAATTAAGAGAAATGAGCAATGGAAATCTTGCTAGTTGGAATGGCGGTTCTGGGAATAATACCATGACGTTTACAGTTAGAGTAGATCGATTGCCGCAAGATGCCGATAATAATGGTGGAATTTTATGTTTTGCCCAAATTCACGGACCTTCCAATACTGTAGATGATGTGATTCGAGTACAATTCTTAGGAGACGAAAATCAAACTTCTGGAGGTGTACGATTGAAAATTAGTGGTTATATAACCGAAGATGTACAAGGAAGCAGCTTGATTATTGATAATGGTTATCAATTAAATACGAATTATACATTTAAAATTAGCTATAATAATGGTGTTGTAAAACTTTTTGATGGCAATAACGAAATCTTTTCACAAGCTATCGGAACAAATACTTCGGGTAATTATTTTAAAGTTGGAAACTATTTGCAATCGGTTCAAGGTGCAAGTTTTACAGGTTCTAACGGAATTGTTCGAATTAAAAATTTAAGCATTACACACTAATCAAAACTTAGTTCTTACATAAAGAGTCGTCTATAAAGTAAAATTTACAGACGATTTTTTTATGCATCTATATTTTTTCAAATGAAGAGCTTGGCAATGAATTTCAATTTGATTTCTAAATAACTAAAAACAAAAAATAAGCTGCATTTTTAGACAGTTTCAAGCTTTTAAATAAAATTCATATTAATTTCTTTTCTTACAAATAGCATTGAATTACTTTTTTGGCTAACTTACTAATGTAGTTGTTTTATGAAAAATACTTTATCGTGATCACACCTCAAATAGACATATGGATTCTGCTTTTTTTTGCATTCTCTTTTCAAGCGTTCATGTTAGGAATTTTATTTTTTCTAAAGCGGAAAGGCGATAAAGTTGCCAATAGACTTTTTGGCGTATTTATACTTTTATTTTCATACAATTTACTTTACAATTGTTCTTATTGGGCTACAAATGGCGGCGTATACCATCCGCATTTTATATTTACCAATTTGATTCCTTGGATTTCCTATGGTTCCTTATTGTACTTATACATTCGTCGTGTGTTGTATCAAAAGAAATTAACGCTAAAAGATAGTTTGCATGCAATTCCATTAGTGTCTGTTTTAGTAGTTTATGGAAATTTTTATGTATTGCCAGCTTCAGAAAAAATTCGAGCTTTAAGAACTACCGTGTTTTCTCACGATATTACTCTGATTAAGTTGTATAGAGAGTATGTGATTATCATCGTTATTTTCATCATGTTTTTTTATATCGGATTGATATCTAGAGAATATTACAAATACAAGGAAGAAACACCTTCGACTCAAAAGAAGCTTTGGATCGCAAGTTTATTAGTCTGTTTTGCTGCGTATGTGTTTGCCTTTACCTTATATTTTGTGTTGAATTATTTTAGATTAATGACCATTACAGGCGATTATATTATTGGCTATTGTATCGTCTTATTTATAGGTGTTGTTTCGTATTTTAGCTTTATGCAACCCGATATTTTTTCAGGAAAAAAAATCATTCCGTACATAAAATATCGTAAAAATGGAATGCTAGAATCTTTTGCACTGGAGATGAAGCAGCAGTTAGAAGATTTAATGGTCACAGAAAAAGTATATTTAGATCATACACTCACACTAAACAAACTGGCAGATTTATTAAATCTTTCCAGACATCATACTTCACAAATAATAAATGAGTATTTTCAATCAAATTTCTTCGAATTTGTAAATAACTATCGTATTAACGAAGCCATCAACTTAATGTCTGATAGTACGAATACAATGAATATTAATGAAATTATTGATGCAACAGGATTTAACAATCGTTCTTCATTTTATACAACTTTCAAAAAGAAAACGGGCATGTCTCCAACGGCATATCTACAAAAGTTTTCCAAAGACTCTTAGTCTACGCTTATAACGCTTTGTCAATCATAATCGGGAGGATTCAAAATTTGTCAATCCTTGTCGGCTCACGTGTCATTTCTTACACTTTTAATTTCCTTTGAAAAGAATTGTTAACGGCCAAAAACATTCTTTTTATAGCGGAATCCGAAAAGCTAATAGAGTAGGAAAATTATTTTAATCTTTTATCATTATGAAAAAAAATAGAAAATCAAATATGTTAGAATTAAAGAAGTCAGTTGTCGCTGAATTGTCTAATAAAGAAGTTACATCAGTATTAGGTGGATCAACCGTTTCGACTTCGGTTATACGTGCAGCGTGTGCGACTATCAATCCGTTAAATTGTTCTATGAGCGCATTTTGTGCTTATTAATACGCATTGATTGATAAGATCGTCTACTAGTAGACGATCTTATTTTTTAGGTATATAATATCTACAAATTTTTAATCGATTAGCTTTATGAATTGTTTCAAATCTTTGAATGTAATTTTCTTTTTTACACGATTTATTGAGATACTGATACCATTTGATGGAACAAAAACATAAATAACTTCATTAGTTGCAGAATCATAAACACTATATGAGATCATTGATAACGTACCATCGTCAGAAAGTATACTTTTACTTTTTCGCATGGGTGGTTGTATTTGTGCAATTCCTTTTATATATGCTTTATCTTCATAACTATTTATGATAGCATCGTCAATTACTTCTTTGCTTACGATTTCATACTCATATTTATACATTGATTCGAACTTCTTCAAGGCTTTTTTTGTAAAAGTATTTGCATCAATTAAAAGTGTTTTATTTTTTAAAACAGATACTCCTTTTAACTGTTCTTTGTATGCTTTCATTATTTCTTTTCGTTTCATTTTTTTATACTTAGTAAAAGAATCAATGTTTAATTGCAATTGTTTTACGGCAAATAATAAATCAGCTTTTGTAAAATCCTTTTTTTTATTTGTAGCTACTACTTTTGAAGCATTCTTTCCAAATATATTTCTGGCATATTCAGTAGAAACGGCTGTATAATATATAGGACTTGCTTCTCCTAAAAAACTTACTTTAATAACATTTCCCGGATACATTCCAATTTTTGGAGATGAAGTATAATCTAAGTAAGCATATGCATCACGTTCTTTTTTATTTTTCCTAAACACTTTTAGTTCTTCTTTAGTAACAAACTTGATCTCTTTATTAAATGTCCAATTTTCTTGTACAGCGGTTTTTAATCGTTGTCCAAAATCAGAATCTTCTACAGGAACTAATAGGATTTTCTCTTTTAATAATTTAGCTTGTTTCATCTTTTTTTTCATGCCCATTTGAGCTACACTTGTAGAAACTATGAATAGTGTAAATAATGCAAACAATATTTGTTTTTTCATGTCGATGCGTATTAAATATTTTTATGTTTTTGAATGCACAATTTTACATAGATAAAATTTAAAAACTACAGTGTTTACGGATACTAACGCCCGTAATTATCGAATTAAAGGTTGTAGTTGAAAAGGTGTAAAATCAAAAAGACCAGACATTTAGTCTGGTCTTTTAAAAATAATATTGTGTTAAAAGAATTATTTCTTCTTCGGTTCAAAAACAGGCAATAATTTTGAAGTCACTTCTCCAAAACCAATACGCACATGCTCATTTTTACAATGTCCGCGCATCGTTACCGTGTCACCATCATTGATAAATGTACGTTCAGAACCATCATTTAATTTCACAGGATTTTTTCCTGCCCAAGATAATTCTAACATAGAACCGTACGAATCAGGCGTTTTTCCAGAAAGTGTTCCACTTCCCATCATATCACCAGAATTTACAGGACAACCATTTACGGTGTGGTGCGTTAGTTGCTGCGCCATATTCCAATACATATATTTAAAGTTAGAACGCGAAACAATCGTTTCTTCACCATTCTCTGGCGTAATTCCAACTTCTAAATGTACATCATAGCTTTTCTTTCCCGTGTATTGTAAATACTCTAATTGTGGTTTTAACGGCTTTGGTGTTTCAACTCTAAATGGTTCTAAAGCATCCATCGTTACAATCCAAGCAGAAATTGAAGAAGCAAAACTTTTTCCTAAGAAAGGGCCTAATGGCACATATTCCCACTTTTGAATATCGCGCGCACTCCAATCATTGAATAATACGACTCCAAAAATATAATCTTCTGCTTCATCAATAGGAATTGGTTCTCCTAAATGATTGGCATCTGTAGTGATAAACGCCATTTCTAATTCAAAGTCAACACGTTTTGAAGGACCAAATATAGGCGCATCTGCTCCAGCTGGCAAAGTTTGCCCTTGTGGACGGTGAATTGGAATTCCTGAAGGAATAATAGAAGAACTTCTTCCATGGTATCCAACTGGGACATGAAGCCAGTTTGGCATCAATGCGTTTTCTTTTCCTCTAAACATGACACCAACGTTGGTAGCGTGTTCAATACTAGAGTAAAAATCTGTATAATCACCAATTTGCACAGGCAATTGCATTTCTATTTCATCTAAAGTAAAAATAATGGTATTTCTATGTTCAGCATTGTCACGTAAACTGGCATTATCAGCATCAAAAATGTCTCCAATGCGATTACGTACCAAACGCCATGTTTTCTTTCCGTCAGAGATAAAATCATTTAAACTATCCTGAAGAAAAATATCGTCTGTTAATGGAATTCCATCAAAGTATCCTAATTGGTGCAAAGCGCCTAAATCAATGGCATAGTCACCAATTCGGGTTCCGATCGTAATCACGTCATCTCTAGTAAGAAAAACTCCAAATGGTATATTTTGAACTGGAAAATCACTATTGTCAGGGACTTCTAGCCAAGTTCTTCGGTTGGGATTATTGGTTGTATCTGGCATAGTTGTGTGGAATATTTATAATTTTAAAAATTTTGTTATATCTATTCAAATATATGAGTTTTCTATATGAGTTATGGAATCTAAATCATATTTTTGGTTTTTATTAACATAGAGTCAAAATAATGCAACGCGACGAACAAATTTTTGAATTAATTCAAGCAGAAAAAGAGAGACAAATTGAAGGATTAGAGTTAATCGCTTCGGAGAATTTTACAAGTGAACAAGTCATGGAAGCTGTAGGTTCTGTATTAACTAATAAGTATGCAGAAGGCTATCCAGGGAAACGCTATTACGGCGGCTGTGAAGTCGTTGATGAGGTAGAAACTATCGCCATTGAACGTGCAAAAGCATTGTTTGGTGCTGCGTATGCAAATGTACAACCGCATAGTGGAAGTCAGGCAAATACAGCAGTTTTTGCAGCATGTTTGAAGCCTGGAGATAAGATTTTAGGATTCGACTTGTCTCACGGAGGTCACTTAACACATGGTTCTCCAGTAAACTTTTCAGGAAAATTATATACGCCAACTTTCTACGGAGTAGAGAAGGAGACTGGTGTATTAAATTATGATAAGATTCAAGAAATTGCAACGAAAGAACAACCAAAAATGATCATTGCTGGTGCGTCTGCATATTCAAGAGATATTGACTTTAAACGTTTCCGTGAAATTGCTGATAGTGTGGATGCATTATTGTTAGCAGATATTTCGCATCCAGCAGGATTGATTGCAAAAGGAATTTTAAACGATCCAATTCCGCATTGTCATATTGTAACTACAACGACACATAAAACTTTACGTGGACCACGTGGAGGATTAATTTTGATGGGGAAAGATTTTCCAAATCCTTTCGGAATTACATTAAAGAACGGAAAATTGCGTAAAATGTCTTCCATGTTAGATGGTGCAGTATTCCCAGGAAATCAAGGTGGACCTTTAGAGCATGTTATTGCCGGAAAAGCAATTGCTTTTGGAGAAGCATTAACCGATGAATTTATGCACTATATTTTGCAAGTTCAAAAAAATGCACAAGCAATGGCAGAAGCATTTGTAGCAAAAGGATATAATATTATCTCTGGAGGAACTGACAATCACATGATGTTGATAGATCTACGTAACAAAAACATCACAGGAAAAGAAGCTGAAAAAGCTTTAGGTGTTGCCGATATTACGGTGAATAAAAACATGGTTCCTTTTGATGATAAAAGTCCATTTGTAACTTCTGGAATTCGTGTTGGTACGGCAGCGATTACCACTAGAGGTTTAAAAGAAGACGATATGGCATTGATTGTAGAATATATTGATGAAGCCATTACAAATTTTGAAGACGAAGGAAAATTAGAAAACATTGCATTCAAAGTAAATACAATGATGTCTGATAAACCTTTATTTCAAGCATAATTCATAAAAAATAAACAATCGTGTAATTTTTTAACATAAAATTAAGATTTATTATATTTGCTTCTATCAAAAGTTGCAGATATGAAAAATTACACGATTGTACTCTTATCTTTTCTATATTTTCCCCTTGTACACGCGCAAATACTTTTTGAAGAAAAAGCGATTGAATTAGGGATCAACATCACAGGAAGCTTTAGCACACAACTTGGAGGCGTTAGTTTTTATGACTACGATAATGATGGTTGGGACGATATTACTTTTGCGAGTAAAGGGAACTTTCCGGTTCGATTTTTTAAAAACAATTCAGGCACTTTTGTAGAAGAAACTTTTAATATGACTGTTACGGGACATTCGAAACAGGTATTATGGGTTGATTATGATAATGATGGCGATAACGATTTGTTTGTAGCACGTTTGGATGGCGCAAATAAATTATACAATAATGACGGAAGCTTTAATTTTACAGATGTTTCCCTTGCTGCGGGAATTCCCACGACTATATTATTTACATACGGCGCTTCTTTTGGAGATTATGACAACGATGGCGATTTAGATTTGTTTTTGAGCAATAAAGACGATGCTAAAATCATTCCGAATAAATTATACAGAAATAATGGTGACGGAACATTTACAGATGTTTCACTCATTGCAGGCATTAGTAATGTAGGTCATTTATCGTTCTGTTCTTCTTTTTTTGATTATGACAATGATGGATATTTAGACATCTACATTTCAAACGATCGTTTTGCAAACACCAATATTTTATATAAAAATAACGGAAATGGTACGTTTACAGATGTAAGTGCGTCTTCTGGAGCTGGTGTTGCGGCAAATGCGATGTCTACTACGATTGACGATTATAATTATGATGGTTATTTGGATATTTATGTAACCAATACTGTAGAAGGAAATCATTTATTAAAAAATAATGGCGACGGTACTTTTACAGATATCGCTTCAACTTCAGGGACTATTTTTAATAGTATTGGTTGGGGCGCAAATTTCTTTGATGCAGACAATGACACAGATTTAGATTTGTATGTGTGCAGCATGATCAATAATACAGCCTCTGGCTTGTTGACTTCTGGTTTTTATGAGTGCAATGCTATAGACAATTATACAATTCCGACATCGGCAGGCTTTACCAACGATACGTTTACAAGTTTTTCCAATGCCATTGGAGACATTAACAATGATGGTTATCAAGATTTTGTCGTGGTAAATCAAGCACCAGAAAATCATGCGTTATGGAGAAATGCTGGTGGTACAAATAACTGGCTGAAAGTAAAGTTGGAAGGTACAACGAGCAATAAAGCTGGAATTGGCGCAAAGATAAAAGCGACGGTTAATGGACAAGAGATGTACAGATATATTCTGTGCGGGGAAGCTTTTTTAGGACAGAATTCGGCAACAGAAATTTTTGGCTTGGGAACAGACACAACTATAGATATGCTAGAAATTTTCTGGCCAAGCGGATTGGTAGATACATTGAATAATGTTTCAGCAAATCAGACTATGACCATTATAGAAGGAAGCACTTTGAGTATAAACGAAGAAAACGCCGAACAATTCAGCGTTTTCCCAAATCCTGCATCGGATTATATTATGATAGCTACCACAGTTTCTGAACCGTATACGGTGACAGTTTTTGATAGTTTGGGAAGAAAAGTGTTTGTTCAAAAAGAACAAAACGGTCAAACAAAATTGGACGTTTCTTCACTTTCTAGTGGATTGTTCTTTGTAGAAATTCGCACCACAACTACCAAAACTGTACAAAAAGTGGTAATTCAGTAATTTCTTCTTATCCTAACGGATGAATACTTAAAAAGCGTAATACTGTTAATACTAGCAATGCTATACCAACAATTACTTTAAAAGGCATCAACGTTTTAGAAATTTTTACGAGCGTATCTCCAATTTTTGGTACTTGACTCAGTACGTGTGTTAATAATAATACACCGGCAGCCATCGCAAGTATATTGAAAATTAAATGATCAAAATGAAGTAGGTAGTAAATTCCCAATCCTAAAATACCACCACCAATCATAGTTGTAAAAGGCATGAGTTTTTTTGCAATATCATTAAAGAAGTTGCTTTCTCCATCTAGTTTGTCTAGTGCTGTTAATCCTAGTAAGATTCCGGCAGCTAAACAGGCAATCTTAAAAATAATCTCAATCATGTCGTTAATTTTTGTGTTTAATTATTCTTTGTTTCGTTAATAAGTTCTCCTAAATATACGTATAAAAAAAGAATCATAAAATAGCGAACTATATTTATGATTCTTTTCGGTGTATTGTATGTTTTTTAGCTGAATGTATTAATCGTCCCCAAAAGGAGCATTATTATACGCGCCTACATCCGAAGGATTTGTTCTAGGATTGCCTAGAAGATCACTTTGAACTGCAGGAATAGCTGATGTATTTCCAATACCAATGGCGGCTGAGTTTTCTCCAATATTGAATTCGCCAGTATCTGTATTTTTAAAGTCAATTGTATTTGAATTCATAACCAATGAAATATTTTCAAAGTTATCCATAGTTGGATCATTGAAGTTATATAAAGGATCATTGAGAAAACGATCATTAAAGTCATCAAACTTAATCAAACAGTTTTTAAAGTTATATTCTAATAAAATAGAAGAATCATTTTCAACTTGATTGAATAGTAGTTCAATGCTATTATTTCCATCAATAATACAATTAGAAAAATTCGCTTGTTCTAAATCTGCCGTAAACACAGTTCCGTTACCAAGATCCAAGAAATTATCTATTAAAACAGTTGGAACTGTTCTAAAACTATTACTCCAGTAGTTTGCAAACGTACAATGTCTGAATGTATATTTTCCACCTAAATTCAAATATAAAGAAGCTTGTCCTGCACTTCCAATAACTGAGTTATTCGCTTCTACATGTCCTGTACGCGCTAATAAACCTACGGTAGCACTGTTGTATATTTTAGAATTGTTAAAGGTTAGAGTCGGATTGTCTGGATCATCACTATTTTCTGTTAAGATTCCTACCGAAGCGTTCTTTATGGTTGCATAATTGATATTGTTATTTGTACTTCCATCGGTAAGCCAAATCGTTCCCCATTGTCCTGGAACATTCGCAAAACTAGGTTCCAAACGATCGCCTTCAAAAATAACTTCGTTTTCAAGATCTTCCGTTGTACTTAATGTTCCATTGACTTGTAACGAACCTAAATTTCCAACGATGAGACCCGAATTTGCATGAAAATGCACACGTGCGCCAGCATCAATATTTAAAACTTGATTTTGTCCTACGGCCGCATATCCATAAATAACATACGGTTTTTCATTGGTCCAGTTCAATTCAGAATCTTCTAAAAAGAAACCTTCTACGCGTGATTCATTGCCTTCTTCATCTACACCAAGTAATAAAGTTTCAATCGTACCATCGTCAAATTGTTGTGGATAAAGAAAAACAGCATCTTGTACAAGTGTTACCAATTCTACTTTTTGCTCATTACTTCCAGTATCAAACTGAATGGCATCTGTATATAAAAATTGATTCCCACCAGAAAAATCGTTGATATCTAAGGTTGTTTCCACAAAAACAAACATACTGTCATTCGCTAATAATTCTATGTCTTGAAATACTTTTCCAGCAATTCCATCCACATTTAAGCGATATCTTGAATTTTCTCCTTCGCCCAATTGAATGGTTGGAATGCGAATATCTTCATCACTTCGGTTGTATACTTTTAAATTGTACGTACTAGAACCAATATTAGTAAAAACAGTGTCTAAATACACTGTATCTTTTGAAAATTGAAGTTGTCCAGAGCTTGGTACAGTTACAAAGTCCTTTCGGCAAGAACTCCAAAGTATGATGGTAGTCAGAATTAAAAACGTGTATAAAAGTTTCTTCATTGTGGTATTTTAATTGTCGTATGTCTTGTGCAGACATAGTTAGCTGTAAAAATATAACTTTTTGAAGTTCTTATTATTGTTTCGGAAGATTAATTTTCTTTGAATTCCTAGAAAGAATTAAGAAACTACATTTTTTTTGAACGTTCTTGAGATTGGAATTTCAATATCTGGCTGTATGTACAAAACGGTTCCGCTAATGGACTTTATTTTGTTTTTATTCACAATATAAGAACGATGCGTTTTAATGAAATTTGGAGGCAATTGTTCGGCAATTTCACTTAACGTACTTCGATCGACAATTGTTTTTTCGGCAGTATGCACTTCTACATAATTTCGATCTGATTTTATATACGTAATATCATCTAAATATACTTTTTGCTTGTTGTGCAGTAAAATGCTTTTGCGTGCTACTTTTTGTGCGATGATTTCTTTTTCCTTTTCAACTTCTATTTTTTCCTTCGCGCTCGATTTGTACTTTTTATACACAAAAACTAACAAGGCTAATAAACCAATACTCAATATAGAAAGCAGTACGAAGTTATTCTCTAAAAATGATACAGAGTCGTTCAAACTTGTGTTTTCATCTTGTAAATTTTCAACTTCTTCACGATACTTTACAATATTCACAAAGGCTTCTTTTTGATTTTCTATGATATTTCTATTGATATTGTTCGCATAGGTTTGATATTGAATACTTTTGTCTTTATCAGCCGTTGTATAATGCTTTGCCAATACATCATAGGTAAAATATAAATAGTCCAAAAACTGTGTCGTATCAACCTTTGCCAAGTTTTCTTCTAGTCGTGAAGCATAATAATTGGCAGAATCTTTTGCTTTTGTTTTGATGGAATAATCCAATAGAAAATTATGCACATTTAAGGAAACAAACGCACGATTGGTTGCATACGCAATAGGTTTAAACTTTAGTGTATAGTTTCTGTAGCTTTCTAAATTGTTGGTCGATTTTGCAATCTCGCACAATTGCTCATATTTTGAGAATACAATATTTTTTGGCAGAGAATCGCTAATGGCTAGCAGAATCTCTTCACTTTTTGCATAGCTTGTTTCATGAATGTAAAACTTTGCCAAATAGAGTCGTGTAAACATTAAAATGTTCAGAATGTCATGTTTCTCCATAAACTTTTCGGCAATAAGTGCTTTTTTTATCAATGGTCTTACATCTTCCGCTTTTATCGGTCGCGGAATTAGCTGATATGACAAATCGAGCTCTGTAACTTTTGCTGCTGCAACGAGATACGGATCTTTTGATTTTTCGGCAAAAATGGCTTCTTGTTTGTTGTAGTTTAGTGCTTTCCCAATTTCTTTTCGATTTCTGTGTAATAATGAAGTTCTGCTTAAGACTTCCGTAATCAGATCGTACTTTTCGGAACCTTCTAAATCTTTGAGAATTTGTTTGTACATCACCAAAATACTATCTGAACTTGCATCTTTATGGCGAATTAAATACGAAGCATGTCTGAGTTTATTTATGACATATACTTCATTCAAATTTGACACATTGTTGGTTTCTGCAACGAAAAATAGTTCTTTGTATAAATTAGAAACACGTGCAGTATCGTTCTTTATCAGCGCATTTAGTATTTGCGCTTGCATGCCTTGTAGTTGAAGCACAGGACTTTTGGCACGTTTGGCATATTTTAAAGCAGAATCTGCATATTGTAGTTGTGCTTTATAATCTTTGGTGAAATCTGACTTTTCAGAAAGCTTAAAGTATTCCTGACTTTTCACAGAATCATTATCCGTTTCTTGAATTTTTTGCAGTGTTTCTTCAATATTTATGTTAACTGGCGCTTGACACAGAGAAGACTGTACAATAAAAAGAATTATGGGGAAGATTATTTTTTTCACAGATAAAAGTCACATTTAATACGCATAAATGTAGCCATTCTTAAGAAGAAAACATAGTTTGTTAACAGAATAATTGGTGCCTATTCTTTCTTATTTTTTGAAGCTTTTTTTGGTTTTATTTTTTTTAAACTTTCTTTTAAAGAAGTAATAATTGACTTCTTTTTTTCTTGATTAGTTGTAAGTTTATCTCCATCTATAGCAATCGCAGCTCCCGCAACACCACTAAGTTTTACAGCTTGTCCAGCCACAACTATAACTTCTTCTAAAGGTTCTCCTGGCTTCAAAATTACCTTGTAGACTGTTTTATCTGCTAATATTTTTACTTCTTGACTTTCACAACCTACATAGCTTACCAATAGAATATCTCCAACAGTCACTTGTAGTGAAAAGTTTCCATCAAAATCTGTGGAAGTCTTTGTATTGGTTCCGTTTATTTGAATTGTTGCGCCAGGAAAAGGTATTTTAGTTTCGTCCAAAATGATTCCTGTGATGGAGAGTGTATCTTTTTGAATCTTCTTTTTAGCTTTTCTATCGAGAGAACCTATATGCAATCGGGTAAAGTTATACGTATCCAATTGCTCCGTTTTTGTAACCTTTTCAGTCATTTTGGGTTTGCCTTGCGAAAATACAGTCATCGGTAACAGTAATGTTGCAGCATAGGATAACCAATGATTGCGTTTCTTCCGGTCTGCAATTAGTTTTCTATTGAGTTGTGTAGTCTGAAAGCGTCCACATAAGTTTCCATGATTGCTAAAATGATTGATAATTTCTTCATCACTTTTTGCGGTAAAATCAACGACTTCTTTGGTACAGACTTTACAAAACCTACCTTTTTCAGTCGGAGACATTTTGTTCCAATCTTCATGACAAGGTTCAGGAATTTTTACGATAAGTTCAGGATGTTTCATACATAGAAGATTAGTTATTGTTAGCTTGTTTTTCTGCTTTTCTAGCAGCACGTTCTGCACGACGTTGCGCGCGTTTCTCTTTCCATTTTTTTCTTTGAAACTCGAAATAGTTTTTAGTACGTTCTTTAAGCACTTTCGCTTCTGCAGTTTCAATATGGGTTGAAGGATACGAAGTAGTATCACAACTACGATAACCGCCAACTACCACAACTTCTAGCAATGCATTTTCATCTGGAATCATCTCAATTTTATATTCAGAGACATCCGCTAGTATTTTAATTTCCTTCGTTTTATAACCAACATAATCAACTACTAAAATGTCTCCAGAAGTTACTTTTATTGAAAATATTCCGTCAAAATCGGTAGCTTTTCCTGTAGTAGTTCCTTTTACAATTACGGTAGCAGCCGGAAGTGGTATTCCAGAATCATCGTGTACAGTGCCAATTACTGTCATAGTTTTTGTAGACTTCTCTTTTTGAGCAATTGGTTTTGTTCTGTTGAGTGCGCTTATATGTAGTGTTTTAAATTTTAAGGTATCTAATTGCTCTGTTTTAGAAGTTTTCTTTTCAGCAGACTTTGTTTGTTGTGAAAACAAAGTCATCGGAAGCAATAATGTTGCTGCATACGATAACCAATGATTCCGTTTTTTTCTATCGGCAATGAGTTTTCTATTCAATTGCGAAGCATAAAAACGACCGCAAGCATTTCCATGATTGTTGACATGTGTTATAATTTCTTCATCACTTTTGCTTGTAAAATCGATTACTTCTTTTGTACACGCTTTACAGAATCGTCCTTTTTCTGTAGGAGACATGTTTTTCCAGTTTTCATGGCAAGGTTCAGCAATTTGGACAATCAGATTAGAATCTTTCATAACTAGAAGATTAGTGGTTATTTTTAGTTTGTCTCTCTTCACGGCGTTTTGCACGCTTGTCTAACCATTTCTTTCTTTGAAACGCAAAATAATTCTGAGTACGTTGCTCACGTTCATTAATTTCTTCTGGAGTTTTTGAATATGATTTCTTAGTGAATTTACTTCGATATCGTTCATTAGGTCCTGCTGTGACAACTTTGCCAAGAAAATCACATGAGGTGCCATCGAGTTGGACATTTATAATTGATTCTTTAATCTTTATAGTTTTCGAATTAAAACCAACATACGCAAAAACTAACTGATCTTTTTTACGTGCTTTTATTTTATAATTTCCATCAAAATCTGCTGTTGTTCCATTTCCTGTTCCTTTAATAAATATGGAAGCTCCAGGAAGTGGCAATCCACTATCATCTGTAATAGTACCATTTACAGTGATAGAATCATTTTGCACATTGGTATTTCGATTTGTTTTTCTATCGAGTGAACTTATCTTTAATGATTTAAAACCAGACGTATCTATTTGTTCTGTATTGGTAGTTTTTTGCTCAGAGATTTTTGTTTCTTGTGAGAATAAAGTCATTGGCAATAGGAGTGAAGCTGCATACGACAACCAATGATTTCGTTTTTTTCTATCGGCAATCAGTGTTCTATTGAGTTGTGAGCCATGGAAACGCCCACAAATATTTCCGTTATTAGATAAGTAGCGTAATACTTCTTCGTCAGATTTTGCAGTAAAATCTACAACTTCTTTAGTGCAGACTTGACAAAACTTGCCTTTTTCAGTAGGAGACATTTTGTTCCAATCTTCATGACAAGGCTCAGGAATTTTCACTATAAGTTCAGGATGCTTCATGATGGTTCGCTTTTAAATTCAATTCAAAAAAAGCACATATCCTATAATAAAGAAACCAACAATGAGTAAACAGGCGTTTTGGGTGAGTAAACTTTCAGTCATAAAAAAACTCCTTTACTTCATAGCGAAATAAAGGAATTCATTACGTATTAATTTTGAATGATTAGAGTTCTTTCACGATAAAGTTAGAACTACTCGCAACAGGTGTAAGCACACCACCAGCATCTTGAAATACTTGTAGCGTAAAACCATTTGTATATGGATATAACATATAAGTTAATCCAGGAATTTGTTGCGTTGGAGATACAACTACTGAAGCTCCGGCCGCAACATTTCCATTATAACTTACAGTATACTTTTGCTGTCCAGAATCGTATTGACATGAAAAGTTGTTATTACTTGTAATTTGACCACTAGAAGTGATCGTTCCGCAATAAGTTGACATAATTTTAAGGTTTTAAATGATTAATAATTGTTAGTTTTTTTATCAATTAGTTTTTGACGTCATTACTAATAAATTGATATGGTTCAAAATTAGTATGCTGACTAAAGATATAAAAGATAGCTTTTACTTGAACTATATTACGTATTTTAAGAATGTAAATACGTAGAAATACTTATTTTTAATTTTCTTGTTTTCAATACTTTAGTGTTAAATTTAAAAACAATTAATTATGGCTTTAGAACCAATTAACAATTATGACCTAACTCCTTTTGGTCTTGTAGACGAATATGCAAAATCATGGCAAAAAGTAAATGATTTAAAAGCATTTTTATTTCACCGAAATGATATTGAATGTATTTTGGATGAAAAACAAGCCGTTGCTGTACGTTTTTATATGGGAATTAAAGAAGATGGAGATACTAAATGTCCTGATATGATAGTCGTCGGAGTGAATGAAAGTAATAGAGACATTATTTCTTTACTTCCAAAGGATTCAGGAATCGGACCAGAAAACGAAATCAGAACGGGAATTTATGATTTTACCATGCCTTGTCCGCGAACCTGTGATACAAGTAGTTATTTGTATTCTAATACTGGTCCGGGAATTATTGGAACCGAAAATTGTGCACCACGTGATGGTGATAGAACGCCAAGTACCGATGATAAATGTAATATTGAAGGATTTCAAATAACAGTTGCAGATGCCAGAACATCAACACTAGCTTGGCAAACATTGTTCAATTTAAAATCGGTACTATTTAAAAAAGAAGATTTAGTCGAAATATACAAACAACTTGGAACAGACGATATTCGTGTATATTTTGGTTTAGATGAAGAAGGAAACGAACGCATTATTCTTGTAGGCGTAAATGAAGAAGGATTTGATATTTTTCCTGAAGATGCAGATGGAAAAATTGAAGAAATGTATGTAAATAGTACTTCGCTCTGCACCAAAAATTCTATAACAACCTGTGCTGTAGATAGTCCGTTATATCATGAAGAATAATTGTATATGTATCTGCTTTCCAAATCTGCTTTATTTTCTATTTTAAACATTGCACAGTTGTTTATTTTGTTACCGTTAATCACTATCGTTTTTCGGTACAAACGCTTCAATACAACGTTTAAATTAATTGCATTGTTACTGGTTAGCGCAGGAATTTTTGCGCTGATAGGAAATATTTTGCACCGACAAGCCATCAATAATATGGTGATTTCACATTTGTATACCATTGTAGAATATATCTGTTGGAGTTTCATATATATGCGATTGTTTGATAATAAACTGGTTAAAAAACTAATTGTAAGTTCTATATTTTTAGTCATCACATTTTCCATTATCAATATATTCTTATGGCAACCATTAGATGTATATAATTCGTATAGCAAAACTGTGGAAAGCGCATTTTTACTATGTTTCGCAATCGGTTGGTTTTACAAAATCTTTGTAGACCAATCGATTCGACGTTTGGAAACACATCCTGTTTTTTGGATCAATGCCGCAGTTTTAATCTACTTTTCAGGCGCTTTTTTATTATTTGTGACGAATAATTTTTTGTTGGAAATTCCGCTTATTGAATATTTTGAAGCTTGGGCATTGCATGGGATATTCATTATGATTCATTATCTTTTCATCTCAATTGGTTTATGGCTACTGAAACACAAGAAGGAACTTCGTTAATACTATTTATTGGCATGTTAGGAATGTTTTTCCTAGCGCTTGCCATTGTAGGATTTGTTATTATTTACAGAAGACGTTTGCTCAAGCAGCAAATGAAATTGCAAGAACAGAAAATCATACATCAGCAACAATTATTACAGAGCGCTATCAAAATCCAAGATGAAGAACGTAAACGCTTTGCAGCAGATTTACACGATGAAATTGGTGGCGGAATTTCTACCATTTTGTTGAGTGTTGAACGCATCAAAAAAGAGCAAGCTGATCAACCAGAAATGGTTTTAAAATCACAAAATGTTCGCGATCAGCTGAATCATTTGCTAAAAAAAGTTCGCGAAATTTCATATAATATCATGCCGCCAACCTTGGAAGATTTTGGGTTGCATGAAGCCATTAGCGATTTGTGTTATTCTATTTCAGAATCGAGTAGTATAATTATAAATTATGAATGGAATGGAGACGAACAACGATTGGGCTTTTCTCAAGAACTCGCATTATATCGTATCATTCAAGAATTGCTAACAAACATTATCAAACATGCTGAAGCCACAAATATTGATATCACCATTGAAAATAATACAGAAAACTTCCAGTTACATTTAAAAGATAACGGAAAAGGATTCAACCCAGAAACGATTCAAAAAGGAGCAGGATTGCGAAATATATATGATCGCGCACAGATTATGGGTGCAGAATTAGTCGTTTCGGGAGTTATTGACGAAGGAACAATAATCCATCTTCATTTAAACAAAGAAAACACATGATAAACATCGCATTAGTAGACGATCATTTGCTCTTTAGAGAAGGAATTAAAGCCATTTTTCAAGATGAAAGTGACAAGGAAATTATACTAGAAGCTTCTGACGGACAGGAATTTTTGGACGCTTTACACAATGCTGTTGTTAAACCCGAAGTCGTACTATTGGACATTCGTATGCCCGTTTTGGATGGATATGAAACGGCAAAAATTATCTTGGAAAAATATCCAGACATGAAAATTGTCATTCTCACCATGCATCAAGAAGAACGCCACATTATTAAAATGATTGAATTGGGCGTGAATGGATATTTGATGAAAAATGCTAGTTCTGATGAGGTGATTGAATGCATTGAAAGTGTGTTGGAATACGATTATTATTTCAATAATAAAATTACGAATATCATGCGGAAAGTCATGATGTACAAAGGCAAGGGAACACCAACGACTGTCATACACGATTTATCAGAACGTGAACTAGAAGTGTTAGAATTGATCTGTAAAGAATATACCGCCAAAGAAATAGGTGAGCAGTTATTTATCAGTTTTCGCACGGTAGAAGGACATCGTAAAAATCTGCTGTCCAAACTCAATGTCCGCAATACTGCTGGCTTGGTAGTGTTTGCGTTAAAAAATGAAATTGTGAAGATTTGATTACTTTTTTTGAACTTCATAACGTCACTTCGAGTAATTCGTAAAAGCGAATTGTATCGAGAAGTACTCTGAAATCAAAATCATTATAAAATCAAAGTAGATCTCGATACTAAATTCTTAGCAGAATTTCACTCGATCTGACGTCTTTAAATTGAAAAATGTTTTTCTTAATCAGCAATCAGCAATCAGCAATCAGCAATCAGCAATCAGCAACCAACAAATCCGTACAAAAAAAGTCATTATTGTATGCGCTCAATACTGAGTTTCGTAGTATTTTCGATCTCGGATTTATAAAAGTATCACAGCGTGTTTCAAATACAAGAAAATAACCATCTTATCACCATTACAAGGACTAATAACAAATCAGCTGCTTCCATTAACTTGGTTGAAGGTGCACGATTGTTTGATGTTAGACTAAACGATCGAACTATCATTTCAGAATACGAGAATTTCCCGTACAATCATTCTTCAGCATCGGCGATTTTATTTCCTTTTGCCAATAGAATTGAAGACGGAACCTATACTTTTGAAGGTGAAACCTATCAAATTCCATGTAATGAAACAGCAAAAAACAATGCGATTCATGGATTGTTATACACACGAAAATTTGAACTTTTTGAAAAACAAGTCACTTCAGATGCAGCAATTGTAACGCTTCAATACATACATGATGGCACTTCGCAGGGATTTCCATTTCCGTTTGATTTCTTTGTTACGTATACACTCACAGAAACTACTTTAAATGTACAAATGAAAGTGGTCAACACAGGAATCAAAACATTTCCGTTTACGATTGGTTGGCATCCGTACTTTAATTCGGAAAACTTATATGAAAGCACGATCAATTTTAATTGTGAAGAAGAATACACTACAAGCGATGATAGAAGTTTGACTAATGGCACAACATCACATGAAATGCAAATGCCTTTTCAATTGAAAGATCATCCGTTTGATACAGCGTATAAAATGCTTGATGATACAATTGGATTCACAACACCAACGTATAAAGCAACGATTGTTGGAAATGCAATAAAAAACTTTGTACAGTTTTACACGCCAAAAGATAAAAGTATCATTGCTATAGAACCTACCGTTGGACTTTCCAATAGTTTTAACAATGGTATTGGTTTGCAAACATTGGAATCTGGTAAAACGTATGAAATAGCTTGGAATGTTGAGGTTGAAAAAATGTAAAATTTAACCTAATTGCGATTCAATTTAAGAAGTTTGTGTATTGAGAACAATACAAGCTCTTGCATTGTGATAAGGAGCTTTCCACATGCTTACTTTGTCTTCAATGGTGTATGGATTGTTATTTTCATCAACTCTAAAATACCATTCTCCATGCGTATGATCAATGATATGTTTTTTAGTATATGACCATATTTTTAACGAAGCTTCTATATATTTTTGATGTTGAGTAAGTTGATACGCATAATCTAAGCCGATCATGGCTTCTACTTGTGGCCACCAATGCAAATCAGTGTCAATTTCGTTGGTTTTTCTATTTTTTTCGTTGAGAACAGCGCCGTTTTTATGCAATGCAGTCGCTAAAAAATTATCCGCAATTTGTATCGCGATGGAGTTTGCTTTTTTGATAAGATTGGAATCATCTACCGCTTTTGCAGCTTCTATGATAAGCCAAGCCGCTTCAATATCATGTCCGTATGAAATGGAATGACTTAGAAGTTTCCATTGGTCGTCAAAGAACAATTCAAAATTGTAATCAACATTTAAAAATTTGTCAAAAAGCAAGTGAATTAAAGAACGTAACGCCTTTTTTACCTCGATACTGTCATGAATTTTTAAAAGTGAAGTATAGGCTTCCAATATGTGTAAATGCGTGTTCATGGTTTTAGAAGCATTTAAATCCTTCTTACTTAAACGCATGTCTTTAATTGGAGACCAATCTTCATGAAAAGCTTCAAAATAACCGCCATGCAATGTATCTTTTGCATACTTTTCAATCGTATTAAAAAGGTCAATTGCCCAAGATTTTGCACTTTCGTTTTTTGTAGTTATGTAGTATTCTGACAATGCATATATGGTAAAAACCTGCGCATATATTTGCTTTCTTTTGTTGATAGGTTTTCCTGTAAAATCTACTTCCCAAAAGACTCCTTTGTGATATGTGTCTTTAAAATACGTCTGAATATACGCAAAGGATTGATCGCAAAGCGTTCTATATTTTTCTGTGTTAAGGTGATTCGCACTTGCTGAAAATGCCCAAAGAATTCGGGTGTTCAGGATGATTCCTTTAGAAGCTTTTGGAACATGATTGTTAAAGAAATCAATTTTGCCCACAAAACCGCCGTGTTCTTCGTCTATGGTATGTGTTTCCCAATACTGAAGAATGTTAAGCAGTTCTTTGTGAAGTTCTAATTTGAGATTTTTGTACGCTTCCGTCATCAATACAAACCTTTATTTTTATCGATTAAATCAATGATCGTATTTACAGAAAGATGCGATTTGTATTGATCTACAGCAGTATTTTCACAATAATCAATTAAAGTATCAATCGTTGTGGTGGCAACATGCATTCTAGTATCTGAAGAAGCATAATAAATATAAACTGCACCATCATTATCTGCAATCCAACCGCTAGAGAATAAAACATTCGACACATCGCCAATTCTTTCTTCATCAATAGGCGCCATAAAATGTCCTGCAGGTTGATGAATTACTTTTGAAATATCTTGCAAATCCGTCATAAACATATACAAAGTATAGCGTAAACCTGCAGCGGTATTACGAACACCATGTGCCAAATGCAACCAACCTTTGTCCGTTTTAATTGGAGCAGGACCCAAACCATTTTTAAGTTCGTAAATGGTATGATATACTTTATTATTGATGATTTTTTCATCCAAAACTTCAGGATGATTCATATCGTTTATATATCCAAGACCGATTCCGCCACCGCTACCAACATTGATAAAACCGTCTTGAGGTCTTGTATATACTGCATATTTTCCATTGATAAATTCGGGATGTAAAACCACATTTCTTTGCTGACCAGAATTCGAAATTAAATCGGGCAAACGTTCCCAATGAAGTAAATCTTTTGTTCTTACAATTCCAGCATTTGCAATGGCCGAACTTGTATCTTCTTTTGGAGCATTTGGATCTTTGCGTTCGGTACAAAAAATACCATAAATAAATCCGTCTTCATGTTTTGTTAGGCGCATGTCATAAACATTCGTATCTGGATTATTCTCTATTTGAGGAATGACGCAAGGTTTGTCCCAAAATTGAAAATTATCAATACCATTTGGGCTTTCTGCCATCGCAAAAAAGGACTTTCTATCATTGCCTTCTACACGTACGCAAAGTACATAGTTGTTGTTCCATTTGATGGCGCCAGCATTGAAAGTCGCATTAAAACCAATACGTTCAAGGAATTTAGGATTGGTTTCAGGATTCAAATCATATCGCCAATGAATTGGAATATGATCACTGGTTATAATCGGATATTTATAGCGTGTATATATTCCATTGGATAAGAACGTGCTTTCATTTTTCTTGGTGATTAATTCTTCATGCTCTTTTTGTAAGCGTTCAAATCTGTTTTTATTTGTATGCATTATGATTGATTCTATATTACCGTTCTGTTAAAGTATTCCACCAATATTTTTTTAGTAATATCAAACAAATGACCAATACCAATAGCGATATTAATAAAGGCGTTGTTTTGTTAAATACGAGATACATTGGCAAGATGACAAGCGTGGTTTGCGCAATGGTGCCGACAAACACGTTAAACATGTCACTTTTAAAGTTTGAAGTGTCTTTTACTTCAATATTTTGTGCAATTAATTTTTCTTTGATTGGTTTCCAAAAACCCCAAGGTTTTACATTTTTATAAAAATCCAGCAATACAGATTCTTCTGTTGGTGGCGCAGAATAAGTTCCTATTACACATCCAGCCAAAGAAATAAGTAGGAGTATTGGAAATAAATAGAGCGCTAAAACATCTGGGAATAATTCAGGAATAATAGCAGCAGCTAAAAGACCAGCTGTCATTCCCCAAAAGAATCCTTCTCCATTAAATCGCCACCAATGCCATTTTAAAATATTGGCAGCTACATAACTTCCATACAACACAGAAACAATCCATTGTAATACAGAATTCACATCTTTTGCAAACAGCCCTAAAATGATGCTTACCACAACGACCAACAATCCGGAAGTGTAATTCATATTCTTAATTTGCTTGGCACTTGCATTCGGATTTTTATATTTTAGATAAATGTCGTTGACTAAATAGGCTTGTGCTGCATTTAAAGTTCCAGCAAAAGTGGACATAAAAGCTGCGATCAACCCAGATAATAGCAATCCTAAAAGTCCTATAGGAACAAATTCTTTGATAGCACTCGGAAGAATTAATTCGAAATCAACATCTCCAGAAGCTGTAATTAAGTCTAATTTTTCATAGTAAATCAATGCCAGTGCAGCAAAACCAGCAATCATTAAATACCTGATTGGCATTAGCACGACAGAGACAAAACCACTCATTTTGGAAGCTTCAGAAGGCGATTTTGTAGATAGTATTTTTTGCATGTCATAATTAGGAGCAGGACCAGCAAAACTTACCAGAATACCTTTAAAAACCATCATCATAAAGAAAATGGTAAATAGATTGAAACCATCATCTTTTATCTTTTGATTGACTTCAGGAATGATATTCACCCAATCCATATTCAGTTCCCAATTAAAAAACGGACTTAACCATCCATCTGGAACCAAAACTTCGTTATCTATCACGGCCATATATCCTAAATAACCAACAACAACGGCAGCTATAGTCATGATGGCAAATTGTATAAAATCTGCCCAAACAATACCGGACATTCCGCCTAAAAGCGAATAAAAGACAGCAAATATGGTAAAAATGATTCCGTAGAAATGCGGTACAAACTCTGGGCTTATGGTAAAAGGTACATAGTTGCTCACAAGTTCCCAAGGAACAAAAATTTCTACAAATTTTCCTAAACCAATAAATCCGTATGCTAAAAAACCAAGACAGAGAACAAGTGCAAATATCACCACAATCAAGTGCGAGCGTTTTGCGCCTTTTTTAAATCCAAATCGTGTCCCAATCCATTCGGCGCCAGTAGTAGCATTGGACCTTCGAAGCCATTTGGATAAATACACCATTAAAAATATTTGATTAAAAATGGGCCATAACCAAGGAATCCAAGCACTTTTAATACCGTACACAAACATTAAGGTAACTAACCAAATGGTTCCTGAAATATCAAACATACCAGAAGCGTTGGAAAGTCCTAACATATACCATGGAATGGATTTTCCGCCCAATAAATAATCGTCTTTACTGCGTTGCGCCTTTTTTCGTAATACAATCCCAATAACTACGATCGTACAGAGATAAAAAGCAATAATTAAAAGATCTACAGTGTTTAAATATTTCAAAATTTTAGGTTATTTAAGTCCTTCAAAAAAAGCGTTTCTGTCAAGCTCTGAAACTTTTTAAAATCGTCTTCATTTTTATGAAATTTATAAGGCATATAATGATGTTTTCTATTGGCATTTCTCCAAAACAAGATCCAAGATATTCCAGAATTTTTAATATTAGGATATAATGTCTCCGTAAACCAATTGTTGGTTGTAACCGATTCCAATCCTGTTTCTGTAAGCGCGTACAGTTTATTCTTTTCGGTGGCAACACGTTTTACCAGACTTAGATCATTTTTAAGCGAAACTACATATTCATCCGATCTGCTATAATCATAAATATCGACACCTAATATATCAACATATTCATCACCAGGATAATATTTTAGATAATCTTCATTCTTTTTAAGTCTGTTTGGCGCATATACATACAAGAGATTATGAACTTTATATTCATCTCTAAGCATGTGTACCGTTTCCCGCCAAAGTGTTTGGTATTCTTCGGGTGTACAATGTCCTTTTCCCCACCAAAACCATTCGCCATTCATTTCGTGAAACGGACGAAAGATGACAGGAATTTTTCGACCTTTATATTCTAGCGATGTTAAAAAGTCAGCAACTTTCTTTCCCCATGCTTTGTATTTTGGTTTCAAATTTCCATTCTTAATAATTTTGCTGACCGCAGGAATGGTGTCCCAAGAACTTGCATCATTTACAGGATTGTATGCATGCCAACTAATTGTGATTAAACCACCTTTTTTATGTGCTTCTACAATTAAATTCCGCATAACATTAAAATCAACGGAATCAATATTTTTACTACTATCAAACTCTATTTTGGCAATATCAAAACCATAAATGGAAGGAAAATTACCGCTAACGTCGTGCATATCGCTTCTCCACACATTTGCGTTTCCAATTTTTTTCCAACCAATACCATATGCTGTAGCATCTTGTTGACCAATGGCAAAACCTGCTTTTGAGATCATGAATAGTTTTTTGTGAAGCACTTTTGTTTCTTTCGATAGTTTCTGATCTACGAGTTGTGGTTTTGCATACGTAGCATCATATAAAGAAGTACACGAAGAAAATGATAACGCGACTAATACTATTATAAAGATTTTGGAGTAATTAAATATGTTTTTTTTGATCACTATGTTGATAATTTGTTTAAAATAAAGGATCAAAGTTAGGTAGACATTCTTATTTTTGATGGTACTATTTTGTCAAATTGATAAAAAATTGATAAAAAATTATGCGTTTACTAAAAAATGTACAACGAGAAATAACACCTTTAACCTTAGAAGATAGCTTTCTTGTTTTTGATAGAAAGAA
Source organism: uncultured Kordia sp. (assembly GCF_947489565.1). Lineage (GTDB taxonomy): Bacteria > Bacteroidota > Bacteroidia > Flavobacteriales > Flavobacteriaceae > Kordia. The sequence goes on along the minus strand of NZ_CANLEA010000010.1, from coordinate 25,527 downwards.
GAAAATTTTCGATTATCCCATACATTTTCATCCTGAATATGAATTCAATTTTATACGGAATGGAAAAGGAATAAAACGATTTGTAGGAGATAGTTTTGAGGAAATTGATGCGGTAGAACTCGTGTTGGTAGGACCCAATTTACATCATGGTTGGCTATCGGATGAATCATTAGATGAAAATGCTCATGAAATCACCATACAGTTTCATGACAGTTTGTTTCATCAAGGATTATTAGATAAAAAGATCATGAAACCTATTAAAAACATGTTAGAACGATCTTCGTACGGAATATTGTTTTCCAAAGAAATCAGCCTGAAACTGTACGATAGCATTTCAAGCTTATCTGAATTTCAAGGAATGGATTATTTTATAAAATTCTTATCCATACTTCAAGATTTAGCAACTTCCGAAGGACAAACTTTATTGTCAAATTATGCCGTAGACAGACCTAATTTTGAAAATAACAAACGTTTAGAATTGGTGTATGAATACATCAACGATCATTTTAAAGATAAAATCAAATTGGACGATGTATCAAGCTTAGTCAATATGAGCAATGTGTCCTTTAACCGTTTTATAAAAAGTAGAACGGGAAAGACGTTTATTGAATATTTAAATGATATTAGAATCAGTCACGCTTCCATGAAACTTATTGAAGGCGATCATCGAATTTCTGAAATTGCTTTTGAATGCGGATTCAATAATATTGCAAACTTTAATCGTGTTTTTAAGAAAATTAAAAATTGCACACCGACTGAATTCAAAGAGGAATTCTCTGGAATTAAAAGAATTCTTTAAGCTCTAAGAAGTTTATGTGTTTATAAGTTTAGGAGTTTACGTATTATAATCAAAATACAAAAAGACGAAGCTGCGTCTAATAAATCTAAGAGCATAGCAAATCTAAGAAGTCTAAGAAGTTTATGTGTTTATAAGTTTAATAGTTTACGTATTATAATCAAAATACAAAAAGGCGAAGCTGCGTCTAATAAATCTAAGAGCAAAGCAAATCTAAGAAGTCTAAGAAGTTTATGTGTTTATAAGTTTAGTAGTTTTCGTATTGTAATCAAAATACAAAAAGGCGAAGCTGTGTCTAATAAATCTAAGAGCACAGCAAATCTAAGAAGTCTAAGAAGTTTATGTGTTTATAAGTTTAGTAGTTTACGTATTCTAACCAAAATACAAAAAGGCGAAGCTGCGTTTAATAAATCTAAGAGCAAAGCAAATCTAAGAAGTCTAAGAAGTTTATGTGTTTATAAGTTTAAGAGTTTACGTATTATAATCAAAATACAAAAAGGCGAAGCTGCGTCTAATAAATCTAAGAGCAAAGCAAATCTAAGAAGTCTAAGAAGTTTATGTGTTTATAAGTTTAATAGTTTACGTATTCCAACCAAAATACAAAAAGGCGAAGCTGTGTCTACTAAATCTAAGAGCAAAGCAAATCTAAGAAGTCTAAAAAAACCTATCGCTCCATAATCTCAACTTCAAACATTTTATCCCAGTATTTTCCAGTAACAAAATATGTTTTCGTTTTAGGATTGTACGCAATACCATTAAAAACATCGGTTGTAGGAAGCACCGTTGTTTTCTCTTTCAAACCTCTAAAATCAATAATACCTTCCAATGCACCATTCTTTGGATTAATGATCATCATACTAGGTTTTTGATAGCTATTTGCATAAATCTTCCCATTGATATATTCCAATTCATTCGATTTTACATACGTACGTTTGTTGTCACATACTTGAATTGCGTATTCTTCTTTCAATGTCGTAGGATTTAAAATCCAGATTTTTTCAGTTCCATCACTTTTATAAAACTTTTCACCATCGGTACACAATCCCCAACCTTGATTACTCTTTTGATAATAGAAAGTACGAATCTCTTTTAAATTATCAGGATTAAAAACAAACCCTTTATTTGCCTGCCAAGTCAGCATATACAAAGTATCGTTTAAGACTGTAATACCTTCACCGAAATATTGACGATCTAAATCAATTTTTTGGTAAATTTCTCCTGTTTTATAATTCACTTTACGAAGTGATGATTGTCCACGCTGTCCTGTACTTTCAAAAAGTGTATCTCTATAAAACTCCAATCCTTGAGTGTAGGCTTTGTTGTCATGCGGATACGTATTGACAATTTTATAAGTGTAAATCTTAGGTTTACTGTTTGATAAAACAATAATATTCTTCACCACAGGTGCCGTTTTTCCGCCTCCGTAGGTTACTGTAGCTTTCAATAATTGTTTTCCTAACAACATATCTGCAGGAATTGTAGTTTCTAAAACAGAAGGATCTGCACTAGAATTTTCTAACTTTTGATCGTTTAAAGTATACGAAACAGACTCAACAGGACCATTATTTACGTTGATCAAAGTCGCTTTTATAGCGGAACTTAGTTGAAACTTATCCGTTTTTCCATCTATTTTCAGTGAAAACTTGGATGGAGTTGGTTTTTTTTCGCTTCCGCAAGAAAAAATAGTTAAACTTAAAAATGTGATTATGAATATCTTATAAAGTTTCATAGGAATGCAATATTTTTATTGAGCTAAAGTATTAAAATCAGTTCAAAAAATGGTTGCTTAAATGTAAAAACATTTTATCTTTGCAGCGGCAAGTCCTACACAACCAGCTCCTGTTTAATCCTCCAGGGCGGGAACGCAGCAAAGGTATACGGTCGTAGCGGTGTGATGTAGGTAGCTTGCCTTTTTTTATGCCCTAAAGTCAACGATCCCAAAACAACTTCACAAATCATTTATAAGAAGGTTCTATAAATACAAGATAGCAAGTCTTACATTGTTCATCTCGATTATGAAGTCAAGGCTTTATTTCTCCTTTTTTTTAAGCATATTTGTAAAAAATTAACCAAAAATTAAACGAATGTCAAAAGTTGTATTGATTACTGGTGGTTCATCAGGAATTGGAAAATCTATAGGAATCTTATTAGCAGAAAAAGGCTATACTGTATATGGTACAAGTAGAAACCCCGATAAATTCAAAGATTTTACAGCTTTTAAACTCATTGCTTTGGATGTACGTGACACGGAAACTATTCAAAAAGCAGTGGCTACGATTATAGAAGCAGAAGGTCGTTTGGATATATTAATCAACAACGCAGGAGTTGGAATTACAGGTCCTATTGAAGAAACTCCAGACGAAGAAATCCACAAAGCTTTTCAAACCAACTTATACGGTCCAATTGCTGTAATGAAAGCAGTTTTGCCACAAATGCGCAAACAAAAAAGTGGTCATATTGTCAATGTGACTTCTATTGCAGGTTATATGGGATTGCCGTATAGAGGAATTTACTCAGCAACCAAAGGTGCTTTAGAATTGGTGACAGAAGCCATGCGTATGGAAGTAAAAATGTTTGGTGTTGAAATTGCGAATGTTGCGCCAGGTGATTTTGCAACCAATATTGCCGCAGGACGTTATCATACGCCAGTTTATGACGATTCTCCGTATAAAGAAGTGTATGGAAACATGCTTAAAGAAATGGACGAACATGTAGATGGCGGATCGGATCCAAAAATCATGGCAACTTCCGTTTTAAAGATTATTGAAACCAAAAAACCTAAAATTCACTACAAAGTCGGAGCGTTTATGCAGAAGTTTTCTATTGTATTAAAGCGTGCTTTGCCGGATAAAGTGTATGAAAAAATGCTAATGAATCATTATAAGTTAAAATAAGGAACGTTAATAATTCTTAAACTTATTCCTAATTAGTCCAAAATAATCATAGAATTCAGTAATTTCCAGTAAAATATACTAACGAAATTCTTTTACTGATGAAATCATACACACGACCAATCTCTATTTTCTTACTATTAATTGGTATTTGCTCGCCTACATTACAGGCACAACAAATAAAAGCTAAATCGGGCTATGATACCCAGATTGGAAATATGGTGTCTATGCTCGAAGACTTAAAAAGTCGTGTTACGTATAGTGTTGCCAATTTATCTGAGGAAGAAACAGACTTTCTGCTAGATGAAGACGCCAATAGGATAGGAGCAATGATTTACCATTTGGCAGCTACGGAGAAATATTACCAACTATATACATTTGAAAATAGAGGATTTAATCGAAGTGAAAAAGAATGGGAAACAGCATTAGGTTTAGGTGAAAATGGTAGAAAAACCTTTGTAAACAAGCCAATTAGTTATTATCTCGATATTTGGGATGAAGTGCGTAAAGAAACATTACGATTATTAAAAACCAAAAATGATGCATGGTTTGAAGCAAAAGTAGAAGGAAGCAGCATGAACAATCATTGGGCTTGGTATCATGTAATGGAACATCAAGCGAATCATATGGGACAAATACGATTAATTATCAAACGAATTCCAAGAAAGTAATAGAAAATAATATGCTTGCAAAAGATTTCCCTTCAATCCTACTTCGCATATTGCTGCTCATTGTATGCATACTGCAAGTAGCTTGTGCTCCAGAAGTAAGTTCTCTTCCTTCGCAGCATATAGAAAAGGGTTTGCAGGAATTTGAATCACCTATTTCTACTTCTTTAAATTCGGTTAGTTTTCATCCAAATATTATATATGGTGATGACAAACGAAATAGATATGACTTTTTTAAACCTAATACGGAAAAAGTTTCTTCCTTACTAATATTAGTTCATGGTGGCGGATTTGTCAACGGAGATAAATCTAAATATTATGATTCTTATCGCTATCGCGGATTTATTGATAGACTGTTAGAAAAAAATATTGCGGTTGCTACGATCAATTACCGATTTGTAGATCCACATAACAATCAAGGAATTCTCAATAGTTTACACGATGTAAAACGTGCGTTGCAACACATGCGTTATTTTTCAGATAGTTTGCATTTTGACAAAGAAAACGTAATGCTGTATGGAAGTTCGGCAGGTTCGGCTGCTGCTATGTGGATTGCTTTTCAAGATGATATGGCGATTGATGCTGGTAAAAACTCATTGGAGAGTGAATCTACACGGATCAAAGGGTTTGTTGGCATTTCAACACAAGCCAATTATGATATTGCCCAATGGCATCAAACCGTATTTGCATCATTTCAAGAAGATGGATTTACAGCAACTTCTTTGGAAGAATTGATTCAAGAACATCGTATTTTATTGTATTATGGAATAGATACGCGTACAGATTTAACTTCTGAAACCACAAAAAAGTACCTAGAAAAGACCAACATGCTGCAAATGTTATCGGCAGATGATCCAGTGTTTTATTTACAAACAGATACTTCTTCGGGTGGTATTCCAGAGAATATGGGCGAAATTTTTCATCATCCATTGCATGTAAAAACCATTCAGCAACACGCAATAAAAGTAGGTGCAAAAGGAATCTATTATTGTCCACAAATTGATTTGGACACTACAGAAGGAGAAAGTTATGAAGACTTCATCATTAGAACAATTGGCAATTAAATTTATAAAGACAAACAACGATGCGTATCAAGCTTTTATTTTTTTTGGTAATCGGAATTCATATCACAACCGCACAAACAAATTTTAAAAAAGAAATTTATGGCACTTGGGAATTGGAAACTATTACAGGAGAATTAAAAAGTGAACTAGCAAATCCTTTAATTGACAAAAACGTTGTATTTACATTCAAACAAGATGATATTTTAGTAATAGAATTTGCAGACTTTTTACTCGAAGCTACTTATACACTAGAAGGCGATGAGCTTACCATAGGAAAAATGCAGTATAAAATTACATCTATAAATAAAGATACGCTGTCTTTTAAAGAAAATAATAAAGAAATTACATCTCAATATACTTACAAACGAAAAACCAAACAATGAGCAATGAACAACCTAACAATCCGCTACACGGAATAAAACTGGCGGAAATCGTAGAAACTTTAGTTGACCATTATGGTTTTGAAGAATTGGGCGAACGAATTAAAATCAATTGCTTTAGAAGCAATCCATCTATAAAATCGAGCTTAAAATTTTTACGAAGAACACCTTGGGCACGCGAGAAAGTAGAAAAACTATACTTGAAGTTAATAGACAAAGCGATCTACAAAAAATAATGACCAACATTACAAATTACTGTGACATCTATACATATTACGGTAAAATTCTCACAAGTTTTCGCGTACTTTGAATTAACAATATAATCATTGTGTTTCAACAATTACATCATACTACTGTCTTTTTAAGAATAAGCAGTAGCATACTTTGAAATTTGTATTGGAAAGCCTGTGTAATGCAGGCTTTTTTCATAAAAAACTTCCTTTAAAAACGTATCGAAATTCATTCGTCAAGAAAATTATTTTACTTTTGAACCCAATGAAAAAAGGGATTTCTCATTCATGAGTACAACACAAAACAACAAAAATATTTTTAGTAATCTGATTCATAAACTGATACATAATTTTTCGTGGCGCTGGCTACAAAAAATGAGTATCCTAGTAGTTTTTTCATTATTGGTAAATCATTTGATGACGCGCGAAAATTTTCCAGGTAGTGAGTCCTATGTCTTTCCTTGGGAAGGTTTTTTGGCTTCTATTGGTTTAGGAACAATCATTGGCTTCATAGCGCATTTCAATTTCAAATACTACAAGAAAAAATACTTTAGCAAAAAGATAGAGATCGTTACCATCGTAAAATTTTTACTCTCTACGTTGTTATATATCATTCTAATTTACATTCCTATATATTTAATATTAACACCATTGAGTGGCGGAGAACCTGATTTTTATTATTTCCTAATTGGTTTGCTACTTACACTTTTATTGAGTGCTCTTGCCGTTAGTGCCTACTATGCATTTGATATATACGATTTGTATAAACTGTCTATCAAAGATGCAGAAATTGCTATAGAACATGGCGCAAAAACGACCTTGCTTACGTATGAAAATATTGCGTGTTTTTATAGCGAAAACAAAATCGTGTATGCCGTGCAAAATGATGGTAAAACCATTACGACCGATTTTACCTTGAATGGTTTGGAAGAAAAAGTCAACGATCAATTATTTTTTAGAGCAAATCGGCAAATTATTGTTCATATAAATTCCATTGATGAAATTGAAAAAATAGAAAATGGAAAGCTTCTAGTTCGATTAAAATCTGCGATCCAAAATTCAGAAATTGGAGAAATCAACATCAGTCGCTACAAACGAAAACCGTTTATGGATTGGTTTGAACAAAAGACATGAAAAAACAAGCGACTATTCAGTTGTAAATTTGCAACCATTCAGTAAAAGTATAGGTTTTTAAAGGGATTATCAGAGATATAGTTCATTATTTCGCTTTGAAATTAAAATCGAAAAACAATGAACAAAATCACTTTAAAACAAGCATTAATTCCTTTCATCACAATTATTTTAACAACCTTTATATGGTTTGTACCTCTAAATTTGGGATATTTTACAATGATGGTAGCAGCGTTGGTAACCATACTGGCAAGTTATGTAGAATACAAAGGAAAACTATTTTCTTCGCTCGGATTTCGACGTGAAAAATTTACACTAAAAAACATATTATTTTTTGCACCATTGGTAGCAGGTATATTGTTTTTATTTTATGCTTTTGTATTAGTTCCAGGACTCACAAAAGTAACAGGCGTTCCATTAGATTATTCAGGTTTTGAAGACTTCAAAGGAAATCTTCCTGCATGTTTAGTTGCCCTTGTGTATATATGGATTACAGCAGGATTTGGAGAAGAAATCGTTTTCCGCGGTTATTTTATGAGACAATTTGTAAAGCTTTTTGGAGAAAGTAAGATCAGTATTGTCATAAACATTCTTGTATTTGCTTGCTTTTTTGGGTTTTTACATGCGTATCAAGGAATTACTGGGCAGCTGGTTACTGGAGTTATTGGTGCTTTGATTGCCATTATATTTTATATTAAAAAGTATGATTTATGGTTCGCGGTAGCTGTGCATGGTTTCTTTGATACCATTGCGTTGTTATGTGTGTATTTTGACTGTCTATAAAAGAATCTAAAAGGAATGAGATGAACTTTATGTATCTTGGTGTTTATTACTACAATTGAATGTTCAAAACTATGAAGTACGATACTTTTTTGGAAAGACTTGAAACAATAGTGTATGCTGAGGATGTAACTAGTATTCCAATAGAAGAATATTATAGAAAATTATTGTTTCAAGTAGAATTGAACGCTACTGAAAAAGTAACGGCAAAGCTATTATTACACATTTTTAAAATGTCATTCACTTCTGAACCAATTCAATTTGATAATAACTGGAACAATCTTGTAGAAATAGATTTTTTTGTGAATTATGATGACATGTCAAATGAAGAAAGATTGGAATTTACTAAAAATCTGATACGGTTTTTTAGTGCTGATTTAAGAAGGCTTGGCGAAAAAGTCTTAAAAGATCCTTATCGTGGACTTGGAATCTCGTCATCATCAGGAGCACGATGGTATAACTTTGATATTGCTGAAGTGGTGTCAGGATGGGAGCGTTTTTATAAAGATAGCGTTTCTACAGCTCATGAAACTGAGGAAAACATGGAAGAAGAAAACTATTTTTGGACAGATATTGCCGATATATTACTGACAGGAAAAGGCTATGAATAAATGAATTGCTTTTGGATGCATTTGCATTCGTTTCACTATCTAAAGCTGTTAGTTGATCTGCGACAGCTGTTCCTGCCGCTGCAGCAAAAACTTTGAATAATCCTTTAAATTCTGGAGATACTTGTGGGCCAAATTTGTATGCTTGACCGCTAGTTTCGTTTGAAGTTGACATAATATGGTATTGAGGTTGGTTCGTTTTACAGCTTGTATATAAATTTTAAATGTACTAATAAAATTATAAATGTTTCCTGTGGTTTTTGGTTCGAAAATGTTAATAACTCACGAACTATTCTGTGACACAAGTTGATTATCACATGTTTTAATATTGTAATTTTACGCCAAATTGCGTTCAGGATAGTAGCGACATCCTCCCGATTTGCTCGGGAGATATAGCGAATAGCCTGTAAAAACGCCCAAAAAAGAAAACACAACTTTCATATATTAAAATAGATAACAAATGAAATTTTTTATTGACACGGCTAACTTAGATCAAATTCGTGAAGCACAAACATTAGGTATTTTAGATGGTGTAACTACAAATCCGTCACTAATGGCAAAAGAAGGAATTACTGGTGCCGAAAATATCTTGAATCATTACAAAGCCATTTGCGAGATTGTAGACGGACATGTTTCTGCGGAAGTAATTGCAACAGATTTTGAAGGAATGGTAAGAGAAGGAGAAGCATTGGCAGCTTTGAATCCGCAAATTGTGGTAAAATTACCGATGATTGCAGATGGTATAAAAGCGTGTAAATATTTTTCTGATAAAGGCATCAAAACGAATGTAACGTTGGTATTTTCTGCCGGACAAGCTTTATTGGCTGCAAAAGCAGGAGCAACGTATGTATCGCCATTTATTGGTCGTTTGGATGATATTTCTACAGATGGTTTAAACCTAATTGCAGAAATTAGAATGATTTATGATAATTATGCGTTTGAAACGGAAATTTTAGCCGCTTCTGTACGTCATACGATGCATGTGATTGATTGTGCTAAGATTGGCGCAGATGTGATGACAGGACCATTAAAATCGATTGTAGGCTTATTGAAACATCCTTTAACAGACATCGGTTTGGAAAAATTCTTAGCAGATTATAAAAAAGGAAACTAAACTCAAGTTTCAATTACTGATATACAAAAGCGTCTTGGATACTTCCGAGACGCTTTTTTTTATAGGATTTTTTGTAATGTAAATACAGAGATTTGACACTTCAATGGTTAATTTATATTCATGTTTATTGGTCTTTATAATCTGCTAGAAAATAATTGACTAGTGTAAAAGTATTTTTGACAATTTTTGATCATTCTTAGTCATTATAGTACATTTTTCATAGGTAGTTTTTCCTTATACTTGTATCAATCTTGACCAAGAATTACAAAGCCATACCTTAAAAACTTTTTACAATGAAGAAGTCCTACAAACTTTATTTTTCCCTTTGTTTATTAATTATCCTCAGTTCCTGTACTGAAAAAAAGAATCCTGTAATGAATATTGTATCTGAATCCAAACCTAAATTTGAATCACCTATAGCTGAAGAAACTGCTCAAAAGAGAGCCGATTCTATTGTAGCGCTTATGTCTACAGATGAAAAACTGGATTTGATAAAAGGACACAATGGTTTTTTTATAAAAGGATTTGAAAAATATGGAATGCCAGATATTTATTTGACAGATGCTTCGCAAGGAGTGCACATTCGCGAATCTTTCTTGGGATCTGACTTATCTGAATACGCATTACCAAAATCTGTTGCTTTTCCGAATACCTTATGTTTAGCGGCTACGTGGAATCCTAAAATTGCGCGTACGTATGCAAAGAGTATTGGCGAAGAATGTAAAGCCGCTGGTATTGGTGTATTATTAGGTCCAGGAATGAATATCTACAGAAATTCACAGAATGGTAGAAATTTTGAATACATGGGCGAAGATCCGTATTTGGCAGCTAGAATGGTTGAACAATATATAGTTGGTGTTCAAAATACAGGCGTAATTGCTACTTTGAAACACTTTGTTGCCAATAATACAGATTACAGACGTAGAGCTTCCAATACCATCGTAGATGAAAGAACACTGCACGAAATTTACATGCCAGCATTTAAATCGGGAGTAGATGCCGGAGCACTGGCTGTGATGACTTCTTACAATTTAATTAATGGAGAATGGGCTGGACAAAATGATTTTGTAATCAACTATTTGTTGCGTGAAAAACTAGGTTTTTCAGGTTTAGTGATGTCTGATTGGTGGAGTATTAACGACTGTAAAGCGTTGGTAAATTCGGGTCAAGACTTGGAAATGCCAGGCGGCGAATCGATGGCAAATTTGAAGAGTTATGTTGAAAAAGGAGAAGTAGATATCAAAAAAATAGACAAAATGTGTGGCAGAATTATAAAAACGCTCGCACAGATGGGATATTTGGATGGTCCGATAAAAGACACGACATACTTAGAAAAGTTTGAAGTACATGAACAAGTAGCGTTAAAAACTGCTCGTGAAGGAATTGTATTATTACGAAATGAAAACAATGTATTGCCAATTTCGAAAGACAGCAATAAAAAAATACTACTTACCGGAATTTATATCGATGAGGTTATTTATGGTGGTGGATCAGGAGAAGTAAAAGGCTATAATAAAGTAACGATGCTTGATGCTTTGCAAAAAGTATATCCAAATCTTGAATACAAACCAGAAGCTACTGAGGACGATCTGAAAAATGCAGATGTTGTCATTGTCAGTGTTGGAACATGGGATTGGGAAGGTTGCGACCGAAGATTTGCACTTACTACTGAGCAAGAAGAATTAGTTCAAAAAGCTTCAACATTGAATGCAAATACAATGGTGGTTGTCAACTCTGGAAGCGGAATTAGAATGAGCGATTGGAATAATGTAAAAGCCATTGTTTATAATTGGTATCCAGGACAAATTGGTAATGTAGCACTTGCAGAAATCCTTACGGGAATCACCAATCCAAGTGGTAAATTACCGATGAGTATTGAAAAAGAATTTAAAGATTCGCCAGCTTACGGCTATGTGTCGGAAGACACTGCTTTTTTAAGTGATCATGAAAAATATTTAGACACAAGCATTCCAGAATCTGAATTGAATCGTTGGAGCTTTGATACGTCTATTGATGAAGCAAAAGACCTTTTATATAATGTAGAATATAAAGAAGGAGTTTTGGTAGGATATCGTTGGTATGACACAAAAAAGATTGCGCCTTTATTTCCATTTGGCTACGGTTTGTCGTACACAACATTTGCATTGGGCAACATAAAACTTTCTTCCAATGAAATTGCAAAAACGGAAACACTAAAGGTTACGGTAGAAGTTGCGAATACAGGTAAAGTAGATGGCGCAACAACAGTTCAACTCTATGTAGGAGAACAAAATGCAACGGTAACACGTCCAGTAAAAGAACTCAAAGCATTTCAAAAAGTATGGTTAAAAGCAGGAGAAAAAAAGCAAGTAGATCTTTATTTGACTCCTGAATCTTTTTCATATTGGAGTGCAGACACCAGAGATTGGGAGATTAATGCAGGAAAATTTACAGTATTTGCAGGACAATCATCTGCCAATATTGAAGCTGAAACGGTAGTGACAGTTCACTAGTTGAAACCATTTTAAATACAAACAAAAAGCATCTTAGGAATTCCTAAGATGCTTTTTTGTTATACAATGGTGTATGTTTTATAGTATCTACTGACTTTAGAATTCAATGTATAGAACAAAATGTATAGAAATAGTATGAGTAACTAAATCACGTTAACACTTGTTATTATTTTAATCTAAAGTAGAGATGTGATTGAAAATGTGTGATTATTTCAATTGATCGTTTAAATTAGTGTCATAAATATTAGCAAATGCATCTATAATATTACCACTACGATCGGTGATAATGAGCTTATTAATGCTAATCAAAGCGAAGTCGCGAATTACATTTTCTCTTTTTCCAATTCGGTATTGTCTGCTCTTAGGAAATTCGAATTCTTTTACTTCTCTCTTCCAACGTTTGTGATCTTCATCCAAACTAATCCCTACAATATTTAAGTTAGGATGTTGTTTTGCGATGTTTTTTATTTTTTCTGTAATAAATCGCTTATGACGCTTTTGCTTTGAAGTCCAAAAGTAAAATAGTGTCTTTCCGCGCTTAGAATTTAAACGATTTACTGGAATGCGCGTGTGTTTATCGTCATACACAAAAATTTGATTGGAGAAATTATTTCCAGATTGTAAACTCTTAATTCCGTTGTGTAAACTTGTAATTTCTTCTTTCGACTTGCTATCTGTCGCTACTGTTTGATACATTTTAAAGAACTCATTATTCTTTATGATGTTTTCAGTATTGTTTCTAAAATATGAATAGGCAGTATAACGAAGCAATTCATTTCTCAAATACGGATACGTCACTAAACTGTCAATAAGATGCAATTTATTTTTATTATATGTCAAAGAAGTATTGATAGGTTTATTGCCTTTCCACGACTTTTGCAAGCATTCACTATATGATGAATTGTTGATGTATTGCATGATGTAGCGCGCATACGGACGATAATAACTCATGGTAGAATCGTTCATATCAACCTTCGACTTATACTTATAAAAAGCATCTACAATCTTTAAGGAAGAATCTTTTTTCTTACGATTGTAAAATCTATTTTGATAGGTTTCACGATATCTAAAGTTTCTATATTGAATTGCTTTATCTGTAAATGTTTTAAATCCTTGAGAAACATTTGGATTTGCCGCTAAAAATTTGCGTTGTTTTTCAAGTTTTATGTCTTGTAACGAATCTATTTTGTTAAGAAATTTTTCACTATCCAATCGTGTGTATTGATAAATTGGTCGTTCGTGACTAGAATTTAAGAGATATAATTCAATATAAAAATTATTTTTTTCAGCACCTTTTCCGGTAAAAACTAAAGATTCATCAAACTTAAATGTATTCAAACGCAACAACAAACTGTCGCCCTTTTCTAAATAAATATATTGATATTCTGGATAATGATAAAACTTATAAAGTCCGTCTTTAAGGTTTTTCAATTTACCCATAAAACGGTTGTTATCGTCCAGTTTCAGAGAGTCTACGAACTTTCCTTGATGATATAGAATCACATATTCGTCACCTGGATTGATAATTTCTCCACCAAAATACACGATATCTTCCGTGCTTGTTTTTTGGGAGTCACTACAACCAAAGCAAATTAATATGAGTAATAATGGGGTAATATATTTCATAGCAATTTGGTATCCTCTTTTCGGATTTTAACAAAACTAACCATCACAAATGCAATACGGTGTTAATAGGCTGTTAAAAATAACTGTCAAAACGTTAAGACTAACCGAAGTAAAATTTGTTGTAAATCTTAGTAATATTCAATCTAATTCTTACTTTTGCGCAATATATAAAAAAGTTTAAAAAACGAAAAGAATGTTATCTGTATCTAATCTATCTGTTCAATTCGGTAAACGCGTCTTATTTGACGAAGTAAATACAACGTTTACAACAGGGAATTGTTATGGTGTTATCGGAGCTAACGGCGCTGGTAAATCCACTTTTTTAAAAATACTATCAGGAAAGATGGACGCTACTTCTGGGCACGTACATTTAGAACCTGGTAAACGTATGTCTGTTTTAGAACAAGATCACTTTGCATATGATGATCTTCCTGTATTGGAAACCGTAATTATGGGAAATAAACCATTGTTTGCGATTAAAAAGGAAATGGATGAAATTTATGCGAAAGTAGATTTCTCAGATAAAGATGGCGAGCGTGTAGGAGAGTTGCAAATTGAATTTGAAGAAATGAATGGATGGAATGCCGATTCAGATGCAGCCGCTTTATTATCGAACTTAGGAATTTCTGAAGCCAATCACTACTCATTAATGAATGAATTGGATGGTAAACAAAAAGTACGTGTATTATTGGCACAAGCTCTTTTTGGAAATCCTGATGTATTGATTATGGATGAGCCTACCAATGACTTGGATTTTGAAACCATTAATTGGTTAGAAAATTTCTTAGCAAACTATGATAACTGTGTCATTGTGGTTTCGCATGATAGACACTTTTTAGATGCGGTTTGTACACATATTTCAGATATCGATTTTGCAAAAATAAATCACTACAGTGGTAACTATACGTTTTGGTACGAAAGTAGCCAATTAGCAGCGAGACAACGTGCGCAACAAAACAAAAAGGCAGAAGAAAAGGCGAAAGAATTGCAAGAATTTATCATGCGATTTAGTGCCAATGTTGCAAAATCTAAACAAGCAACATCTCGTAAAAAAATGTTGGAACGTTTAAAAGTAGAAGATATCAAACCTTCAAGCCGTCGTTATCCTGCTATTATTTTTGACAGAGATCGTGAGGCTGGAGATCAAATTTTAAATATAGAAGGATTAAAAGCTTCTGTTGATGGCGAAGTGTTATTTCAAAATGTAGATATCAATCTTGCAAAAGGAGATAAAGTTGCCGTTATTTCAAAAAATTCACGTGCAACGTCTGCTTTTTATCAAATTATTAATGGAAATACTGAAGCTGAAGCTGGAACTTACAAATGGGGAGTTACCACATCACAAGCATACTTGCCAGTAGATAACTCTGAATTCTTTGATAATGATATGACATTGGTTGATTGGTTACGTCAATGGTCAAAAACAGAAGAAGAAAGAGAAGAAGTATTTGTTCGTGGATTCTTAGGGAAAATGATTTTCAGTGGAGAAGAAGCTTTAAAAACGGCACGTGTACTTTCGGGAGGAGAAAAAGTACGTTGTATGTTATCGCGTATGATGATGATTAGAGCGAATGTATTAATGCTTGATGAACCAACAAACCACTTGGACTTAGAAAGTATTACTGCATTCAACAACTCATTAAAAAACTTCAAAGGAACCGTATTGTTTACAACACACGATCATGAGTTTGCACAAACGGTTGCTAACAGAATCATTGAATTGACACCAACAGGTGTAATTGACAGATACTTAACGTTTGATGATTATATGAATGATAAGAAAATAAAAGAACAACGTGAAAAAATGTACGGAGTAGGCGTATAATTCACAAAAAGTATAGCACTAAAAAGTCCCTTGAAATTATTTCAAGGGACTTTTTTTATAAGTAATATATTCAGTAATTTACTGAATAATCGAAATTTCTATTTACTTTTTATTGTAAAAATGAACGTACTAAGGTAATCTGCAAATTCCGTTATAACATGCATACGGATAATCACAAGGCCTACGATGACTACAAAAACGAGGTGCTCCACCAATAATGTTTCGTTGTCCATTTTTATTAATAAAACTAAATCCGTCGAGATTTGAGATTTTATCTAACATAACTTACTTTTTTTCATGAGGTTTAAATGTACAAAAAAAATATGTATTAAAAAGTATGGTTTTTCCTTATTTTTTATCTGTATATCTCTAATTCTAACGTACTAGAACTAAGATAGTGTATTTTATAAAGCATATGGCGTCGTTTACTGTCTAAAACTAATATTGAATTGCCATCAATAATTTTGATGCTCCAAGTTCCTTTTTCAAGTTCTGTAGTAGTAGTACGATTTCTATTTCTAACATTATTGTTAGTCTTTATAAGTTTACTATTATAGTTAGCACATCGTCTTGGTCTTTTTGAATGTGGTATGCTAAATGATTGATCGCGATGTAGCGTAAATTGAAAACCTCTATTTTGATTTTTCTTGAAAACAGAAAATACAATGATGCCATCAGTATTAGAAACTTGATACCAAGTATTCCCTGCTAATTTTTCTGTGTTAATTTGACCAAATGCAAACGTGCTAACGAATAGTAAAATGTAATGTAATTTCATGTTCAACTCAGCACAAAAATAGTACCAAGGATTCAGAATCAGTTTATAAAACGTCACTACGAGGAGTTTACGACGTGGTAGTCTGTTTCTAATGAAAACGGTATTTTCTTTGAAGTAGATTGCTTCACTTCATTCGCAATGACGAATCAAAATAAACTGTTACATCGAGTGATTTTCTAAAAGAAAATAGTATCGAGATGTACTGAGCAAATCAAAGCGATTCTCTATATAATTTTTCTACATTTCATTTCGAAAAATCGCTCGAATTGACGGTAGAAGGATCAAAAAAAACGCTTCCTACCGAAGTAAAAGCGTTTCTATATATTTTTAAATCATCAAATTAGCATATCAAAATGCTATCTCAATTCAGCACCTAATTGTTTTTCAAAACTCTGCTGTAATTTATTCATAATCTTATCAATCTGCTTATCTGTCAGGGTTTTGTTTTCATCTTGAAGCGTAAAGCTTACAGCGTAACTTTTCTTTCCTTTTGGTA
Organism: uncultured Kordia sp.; assembly: GCF_947489565.1. Lineage (GTDB taxonomy): Bacteria > Bacteroidota > Bacteroidia > Flavobacteriales > Flavobacteriaceae > Kordia. Next base: position 8,648 of record NZ_CANLEA010000010.1, on the reverse strand, counting down.
AATTATCACCAGCATACACATCAAACAAACTTACTTCTTTCAATAAGTTACGTTCGCTTTGTTTGGCGATGTTATCAATTTCTGCAAAGGTTGTTTTCTCATCAATCAACAAAGCAAAATCTCTACGAACTTTCGGGAATTTTGGAATGTCTTTAAACTTAATCTTTCTGTTTTTTACAACTTGAATGACATTATCCCAATTGAAATCAGCATAAATTATTTGTTGTTTGATGTCAAAAGCTTTGGCAACTTTACGTTTCACAATTCCAAAATCAACCAACTTAATTTTTCCTAAACTCAAGCTAATTCCTTCAGATAATAAATCGTTCTTTACAGGCGCAACTTTTAATGAGTTGATTCCCAAACGAGATAAAATAGACATTACAACTCCTTTTGCATAGAAAAAATCTGTAGCAACAGGCTTGCTTTGTGTCCAACTTTCTGAGTTAGTATTTCCAGTAATGAATACTGACAAATGCTTGTGTTCTTCACGATTTCCTTCACTGTATGCGTGATAGGTTTTTCCGAATTCGAATAATTTTAAATCATTACTTTTTCGGTTGACATTATGTGAAATTGCTTCCAATCCGGAGAATAATAATGATTGACGCATTACTGACAAATCATTACTCAACGGATTCAACATTGAAATATTATGTTCTGCTTTTAACTGCTCTGAAAGTTCAATATAAGAAGCATTTGTCAAGGAATTTGACATGATTTCATAAAATCCTTGCGAAACCATTTGTGTAGCAACTACATTTTGTAATTTATAATCTTCCAGTCGAGAAGTATTCGAAATTGACGTATGCCACTTTTCATCAAATTTGATGTTGTTGTAACCGTACACACGCAAAATTTCTTCAATAACATCAGCTTCACGTTGCACATCTACTCTGAAAGCAGGAATTGTCAATCCTAATCCAGCATCTGTTACCGAATTAATTTTGATCTCTAAAGAAGACAAAATATTTTTGATGGTTTCTCTTGGCAATTCTTCACCAATCAATTTGGTAATATTTTCGAAAGAAACACGGACTTGAAAGTCTTCAATTTTTGTTGGATAACTATCAGAAACATCGCTTGTAATTTCGCCACCAGCTAATTCTTGAATCAACAATGCAGCTCTTTTCAAAGCATATTCCGTAATATTTGGATCAATTCCTCTTTCAAAACGGAACGAAGCATCTGTGTTCAATGCATGACGTTTTGCTGTTTTACGAATAGAAATAGGATTGAAATAGGCACTTTCTAAGAAAATATTAGTTGTATTCTCAGTCACACCAGATTTAATTCCACCAAAAACACCAGCAATACATAAAGGCTTTTCCGCATCACAAATCATTAAATCATCTTCATGTAATTCGCGTTCTATTTCATCTAAGGTGGTAAACTTTGTGCCAGCTTCTAAGGTTTTTACGATGATTTTATTTCCAGAAATAAAATTCGCATCAAACGCATGCAATGGCTGTCCCAATTCGTGCAATACATAATTCGTCACATCAACTACATTATTTTTTGGCGTCAAACCAATCGCTTTCAAACGATGTTGCAACCATTCTGGCGATGTTTTTACTTGAACTCCAGAAATTGTCACACCACAATAACGCGGTGCTAAGGTTTTATCTTCCACATCTACATCCACTTTTAGAGTTCTATTGTCTACTCTAAAACTACTGGTAGAAGGAGTAATTAATTCTAGGTTGATATCTTGTTGTAGTAAACCAGCTTTTAAATCTCTGGCAACTCCGTGGTGACTCATTGCATCAGCTCTATTTGGCGTCAATCCAATTTCAAACACCATATCATTTTCGATGTCAAACACATCGCTTGCTGGTGTTCCTGGCACTAGAGTTTCATCCAAAACCATAATTCCATCATGACTTTCTCCTAAACCAAGTTCATCTTCGGCACAGATCATTCCGTTAGAAACTTCTCCACGAATTTTCCCTTTTTTGATCTTAAATCCTTTTCCTTCCGCGTCATATAAAGTCGTCCCAACCGTTGCTACAGGTACTTTTTGTCCAGCAGCTACATTTGGTGCGCCACACACAATTTGTACAGGTTCTCCTGTGCCTAAATCAACGGTAGTTACGCTGAGGCGATCTGCATTTGGATGTTGTACACAGGTAAGTACATGTCCGACAACAATGCCTTCCAATCCGCCTTGTACAGATTCATATTTCTCAATGCCTTCAACTTCTAGCCCTAAATCAGTTAAAAGATCTCCCGTTTTTTCAGCGTCCCAGTCAAGTTGAATAAATTGCTTTACCCAATTGTATGATATTTTCATTAGTATTCGTATTGTATAGTCCGCAAAGATAAGATAATGCGGTAAGTTGACAAATAAGTTTGTGCCTGATTTTAGATTGATTTGCTTTTAGAATCAAGACTGCTTTATAGTTAGTTAGTATGTAGTTTATATAGAAATCATCTTGTAAATCCTTTGAATGATTTTGACCTTGAAAAAGAAAATTGTAGTTTTAAAATTGTACTTTATTTTAGACTACTTCAAAACATGATAAAAATAGTAAGAACGAATTCTGAAAATCTGGAATTCAAAAAACTAGTGCAATTACTGAATTCGGATCTTGCAAAGAGAGACGGGAAAACGCATCCTTTATCTCAATTCAATGACATTTCCAATGTAAATTATGTGGTTTTAGCATTGAAGAATGACAAAGCAATTGGCTGTGGAGCAATCGCTATATATGATTTGAATACTATGGAAGTTAAAAGAATGTATGTTTCGCCCGAAGCTAGAGGGCAAAGAATCGGAGAAAAAGTTTTATCTGAATTGGAAAATTGGTCTAGAGAATTAGGAAGCACCAAATGTGTACTCTTTATGGGCTCAAAACAACCTGAAGCAAGCAAACTTTATCAAAAAAATCAGTATCATTTAATTGAAAAATACGGCAAACTAAAGGATATTCCAGACAGTATTTGCCTTGCAAAGGAGTTATGACTATAATAGCAAATGCACAATACGAATATCAACCCTTAGCAGCAATTACAAAGAATTAAAATGGGAGTACGCATACATTTTTATAAAAACAATTCTGGAAAAGAAATCGAAGATTTAATTTTAGAACACTATTCTGACTATGCTCAATGGTATGTTAACAGAAATGAAGCTTCAATTGAAGAGTTTGACGAAATATACGGAACGGTTGAGTTGATCGACTTTTTTTCTAATAATAAAACCATTGATAACAATATAAATCATCTTGATAAAAAGATTGTTGATGAAATGACAGTTGGCTTTGTAGTTGAATATTCAGAATACAACAAAGTATTAGAAGGTTTTGGTCCGATGATGAATAAATGGAGATATCAAAAAAGTACTAAACTAGTGTTAGAAACAAAAGATGATGAATTTATTAAACTTTGGAAATATCTAATTTATGGACGTTCTTTAAAAGCATCTGAGGAATTTAATAGTTATACCAACGATTATAAAATTGGATTTTTATCATTCAAAGAACATTCAAAATTGGAAGAGTTGATCATTGATTATTTTGGGGATTTAGAAGGAATGAAAGAAAAATATTGGACAGATTCTGAAAAGGAAGAACTCGAAATTGCAATCCAGAATTCTGTAAACGGAGTGTATTCGTTATCAGATCATAATCCTATAACTTCTGGTCTTGAATATGTTTTGGAAGCTCTAAATGAAATGAAAACTGGTGAAATGGAATTAATAACTGTAATAGAATAAAAAAACAAATACATCTACCATTCTAAAGAATCAACTCCTTAATCTTATTGGCATAACTTCTACTTACTTTGAGTTTTTCGTTGTTTTTCAGAATCAAAATGTAGCTTTTTCCATATTTAGAAACTTCTTTGACTGCAGTCAAATTCACAATAACACTTCGATGAATGCGCATAAATTGCTTCGGATTCAGTTTTTCTTCCAATTGAGAAATTCCGCGATTGCTTAAATAACCTTCGCTAGTATCATAGATTTTAGAATAACTACCATAGGCTTCAATATACATGATTTCTTCGGTGGCAAGGGTTACGTATTTGGTGCCTTTTTCCACAATAATACGATCTGGAAAATCTGACTTGGAAAGTATATGTTCATTGGCTAATGGCGCAATTTGACTTGGCGAATTGTCTTTTAACTTACCAATAGCAGTATTGAAACGATCTTTTGTGTACGGTTTCAGTAAATAATCCACTGCGTGGACTTCAAAAGCTTTGAGCGCATATTTATCATACGCAGTACTAAAAATAATCGTTGGCAATTCATTCAAATGTTCCAACACATCAAAACCTGTCAATCCAGGCATTTGAATGTCCATAAACACCAAATCGGGTTGAAACTTATTGATAATTTTAATCGCATCCACACCATTATTGGCTTCTCCAACAAGAATCAACTCTTTATGGTCCTCCAAATATTCTTTGATCAATGTTCTTCCTGACTTCTCGTCATCAACTATGATTACCTTTTTCATGAGCGCTTATAATTCAAAATATACTTTAAGTCCAGATGGCAGATTGTCAGAGAATTGTAAAGTAGAATTGTACATTTTTTGCAAACGTTTCTGCGTATTACTGACACCTACACCAAGATTAAAAATACTGTCTTTATTCTTCATTCCAACTCCTGTATCATTAATTTCAAAAATGAGTTTTTCATCTGCTTCTTTAATAATAATATCAATTTCTCCACCTTGTACCAACGGAGAAATTCCATGCTTTACAGAGTTTTCTACCAAAGGTTGGAGCAGCATTGGCGGGATTTTTCGCGATAATAAATCTTTTGGAACATTGATATTAATTTCGAGGCGATCTTCAAATCGGCGCTTCTCTAATTTCAAATATTTATTCACAAAATCGAGCTCTTCTTCCAAGGTTACCAAATCTTCACGACTGGCTTTTAATTGGTAACGGAATAAATCGGCGAGTTCTGCAATCATTTCGCGAGTATCTTCCATTTCTTTCGGAACACTGGCGTTGATCGTATTAAACACATTATATAAAAAATGCGGATTCAATTGTGCTTTTATGGCGCTCAATTCACTTTTTAAGGCAGTATTTTTCAATTCAACTTCATATTGTATTTTCCGTTGATTGATCACATAATGTTCATACGCATGCAATAATGAAAATTGAATTAGGTAAATCAACATCGGAATGTACAAATCCCAAACTTGTCCAGTGCCAGTTAAATGAGTAAACCCTAGCGCTTCGCATATATAATAAAACACCTTCCAAGCAAACAATATAAACAATGGTAAACCCAATAAATGTAATAATAATCGCTGCGATAGCTTCCAATTTTTGAATAATTTGAATACGATCATCCAAATAATAGCAGTAACAATAAACATGATTGAATACTGAAGTCCGGCATGATCAATCCATTTTTCAATACTAAAAAAATCAGCGGTAGTTCTATATTTTACAGGTGTATTGAACAATATTGCAAAATGATATACTAAGGACAATAAAAAATACAAACCTGAAAATACAAGCAATTCTATAGTTTTAATCCCAAAAATACGTTTGTTCATAATAAGTTTCTTTTTCAAAGCGATCGCAATATGTAGCTAAGCAAACATCAATATAACGAATATACTTTTATTAATAAGTTATTTCAAAACTAGCAGTATTCGCTTGTATATCAAACAAACTTTTAACGAGTCGCCCTATACGCTTACGAATGGTCCTTGGGCAACTCATATGCGATTTGGGTCAACTCGTAACTTATACATTGTATCGCGCAAAAAGACATTGCATATTTGTTGAAAATTAAAACATCATGAAAACAACGAACATTCTCCTAATTTTTGTATCACTCTTCTTTTTTTCTGTATCGATGTATGGTCAGAACAAAGAAACAACATTTGTGAAAGGAAAGGTAATCTCTGAAAAAAATGAGAGCTTACCTTTTGTAAATGTATTATTGAATACTTCCGATGGTACTTTGGTAAAAGCCACCATTTCTGATGTAGATGGAAATTTCAACATAAAAAACATACCACAAGGAACTTATGTATTAAAAGTTTCTTTTGTAGGATATGAAACAATTTCAAAAGAAATCAACGCTGTAAGTTCAGAAACGAATATAGGAAGCATTCAGATGAAAGTTTCTTCAGAATCTTTGGATGCAGTGACAGTTGTGGCCGAAAAACCAATTATACAGGTTGAACCTGATAAAACCGTTTTTAATGTCGCAAATACTGTGGGAAGTGCAGGAAATAACGGACTTGAAATTCTGCGAAAAGCACCTGGCGTACGCTTGGATAATGATAATAATGTCATAGTAGAAGGAAAAACAGGCGTGTTAGTCTACATAGATGGACGTCAAAGTTTTTTAGCAGGAGACGATCTCACCGCATATTTACAATCGTTACAGGCAGATACGATAGAAAGTATTGAAATTATTACGCAACCATCTTCCAAATATGATGCGGCTGGAAATGCAGGAATCATCAATATAAAACTCAAAAGAGAAAAAGGATTGGGAACGCGCGGAAGTGTGTCTAGTACGGTAACTGTTGGTGATTATGCACGAACAAACAATTCGGTATCTGTCAACAGCCGATTTAAAAAATGGAACTTTTTTGGAACCTATTCTAACTTTTTAGGACGTTCTACGAGTTTTATAAATTTATATAGAACGCAAGGCGATAAAATTTTCGATTCACAAGCAGATAGTGAAAATGAATCGTTTAGCAATAACTTTAGAACTGGAGCCGATTATTATCTGTCTAAAGAAAGCATTTTAGGAACTGTAGTTACTTTAAATTTCCGCGATGCAGAATCAACTTCAAACAACATCACACCAATCATTGATAGAAATACGAGTGTTATTGATAGCATTTTGCGTGCGCCAAATAGTTCTGAAAACAACAGTTTCAATCTAAATGCCAATATAAATTATCGTTATAAAGATACGCTTGGGACGAGTTTTAGTGCCGATTTAGATTACGGACGTTACAGTCGCGATCGTTTCAATAATCAGCCAAATTTCTACACAACACCAACAGGAGAAGTGTTGAATGCAAATATTACCTATCAGGAAACTCCGATTGATATTGATATTTATGCAGCAAAAGTAGATTATGGACAAAAATTAGGAAAAGGATCTTTTGAAACTGGAGGAAAGGTATCAAAAGTAGTGACGGATAATACGTTTAACTTTTTTGATGTGATAAATGGTGCAAATAATCTAAACTTAAATCGCAGCAATCAATTCGAATATGATGAGGAAATTTATGCGGTCTATACAAAATACAATTTCGGAATCAACAATTGGAAATTTCAAGCAGGTTTGCGAATGGAACACACAAGCTCAGAAGGAAGATTGACAGCAGAAAATACGGCGCAAAACCAAGTGGTTTCTCGAAATTATACAGACTTTTTTCCTTCGGCAGGAATCTCATATCAAGCCAATCCGATTAACTCTTTCGCATTGAGTTACAGCCGACGCATTCAACGTCCAAATTATCAAATCTTAAATCCGTTCGAATTCCAATTGGACGAACTCAGTTTTACACGTGGAAATCCGTTTTTACAACCGCAATACACAGACAACTTTAAACTATCGCATACGTATAAATATACCTTAACTACGAGTTTTAGTTATTCGTACATCTCAGACTTTTTTGCCCAAGTAACAGAAGCTGTAGGAGAGAATAGAAACTTTTTAAGCACTCGAAATGTTGCTGATCAACAAGTATATAATTTAAGTGTTTCGTATCCGTTTCGAGTGAACGATTGGTGGCGTGCGTATGCAAATGTATACGGTTCGTATAGCAAGTATACTGCAACAAATCCGGCGTTTATCTCTATAGACCAAGAAACCTTCGGATTTTATGCACAAAACACCTTTTCATTACCAAAAGATGTAAAACTAGAAGTAAGTGGTTGGTACAGCAGTCCGTCTATTTGGGGCGGAACGTATGAAACGAGAAGCTTAGGCTCATTGAATATTGCAGTACAAAAATCATGGGGAAATTGGACAGGAAAAATCACAGCCAATGATGTCTTATATACAATTCCATGGCAAGGAATGACACAATTTGGAAATTTGCGAATTGATGGTAATGGAGGAAGCGACAGCCGTAATATCAACTTTTACCTAAGATATTCGTTCGGAAATAGTGATGTGAAAACAGCTAAAAAACGTGATGGGAGTTTAGAAGATGAGAAAGGGCGAATTGGGAATTAGTTTAGAGCGCTTTGCTTTTAGACCGCTTACGCTGTTAGATATTAGATCGCTTCGCTTTTAGATTTTTTATTTTGAATACTGAATACTGAATACTGAATACTGAATACTGAATTTTAAATTGATTCACTAAATATTTTCAAAACGTCAGATCGAGTGAATTTGTAAAACAAATTAGTATCGAGATCTACTATGAATTAGCTTTTTTTGAGATGTCATTGCGAGGAAGTATGAAGAAACAATATGTTTCAATAAAATTCTGGCAATGACATTTTGTTAGATCGCTTACGCTTTTAGATTTTTTATTTTGAATACTGAATACTGAATACTGAATACTGAATGTTGAATTTTAAATTGATTCACTAAATATTTTCAAAACGTCTGATCGAGTGAATTTGTAAAACAAATTAGTATCGAGATCTACTATGAATTAGCTTTTTTTGAGATGTCATTGCGAGGA
>NZ_CANLEA010000009.1 GCF_947489565.1 uncultured Kordia sp. | reverse complement strand
GACAATTTGATTTTAAAATTAAACACAGGAAACGTCACTTCGAGTGATTTTCAATAGAAAATAGTATCGAGAAGTACTATGAAAAGAAATTGCTTTTAAAGAAATCTCGACTGCGCTCGATTTGACAATTTGATTTTAAAATTAAACACAGGAAACGTCACTTCGAGTGATTTTCAATAGAAAATAGTATCGAGAAGTACAATGAAAGAGAATTGTTTTCAAGGAAATCTCGACTGTGCTCGATTTGACAATTTGATTTTAAAATTAAAAACACAAAACGTCACTTCGAGTGATTTCGATAGAAATAGTATCGAGAAGTACTATGAAAGAGAATTGTTTTCAAGGAAATCTCGACTGCGCTCGATTTGACAAGTTCATCATCAAATCAACAAATCAACAAATTGTCAAATCAAACAATCACTAATCCACTCTCACGCGAACACCTTCGCTATGGCTGCTAAATTCTGGAGCATACATGCTTTGAATCGTAGAAATTCCATTAGAGAAATCACCTTTATTGTTGACACGTAAGTCGTATTCAAAGACAAAAACTCCTTTTGGTAAATAGTCAAAGAAGAAGTTGGTGCTTGCATCTTTGGTACTTTCATAATAACCCAAACCATCTTGCCATTTGTATTGCGACAATACATTTACAGGTTCAAAACCTGCAGCGCGCATGTCTTTCATATGTACAAATTCCATTGGTCTATCGTTTCGAAGCTCAATACGAACTCGTACCAAATCGCCCAATTCCAGTTTGGTGTTTTCGTCAATTTCCGTAATCACTTCACCAGTGTCATCATACGTACGTTTGAAGAGTTTTTTGCTCAATTTCAATGAAGTTTCTGCCGTAGTAATTTTGTCTAAATCTTCAAAATACTGCCAGTACAATCCGCCCCAAGCGATACCATTTCCTTTTTTGGTCAAAGTAACGGTTCCCATCTCAGGTGTTACTTCATTTCCATTCCAAGACGTTTTAAAATAACCTGTACCAGCTTCTACTTTTACATTCTCTAAAGTCTCAGGCGAAATCTTCTGATTACCAACAGTAACATCTACCATATCCGTTACCGAAAGCCAGTCGCTTCCTTGTAATAACAACGCATACACCGCATCCGAAGTTGCTTTGGTAGTAGACCAACGATTGGTTTGTTTGTGTTTCAGCAGCCAAATCTTTAAATTATCTACCGTAGTGACATCATTTGAAATTTCAGCAAAAGCTTCAATCAATAAAGCTTGCGTTTCAATTGGCGCTTGATACCAATACCAAGACGACGTATTTGCTTTCCAATACATGCCCAATTCGTCACTCGTAATACTATTTTCTTCAAGCGAACGTAAAATGGTGTTTGCTGTTTTTGGATGTTTCATTCGGTGCGAAACCAACGCCATTAAACCTTTGGCATACAAACTACGTTTCAACCAATATTGATCAATTTGCCCTAAATAATAGTCCATAATTTCCTGAGCTTCTTTCGAACTAGGAATATCATCAAAGAAGCTTCGCATGTATAAATAATGCAATTGTGTGTATGACAAATGATCTTTCGATAAATCGACTTTTTTGTTGTATTTACGTATATTTTTGTATTCCTTAATGAACTCTTTGTCAAGATACAAAACAGCTTTTTGTATCAGCTTTTTCATGTTGTTATCTTCGGACTTATAGGCACCAAGCTTTTTTAAATGACCAAAACCAGTAAGAATATGTTGTGTAATGAATCTATTTTCACGTCCGCCAGAAAACCATGGGAATCCTCCAGAACTCGATTGCATTTGTTGCAACTTTTGAAACGTTCGTTTTTCTTCATTTTTCATGCGATTGAGATCGAATAACAACGCAATTCGTTTTTTCTGTTCTGCTTCCGATTGTGCATCGCGAACCCAAGGAGTTTCTTGAAGAATTAATGATTTCAATTCTTGATTCTTCTCCAAATTACTCAACAACGCATCCGAAGATTTCCACTGATTGAAAACCTCTTGAATTCTAGGATTGCTATTTGCAATATGACTCGCCAATGCATTTGCATAATAACGAGAAAAGGTTTGTTCCGAACATTCATACGGATATTCCATTAAATATGGCAACGCTTGAACCGCATACCACGCAGGATTGGAAGTCATTTCCAAACTCAATTTATGATGCTTTAACGTACTAGATTTCGTATTCGCTAGTTTGTCCAAAGTAAACGTTTTGGTTTCGTTGGAACGAATCCACATAGGCAACGTTTCTGTCACCAACATTCTATTAGACAATACAGGCAATGCGTTTTGTTCGCCATCACTAAATTCGCCTGCTTTGGCAATAATAGTGTATTGAACGGCTTGTAAACCTTGCGGAACTTCCAGTGTCCACGAAACTTGTGTATTTCCGTTTGCATCAACAGAAAATACTTCTTTCGGACCACTTGTGCTATCAAACAAAACGGCATCTAAACTAGTTCCATTAATAGGATTTACGAGTTGTAAAGTTGCTTCTCCACTTAAATTCTTTTCAGAGAGATTAGAGATTTTTGTACTGATCACTACTTTATCACCTTCACGGAAAAAGCGTGGCGCATTTGGCAAGACCATCAATTCTTTTTGTGTCACTGTGGTCAAGGTTTCCGTTGCCGAATGTAATTGTTTGGTATGTGCTAACAACTGTACATTCCATTTGGTCAATGCTTCAGGAGTTGTAAAACTGAACGAAACATTGCCTTCGCTATCGGTTTGTAATTGTGGAAAGAAAAATGCTGTTTCGTGCAAATTCTTTCGCGGTACTACCGTTTCTGTTTTGATTCCAACTTCTAAAGGATCTTTCGCATTTAGAACCCCTTTTTTATCGTACACATTACCTCTGTAATAATTAAGATCATTAGCTTCATCAACAGCTGCAACGCTATTGGCAGCCAATGATTCGGTGCCAGCATCGTCATATTCTGCTTCTTCCACGACTTCTCTGGCTATAGGAGAAGCCATTTTTCGTTGCGACATACTTGCAGATTCTAATGCCATGGCTTTTTTAAAACGACCTCGTCTTATATTATGAAAATAGAGTCCAAACCAATTTAAACGATCATACGATTGTGGCGTGTAGCGATACGAGTTATTCTGGGAATCTCCAAAACGTGTGATGCCAAAGCTTTTCCCAGGGTTAATATCTATATAACTGTAATATTGTGGTTTGTGGAAAGGATTAAAATTCCATTTATGCGCTCTGAATTCATCCAAAGAAGCGTCGTACATGCTAGAAAGCATTTCTGCGGCTACTTTTTCACCTTTTGGACCTTTGATACGGAAACTCCATGTTTCTTCTTGTCCAGGCTTTAGTTTATCTCTAAATGTGGCAGTTTCTATCGTTAATTCTGTAGATGGATATTGTACAACTACCAGTATTTGTTTTTCTACATAACTATTAAAAATGGTTCCTGAGCAGTGAATTTTAAATCCGCCTTCATCTTTTTTATCAACAGGAATTCGAATGATTTTTTTACCGTTTTTTAAAGAAACGAGCTGTGATTGTATGATTTTTTTTCCTTTTTCAATATCAACAGTCACGTTCATTTCTTTTGTTGCCGAATTGATGGTCAATACGACTTCTTCTCCAGCTAAATACGCTTTTTTGTCCGTATATACTTCGAGCAACTTGTTATCTGCGGAAACTTTATCTTTTTCATTCCAAACATCCGTATACATCACGTCTTTGATTTCAAAACCATTTTCGTCAATCGTGAGCAATTCGACGATGTATTTTCCAGATTCCCAACGTTTAATTTTTCCTAAGTCTAGTTTGCTGTTGTTTTCGGTGTCAAATGTTTCTTCAAATACATTTTTACCTTTTTTCCATTTCAGATAGTTTTGTTCATCTTCTGAATACGCTTCATGCGGAAATAACTTTTTGAATTCAGTTTCAGCTATAGATTTATAATCTGGAACTCTAAACGGACGTACACGCAATACACGATCTGGCGCTTGCAATTTGTGAATGGTTAGTGTGCCTTTGGCAGGAACTTTTTCGCCATTTAAATTCTTGATGATGATTTCTGCGCTATAGTCACGTTTTGTTGCGTCTAACTTTGTATCCATCACAATTTTTGCATCCAGACTATGATATCCGACATGAACAACCGTTGAGGTACTTCGTGTTTCTCCATTGATATCTGTAACATCTGCGGTGATTTCATAATCAAATACAGGCAATAATTCTTTATCGGCACTTGCATCAGGAATCGCTTTAAAGGTAATTTCAAAATTTCCAGAAGCATCTGTTTTTGTGTCGCCACTTGTAATTTGTTGTGAAGCTGTCTTTAAATATGGTCTTCTCCAATATGCCCAATGTGGATAGCGTGGCGTACGTTTTACGGAATACGTAACTTTAGCATCAGAAATATTACTTCCGGCGAAAGCCTTAGCATTTCCTTTGGCAATCACAGAATCGTTTACCGCAAAGGTTTTGGTAATAGGTGAAAATTCTACTTCAAACTTTGGACGTTTGTATTCTTCCACAGAAAAATTAGTATTTCCAAGATGACCTTTGTCATTTGTAGCTTTGATAGAAAAATTCCCTGTAAGTCCACTATTCGGAATTACAAATTCACCTTTAAGCGAACCATATTCATTCGTTACTAATGTGGCAGTACTAATTTCCTGATAATTGGCATCTAGGAATGTAAGTTTTACTTTTTCATTACTAACAATGGTAGATTTTTTTCCTTCTCTGCGTACCAAAATTCCTTTGAAATGCACTGTTTGCGAAGGTCTGTAAATGCTTCTATCGGTAAACAAGAAAAGTGTGTTTCGCGGATCGGTATTTTCTATACGATTTCGACTGTAAAAATTAAAATTATCAAAATGTGCAACATCATTTTGTTTCGATATATTGATATCCAAATCATAAATACGTCCATTGTGATTGCCAGCTAATGTAGCATTTCCTTTGGCGTCAGTAGTAAGTGTTTGCTTTTGAGTTTTTCCTTTGTAACCTAGTTTGTATGAGATATTAATTTCTTGATTTACAATCGGTGTTCCATCATTTCTATCGGTCAGTTGAAAAATATATCGATCAGCAGTTTTTTTGTGGGTAACCGCAATATTGGTTACTTGTAAAATGTCTGTAGCTAAAAATTTTCTATTGAGTGTTTCTGTTGGCGAAGCGGTAATGATATAAAAACCATTTTTTAATGTTGGAATTGTAACTTCGGTCGTATGTGCATGATAATCATGATCTGTTGGTAAATTGGCATTCCATGAAGCACTAATGGGTAATTTGTCAATGAATTTTACACGTTTTTTTTCATCGTACAATTTGTAATAATTGTCCAATTGATTGTAATTGATTTTACGAACAGAAAAATACAGTTGTTCCACATTTTTATAATTGATAGACATGATTGCATGCTTGTCAATCGGAATCACTTCTTCTGTAGTAATGGAAATTTCTTTTTCTAAAATATCACCTTTGATCTGTTTGCATTTTTTTGCAGCTTCACTTTCTGGGAATTTTGCAATCACAGCATCACATAATTCAACGGCTGTTTTGTAATTCCATTTATATTTTTCTGGCTGTTCAACCTTGAATTGATCGCCAAATTGTTTTTGCAATTGTGCAGTTTCTGCATCGTACATTCCCGAATATGGATGCGACGCATAGGTCGTTTTTTCATTCTGATACGCTTCCATCAATTTTTCTTTTGAATCTTTGAAAGTGGCGTTTTGTTGAACAAATTGTAAGCGTTCTATATTCACATTGATCAGTGCTTCTGGCGATTTGTCATTTAAGTGAAAACGAATTAAGCTTTGATAGATTTGAAGTGCTTTAAATTCTTGCGAAAGTGGATCTTTAGACGTTAAATTGAGTTCTGAAAACAGTTTCGAATCACACAAATATTCTTCATTGTCAATTTCAAAAGTCTCGCTTGGTTTGGTAATAGCACTTTCAGAAGATTTGAGAAATTTTAAAGCATTATGCGCCAAGAAATCATATACTGTTGGGCGGTAAATTTTAGACCCTTTTTGTTGATTAAGTATTGCATCAAATTCTTTTAAGTCAATTCCTTGTAATTGTTCTGAATTTTCGAGAGAAGCTTCTAAAAGGGAGAACACTTCTTTAAATAAAGTGTCTAAATCCCACGTTCTAAAATCATTGGCATCTACTTTTTCTGCAGTTTTGGTACGATTGTAAAATTTATAACGATTCGCTTGAAAGTATTGCCAATACAATTGTCCCAAAATACTTTGTAACATATTTTTGGAAGGAAACGTTTGTGAGGCAATTTCGGCTTTAAGTGCATTCACAACAGTCAATTCTGCATTTTCTTCTAAGGTTAATTGATAGTTAGATTTGTGCAGAAATGCTTTGATGATTTGCGGATTGTTTTGATCGCGTTTGGCAAGGTTGTAAATCTCTGAAACTTTCTCAAAAGCCGATTTGGTCAATCCTTTCTTTTCAAGCGCTGTGACTTCTTTCCATAACTGGGAATACTTTTCTTGTGCGTCTGAGAATTGACTAAATATTACAATCATAAATATAGTGAGGACGTTTTTCATTCGAGTTAAAATTTGTTCACAATGTAAAAGCTATTCTTTCGTTGTTGTTGTATAAAACTTTAAAATACATTTTTACGTATGTAAAGTAAGAATTTTTATAAACAATAGCATTTACTTATAGATTAATATTTTGTTGAATCTCAATTATAAAAACAAAGAGTATTCCAAAAAAGATAGATGGATCGTATTTATTTCTCAAAAATCGTAAGCAAGGAGAGAAGTCAATCAACAAAGCTTTACATATTTGTGTCACAAATGTAAATGAAATAGTATCTTTGAAGTTAGAGCAAATAGCTATTGAAAACAAGAGAAAAACAAATGAAGCATTATTTTTTAGTCCTTTTATGTGTTCCAATGTTGTTAATGAGTCAAACAACTGCCGAAACCGCAAAACAATTATTTGATAGTAAACAATACAGTAAAGCAGAAAGTATTTTAAAAGCCGCAGTAGCAAAATCGCCTAACGATCGCCAATTGATTGAACTTTTAGGTGATGCATACGGTTATCAAGAAAAATGGGATGGAGCGATTGAAAACTATGAAAAATTGGTAAAAATGGACGATTATAGTGCCAATTATCATTATAAATATGGTGGCGCTAAAGGAATGAAAGCTTTGGAAGTCAGTAAGTTTAGAGCTTTAGGTTTGATTGGTGATGTGAAAAGATCATTCAATCGTGCAGCAGAACTCGATCCAACACATATTGACGTACGTTGGGCAATGGTTGAATTGTACATGCAATTGCCTGGAATTATTGGTGGAAGCTATAAGAAATCAATGAAATATGCCAATGAGTTGGAAAACTTATCTAAAGTAGATGGATATTTGGCCAAAGGCTATATTTATGAATATGATGACGAACCAGAATTGGCAGAAGAGTATTATAAGAAAGCGATTGAAGTTGGTGGTTCTGTGACGTGCTATGATAAGTTGACGAGTCTTTATGAGAAAGAAAAGAAGCCTTTAAAAGCCATTGAAAACATGGAGAATTCGCATAAAAAACACCAGCGAAATGCGATGCATTATCAAATTGGAAAAGTGGCTGCCGATTATAATATTCAGTTAGAAAAAGGAGAGAAATGCTTGTATACATACATCACAAATTATACAGCTAAAGACGGCGTTCCTGTATGTTGGGCATATTATCGTTTGGCACAAATATTTACGCATAGAGGAGATAAACAAAAAGCTTTGGAATGGATTAATAAAGCTTTAGCGGAAGAAAAATTAGACCCTTTTACGGAGCATAAAGATAAGGTTTTGAAGATGTAATTGTCGAGATTGTTAATTGCGTTTCTCAGTAGAGGTCACACAATCAATTTTCCACTCTTGACCGTATTTTTTGTAAATCGCGGTCCAAGCAAAATGTGTTTCTCCTTCTACTGTATTTCCTGTTTGGTCTTTATAAGTTACCGTGACAATTTTATCAACAATGGTATATGCTATACTTCCATCATCTGAAAACTTAATTATCGGTTCAGAGACATCATCCCATTTTATAAATTCAACCGCAGAGAAATATCCGTTATAACGGGCTATCGTTTCTTCTTTTTTAGGATGACTAATAATTCCTTTATTTACAGAAATAAAGTTAGCTGACATTTGGTTGGCAAAAGCAATGGAATCTTTATTAAAATGATATGCTCTTTGAGCATTGTGCAATTTTAAAATTTCCTTCTTTTCTTTTTCAGGATCAAACTGCTGTTTTTTAACGCAAGAAGCAAATAGTAATACTAAAGAAATAGCTATACTAAGTTGTTTTGTAGCTGTCATAATTGCATTGTGTTTATGGTTTAAAACTATCGCTTCGTCCAAATTCGCAAATTCAAATCCAAGTCATTGATAATAGCTAAAATGCTATTCACTTCTTCGAGAAAGCGTTCTATTTGAACAAAACTTACTTCATCGTGAATGCTTGCTTCAAACATATCATACGATTCTCGGATAGCAATATATACATTGTGACCTCTGAAAGATAGATATAAGTTTGTGCCAAATCGATCTTCGAGTTCCATAATTCTATGCATCATTTTTGGAGTTAGAATGTATCGAGCTTCTACTTGATCGTCACTGTAGACATTAAAACGATCTTCAAATTCGGGATCTTCTAGTCGTACACGTTTAAAGCGTGAAAACCATTTTCCACCAGAAGAATATACATAGGTTTCGTTGTCAATTTCTTTGTTAAAATCGGCAATTAAAAATAATCCTTTAAAAATAGTGCTATACGAAGTTGTTGTGTTACCATCTTTATCTCTACTCGTATGTTTTTGTTCGGCATGGACTTCAGAAAAGGAGAATGAAGTTGCTTCCAATTTTCCGCTGAACAAGTCTTCACCATTAAACCGATCTGGACTAGAAAAGAGATTGCTAGCTCTAAACATACTTTTTGAAATGTACTGTTTGTCTTCGTAAACAATTCCTGGGAATTTAGCTTCTACGATCGGTTTTAGTACCTCATCTTTATATTTTTGAACCCATTTTCCTTTTAGTGTGGAAGAAATGAGAAACGGAATTGTAAAGATGATAGCAGGCGCAAAGATGATAATGAGAAACATAAAATCATCCTTAAATCGAATAACACTTGTTGATACCAATAATAGAGCTGTAGCAACAATACCAAGATATACAAATAGTGTTGTTTTCCAGTTCTTTTTTGATCGCTTAAAAATGTCCCTTTTAGCAGCTTTGAATGTAGTTAAGAGCGCTGCATATTTACTTTTTACTTCTTCTGAAATCATTCGTTGCCAAATAAATTCGTTATGTTCGGATTGCTTCTTTCAGCAGGATATACATCAAAGAATTCTTCTCTTCTAAAGTTGAAAGCATTGGCAATAATATTGGAAGGAAACTTGTCGAGTCCGTTATTATAATCCAAAACAGAAGCATTATACGCTCTTCTAGAAGCAGATAATTGGCTTTCAATTTCGTTTAAGTTGTACTGAAGATTCAAAAAGTTTTCGTTGGCTTTTAAGTCAGGATAATTTTCAACACTAATATTTAGTTGTTGTAAACCTTGTGATAATTCATTTTCTAAGGAACGTTTTTCAGTTTTATTTAAGGAAGCTGTTCCTAATTTTGATCGTAGTGCAGTGATGTTTTCAAGTAAATCTTTTTCATGATTCATGTATTGCTTTACGGTTGCCACCAAATTTGGAATCAAATCATACCGTTTTTTGAGCATTACATCAATAGAACTTTCGGCATTTTGCACTTGATTTCTTCTTCCAATAAGACTGTTGTACGTAACTGCTATTGCAATTAGAATAACCACAATAATAGCAATGAACACAATAGACATTTCCATAGTTTAATAATTTTAGGTTAGTGTATATTTTACCCTATACGTGTTGTTTTTTGATAAAATGTTTCACATTGCATCAAAATTCTTGATAAAATACATCATTTTTTTAGGATTTGAAATAAAAAAATACAGCTAAACTGAAAGATACTGTTTTATATATGGATAGAGCTTTTATTGTTCTTTTAAGAACTTTAGAAGTTTACTAGCATCTTGTCGATTGTCCCAAAAAGCTATGATAATAATTTTTGAACCTGTTATTTTATAGATGATAGCGTAATGTTTCAAAGAGATAACTCGTGCATTTTTAAAATGAGTTTCTTTTCCAATTTCAGGCTGATTTTTCAGAAGATTAGTACGTTCTCTTATTGCTAGATTTAATTTTTTGGAGTAACTATTACTTTTATTTCTCTGATTCCAATATTCGAATATATAGTCTCTTTGCTTTTTAGCTGAAACTGTCCAAAATATTTTTAATTCATCCATTCAGAATCTTGTTCTTCTATATCTGACTCAGAAATAAGTCTGCCTTCTTCTATATCTTTTTCACTCATCATCAGCATTTCAATTTGATATGAGTCTAAAACAAGTTTTTCTTCTGTGGAAGTAGCACTAAAAATATTTTCTATTGCAGAAAGTAGTTTTTCATTTTTAGTAACTAGAATTTGATCAATGAGTTTATTTTTAATTTTATCCAGCGCCTCCATACTATTTTTTTATTAAAAATCGTGATTTTTATCCTTTCTACCAAAAAAAGAAGTTGGTAAGTGTTTAAAAGAAGGTTTTAGGAATATTACAATTCAAAAATTAATTGTCTACCGCAATAGCATAAATTAAATCGCCAGCATCCCACAGTGTTACTTTGGTATTTTTTTCAGCGATTGCTGTATCAAAATTGAAGTCTTCTTCCTTTTTGAATACATAACAAGTAATCTTTTCTTTGGCCTCGTTTTCAAAACGTAATTGTGCTGCAATCCGATTGTCTACAGAGCAATAATGTCCACCTTTTAATTGGAATTTATCTGTAATTCGTGCGGGCAAACTGATTTTAAAATTGAGGTCAGGCAGTTGTGCATTGAGTTCAGCAACACTGTTAGTTTTAATTTTGGGAGGTGTCTTTTTTTGGTGATTGTATGCGATTTCAGAGGCAAATCCATGTAAAATGTTATCTTGCGAATTAGATGAGAAAAAATACAGGCAGTACAAGCTTGAGGATACCATAACCATAAACAAAAATACTGCCGCGTATTTTCTCACTATTAAACTTTTAAGGAGCGTTTTTTTTCCTTTTTCACTAGTAATTCTCTGCAATTGTTCTGAAGAAAGTGATTGCGTTCCGTAGAGTTCTTTTATTTTTCTTTCTAAATCTTCCATGTCAAACCGTTGTTTCTTGTAATTGTTCTTTTAATTTTTGTTTGGTTCTATGCAAAATAGATAAGATCGTACCTCTAGGAATTTGTAATAGATCTGAAATTTCCTGAGCGGTATACTCTTCAACAGTCGACAGAAATATAATTTCTCTATTTCTATCTGATAACTCCGACAGCGCTTTTTCTAAGATAGGTTCTGTGGTAAAAAGCGGTTCGTAACTTTCTTCTTTTTTAAATTTTATACGCCAATTGAACTTTAGTTTTTCTTTTCTTTTGGTGTCTATATATTGATTTCGAATTGTAGTGATGAGATAGGAAATCACTACTGTTTTTTGTTTTTCTATGACTTTTAAGTAACTACTTTGTACCAAATCAAAAGCATCGTCAGTATCTTTTGTCAGTGACAAAGCATATCTGTATCCGCGATTCAAGATGTCTTCTAGCTCTTGAGAACAAGCCATATATTAAGGTGTCTTTACAAGAATGAACTGATTTGTTGTGCCATTTCTTTGGTGGTTTGCTTTTTTGTCAGCTTCGCTTTTATTTCTTTGGTTTTGCTATCAATCACCAAAAAGAAACCTGTAGCATTATTATTTGCTACTATGTTGTCGATTCCCATGGCAGAAGCTAACAAGAGTGATTGATGTTTTTTGGTATTATTTGTAAAATCTAATTCCACAAACAATGCGGCTTCTCCATCAAATTTGTTGGTTAAGTCTTCTAATGCAGTTCCCATAGCTTTACAGGAGCCACACCAATCTGCATGAAATTTTACAATGACTAATTTGGGTTGTGTAACTTCTTGCGCCTTTATTTCTGTTGGTAGCAATAATAAGCCAGCAATTACACAAAATATAATCGTTACATTCTTCATCTATTGCTTTTTAAATTAAACTATATACTAGGTATACGAACGAAGATGAATTTTGATTGCACGGAAAGTGAAAATATTTTTAATTTTTTATATAAAGATGTAAAATACTAGTTGTGTTTTAAATACGGAACTTCTTTTATCAGTTGTTTTTTGAATGCATTGGCTTTAATTAAAAAAGAAATGGATACCAGCACTCCAAAAACACTCATAAAAAACCAAACATTTCTTGAAAAGGAATGTTTGGTAAGACTAAAAACTGTAGTATCGAGATATACAAACCAATAAATAGCTGTTGGTAATGAAATGATGAGTATGAAAGTAGCAATTCCTATGCTTGTATTTATTTTTTTAAGCTTCTTTTTGTTTCTTTTGATCATTGCAGCTATACGTTCAGAAACAGTTCCATTCCAATAACATTTTGCGCATCTTTCGTTTGTAAAAATATGGAAACAACGCTTTTGTCCATATAAATAATGTGCGCAGTTTGTGCATAAACTTTCCTTTTTGGAAGTCTCTGTAAAATATTCGCTTTTGCATTCTTTACAGGTTGTAATATCTTTTGTCATTCGTTTGTGTTTTGTTATTCCAACATAGCTACCACACGTGCAGGAGCGGCTGAAGCGCCTACAATTTTTAAAGGAAAAACGGCTACTTTAAATCCTGTGTATGGCAAAGCATCTAAATTTACTAATTGTTCCATGTGGCAATATTCTTTGCGTTGTCCTACCAAATGTGCTTCCCAAAATAGTTCTGAATTCCCAGTTTCTTTGGCTTTTTCTAGCATATATGGCAATGGCAAATCCCAACCCCATGAATCAATTCCCATAACTTTAATTCCTTGGTCAATAAGCCATTCTGTAGCTTCAGCACTCATGCCAGTGCCGATTTTATGGAAATCTTTAGTGCCGTTAAATTTATCTCTTCCTGTTTTGATCAACACAATCATTTTTGGTTTGATAGCTAAGTTGTTTTCCGAGAGGAATGTGGTAATATCTTCTACGGTAATTGCATCAAAATCTGCTTTGTGTTTCATGTCAATGACAATACCTTCTCCATAACACCAATCGAGCGGAACTTCGTCAATCGTTTTAGCTTTCTCACCATTTACCGTAGGCGAGTAGTGCCAAGGCGCATCAATATGTGTGGTAGAATGAACGCCCATTTTTTTAATGGTATCATCTGCCCAGCCATCAAATCCTTTTGGAAATAATTTAAAAGGCAGTCCTAAAACTCGAATGAGCCATTTAGCTTTGCGATGTGGTTTATGTTTGATTTTAACTTTCATAAACCAAGGATCGTTTTTGTTGTATTGAATCGGTTTGGAAAGATCGATAATTTTCATGGTTGGTAGTTTTGGTTAGTTGGTTTTTATTTTAATTCCTGCAAGTAAATAATCCGGATTATCGGTTCCGAAAGTTAAAAATAAATACAGATAGTTTTCGTGAAATATGGGAGAAATAAATCCACCTAAATGATCGGAAGTCCATTCGTATGCAGGATATTTATTGTGAATCGTCATCGGATTTACAATCAACGGACTGCGCTTGTCATGAATCCATTCGTCATTTTCTAGCTTCAACAAGCCATATTCGCGATTGAATGAGGTCAAATATTCCGAAGGCAATTCTTCACTGCCTAACAAGATATAGAGTTTTGATTTGTAGCTAATATAGCTTGCATCATCTGCTTTTCCGCGAATGTATCCTGTTTCATTTTTGGCTTTTTGAATGATTTTGGAAGAAATGATTCCTTTGTTTTGATTGAATGCTTTGAGAATGTTTTTTGTAGTAATTTCATGAACTTCAGATTCAATAAAACGTTTGCTTCTTCTGTGAAATAATACTCTAAAAATACCTTTATGTTTTGTGATTGCTAGTGGAAAACTGTTTTGAGTTTCGCCGTACCATTCTGGAATTTTAATTTCTTGTGGCGCTTGTACGATTTCTAATTTTTCGTTCAGCATCATATACGCGGAAGTATAATTTCCATTGGGCAATTCAACACCAAGTAAGACTATATAGTTCCCGTTTTTCAACTGTAGTGGATTTCCTGTGCTGAATACATTTCCTGTCTTTTTTGCGAATGGAATTTGTGATGTATCCAATATTTTATGCTCTTGAAACGACCAATTTTCCAAATCAGAACTTGTAGCATAATAGATAGCTCTTGTTGCATGTGCGCCAAAAACGACAGGCGTTAGCAATACATAATCATTTTTACCTCTTTTAATGATTCCGCCTGCTTGAATATAATTGATGCGATCGTCTTTTATATAGGTTGGATAGTCTTTAAATAACGGTTGGTTATTGATAATTGTATAGTTGATAAACGGATTGAAAAACTCCAAAGTTTCGCCTTCGTCCATGTTAAAAACACCTGCGTAGGTTTCGCCAAGTGTAATCCAACCACTTTCTACATCAACCTTTAAAATTTCAACTATGGTAGACGCTTCTTCACTTTGCGTAATAAACCACGATTGCTTTTCAGTGGCTTGTACGAGTAGATTCTGTAAGTGTTGATAATTTGTTTTGATGCGATTGTTTTCTTCATCAATCTCAATAATATGAATCGGATTTGCGCGTGCAATATTACTTTCTGTATCTGAAATCAAGCAATTGGCAAAGATGTCATTCAAGTCTTGTGCTTGTAATGAAAAGCAAAGAAATGTATAGAAAAGTAATAACAATTTTTTCATAAAGAATTTAAAATGAGTTGTATAGAAAAGGAGAAAAGGTATTCATAGATTTTCTTCTAATTATTGAGCCTTATCTAGCCAATTATTTTTCTCTAATATAGTAATTGAGTTTAGTACTAATTTTCTGAAATCTGTTAATGGTCTATTAAAAAGCCCAACAAGAAGAATGTTTTTTTCTGGTATTTTAATATGAAATGCTCTAAAGCCTCCTTGAGAACCAGTATGATACACAAAATCAACTTCAAAATTACTTTTATTTTTTAATAGTGTGTGTTCGCCGGTAAACCAACTATATCCAACATACGGAGCTGATGTTTCAGACCATTCTTTAGGATGAAAGACGGTTCTAGACTCATTGATCATTTCCTTAGACAGAAATATATTGTTTTGAATAGCTTCTTCATATTTTGCGAGATCTAACACAGAGGACCAAATACCTCCATTTCCTGCGGCAGCAAAAGTAGGTACTTCTCCATAATCATATTCATAATACGAACCATAATAAATACTATCTCCCTCAGTATAATAATTGTCATATCCATGAGCAACGCCAGATTCAGGATACGAACCATTAGTTATCTTACTATGTGTCATTCCAGATGGCTTAAATATGTTATTCTTAATAAAATCTTGCCAAGGTTTATTCGTTATTTGCTCAATGATTAATGCTAATCCGTTATACGATGGATTTGAATAATCGAATTTTGCTCCAGGCTCAAAGTTTAGGCTATCTGCTTGCTTTAAAGGGGCAAAATTTGCCGTATCCTTCGCCGTAAGGTAAAAATCGGGGTTCTCCCTTACTTTTCGAATATCTGGCAATCCAGATGTATGTGATAACATATGTTTGATAGTTACTTTATCAGCAAGTTCTTTATTCTTGAAATCATTGAAGTATTTGGACAGACTGTCATCTAACGAAAGTGAATCTCTCTCATTAAGTATAAGAATTCCATTTGAGACAAATGTTTTTGAAATTGAACCCGTATTGAAAATCGTATTTTCAGTAATCTTTTCTTTGGTTTCCAAATCAGCCAATCCATAACTTTTTAAAAATGCTATTTCCTTTCCTTTTTTTATCAATATAGAACCTCCAGGTTCATCCTGAGAAAATTCATTTTCATACAATTCATTGAGTTGAAATTCTAAATTGTCACTAGTGACTTTCTCAGAACACGAAATTACAGTAATGCAGATTGCAAATAATAAAATATATTTCATTAGGATTAAAAGTTTGAGTTGTAGTATCAGTCATTGTAACTGTCACACAAGTGAAAGGTATTAAATAATTGAAAACTTCACTACAGATAAAGTGAAAAACTCGTAAGAAGAATTAGTTAAAGACGATATTCGCTGGTATCACTCAAAAACTACTTCGTCAATATAAATAGTCTGTGGAAAACCAAAGCTGCTAGAAAAGAGTACCAAACCAGAACGAATGCAACTTAAGTTTTCACGTTTGATTTTGAAGGTGTATTTTTTCCATTCACTAGTTAATTCTAGTTTTTTTGATTTTTTGGAAGTATCAGGAAACGGTTTGTCGTTGTCAATGAGTCCAAAACCAATGGTGGCAGTAACTCCATCGCGATCAGCTTTTGCCCAAAACGAGAACTTTTTGGCACCTTCTATTTCATAACCGCCAAGTGTTGTTCCCCAATCATTTTTTGGATCAACAAAGGCGAGTCCGTACCAACCACTTCGTTCTTTATAATCTATTTTGATGGCATAGCTTCCAGAATGGACTTCGTCTGTGCTTTGTGTGTCAACAGTCATTACTTTGTAATTTCCCATGTACCCAGTTGGTATGTATGGCAAATCGTTTCCATCTTTGTATACATAAAAAGGAAGATTGACTTTTGGAACCAAATACTTTCTGTTTTTTGCTTCTTTGTCGGTCACCGTAATTCCTGTAGAAGCAATTCCAACATTATTGAACGTATCTTGCACGTTGACATATACTTTAATATTTCCATGTTCTTTTGGAATTTCAATTTCAAATCCATCTGCAAGTGAACCTCTGGAATTCAGTTTGTTGATTTGACTTCTGCGTTTGCGACTTCCTGTATTTTGATTGTAATAAAAGCGTACGTCTACATCTTCATTTTCAGCATCTGAAACCTCTAACGTAACTGGAATCCAAGTTGTACTTTGTAGTGTTGTATCTGGTAATTCAAAGCTGTTGATTTTAGGAATGGCATTCGTCGGTTCTTGTCCAGTATAAGCTTTGCGAATTCCCCAATAGGTTGGACGATACAAACCTCTGTGATGTGTAAATAACCAAGGAGATGCATATTCGTTGCCGTCGCCATAATGAAAGACGTATACACCTAAGCAATTCGATTTATTTTTAATCCAGTTATTGTAACCATCAACAATCGTAGTATATTTTTCTTCGTCAGAAGGTTCTACTTTAAAACCATTTTTGAAGTCCTTAATATCCCATTCGCCAGTGACATTAAACTCGGTTATAACATACGGTTTGTCAATATTTCGTTTTTGTAATTCTTCTTGAAGAAAATTAGCGCCAGCACCATAACAGTTGATACCATAAATATCGATTGATGGAACATGTTTTTCCCACCATTCCAAACCAAATGTCCATGCTTCCGTAGAAGAAATAAGATGGTTTGAATCTATTTTTTTGATGTGACTACATACACGTTCTAAAAACTTGGAATACGCTTCTTTTTCAGCATCTGTTGCCATATTAAGATAGACTTCATTTCCAATGCCCCAAGTTAACACGGCAGGATGATCTTTATACATTTCTACCACTTTGATGGAAGTTTTATACATTACTTCCATGCCTTCGGTATCTTTTAAATAATCGAAACTATCATCATCTTCCATGCCTGGTCGCCCATGTCGCATCCAAATACCAATCATAACTTTGATGTTGTATTTTTCGGCAGCATCTAAAAGTTTCTGAGTGTTTTCTCCAGTTGCCCAAGTACGAATTGTATTGACACCAAGTGCTTGTAAGTCCTTAAAATAGCGATCGTAATTTGCTACGTCGTTTTCGCTTCCAAACGTAACACCTTTTATGTCAAAAGACTTTCCGTCAACTACTAAATTCCAAATGGAATCTTTTTTTTCAATTGTTACTTGTGCATTCGCCATAAAACAACAAAAGTAGAGTAGGAGTATCGTAATGATAGAAGTATTTGTTGTTTTCATAGATCGAAAAGTTATAAAAGTTCGCTTCTATAAAAATACGACTTATTGCTGACTTTTCTTGGGAGGTTTCCCAAATCCCCACACAAAATATAAAGCGACAAAAAAATAGATGATAATACTCGAAACTTCGAATTTATATTCTAATACGAATTGCATGATTGTAAATATTAGCGTCATAAGACCAACAGTGCGCAAGGTCCAACTATTTTTAAGGAAGTTGATAATTTCTTTCATGGTAACGGTTTTAGTGTATAAATTAGTTGTTGTATAGTATCGTTTGTTACACTATTTCCAAAATTTCCAAAACGACTTTTTAGAAACTTCTTTTTTTTCAGGTGAATGCTCTTTTTGTATAATGGAAAATACACGATTGTAGTTATAGTCAATACCGTCGTATGCTTTTTGCCAATTGATGTTTAAAATTTTAATGCGCGTTTCAACAGAATTATTCCATGAGGTTTGAAAATTATTTTCTTGGAGTAATTCTATAATTCTATTGGCAATCTCAAGCGCAACTTCATCATTAAAATTTACACTGTCAAACCCTATGAATAAGACTTCTTCTTCCATAACGCGTTCTGCATCTTGCGTATGATAATAGCAATATCCTTTTGCCTGAATGCCCAAATTGCTGAGTTCATCTATAATTTCGCGACAATCACCTTCCGCATCTTGTCGTGTATAACCTGCTCTGTGAAGACTTACAATTTTTTCTTTGTTGAGTTGATCAAATACAGAGACAAGTCTGTCAAAATCTGTTGGCTTTTGCCATTGCTGACTTGTCTTTTGATGATGCGTAAACTGTTTTCTAATCTCTGCATTGAGCCAATCAGAATCAAAATTTTCTACATCATAAAATAAATCCTGAATAATTTCTGCAATGGTAGCTTCATCATAAAAACCCAAAAGAATTTCTTTTTGAATTTGTGCTAATGCTTCGTCTTTTATAGCTTGTGTCAAGAAAGTTTATTTTAAATTAATTTACAGATATATTATTCTTTAATTCTACTTTTTAAGTAATTCAAATATAAAAATAGACCTGCTAAAGCAAAAAACACAAATTTTAAAATGATTAAGAAGGTTTTCATTCCGCTTATGCTAGAAGAATGTTTAAAATAGTATAAAACAGATTCTATATCAATCCAAAATATACAAGCAATTAGAATGCTAATACCAATTTTTCCAAATAATAAATTTAGGTTTTCTGTATGTGTAAATGCTTTTCCTTCTCGTTTGGTTAAGAATGCTTTTTTGAAAAAGATCATTTCTAATAAAACTCCCAAAACCCATGAAACTGAAGTTACGATTAAAAATATAGTAAGACCTTGCCCTGTTGAAACACCTATAAATGTGCTCAGCACAAAGAAGAGAATTAATCCTGGTACAAAGTTAAGTATGAATTTATCGAGTAGGATGTCATTAAAAAATGAATTGATCTTATTATTGTCCATGATGGTATTATTAGTGGTTATTTTCTTAGTTAGAATTGATTCTCTTCTTTAAAAGTAAGAAATTACAATGTAAGTATGGAGATTAACTGTCGGTAATATGGAATGGTATAGAAAATAATCATGATATATTGTGATGAATTCAGTCTGAAGCTTTGATTTTATAAAACATATTAAAAATGGAGTTTCACAAATTAAAATTCCCAAAAAACAAAAAAGCGGTTTATCTTTACATTTTAGAATTCTACAAAACATGCGAATACATTTTATAGCAATTGGCGGAAGCGCAATGCACAATTTAGCACTAGCTTTACATGCCAAAGGATACCAAATTACAGGAAGTGATGATGTGATTTTTGAACCTTCAAAAGGACGATTGGAAGCAAAAGGATTGTTGCCAGAAACGTTTGGTTGGTTTCCAGAAAAAATTACCACCGATTTGGATGCTATTATTTTGGGAATGCACGCAAAGCCTGATAATGCTGAATTATTGAAAGCGCAAGAATTGGGCATTACTATTTATTCGTATCCAGAGTTTTTGTACGAGCAATCAAAATACAAAACACGTGTGGTTATTGGTGGAAGTCATGGAAAAACAACCATTACTTCGATGATTTTACATGTGTTAAATTACCACGATATTGCGGTCGATTATATGGTTGGAGCACAATTGGAAGGATTTGATACGATGGTGCATCTGACGGA
Organism: uncultured Kordia sp.; assembly: GCF_947489565.1. Taxonomy (GTDB): domain Bacteria; phylum Bacteroidota; class Bacteroidia; order Flavobacteriales; family Flavobacteriaceae; genus Kordia. The sequence goes on along the minus strand of NZ_CANLEA010000009.1, from coordinate 227,463 downwards.
AGAAAATGATTTTATTGTGTTGGAAGGTGACGAGTATTTATCATCTCCTATTGACCGTAGACCAAAATTTCATCTGTACAAACCAAATATAGCTTTGCTCAGCGGTATTGCTTGGGATCATATCAACGTGTTTCCAACCTATGAAAACTATGTAGAACAGTTTCAAATATTTGTAGATTCTATTACCAAAGGAGGAAGCATCAATTATAACGAAGAAGATGCAGAAGTTGTAAGAGTTGTAGAAGCTTCCGAGAATCCAATTCGTAAGCTAAGTTACAAAACACCAAAGTATACGATAGAAAACGGAGAAACCTTACTAGAAACTCCAGATGGTTTAATGCCAATAGAAGTATTTGGAAAACATAACCTCAACAATCTTGCAGGTGCCAAATGGATTTGCCAACATATAGGTGTTGATGAAGACGATTTTTATGAAGCTATTTCAACATTTAAAGGAGCTAGTAAACGTTTGGAAAAAATTGCAGAGAAAAATTCTACCGTAGTATATAAAGACTTTGCACATTCGCCAAGTAAAGTAAAAGCAACCACACAAGCTGTCAAAGAACAATATACAGATAGTACTGTATTTGCCTGTTTGGAATTACATACTTATAGTAGTTTGAATGCTGAGTTTTTAAAAGAATACAAAGGTGCTTTAGACGCAGCAGATAAAGCAGTTGTGTTTTATTCGCCACATGCGGTAAAAATCAAACAATTGGATGAGGTTTCAGAAGCGCAAATTGCAGCAGCTTTTCAACGTGATGACCTCATTATTTACACAGATCCAGCAAAATTTAAAGAATATTTATTCAGTCAAAACCTAGAGAACACGGCAGTATTACTCATGAGTTCTGGAAATTATGGCGGTTTAGATTTGAATGAATTTACAGAACAGATACACTAAAATAAAAAAAGCTACGTTTCCAATATATACGAACCATTAAAACCAACGCGCATATTTCATAATTACTTTTTTACTAAAACCAATAAAATCGACTAATTATGAAAAATCACCTTTTCTTAGCGTGTCTTGCGCTAACAATGTGCTTCATTTCCTGTTCCAATGATGATGAAATTCCTGTTGAACCCGAAGAAAGCTTTTATGGCTTACGTGTGGGGAATTCTTGGGTATATCAACACTTTCGTAGAGAAAACTCACAATCCGAAATCTTTAATGACACTGGAGTTATTGATTCTGTTCAAATTACAGGAACAGAAATCATAAACGGGAATGAGTTTTTTAAATATCGCATTCGCACTTCTGGAAATGAAAACAACATCGCTTTTTGTTCGCCAAATGGAGAACGCTTCGAGTATTTACGAGACTCTCTAGGCTTTTTGGTGAATGAATTTGGAAAAGTACAATTCTCCACCGAAAGCACCGAAGAGTTTCGATACAACAATAGCGATTCTTTCTTCATGTACACAGCGCGTGGCGAAGAAAATGAAATTATTGCAACGCCCGCAGGTGAGTTTGATAGTGAATATATGAAAGTATATGCACGTCCGCAACCTGGCGAAGTTCCACATCCGGGACTTGACAAATATTATTATGTACAAGGTGTTGGAAAAGTGTTTAATACACTGTCGTTCATCAGTACAACCATACATACCATGGAACGTCGTTTGATCTCTTACGATGTCCAATAAAATGATTTACTTTAAGTAACTTGTATAGAAGTTAGTGTTATCTATACGATGTTGTCGAGAAAAGCCGTAATATCCTTGCGGCTTTCTTGTATTAAAACCTCTTTGGCAAGCTTTGTATCTTTGGGCAATTTGTCTTGCGATAACTTAAACTTACCTTCCCAAGAAGTAATTTCTAATTTTACGCCAACAATATAGTCTAACAAGGCTTGAGCTCTCGGATTTTCCTTGTCTAATACATACGGATGCTCAGAAGTTTCCAAAACGGAAGTCATGTGTGCAATAGAAGCAATGACATCGTCATTATTTGAAATTCGTGTAGCTTTCGCCGAAATATGTACTTTCACATAATTCCACGTCGGAAACTGTGTTGTGCTATACGTATTTGGAGAAATATAGCAATTAGGCCCGTGAAATATCGCTTGCGCGGGAATGTGCTCTTGTAACAATTCAATATGCGGATTAAACTTATCTACATGGCCAATCAAAGTGCCAAATTCACCTTCTGAAGCATCGTATATCAGTGGAAGATGCGTGGTGAAAATTTCACTGTCTTTTGCCGAAATCAACGTCGCTAACGGATATCGTTTGATCGTTTCAACAATATTCTTAAAATCAGTTTCCTGATGGTGTTTTGGAGGATAGTTCATCTTATGCGCCAAATTGTGATAAATGATGGTGCAAATGCTTGTATTGCATTTTTCCCCATTGTTCATGTGTAAACTTTCCAAACATTGGATGTAATGGCCATTCCTTTGCTTCTTTATGTCCGTGGAAGCTAGTTACCAATGCTGCTAATTTTCCTTTTTCAGCAGTAAGTTCTCTTTCATCACTAATAATAAAATCACGTACTGTTGGTAAATTTTGACTCCACGCTTTATCATTATACATCAAAGGCTTGTAAATTTTAAAAACCAAACGTTTCATAAATCCCGGTTTCTTTCCACTGAGTTTCAAACTTCCCATGGCAACTTCTAAAGGTTTTTGACAATGTGTACACATTTGTGCAACGGACATTTTTCCCCAAGAAGGCGAAGATTCAACCGTTAAACTTTCAATTCGCTGCTGAATTTCTTCATGTGCGCTTTCGTCAAATAATGATTTCATGTTTGATGTTTTTTAATAAGATGAATACAAAAATAAGGTATGATATAAAGGTACTGCAATCACTGTACATCTAAAAATAATTCCTAAAAAATAACGCTTACATATTTTTTTCAACGCTTATAAACTTATATCGCCATTCAATACAAAAAAAGAGTAGCTTTAATGAAATTGTACGCAAAATGAAAGATAGGAATGCACACCTTCAATCTATAAAATACTGGTCTAAAGACGATCGTCCGCGAGAAAAATTGGAACTCAAAGGAAAGACTGCTTTAAGCGATGCAGAATTGTTAGCCATCTTGATTCGATTGGGAAACAAAGATGAAAGTGCCGTCTCACTTTCCAAACGAATTTTAGCATCAGTTGGCGGAAATTTGAACGAACTCGGGAAGTTATCTTCAGAACAACTCAAAAAGTTCAAAGGTGTTGGTTTGGTCAAAGCTATTACGATTATTGCAGCATTGGAATTAGGAAAACGCAGACAAATAGAAACTAAAGTAAAACGCGAAAAAATTACGTCAAGTAGAATGGTTTTTGAAATCATGCAACCGATTATTGGCGAACTGCCGCATGAAGAATTTTGGATTATCTATTTAAATAATTCCAATAAAGTGCTTAAAAAAATACGCTTAAGCAAAGGCGGAATTACAGGAACTTTGGTAGACATTCGTCTCGTTCTTAAAACTGCTTTGGAAGTTGGTGCCGTGGCCATTATTTTGGCGCACAATCATCCATCCGGAACTTTAAAAGCAAGTGCAGCCGACAAAGCGATTACCAAGAAATTGAGTTTAGGAGCCGAAAATTTAGATATAAAAGTATTAGATCATTTAATTATCACAGAAAAAGAGTATTTTAGTTTCGCTGATGAAAACTTACTCTAAATGCTGTTAGTATACACCAAAACTATTACGCCAAGATTACGGTATACATTCAAACATGTACTGACACGTATCTTAGGAATTCCAATTGATTTTACAACGAAAATCGAAACCTTTATTGCACATAATGAAGTGAAAATGTCGTATGTAAAACAACCATTGGGAGATGAGTTTTCGGTGAGAAGTCACGGTTTACTATTTGAACAAGGAATTGGAGAAGTAGATATTACCATTCAAAAATGGGACGATGTGCCGTGTTTTTTTCCTGCGGGAGAAAAAAGTTCAATTCCGTATGATATTTTTGCAGCAAGTTTCTACATGTTGAGTCGCTATGAAGAATATTTACCCTATGTAAAAGATGAACACGGACGGTATACGGCAGAAGAAAGTTTAGCATTTAAAAATAATTTTCTAACGATTCCTGTGGTAGATATTTGGGCGTATAAATTTTTGGAAATTATTTTAGAACGATTTCCTGATGTTGTGCCTGAAAAACGTGAATTTGTATACAAACCTATCATAAATGTTCCTGTGGCGTATGCGTATAAAAAACGTGGAATTCTTAGAACATTGGGCGGCTTTGCCACAGATATTGTACGATTTAAATTTTCACGTTTTATAGAACGTTTCGCCGTATTACTAGGAATGCGAGACGATCCTTTTGACAATTTCGAAGAATTTATCGCATTACACAAAACGTATCAGGCGAAAGCCTATTACTTCTTTCAAATTGGCGATTATGCAACCAACGATCACAACATATCTATTTATAAAAATGTCTTTGTTCGTTTGATCAAAAATGTAGCTGATTATAGCAAAGTTGGGCTGTTGTCGTCCTATGCTTCTTTTTCAGAAGTAGACAAACTGAAAATTGAAAAGAAACGATTGACGACTACCGTAAATAAACCTGTAAAACGCGTACGACAACATTTTAATATGCTGAGTGTACCGCAATTTTACAGAGCGCTCATTAATTTAGAATTTTCAGAAGATTATTCAATGGGTTATAGAGATGCCATCGGATTTCGCGCAGGAACTTGCAGTCCGTTTTACTTTTATGACATTGGTATGGAAATCCAAACACCTTTAAAAGTCAATCCATTTTGCATGCAATATACAGGCGCGATAGAATCGGAAATTTTTCCGAATGAAATCATGAAAATGGCAGCCGAAGTCCAAAAAGTAAATGGTACTTTTGCTGTAGTATTTCACAATGTAGTGCTTTCAGAACGCAATATGGAGTGGAAAGAATTGTATATCAATTTATTAAAAGCGTATAGCAATGCAGCACATCACTGATATTTTTTTTGATTTAGATCATACATTGTGGGATTTTGAAAAAAACTCTGGATTAACCTTCAAAAAAATACTTTCCGATAATAATGTTGACATAGAAATTGAACGCTTTTTAGCCGTATATGTGCCTGTAAATTTAGAATATTGGCGACTGTTTCGAGAAGAAAAAATCTCCAAAAAAGAATTGCGTTACCAACGTTTGTCCAAAACATTCAAAGCACTCGAATATGAAGCTTCCGATGATTTAATTGATCTTTTATCGGTACAGTATATTGAGTTTTTATCCACATTTAACCATCTTTTTGAGTACACAGAAACGTTGTTAGGAAACTTAAAAGAACGCTATAAACTTCATATCATTACCAATGGATTTCGAGAAGTACAACGAAAAAAAATAAAAGCTTCTGGTATTTTTGAGTATTTTGAACACATTGTTGATTCGGAAAGTGTAGATGTAAAAAAACCGAATCCTAAAATCTTTGAACATGCTTTAGAATTGGCAAATGTAGCACCCGAAAACGCACTAATGATAGGCGATAGCTTTGAAGCAGACATTTTAGGAGCCTTAAAAGTAAACATGAAAGTTATCCATGTTGATTTCGACAAAAAACACAAACATTTGCTTTGTCCAATAGTGCATCACTTGACAGAAATTGAAAAATTCCTGTAATAAAACTAAAAAAGCGTCGTTTTTTTAATAGAAAGTTGTTATAAAGAGGAAAAGTCGTATGCTTTTCTCCGTGTTGAAATAAGTTCAACATCCTGTCTTATATTGTATAGTTTTTTTTAGTGAATGAATCTGATTGAAAACTTTTCAATGTTATACACGTAGACATATCCTTAAATTTAAATCTTGATTGCAGATGTTACAAAAAATTGCGCCAATACTATTTGTACTTCTCTTCGCTTCATGCGTAAAAGATGTCGATTTTGAACAAGCAGAAGATATTGCTATTTCGCCTGTATTAGAAGCGAGCTTAATCTTTTTTGATTTTCAAGCTTCTCAGTTTTCAGAGCCTACAGGAACAGCCATTGTTGTAGAAGGAGACGATTTGGAATTAGATGTTTTTAACGATGAATTTTTTCGTGATAATCTAATTAAAGGAGAATTCTTTTTTGAAGTTACCAACACTATTGATCGCAACTTCAGAGCCGATATTATTATGTATGACGCCAATGATCAAGTAACACATGCATTTGCTATTGATGTTACTCCCGATGGAAATAATGAAGTTGTCACTACACATACGGAAGTGTTTGAAGATGTATTGTTAGATCAGTTGAAAAATACAACACGTCTCGAATTTATTTTAAGTATGTTTCCGAGTCCGACAGGAATTCCGCTGGATGAAAACAGTATCGGGAACATAAAAATGCGCTCTAAAGCTACTTTATTCTTTTTAATAGATAACGAATAATTAATTGCTCACTCTTTGAAAAAACTCAGTTTCATATTCTTACTTCTGACTAGTTTTGCGTTTGCTCAAAACAAGCAATTGCTGTATAACTATACTGATATCCCACAGTCACTGCTGCTCAATCCTGGTACAGAGGTAAATTATAAATGGCATGTTGGAGTTCCGTTATTATCGCACATTCATGCGAGTGCTGGAGCTTCTGGAGTAACCGCGTATGATTTGTTTGCAGATAATGGAGTGAATTTTAATGATAAATTGCGCCGTGTTGTCTATAACTTAGATCGAAATGACTATTTCACAATCAACCAACAATTGGAAATTTTGAGTGGCGGATTTGCCTTTGGAAATTCTTATGAACCAAACAAATACTTGTCTTTCGGATTGTATCAAGAATTAGATGTACATTTTTATTACCCAAGAGATTACGCCATTCTTGCCTTTGAAGGAAATCAGAATAATATTGGACGCAGGTTTGATCTCGGTGATTTAAATGGTAAAGGTGAGTTGATTTCAGTCTTGCATGTAGGTCTGACAACGAAAGTGAACAAAAAATTCACCTATGGTTTTCGTGGAAAAATTTATTCAAGTCTACTTAATTTTAAATCCACTAACAATAAAGGAAGTTTTATTACGGAAGAAGGAACCAATAACTTTTACAATCACAACTTTGATTTAGATCTACAGTTTCAAACGTCTGGCTATGCTTCTCTAATTGATTTGGATAATGATGGACAAAACGATTGGAATAAAAAAGCGATCAAAGAATTGCGCAAGCGTGTACTTTTTGGTGGAAATTTAGGTTTAGGACTCGATTTTGGTTTTACGTATCATCCAAAAGAACAATGGACTGTTACAGGAAGCGTTCAAGATTTAGGGTTTATTTACCATACCAAAGATGTAGAAACGTATACATTGAAAGGAGAATACAGCTTTGAAGGTGTCAATCCGTTATTTCCGAACAATGGTTCTGGACAAACGGCAGACGAATACTGGCAGGAAATCTCAGATACATTTGATGATTTATTTGAACTAGATACAATTTCGAAAAATTATATATCCTGGCGTTCACCAAAATTGAATGGTTCGGTTTCGTATCGTTATGGAAAGAAAACCATCAAAGAGTGCAATTGTACGGCAGATGAAGGCGATTATTTAAATGAAGCAGGATTGCAATTGTTTGCTATTGGAAGATCAAGACGTCCACAATTTTCGCTTTCTGCATTTTATCGCCGACAGTTATTTAATTTTTTAAGTGGAAAAGTAACGTATACTGTTGATGGATTTTCAAAGACCAATGTTGGTGTTGGACTGTCTACGCATGTTGGAAATATAAACTTCTATATTATGGCAGATAATCTACTGGAATATCAAAATCTGGCCAAATCCAATTACGCTTCGTTACAATTGGGCTTTAATTATATTTTTCCGATGGAGAAAAAGTAGTCAATTCCAATAAAATTCTTAATTTGGAAGCCTAACAGAAAAAAATATACAGATGAAACGTTTTTTGGCAAGTGTTGTTTTTCTTTTAATTGCATTTTCTTGTTTTTCGCAAGAACTAAATAATTACAAATACGTAGTTGTTCCTTATAAATTTGACTTTTTAAAGAAGCATGATAAATATCGTGTTAACACTTTAGTGCGCCATTTATTTAAAAAAGAAGGTTTCGTCGTATTATACGATACTGAAGATTTCCCAAAAGAATTAGGGGACGATCGTTGCATGGGAATGTATGTTGATATTAAAAACGATTCTAACATTTTTACAACAAAAATGTCTTTCATAATCCGCGATTGTTCGAATAAGATCATTCTAGAAACTCCTATTGGACGTTCAAAAATTAAAGCCTACGAGAAAGCGTATAATCAAGCATTGCGAAGCGCTTTTGAGAGTATTCAAGCTACAAATTATTCGTATGAACCTAAGAAAAAAGAAGTAGTGGAAGTTCCGCCACCGCCACCGCCTGTATCTGTTGTTGAGGAAGCACCTAAAAAAGTTGTGGAAACCAAGGCGAAAGTTGAGGAAACTGTAAAGGAAACTGTTGCTGAAAAACCAATGGTGAAGACAGTTACTGAATCTTCTGCTAAAACCGTTCTATATGCGCAACCAATTGAAAACGGATATCAATTGGTAGATACGACGCCTAAAGTAGTGATGATTCTACTGAAAACAGGTGTTCCAAATGTATATTTAGTCAAAGGACAAGACGCAACCGTGTATAAAGAAAACGGAAAGTGGATTTTGTCGAAATCTTCTGGAGAAGGAACAAAAAAGAAGGAATTAGATATTAAGTTTTAAGTTCATTTTTTTGAGTACGTTCTCTTGCCAAAAAATGAAACAAATATGAACGTAGGAAATAAGAAACATATCTCATTCGAATGGACAAAAAATGATCCATCACAAGAAGTGTTAGATTTAAATTTTTATTTGGGAAATAAGATGATTTCTAACGAATCAGTTTATTAGTCAACTTATATTTTATCTTTTCAGCGCCTAATTGACAATATAAAGAAAGAGCGATTTAAGAACATCAAGTTTAAAGGTGAATCAGTTGAAGAAGACTTTAAAACTCTACAGAATGAACGTGATTTAGATGAAGCACAATATTTCAAACATTTACTTTGTCTGGATGAAACGATAGATCAGTATACTATTTTTGTTTTTCAAATCAATGAACTAATACGTTTTGTTTGGACATGTCATGATGAACACCACTGTAATTCTGATCATGAATTTCTTGAAATTTACTCAGTTCAATTTCTAGCTGAAGAGCTAATTTCAACAGTAAATGTTTTAATAGATAGTATAAATATAAAAGTTAATAACTAATAGCTAAAAAAATCTAAAGACGAAGCAATCTAACGGCGAAGCGATCTAAATTCTAGTAGCAAAGCGGTCTAATATCTAATTAATACTCATATTTATCTTGCCAACGATTTTTTAGGAAATCACGGAGACTTTTTTCCCGTGGACTGCTTCCTGGATCGTAAATCTTTGTATTTGAAATTTCATCAGGCAGGTATTCTTGCGCTACAAAATTATGATTGTAATCGTGTGAATATTTATAATCTTCGCCATAACCCAAATCTTTCATCAGTTTGGTTGGTGCATTTCGCAAATGTAATGGCACTGACAAATCGCCTGTTTCACGGACAATAGCTTGTGCTTTTTTGATGGCCATATACGAAGCATTGCTTTTTGCAGAAGTTGCTAAATACACTGCGCATTGACTTAAAATGATACGTGCTTCTGGATAACCAATAATCGAAACTGCTTGAAACGTATTGGTTGCAATCACTAAAGCAGTTGGATTGGCAATTCCGATATCTTCACTGGCAGAAATTAGCATTCTACGCGCGATAAACTTAACATCTTCGCCACCTTCAATCATTCGGGCCAACCAATATACAGCACCATTGGGATCACTTCCGCGAATAGATTTGATGAATGCTGAAATGATATCGTAATGTTGCTCGCCAGTTTTGTCGTATAAAACCGTGTTTTTTTGCACGCGACTTAGTACTAAATCGTTTGTGATGACAACTTTTTCAGTTCCTTCAGAATTGATGAGCAATTCAAAAATATTGAGCAATTTTCGTGCATCGCCACCAGAAAGTTTGAGCAAGGCTTCCGTTTCCTTGAGTGTAATTTGCTTCTTGGAAAGCTCTGTATCTTCTTTGATGGCACGTTGTAATAACTTTACCAAATCATCTTTCCCGAAAGGATTCAATACATATACTTGACAACGCGACAGTAGTGCAGGAATTACTTCAAAGCTTGGATTCTCTGTGGTAGCGCCAATAAGTGTTACCCAACCTTTTTCAACGGCTCCTAATAATGAGTCTTGCTGTGATTTACTGAATCTGTGAATCTCATCAATAAATAAAATAGGGTTTTTCGTGGTAAACAAACCATTATCTTGTTTGGCACGTTGAATTACTTCACGTACTTCTTTTACTCCAGAACTAATTGCGCTAAGCGTATAAAAAGGTCTGTCGGAAGTAGTCGCAATAATATTTGCCAAGGTTGTTTTTCCTGTTCCTGGTGGTCCCCAAAGTAGGAGCGAAGGAATGATACTTTGCTGTATTTGGCGTGTAAGCACACCCGTTTCTCCAACCAAATGTTCTTGGCTGATATAGTCTTCTAATGTTTTTGGGCGAATGCGTTCGGCTAATGGTTCACTCATGCTGTAAAAATAAGGCAATTATACAAACTATACGTGAGAAGTTTGCATAAGATGCTGCAACTACAAAAGAAACTAGATACTGATGTGCTTATTTTTAAATTAGACTACTATCTGCGAACACCAGAAGATTTCTTTTTGGCATGTTTTATGGCGCAATCTAAATCTCTTCCGTCTAAAATGCCTCCGCAATCTCCACCAACTAAAAAACCGCCAGCATCAGCTCCAGCTCTTTTAATACCACGCCATATATCGCCAAAAAGACCTTTTTGAATTACTCCAGTTTTGTTGCCATTTCTATTGGCAGCATTTAATTGTGTTAAGCGATAGTTCCATGGGTGAGAATTATCAAGTGTGGCATTTACCCAATAGCTATAACTGCTTTTGGCAATGCTACATGCTCCTAAAATATTGGCGGCATAATTTCCTGTTTTAGTATTTGGATCATATACGATGGCGTTATTCGTCATGACAAAATTTTCAAAGGCTTCAATTTCGGCAGTAAACTGTTCAATGCTTTTATAGGAATTGTTTTCATAAGAAATAGCATTTTCAAAAATGGTAAAAAGCATATCTGTTAGTGGTACATCTTGTGGTGTAATCACGTTCATGCTTAAAAGTATGTTTGAAGTAGTAGTCATATCTTCATTCATTTGTTCTAACATGGTCATTTGCATCTCGTGAGTTTGCCAATCATTACATTGACAAGAATTATTCAAATAAGCGTCAGTGTAGGTATCTGCAAAATAGAAAATGTCTTCTAATGTAGCATTGTTAAAGTTCGGCATCGTAGCGATGTGGTCCATAGCAAGATTATGAGAGATACCATAATTGTCAAAATCGTATATAGATTTTAAGTTCGCTTCCTGAGTTATTTTATCAGGCATATTTTCTTCATGATTACAAGAAAAAAGTACTAAAATTAGTAAGACCGTAAGTGTTGATTTTTTTTTCATGGTGTTAGGTTTTATTGGTTACACTATAAGTTACTGCTTAAAAATCAGATAGTTATATGTGAATTCCATATTTTTTAAGAGGAAAAACCTTAATAATGAGTTACATGTTGCTAGCTATGACAATTTTTCATGTATGTACATCTTGGCTAATTTTTTGAATAGTTTGTATAAAATATGCTATGAATTCTAATAAGCAACCTTTTGTATTTACACCAGCAGTGATCTTACTTCCATTTCTGTTTATCTTTTCGATCTGGTTGGTATATTGGAGTGAAGTTCGTTTTGGATTTCGTTTCAATGACTATGGCGTGTATCCTAGGACACTAAAAGGATTGCGAGGAGTTGTATTGAGCCCTTTTATTCATGGAAGTATGCGTCACCTTTGGAATAATACTGTTCCGCTCTTTTTATTAAGTACTGCTGTCATTTATTTTTACCGATCGCAACGTTGGACCATTTTTATTGTCGGTTTGTTTGGTTCCGGAATTATTACATGGCTTATTGGTAGAGAAGCCAATCATATAGGCGCAAGTGGATTTATTTATGTGTTGATGAGTTTTATCTTTTTTAAAGGTGTAATTACTCGATATTACAGATTTATTGCACTTTCACTTATTGTCATGTTTATTTATGGAGGAATGCTGTGGTATTTATTTCCAATAGAACCTCATATTTCTTGGGAAGGGCATTTGGGAGGATTCATCACTGGATTTTTATTGGCTGTTTTTCTACCAGTTGTTTACAGCAAAGAAGTGTATGAATGGGAAAAGGAAGAATTTGTTCCTGAAGACGATCCATTCATGCGCCATTTTGATGAAAACGGAAACTTTATTGAAACATTGCCAGATGAAGTAGAGGAGAAGCCTATACTACCAACTAGGTTCAAAGTAAATTATATTTATGTAGGAAACCCTAAAACTTCTGAAGAAGAATAGTTTTTACAATCTTTGTCTCACAACTTCATATAAAAACGCTCCGCATGCTACAGAAACATTCAAAGAAGCAATTTCGCCATACATAGGAAGCTTTGCGTGATGATCTACTATCTTTAAAATAGAAGGAGAAACACCTTTTCCTTCGGATCCCATTACAATTGCCACTGGAACTGTGAAATCTATATCATAAACATTGTTTTCTGTTTTCTCTGTTGCCGCTACAATTTGTATCCCTGAACTTTGTAAATGGTAAATAGCATCTTTGATATGATCAACTTTACAGATAGGAATTTTAAAAATGGCACCAGCTGATGTTTTTACAGCATCTGCATTTACAGGAGCGCCACCTTTCTTTTGAATAATAATTCCATCGACTCCAGTACATTCAGCAGTTCTAATAATAGCTCCAAAATTACGAACATCGCTCAATTGATCTAAAATTAAAAACGTAGGAACTTTTCCAGATTCAATAACATTTAGGACTAAAGAATCTAAGTCGTAAAATTCAACAGGAGAAATTAATGCAATCACACCTTGATGATTCTTTTTGGTAAGTCGATTCAATTTTTCTGGTGGTACAAACGAAGTACTGATAGCATTTGCTCTTAAAAGGTGGTCTAATTCATTGAATAAATCGCCTCTAAGACCTTTTTGAATAAAAACCTTATCTATTGTGCTTCCGGAGTTAATAGCTTCTATAATAGCTCTTATACCAAAAATTTGTGTGTTATTGTTTTGCATGGGACAAATATAAAATAAAAAACCACCCAATTGGGTGGTTTTTACTATGTATTATTAATGTGATATTAATTACTATAGTGGTGTGTAAACAGATACTCCGTTTTCTCCGTATCCTTCACAGAACCAAGAGATAGTTACAACACCAGTTGCAATATCAACTTCGTTAACTCCTCCATCTAATGGAATAATAGCTCCCCAAGGGTCACTTTGTCCTTCCCATTGGATTTTGTTACAAGAGTTTCCGAATACTACATCCATACTAGTTGGACCAGTTCCATAAGCAGCACTATAAGGACCTCCATTGTAAAGACCTCCTGAGAAATCTTGTACGAAGAAAGTACCGTCACCGTTATCAACGATCTCCATTACTTCAGTATTTGGGTTGAAGCTTGGTAAGAAATCATGGTATCCATAGTTAGTAGTTACACTGTACATTCCACCTAAGTCTAATGTAAGGTCACATACTAAGTTTACTGTATGAACAGTTGTAGCAGAACCATCAGATAATCCAACTCCAATACCTCTTGTAGCACTTTGTAAAACGATATCAAAAGTGATATCAGAAGCTACTAATGCAACATCAGCACCTGGTACAATACTTAAGTCGATTGTCGCTGTATTTGTATTTGCAGCAATATTAACTGTTCCTGACGCTGAAATAGCATCACTTGAGTTACCTAATACATCTTGAATAGTATAAGAAACACTTACATTACTAAGATTAATTGGTGCTGTAAAATTAACAGGAATTGAAACAGTTTCTAATGAACTATTTACTGAAGTTGTAGTTGAAGCAGAAGGAAATTCAATCCATCCAGATTCTGGATTTGCTTGAAATCTGCTATCATCATCACTTACACAGCTATATGTAAGTACCAATACTAATGGTAGGATGAATAATTTTACGATTTTTTTCATAACAGGGTTGATTATAGTTTAGTTAATGTATATGAAGTTGTAGCTACAGAACCACAGATTTCAGCAGTGTCTTCTGCAAAAATAAGTGTCATGTTAGTGTCATCTCCAACTGTATAAGTACCTGGTGTAGATGGTCCAAATGCAATTGATCCTCCACATCCAACTCCTGATGCTTGTCCTTCAACAATACCATTAGCTACTGTAGTACCACAAACTAAGCTGAAAGAAAAATCAGCAGGAGGATTCGCGAATCCAAAGCTTGGGTAACATTTCACGTTAAAAATTCTTTCTGTAGAAGCAGTTCCTGGTGCTAAAGTAACAGTAACTCCTGTTCCTAATGCAGGTGCAAAACCTGCAGCTCCAATTCCACCAGATACAAAATTTAATGTATAATCACCAACTGCAAACGTAGCAGCAATTGGACAAATTTCTACGATAGATACTGAGTGTGTGATTGAACTTCCAACTCCACCATCATCGATTGAATCAATCTTTAATGATAATGTTTCTGGTGTTGTAGTTAATCCGTTATCTACAGCAGTTACAGTTAATGTTGTAAAGTACTCACCTGCAGGAATAGTTACTGTAGATGGGAAACTGTAGATGTCACTTGCAGCAGTAGTATTATCTGCATCAACAGAAATTGCAACAGATCTGTCAGATGTAGAAATAGTACTAGCTCCGATTTCAATATCAATAGTGTTACTATCATTGATTTCAACTTCTAAAGTCGAAGAGGTTCCATTAAAGTAAGCCAAAGTCTGGCTACCGTCGTATATAGGTGCTTCAGTCTCCTCACAAGAAGTTAACATGAATAATGCTCCTATAAAAAGTATTGCTATTTTTTTCATTACTTTTTTTTTTAGTTATTAGTATCCAGAGTTTTGAACCATATTAGGATTTGCGTTGATTTCAGCTTGAGGAACTGGGAATGTAAATTTCTCAGAAGAAACCGCTAAAGTACATGGTACTGTTTCACAATCAACAGGAAGTCTTTCGATTCCAGTGTTTAAGATGTTTCTATATCTCTTGATATCAACATATCTGAAACCTTCAAAACATAATTCAATTCTTCTTTCAGCTTTGATGTTTGTGATAGCTTCATTTAAAGAAGTATACGTAGCTACAGTTTGAGCAGAACCAAATCTAGCAGTTCTAAGTGCAGCAACATCAGCAGCAGCAGCAGCAAAATCAGGTGCAGCTTTTCTAGCGTGAGCTTCAGCTCTGATTAAATACATTTCAGAAAGTCTCATTGCTTTGTAGTCATTGATATAGTTAGTATCCGCGTTTGGTGGATACTTTCCAACAACTAATAATGTAGGGCTAGCCCCTGGATCACTAGTAGGATCAAGATTTACAGTACGACGAATATCACCTGCAGAAAATGAATTAAATAATCCATTAGACATTTCCATGAAACTACCACCTGTACCTGTAAAGATCCAGTTGAATGCGATAGCAGCATTGTTTCCTAAAACATTGTCAAACTTGAAGATTACTTCAGTTGTATCACCGTCTCCAGCAAACATTGAAGTATACTGAGCTTGGTTAGCAAGTGTATAGTTAGAAATGATAGTGTTAGCATTTGAAATTGCTGTAGTGTAATCACCAGTGTATAATGCTACTCTTGCTCTTAAGAATGTAATGAAGTCTTGAGTTGCAAAGTTTACATCAGTTGAACTAGCAGGCATTAAGCTTGCTGCTAATGTAAGATCATTTTCGATTTCAGTTAAAGCTTCTCCAACTGTATTTCTAGCTGGGAAACCTGAAGTAGCTACTACATTTTGGTAGTATACACCTAATGATGAAGGATTTAATAAATCTTCAGCATAGTATGTTAATAAATCAAAGTGTAAGTAAGCTCTAAAAGCATATGCTTGCGCTAAGATGTTATCATACGTGTCTTGTTCTCCTGCTTGAGGAGCGATAGTACTAGCAGCTGCTAAAAGACGGTTAAAGTTGTTGATAGCATTGTATCTGTCAGTCCAAGTTCCTTGGTCACCACCTTGAGAGTTTAATACTTGATTGATAAGCGCGATTTGCTGCCCACCGTTATCAACTCCTACTTTACAGTTATCAGTAAAGATAGAGTTAAATGCAATTAAACTTGCTAATCCACCTCCACGGTTGATACTGTTAATAGCTCCACGAAGTCCATTTTCTAAATCTGATACTTGTTGAAAGGCGGTTTCTTCAACTAATGTATCGACTGGAAAACGTTCTAATTGATCATCACAACTTACTGTGAAAAGTAAGGTAACAATAATTGGTATTAGAAAATATTTTTTCATTTTTTATTTTTTTATTTAAAAGTTTAAGTCAAATCCTAAAGAGAATGTTCTTGGAATAGGATAATCGAAGAAACCTCCAGATTGGTTACCTTCAGGATCAAATCCTCTCCACTTAGTCCAAGTTAATACGTTTGTACCTTGAACATAAACTCTCATTCCAGAAAAGATATTTGTTTTCTCTAAAACTTTAGAGTCAACTGTGTATGATAATGTAACATTTCTTAAACGCAAGAATGATGCATCTTCAATATAACGATCTCCAATTTCAGCACGACCTTGGAAACTCAATCTTGGAATATCTGTTACTTGACCTGGAGTAGTCCAAGCATTTAACATAGTGATAGATTGGTTAGCAAAACCAGCTAAAGAAGCATCTTCAATAATTGCTAAAGATCCATTACGTCTCCATCTGTCAGCTGCAAAAGAGAATAATGTATTTAAAGAGAATCCTTTGTAAGAAATGTCAGCTCCGAAACCTCCTGTATATGAAGGGTCAAAGTTTTTGTCTAAATAAACAGCATTATTAGGATCGTAATCGTTCGTAATGTTACCATTTATGTCATAGTATAGTGGTTGACCATTTGAAGGATCTACTCCCGCCCATCTTACATCATGCCATGTCAATGCTTGACGACCTTCTGTAGTACGTAACGTGTTTCCTGTAAATCCAACTGGTAATTCTTCAACTCTGTTTTTGTTGTAGTTACCATTTGCACGTACTGTAATAGCCCAAGGGTTAGTTTGAGACTTTCTTAATACATCATAAGCAATTTGTAAATCGAAACCAGAGTTTCTCATACTACCGATGTTTGTAATTACAGTATTGTATCCTGTTTGTGCAACAGATAATGGTGCATTGTTAGAGAATAACTCGTCTGTTAAGTTGTTATAGTAATCAAACTCTCCAGATAATCTATTATTCCAAAGTCCAAAACTTAAACCAATGTTTAACTGATTTGTTGTTTCCCATTTGATATCTTCATCTACTAATCCTCCTAAACCGTATCCAGTACCTAACTGGTAACTAGTTGGATTTGCAGCAACAGTTTGTAAACCTTGATAACGGCTACCAACTCCTTGGTTACCTACAACTCCATAACTAGCTCTAATTTTTAAAGCGTTGATGAAATCTACATCACTCATGAAGTCTTCGTTATCAATATTCCAACGACCTGCAACAGACCAGAATGTACCTGTTGAGTTCTTAGGGAAACGAGAAGTTTGGTCACGTCTGATTGTTCCAGAGAAACCGTACTTTCCATCATAATCTAAGTCTAACGTTGCGAATACAGAAGCTAAAGCAAGTTCGCTTTCAGAAGAAGCAACACCTGGAACATAGTTCAAAGCAAGTTCTGTTTCTGCATCTAAAATACCATCACCGTTTGTATCGTCTCCTTCTTGTGTGTTTCCACTAGTAAAACCAGCAGAAGAACCTGGTAAAGCAGGATTCAAACCAAATGCTGTAAATCCAGCAGATTGAGTGTTTGAATAGTTGTACTCACCATAAAGAGAAGCAGATAAACTTAATTTATCAGTAATGTCATTTTGATATCTTAAGAAAGCATTCAAGATAAAGTTAGCATCTCTAAAGAATGTTTCACTTTGAGACCCTTTAATCTCAGAACCTTGATTAGGAGTAATTAAACCTCTAATACTTCCTGGAGTAGTAATCTGTAATAATTCGATATTTGTATAGTCAATACCAACAGATCCACCAATAGTTAAATTCTTAGCAAAGTTGTAATCTGCATTAATACTACCTACTGCTTTAATTTCAGTTTCTTGGTCAGTATTAAATCTTGCAGTGTTTAATGCTAAGAATGGAGTGTTTAAGAATCCATTTGCATTCACTTGGTTTCCATTTGCATCAACTGCTCCACTTCGTACAGTACCGAAAGTATTTAAACTTCCATCAGGGTTATATCTGTTTAAGTAAGGAAGACCAATGTAAGGTACTAAGAACGGGTTATCTAACTGACCACCTGTATTTCCTCCTCTGGCAGCATCCACAATAAAGTTACTTACCGAGTGGTTTAATGTTAAAGTAGTACCATAGTTAAATTTCTTGCTCTCTGAACTTCCATTGAAGTTGTTTCTGAAAGAGAAACGCTTTAAATCACTACCAAGAGTGATACCTTCTTGCTTGTAGTATTGAGCAGATGTATATGAGCTTGTATTCTCATTACCTGTAGAAATACTAATCTCGTGAGAGAGAGTTGTTCCTTGTTGGAAAAACACATCTGACCAGTTTGTATTTGTTTGACCAGCAATAGCAGCGATCTGCGTATCAGATAATCCATCACCAAATTGTGTTCCTGGTAATAAATCTCTTTGGAAAGTTAAAAACTGGCTTGCATTCATAACCTCAAATCTAGTTTTAGGTTTTACAGCAACACCATAAAGCGTTCTGTACTGAATGTTTACTCCAGATCCTTTCTTACCTTTCTTAGTAGTTACGATTACAACACCACCGGCACCTCTGTTACCGTAGATAGCTGTTGCAGCCGCATCTTTTAATACTGATAAAGATTCGATGTCATTTTGGTTTAAACTTCTAAAGTTATCTTGATCTACTGGTACACCATCAATTACGAATAACGGCTCAATATCTCCTTGTAAAGATCCACGACCTCTAATGATAATTGTTGCAGATTGACCTGGTTGTCCAGAACCTGTGTTCACATTTACCCCGGCAGCAGCACCCTGAAGTACCTGGTCTAACGAGTTAATTGGAACTTGTTCGATTGTTGAACCATCAACCGTAGCAATTGCAGATGCTACCTTAGCACTGTTTACAGCTCCACCATAAGCGACAACTGTTACAGCTTCCAAAGCTTCACCTTGCTTTAATTGTACATTGATAGTTGCAGACGTAACCTTAATTTCTTGGTTTGTATATCCTACATAACTAAATACAAGCGTTTGCCCGTTATTAGCTTTAATAGAATAATTTCCATCGAAATCAGTAGTCTTACCTGTAGTAGTACCTTTAATCAAAACAGTTGCTCCTGGCAGCGGCATACCTGTGTCATCGGTAACCGTACCTGAGACAGTCTGTTGTTGTGCAAACAGAATTTGCACAAATAACGCTAGGAATAGCGTTAGAATTCCACTAAACTTTGTTCTCATTTTTTTAATTTATTTGAATTAGCTATCGCCAAAAATCCTAATTATATGTTAATAATCCAATTTTTTTTTCTTAAAAATGCTTTGATAGCGTAAGTTTTTTTGAAAAACGAGGTTTATTTTACACTAATTTATAAGGGTATAGGTGTAGAAATGAGGGTGATGCGGAGGTATTATTCTTAAAATTATCAAAGCGAGAAGCTTTTGTTAAATATTTTAACGGATTGATAAAAAACTGGTTAACAAGTCGATACTTTTCTGATTTTAGTATGAAATACAAAAAACTCAATAATTCAAAACAGATGAATTATTGAGTTTTAATGATGCAATTGACTAGAGTGTCAATTTTGTATAAAAGATTGTTTATTTTTTGATGATTTTTGAGGTCATTATTTTATTGTCTGAATAAATTTTGAGAATGTAAAGACCTGCACGTTGATTGCTAAAATCTATATTTCTTTTTTGGGTAGAATGTATTAGTTGACCTAAGGTAGAATAAATTTCTACTTTGTCTACAGAAATAGCACCTGTAATTGATATGGAGTTTTTTACTGGATTTGGAATGATGCTTAAGTCTGCAAGTTCTGATTCTGGAGTGCTTAGAATAGTACATCCTGTTAAATCAGGGTTTTGTTCAACAGCGGCTCCAGCTGTCAGTGTGCGTCCATCAAAAGCAGGATAGTCAGCAGCATATCGTAAAACTCTAAATGTTAAGTTTGGTGAAGCGGTTGAATCATCTCCTTGAGATAAAATTCCAGTTGGTGTAACGGGATTTATGTATTCCCATACAATTTCTTCATCTGGTGTGATTTCAAAAAAGTAGCCGTCATCTCCATCACAAATAAGTGTGTTTCCGTTTGGTAAACGTTGTGCACTAGATAGAATTCTTGAATAAAAATCTGTTTCAACGGCAGCTTTGTATGTATAATCAGTATTTATTGGGCCATAAGCTGTACCAGAAGTGTAGCTATAAACTCCTTCAGAATCTTCTGGCGGTGTAATAATATCTATTTGTGATACGCTTGGAATACGGTTAAAACCATTGTTAAACAAAATTATTTTTCGAGCATCGTCCAATCCATCTGGAATGAAATGAGGATAATGTTGACCGAATAGTTTTTGATCATCTGGAGTACCTCTTTTGTATGCTTGTGGATTTCCCCAACGATACAAAAAATCACCTCCTTTGCCGCGATCGCCGCCTGTATTGGTAGCAGCTTCAGCAGTTGTAGTGCTATGATCAATGATGTAAATTTCACTTAATAATCTTGAACTGATGACAATTTGATCTAGTCGTTCATCGTATTGAATCGAGTTATAATGGAGCCAATTGGCATTTCCTGCGGAATTCCCTAAAAAGTTTATATCTAATAATTGAGGATTATCTTCTACAACGCCATGATTATCTTTTGTTGGGTCATGATCTTGAATGAAATGATCGTTAACATTCCATTCCCAAACAATATTTGCACTGTCAGTTCCAACAGGTTCTAGTTCTAAAATTTGTTCATTGAATAATTTTCCTTGAGTAATATTAGCTGGATTTCTACCCGCTTGGATTGCCTCAGCTTCTGTCATTGTGGTTACCGCTAACATAAGAATATTGCCATTTGGCATAGGAAATACATCATGGTGTTGAGAGACTGTAGTGGTAGAGTAGGTGTATTCCCAAAGTAAATTACTGTCCCAATCAAATAGTTCAACTTTTCCACCAACACCTCCAAAGTTTATGTCAGGATTGCTGATTCTACCTGCTCTAAGTAGATTCCCGTTTTCAAGAAGATATACGGCATTTCCTGGAGCTACAGTACTTGTCCATTGATTGATAATTTCTCCACAATTGTTAATTAAGTAAGTTTCTGTATGACCTGCAGGTGCATAGAGTGTATATCCATTAAAAGTTCCTTGAGTATTTGTTATTGTGCCTATTGTATTCTGGGCTTTTGATGTAATAAAAAATAACAGGGAGCAACACAAAAAGAGTTTACTTTTCATTTGATTTTTCATAGCGTTTCATCTTGATAGAATCTAAGTCTTAGATTTTAGTCGCGAAAAGTAAAGAATAATAACTAAAAAAAAAACTGCCTTTGAATAAATTTCAAAGGCAGCTCTATTATATTAAAATCTATTGATTTTATTCATTACATAGGTTTAATGCAATAGGTCCAGCTCCTGAGCCAGCAGTTCCTGTAGCTACAGTACTACCACTTGGTCCATAGATTTGGAAAGACATTTCTCCCCAAAAATCACCATTAAATACCCAGTCACCACTTACTCCCGCAGGAATAGTAATAGTTGCAGTACCTGAACTAACTCCAGTTGTACATGGATATCCAGGTGGTTCATACGGAGTACAAAGTCCTATTTCAATAACAGTTCCGTCACTTAATGTAACAGTAATTCCAGGTCCACCACCATTACCGGTAGTTGGTTGCCATCCGTCACCATATGAATCTTGCATGTCAATTACCCAGTCACCAGCAGGCAACGTAGGAGAGTCACAAACTACAGTTGATGAAAAAGTATGATCAGCCGATTGGTTGTCAAAGTTAGCACTTACATCCGAAAATGTTCCTTGCGGATTTGTTAATGCTAATCTGTAATCGAAAGTATCACCACCTTCTAAATCTGCAGCATTAATTCCTAAAGCAGCAATTATAGAAGCTCCATCATACGCGATATTTACTTCAGGATATCCTCCGTCAGCATTTGTAAAGCTTGAAGATTCAAGAGTAGTTAATAAAGCTTCAGCCGCTGTAACATTTTGTCCAGCAATACTTACGTATACTTCAACTTTAGAAATATCAGTACCTCCAGCAGGAGAAATTAACTGATAATCTTTAGAGAAACCTGAGCTACCTGGGTCTAATTTATTTACGTTAGTAGAACCATTTGTTGTAATCTCCGAAGCAAAAGGGACTCCTGTATTGATCAAATCATCAAAATCAACAGGTAACGTATCGTCATCTTTACAGCTATAGAATGCTATGCAAACAGCACTCAAAGCTACGATTGTTTTTAAAAATTTATTTTTCATAATTTATTTTTTATTGAATAAATCCAGCAGGATTATTATCCCAAAATACTTGTACAGCAAGTCCTGGTTTTTGAGAAATATTTATGTTTCTATCAACTGTAACATTTGGATACAGGAATGATCTTGGGAATGTACTTGTACCTAATAAAGTAGGTTGTAAGTTTCCTGGAGCACCAGTTCTTCTGTATAAGTTATATCCTTCAACTCCATTACCATACATAGCAATCCAGTATTCTTTACCAATGATTTCCATTCTTTCAGCATTACTAGTAGCAGCCATATAAGCAGCCATTACAGTATTTACATAAGTGTCAATATCTGCAGCTGAAGCAGTATTTGTGAAATCTCCTGGGTTTGGTAAAAATGAAGTTACTGTTGCCATAGATGATCTGATTGCTTGCTCTAACATAGCAGAGTCACTATCAGAAGTTCCTAAGAATAATGCAGCTTCCGCTCTCATGAAGTATACAAATGAATCCATCATAATTGGCCAAATTCCAGCACCTTGTAATCCTTCATTGTCATCAATACCTTGTGCGTCATTGTCATCGAAACGACCTCCTACAGGGTAAACTCCAAAAGTAGTTCTTTTAGCGTTATCTGGTGGAATACCATCATTGTTACCATGATCTCTTCCCCAGTATCCATCACCTCGTGCAAATAAAGAACAATATGGTAATGGAACTGTTTGCATAGCATCAATAGCTGCGTAAGTTGCAGGTCTTGGGTTATTCCAACAATCGATTTCATTATTCAAAGTTGCCTCATCCGTAGGGAAAGAGTTAACTTGTCTGTATATGTAGTATCTTAATCTTGGATCATCAGCACCTTTTTCTTCAGTTAACGCCCATGATAAATAGTTAGGAATATATTCACCTGTATTTGCTGCAGAGTACTCTTCAACATAGTATGGGTGTCTACTTTGAGGATTTATTGATGTTCCAGAAGACCATTTAAAATCATCTGCACTTGTAGTGATAATATCTCCACCAGTTAATAAAGCATTGATTCCTGCAGTTGAACCTGTTGGGTCAATCAATCTTCTGTTTAAGTAGTACTTTAATTTTAAAGTATTTGCAAACTTTGTCCAGTTTGGCATCGTGTTACTTGCTCCTTCACTATAATATAAGTCATTAAAGTTAGGAGTGTTTCCATCAATATTTGCAAAATCAACTAAGGCTTGATCTAATTCAGCTAAAGCTGCATCGTATACATCAGAACCAGCATCTACTGCAGGGAATACTATTCCGCTGTCTCCTTGTAGTGCTTCTGTGTAAGGAACATCGCCAAAATAATCTACCATAGTCATCATGGTGTATGCTCTAATAATTCTAGCAACTCCAATATGTCTAAAACGTGATGAAGATGTCGCAATAGGAATTAATGCTCCTACTTCATTTAAAATGTTAGCATATGCAGTTGTCCACATTCCGCTGTTACTTGCGTTTGTGTTGTTAAAGTTTACGTCGTATTCATCAAACATATACTCTAAACGTACAGCTTCTGCTCCAGATTCAGTTGCATTTTCAAAGAATTCTGCAAGCTGAAATTGGATGAAATTCAAGTTTGTATCCGGATCCAGTGCTTCTGGACTTGGTACATTCGGATCAACTAGTAAATCTAATTCTGTTGTTTCACAAGAGAATACAAGTATTAGACCTAGCAACCAAAATAATTTATTACTTTTTATTTTCATTGTTAATTTTTTTAGAAAGTTACTTTTACGCTCATACCGTATCTTCTCGAGTTCCAAGAAGTTAAGTAGTCAAATCCTTGAGAGTTACCAACACCTAAACTGTTTAATTCAGGATCGTAGTTTACACTGTCAGGAGTGTTAAATGCTTTTACAAATAAGTTCTGACCTGAAAGTGTGAACGATACATTTCCAAATGGTGTTCTGTCTAACCATTTTCTTGGAAGTCTATAACTGATAGAAGCTTCTCTTAATCTTAAGTGTGAAGCATCGTAAATTAATACTTCGTCTACACCAAATCCAATATTGTTAAAGTATGCTTCAGTAGCAGTTACTTGAATATCATTTGGCTGTCCTGTAGATTGACGTACACCTGGTAATACAATACTTTGAGTTCTGTCAAAATCTGTATCTTCAACAAGTCCTCTACCTACTAAGGCACCAACTGTTGTAGCATAAATGTCTCCACCTTGTTGGTATTCCCATTGCATGTTTACAGACCAGTTTTTCCAAGTGATACCTGTGTTTACAGTAGTAAACCAGTCTGGATTAGGATCTCCAATAACACCGTTTTGAGGGTCTTGGATCCAATAACCGTTTTCATTTACTAAACGATTTCCTTCATCATCTCTTAAAATTCTACTTCCAACAATTACACCTAATGGTTGATCATTAATAGCGGCATTTGCAGGAGTAGCGAAGATACCTCCGTAAAGGATTTGTTCTCCATCATCAAGACCTCTTACAACACTTTCGTTTTGCGTGAAGCTACCAGAAATCTTTAGTTCAAAGTCTTCTGTCTTAATAGGAGTACCATCAAATGAGATTTCAAAACCTTCGTTAATTACATTACCAATGTTTGTAAATGTACTTGTATATCCTGTTTCAGGAGCTAAAGGTCTTTGGATAATCTGATCTTCTGTATCTCTGTTATAATATGTAAAGTCAATTCCTAATCTGTTATCTAACAATCTAGCTTCAAGACCAACTTCAAACTCTTTAGAAAGCTCAGGCTTTAAGTCTGGATTTGGTAAGAAGTTAGGAATACTTGTCGTAGTAGTTGAGTTTCCTCCAGGAGTTTGGAAGATGTTTGGTACTAATGAAATAACTCCTCTTGTATTGTAAGGACCAGGGAAACCTGGAGAAGTACCGTAACCAGCTCTTAACTTTAAGAAGTTTAATCCGTTCGTAGAACGCAATCCTTCAAAAGCAGAAGTTGGGATAAATGATAAACTCACACCAGGAGAGAATTGTGATCTGTTCTCTTGCTCTAATGTTGAATTCCATTCATTTCTTAAAGAAGTATTTAAATATAAGTAGTTCTTGTAAGAAAGTGTACCAGAAACATATGCTGCAACGTTGTTTTGTTCGCTAAATGTTTGGTATGTCTGATTGTTAGCAGCAAAAACTGTTCCTTCAATAATAGTACTTGAGTTGCTAAAGTTTAAGTGATTCCAAAGACCGTAGATAATTTGATCTCTACTCTCAGAACCATCACGTTCAAATACTTGACGCTTTGTTGTAGCACCAATAGTTCCTTGAATTGCAAAGTCTTCAGAAAGTTCTTTATCTAAACCAATTAATAAAGATTGATCCCAGATAGTAAATCTCTCAGAAGTTGTTTGTAAATATCCATTTGGATGTAAACCATCATTTGAACCTTTGTTAATTACACGTCTTGATCTTGTGTTTTGACTATCAATACCTAAACGGTAGCTAAGAGTCATCCAGTCAGCAGCTTCATAAGACGCTACAAAGTTTGTAAATACACGATCTGTACTATTCTTATCTTGTGTATTGTTAAGTACCCAAGCTGGGTTTGTACGGTCATTACCACCTCTATACCAAATACTTTCTCCAGTAATAGGATGCTGATTAGGTAATGTGATATCAACACTTCGTGGTAAGTAAAGAATGTTCCATACAGAAGCAATACCTCCAGTACCAGCAGTAGACGATGTTACGTCACTACCTGTAGAAGCATCTGTAAATGGACTTCTAATATCAGTTTTTGCTAAACTTATTTTACCAGATAAGGTAAACTTGTTTGACATTTTATAAGTTCCACCAACAGAGAAGTTATCTCTTCGTAAGCCGTTGTTAGGAATAAATGATTCATCATCAACATGTGCGTAAGATGCATTGAAGCTTCCTTTGTCTCCAAATGAACCTGCAACGTTTACAGAAGTACTAGCAATAGTACCAGTTTTAAAGAATTCTTTCTGGCTATCATACGCTCTGTATGTTACATTTTGAGCATCTAATCCAGGTCTGTCCGGGAATAAAACTGATGGCTCAACACCAAAGTTGTTTAAAAGTGACGTTCTAAATGCGTTGTCAATAGTCGCTTGGCTGTCAAAACGTGCTCCCCAGTTACTAAAGAAAGCTCCATATACGTTTTGGAAACCATTACCCCAAGTATTTTGGTAGTCTGGTAAAATAATACTGTTAAAGAAAATAGATTGGTTTATTGTAACCTCCATCTTCTTGTTAGCATCTTTTCCACTTTTTGTAGTAATTAAGATTACACCGTTACGTCCTTCACCACCATATAAAGCTGTTGCACTTAAACCTTTTAAGATACTTACACTTTCAATGTTGTTAGGGTCAATGTCGGCAAATCTACTTGCTACGTTACCTGATTGGAAAGCTCCTGAACTCGCAGATTGGTTTGCTCCACCTGAAGATCCATCAAATGGTACGCCATCCACAATGAATAACGGTTGGTTTCCACCTGTAATAGAAGACTGTCCTCTAATAATGATGTTAGAACCACTACCAGAAACACCTCCAGAACCAGTAATACGTACACCAGATGCTTTACCACGTAATATCTTACCGATATCAGTGTCAGCTTTCTGCTCTAAGTCTTTACTTTCAACCGTAGTTACGGCATAACCTAAAGCCTTCTTTTCCTTTTTAATACCCTGTGCAGTAATAATTACTTCTTCTAGTTGGTTATCTGGTTCTAAAGAAGCGTCGATAGTATTGCTTCCACCAACAACCACTTCTTTTGATTTGTAACCTACATAACTAAATACAAGTGTTTGTCCTTGATTTACATTGATGTTGTAATTTCCATCAAAATCAGTAGACGTACCTGCATTAGTTTCTTTAACGACTACGCTGGCCGCGGGAAGCGGAATTCCAGATTCGTCGGAAACAGTACCTTTGACTGTTTTTTCTTGTGCAAGCGCGAGCTGCACCATTAACGCCAGCAAAAGCGTCAACATTCCATTAAACTTTGTTCTCATTGTGTTAATTATTTGAATTAGCTATTCCAAAAATCATAATAATATGTTAATATTCCTATTTTTTTAAGGAAAAAAGTGACTGCTTTTCAAGAAAAGTAACGTGAAGCTTAATATTAGAAGGTGGTTGATAAACTTATATGAACCTTAGATTCAGATAGTTTAATGGTAGAATTGTCAGTTTTTCCAACAGCATAATTTATTTTCAAAAGTCCTGATTTAGATCGTATTCCTAGTCCAAAACCAAAACCATACAATTTTACGTCAGTTTGTGTTAAATCATCTTGAAGATACGTAAAATCTATGATGGAATGAACATATGAATTTCTGGATAAAATATATCGATATTCTGTATTGATTGTACTGTATAAAGTAGCTTCCAAGCTATTTTCGTTGAATCCTCTTATGGATTGAATTCCTCCCAAACGAAATTTTTCATTAGTTAAATATTGATCAGAAATTAGCGCTTCGGAAGTATTGTTAACATAAATAAAATTTCGATCGTTCAATTCCCATAAATAATTTCCGGTAAATGAAAACTTGGTCTGTTCATTCGTTTCGCTGTCATTTTTTCGAGTTCCAATCTGTGCTTCTGCGCTAGCAAAAATCTTAGTTGGAAAAATACTGTAATTATTATTCCTTTTGGAAAAAGTATATCCTGCGGTGGTAAAAAAACTTTTGTAGTCGTCAATAGAAGTGTTGGTATTGTCTTCTAAAAGATTATTGGATTCAATTTGTTGAATTCCTACATGAACTTGATTGTTTTGGTTGATTTGGTAAAACGTGTTCAATTTCGTGTTTACAACATTAAAAAGAGAATCGCGTCTAAAAATATCTAAACCTGCATTTATACCAAGAGGTGAATTGAAAATGTAGGGGATTTTTAAATCTGCCAAAAACTTGGTTTGCCCATTTCCGTCATTCTTCCATAAAATGTTAAACTGTTCACCTGCATTCAAATTATTGATAAGCTTCAAGTCTAAGTATCCGTTTAGTTTTAAATTTCCAGTGTCTTCATCAGAATTAAAACCTAAAAAGCCGTCAAAAAAATTACTCTTTACTTTTTCTATATATATATATAAGGTTGTGGAATCTTTCGAAAATAATATTTCTGGATCTTTTATTTGTCGTGCAAATGGTAATTGATCTAAACGTTTGGTTTGTTTTGTGATCTCTTCTTTATTGAAAACCTTAGAGGTGAGTCGTAAATAATGTTTGGTATATGATTTTGGAAACTTCTCGTATCCTTTTACAATGATTTTATCCAAACGGCGCTTTTCGGTAATAGTAATATCTAAGTTGGCAGTAATTGTTTGTTGTTTCTTGACGATATCTTTAAGTTGAACTTCCGCAAAGGGATTTCCTGTGTTTTGAAAATTCTCAACAATAGCTTCTAAAAAAGGAGTCAAATTTTCTGGAGTAATGGTAAAAGTGGTTTCTGTGTGAGATAAGTTAAATGCTTTTAAAAGACTTTCGTCTAATTTTTCGCTGTCGTAGTTAATTACTAAAGAAGTGTATTTTGCATTTAGGTTGAAAGTGCTTTGATAAATTGAATCACTAACCTTTTCTAATTTACTGTAGGAGGCGTCAAAATATCCAATAGTAAACAAAGCCTTTTGTAGAGAAGTTAGTTCGTCTACAATAGATTTTATATTTTCGTGCGATTTTTTATAATTCGTAGCATCAATAATTTGCTGCTCATTATCAGTAGTTCCATTAATTTGTAATGTTTGTCCATTGACAAGCCAAGAGCAAAAAACGGCAAAAAATAAAATTGAAATATGTGGAGTTGATTTTTTCAAGCTAAAAAATGAATACGATCATGCTTCAAAATAACGTAAAAAAACAGGAAATACTATGTGGAAACGCCTGAAAAAATTAATCTTATTGAAAATTAAGTTATTAAGATTTGAATTATAAGAAAAAAAACATACCTTTGCCGCCCTCAAAAGAGGGTTTTAAAACAAAATTATATTTAATAATAGATGCCAACAATTTCACAATTAGTAAGAAAAGGAAGAGCCAAAATAACTAAGAAGAGTAAATCGGCTGCTTTAGATTCTTGTCCTCAGAGACGTGGAGTTTGTACGCGTGTATACACAACAACACCGAAGAAACCGAATTCAGCAATGCGTAAAGTTGCAAGGGTTCGTTTGACAAACGGTAATGAAGTGAATGCTTACATTCCAGGAGAAGGACACAATCTGCAAGAGCACTCGATAGTATTAGTTAGAGGTGGAAGGGTAAAAGATTTACCAGGAGTTAGATATCATATCGTTCGTGGAGCTTTAGACACCGCAGGTGTTGAAGGTAGAACGCAACGTAGATCTAAGTATGGTGCAAAACGCCCAAAGAAGTAATTAAAAACTTTTAATGTAAAGACATGAGAAAAAGAAAGGCGAAAAAAAGACCTCTTTTACCGGATCCAAGATTTAATGATCAATTGGTAACACGTTTTGTGAATAACTTAATGTGGGATGGTAAGAAGTCTGTAGCATTCAAGATTTTCTATGATGCAATGGATATTGTAGATCAAAAGAAAACAGACGAAGAAAAAACAGCTTTAGAATTATGGAAAGAAGCATTATCTAATGTGATGCCGCATGTAGAAGTTCGCTCTCGTAGAGTAGGTGGAGCTACATTCCAAATTCCAATGCAAATTAGACCAGATAGAAAAGTATCTATGGCGATGAAATGGTTAATTAGCTACTCTCGTAAGAGAAATGAGAAATCAATGGCTTTAAAATTAGCTTCTGAAGTATTAGCCGCTGCAAAAGAAGAAGGTGCAGCAGTTAAGAAAAGAGTGGACACGCACAAGATGGCTGAGGCAAATAAAGCATTCTCACATTTTAGATTTTAATCAGATACAATTATAAAAATGGCTAGAGATTTAAAATATACTAGAAATATCGGTATCGCTGCTCACATTGATGCTGGTAAAACAACTACTACAGAACGTGTTTTATACTATACGGGTGTAAGTCACAAAATTGGAGAAGTGCATGATGGTGCTGCTACAATGGACTGGATGGAGCAAGAGCAAGAGCGTGGTATTACTATTACGTCTGCTGCTACAACTTGTACGTGGCAATTTCCAACTGAAAATGGTAAGCCAACTGCAGATGCTAAAGGATACCATTTTAATATTATTGATACTCCAGGTCACGTTGATTTTACGGTAGAAGTAAACCGTTCGTTGCGTGTATTAGATGGATTAGTTTTCTTGTTTAGTGCAGTTGATGGTGTTGAGCCGCAATCTGAAACTAACTGGAGGCTTGCAGATAATTACAAAGTTCCAAGAATTGGATTTGTAAACAAAATGGATCGTCAAGGTTCTAATTTTGCAATGGTTTGTGCTCAGGTGAAAGAAATGTTAGGTTCTAACGCTGTGCAAATTGTATTGCCGATTGGAGAAGAGATGGACTTTAAAGGTATTGTTGACTTAGTGAAAAACCGTGCTATTGTTTGGCATGATGAAACACAAGGAGCTACTTTTGATGTAATTGACATTCCAGAAGAATTAAAAGAAGAAGCGGCTGAAGCGCGTGCTCACTTAATTGAAGAGGTTGCAACGTATGATGAAAACTTGTTAGAGAAATTCATGGAAGATGAAAACTCTATCACAGAAGAAGAAATTCATGCTGCATTAAGAGCTGCTGTAATGGACATGGCAATCATTCCTATGATTTGTGGTTCTGCATTCAAAAACAAAGGAGTTCAGTTCCTTTTAGATGCAGTTTGTCGTTACTTGCCTTCACCAACAGATAAAGATGATATTAAAGGAACGGATCCAAATACTGGAGAAGAGGTTACTCGTAAGCCAGATGCAAAAGATCCTTTCGCTGCATTAGCATTTAAAATTGCTACAGATCCTTTCGTAGGACGTTTAGCATTCTTCCGTGCTTATTCAGGAAGATTAGATGCAGGTTCGTACGTATTGAATAATCGTTCAGGTAAAAAAGAACGTATTTCTCGTATTTACCAAATGCACTCTAACAAACAAAATGCAATTGATTTTATTGAAGCTGGAGATATTGGAGCTGCTGTAGGATTTAAAAGTATCAAAACAGGAGATACTTTATCTGATGAAAAGAATCCAATTATCTTAGAATCTATGGACTTCCCTGATCCAGTAATTGGTATCGCGGTTGAACCTAAGACGAAAGCAGATGTTGATAAATTAGGAATTGCTTTAGGTAAGTTGGCAGAAGAAGATCCAACATTTACAGTAAAAACTGATGAGGCTTCAGGTCAAACTATTATCTCAGGAATGGGAGAGCTTCACTTGGATATTATTGTTGACCGTTTAAGACGTGAGTTTAAGGTTGAAGTAAATCAAGGTGAGCCACAAGTAGAATACAAAGAAGCATTAACGAAATTAGCGCAACACAGAGAGACTTATAAAAAGCAATCTGGTGGACGTGGTAAGTTTGGAGATATTGTTTTCGAAATGAGTCCAGTGGATGAAGATTTCGAAGGTACAGGATTGCAGTTTGTTGATCAAATCAAAGGTGGTCGTATTCCAAAAGAATTTATTCCTTCAGTTGAAAAAGGATTTGCAACAGCAATGTTGAATGGTCCTTTAGCAGGATTCGAAATGGATTCTATGAAGATTGTCTTAAAGGATGGATCTTTCCACCCTGTAGATTCTGATGCATTATCATTTGAATTGGCAGCGAAAATGGGTTATAAAGCAGCGGCAAAAGCGGCTGGAGCTAAAATCCTTGAGCCAATTATGAAATTGGAAGTATTAACTCCAGAAGAAAACATGGGAGATATTGTAGGTGACTTAAACCGTCGTCGTGGACAAGTGTCTGATATGTCTGATAGAGCTGGTTCTAAAGTTGTAAAGGCAACAGTGCCATTATCTGAAATGTTTGGATATGTTACTTCATTAAGAACATTATCATCTGGTAGAGCAACTTCAACGATGGAATTCTCTCATTATGCAGAAACTCCTTCTAATATTTCTGAAGAAGTAATTGCGAAATCTAAAGGTGTAACTGCTTAAAACTAAGAAAATGAGTCAAAAAATTAGAATAAAATTAAAATCATACGATCATAACTTAGTTGACAAGTCAGCTGAGAAAATCGTAAAAACAGTAAAAACTACAGGTGCTGTTGTAACTGGACCAATTCCATTACCAACACACAAAAAAATCTTTACTGTATTACGTTCTCCACACGTAAATAAGAAGTCAAGAGAGCAATTTCAATTAAGTTCTTACAAGAGACTATTAGATATCTATAGTTCTTCTTCAAAGACAATTGATGCACTTATGAAACTTGAATTGCCAAGTGGAGTTGAAGTAGAGATCAAAGTGTGATAAAACACTTTTCGCTGAGCGAAAAATAAAATGTCCGGAGCTGCGAGCAAAGGAAAAACGGTAAAAATACAATTCAGGATGAAGCGTATTTTCATCCTGAATTTTTTTTAATAAATAAATTTTAAATTAATAAATATGTCTGGGTTAATCGGAAAAAAAATCGGCATGACTAGCATCTTTGACGAGAATGGAAAAAACATTCCATGTACAGTTATTGAAGCAGGTCCTTGTGTCGTTACCCAAGTCAGAACCAATGAGGTTGACGGGTATGAAGCTCTTCAACTTGGTTTCGATGACAAGGCAGAAAAACGTGCTTCTAAAGCGGCTAATGGTCACTTTAAAAAAGCAGGTACTTCGCCTAAATACAAAGTTGTTGAATTCCAAGGATTTGAAGGAGAGTATAATTTAGGAGACAGTATCACTGTAGATCACTTTGAAGAAGGTGAATTCGTTGATATTGCTGGAACATCAAAAGGTAAAGGTTTTCAAGGAGTTGTAAAGCGCCACGGATTTGCGGGTGTAGGACAAGCAACTCATGGTCAACACAACCGTTTGAGAGCGCCAGGTTCTATTGGAGCTGCATCTTACCCTGCACGTGTATTCAAAGGAATGCGCATGGCAGGAAGAATGGGTGGAGAAAAAGTGAAAGTTCAAAATTTAAGAGTGTTGAAAGTTGTTCCTGAGAAGAACTTATTAGTTGTCAAAGGGTGTGTTCCTGGGCATAAAAACGCTTATGTAATTGTTCAGAAGTAATGGAAGTAGCAGTTTTAGATATAAACGGAAAAGAAACAGGTAGAAAGGCAAACCTTTCTGATGCTGTTTTTGCTATTGAGCCTAATGATCATGCTGTATACTTGGATGTGAAGCAATATCTTGCGAATCAAAGACAAGGAACGCATAAGGCGAAAGAGAGAGCTGAAATCACGGGAAGTACTCGTAAGATTAAAAAGCAAAAAGGTACTGGTACTGCGAGAGCAGGTAGTATTAAAAACCCATTGTTTAAGGGTGGAGGTAGAGTTTTTGGTCCAAGACCGAGAAGTTACTCTCAAAAATTAAACAAAAATGTTAAGAAGTTGGCTAGAAAATCAGCACTTACATTAAAGGCAAAAAGTGAGTCAATTATCGTAATTGAAGATTTCAATTTTGAAGCTCCAAAAACTAAAAATTTCATCAATGTATTGAAAGCTTTAGGGTTAGATAGTAAAAAATCGCTATTTGTGTTGGGTGATTCAAATAATAATGTATATTTGTCGTCACGTAATTTGAAAACCTCTGAGGTTTTAACTAGCTCAGAATTAAGTACTTACAAAATTGTTAACGCAAATAGTATAGTTCTTTTCGAAGGCGCTTTAGAGGGAATTGAGTCAAACTTAAGTAAATAAGAAACCAAATGAGCATCTTAATTAAACCAGTTGTAACTGAAAAAGCTACTGCTGATAGTGAATTAAATAATCGTTATACTTTCTTAGTAAATGTAAAAGCTAACAAAGTTGAGATTAAGAAAACTATAGAGGCTACTTATGGGGTTTCTGTAGAGAAAGTTCGTACTATGAATTACGGACCTGATAGAAAAACACGTTACACCAAAACTGGAATCCAGCATGGTAAAACTAACGCTACAAAAAAAGCGATAGTTGATGTAGCGGAAGGAGATATTATTGATTTTTATAGCAATATATAAGTAAAGACAAAAAATGTCAGTAAGAAAATTAAAACCAATTACACCAGCTCAGCGTTTTAGAGTAGTCAATGGATTCGATGCCATCACTACTGATAAGCCGGAAAAGAGTTTACTTGCACCGAAAAAGAGGTCTGGTGGTAGAAACAATCAAGGTAAAATGACCATGCGTTACATCGGAGGTGGTCATAAGAAAAGATACCGTATTATCGACTTTAAAAGAGATAGAAAAGATGTTTCTGCAGAAGTGAAAACTATTGAGTATGATCCAAACAGAACTGCTTTTATCGCATTAGTACAGTATACTGATGGAGAAAAGCGCTACATCATCGCTCAAAATGGATTAAAAGTAGGTCAAACTGTTGTTTCAGGAGAGAAAGTTGCTCCAGAAATCGGAAATACAATGCCTTTAAGTAATATTCCATTAGGAACTATTGTTTCTTGTGTAGAGTTGCGTCCAGGACAAGGAGCTGTTATGGCTCGTAGTGCAGGAGCATTCGCGCAATTAATGGCTCGTGATGGAAAGTTTGCTACAATCAAACTTCCTTCAGGTGAAACTAGAATGGTGATGGCGAATTGTTTAGCGACAATTGGAGCGATCTCTAATTCAGATCATCAATTATTAGTATCTGGTAAAGCAGGTAGAGGAAGATGGTTAGGTAGAAGACCAAGAACAAGACCAGTAGTAATGAACCCTGTTGATCACCCAATGGGTGGTGGAGAAGGTAAATCTTCTGGAGGACACCCAAGGTCTAGAAATGGAATTCCAGCTAAAGGATACCGTACAAGATCTAAGACGAAAGCGAGTAATAAATACATTATAGAACGTAGAAAGAAATAAGACATGGCTAGATCATTAAAAAAAGGACCTTACGTTCACTATAGTTTAGATAAAAAAGTTCAGCAAAATGTTGAGTCAGGAAAGAAAGCTGTGATCAAAACTTGGTCAAGAGCATCTATGATTACTCCAGATTTCGTTGGGCAAACTATCGCTGTTCATAACGGTCGTCAGTTTGTTCCTGTGTATGTTACAGAAAACATGGTAGGACATAAGTTAGGAGAATTTTCACCAACAAGATCATTTAGAGGTCACGCTGGTGCGAAAAATAAAGGAAAAAAATAATAAGAAGCTATGGGAGTTCGTAAAAGAGAAAGAGCAGAGCAAATCAAAGAGGCTAAGAAGAGTATAGCTTTTGCAAAGTTGAATAACTGCCCTACTTCGCCAAGAAAAATGCGTTTAGTAGCGGATTTAGTAAGAGGTGAGAAAGTAGAAAAAGCGCTTCATATATTAAAATTCAGTCAAAAAGAAGCATCACGCCGTTTAGAAAAATTGTTATTGTCTGCAATCGCAAACTGGCAAGCGAAAAACGAAGATGCAAGTGTTGAAGATGCTGAATTGTTTGTAAAAGAAATCCGAGTGGATAGTGGAAGTATGTTGAAAAGACTTCGTCCAGCACCACAAGGTCGTGCACACAGAATTAGAAAACGTTCCAACCATGTTACATTGGTGTTAGGAGCTAATAATAACACACAAAGTTAAGATAAGTAAGTATGGGACAAAAGACAAATCCAATCGGAAATCGCCTTGGTATCATCAGAGGATGGGAATCTAACTGGTACGGAGGTAATGACTATGGAGATAAACTTGCTGAAGACGATAAAATCAGAAAGTATATCCATGCTCGTTTATCTAAAGCTAGTGTTTCTAGAGTAATTATTGAGCGCACACTTAAACTTGTAACCGTTACTATCACTACGGCACGTCCAGGTATCATTATTGGTAAAGGAGGTCAAGAGGTAGACAAGTTAAAAGAAGAGCTTAAGAAAATTACAGGTAAAGAAGTACAGATCAATATTTTTGAGATCAAGAGACCTGAACTTGACGCAAATCTAGTTGCTGCTAGTATTGCACGTCAAATCGAAAACAGAATTTCATACAGAAGAGCTATTAAAATGGCTATTGCGGCTGCAATGCGTATGAATGCTGAGGGAATCAAAGTGCAAATTTCTGGACGTTTAAACGGAGCAGAAATGGCACGTTCTGAATCATATAAAGATGGTCGTATTCCTTTATCAACTTTCAGAGCAGATATTGATTATGCATTACATGAAGCTCACACTACTTACGGTAGATTAGGAGTGAAAGTATGGGTAATGAAAGGTGAGGTTTATGGAAAGAGAGAATTATCTCCATTAGTAGGAATGTCTAAAAAGCAATCTGGAAAAGGTGGAAATAATCAAGGTGGAAAAGGAAAATCTCGTCGTAGAAAGTAATTTTTTAAAGTAAAGAAAAATGTTACAGCCAAAAAGAACAAAATATCGTAAAGTACAGAAAGGGCGTATGAAAGGGAACTCAGGAAGAGGTCACTTACTTTCTAACGGTATGTTTGGTATTAAATCATTAGATTCAAATTTCTTGACATCTCGTCAAATAGAGGCAGCCCGTGTTGCGGCAACTCGTTACATGAAAAGAGAAGGTCAATTATGGATTAAGATTTTTCCAGACAAGCCGATTACAAAAAAGCCACTTGAGGTACGTATGGGTAAAGGTAAAGGTGCTCCAGAATACTGGGCAGCTGTTGTAAAACCTGGAAGAATAATTTTTGAAGTAGGAGGAGTTCCTATTGAAGTAGCGAAAGAAGCATTGCGCTTAGCTGCTCAAAAATTACCAGTTAAAACTAAGTTTATTGTAGCTCGAGATTTCGAAGCTTAATTTTTAATAAGTTATGAAACAATCAGAAATTAAAGAATTATCTGTAGCTGAGTTACAAGAAAAACTAAAGGAGCTCAAAAAAAATCATTCAGATTTAAAAGTAGCGCATGCTATCTCTCCTTTAGATAATCCAATTCAGTTGCGTTCGGTAAGAAGAACAGTTGCGAGAGTAGCTACCGAACTAACTAAAAGAGAATTACAATAAATTGAATTCTACTGACAGATGGAAAAAAGAAATTTAAGAAAAGAGAGAATAGGTGTTGTTACCAGTAATAAAATGACGAAATCAATCGTGGTTTCTGAAGTTAAGCGTGTAAAACACCCTATGTACGGTAAGTTCGTGTTAAAAACAAAGAAATATGTTGCGCACGACGAAAAGAACGATTGTAACATTGGTGATACTGTGAAAATAATGGAAACACGTCCATTAAGTAAAACCAAATGTTGGAGATTAGTTGAAATCATTGAAAGAGCTAAATAATTATGTTACAACAAGAATCAAGATTAAAAGTTGCAGATAACACGGGAGCTAAAGAAGTTTTAACGATCCGTGTATTAGGAGGAACGAAAAGACGTTATGCTTCTGTTGGAGACAAAATTGTTGTTACTGTAAAAGACGCAACTCCTAACGGAAGTGTTAAGAAAGGACAAGTTTCTACAGCAGTTGTTGTACGTACTAAGAAAGAAGTAAGAAGACCAGACGGATCTTATATTAGATTTGACGATAATGCATGTGTT
This sequence comes from uncultured Kordia sp., assembly GCF_947489565.1. Classification (GTDB taxonomy): domain Bacteria; phylum Bacteroidota; class Bacteroidia; order Flavobacteriales; family Flavobacteriaceae; genus Kordia. The sequence continues at coordinate 189,529 of NZ_CANLEA010000009.1, read as the reverse complement.
CTTTTAAACCCAACAGGGGAAATGAGAGGAACTCGTGTTTTCGGTCCGGTTGCTAGAGAACTTCGTGATAAACAATTCATGAAAATTGTATCATTAGCACCAGAGGTGCTTTAATACGTAGTTTAAGATGACAAAACTAAAGATAAAAACAGGAGATACCGTAAAAGTGATTGCTGGAGCTAACAAAAGTACTGCAGACAATCCTGTTACAGGTAAAGTATTAAAAATTCTTCGTGAAGATAATAAGGCAATTGTAGAAGGTGTGAATATCGTAAAGAAACACACAAAACCAAGTGCTCAAAATCCTCAAGGTGGAATTGTAGAGAAAGAAGCTCCAATTCATATATCAAACTTAGCGTTGATGACTTCTAAAGGAGAAGCAACAAGAGTTGGATATAGAGTAGAAGGAGACAAGAAAGTAAGGTTTTCTAAAAAATCTAATGAAGTACTATAGTTATGGGGTATGTTCCAAGATTAAAGCAAGAGTATAAGGATCGAGTAATCCAAGCTCTTACAGAAGAATTCAGTTATGCAAACGTAATGCAAGTTCCAAAACTTGAAAAAATAGTTTTAAGTAGAGGAGTTGGTGGTGCAGTAGCTGATAAGAAACTAATTGACCATGCTATTGAAGAGTTTGGGAAAATTACAGGACAAAAAGCAATCGCTACCATTTCTAAAAAGGATGTTGCAACTTTCAAATTACGTAAAGGAATGCCAATTGGTGCTAAAGTTACGTTAAGAGGAGAAAAGATGTACGAATTCCTAGATAGATTGGTTACTTCAGCCTTACCACGTGTAAGAGATTTTGGTGGAATCAAAGCAAATGGATTTGATGGAAGAGGTAATTATAACTTAGGAGTTACTGAGCAAATTATCTTTCCAGAAATAAATATCGATAAAGTGAATAGAATTGCTGGAATGGATATTACATTTGTAACTTCTGCATCGACAGATAAAGAAGCTAAATCATTATTAACTGAATTAGGGTTACCTTTTAAAAAGAATTAATTATGGCTAAAGAATCAATGAAAGCCCGTGAGGTTAAAAGAGCTAAAACGGTTGCTAAATATGCTGAGAAAAGAAAAGCTTTGAAAGAAGCTGGAGATTACGAAGCATTGCAAAAGTTGCCTAAAAATGCCTCTCCAATTCGTATGCACAATCGTTGCAAACTTACTGGAAGACCAAAAGGGTACATGCGTCAGTTTGGTATTTCTCGTGTAATGTTTAGAGAAATGGCAAATAAAGGATTAATTCCAGGAGTCAAAAAGGCAAGTTGGTAAAATTATAAACTGGTTTCAGGTTCGACTTTTGTCGAAAACCAAAACCGTAAATTCATACATATGTATACAGATCCAATAGCGGATTACTTAACAAGAATCAGAAACGCCAGTAGAGCGGGACACAGAGTTGTCGAGATTCCAGCTTCAAAGCTTAAAAAAGAGATGACCAAGATCTTATTCGATCAAGGATATATCTTAAGCTACAAGTTTGAAGACACAACTGTACAGGGAAGCATCAAAATCGCTTTAAAATACGATAAGATGACAAAAGAACCTGTAATCAAGAAAATTCAAAGAATCAGTACACCAGGTTTACGTCAGTACGCTGGAGCTAACGAACTTCCAAGAGTCTTAAACGGATTGGGAATTGCGATCGTATCTACTTCTCACGGAGTAATGACAGGAAAGCAAGCTCAACGTGAAAATGTAGGTGGAGAAGTTTTATGTTACGTTTACTAATTAATAAAGACTAGCAGAAATGTCAAGAATAGGTAAAAACCCAGTAAGTATTCCAGCAGGAGTTACTGTAGATATAAAAGATGGTCAGGTAACCGTAAAAGGTAAATTAGGAGAATTGACACAACAAGTTGACAGTATTACTGTTAAACAAGAAGAAGGTCGAATAGTACTAGAACGCCCATCAGACAGCAAAGATCATAGAGCAAAACACGGTCTATATAGAGCATTAATCAACAATATGATTGAAGGTGTCTCTAAAGGATTTACAAAAGAGTTACAATTAGTTGGAGTAGGTTACAGAGCAAGTAATCAAGGACAAAGACTAGAGTTAGCTTTAGGATTCTCACACAATATTGTTATGAACTTAGCTCCAGAAGTGAAAGTTGAAACAATATCTGAGAAAGGTAAAGATCCAATCATAAAATTAACTTCGCACGACAAACAATTGGTAGGACAAGTTGCGGCTAAAATCCGTGGGTTCCGTAAACCAGAACCTTATAAAGGAAAAGGAGTTAAGTTTGTAGGAGAGGTATTAAGAAGAAAAGCAGGTAAATCAGCTTAATAATTAATTATGGGATTATCAAAGACTGAAAGAAGACAAAGAATCAAAAACAGAATTAGAAAAATCGTTGGCGGTACAGAAGCTAGACCAAGATTATCTGTTTTTAGAAGTAATAAAGAAATTTATGCTCAAATTATCAATGATGTAGATGGTAAAACAATTGTTGCCGCTTCATCTAGAGATAAAGATATCAAAGCTGAAGGAACAAAATCAGAAGTAGCTGCCTTAGTAGGGAAGTCTATCGCTGAAAAAGCTTTAAAAGCTGGGATTGAAACAATCGCATTTGATAGAGGTGGATATTTATACCACGGAAGAGTAAAATCATTAGCAGAAGGTGCTAGAGAAGGAGGACTTAAATTCTAAGAAACTATGTATCAGAAATACAAAAACGCAGAATTAGTAAAGCCAGGTGGATTAGAATTAAAAGATCGTTTGGTAGGAGTACAACGTGTAACTAAAGTAACAAAAGGTGGTAGAGCCTTTGGATTTTCGGCGATCGTAGTTGTTGGAGATGAAAACGGTGTTGTAGGACACGGTTTAGGAAAATCTAAAGACGTTGCTACTGCAATTGCAAAAGCAATTGAAGATGCGAAGAAAAACTTAGTTCGTATTCCTTTGCAAAATGGTACATTACCACACGAGCAAAAAGGAAAATACGGAGGAGCTAGAGTATATATTCAACCAGCATCTTCGGGTACAGGAGTTATCGCAGGTGGAGCTGTACGTGCAGTATTAGAAGCTGTAGGAGTTCACAATGTATTATCGAAGTCTCAAGGATCATCTAACCCGCACAATGTAGTAAAAGCAACTTTTGATGCTTTATTACAATTAAGAGATGCAGGAATGGTTGCAAGACAAAGAGGAATTTCTTTAGAAAAAGTATTTAAAGGATAAATCAAGGATAAAATGGCAAAAATTAAAGTAACACAAGTAAGAAGCAAAATTAGTCGTCCTCAAAATCAAAAGAGAACGCTAGAAGCGCTTGGTCTTAAAAAGATCGGTCAGGTTGTAGAACATGAGGCTACACCAAACATCCTTGGAATGGTAAATAAAGTTAAACACTTAGTTTCTGTTGAAGAAGCTTAAAAATAACAACTGGTTATGGATTTAAGTAACTTAAAACCAGCTGAAGGTTCAGTTCAAAGTAATAACAAAAGAGTAGGTAGAGGACAAGGTTCTGGAAAAGGTGGTACCGCAACACGTGGTCACAAAGGAGCTAAATCTCGATCTGGTTATTCAAAGAAAATTGGATTCGAAGGTGGACAAATGCCGCTTCAGAGACGTGTTCCTAAGTTTGGTTTCACAAATATCAATCGTAAAGAATATCAAGGTGTAAATCTTGATAGACTTCAGGAATTAGTTGACGAAGGGAAAATCACAGATACTGTTGATTTAGACATATTAGTAGCTAACAGAGTAGCTAGAAAAACTGATTTAGTAAAAATCCTTGGAAGAGGTGAACTTAAATCAAAATTAAAAGTTACAGCTCACAAATTCACAGCTTCAGCAAAAGCAGCTATCGAAGCAGCAGGAGGAGAAGCAGTAACTTTATAATTTCTACATAGAAGCATGAAAAAATTTATTGACACAATAAAAAGTATTTGGAGTATTGAGGAACTAAAAAATAAAATTTTAGTAACTCTTGGACTATTACTAGTGTATCGTTTTGGTGCACAGGTGAGTCTTCCAGGTATGGACTATACAAAACTTGGTGAAGCATTTACTGGTAATTTTGATGACGGACTTGGTGGTCTATTAAACATGTTTACTGGAGGAGCTTTTGCTAAGGCTTCTGTATTTGCACTAGGAATTATGCCATATATATCTGCTTCTATTGTAGTTCAGTTGATGGGAATCGCAATTCCTTACCTACAAAAACTTCAAAAAGAAGGAGAAAGTGGTCGTAAAAAAATCACACAAATCACAAGATGGCTTACAATCCTTATCTGTTTGGTGCAAGCACCATTCTATTTATGGGGATTAGGAGCATTAGGTGTTCCAGACGCAGCATTTACAATTGGAAAAGGATTAGATTTCGTTATTCCTTCTGTAATTATCCTTGTAACAGGAACTATCTTTGCAATGTGGCTTGGTGAAAAAATTACTGATAAAGGAATTGGTAATGGTATCTCATTATTAATTATGGTTGGGATTATTGCACAAATGCCTACTGCATTCTTGCAAGAATTTGCTTCCAACTCAGGAAGACCAATGCTTATTCTTATAGAAATTGTAATATGGTTAGTAATTATACTTGCCAGCGTCATGTTGGTAATGGCAGTACGCCAAATACCTGTGCAATACGCTAGAAGAACAGCAACGGGAGGATATGAAAAGAACATGTTTGGAGCAAGACAGTTTATCCCATTAAAATTAAATGCATCTGGTGTAATGCCAATCATCTTCGCGCAAGCCTTAATGTTTGTGCCTACAGCAATAGGAAAAGGTTTAGGTACCGATTCAAGCTTAGGAGCATGGATGACAGCAAACTTTCAAGATGTATTTGGATTATGGTATAATGTCTTATTCGCATTCTTAATCATCATATTTACATACTTCTACACAGCTATCACAGTGCCTACGAATAAAATGGCCGATGACTTAAAAAGAAGTGGAGGATTTATTCCAGGAATTCGCCCTGGTGGAGAAACTGGAGAATACTTAGACAAAATAATGTCACAAATTACCTTGCCTGGATCAATCTTTTTAGCATTGATCGCAATTTTCCCTGCTATTGTAGGAACAATTATGGGAATACAACAAGGTTGGGCATTATTCTTTGGAGGAACATCGTTGCTAATTATGGTAGGAGTTGCCATAGATACCATGCAACAAATAAACTCATACTTGTTGAATAGACATTATGATGGTTTAATGAAAACTGGTAAAAACCGTAAAGTAGTTGCATAATTATGGCTAAACAAGCTGCAATAGAACAAGATGGAACAATTATAGAAGCATTATCAAATGCAATGTTCCGTGTAGAATTAGAAAATGGTCACATCGTAACGGCTCACATCTCTGGAAAAATGCGTATGCATTATATCAAATTATTACCTGGTGATAAAGTGAAACTAGAAATGAGTCCATACGATTTAACAAAAGCAAGAATTACTTATAGATACTAAAAAATCATGAAAGTAAGAGCATCAATAAAAAAGAGAAGCCCTGAGTGCAAAATTGTACGTCGTAAGGGAAGATTATACGTAATCAATAAAAAGAATCCTAGATTTAAACAAAGACAAGGATAGTTATGGCAAGAATCGCAGGAGTAGACATTCCAAAACACAAAAGAGGTGTTATCTCATTAACATACATCTTTGGAGTAGGTAGAAGCAGAGCAAAACAAATTTTAGCAACTGCTAACGTAAGTGAAGACACTAAAGTTTCTGATTGGACTGATGAAGAAATTGGTAAAATTCGTGAAGCAGTAGGAACTTACACAATTGAAGGTGAATTACGTACCGAAGTTCAGTTAAACATCAAACGTTTAATGGATATCGGTTGTTATAGAGGAATTCGTCATAGATCTGGACTTCCATTAAGAGGTCAAAGAACGAAGAACAACTCTAGAACAAGAAAAGGTAGAAGAAAAACTGTTGCTAACAAGAAAAAAGCAACTAAATAATATTTTGTAGTATGGCAAAGTCTAGCAAGAGTACAAAAAAACGTAAAGTAATAGTGGAGTCTGTTGGAGAAGCGCACGTAACAGCATCTTTTAACAACATCATTATTTCACTTACAAACAAAAAAGGAGATGTGATTTCTTGGTCATCTGCTGGTAAAATGGGCTTTAGAGGTTCTAAAAAGAACACACCTTACGCTGCGCAAACTGCAGCAGAAGATGCATCTAAAGTAGCTCATGAAGCAGGATTACGTAAAGTGAAAGTTTACGTAAAAGGTCCAGGTAATGGTAGAGAATCTGCTATCAGAACCATCCACAATGCAGGAATTGAAGTAACTGAAATTATCGATGTTACTCCATTACCACACAACGGATGTAGACCTCCAAAAAGAAGAAGAGTATAATTAATTTATTTTCACATTGAGAGATTAACGATTATCGAAGGACAGCCTTAATTCATAATCACTCTCATAATAACTATTAGAAATGGCAAGATATACTGGTCCAAAAACTAAAATTGCTCGTAAATTCGGAGAAGCAATTTTCGGAGATGATAAATCTTTTGATAAAAGAAATTATCCTCCAGGTCAACACGGAAACAACAGACGTAGAGGAAAAAAATCTGAATACGCAATCCAGTTGATGGAAAAACAAAAAGCAAAGTATACTTACGGTATCCTTGAACGTCAATTTAGAAATCTATTTGACAGAGCTAACAGAAGCAAAGGAATTACAGGTGAAGTATTACTACAATTATGTGAATCTCGTTTAGACAACGTGGTTTACAGAATGGGAATTTCTCCTACAAGAAGTGGTGCAAGACAATTAGTGTCTCACCGTCACATTACTGTAAACGGAGAAAAAGTGAATATTCCTTCTTACACATTAAAAGCTGGAGATGTAGTGGGTGTAAGAGAGAAATCAAAGTCTCTTGACGTAATTGATAGATCATTAGCAAATGCTAGCCACGTATATGAGTGGATTACATGGAATGGAGAAAAGAAGGAAGGTACTTATGTATCTATTCCGGAAAGACTTCAAATTCCTGAAAATATTAAAGAGCAATTAATCGTAGAATTATATTCTAAATAATAATAAATCAGAAAGTATTCTTAATATGGCATTATTAAACTTCCAAAAGCCCGACAAAGTTATCATGATTGACTCATCTGAGTTCGATGGCAAATTTGAATTTCGTCCTTTAGAACCTGGTTATGGGCTAACTATCGGGAACGCATTAAGAAGAGTACTTCTATCATCATTGGAAGGTTTTGCGATTACTTCTGTACGAATAGACAAAGTAGATCACGAATTTTCAACGATTTCTGGTGTTGTAGAAGATGTAACAGAGATTATTTTGAACTTAAAGCAAGTACGCTTTAAAAGACAAATAGATGATATCGATAATGAATCAGTATCTATTTCTGTTTCAGGTAAAGAACAACTTACTGCTGGTGATTTCCAAAAATTCATCTCTGGTTTCCAAGTGTTAAATCCAGATTTAGTTATCTGTAACATGGATGCTAGTGTGAACATTAACATGGAAATTACTATCGAAAAAGGTAGAGGGTATGTTCCAGCTGAAGAAAACAAAAAATCAAATGCTCCGTTAGGAACAATCTTTACAGATTCTATTTATACACCTGTAAAGAATGTTAAGTACAGCATAGAAAACTATCGTGTTGAGCAAAAAACTGACTACGAAAAGTTAGTTTTTGAAATCATCACTGATGGATCTATTCATCCTAAAGAAGCTTTAACAGAAGCTGCAAAAACATTAATTCACCACTTCATGTTATTCTCTGATGAGCGTATTACTCTTGAAGCGGACGAAATTGCACAAACAGAAACATATGATGAGGAATCATTACATATGCGTCAGTTACTAAAAACTAAATTAGTAGACATGGACCTTTCTGTAAGAGCATTAAACTGTTTAAAAGCAGCAGAAGTAGATACATTAGGAGACTTAGTATCTTACAACAAAAATGATTTAATGAAGTTTAGAAACTTTGGTAAAAAATCTTTAACTGAGCTAGAAGAACTAGTAAACGTAAAAGGATTAAGTTTCGGAATGGATTTATCAAAATACAAATTAGATAAAGATTAATTCCTTTGTAATTTGCTCCTCAAACGAGTTGCAGCAAGATAAAGGTAAAAAACAAATGTCATGAGACACGGAAAAAAAGTAAACCACTTAGGTAGAAAAACTGCTCACAGAAAAGCAATGTTAGCTAATATGGCTTGTTCTTTAATCGAGCACAAGCGTATCAACACTACTGTTGCAAAAGCGAAAGCATTAAAACAATTTGTTGAGCCATTAGTAACTAAGTCTAAAGAAGACACAACGCACAACCGTCGTTTAGTATTCAGTAAACTTAGAAACAAGTATGCAGTAACTGAGTTATTTAGAGATGTAGCTGTAAAAGTTGCAGACAGACCAGGTGGATACACTAGAATTATTAAGTTAGGAAATCGTTTAGGAGATAATGCTCAAATGGCATTAATCGAATTAGTGGACTACAATGAAACGTACAACACTGAGAAGAAAGCGAAAACAACTAGACGTAGTAGAAGAGGAAAAGGTGGTAATAAACCTGCAACTCCTGCTCCAGTTGAAACTAAAGCTTCTAACGAAGAAGAATAATGGAAATCAATTCATTACATATAAAAGGATAAACTTTATGAGTTTATCCTTTTTTTTATATTAGCGAAACTCAGTTTTATTAGTTTAGAAAACGAATTACCAAACAATGATCAAACTTGTAAAATCATTAGCTCCTAAAAAATTAAAGAAGTTTATTAAAAGAAAAGTCCTTAAGAAAGGATACGTTAGTAAACCTACTCATTTGACTTCTTTAACGAAGGATGAATTTACATTAGATTGTACAATTGCATACAATAAATACGGAGGGTATTGCACACCTTATGCGGTGCAAAAAGAATCTGTAGTGCAAGCAATTCTCAAAGGAGATGTATATGAGCCTCACACCATTCAATATATTATTGACCATTGTGGCGAAGGCGATGTAGTACAAGCAGGTGCATTTTTTGGAGACTTCCTACCAGGAATTGCTAAAAATATCTCCAAAAATGCCAAAGTATGGACATTTGAGCCAAGCTCAGAATACTACAGATGTTCAGAAATTACCATACTTATCAACAATCTAAAAAATGTAGAACTCTTTCAAGTTGGCTTGGGTGCTGAGAAATCAGAACAAAAGTTACAAGTTGCCACTGAAGATGGAAGACAATTAGGTGGCGCGAGTAGAATAATTGATTCAGAAAATGGTAAATTTGTACCGATTTTCATCGAAAGATTAGATAACATCATTCCAGAAGACAGAAATATCTCAATCCTTCAATTCGATTTAGAAGGTTTTGAAGTTCCTGCACTCAAAGGTGCTATCAACACAATCAAACGATGCAAGCCAATATTAATATTAGAAATATTATCACATAACGACATTTTAACCAATGATTGGTTTAAGGAAAACATTCTTTCTTTAGGTTATCAAATCACTGGAAAAGTACATAACAATACTATAATTACAACAAAACACAATACAACACAACTAAATTAGCATAGCGATATGAAATACCAAAATCGACAAAAAGCACTATTACTTTTGGAAGATGGAACAATCTTTTACGGAAAAGCAATTGGACAACCAGGAACGGCTTTCGGAGAAGTGTGTTTCAATACAGGAATGACAGGGTATCAAGAAATCTTTACAGATCCATCGTATTACGGACAACTAATGGTAACAGCAAATGTGCACATTGGAAACTACGGAACAGCCGAAGACGAAATGGAATCTGATAGTGTAAAAATTGCAGGGTTAATATGTAAAAACTTTAGTTACGAATTCTCAAGAGATGCAGCCGATAGTTCTTTAAAAGAATTCTTAGACAAAAACAATTTATTTGCAATCTCAGATGTAGATACCAGAGCTTTGGTAAGTTACATTAGAGATAATGGAGCAATGAATGCAGTAATTTCTACAGATGTTGACAATGTTGATGGCTTAAAAGCAAAACTAGCCGAAGTACCAAGTATGGCAGGATTGGAATTGGCTTCTAAAGTATCAACGAAAGAACCATACATCTACGGAGACGAAAATGCAACACATAAAATTGCAGCATTGGATATTGGCGTAAAGAAAAACATCTTACGAAACTTAGCAAAACGTGATGCCTGCATCAAAGTATTTCCATACAACGCTACTTTCGAAGAAATGAACGCATGGAATCCTGATGGATATTTCTTATCAAACGGACCTGGAGATCCAGAACCGTTAGAAGATGCTATCAAAGTAGCTCAAGAAGTTATCAAACGCGATTTACCATTATTCGGAATCTGTTTAGGACACCAAGTAATTGCTTTGGCAAATGGAATCTCAACGTACAAAATGCACAACGGACACCGAGGAATCAATCACCCTGTAAAAAACATGATTACTGGGAAAGGTGAAATTACTTCACAAAATCATGGTTTTGCCATCAATAGAGAAGAAACGGAAGCCAATGAAAATGTAGAAATTACACACGTACATTTAAATGATAATACTGTAGCCGGAATTCGTGTAAAAGATAAAAACTGTTTCTCAGTGCAATATCACCCAGAAGCAAGTCCTGGACCACACGATGGAGAATATCTATTTGATCAATTCATTGAGAACATTCAAAAAGTAAAAACCGTTTAAAATACAATCAACATAAAATGCAAAAAATCATCACATTCGTATTCGCAATACTATTGGTAGTTTCTTGTAAAAACGATCCAAAATCTGAAAAAGGAACAACTTCAAATTCTAGTACAACTAAAGTTGAAGAAGTAAAACTATCCACAGATCAAGATCAGTTTTTGTCTACAACAATTGCCTATTTTAAACAATGCAAAGCAGCGTCAACAAATAGAAACGATTGTAGAAACAGCATCACTAAAATGATCACAGAATTCTATAATATTGGCGATTTTCGAGCAACAGATGGTGGATTTGTCATTTATGATAGTATTCAACCAATAGTAAAAAAGTCAAATGCTTGGACGAAATTAGGAAATGCAAACGATCAAGAAGCATTAAACAAAGCACAACAAGCTGCAAATAATGGAAAAGCTACGATTGCGGTAGATGTGTCACAAACATACGGACAAGTAGCAATGGTCATTCCAGGGAAACTGACAAAATCAGGTTCATGGAAATTGAAAGTGCCAAATGCTGCAGCCTTGGTAAATTACAATGCAGAGAAGTCTTTTATGGACAAATCGCTATCGTATGCGTTCAAATCTGCCGAAAATATTGTGCTATATAGTAAAAAATAGTAGCTGAAATTCTCGAAGTATATCGTAACTGAGTTCATGATAGCGTGTCGAGACAAGCCTTTGGCATGATACATCTCGATTATCGAGTAAAAAATAGTTGCGGTATTTCTTGGGGAAAACGTTTTCGCATTTTTGAAAATCAAGCAAAACAAACACATTGCTAATATATCCGTAAAAGCAACGGCAAAGCCTATAAAACTTGGAAGAGTTTTGTAAATTAGCAACGAACTACTTCAAGGGAAATCCACGAAGTATTCAGAAAAACAGCTAAAAACATTTCGACGCTTTCGTCGGATCATTAAAATCTCGATTATCGAGTAAATGAGATAAAAAAGACAAAAAATGAGCAGAATTATTAACATTCACGCAAGACAAATATTAGATTCAAGAGGAAATCCAACAGTAGAAGTAGATGTAATTACAGAAACTGGAATATTAGGAAGAGCTGCAGTACCATCAGGAGCATCGACAGGTGAACACGAAGCAGTAGAATTGAGAGATGGCGGAAACGCTTATATGGGAAAAGGAGTGAGTAAAGCTGTTCAAAATGTAAATACAACCATTGCAGAAGAATTGATGGGAGTTTCTGTATTTGAGCAAAACCAAATTGACAAAGCTATGATCGATTTGGATGGAACACCAAACAAAGGAAACTTAGGAGCAAATGCAATCTTAGGAGTTTCGTTAGCCGTAGCAAAAGCAGCTGCAAACGAACTAGGAATGCCATTATATAGATATGTTGGTGGAGTTTCTGCCAATACGTTGCCAGTACCAATGATGAATATCATCAATGGAGGTTCGCACTCAGATGCGCCAATCGCGTTTCAAGAATTTATGGTAATGCCTGTAAAAGCGAAAAACTTTACGCACGCCATGCAAATTGGAACGGAAATTTTTCACAACCTTAAAAAAGTATTACACGACAGAGGTTTAAGTACAGCTGTTGGTGATGAAGGTGGTTTTGCACCAACTTTAGACGGAACGGAAGATGCTTTAGACACCATTTCATTAGCGGTAGCAAACGCAGGTTACAAACTTGGTGATGAAGTAATGATTGCATTAGATTGCGCTGCGGCGGAATTCTACGTAGATGGAAAATATAACTATGCTAAGTTTGAAGGAGAAACTGGAAAAATAAGAACATCGCAAGAGCAAGCAGATTACTTAGCGGAGTTAGCAGCAAATTATCCAATCATTTCTATTGAAGATGGAATGGATGAAAACGATTGGGAAGGTTGGAAATACCTAACAGAAAAAATCGGAGACAAAGTACAATTGGTGGGAGACGATTTATTTGTAACCAATGTAGAGCGTTTGTCAAGAGGAATTGAAAACAATACAGCAAATTCAATCTTAATCAAAGTAAACCAAATTGGTACATTGACAGAAACAATTGCTGCTGTAAACATGGCACACAATGCTGGATATACTTCGGTAATGTCGCACAGATCTGGAGAAACGGAAGACAATACGATTGCTGATTTAGCAGTTGCGTTGAATACGGGACAAATCAAAACAGGTTCGGCTTCGCGTTCCGACAGAATGGCTAAATACAATCAACTACTACGCATCGAAGAAGAACTAGGAGCAGTAGCGTACTATCCACAAGATAAAGCGTTCAAAATAAACTAATACTTCTTACATTCACATATGAAAAACGAGTTCCTGAAAAGGAGCTCGTTTTTTTTGTTTATGATAATTCACGGAATTGTAACAAATTTATTTTTGAGAGATTTTACAGGTTTTTGTTGCAAAAAAAACAGCTGGAATTCAAATTTTTAGGGTTTTCTATAATTCACGGAATTGTCGTTTGCTTTACTGTTTTCGTGTTGTGCTACGATATACATTTACATCAAAATTATTAATCACATCAACGTTTAACTTAAAGCTATACATTATGAAAAGACGCTCATTAAAATTATTGCATCTTAATAAGAACTCAGTTTCTAATCTAAATCTTGTTGGAGGCGCTTCTCCTTTACCACCTATACCTAGATCTCATGTACGTACAGGTTGTATGACATATCCACCTTCTTGTCATCCGTGTCGAGAGTAATGAGCAAATTAATATACGCTGGATAATAAGCTTAAAAACTATTAAAACTCAAAATAATCAAAACTATATATTATGAAAAAACGATCATTAAAATCATTAAATCTTAACAAGAAATCTGTTTCAAATCTAAATCTTACAGGTGGAGCTCTTCCAGCTTCAAGTAATACAAATGCTCGTACTGCTTGTATAAGTTGTACACGTTCTTGTCTTCCTTGTCCAATCACCTTAGCAGATGAAGATGGCTGTAAAAAAGAGGCTTAAATAGCAAATAATTAATATTAATCTAAAACTACACATTATGAAAAAACAAACATTAAAATCATTAAACCTTAACAAAAAATCTATTTCTAGTTTAAATCTTTTAGAAGTTACTGGAGGTCTTGCTTCAAGTAATTCTGATGCACGCACAAATTGTATGAGTTGTACTCGTTCTTGTCGTCCAGATTGTAAGATTACGTTAGCTGAAGAAACTTGTGAAGCACAAGGAGCAGGAGGACATCAACAACAAGGATAAAGAATCTTTGGGGGAAGATTCATATCCATGAATACCTGAAAAGGAAAACCGCTTACAAAAACGTAAGCGGTTTGTTGTTTTTTAATATTACGCGCAATTTACACACGTTAATTCTTCACATGCAGTTCTTACACACGTTAGTATACCTTCGGTCGGAGGTGGTATTGTCGGATCTGGACAACCACAACTTACATGCGGACAATATGAAAACACTCTTGTGTACTTCTCTGTAAAGTCTATAATAGTATCAATAATGCTTCCTACATCAATAGAACCATTGCCTCCGAATGTTTTATTCAAATTACTTACGGATTGTTTACGAAGCGATAAACTCTTCAAATTCTTTTTCTTCATAATGTTAAAGTTTTTGATTTACAGTAAGTTATAAAAAAATAGAATGATGGAGTTACGGTTTTTCCGTAAAATAGAAGTTTAAAAGTCGGTAAAACAGATGATTACATATTATGCGCCACCAGAAATTAAGCCAATCAAATCTTGTATACCACTACCCAATAAAGGTGCTAACATGGTTAAGATGACTTTGACATAATTGAAAAATCCAGCATGTTCTTTTAAATTTTCCTTGTCTTCAGGTGTAATGGAGTCATTTAATTGGATTCCTTTTTTGATACGACTAAAATTCGCTTGAATTCCAAAATAAATCAGCACTAAAAAGAAGGTTTGAATCAGTCCGTTGCTAAAAGCAAACTCTCTTGGGAACAATGTTGGTGCGTCAGGTCCTAATGCATTTAATGTGCTCAATAAAGTATCGGTACAAAAAATAGTAAATGCTAAAAAGAATGCAATCACTAAAAAATACCGTTCAACATCATCTTTAATCGCTTTGAATCTTGTGAGTAGTTTTTCTGAATTGGATGTATACAATTGAGAAATTTTAGAATTGACTGTAAAAATGAGAATCAGCCAAAAAATAGTACATACAAACGGAACGGTAGCGCCATACATGATGGCAAAACTTTCAAATCCTGTGTCAAAATAGATAGAAACATCGGTTGGTTTAATCAAAATGCCAGGAAATATAATCGAAGGCATGAACAAAGGAATAACTAAGAAGGCGAAAACAATCACAGCAAAAATGATATTACCTACGCGAATTCCTATGCTCAAATCTTTATTATACCTGCGAATTTCAGCATAAAAAAGCGGACTCAAGAAAAACGTAAATCCAACTGCAATAGAAATCAACAAAATCCAAAGTGCCATTTTAGGATTGCTATTCAAAAAATACGGATTAGGAATATCATTCTTTCCTAGCACTTTAGCGTACTTCAAATCTAAACCACTAATAGTAAAGTGTAAATAACTTTCATTTTCCGAAGAAAATAGGAGGTTTTCAAAAAGCCGTGACTTTTTATAAAAATGATTTGGACGCTCTATGTTATCAACCAAAATCACTTTCTCTGTATCTGCTTTATCTATGTTGGCTAAATCTTGTAAATAATGTTCTTTAAACGGTATACCAACGTTTGTATAAGTACTATCAACCATTAAATTAGCTTTTTCAATGGACTTGTATGCTGTATAAGTTGGTTTAATATTCGTATACATAATACCCGCAAAAACTAAGTAACTTACAATTCCTAATAAGATAGCAAACAAAATTCCTCTTTCGGCAAAAGGTCTATTCGATTTAAAAAACATGCTGTTGGTGTTAGTTTCTACAAGATACTAAAAATCCAAAACTCAAAAACAAACCCACAAACCCACAAATCAACGAATTAACAAAAAACCAAATCCACAAACAGATAAACAAACAAACAAATCAACAAACAGACAAACAAATCAACAAACAGACAACCAACCAACCAAATCCACAATCAAAAAAAAACAAATCCACAAAAAGATAAAAATCAAAAAAAATAATATCTTTAGCCTATGACCAACAACAAAAAACCAAACGGCTGTCTCGTGGGCTTTCAAAGGCTCTTTTCTGGACTCATGGCAGTTTTGGCGACTATATTTCTAATCATTGTACTGATACACCTAACGTATACGGTAAAAATACAAGGAATGACGCTCTTAGTGGTCACTGTAGCTGGTTTCTTTGTGTTGCGTTATCTTTGGAAAAAAGTAAAGCGAAAATCATCTTCAAACAAACAAGTAATAAAAGGTGTTTTTTCAGACTTCTTACGAACCGTTATTGTATTCGTAGTTTTCTCTGTTGTTATCATGATTCTGGGAGAAAATACAGGATATATCATAGATTCAGAGGACACAGAAGAAGACAAAGACAAAACCGAAATTGTCACCACCACAGAAGGTGGCAAAGAAACTCGATATATTGTAAACAAGCAATATTGGAAGGATTTTGATAGAAACTGGCATCGTATGGATTTCAAAATCGCCGAAAGCAGTGTCACAAAATCAAGAAACAATCGCCGTAGTTATAGATACACACGAAACTTTTCTTGGGGAAGTTTCTATAAACATATGGCAGATCACGATCGTACATTATTAGAACATTTATACACTTCGTTTAGTAAAATACAACAAGAGAAAAAGCTAAATCGTAGAAAATTTGCCGAATTAATTATTACCAGCATTCAAGACATTGAATACAATTACATAAAATCAACGCCGTGCAATGGAACTGAAGAATTTCCTTGTGTAGGTAATGTGCGACTCGGAATTTTTGCTCCTGCAGAATTCAGTGCCAACTTACAAGGCGATTGCGATTCGCGTACAGTATTGCTTTTTGTGCTTTTAAGAAAATTCAATTACAAAGTTGCCGTCCTAAACAGTGATGAATACAGACATTCGGTATTAGCAATCAACTTGCCATCACGCGGAACCTATAAAACATATAACAGAAGAAAATATTATTTCGTAGAAACTACTGCAAAAGGATGTCCAATCGGATATTTACCTCCAAAAGTGTCCAATGTAAATTATTGGGATTTTGTATTAGTCAATTAAAAACGTAAACTTATGAACACAGACGTATTCTATCTAGCATTAAGTCAACTAATACTATCCATCGTATTAGCGATCATTATATTTTTTATCTCGTATAAAATACTCATCAAAATCTTTAAGCTAAAAGAAGAAAACTTAAACGATTCCAATTTGGCATTAAGTATCTTCTTTTCAGGAATTATTTTTAGTACAGGATATTTACTAAGTGGCATCATTCCATCGATTATTAATTCGATAGGAATGCTAAAAATTCATGCAAAAGACACTTTATATGTTGAGGTGCTAAAATACTCTTCCATATCACTATTTGTCGGATTCTTATTAGCCGGAGTCATTCATTTTAGTGCGTTTATGCTTACCAAATCATTGACGAAACATGTAGATGAAGTTGGTGAATTAAAGAAGAACAATTTAGCTGTCGCGATTTTACTCACTACAATCATCATTTCAATTACAATTATAGCGAAAGACAGTTTGGTATTCTTGATCGAACTTTTCTTACCACAACCTGAAGCTGCAGAATCTATAGGCTGAAAGCACTAACATAGTCTAGATCATAAAAAATAATTATAATATTGATAGTCAGTATTATAGTATGCAAAACATAAATACATGTATTTTTGTTTAATCTTTTTGAAAATAAGTTAAACATTTAGTATATTTAAAGATACTAAACAACTTATTTGCCATGAAAAAAATTAACTTCTTCTTGAGTTGTCTACTCTGTATGAGTGCATTTGGGCAGCAACTTATCTCCATAACTCCTGTAAGTAGTAATACAATACTGCTACATTTTGATGAAGGAGAAAAAGACTTTACAAACTTTGACGAATTTTATTTCTACAGCGCGCCAAATGCTACGTATTACGGACAAATAAATGAAGCACAAGCGCTCATTCCTGCAAATTTCAACATTACAAGTGCCGACGATACTTTTTACACAACGGCACAACAAGCTACAGCAACATTTTTTAAAGCCAAAGAACAAGTTGCATTACTTGAATACTATGTCTATATCCGATTGCCCAACCCGATGGAAGCTGGTAAAACATATACAATAAATGTTGCCAATATAAATACACAACAAAACGCATACAATCTCACTTTTGATGCGTTTACAAATTTCTCTGAAAGTATTCATGTCAATCAAGTAGGAATGATAGCAAGTGCTACCGAAAAATTCGCCTATGTTTCTCAATGGCTTGGGAAAAATAATTTATCAAACAGTCATCATGAAGATTTTTCTAGTTTCATAGGCACAACTTGCCATATAGTACGCGTTTCAGACAATCAAATCATATACACAGGAACAGGAACCGACGGATTGCAATTTCGAGCTCCAAATACACTAGCAGATTATTCAGAAGATTTTGCAACCAAATATTGGTACAATTCTCCTATTTGGGAATTTGATTTCTCCGAAGTCGGAAACACGATTCCTGTAAGTGATTCAGAAGAATATAAAATTGTCATAGAGGGCATTGGAAGTTCGTTTCCATTCAAAATCTCTGATAAAGTCTATGATGACATTTACAAAACCATATCAAACAGTTTGCTATACCAACGAAGCGGATTTGATCGCGGAAGTGAATATGCACCATTTACAAAACCTGTAGATCATGTGCCAGGTGTAGATGGTTTTGAAATTACTTATTCCAATTACAGACGCATGGACAATGTCAATGGAGATGAAGAAAGTTTTGTGCAATTGCCAGCGCAAGCAACCTCATTTATCAATCCTACAAATGTACCTGTGTGGATGACTTCACCCGATGCAATGCCGTGGGGAAGTGGCGGACATTTTGATGCAGGCGATTTTGATGTGTACATTCAGCACTTAAACCTGCCAATTTATGCAAGTTTTCTATACAAACTAGCGCCAAACGGTTTCAAAGATGGAGACTTAAACATTCCTGAAAACAACAACGGAGTGCCAGATATATTAGATGAAGTACAATGGACACTAGATTTTTTTAAAAGAACCAAAGGACCAACTGGAGGAATTTGTGGCGGAAAAGAAACCGATGGTTATTACGGACCATCCTACAACGACGGTTCAGGGAATTCGTCATCAGAACAAATGTGGTATGTATACAAAGAAGATCCAACAGCATCGTATGTATATGCAATTGCGGCGGCTAACTTTTCGGAAGCTTTAAGTGTGGTTGGCGATCCAAACAACCAAGCGCAACTCTACAGAGATGAAGCTATCGCAGCGTACAATTGGGCAAATACGAATGAAACACTTGCCGATTTAGAACAACTATTTCAAGGAATAAGTTATGCAGGAAAAGTAAAAGATTTAAAATTAACAGCGGCGGCGGCATTGTATAGTTTGACAGGAATACAAGAATATTTAGACTTTTATAAAAACAATACCATCGTAACAACGCCCACAACTTTCTTATATCAATTTCAAATACATGATGAATCGTTGGCAAACTGGATATTTAGTGTCATCCCACAAGATAAATGGTCAAATTTTGATGCAGCAGCGATCAATTTGCAAAACATACAAATACAAGCCATCAACTATTGGAGTGATGTTTGGGGAACGGACGATATCAGTCTGAAACCAATTCGTTTCATAAAATCGCAATACCAACCACCAATCTTAGGAACTACAGGTTCAACACCGCAAATCATGCCGCAAATTATGTCGTACTATCACACACAAGACACCGATTTGCTCAACAAAATGTTGTCTAGCAACGATATGATGCTAGGCGGAAACCCAGAAAACAAAGTATATATTACCAGAGCCGATCTTTTTGGAGCAGAACGCTATGCAAGAGAAGTATTGCACGATGCTGCTTTTACAAATGCAGGAAATGCCATTCCGGGAATTCCGTTATACACACATCATTTAGACAGTCAAGAAAACTTTATTATGTCGCCACCAATTGCCGATTGGCCATATATGGAAATGAATTTAGATGCGCGTGTATACTTTTTACAATCAGAATTTACCATTCATCAAAATACCATTCAATCCATGATGTTTTACGGATACCTAAATTCACTATTCAATCCTGATTTAATTCTAAGTGTACCAGAAACAACATTAAATGATTCGCAAAAAATCACCATTTATCCAAATCCAAATAAAGGTATTTTTAGAATAAACTGGCAAAGCAATAGTACTTTTAAAGGTGCTTTATTATATGACATCAACGGACGAAAAATAGAAGTCAAACAAAATACTATATTTGGTGAAAACAGTATTAAAATCGAAACAGGTTTCTTGAGTGCAGGAATCTACATTCTAAAAATAAATTTAGATGATGACATCATCACACGAGAAATAAGCATTCAGTAATCATATGTAAAAGCGTCGTTTTATCTGTTGTGAAATGGCGCTTTTTATTATTTTAAGAGTCAATAATTTTGAAATAGTGACAGATTTAAGATATTTAATCTGCAAAATAAAATTCATTTAAGTACATTAGCTAAAGTAAATTTTTTCCCCATAGTTCGTATTTATTTAATACGTTATTATTACACAAGAAAAACAATAATCATTATTTGTTTCAAGGTATATTTATATATCGTCTTTTGTGCTATTTACGATTTAAAAAAATAACTAAATCCGTTCACATGAGATTAAAATTACTATTCGTATTCTTAACTGTTACTAGCATTCTTTTTGCAGCTTCAGAAGTTGCGTCACTTCCAAACAACAATTTTACCAATACACTTCCACTAATTAATGAAGATAACGATACTTCAAATACAGTAGAAGCAAGCACTGATGAAGTCAATGTCCCAGATACGGTCGAATTAGCCATACCAATTACGCCTTTACCAGAAGGAACAGGTTGTCAAACGATAACCTAATTGAACTCGATTTTGGAATGCCAGGTATAACTGATAGTGGTTTGGGCGGATGTAGATTTACTGGTTCTGGAACACTAGATCTATTTTTTACATGGACAGCAACAACCGATGGTTTAAAATTTGAGAGATTTGGAAGTAATGAACCTGTTGGAGTCATTGTTAGAAATGCAACGGCACCGTATGATATAATTGATTGTACAAGCCTAGGTTCAGGTAATTCCTCAGATATTATTTTTACAGGTTGGGAAGTAGGAGACAATCTCATCATTCAAGTAAATAGAACACGATTTCCTTCTGGTGGAACTATGATTTCACGTTTCTGTTTAGAAGAAAAAACAATTATTCCGCCACCGAACGATACAGCTGCTGGAGCAATTCCGATAACGCCAAGCGCTGTAGGAAGTGATTGTTCCATAACGAGTAATAACCTAACTGTACTTTTCGACACAGATACCTATACTACTACAGATAGCGGATTAGATAGTAGTTGTAGAGGTGAAAACACAGGTGCAGATCAATTCTTTACATGGACAACAACTTCTACAGGTTTGCTTTTTGGACCCAATACTGACTTAGTTGGAATTACAATTCGAAGTACTTCGGGGGTTGAATATGTATGTGCTGTAAGATCTTATGGAGATTCTGTGAGACTTAGTGGATGGCAACTTGGAGAAGAACTCATCATTCAAATACATTTATACAAATACACACATCATGATTCCCGTACATTCTGTTTGCAAGAATTCAATACTCCAGAAAATGATTTAATAACTGGAGCCATTCCAATTGTTCCTGATGATTTTGGGGAGTATTGTACTGAAAGAACCTTACCTTTTAGTACGGATGGAACTACCGATAGTGGACTAGACGGAACATGTAATGCTGGCAATACAGGATATGATCAATTTTTTACATGGACGGCAACAACCGATGCATTAATTTGGACAACACTTGGAGGTAATCCTGGGATTATTATAAGAAATGCTGTAGGAAATGAGATTATATGCACAAATGCTATTGGTGTTACTCCAGAAGATACTGTTTTAAGTGGTTGGGAAGTAGGTGATGAATTAATTATTCAAATTTATTCTTGGGTATTTCAAACGAGTATAGGTCCTTATCCATTGGATCTAACACCCGCGAGGGATGTGTCATTCTGTCTGCAAGAATATATGTTAATAGTACCTCCAGGACAAACATTTGTGCCAGACAATAACTTTGAGCAAGCATTAATCGATTTAGGTTATGATGATGTGTTAGATAATTATGTGCTTACGGCAAATATTAATTCAGTAACTTCTTTAAATATTACCAACAAGAACATTGTAAAACTTAAAGGAATTGAAGATTTTACAGCATTACAACAATTGGATTTTAGTGATAATATGGTTACTGTTTTAGATGTTAGTCAAAATGCACAATTGACAACATTGGTATTTCCTAACAATGCCCTAAGGGAGTTAGATGTTTCTCAAAATCCACTGTTAACAACGATACTTGCAGAAGGAAATTCATTATGGAGAATCGATGTTATTCAAAATCCATTATTAGAAAATTTGAATGTTGCTAACAATTCATTTAATAGTTTAATTTTAACTCAAAATCCAGCGTTAACAATCGTAAATGCAGCAAATAATTCATTAAGAAGAATCGATGTTACTCAAAATATCGCACTAACATCTTTAACAATAGACGGAAATAGTATTAGTGCCTTAGATGTTACAAACAATCCATCACTATCGTATGTGTCTGCGGCAGATAATGAATTGACCTCGGTTGATATCACTCAAAGTCCACTACTGTCAGCTGCACATTTTGAAAACAATCAATTAAACAGTATTAATGTATCACAAAACCCAACACTACAAACACTAAATATTGACGGATACAGTCAAATTTCAACTATAAATGTCACTGTAAATACTGCTTTGGAAGTTTTAAACATAAGCAATACACAAATTTCAGAAGTAGCTATTTCAGACAATATAAACTTAAAAAGTCTATCACTAGCAAACTGCCCTATCGCAGGAATTGATGTTACGGATAATGTCTTACTGCAAACGTTACATGCCGAAGGAAGCTCGCTATTTTATATAGATGTATCTCAAAATCCAGACTTAATAAATTTATCCTGTAATGATAGCGACATGCTTAATAGTATAAATATTCAAAATGGAAACAATGCAAATGTCTTAACTTTCAATACTACAAACACACCAAGTTTAAGCTGTGTTCAGGTAGATGATGCGGCATACAGTACTGCCAACTGGAACAATGTTGATCTCGGCACAAACTTCACTACGGATTGTAATTTTCCTGAAAATGATAATTGTGTAGATGCCATTGCTGTGCCAATTAGTACTGTTCTTTGCGAAAATGCTGTTGCCGGAACGCTAGCATTGGCTACAAACTCAAACACATTTCAATGTTTTGGAGACTCAGGTAGCTTTTCAGATGTTTGGTTCAGTTTTGTTGCCACAGAAACCACACATAACATCAAAATACTAAATTCATCAGGAGTTAATTCAGGAATATATATTACGGTCATTGATGCACAAACCTATAACTGCGGAAACATCACCGATGCAATCTATTGTTCAACTTCAAATGCGTTAGAAGATGAGGTAACAGGATTAATTATTGGAAATACTTACTATCTTCAAGTATATACAGATATAGCTGCTTCAACAGAAACATTTGATGTGTGTGTTGCCACAACAACGACACCAGGACTTACCTATGTGCCAGATGATAACTTTGAACAAGCACTCATCGATTTAAACTTTGACGATGTGTTGGACGATTATGTAGCAACAGCAAATATCAATACGGTAACTAACTTAAACATTCGCAATCTCGGTATTTCTGATCTTATAGGAATAGAAGACTTTGCAGCATTGGAAATCTTAGACTGTGGCGTAAACCTTTTAAGCATACTAGATTTAAGTAACAACAGCAACCTAAATGATGTAGCAGTAGACAATAATATGTTGACTAGCTTCAATATAAAAAACGGAAACAATACCAATATAATAGCATTTACCACGCTTGGAAACTTTGATTTATCCTGTATTCAAGTAGATGTTGCTGCATATAGTACAACCAATTGGTCAAATATTGAACCTACTACAAGCTTTAATGAACTTTGTAATACTTCGGTTCAAATAGCGGCAAAAGTATACTTGCAAGGCGCTATGCTACAAAGCACCAATGGTTTTATGCGAGCCGACTTAAAAGATAATAATTACATTGATAAAGCCGCCAGTCCTTATGGAGATGGAGCTAGTATATCTTATGAGGCTTTTACCGCTGTAGGTAATGATAAAATAGTCGATTGGATATGGATAGAACTTAGAGATGCCACAAATCCTACGACGATCATTGATGGAAAATCAGCAATACTACAAAGTGATGGCGATATTGTAGAAGCAACTGCAAACAATGTTTCTACTCCGATAAGCTTCAGTCAAGATGCGGGTGATTATTACATCGTCATAAAACACAGAAATCACTTTGGAATCATGTCAAATAGTACTTTTGCGCTGTCTGATACGGTCACTGCTGTAGATTTTACAAATAGTAACAATCCAATTACCTATGGAACACATGCGCAAACGACCTTTGGAATGCCAGAAAACACTCTAGGAATGTGGTGTGGTGATGTAAATGGAGATCATTTAATCCAATATTCGGGAAACAGTGCAGATACACCAGCGATTCTCTCAAAAGTACTAAATGATCCAGGAAACTTTCTAAACTTCCCTACCTATAGAGTTTTAGGTTATGATGCACACGATATCAATATGGATGGTCACACACAATATTCAGGTACAAGTCCTGATGCACCATTTTTATTGCAAAATGCATTGGCACATCCAGGGAACTTCTTAAACTTTCCTACTTTTCAAATTATAGAACAATTGCCAGAACATGAATAGAAGAATAAAAAAATCACTTTAATAATGTATTTGTTCAAGCTCAAGATGAGGTTTTAAAAGTTTTAAAATAATCACCATACAATTTTAACAATCGTTATTTATAAATATCGATGGATTTAAGATTTTTAAGTTTAAAAAAAGAATTCATTTAAGTACATTCGCGGAAGCAATTTTTCCCTCGTTCCATATTGATTAATAAGTCACTTTATTTAAAATCAGAGTAGTAGATGTATATGTCTTAAAATCCATGTACACTAGCTTTGTGCCATTTATAAATCTAAAATCTGAGAAGTCTGTTTTTAAAATAATTAAGATTTTCAGGTTACAAAGATTAAAAAATGACATAATAGATTACAGGTGCTAAAAAAATGCTTAATTAAACTCAAAACATGAAACAGAAATTACTATTTGTATTATTAATTTTTACAAACCTACTTTTAGCAACCACAGAAGTTGCGCCACCATCAAATGACGACTTTGCAAATGCTATTCCAATTACTTGTGGGAATACATATACCTCTAGCACGCTAGAAGCAACTTTAGACGAAGACAATGCTCCCGATGCTACCAGTCCGCAAGCAGTAGACTTAGATGCACCCAACATTTGGTATACGTACACAGGTTCGGGAATTCCAGAAGAGGTAACTTTAGATTTATGTGCTTCCGGATATGACACATCATACTTAGTATACACAGGGACTTCTGGGAATTTATCGCTCGTAGCAGCAAATGATTTCAATACACCTGTATGCGGATCAGGATTTCGATCGTATGGAACTTTTGAGTCAGACGGAACAACAACGTATTATATCACGATAACTGGATATAATTCTGGAGATGTTGGTGCAGTTAATTTAAATGTATCCTGTATTCCTGTGGGAGCAGAAGAAATTCCTGATGCTAACTTTGAACAAGCGTTGATCGATTTAGGATTAGATACGGGACCTGTAGATGGATTTATTTTTCCAGCGGCACTCGATCAAGTAACAGCTTTAAACATTAGCAATAAAAACATAAGTGACCTAACAGGAATTGAATTCTTTACGTCATTACAAACATTAAACTGTAGCAATAACAACTTAACAACATTAGATGTATCGGCAAATACGAGTTTAATGACACTCAACTGTTCTTTTAATGCATTGACGACATTGAATCTAAGAGATTTACCTAGCTTAAACCTTTTAATTTGTAATAACAATCTACTCACAAAGTTAAATGTGAAAAATGGAAACAATGCAAATTTTATAGCGTTTATTGCTAGTAGTAATCCAAACTTGACTTGTATAGAAGTTGACAGTCCAGCATATAGTACGTCCAATTGGGGAAGTGTAGATACGGGAGTTACTTTTGCCGTATTTTGTGATCCTGTAACGTACATTCCAGACAATAATTTTGAGCAAAACCTAATTGATAGAGGCTTGGATGATGTATTAGATGATTATGTGCTAACGGCTAATATTAATACGGTCACTGCTGTAGATCTTGCCAATAGCAATGTTGCTGATTTAACAGGAATAGAAGATTTTACAGCATTACAAACGTTATATGCAAATGGAAACCAATTAACAAGCGTAGATCTAACTCAAAACACTTCTTTACAGACATTAGAAATCAACGGCAATACAATAAGTACTATTGATCTTACACAGAATACCGCTTTAGTTAATCTAGATATTTGGAGTAATCCAATAACAACAATTGACTTAACACAAAATGTAGCATTGGAAAGAGCAAACTTTCAGTTTTGTCAACTAACTTCTATTGATGTATCTCAGAATATTGCATTAAAGAAGTTAAGTGTTAATAATAATAGTCAAATAACAACTATTGACGTTTCTACAAATACAAACCTAGAAGATTTAGCACTTACATCTACACAAATATCAATATTAGATGTCTCTAATAATCCAAATTTAAAAGAGTTATTTTTAGGAAACTGTCCAATTTCAGACTTGGAAATTTCTACAAATTTAGCGTTGGTGTTTTTAAATATTTCAGGAACGTTAATTCAAGATATAAATCTATCGAATCATCCAGCTTTTGATGCACTATTTGCTGAAAATACAACAGCATTAACAAACATAAATGTTCAAAACGGAAACAATACAAACTTTAGATTTTTCTATACCAACAACACTCCAAATTTAGAATGTGTGCAAGTAGACGATGTTACTTATAGTACTGGTGCTTGGACCAATGTAGACACTGGAACAAACTTCAGTCTACTTTGTGCTGCTATAAATGACGAATGTGTAGACGCTATAAATATTCCTGTAAGTGATTTTGCTTGTGGAAATACCACTACAGCAACCATGCTAGATGCAACAGATTCAAATTCATTACAATGTTTTGGTGATAATGCGAACTTTTCAGATGTATGGTTCAGCTTTACCGCAACTGACACAAGTCATGTGATCAAATTACAAAACCTAACAGGCGCACCAGACTTTTTATGGCACGCACTGATTGATGCACAAACCTATAACTGTGGAAACATTACAGATGCTATTTATTGCACCGATGCATTAGAAGGTATGGCAACAAATTTAACGGTTGGTAATACTTATTACATTCAAGTATATTCGCATGTAGCCAACGCAAATACGGTATTTGACATTTGTGTGGCACCTGTCATTCCGCCAACGCAAGTATATGTGCCAGATGACAATTTTGAGCAAGCATTGATCGATTTAGGATACGACACTGTATTAGATGATTTGGTATTGCGTGCCAATGTAAGTACGGTGACAACATTAGACGTTATCAATAAAAATATTGCAGACCTAACAGGAATTGAAGCATTTGTTGCTTTAGAGGAATTACATATTGATAACAACAATATCTCTACAACAGTAAATCTAACGCAAAACCCTTTCCTAGAAACGTTCTTTGCTGAAGGGAATACTATGACATCACTAGATTTGACGCAAAACTCACTTTTAGAAACTGTATTCATTGCAGGCAATTCACTAACAACATTAGATGTTTCACAAAATCCACAATTACGATTCTTATTTGCAGAAAACAATTCTCTTTCGTCATTAGATGTAACACAAAACCCTGCCTTAAGAAATATGGGAGTTGGCGGAAACAACCTTACAGCATTAAATATTACGCAAAATCCATTACTAACGTATATTTCCGCAACAAACAATTCGTTAACCACCATCGATATATCACAAAACCCTGCATTAACACAGGCTTACTTTTCAAACAATCAACTCACGTCCATCAATGTATTGCAAAATTTATTATTAGAAGACTTAGGAGTTTTTAGCAATCCTCAAATACCTAGTATCAATGTCTCTGCAAATACAAACTTAAAAACACTAAACGTGAGCTTTACACAAGTTTCATCTATCGACGTATCAAACAACTTAGCTTTAGAGCAACTATCATTTGTAAACTGTCCAGTAACTGAAATAGATGTCTCTGCAAATTTGGCTTTAAAAACATTAAGTGTCGCACAAAGTTTAGTGTCAACAGTAGATGTATCTGGGAATCCAATGTTAGAATGGCTTTCTTGTAGAAATACGCCAACGCTTGCAAACTTAAACATGCAAAACGGAAACAATATGAATGTTACATTTTTCTTAGCTACAGATACGCCAAACCTAAGTTGTATTCAAGTAGATGATGTAGCCTTCAGTACTGCCAATTGGACTGATGATGTCGATCCAGGTGTTACCTTTAGTACCAATTGTCCAACACTCGTATATGTGCCAGATGATAACTTTGAGCAAGCGCTGATCGATTTAGGATACGATACTGTACTAGATGATTATGTGTTAGAAAGCAATATCAATACGGTTACATCTTTAGATGTGAGTAATAAAAATATAGCTGACTTAACAGGAATTCAAGGATTTGCCGCTTTAGAAATTCTATATGCATTTGACAATCAATTGACAAACATTAATGTGGCTCAAAATACAGCCTTAGAGATTTTAGAGCTAAAAAATAATACTATTTTGTTTATTGATTTAACACAAAATGCTGCATTAAAGGTTGTAAATATCGGAAGTAATGGATTAGCAGAAATAGACCTTACTCAAAACTTATTACTAGAAAAAGCTAATTTACGACTCAATCAATTGGTCAATATCGATGTATCACAAAATGTTGCGCTTGAAGATTTAACTCTTGAAGGAAATACGTCGATGTCGTCTGTAGATGTCACAACAAACACAAATTTAGTTTTGCTATCACTAAGTGATACACAAATATCAACGATAGATGTTACTAACAGTCCAAACCTAGAACAATTATATCTTGGGAATTGCCCAGTTTCAGTACTAGACATATCAGCTAATTTAGCCTTGCAAATCTTGAGTGTCTCAGGAACTCTTATCACAAAAATTGACGTATCTGATCATCCAGCTTTTGATGCGCTATTTGCAGAAAACAGTAATTTCTTAACAGGTATAAATGTTCAAAATGGAAACAATATGAACTTTAGGTTTTTCTTCACTAGAAACACACCAAATCTAGCCTGTGTTCAAGTAGATGATGTAGCATACAGTACTGCCAATTGGGACGATGTAGATACAGGAACAAACTTCAGTACAGATTGCGGTTTCCTTGAAAATGATGAATGTGTAGATGCAATCGACATTCCAATAAGTAATGGTACTTGTAATATGACAGTTTCAGGAACCTTAGTAGGAGCAACCGATTCAAATTCCTTGCATTGTTTTGGAGACTCGCCAAACTTTACAGATGTTTGGTTTAGTTTCGTTGCTACAGAAACTACGCATAACATATCAATCTTAAATACAACAGGCCCGTCAAATACGGTATTTCATGCTGTTATTGATGCGCAAACATACAATTGCGGAAACATCACAAATGCACTATACTGTGCAGATGAATTACAAAGTCAAGCAACTGGTTTAACGGTTGGAAACACATATTACGTTCAAGTATATTCTGATTTAGCAAACTCAACAGAAACCTTTGATATTTGTGTGGCTACAACGACAATTCCTGGGTTGACATACGTGCCAGACGATAACTTTGAGCAAGCGCTTATTGATTTAGGCTTAGATACAACCTTAGACGATTATGTAACTACGGCAAACATCAACACGGTAAACGACTTAAACATTCGTAACCTTGGTATTTTTGATCTTACAGGAATTGAAGATTTTGCAGCATTAGAAATTTTAAACTGTGGACTCAATATCCTTGGAGAAGTAGACCTGAGTAATAATAGCAACCTAACCAGTTTAATAGCAGATAACGCTGCATTAATTGCCTTAAATGTTCAAAATGGAAACAATGGCAACGTAACAACGTTCATTACGCTTGGAAATGTAGATTTATTTTGTATTCAAGTCGATGATGCCGCATATAGTACGAGCAATTGGTCACTTGTAGAACCGACCACAAGTTTCAGTGAATTCTGTGGAAATCCTATTCAAATAGCAGCAAAAGTATATTTGCAAGGTGCCATGCTTCAAAACACAGATGGCTTTATGCGAACAGATTTAAAAGACAATAATTATATTTCTGATAATGCAAGTCCTTATGCAGATGCTATTGGCATGTCTAATGAAGTATTTTCGGCTACTGGACAAGACAAAATAGTTGATTGGGTTTGGATAGAACTCAGAGATGCTACAAATCCTGCAACAATCATTGATGGAAAATCTGCGGTATTAAAACGTGATGGTAACATTGTAGAAGCAACTGCAAATAATACAACGACTCCAGTAAGTTTTAGTCAAGCACCTGGCGATTATTATATTGTTATCAAACACCGAAATCACTTAGGAATCATGTCAGATGGCGCGCTTACCTTGTCTAATATTACGCTCACTTCCGTAGATTTTACCGATAGTAACAATCAGCTTACTTATGGCTCAAATGCACAAACAACCTTTGGAATGCCTGCGAATACGGTAGGAATGTGGTCTGGAAATGTAAATGGAGATAACTTAGTGCAGTACTCTGGAACCAATCCAGATGCACCAGCAATTCTTTCAAAAGTACTCAATGATGTTGGAAACTTCCTCAACTTTCCAACCTATGTGGTTACGGGTTATGAAGCAAACGATGTCAACATGGACGGAAGCACACAATACACAGGAACCAATCCAGATACGCCGTTCATATTGCAAAATGTACTAGCGCATCCAGGAAACTTTTTAAACTTTAGTACGTATCAAATCACAGAACAATTGCCAGAAAACGAATAAAAGAACGTAAAACGGCATACAAAACATTCAAAAAGCGATTATTGCACCTGTAATAATCGCTTTTTCTTTCTATAAAAATGAACATAACAAAACCAATCAAACGCTATTGAAAATTCATAAAATAGTTAACTTCATTACCACAAGAGCTTTTCATCTCTAAAAATAGATTCTCGTCATAGGTTTATAGTTTTTTTAGTATTAGCATCATTTATTTTTATCATAAGTTTTACTGATATCTTAATTGTTAAATCATTTGTAAAGTATTTTCGTAAATCGCGACAGATTTCGTAATTTAGCAGACCAGATAAAAACAAAAAAATTCTTATAGAAAATATGTCAGATAACATAGCTACGTTAGAAATTAATGGCGAAAAATATGAGTTCCCTGTAATTGAAGGAACAGAAAATGAAATCGCTATTGATATTAAAAAATTGAGAGGCGCAACAGGAGGCGTTATTACCATTGATCCAGGATATAAAAACACAGGTTCTTGCCAAAGTGGAATCACGTTTTTAGATGGAGAAAAAGGTATTCTTCGCTACCGAGGTTATGCCATCGAAGACTTAGCTGAAAAAGCAGACTTTCTTGAAGTTGCGTATTCATTAATTTTTGGAGAATTGCCAACTTCAGATCAATTGGCAAAATTTCACAAAGACATCAAAGCGCAATCTATAGTTGATGACGATATAAAGAAAATTTTAGATGCTTTTCCAAAAAGCGCACATCCAATGGGCGTATTAGCATCACTTACAAATGCATTAACTGCGTTCAACCCTTCCTCTGTAAATGTAGATTCAGAAGAAGATATGTACAAAGCCATTGTAAAAATGCTTGGAAAATTCCCAGTATTAGTTGCTTGGACAATGCGTAAGAAACAAGGATTACCTTTAGATTATGGTGATGCATCATTAGGATACGTAGAAAACGTATTGAAAATGATGTTCAAACAACCAAATGAAGAATATAAGCTAAACCCAATCGTAGTAAATGCATTAGACAAACTATTAATCTTACATGCAGATCATGAGCAAAACTGTTCTACATCTACAGTACGTATCGTAGGTTCGTCTCACGCAGGATTATTTGCTTCACTTGCGGCTGGAATTTCTGCACTTTGGGGTCCATTACACGGAGGTGCAAACCAAGCTGTATTAGAAATGTTAGAAGCTATTCGTCAAGATGGTGGAGACACTAAAAAATACATGGCAAAAGCAAAAGACAAAAGCGATCCTTTCCGCTTAATGGGATTCGGACACAGAGTATATAAAAACTTCGATCCAAGAGCTACCATTATTAAAGTCGCTGCCGATGAGGTATTAGGAGACTTAGGAGTTGAAGATCCAATCTTAGATATTGCTAAAGGACTTGAAAAAGAAGCTTTAGAAGATCCGTACTTTGTAGATAGAAAACTATATCCGAATGTAGATTTTTACTCTGGAATTATTTACAGAGCTATGGGAATTCCAACAGAAATGTTTACCGTAATGTTTGCTTTAGGTCGTTTGCCAGGATGGATTGCTCAATGGAGAGAAATGCGCTTACGCAAAGAACCAATTGGACGTCCACGCCAAATATACACTGGAGAAAATTATAGAGATTTCAAAGAAATTTCAAAAAGATAATATATAACAAAACATTACTAAGCTTCACGGGCTCAAAACCTGTGAAGCTTTTTTACTATATACAGCCCCGAAATAGACATGTTAGAATTATACGTAAACGACGAAACCGCCCGATTAAAAGCAGTTGTACTTGGAACTGCTGAAAGCTGTGGACCTACACCAAAAGCAGAAGACTGTTACGATCCAAAATCAAAACAGCATGTACTTGCCGGAACGTATCCGCTGGAAAAAGATATGATTCCTGAAATGGAAGCTGTCGCTGCGATCTTCGAAAAATATGATATAAAAGTATTCAGACCTAAAATCATTCAAGATTACAATCAAATTTTTTCAAGAGACATCGCTTTTGTCATAGAAGACAAATTTATCAAGTCGAACATATTACCAGATCGTGACCGTGAAATAGATGCCATTCAACATGTAATTGACCAAATAGATCCAGCAAATGTCATAAGCTTACCAGAAGAAGTACACGTAGAAGGTGGCGATGTAATGCCTTGGGGCGATTATATTTTTGTGGGAACCTATTCAGGTGAAGACTATCCAGATTATATTACGGCACGTACCAATACGGATGCAGTCATCGCATTGCAAGAATTATTTCCAAACAAAACAGTAAAATCATTCGAACTTCGTAAATCAAATACAGAACCAAAAGAAAATGCACTGCATTTAGATTGTTGTTTTCAGCCTATAGGAAAGGATAAAGCAATTTTACACAAAAATGGTTTTTTGGTTGAAGAAGAATATGAATGGTTGGTAAATTTCTTTGGGAAAGAAAACATCTTCGAAATTACAAAAGACGAAATGTATAATATGAATAGTAATATATTTTCCATTTCGCCAGAAGTAATTGTCTCTGAACAAAACTTTACACGTTTAAACGATTGGTTAGCATCACAAGGATTTACGGTAGAAAAAGTTCCGTATGCTGAAATTGCCAAGCAAGAAGGATTATTGCGTTGTAGTACAATGCCGTTAATCAGAGCATAGTAAGGTTTTTTGTTTTCTATTGACTAACATGCTAAATGAGTCCATATGCGAAAACGTATCCTGAAAATCTGTATTTTTATAAGCATTCTGAGTTGTTCCTATCACGGAATGGCACAAGGCGCAATTAGCGGATTCTACAATAAAAAAGGAGACGCAACACTCGTACTTGGTGCAGGTTTTGAAGACTCCAAAAACTATTTTATTGGGAGAGAAAAAAGTGATCTTAGTCGAAACTTATACAGCATTTCTATATTTGGAATTTACGGAATCAATGACCGATTCAATGTACAAGCTTCGTTGCCATACTTATCAAGCAATCAGCAAAATGGATTGCAAGATGCACAAGTTTTTGTAAAGTATAAAGCTACAGAAACCCAATATAAAACAGGAACACTAGCACTATCATTCGCAGCAGGATTTTCAACAAATGTGAGCAATTATCGCTTAGGCGGATTGAATGATTTGGGACAGCAAGCCAAGATTTTAGACACACGTGTACTATTGCATTACCAACAACAATCAGGTTGGTTTGCCAATATACAAAGTGGTTTCTCTTTCAAATTTGAAGAAGTGCCAAACAGCTTTCCATTCACATTCAAAATAGGAAAAGCAAGTGCCAAAAGTTACTTCGATTTTTGGTATGACTTTCAACATGCTTTTGGCGGAATAGACTATCGCGGCACGCCAAGACCGCAAAATTTCAAAGAATTTGGAGTTAGTTACCATAAAATAGGAGGAACCTATCACTTTCCAATATCCAACAAAGCCGGAATTTACATTGCGCCATCATATACCATTTCAGGAAGAAATGTATTTCAAGGGTTTGCCTATCATTTAGGTCTTACCTATCAATTATAAAATAAAAATCTGAATTTCAGTATTTTAAAAATAACTGAGAAGATTTACTTCAAAATGATGAAGGCTGAATTCACTTAAAATTAATACTATAATTGAAAGGTTCATAATTTTTGCATCTTCCCATTGAAAAAAGTGAAATTAAACTAGCATTATTTTAGTTTTTACGTAATTTTACAATCTTAAAAAAACAACGTAAAAGTAACTATACATAATGCAGCAGATTACCAACACGATCCTTATGGTACGTCCGGTTGCGTTTCGAATGAACGAACAAACCGCCGTAAATAATTACTATCAAAAAGTATTAGAAGATTTATTGCCCGAAACAGTGCAAGCCAAAGCAGCCAAAGAATTTGACGAATATGTTGAAAAACTTAGAGCTATTGGTGTCAATGTAGTGGTAATTCAAGATACCAAAGAACCTGATACACCAGATTCAATTTTTCCAAACAACTGGATTTCATTTCACGAAAACGGAAACGTAGGATTGTATCCAATGTACGCCGAAAATCGACGTCAAGAACGTAGAGAAGATGTATTGGTTGAACTAGAAAATAAAGGTTTTCATATTGAAAATGTTGTTGACTATACTTCTGCGGAAGATGAAGACGTTTTCTTAGAAGGAACAGGAAGCATATTATTAGATAGAGTAAACAGAAAAGCTTATTGTGCGTTGTCACCAAGAGCCGATGAAGAATTATTCATTGAATTCTGTGAAGACTTTGAATATTCTCCAGTAATCTTCACGGCAAATCAAACGGTAAATGGTGAACGAAAAGCGATTTATCATACGAATGTAATGATGTGTTTAGCGGAAAAATTCTCTGTAATTTGCTTGGAATGTATTGATGATAAAAAAGAACGTGAAAACGTAAAAAAACATCTGAAACAAGATGGCAAAGAAATCATTGCTATCACAGAAGCACAAGTCAACAACTTTGCAGGAAATATGTTGCAAGTCAAAGGCGCAAATGATGAACCTTTCTTAATCATGAGTGCTGCGGCACATCAATCATTAACCAAAGGTCAAATAGAAGCCATAGAAAAGCACTGTAAAATTGTATCAAGTTCATTAGATACAATTGAAGTTTGTGGCGGTGGAAGTGCACGTTGCATGATGGCTGAGGTTTTCTTGCCGAAGAAATAATATTTCGATTCCGCTCAATATTCTCAATCGAGAAGAAAAATGAGTAACAACTAAAAAGTACATTGAGCGGAGTCGAAATGTACTTTTTTTTTATAAAAATAAAATACCTACCATTGAATACTCAGTCTACCAATCAAAAAACACGTATTGAACTCTTAGACGTGTATCGCGGATTGGTCATTCTTGGAATTTTTGTTGTCAACATTGTCATTATGAATTCAATGTTCTTGAATCAGGACAACTTTGCATTGCAATGAACAATTATGGTTGATACAATAGCTATAGTTATTGGGCAAACATTTCTCAAGAAACTCTGGCTCACCTATTTTAAATTTGGACCGTTGGAATGAATTTGACGTTGCTTAACGTACAAAAAATTACTGCCAATAAAGAAGAAATAAATGATGCAATAACTGTCAAAGTGATGATAGTTTTTCATTATATTATTTCAATAAAATCAAAGTGTAAGCATGTCATAGGTTCATCAATACTTCAAATTCGAGTAAGAGTAATGTTATAAAAAATGACAAAAAATGTTTAAAAAAGTGGAAAATGTATTGAAAATTGGCAATATCTCCATAAAAATGGTAGATAATTAATGAATACTTTTGTTTTTAACAAACAACCAATTACTTTTATGCACTAGATTGGAATGCCTCGAAACAAGTTCCCTTACATCAGAAAAATAGTATCATGCTATCTAAAAAAACAAAATACGGGCTCAAAGCATTAACATACATTGCCAGAAAAGGCGATGATGCTCCTGTATTAATATCTGAAATTGCAACAGAAGAAAACATCTCTAAAAAGTTTTTAGAAGCCATCCTTTTACAATTGAAAAATAACGGTTTGCTAGGTTCCAAAAAAGGAAAAGGCGGTGGTTATTATCTTATAAAAACACCAAGCGAAATTAAAATAGCTTCGCTTATCCGAATTCTAGAAGGACCTATTGCCATGCTGCCTTGCGTAAGCTTAAACTTTTATGAAAAATGTGACGACTGTATTGATGAAACCACATGCGGATTGCACCATTTAATGTTAGAAGTACGCGATAATATGTTGGCAGTTTTGGACAATAAAACCCTAGAAGACCTTACAAGTTTATAAATCTTACATTATCTGCATCAACTTTTCGTTATTCATAGTCAATAATTGATATCTTTGCATCTTAAATTTTTTGAGATCATGAATATTCAAGAAGTATTAACGGAAAAAGTCAAAGAAGCATTTGAAACCTTGTACAGTGCTACATTAGAAAATGTAGAATTTCAAGCGACAAGAAAAGATTTTGAAGGAGATATCACAGTCGTGGTATTCCCAATGCTACGCGTCAAAAAAATGAATCCTGCTCAACTTGGAGAAGAGTTAGGACAATATTTGGTAGCGAACGTGGCGGAAATCAGCAGGTTCAATGTGGTAAAAGGATTTTTAAATCTTGTAGTAGACGATTCGTATTACTTAAATTTCTTCGCGAATATTACTAAGAATGATACTTTCGGACATGCAACTCCAACAGAAGGTGATACTGCGGTTATGGTTGAATATTCTTCGCCAAATACAAACAAGCCGTTGCACTTAGGACATATCCGTAACAACTTATTGGGATACAGTGTTGCCGAAATCATTAAAGCAGCAGGGAAAAAAGTCTATAAAACGCAAATCATCAACGATCGTGGAATTCATATCTGTAAATCGATGTTGGCTTGGAAACTTTTTGGAAATGGAGAAACACCAGAATCTACAGGATTAAAAGGTGATAAGTTGGTTGGAAACTATTATGTAGAGTTTGAAAAAGTATTTCAAATGGAATTCTCAGAATGGATCAACACAACAGCAGGAATTGATAAAGTTGAAGAGTTTGCCAAGAAACCTGAAACGCAAAAAATGCTAGAAGAAAAGTTTCCTGAGAAATATGAAAATGGAGACGATCTTTCGGAAGAAATCATCAAAGCATTTAAGAAATCATTCAAGAATGAATATTTCAAAAACATAAGTACTATTGGTGGAGAAGCACAAGATATGTTACTTAAGTGGGAAGCTGGCGATGCAGAAGTCGTAGCACTTTGGAAACAAATGAACCAATGGGTGTATGATGGTTTTGCAACTACCTATACAAATTTAGGTGTCGATTTTGATGCATTGTATTATGAAAGTGACACCTATCTTTTAGGAAAAGACTTTGTAAAAGAAGGTTTGGAAAGTGGCGTTTTCTATAAAAAAGAAGATGGTTCAGTTTGGTGCGATTTAACGGATGAAGGCTTAGATGAAAAAATTGTATTGCGTGCCGACGGAACTGCAGTATACATGACACAAGATATCGGAACGGCAATTCAGCGTGTAAAAGACTATCCAGACATTGGCGGAATGATTTATACGGTTGGAAACGAGCAAGATTATCACTTTAAAGTACTGTTTTTAATCTTGAAAAAACTTGGATTCAATTGGTCTAAAAACTTACATCACTTATCCTACGGAATGGTAGATTTACCTAGCGGAAAAATGAAAAGTCGTGAAGGAACTGTGGTTGATGCAGATGATTTAATGTTAGAAATGGCAGCGACAGCCAAAGAAATTTCACAAGAACTAGGGAAATTAGATGGCTATTCTGATGAAGAAAAAGAAGCACTTTATAAAACCATCGGAATGGGCGCATTAAAGTATTTCATTCTTAAAGTAGATCCAAAAAAACGTATTCTATTTGATCCGAAAGAATCCATTGATTTTGCTGGAAATACCGGACCATTCATCCAATATACGTATGCGCGTATACAGTCAATTTTACGTAAAGCAAATTTTGACTATTCAGCAGAAATCAGTGATATTGATATTGATATTCGTGAAAAAGAAATCGTAAAACAATTGCAAGGATATCCTACGGCGGTTGAATTAGCAGCCAACAATCAAAGTCCGGCTGTCATTGCAAACTACACATACGATTTGGTAAAATTATACAACTCATTCTTCCAAAATATTTACATTTTAGGAGAAGAAAACGAAGCTAAAAAAGTATTCAGAGTACAACTCTCTAAAAAAGTAGGAGATACCATTAAAAATGCATTTGCATTGTTAGGAATTCAAGTTCCTGAGCGTATGTAAAACGATGAAGATTTCAACATAATTAAAGTAACATAAGTTGAAATTGCACATTCTAACTTAAGCACGAAGATAAAATCAGTATATTTAGACACATTAATATACCGATTTTATGAAAAAATACATACTCTGCTTTCTTATTTGCGTTGGCTTTAACGTAAATGGGTTCTCTCAAAATGATGCGCAAACTTCTAGTGCTGCCGTACAAGATGTCTACTTTATGAAAGGTTCCGACGGATTTCATTATATAAATGATAAGGACTTTTATACCATGAAATTTCTAGGTAAAAATGTAGACTACTTAGAAAATGGTGCGTTTAAAATACAAGATCATATTATTACATTAATAGAAACTGAGTACGATACTTCCATTTATAATAATAGCAAAGGAATAGAAGAACAAAAGCAGGTTTTACAGGCTTATAAAGATGTAGAGCTCAAATATTTTGAGGAATTTAGTGAGCAAAAATTGAAAGTAGAAGAGAAGTTCTTCAACAATAAAGATGGTAAATTGTTTTACTTATTTAGCATCGATATTCCACTTGACAAAGTCAAAACAGATGAAGACTATTTAACGCGTATGAATATTTTGTGCTTTGTGGTGAATGATAAATTATCTACCATTAGTTTTCCACTTTTTAATTCGGAAGATGAAGCCGAAAAAGCTGCGTATATCAAAGCACTTACGGAATCAGTGGCGATTTATCCATCAAACATAGATATCGATTTTTTAAGAAGACGTGTCTTAAATACTGAAAATGAAGATTTGGTAGTCGATTTTGAAAGTGGAGATTTTTCATTTGTAGTTCCCGATTATTTAAATGTTATAAGATCGAATGATAAAACATTGTGGACTGCAAGTTTTCCAGATGTAAATAATATTAAGAATGCTGTTGTGATTAGAACTATAAAAAAGGAAAAATACGATTCTTTTGAAGCGTTTAATAAAGAAGTATTACCACAAGGAAAACTCGGAGATGACGATGGTCGTATGACATTACTTTTAAAAGAAGAACTTGAAAATATAGGAGACTTTAACGGAGGAAGCATGCGATTTCAATACATGCCAAGTGGAACAATGCGCACGTATCTTGCAAAAAAAGTAACCTTTGAAACTAAAACACATTATGGTTTAGTCATGTTCAATGCCACTCCAGATACGTATAAAGGTAATATTACGCGCTTTGATGAATTTCTAAAGACTTTTAAAATTCAAAAGGAATAATTAAAATAGCGAATCAGCATCAATATGAGCCAGTTTCACTAACGTTTTATATGCACTCATATAATCGTTCAACTTTCTTTTTTCAGTATTGTCCGTTGGAGTCCAAATATCATATACATTCATGATGGTATTTTTATTTTTCTCATAAAAAGTAATTGAAGTTGATATTCCATCAAGTCCCATGGTTTGTGATTCTTTTTCAATATTTGATCGGTCAATTTTTAAGATACTTTCTGTGATTTTTTCAAATTGAATGGAATCAATCGAATAGGACTTAAAACTAAACTCATCAGCATTACAGCCTTTGTGAGGCGTATATTTATAACGAACATCTATATTGCCTTTCGGGTATTTTTCAATATGAACAATTAAAGATTTACAACTCATTAAATGCTTGAAAGAAAGACTTATTCTTTTAAACTCAGTGAAGTCTTCTTTTTTCTCTACAGTCTGACAAGAGTAAAAAATAACTAGTAATAAAAAAACGATTCTTTTCATAAGTATGACAGCTTTCGAATGCTAGAAATCCCCATAATTTCTATCCAAGTTAAAAACCTGTTTTGTTGTATATAAGTTTAATGAATTTTATCACTAAAAAGAAGCAAACAATTTTTAACGACACTATAACGAAAACTATGGTGTGTATATTTTAATGATGTGAAATGAAGTGAAATGATGTGAAGCTCAGAGTGATGAATAGTTCTAAAAATTCACACAAAAACCTAAGTTTGACGCAGTGTTCGATTTTGACTTTTTATAAGCGCTAATTTTGTTGAATATCGCTCATTTATTAACTCCATTTTAGTTTTCATTTGCAGTAAAGCGGAAAACTGGAACTCAAGACTTTTAATGATGAAGACAGTATTACTTTGAGTTAATTCTAAACTACTCAATCTTTCATATAAACTTTCAGACAAATTTTCATTGTGAGTTTTTCTCATGTGAGCTAAATAATTACTGAATGTCATATCTTTAAATAAAAGCTGATCAGCAGCATTAGCTTTTAAAATATAATTTTCTATGTCTAGTTGGACTTCTTCTGACAGCTTTTGAGTTGCTTTAAATTGTGCTTCTAAAGGATCGGTCTCTTCTTCTTTTGGTTTAGAAAAGAGACGGTATTCAAAAGCAATAATAGCGATGATAAGTATAAGTGCTAAAACTCCAATAGTTATTTCCATGTATGCTTAAAACTATGATAATATAATTAAAAATCAAAGCTGCTTATAATTTTTTTAACATGAATTCTTACACTTTATTTTTGTGGAAAGTCTAAGAATTAAATCTAGCATAATGTCTAGTTTAAAAATCTACACGAAAACTCAAGTTTGGTGTAATGCCTAAGGCGCGATTTTGAATCTGAGAAACGACTTCATTGTCTAGATTGTAATACTCATTCAATATATTTTGCTGATCGAACACATTCCAAACCGAAACGCCAATTTTGGAGTAAATTTTCTTCTTTTTCGAAAGTGTCAAACGATAGGTAGAAGAAAAATCGGTTCTAAAATAATCTTCTAAATTCTCAGCATTTGGCGAATTATAATTGATTTCACCATTGTCTACACTTGGATTTCCAATACTTGTTGTAGGTCTTCCTGTGCGGTAATACGTTCCTAAAGAAAATTCAAAATCATTCCAAGAGTACGTGGCGCCAAGTGTAATATTATGCGTAATATCTATATTATTTGGAAACGGATTTCCATTGTTAAGCGAAGTAAATGTATACTCATTTTTACTTAAAGAATAGCTCAGCCAAGTATTAAAATCGTGCCATTTCTTATTCAGCAACAAATCGATTCCATACGTTTCATAGCCGCCAATAGCATTGACAAATTGAAACTGATTTTGGAAACCTTGACTTCGCGTAGTAATTCCGTTCACATCTTTAATATAGGCTTCGGCAGTAATTAGTAAGTTGTTTTTAGTGTATTGTATGCCAACCGAAGCTTGCTTGCTTTCAATCAAAGGCACCGAAGTTCCATTGGCCAATGTCCAACGACGTTTTTCAACACCTAAAAAATCATTTTGCAAATCAATGACTTGTGAAATGGCCTGACTTTTATATTCACCCAAAACCAGCACACTAAAATAATCGGAAAATTGCTGTCTAAAATTCAAACGTGGTTCAAAACGAAACGTATCAATCTTTCCATAACGATTTCCGCGAATTCCGAACGTTAACATCGTGCGATAACTGTCTGAAAAATAATGAACTTCCGAATACAAAGCATGATTTCGCATGACATCTTTGCGTTCGCTACGAAATTGCGGATTGCTTACATCTTGAATATTGGTGATTCCGATCTCTGAAAACTGATAACCGCCTTCTATGGTGAAATTTTCATTGATACGATATTTAGTATGGAATTTGAGAGCGCTGTCTGCCAAATCGTTTTCTTGAAACAAACGCTGATTATTAGTGATATTGAAATTCGTAGCTTCTAAATTATAATTAGAAGTATACAATTGTACTTGTGTGCTAAATGCAGGATTCCATTCGCGATTATACGTCAAACCTGTAGCGAGATTTCGTTGGGTAATTCCACTATTCACCGAACGTTGTCTGTTGTTTAAAACAGCATTTTCGGTATAGCTCAAATCATTAAAAATATTCAAAAAGCTAAACTGTAAATTGTCTGTTTTTGAAATATCATAAATGAATTTTGTGCTCATATCATAAAAGTAGAAATCTCTATTCGTTGTCGTTGTATTGTTGATTTCTTGAGTGTTATTGGTAATGTCGGTATCTTGAAAAATACGATCAAAATAGATGGCGTATGTTGGCGTTTCTACCAAATCGGTAATAGAACGACGCGCTGAAACTTGCACTTCCATCTTTTTATTGAGTTGTACTTTGGCAAAACCATCTACATGAATCAAATTCATTCCTGCGCCAGCAATCAAAGAATCGTTTACATGTTCATCTAATTCCATTTGAATCATTCCAGAAACACCGTCACCATGTTTTGCACTAGTTCCGTTTTTAGTAACGGTTACTTTCTTTAAGAAATAAGGATTAAATGCAGAAATCAACCCAAAAAAGTGTCCCGATTGATACATTTTAATATCATCCCAAACTAAGATATTTTGATCGTTTGTTCCACCGCGAATATTAATATTGGATACGGTTTCGTTGATGCTTGAAATTCCCGGTAAAGCTTGAATGGTAAGTAATACATCGGGTTCAGTAACGCCCGGAAGAATGCCGAAGTTTTTAGGTTTTATGGTAATTTGACCAGTTCTATTGGTAGAAATTCCAGAGGCAATATATTCGGTCAAATACACTTCATCCAATTCCTGAATCTGATCAACAAATACGGTAATCGCAATATAACGTCCGTTAATAATTGTAAATCGTAAATTCGTTTCTAGCTCAAAACCTTCTAATAGTTTTTTCAGCGGAATACTTTTTTCTCTTGGCGTGACTAAAACGGTATCCAAGGTCGTATCTACATACGAAAAAACAACATCAAATTGTTTTTGGATTTCGGGTAATAATTTAGACAGTAAAATTTTATTCCCTTGATTTCCTTGTGCGATAATGCATTGAAAACTAAGAAAGAAGCAAATGAAAGTGAAAAAAGTGAGTACGCGTTTTTTAATCACGTTTTAGAATAATCGAGTTTTGTTTCTTTTGATACTTCAAATTCAACGGCAGTGTAATAGATTGTAAAGCCATATCAATATCGGTATGTGTGAAACTTCCCGTAACTATTTGGGATATATCAATATTTTGGGCTTTAACCGTTACATCATACTGTCGTTCAAATTCTTCAATAACTTCTTGTAAAGGTAAACTTTTAAAAGAACTTTCGTTGTGTATCCACATAGGTTCTTTTAGGTTTTCTTCTTCATTGCGAAACTCTTTCCCATCAAGTATCAAATAACGTTGTCCTGGTTGTAAGACAACACTCGTATCATTGTGTGTAACTTTTACAGAGCCTTCATAGCAAAACACTTCAAACAAGTCGTTACGTTGCTTTACATTAAATTCAGTTCCAAGTACCGTTACAACTCCATCATTAGTAATCACGCTAAAAGTTTTTCCTTTGGCAACTTTAAAATACGCTTCACCTTCTAAGTTTACTTCGCGTTTTTCTTCCCAAGCATCTTCGTCAAATGACAAACTAGAAACAGCATTTAGTGCTACTTCAGAAGTATCAGGTAATTTGACTAAGGTTTTATTTGCCGCAACCGTATCGTGCATTGTTAGTGTTGGTAATGTCGCGTATAAGTATGTACCGAATCCGATAACTAAAATTGCGGCAATTTTTAGCAATGGCTTAAACCACGAAGTAGGTTTTGATGTATCTTTTTGTGTAGTGGTTACAGTATTATATGCAGCATCCACATCAACTTCAGGCGCTTTAAAATACTGTAAAGCAGTTTGCATCTTGGTCAATTCCTCATAATCTTCAAGCTGTGTGAAAGCTTCAAATTCCTCAGGAGTTAACGCATGATCCAACCATTTTTGTATTAAATCTTCTCGTTTCATAATCGTTACTTATCTATATAACAACTCACTATTTAAAATTCCCACCCTTTTTTTTATTAAATATACTTTTTTTCAATTTTTGACGTTAAGTGCTGATTTCCCAACACCTAAAACCTAAAACCTAACACCCAAATCACAACTCCTCAATCTCTTGTCGCAACTTACTCAACGCTCTATAAATTCGTTTCTCCACAGCTTTGGTCGAAATCTCCAAAATAGCAGCAATCTCTTTATGGCGTTTTCCTTCCACACGATTCATTAAAAATGCCGTACGTTCTGATTCTGTCAAATTGCCAATAGCACGTTGCAACTTCTGCAAATACTCTTGCTCTTGCATCAAAAATTCAGGACTCTCGTTGGTATGTGATTTAGGCTTAATCTTTTGGTGTTGCAACACAA
Source organism: uncultured Kordia sp. (assembly GCF_947489565.1). Taxonomy (GTDB): domain Bacteria; phylum Bacteroidota; class Bacteroidia; order Flavobacteriales; family Flavobacteriaceae; genus Kordia. Next base: position 144,959 of record NZ_CANLEA010000009.1, on the reverse strand, counting down.
CTTTATGATGTTTTACTTCATTCAACATCATGTTATTACCAATTGTAAAAACGTAGCTTTTTGCTTTTTCAGGCTTTACCTTTCCGCAGTTTTGCCAAAGTTTGGTAAATGCTTCCTGTGTTTTATCTTCAGGATTCAAATAATCGCCAAACTTATAATACAAATACGAATACAAACTCTGGTAATGTTTCTTAAAAAAACTAGAAAACATTACTTCGTTACATATATTATCTTGTAAAGATTTTGGCATTGGTCTTGGCTAAATAATTCGCTAAAAGTAAACATAAATTTTTTATAAATAAAGGTGGGAATTTTGTCGTTTGAGTTGTTTTAGTAATAGCATACTAAAAGAGTAGAGTATGTAAACTTGCTGAATTTATGAATAGAATTGCCCTAATGAATGCTGTAAAAATAATATTTTCGCTTTGCGTGATATGTCTTTGTTTCCAAGCTTGCCAAGAGGAAAGTGCACAAACTACAGAAACCGATACGCAAGCAACTTTGGTCGCCAATACAACCTTGCCACGTTTAATGGAACGTGTATCTTTGTTAGATGGCTCTACCGATAATTTTATAGACAATGCAAATTGTTTTGTGGTAGATTTACCGGTAACGGTTACTATTAATGGAGTGACAACTGTTGTAAATAGTACAAATGACTATCCGGCAATTCTTGAAATATTAAATCAGTCCAATGACAATTCGGTCACAATTACATATCCAATTACAATTATTCTAAGCGATTATACAGAAGTTGTCATCGAAAATCAAGAGGAACTCATTGCTCAGATTTCAAATTGTACAGGACCCAATCAGCCAGACATTGATATAGAATGTATTGATTTTCAATATCCGTTTAGCATTGCCATTTTTGATGTAAATTTTGAAGTCATTGAAACGGTAAACATCACACATGATGAAGAATTATTCTATTTTCTAGAAACACTTTCTGATGGAGTAGTAGCGAGTATCAATTATCCGATCAATTTAATCAAAGCAGACGGAACGGTAATTTCGGTAAATAGCAATGACGAATTGGAAGCGGCAATCGCTGCAGCGGAAAATGCTTGCGACGAAGACGATGATAACAATTACAACGATGCCAATTGTACACAAGAACAAGTAACGGCGAGTTTATTAAACTGCTTTTGGAGAATTACCGATTTTGCTGGAAATACGGAATTGGAATACGAATTTTATTTCAATGATGATGGTTCGTTTACGTTTTCTACAGAACCTAGTAGCAGTGTTGCCTATACAGGAAATTGGGAAGTTGCAGTTTCGCAAGGAAGTTTGGTGCTCAATGTCAGTAATATAGATTCAGAACTAATCACATTCAATGATTCATGGATCATAGACGAATGCAGCGATGAGCAATTACTATTGCATAGCGGAAATCAAGAAATAACATTACAGAAAGTTTGTGAAAATGCCACACCTTTTGAATGTTTTGAGAACATACAAACCACTGTTTGTGATGAAGAAAATCCGTTTGATGGTTTTGTAGAAATGGACTTAGATGCTTTATTCATTAACAATGTAAGTTGTACGCAAGAATATACATATTCGTTTCACCTTTCTCAAGCGGATGCGGAATCAAGTGCAAATCAATTGGCAATTCCATATACAAATATATCACAAGTAGAAACATTGTACTTGCGAATTCAAAACTTAACAGGAGAATTTCAAGTCTACACAATTACCATTTCTGTAGAAGACTGTTGTACGAATAATACAGTGTTAACAGACGATTTAATTCTGTACATGCCATTTGCCAATGAAACCAAAGATTTGGTGAGCAATTGGGAAGCTTCCGGAAGTTACAATTATGTATCCGACAGAGCAGGAAATACTTCGTGTGCCATTGCTTTTGATGGTAGTGAAACGGTAGAAATTCCAATTACAACCGCAAATCAAATAGTACAAGGCGATGCATTTACGGTAAGTCTGTGGTTTAAAATGCAAAACACTGATCCTTCCAACTATGAAATTTTATTTCAAAAAGGGAATGCGGTTAGTGAAGGTTTTCAAGTCAGTGTGTTTGATTTAAATACGCCTGTATTCAGTGATGCAGATTCTGGATATGGTTTATGGGACGATCCGTGGAATGTAGATCCAGATTTACCAACGGACACAACCAATTGGCATCATTTAGTAGTAACGGTCGATAGTAACAATACCGTGCGTTTATACCGTGATGGTGTACAACGAAACGTAGATGAAAATGCGGCTATTGATATTGGAAGTATGCCATTAATGAATTACATGTTAGGAAATGGCTTTGAAGGTCATTTAGATGATATACGCGTATACAAAGTTGCGTTAAGTCCAAACCAAGTGAGCACCTTGTTCAACTTGGAAGCCGATTGCAACAACTGTTTATAAGAAATAAAGATTAAGTGTTTATTTAAGTTAGTTTAGTGACTAATTTTAAAAGCTGCCTTTTGTTGAATTAGGGCAGCTTTTTTTGTTTTATTACCTTCTTCATTCAAAGTAGAACAAAATGTAGAAGTTGATTCCTGAGATTTATTAATTTATAAGTTGCCACTTAGTTTCGCTTTTTCTTTCAAATCTATAATCTTAAGATCAATTTCATCCATTAACTTTTTTGTGACTTCTGAGTCTAGATTTTCATGATGTGCACCTATTTTTTTCATTTCATTTTTATAGGCTTCTAAATGTCTAAGCTGAATATTTTCATTTTCCAGTACTTTAACTATTTTTAAATTAAAGCGACTGATTTCTGGTGTCATTTTTATGAAAGTAGGAGAAAAAAACTTTTCTTTAACGGCTTCCCAGTAAGCAATAGGATTCATGGCATGTTCTGAAAAATCTATTCTTTCTGAACCTAAGTTATTCAAACGTTTCTTTTCTCTCTTGTATGTATAAAACATCATGAGCCCTACAAAAAAAGCAAAGATCCCAAAAGTAACGCCAATTCCAGACCATTTGTATGTGGCATAGGTAAAAATAAAAGGAATCGGAATGCTTAAAATCCACATAGGAATAAAAAAGAGTCTTCCATCTATTTTTTTAGCTTTTCCAATAAAAGAAGCGACTAAAATCATCCAACTGGCACAAATGACCAACATTTTTTCGTTCATGCCACCAAGTGCATAAATAATAATAATAGGAATGCATAATAGTGCAGCAATTAATACAACTAAAATGGCAGCGAGGTTAAAAACAATCATGGGAATACAGTTTCATTTAATTTTTCTAAAAATAAAAGTTAATCTAATATTGTGCAATGATTTTAGTTTTTCTTTAATAAACGTTAAGGATAGAAGCATTTCAACTGCGCTCAATGCAGACAATGTGTAAGCTTTTTTTGATTTGAAATTTAGCTTATACAGGAATGACAAAACAGAAAACGAGTGCGGATAGCCAAACCATTTCCAGAAACACCTTTATAAACATCAAATGAAAAATCTTGAATTTTAATTCTAAAAGCGCACTTTCAGTTACATGTTTTGCAGTGGAAGCGTAATTTTTTTAAGTTTTTGAAATAAAAAACACCAGAAAATCATAAATCCATAAAAAGACAAAAAACAAATCCATATTCATAGTGTAACCACTGCGTTTATACTTTCAAAAGTTAGAAGTTTCCACTATCTTTGCCACTTCTCAAAAAAAGAATTCAAACGTATGTTTAATAATTTAAGTGAAAAGCTAGATAAAGCAATGCATGTTCTTAAAGGACATGGAAGTATAACGGAAGTAAATGTTGCAGAAACTTTAAAAGAAGTGCGTAGAGCATTACTTGATGCCGATGTAAACTTTAAAATTGCAAAAGATTTTACCAAAAGAGTAAAAGAAAAAGCTTTAGGACAAAACGTATTGACGACGTTACAGCCAGGACAGTTAATGGTAAAAATCGTAAAAGATGAATTGACTGAATTAATGGGTGGAGACGCAGCAGGAATCAACTTATCTGGAAAACCATCCATCATTTTAATGTCTGGTTTACAAGGTTCGGGTAAAACGACGTTTTCGGGAAAACTTGCCAATTATTTAAAAAACAAAAAGACAAAGAAACCTTTATTAGTTGCCTGTGATGTATATCGTCCGGCGGCAATTGATCAGTTGCATGTAGTAGGTGATCAAATCAAGGTTGATGTTTATTCCGATAAAGGAAATAATGATCCAGTTGCTATTGCACAAGCAGGTATTGCACATGCAAAGCAAAACGGACACAATGTGGTTATTATTGATACCGCAGGTCGTTTGGCTGTTGATGAAGCCATGATGACCGAAATCGCAAATATTCACAAAGCGATTGAACCACAAGAAACTTTATTTGTGGTAGATTCTATGACAGGTCAGGATGCCGTAAATACAGCAAAAGCCTTCAACGATATCTTAAACTTTGACGGAGTTATCTTAACGAAGTTAGATGGTGATACACGTGGTGGAGCTGCCATTTCTATTAAATCTGTAGTAAACAAACCAATCAAATTTATTGGTACTGGTGAAAAGATGGAAGCTATTGATGTATTCTATCCTTCACGTATGGCAGATCGTATTCTTGGAATGGGAGATGTTGTTTCGTTAGTAGAAAGAGCACAAGAGCAGTTTGATGAAGAAGAAGCTAGAAAGTTACAAAAGAAAATTGCGAAGAATCAGTTTGGTTTTGACGATTTCTTAAAGCAAATACAGCAAGTGAAGAAAATGGGGAACATGAAAGACTTAGTCGGAATGATTCCTGGAGCTTCCAAAGCTATGAAAGGAATGGAGATTGAAGATGATGCTTTCAAACATATTGAAGCGTTAATTCACTCTATGACGCCAGCAGAACGTTCAAAACCAGCAATGATCAATGCTAGCCGTAAAAAGCGTATTGCCAAAGGTGCTGGACGCTCAGTACAAGAAATGAATCAATTGTTAAAGCAATTTGATCAAATGAGCAAGATGATGAAAATGATGCAAGGCGGCGGCGGAAGAAAGCTGATGCAGATGATGAAAGGAATGGGACGCTAAGCTTCGACTCCGCTCAGCTTACTGTTTGAAATTGCAAATTTGTAGTAAATAGCTTTTTTGTTATGAGTTAACAAATTGACGAATTAACAAAAAACAAATCAACAAATAAGAAGCATAAGAGTCTATAGATTTAGGAGTTTATGTTTTGATTTCAAAATTACAGTAAGCATTCAGCTAACAACTAAAAACAACACAACAACAACAATACATGGTTTTATTAGATGGAAAAAAGGTATCGAATGATATCAAGGACGAAATAGCACAGGAAGTCCAAAAAATGAAAGATCGCGGAGAAAAAGTTCCGCATTTAGCGGCCGTTTTGGTTGGAGATGATGGTGCAAGTTTAACCTACGTAGGAAGTAAAGTGCGTTCTTGTGAACGTGTGGGATTTGAATCGACTTTGGTACGTATGTCAAATACAACTTCTGAACTTGAATTACTAAAAAAGATTCATGAGTTAAATGAAGATGATAATATTGACGGATTCATCATTCAGTTGCCATTACCACCACAAATCAATACGCAAAAAGTATTAATGGCAGTAAATCCAGACAAAGATGTTGACGGTTTCCATCCAGAGAACTTTGGAAAAATGGCCTTAGACATGTCTACATTTATTCCTGCAACACCATTTGGGATTTTAGAATTGCTAGAACGTTACGATGTTGAAACCAAAGGAAAACATACTGTAGTTATTGGAAGAAGTCACATTGTTGGAAGACCAATGAGTATTTTAATGGGAAGACGTGGTTTCCCTGGAAACTCAACAGTTACCTTAACACACAGTCATACCAAAAACATTACACAAATTACTTGTCAAGCAGACATCATCATTACGGCTTTAGGACGACCAAATTTCTTAAAAGCAGAAATGGTAAAAGATGATGCTATTGTCATTGATGTAGGAATCACACGTGTTCCAGACGAAACTAGAAAACGCGGATATCGCATTACAGGTGATGTAGACTTTGAAAACGTAAGCAAAAAAACAAGTCACATTACGCCAGTACCTGGTGGAGTAGGACCGATGACCATTGCGATGTTATTAAAAAATACTTTATTAGCAAGAGAACGTCACAGAATGGCAAACAGAAAATAGACACATACACTATGTACTATATGAAGCGATCTTGAAAAAGGTCGCTTTTTTTATACTCAATTTTGAAATTATAAAAAATAACTACTTTTACCTAACACCTAACACCTAACACCTAACACCTAACACCTAACACCATGAAAACTTCCGAACCATCAGTAATCGTCTCACAAAACTTTACACAATCAGTGGAATCCGTTTGGAAAGCCATTACAGATGTTTCACAAATGCGACAATGGTTTTTTGATAATATTCCCGATTTTAAAGCGGAAGTTGGTTTTCAAACACAATTCAATGTAAAAGCACCTTCACGAGATTTTATGCACTTATGGACAGTTACAGAAGTGATTCCGCAGCAAAAACTCGTTTACAATTGGAAATACGAAGATTTAGCAGGCGATTCTTTTGTAACGTTTGAATTGGAAGAGATTCATAACGAAACCAAACTTACGCTTACAACAACTGTTATAGCAGACTTTCCCGATGAAATTCCTGAGTTTGCTCATGAAAGCTGTGTGGCTGGTTGGACGTATTTTATCAAACAACAATTAGTAGCATTTTTACAAAACACATACTAATTACAAGAAACCACGTTTTGTATAGTATAAAGGATTGTTTCAGAAAAGTACAGTGCTTCCATTAAAACCGACTAAAAATATACTATTATGAAATTAAAGCTTCTACTATCGTGTTTGGTAATATTCACCAGTTGTAAAGACGTTACAAAAGCCAAAGAAAGTGATAATAATGCAATCACTTTTGGAAACCTAGTTGATCTGTCAAAGCTAGAAAAAGCAACGATGTACAACAACTCTGGAAAGTTTGAATTGACAGCTGCTCAAATAGGTAAATTGAAAAAAGAGCTTTCTGGAATGGAATATGAAAAGAGTATTTCAGTTAAATTAGGTACCATTTATGTTGAATTGATAATTGATGGAAAAAAATGCGGAATTACCTCAGGAACGCATGCTGATTATATTGAAGTACATAAAAATTCATTGACCATTACAAAAGGCTTGCCTGAATCCCGCGGCTGGCTTTACTTTAAAACGAACGGCGTTAATTTTGATAATTACAAACCCAAAAACTAGAAATATGATAAAGGGGTTCAAAAGTATTGCCTTCTTCGGAATATGTGTTTTTTTACTCATACAATCCTGTGATACGACTAATTATCAATTTACACCTAAACACTACACAGTCATCAAAGACAGTTTAGGAAAACAACTAGTGCATCAATGTTCGCGACCTTCTCCAAGAGGCGCTACACAATTTTTTGATCTTACAGAAAATGATGTCCTCACCTTACACACAAACTTTAAAAAAGTATACGAATTAGAACCTGCAGAAGATTTCTTTATAGATTATGCAATTACAAACTTAGAAGCGTATGCCTATCAATATGTAGGATTTATATATAAAGGAACAAGATATGTATACATCAATGCTTTCACTATAGAAAACGCAACAATTACTAGACATGACTGGAAAAACATACCTATGGTTGTTTGTGATGGTGGTCCACAGCTTTGGGGCGTTGTATTTGATATGGATAAGAAACGTTTTTATAATTTGTATTTGAATGGACCAATGTAATTGTTTAGGAGAGTGAATATATCTATTTATAATAAAAAAGTACTATTCTTTGCTTCAAAAGTAGAATTAGAAGTTTGTTGATTTTTTTTCAATGTATACTTTTTAACTCATAAGGGCTATTAATATAATATAGAATGCTGTATTTTCTGTTTTTCTTACGGGAAACCTCATTGTGAAGTTGTAATTTTTATTTTATATTTAAAGAATATAATTTATTTCATGAAGTTTTTTAAAGAGGCATTAGGAGATGGTAATACAAGTTTGAAAATTCTTCCAATTTTACATTCTTGTGAAGCTTTTGATTTTTTAAGTATACTAGAGTCACGTCAATTAAAACCATATAAATGTGATGTTTTTAAAAAAGACTATTTGTATGCTTTTTATGGAATACCATCTTACAGAAAGTTAATACAAGGATCTAAAGGTAATGCAAGTTATTTTCCAGTCTGTTTTATAATGGATTATGATAAAATACCTGATATGAGTAGATTACATCCATTTGATACAGGAGCATTTTCAAAATTATCTAATATTAAAGAAGATCATTTTCATGAAAAAGTAGGAATTACACACTTAGAACTTGATCCAAGTATAGAGGAAGCAAAAAAAGTCATAAAAAAATTTTATAAAACTAACGAAAATTATGTTTTACATAAGCCGAAATTATCTTTAGATGATGTAAGTCTTCTTAATCAACCAGCTTACGGATATACGTCATTGATTAACGATAAGTCTAGCACAAAATATGATAATAGAGTTGCAACTATTGAATTGATATATAGTGAAAATATAGAATTAGACAGCTCCTCTCTATTACAAGTCATAGCGCCTAAAAGTTATCTTGCAGAAGATGAAATAAAAGAAATCTTGACAAATGACTTTGGTATTATAGACCCCATTGGTTATAGAACAATAAAAGGTAATCCTTTGGAGTATTTTGGTGCTATTTATGATAAATATTTAGATTTTACTGAGCAAAATAACTTGATTTGATGAAATTGATAGGATACATAAAGCCCTATAAACAGAATTCGTTTACTATCCCGATATATTCGGATGGAAAAAAAGTTTATCATCATATATTGGATGATGAATTTTGTATTTGTTCATTTTCTGAAGTTGTAGATGATGATTGGATAATAAAAAAAAGGTTTAATGATAAATTTAAAGAAGGAGATCAAGGGGCATTAATGTTTTCAGGCAATAAAAAAATTATTTATAATAAAAACTTGAAAATAGCTTTTGTTGAAATATGTAAATATTTAGAAAAATTAAAAAAACCAAAACTATATTTATTTGAAGAAATTTTTGATCAAGCTAAAGATTTAAATATAGATTTAGAACAATATTCAATAAAATTACAACTAAGAATTTTGTTACAGAATAAGTTTAATATTACTAATCTTTCTGTTATAAGTTTAGTAGAAAAAGAATCTATTTTATACTTAAAAGCTCGTAGTCGTAAGTCTTCATTCAAATCGTGGAATAAATTACAAATACGAAGAAAACTTTTTTTTAAAAAGGAAATGGCTAATACTGATAAGATTGAAAATTATAAAGAATATATTATTTCAAATGTTTTAAATAAAAATTATTCAAAAGCTATAAATGAACTTGAAGAATTAATTATCTATCAAATAAAAGTTAGCCCTTTAAAGTTTTTAATTAAATCCTTAACAAATATATCAAGTAGCTTACTTTCATTAAACGAAAACAGTTTTGCTAAATTAGTTATAATGATAGCAAAATTAACACCTATTGAAGATGCGATTTTAGATACTCAATATGCGGAAGTTTTAAAATCAGAAGGAGATTTACAAGGCGCGAAGAAATTATATGAAGAAATTCAGCGATTTTATCCAAATGATATTGTTGCCAAGACTGGTTATGCAGAGGTTTTAAAATTAGAAGGAGATTTACAAGGCGCTAAGAAGTTATATGAAGAAATTCAGCTATTGTATCCAAATGATATTTTTGCTAAGACTGGTTATGCAGGGGTTTTAAAATCAGAAGGAGATTTACAAGGCGCAAAGAAATTATATAAAGAAATTCAGCTATTGTATCCAAATGATATTTTTGCCAAGACTGGTTATGCAGAGGTTTTAAAATTAGAAGGAGATTTGCAAGGCGCGAAGAAGTTATATGAAGAAATTCAACTATTGTATCCAAATGATATTTTTGCTAAGACTGGTTATGCAGAGGTTTTAAAATCAGAAGGAGATTTAAAAGGCGCAAAGAAATTATACGAAGAAATTCAGTTATTGTATCCAAATAATATTTTTGCCAAGACTGGTTATGCAGAGGCTTTAAAATCAGAAGGAAATTTACAAGGTGCTAAGAGATTATATGAAGAAATTCAGCAATTGTATCCAAACAATATTGTTGTAAAGAATGGTTATGCAGGGATTTTAAAATCGGAAGGAAATTTACAAGGTGCGAAGAAATTATACGAAGAAATTCAGCAATTGTATCCCAATGATTTATATTCAAAACACGCTTTATTAAATTGTAACTTAATATTAAAACAAAATATTAAATTTGATTTATCAATGTTTCAAAAACTAAAAACTGTCTCAGACTATTACTTTTATCATTCATGGATTTTATATCATATAAGAGAAGAAAGAAAAGAGAAAGCTTACAATTTAATTCTAGAAGTTATAAGTGATGTACCATATTTTAAGATTAAAAAGGTTTATGAATCTACATTAAAGTTTTTGAAAATTCTTAATAATGATTTAAGTAAAGAAATGGTGCCTATAAATGAAATAAATATAGTAGATCCAATAGATAATATTTTGAACACTCACATTTTAAGTGAAATAGGTTTAAAAGAAAATGCCCTTAAGTTTTTTAACGAAATAAAAAAATACCCAAGGAATAGTATTGTATTTGAAAGTGCTTGTTTATTAAGTGAATTATATAGCCTTAATGGTTTGCCAAAAAAAGGATACACTAGAGATAAAATAAATGAAATATTGATAAATACAGAGGTAAAGGCGCTAGCAATTTGTATTTAACTTTACTTGGTAAATTAACCTTAAAGTAAATATATCAAAAACAACTAAAAACCAAACAACAATACGACAACTGTTGCTCGGTTTTTTTACTAACAATAATAACAAATTAGAGTTATTATATTTTTGAAATTTTATAAAGTATACACAAATCTAAACGTAATAAAACGCGGCTGAATAAAGGTTTCTGAACTGAATACCGATAAGTTATTGGCGCTGTTTCGTACACGTGCATCTATGTCTAAAATATTAGTAGCTTTAATTTCATATTCCCATTTGGCATCTCTGTCTTTTCTATAAGATAAAGTTGCATTCCATGTTTGGAACGATTGCGATTCGCCATTTCCTAAACCTTGATTGGTATAGGTATAATCGGTACGGAAAGTAATTCGTTTCCAGATATAGGCGTCAAAATCAAAGGTAGTGGCATTGGTGGTAAACTGTGTGCTTCTTCCACCTTGCGTATTGTCCGTAACACTGTAACGGTGACGTAATTGTACATTTGGCGCAATTCTAAAATTCGTTCGAATTCCAGGCGTATACGTCTGTGTAAATCCTTCGTTTACAGAACGACGTTGCTGAATAAACTGATTGATCTTACTGTAATTAAAACTAGCGTTCAGGGTAGCACGAATCTTTCCAAACGTACGTTGTACACGACCAAAAACATTTACATTTTCATCGGCAAAACTCGAATTAAAGAAGGTACTTGTACGAATAACACTTTCAAAATCTGTCAAACCACGAATTTGATCAATATTACTAGAATAGGCCGCTCTAGCAAATACATTGGTATAATTGAAGAGGTTGAAACTTGTATAAATCAAACTTACATTGTGCGACAATGCATTTTGCAATTCTGGCGCTCCAAACTGATAACTATTAAAGTTATTCATGACCAAACCTTCAGCCAAACGTGTAACGTCTGTAAACTGATTTTGCATTTGGTAGCGTAAAGTCAAAGCTTCACTCTTTTTAAACTGAATGCGTGTTTCAAAGTCTGGTAACAATCTAAAGAAATTATCTTTATATTCTACTCCAAACTGACTGTTCTTATTGCCATACGAGTGTACTGAAAATCCTGGCGTAAAGGTGAACTTACCACTTTTTAAACGGTAATGGAAACCTAAATAAATATCACTAAAATTATATTCAGTATCGTTGGTAGCGCGTCCATCATTGAAAGTTGGAATCGGATTCAACGTCAAGCCTGGACCCAAAAACTGAAACAGATTTGAGTTGAATTGCTGACGACTCAATATCGTTCCAAAAGTGATGTTAATATTGCTTCGTGCATTCAAAATATTGTAATAATCCAACTTTGCGTCTACTTGATTGGATTTGATACGTCTGTTTTGTCTCAAATTAAATTCATCTACCGTAGTATCCAAACCTAAAGCATCTGCCGTAGTATCAAAAGCACTATTGGTATCATTGTCTAAAATTGCATTGTAAAAAGGATCTTCATTCTTAATCAAATGCTGCGCTTCTAAGGCAAAAATATTGTTCTCATTCAGCGTATAATAATAGTTTAAGTTCTGATTGAAACTATAAGGAGTTACTTCATCAATTTGATTGGTACTTCCAATAACAGACGAGAATACACCTTGATTTTGCGTGTCATTTGAAACACGTCCAATCACGTCATAATCCAATTGATTGTTGAGGTTTGGTTGATACTTAGCACTTAGCTTTGCAACGACTTGATCGGAACGTTCTCTGCTTCGTTGTTCGGTCGCTTCATCAGGAATGCCCAATTCAGGATCGGTGTACTGTACAAAACTGGTTTCTTTCGATAAAATTCGGCTACTGCTGTAGATTAAAAATCCACTTAAGTCCAACGCTTTATTTGGCGAATAACTAAAGTTTCCGGTTGCCAATTTACTTTCTATCTCCAAAGCATTGTTCTGATTGGTCAAAAAGTTTAAACTGTTATCACCGAGATTAATATTAGTTCCGCTGCTTCTACTTGGCGGACGAAAACCACCAGTAAATCCTCGAATGTCACGTCGCGATAAGGCAACTTCGCCGATATTATTTAAATCGCCAATAAAATTTAAGCTATACTTCGGACTGTAATAAAATAGTTTGGGTTGAAACAAATAGAGTTCATTATCGGGCGACGATCCGCTTCCTGCAGTAACATTTCCAAACCAAAAGTTTTCCTTTCCTTCTTTCAGTTTAATATTAATGGCAACACTATCTTGGTTGTTCGTCACACTTCGCAATTGTCCAACTTCTGAATAATTACGCAATACTTGAATCTTATCAACTGCTTTTGAAGGAATGTTTTTTGTCGCTAATTTGGTATCACCATCAAAGAAATCTTTTCCGTTTACCATTAACTTGTTCACCACTTTTCCTTCAACTTCTATCTGACCATCTTCGTTAATTTCTACGCCGGGCAGTTTTTCAAGGACATCTTCCAATTTCCGTTCGGTACCATTCTTAAACGAATCTGCATTGTATACAAGTGTATCTCCTTTAATCGTTACGGGCATTTCATACGTCAACTCCACCGCTTCAAGTGAGTTGCTGCTTTTCATCACGAAGTCTTTTGTAATATCACTTTCTTTGGTAGAAAGGTCTTGCTCCAAGTTCTTTAAGCCAATATAGCTTACTTGTATTTTGTAGTTTTTATTCTTAGTTAATTTAAGTCTGTATTTTCCAAACTTATCGGTAATACCGTACGATTCTAGCGTACCAGATTCCTTATTCAGCGCAATCACATTTGCCAATTCTAGCGGTTTATTCAAGCTGTCTTTAACAACTCCTTCCATTTTAATTTGAGCAAAAGTGCAGTTTACTGCAAAGAGTAGGATAATACAAAGTATTTGTTTCATTGGTGTTTATAGTTAGTTTTTTATTTAGACTATATATTAACGTAAAAGTTTAATACTAAACTAAAAAAATTAACCTCTTCTTCTACCTCGATTGCTCATCATTTCTTGCATTTTCTCTTTGATGGTTTCTTGGTACTTCCCTTTTGTAATTTCTTTTCCTCCAGTTGGAGCTTTAATTTTGATTTCTTCGTCTGGATTAATGACAATTTTAGAACACAACATCGTCGTATCGCCAGCGCTTACTTCTAAGATCAATCCTGGTAATCCCCAATATTCTGCAGGTCCATGACTTACAGGAACTTGCAGACTGTACCAAGCTTCCACTTCTACCATAGGAACATCTGGTTTTCCGTCACCATCTTCGTCTTTTCTACGCAAGTCACTCCATGAAAAATTGTACCAAGCCAAGTCGTCTTGAGAGATGGAAGCTGTTGCCTTAAAACAAGTATATTGTCCAATTTGCTTCGTTTCTTTCCCCATTTTCCATTCAATTGTGTGGAGTTTATCTTTTACTAAAAACTTCTTTCCGTAAAACTCTTGACTTTGTACCAAAGCCACATCTTTAACATTCTTATATTGATATCCTCTGGTAAAGTTTGCGCCCCAAGAATCGGTAGCTCCAGAAATGGCATCTAATTTATCTTCTTCTCTAAAAACAGATTCTTCTTTATTGAAGCTCAATACATACGATTTCTCCAATCGGTTCTTCAAACGCGCCGCTACATCTTTCTTTTGTGCTTCACTCAATCGTGCGCCCCAACTTCCCAATTGCATTTTAGATTTTGAAATATAATAGGCTTTTCCTTTAAACTCTTGTGTGTCATTTGCTTTAAAAGAAAGCAATGCTATCAAGGAAAGGGATAGGAATTTTAGTAAAAATGATTTCATGATTGCGCGATTTAATTTATTCTGTTTAACGAAGATAATGAAACATTAAACAAATAACTTTAAATCTTAAAAAAATTAACATTTATTTAAGTGTGGAGGCAACGCTTAGCTATGCTTTTTAAACTTCACAGCTTTCATACGTTTTTTGAACTCTACACTTGGTCGAAAGGTAACATTTACATCTTTAATAGATTGCGCATTGACAGCTTCGGGTGTTTCTTTTCCTTCACTGCGAATATGCACTGTAAACGTACCAAAATCGCCCAAAGAAATGCTACTGCCTTGACACAAATATTCTGGTAATAAATGGACCAAACCTTGTAATACCGCAATCGTATCGATCTCTGTGACTGTGGAAATAGAAGCGAGTCGTTCACTCAATTGTTTTAAATCAATCTTTTCACGTGCAGTAGTAGAAGCATAATACTTCTTGGTGCCACCACCTTTTACACCGGGCGTTCCGCGTTCTACTACTTTATATTTTATGGCCATGCTCTTTTGGTTTTATTATTTTCATCAAGTTCTTTCTATCAAAACCTTTTGAGGTTTTTAATGAATCCTAAAGATAAAAATAATTTTTACTAGGTAGTAAACTTGTTTTTAGTAGGTAGTAAAGTAGTTTTTGCTATGTAGTAAAGTTTAGGAAGTACTTGATGTTTTGATTGTGATTTGAAGAGGGAGTGTTTGGGAGTAGTTGTGAGGGATGTAAGTTTACTTTGAGGAATTGGAAAGTTTGTTTGGGAATTTTGATAGTAATTAAGGGAAACCACATTGTGTAGTTGTATATAATGGTATATATTTAAGTAAAAGTTTTTAAGATAGACTTTGTTGAATTGAGTTAGTTGATAAGTGTTTTAATTTTTAGCAAGAAGTCATGAGTGTTTTTAATCCTATAGAGAGAATTGGAATCCATAGAAGTGCTTTAATATTTTTAGAGGAATTTGGTTGGATTGAAAGAGAACAACCTATCTCAGATTTTGGGATTGATATGCATGTTGAAATAGTTAATAACGGTATTCCTACAGGACAGATTTTTGCTATACAAGTAAAAAGCGGGAAAAGCTATTTCAAAGAAGAAACTACAAAAGCCTATATATTTAGAGGAGAGAATAAACATTTAGAGTATTGGCTTAGTCAATCACTACCAGTAATAATTTTAATTTATGAACCAACATTTAATAGTATTTTTTGGCAACTTGTTACTTCTGAAAAAATAATAAGAACTGAAAAAGCTTGGAAGATAGAAATTCCAAAAATTAATTTATTAGATAAGGCAAAAGAAGAACTCAAAAAAATATACTATAATCCTAATCACTATGTTGCTTTACAAGTGAGTGATATATCACATAATGATGCAAGAAGAATAGAAGCCAAGATTCTTGTAGAAAGTACTCACGCTAAAAGTTTAACTACTATGAGAAAAATGATACCCGAAATTGTGGAGAAGTTTAAAAATAGTGATTATCATAGAAATAAATTGACTGAAAATAAATATGCTAATAAAGAAGCAGAAGTTGTGTTGTTATTTTTTTATGATAGCATTCAACAAGTAAATAAAGGTCTTCCTTTCTGTAGAGTAATATGGAATAATGAAAATTGTCAATATAAATTAAACCCTTTTGAGCCAGATGAAATTATTGACAAGATTAAAATAAAATGGGAGTCACTATATTCTTCACTTTCAACATTTATATCAAATAATGAGTTTTCTAAAGGGCACTATCTAAGTGAAGCAAGTAAATTGTTTAATACAATTAATCAACTTTACATGGATATTAGAACTAATTTTGAGCTTTATAATCAAAGTTTAAACCTAACTAGTTTAAAAAAATCAATTTTAGCTAAAAAAAATGAGTTTGACTATTTGATCAATAACCCTTTAGAAGATGGTTTCCCTCCTTTAGAATGTGAAAGTTTAGATGATTTGATTAGAGAAGCTTCAGCTTTAATCTATAATGTTTGGATTGTGAATTCTGATAAAAACAGGAATGAAAAAAATTTAATATCAATGATAGACTATTATCTGAATTTGGTTCAATCTAAAATTAAGTATTATGACTACGAGAGAAAAAAAATAAAGTAATATTTTACTAAATTGTAATCTTTCAAAAAATAATTCAATGCAATCTTAATAATTATTACTTTTGAGTAAATAGAGTAAAAACTAATAAAGCTACAATGGATAAGGACTTGTTACATTTAATCAAAGAAATTAAAGGGGCTGAAAATATAGACCAACTTCAAAATATAAAAGAACTAAGTAGTGCTATTTTACGAAATAAGAAAAGAGAAGCCATGATGACTATTCTTGAAATTTCAGAAGAAATGGGCAAGGAAGAAATTTTAAATTCTATTAAAGATTTGTCTGCTTATCTGGAAAGTATCACTGATCAAGGAAAGAAATAAAAACCAAAAACCCAAACAATACATTCTCACAAATATTGTTTGGGATATGAAAGCTAACTTTTTATAACACTTACTTACGTACTTGCATACACTACTCTTATATATTGTATGCTTAGTTTCTAACTTTATACTACAAATATCAAGAATAAAGCTTATTTATTTTTATTTATGTTTTATATGATATGTATAAACTTTATTTATGTATAGCGTGAACATCATATATACCTAGGCTTCAAGAACTGTTAACTGCGTTTAAAAGAATTAATTTTCTATAAATAAAAGTAGATTGTGTGAGAATTATGATTTGTCTACCTTTAAAAGATAACAAGGGATTGTAATTTAAAATAAAACATCTTATCATGAAAAAAAGACAATTAGAAGCGTTGCGCTTGCGCAAAGAAGTAATTTCTAAATTAAGACAGATTGAGCTTAATGGAGGTAAATTAGATCTTAAAACAGATGAAACACAAGGAGATTATTGCACAAGATCTTGCACAGGAGTAGGTTCTTGCAATCAATAACAATACTTTGTTTTCTTAGAAAGCATTACACGGCAGAAAATACAAGATGTGTTTTCTGCTTTTTTTTGATAATTAGTATGGAGTTCGTAAATATTACTCTTCGCGTTTTACACAGGAAATTTTCCAAAAAGGAAAACTAACAGTCTCTTTTGGATCTACCCATTCGCCAATCCATTTGTAACCTTTGTCGGTAATATCGTAAAATGTCAAACGTGAAAAACCATCCATGCCATTTGGTGCTTTTTGTGGTTTGTATAGCACAATTTTGCCATCTTCCGTTTTCTTTCCTTTCCAAGAACCTAAGGTTGGAGTAGGCGAGGCAGAGGCATAATAATGTACGTACCAGCTTAGACTATCTTTGCTAAACTGTCGGATGCTTCCCGAATGCTTTCCATCGGCTTTTAAAGTCTCATCCTGAATGGCCATTCCATTCATAATATATTTGTACTTCCAAGTCATTTTTACAGCGTTTGCCCAACTTCCATCCGGATTTCTACGTTCCGAATCGCAATCGCAAATGCCAATCATCGGTTTAAAATCGTCTAATTGTTTGGGTGCTTTTGGATTTTTCATGCCATACGGATCAAGGGCAGTTGGTTCGTATTCGCTTTGTGCAACGGTTGTAGAAGTCACACATAAAAAAAGGAGCATCGCTAGTATTTTCATCAATAAGGGTTTTAATCTTTTGGAAGATAGTAAAATCTTATTATATAAAGGTTTTAAGTCTTGGGTTTTTGGTATTTACCTATAAACAGATTGCTTCGTCATACTTCCTCGCAATGACGTATCTAATATGTCTAATATCTAATAGCGTTCACACTAAGCAAATAAAAAAGCGAGCCGAAGCCCGCTTTTTTTATAAACATACTCTAGGATGTGATGGACATATGACTCTGCATTGCGTGAATTTCGTTTTTCGTTCAATTGGTTGCGCGGGTGGTTTTCCTGGGATTCCACCTAAAATATTTTGATGATCAATTTTTGAAATGATTTGCTTTTTGAGTCGTAAATTTTTTAAATTATGCTTCTTCATGATAATAAATTTTAACGTTTATATCTATATGGGTGAAAAAAGAAGAATCATTACCCAAGTAGAGGAAAGAGTGCATTAAAAATAGGTAGATTGCTTCGTCATACTTCCTCGCAATTACAGATCAAACATATCTAAAATCTAGTAGCGAAGCGATCTAATATCTAATAACAAAGCAAGTCTAAAAACAGAAGCCAGTCTGAATAGGAAAAGAAAAGCTCAAAATCATAGTACTTCTCGATACAAATTTGTTTTACAAATTCACTCGAAGTGACGTTTGTATACCTAAGAAAATCTAACAGCAAAGCAGTCTAAGTAAGTCTAAGAACAGAGTAAGTCTAACAGCAAAGCAGTCTAAGTAAGTCTAAGAACAGAGTAAGTCTAAAAGCAAAGTCAAAGCTACTTCCGATGAATACTACTCAAAATATCCATGACTTCTACTTTTTTACGAACCGAAACAGGCACAGTACTTTTATCTTTCAACAATAAATAACCACCATCCGTTTTAATAAAAGCTTTGATGAATTGCAGATTGACCAAATGACTTTGATGTACGCGTAAAAACTGATAATTGCTCAACATATCAGAAAAGTATTTTAAGGTTTTGGTCACGAAAATCTTCTGTCCGTCTTGTAAATAGAAAATAGTATTGTTACTATCCGATTCGCAACGAATAATTTCATCCAAACTCACAATAATAATCTTATCTAAGGTGTGTAACGATATTTTGGTTGGCTTTTCGTTCGGAGCTTCTAAGGTATCTTTTAAAATATCCAAACGTTCTTTGTTTGGGTGAATCTGACCTTTGGCTTTTTCAATCGCAGCCGATAGCTCTTCTTCCGCATACGGTTTCAAAACATAATCAATGGCAGCGAATTTGAATGCTCTAATAGCAAACTCGTCACTTGCGGTAACAAAAATGATTTTTGATGTCAGATCTGGAAAAATCTCCAACACATCAAATCCAGAACCATCACCTAACATAATGTCTAAGAATAAAATATCGGGCTGTTGCTTTCGTAAAAGTTTTGCCGTTTCTACAACGCTTTGTGCTGTTCCAATAATTTTTAATTCAGGATGTAAGCGCTCAATATCACCTTTCAGCATTTGCAACGCCGCAGGAATATCATCAACAATAACAGTAGTAAGCATATGTTTTGGTATTAGGTATTAGGTTTTTGGTGTTAGTACCGAGATATTTACATTTAAAATTTATCATTCAATATTTAACATTTAATAATCCGTTTCCAAAGGAATTTTAAACGATATCTTGGTTCCTGCTAAGGTAGCATCTTTTTCAGAGATATCTTCAATTTTTAGTGTATTACGACCTGCTAACGATTCAATACGTTCCTTGGTTACTTGCAATGCCATCGATTGATGATCCGTTTTAGGTTTGTTCTTTTTAGATTGCTGAATGCCAACTCCGTTATCGGTAACTGTAGCATATAAAAAGTCATTGTCCGTTTTAAAAACGATCTGTAAATCGCCAGCACGTTGCAAAGGCATGATTCCATGACGAATGGCATTTTCTACAAATGGCTGAATTAACATTGGCGGAATGAGTACTTCTTCAGGATCTAAATCAGAATTCAAATCAATATTGTATGTAAAATCTCTGCTTGCCATCAAGCGTTCGACTTCAATATAATTTTTTAAAGTTTTAATTTCTTGTGCCAGTGTAATAGTGTCCTTGCGGGAATTTGTCAAAGTTTCACGAAGCAACACTGCAAAGGTATTGATGGTTTTGTCCATCTTGCTGATGTCGTTTCGACTCATACCTTTGATTCCATTCAATACATTGAAAATAAAATGCGGATTCATTTGCAAACGCAAGGCTTTCTGTTCTAATGAAAGTAAATGGTTTTCCAATTGCAAACGCTCGCGAATGGCACGGTTTTTTGCTTTTACACGCTTGATGTAATCATAAATAACATAGGCGACAATCAAAGCAAGAATTGTCCATAGCAAGCTTTTAAACCATGTTTTTTTGTATAGAGGTTGAATGACATGAAATTTGAAACCAATCGGATCACTTTCAAGCCAATCTTTATTGCGTGATTGTGCCAAAAAGGTATGATCGCCATAATCCAAACCGCCAAAAGTAATTTTACTTTCTTGGGTCCACGGACTCCATTTTTCATCATTAAATTTATGGCGATATAATATGGCTTCAGGATTATCCAAATCAATAGAACGAAACTCAAAAGCCATCTTGTTTTTATCTTCCGGAAGTTGCAATTGTTTGTCTGAATTGGTCCATTCGTGCAAGTCAATAGAATCGAGACTTTGATAGGCAACTTCAATATTTTCAAAATGTAGCTGCGGTTTAGAGGCTTCTTGTTCTGTGGTAGAAGGCGCGTATTTGGTCAATCCGTCAATAGTTCCAAACCAAAGATTTCCTTCCGTATCCTTTGTAGTTGCGTTATGACAAGTTTCAATTCCTAAAAAACCATCATTGCGACCGTAATGAATTACATTTTGAATTTCATTTTTTTTATCGAGTGTAATCTGATCAACGCCGCCTTCACTTCCTGCCCAAAGCACACCATTATCATCAAAAATTAATTGATAAATATTGTCGGAATACAAATCTTTTTTTCCTTTCAATCGCTCAAATTTTAAGTCTTTTGATAAGGTAGAAACCCAAATTCCTTTTCCAAAAGTTCCCAAATACATATCGTAATTATGAAAGCGAATGGTTCCAATAGTGACTTCGCTTCCAGTAACTTGTTCCTTTGTTAAGTGTGTGACTTCATCATTTTTGATATAGCCCAAATGACCTTTGCTTGTGGAGTACCAAACACGACCTGTTTCATCACGAGCTAAATCGCGAATTCCTAAATCTTTGATGCCTTCGTCAAAACCAAATGATTTGAGATTGTATATTTTTTTCTTTTCATGATCGTATTGAAAACGAGCAATTCCATCAGCATACGTAGCAATCCAAACTTGCGAACCATATATTTTAATATTGCTAATCCAATCGGAAGGCAAACCAATATCTGTGGTAATAGTGGCTTCGTAAATATCTTCTAATTGTTTGGTTTTATAGATAAGTCCGTCAGTAGCCAAACTGTCAAACACAACTGTATCGAGTAGTTTCTTTTGATAAATATAAATTCCTTTCCCTACGGTTCCAGCCCAAATTCTTCCTTCGTTATCGTGGGTGAGCGTTTTTACTTTTTTATCCAGATAAACGCTGGTTTCTTTTACTTGATGAATTCCTGTAGAATCAATTTTGGACAAGCCAGATTCTGCAGTAGAAATCCATAAAGCATTGTCGATATGGTGAAGCGCATAAATTCTGTTGGCCACCAAACCATTATTTTTTGTGAAATGTCTGAAGTTATTCTTTTCATACTTAAATAATCCGCCGCCAGAAGAACCAATCCATACATTGTTTTGGCGATCTTTAAATGCTTTTCGAACATTGTAAACAGACAACCCATCGCGTTTTGAGATCGATTTCTCAGGAATATTATCGGTTAAGTTAATCCGTTTGATACCTGCATTTGTGGTATTGATCCACAATTCGTCAGTATTGATTAAATCAATACTATTAATTTGTCGTACCTCTGAAACTTCTTGAAAACCTTGTTCTCTATCTTTGAATGCATACACGCCATCTACAAAACTTGCCGCTATCACTCTATCTTTAAAACGTACAATAGATTTAAAATCACTGTCAAATACCTTTTGAAAGTTTCCGTCTTTTGACAAACGATCTGTTTTCCACAAACCGCGACGTGAGGCAATCCAGTAGTATGTTCCATCAAACAAAATATCATTAATCTGCGTTCCATTGAGTGTTGTATTGCAATCTAACTTTTGGACTCCGTCAATAACATTGTATTTGTAAATTCCTTTTTGTGTTGATAAAAACGCATCTTTATCCACAATTTCAATATCATATACACGTGGTGTTTTGTGTTTTTCAAAAGTGTTTTTTACGCGTACAGAAAGCCCTTGACGTGTTCCAATCAATAATACATTTTTATGAAAGGCAAGTGCTTGAATAAAGTTAGAACCCAATCCGTTTTTTTCATTCCAAACAGTAAAAGAAGCGCCATCAAAACGAGCAATTCCGCCACCTTGTGTTCCAATCCATAAATAACCTAACTGATCTTGCGCAATGGCATTTACTTGCGATTGTGGCAAACCATCTTTGAGTGTATATGCACGTAACTGATCGTTTTGCGCTGTAGAAAACCAAGTTCCTACGGCAAGAAAAAGAATAAAAAATGATACGCTAGAAGCGATTTTCATATGGAATTCATTTAAGTGGGTTTATTAATTTGATTTTTCGGGTCTGTAAAACTTTTTTGAGAATTCAGGTACCAATTTCGTGCCATCCCATTCATATTGACGCGTCATTGTTTTCGATTCTACCCAATTTGTATCTTCATCGATCGTTTCACCAGCTTCTTTTGTAAATAGGATTATTGGTTGTCCATTATGCTCATTTGTGGTAAATGTAAAGGTTTCTGAGTCAAAAAAGCCAACATCTCCACTTACAGAAAGGTGTGCTATATGAGCCACTTTATAATCATCTTTTACAAAAAAATAGGTGATTCCGTTTTCTGCTCCACAGGATTCTCCATGATACTGAATTTTTAGAATATATTGTACGTTTTTTAGATCATGATTGCTTTCAGTAGATGCACTAATTAAAGAACCTCTAAGGTCTGAAAATGTTTCTTGATAGTTGCTGTAGTCATTTCTAACAAGCACTCGAATTGCGAGTCGATCTCCATATTTTTGAGAGATATCCTTAGAAAAGAAAATACTATGTGAACTTGCGTGAATTGCTTTATGAGCGATAAATTTCCCCGGGATAAAACCTATATAATTTTTGTATCGAACTTTATACCAATAGGTTTTAAAGTTACCACTTCCAAAAGTATAATCAGTTTTAGCAAGTACTTTTACTTCAAAGCCAATACGTAAACGCGTGAGTTCTTTGGAAGTTGTATTTGGCTTTTCTCTTAAATTTACATTGTCGCCAAATAACGAATAGGTTTCTTTAATTTTTAAATCGTTATCCAAATATATATAATCGGATTCCTGTGCCGTAAGTTGTGTAGCACATAAGAATAAGAAGAAAAACAATGTTGGTATTGTGAGCGTTTTCATAAAGCAAATATAGTTTAAAAATTAGTTGTTTTTTAGATTTATAAATCGTCAGATCGAGTGTTTTGAACTTGTTTCAAAATGTATTGAGAGCTATTATGAAGTATAATTTCATTTTATAAAATCACTCGAAGCAACGATTGAAAGTTAAAATACAGTCTCATGTTTACTCCGTATTATAAACATGTAGACTGTATTTTGATGATGTTCATGATGAACATTTTAAGGTGACATTTTGATGAATAGTGTATGTAATGCGAGCGTGATATGATTCACCAAAATGTCGATTAAAGCTGTGTATAGTATCGTTGATTGTCAAACTCTGTACGAACGTATGATAATGGATTGTTTCGTTGCATCATAGGTTTTAAAATACAAACTGCAGTTGTTTTTCCTTTGATGACTACTTTTTGCCCTGATTTGTAAGCGTTCCATCTAAATCTTTCTATTTTGATTCCCATATCTTTAATGATATTGCTGTACTCTTCATTGTCTTCAATCCAATCCATAATTTCGTAAGCATCTGTTAAAGAAGGTACATCTTCGTCGTCTGAGAATTCAATTTCCCAACGAATAGGAATGTTGAATTTGTATGAGAATGCTTCTCCTGGTTCTCCTTCTTCTTTCGTTCTGATAGCATTTAACCAATGGATATCTTCTAGTGGATATTTACGAATAAACTGCTTTGACAAATCGATATTTCCTGGCGATTGTGCTGTAGGATAGTATCCGTAAAATACTTTGGCTAAGAAATGCTTTTGAAACTGTCCGCTAAAAAGCGTAGCATGTGGCGTTGCAAATACTTTTGGCTGATGATTTGCCGTAAACGTTTGCTTTAATACTTGTAATAATTGCTTGTTTTTGCCTAATTCCGATGTATGGAACACAAGCTTGCTGTCTTCTGCCAATACGCTTCCTAGTTTTGGAAGTTTGTTTTCTTTTAAACAGTTTAGTAAAGATTCTTGCGATAATAATTCTCCATGAATGGTCGTTTCGAGCGATAATCCTTTTTTAGAGTTTCCTTTATTAACGATGTGAATTTCGCTGTAATCTTGTTCGTTGTGATTTTTATTCAACCAAGAAATAATTTCCTGTAATGAATAGGCGTCGTCAACAATTTTATAATGCAAACCTTCAAAGTGTTTTTTGGCGTTTTTATAATAGGTGCTTTCTCCTTTGTCATAGCCTGCAATAAATACAACGGCTTGTTTCGTAATTAGTGTTTCGCTTTCGTTAACGGCAGTTAAGTCGTCTGTGTTTACTTTTGGGGAACATGCAAAAACCAATGTTAATACAAGTCCCATGAATCCTGTCATTTTAAATGTTCTTGTGTTCATAGTGTATCCTGTTTATTATTCGTATTTAATCTTTTAATTTTTATATTTTTTGGATGATTATTTAAAAATCAGCTTGAATGATTACAATCTACTTTCGGATTGAAACTACTATCTGTATAGCCATTGAAAACCCACTCTTCAATACGTTTGATAGTACTTTTTGACAGCCATCAAAAAGATCCAAGCTGATTTTTCCCAACTAACCAACCTAATACCGTTTATATCTTGAAATTACGATTAGAAAATTCCCTTTTTTCCTTTCTTCTTCATCATAAAAAGAAACCGTAACTAAGGCTATGCTTTATTTTTCTGATTCGTATAAAGAAAAAAATCATTCTTTTCTTTAATCAGAATCTCAAAACATAAATGGTATGAAATTATCTTTTTAGTGTAATAGATGCTTCTTGTCGTACTGGCAAAGCAATATGTTGCAAGCGCATTTGTTTTGCCAATGTTGGACTTGAAATCCATCTTCCTTCTTGAAACAAAGCAACGGTGTTTACTTTTCCTTCCGTATCAAATTGCATTTTGATTTGTGAATAGATATTCAAATACTTTTGAATCATTTTTGTTGCTGTTATATCGTACCACATTTGTTCTTTGTTTTTAAAATGTTATCTTTTTTGTTGTGATTAAGATGACTTTGTTTCTTAATTACATTTCAAATGTAGGCCCAACTTGATGCTTTTTTGGAGTGCTTCTAGAATTCGTTAGCGTTAAACTAGAATTCGTAATGAATGCAGGAAATCTGTAGTGTATTTTGCTTTTATGAAGTTGTTCACCAATATGAGTAGTAGGTTTTCTTTGAAGTCAAATCGAATGCTTTAGGGGGAAAATTTCAGTGTTTTTACTTTTTTACCTGTACGTGGATAGTCTTTTTCCTATTTGGAATTAGTTTTTCAACTCTTACACAACTTATCGGACTAAAATAATTTTGCCACAGAAATAATTTAATAAACCTAAAAAAATTAATCATGGCAAAAATTGAGAAAGCAAAATTTAAAATTGATCCAAAAACCATCTTAAAAAGACCAGATTGGTGGCGACAATTTAGAGGTATTCGTGCTGTTTGGGCAGATACACCAATTACCTTAGATGAAGAGATTACTGATGATGTTTGGTCAGGTGCTCATGAAGCACAACGCAAGTTTGGCGAAGTGTATATGATGGCAAAGAATGATGCAAAATACTTGTATGTCATTTTAGATGTAGTAACCGATACACATAATGATCCGGGAACAGGTGATTATTTTTCGTTTTCTTTTGATGTAAATAGAAATAGAGCGATTACACCAAATAAAGATATTGATTATTCATGTTTCCGCGAGCGCCCAAATACCATGGGAAGACAATATTACATCAGAGCAGGTGCGCAAACAGGAATGATGGCTGAAGAACGTTCGGAATGTAGAACTTCTTTTGGAACGTCACCAAACTCAGATACTCCGCATCGTATATGGAAATTAAAATTCCGTATTTCAGATATTAGTAAGTCTGTATTGCCTTGGATTACTCCATCGTCAGCACGTTTTGGGTTCTCCATTGGTTCTACACGTCCTAGAATACGTAGACATACGCCAGATAATTATTTGTATGATTTTTCAAATCTGCATACCGTATATTTTTCTAAAAAACCGCAAATTCCTGTAGCTGATTTAGGACCTGTAATTGGAAATGTAGGATACATTCCAACTACAAAAATCAATGCTACTACTGGAAGAGCTACTACGGATGCTGGTTATATTTTAGATATTGAGAATGCTGCTTTTGCAGGAATTCCAGATGTCGTAGGAAATAGCGAACGTATGGAAGCTTTGACACGATCAGGAGCAAAAAAGTATAAGATTTATCATAAGTTTGGAGCTGGTAGTTTTGCGGAGTTTGAAACTTCTTGGAGAAATTACAAGTGGAATGGCTTTGATTATGTGTTGGAAAATTTTGGTCCAGACGGAAGTAATTTCTATAAAATGCCAAATCAAAATGTAGATTATATCATTGACGATTTATTGTTCCAATTTGATTCTAGAAACTTACAAACAGGATTGCACAGTTTTAAAGTGAAGTTCTTTAATAATGCAGGTGTAGAAGTGCCAACAGGAACTGCAGAGCAAGTAGTAAAAATGTATATTGATAACAATGTGCCAGAAGTAAGTATCAAATCTATTAAATATAATAATGTAGAAATTGGAGCCTGTGGCATTGTAAATTTACAACAGCCAACAGACGAATTGGATATTGAGTTTGAAGCGTATGACAAAGAAGGAAATTTAGAAAATTATAGTTTGGCAGCGCGTTGGGGAAATAATCAATCGAAACGAATTGTGAAAAAAGTATATGGTTCGGCAGGTGCTTCAGGAAACTGGAAAGGAAGCAGAACAATTACAGCGAGTTTTAATCCGCAAACAACTTGTGCGCACTCATTTAATGTAGTTGCGTATTCAAGAGCAACCAATGGACGCAAATTTGTGGGAAGAAATACTGCGTATAGATATTTGACAATTATTAAATAGTATTACATACCATTGAACTATATAAAAAGTCTGACCAAAATATCAATTAAGATATTGGTTGGACTTTTTTGTTGCGACAAATATGAATTGAATTGCTACGGATTTACAAACAGTATTGCGTTATTAGTTGATTTTGAGGAGCTTTGATTTGTAATTGAATTAAAATCAATGAGATATGAAAAAACAAAGCATTAAGAAATTAAGATTAAGCAAAGATTTAGTGTCTAATTTAGCAACTAAAGTGACAGGTGGATTTGCAAAGGGAATCACGGGACATGTGTGTCCTACATTAGCGGCAGACAGGCCAGGATGTCCTAGTTTTAAAGGAATTACTTGTGAACCTACTCGTTAATAATAGTATCGTTTATGGTTATACAGAAATAGAAAAGCAGGCAAATGCCTGCTTTTTTTATGTAAACTTACGTCTGTGAGTTTGATTTTTACGATTCTTCTCGGTGTACCAAATCCATGGAGAATGCAGGCAAACAAATCGCAATATATTCGCAATCCTCGTCAAACGGATTGGAATATTGAACACGTGTGTTTTTTTCTATTTTAATTGATTGTCCAGCTTCCAATACAATCGTTTCACCTTCAATGATAAATTGTTTTTTTCCTTTGATGATGTATGTATATTCATCAAATTCGGGTGTTTGAAACGGTTCGCTCCATTTTGGTGGCGCAATCATATGTGCAATGCTAATTCCAGAATTTCCATCGGTAGCATTGCCAAAATGTTCTTCTATTAGTTTTCCGTCTGTCGTTGGTACAACAAAAGGACTTTTTTGAATATGATATTTTTTACTGCTCATCTTTTTCGTCGGTATCTACAGTTTCTTTATGTTTCCAATTGATCATGAATTGTTTGATTTTGGCAATATCAGGAATCTGAATCGCTTCAATTGTTAAACTCATGTCGTAGCGTAAATCTTCTGGCAACTCTTTTTTATCAATCGTAAAAAATTCTTCTCCATTTACAGTAATGACAAGATTTTTCATTGTATTGTAAATGTTCTTGATTTTATAGTTTTCACGAATATCTTTAAAAGTACTATTCAGTGAAATGCCTTTTGCTGTTTTATAACGTGAATCGTGAATTTGAATGGTTTTAATCTTTTCATTTTCATCGTGTTGTTGTCTTGGAGTCAGCGTAAATACGTGTCTTCCTTTTTTTTCAAAAACTAAATATCGATCTTTTCCAGCTTCTATATAATCACCTTCGCCAATACGTTTTACCAACGAATCATTTGCAAAAATTGAATCCAATTGCTTTACGGTAACATCTTTGGAAAGTTGTCCAATACGGTCTTTTTGAATTAAAAATGGATCTTCTTTTTTGGCACAGCTTGTCAGACAAGCAACGATAAGTCCAAGGAATAAGGATTTTTTCACGCGGTTGTAATTTATGTATTTTATTATTTAATAACTTTTTTTAGAATTCCGAAGATACTTCTGATGAAGGTTGCACTCGTTAATACTTTAATAATCGGATTTTGACGTGTGCTTTTTCTACTAGAACTTCGAGCATATTTTTTTTCTTCTTTTACTCTTTCGGCTCTTTCTTCTTCTTCAAGTGCTTCTGCTTTTTTGATTTTTTCATTCAGCATTTCATAAGCACTTTCACGATCTATTTCTTCGTTGTACTTTCCAATTAATCTTGAATTGTCAATGACTTGCCTTAATTCTTTTGGAGTTAATACATCCATTCGACTCATAGGCGCACGTAACATTGTTGCTGCAAGTGGAGTAGGGCGTCCTTTTTCATCTAAGGCAGATATTAATGCTTCTCCAATTCCTAAAGAAGTCAATACTTCGGTAGTATCGTAATATTCTGAATCTGGATAATTTTCGGCAGTCAATTTAATCGCTTTTCTATCTTTTGCAGTAAACGCACGGAGCGCATGTTGTATTTTAAGACCTAATTGACCTAAAACAGCTTCTGGAATATCTGTTGGATTTTGTGTTACAAAGTATAAACCAATTCCTTTAGAACGGATCAATTTTACAATGCTTTCTATCTGATCTAATAAAGCTCTAGATGCTTGTTTGAAAATTAAATGCGCTTCGTCAATAAACAACACCAATTCTGGTCGTCCGCTATCGCCTTGCTCAGGAAATGTCTCATAAATTTCAGCCAATAGACTTAACATAAAGGTTGAAAATAATTTTGGTCTGTCTTGAATATCTGTCAAACGAATAATGTTGATATATCCACGACCATTTTCATCAATACGTGTTAAATCGTCTACTTCAAACGAAGTTTCACCAAAAAATAAATCGGCACCTTGCTGTTCTAATTCGATAATTTTACGCAAAATAGCACCTGTAGAAGCGGTAGAAATTCGTCCGTATGCTTCTTGAAATTCTTTTTTTCCTTCATTAGTAGCATATTGCAGTACTTTTTTAAAGTCTTTTAAATCGAGTAATGGCATTTTATTGTCATCACAGTATTTAAAAATAACGGCAACAATTCCTGATTGTGTTTCAGACAAGTCTAAAATTCGAGATAATAATACAGGACCAAATTCAGAAACGGTAGCACGCAAACGCACACCATCTTGATCGGATAGTGATAAAACTTCAATAGGAAAATTTTTAGCTTCAAACGGAAATCCAATTTTAGCATGACGTTCGTCAATTTTAGGATGTCCTGGACTCGGTTGTGCCAATCCACTTAAATCACCTTTTAAATCCATTAATAACACAGGAATTCCTTTATCTGAGAGGTTTTCAGCAAGTACTTGCAAGGTTTTGGTTTTTCCTGTTCCTGTAGCGCCGGCAATTAAACCGTGTCTGTTTAAGGTTTTTAATGGAATTTTTACATAGGCATCTGTAACAGTTTCTCCTTCATACATGGCAGCTCCCATGGTAATATATTCTCCTTTGGTTACATATCCTTTTTCAATGTGTTCAATAAAATTATACTTGCTACTCATCTGTTCGAAAATTTGGTTAAAAGTAAGCGATTTTGATGAAGTCTAAAAAAAATGCTTTCAGATTTCCGCGAAAGTTATTCACGAAGAAAGGTATAAAAATAAAAACATCCGCTTTTCAAATGAAAAACGGATGCTGTTTAAGTAAGGTAAGTTCAATGTCTAGTATCTCACAATCTTTTTAGTGATACTAGTATTTGTTTCTACGTCAGTAATTCTTATGAAATAGATTCCAGCAGCTTCACTTCTCATAGAAAGTGAGTTATCTCCTTGATTAAAAGAACCTGCTTGGATGCGTTGTCCTGTAACACTACTAATTTCGTATGTTAAGCTTGTATATTGTTTTACATTTACTGTAAAGTCTGAAGCTGAAGGATTTGGATAAATACGCAGACTACTTGTCAATGCATTTTCTCCAACGCTTAATGGTTCAGTAATTTTGAATAAGTTAGAAACACTAGATGCAAATGATCCATTACCATTAATTAAAGTATTTCCATTTCCATCTTCTAAACGATACGTTCCTGCTCCGTATTGGCAGCAAATTCCATCACCATATGAATCAAGTAATGTAAATGTGTAACATTCATTAAGTGTTGTAATGTTTACATCTTGAATTTCATCAGGTTGAGTTCCGTTTACAGCAGTTGTAATATATGGTCCACCACTTCCAACAACAGTTCCGTTAGAATCTTCTAAAGTCCAAGTAGTTTCTGCTCCGTAACGGTCTGGCGTAATAATTACTCTAATTGTTGTTACTTCAAATCCTTGCGGAATGGTAAAGTTTCTAGTATTTGAATCGTTTGATGGCGATTGATCTGTATTTCCATTAGGGTTTGAAACAGTAGCTGTAAATGAATGATTACCTTCTCCAGAAACTCCAATTGCTGATAAAGGAATATCGTCAAATTCATCATTTGCTAAACTTCCTGTCCAGTTGATGGTTGTTGCTGTACCACCATCTAATTGATACATAATAGTAGCACTTGTCATTTGTGTATTTCCAGCATTTCTAATACGAATAGTTGGCGTAATAGTATCTTCACACAAGTCTGTAGGAACATTTAATATAGAAATTGCCGCGTCAAAATCGAATGTTTGTGTTGGTGGAAATTGTTCTAATGTAATTGGATTTGTTCCAGCAGGATCTAACCAAAACTCTAATTGAGTAGCATTGGTTGTACCAAAATCCCAAGAAACTCCAAATCGTCCATAAATATCAAAACCTCCGTTATCATTGGTTCCAGAACAAGCTGCAGAACCTCCAGAAAGTTTTCCGATTATCAATCCGTCTTGGTCAAATAAAGGAGAACCTGAAGAACCTGGCTCGGTTACACCTAAATCCCAATCGGCAATTCGCCACATTTCAGCATTTGGTTCACCGTTAAAAGCAGTTGTTGTTCTTGTTGCTCCTTGTACATCTACACATACTTTTTGAATATCTCCGCTTGGGTGATGCACACCAACATTTAAAGAAGGTACAGCAGTAGTAGAACGATTCCATCCTGCCCATACTAAGTCAGCACTATTATTTGCAAAGAAAGTAGCATCTGTAATTTCAATCAATGCCATATCTGATTTTGCATTGGCAGCTCTTAAAATACCACCACTAGCCGTTTGGATAAAAGAATTGTCAACACTTGGTGCATTGGTAGCACAGTCTGCAACAGATTCGTCACTTGCCCAGTTGAAACGGAAAGCCCATCCAGCAACAGAACCACCTAAACAGTGATTGGCTGTTAAGAAATATGGAGTTCCATCATTATTTGTATTATTTACTAAAGAACCAGTACAGTTACCGCTTCCTCCAACAACGATCATTCCAACAGATCTTTTTACATCTTCTTTTATGTCATGTGCCGTAGAATTAAACGCAGAAATATCACAGTTTACATCTACATTACATGGTCCAGAGTCATTCAATGCTTCTGGGTTGATTTCACTTGGATCAGGATAATTTAATGTTCTATATCCATGTACCACATTTCCAATATTTAAACGTCCTTGACCTCTTACTTTTTTTGGTTCAAAGTATTCAATCCAAAGACTTTCTCCATCTACCATCCAAGTTCCTAAAATTTCTTCAGGACTGTTGTGTAAATGCGTAAATTCATTTAATATTTGAGAATGATCACCATTATATACATATACTTTTCCACCTACAGGAATATTGTAGCGATCAAAGATTAAGTTCATTGTTAAGGCTCCAGGAGAAATAAAGTTGATTCTCCAGATACGATCTCCGTTTGGTAATTCATACCATCCGCCAGCATTATCGATTCCATAATCTACAAAATGATCATATCCAAATCGCCAAGGAATGGATTTATCTAAATCATTTACAGCATCTTCAGCTCTTAATGGAGCCAAATTTGGTTTTTCAAATTGAATTGGAGCCACTTTATCGATTGTCGGAATACTCCAACTTTCGGGTTGTGGTCTTTGAGGATTTTGCGCAGATACCTGTAAAATAAAGGCAAGTAGCACAAGAAGAGTAAAGTTTTTCATAGTAAATAGGTTGTGTTAATTTAGTTTACGATATTTTTTTGTCGGGAAATTAACAAAAAAATAACATTTATTGTCCTTTTTTTTAAATTTGTGACAATATTTCTTGGTTGATTTTGAATTAATTAACAATTTTTACTACAAAAATACATTTTATATTTCTTTTTTGGAATACTATTTGAAAAGCAATATTCTTGTAACGCCTACCACTTATATATTTATTTGATATGAAAAAATTACTTATTGTTACTTTCCTGTTTATCTGTGCACAAACTTCTATGGCACAAACGGACCCGTATATAGACAGTGTAAAGAAGTATTTAACTATTAATGGAACGCAAGAACAATACGAAGGCGCTATTAATTCAATGTTTGATATGTTAAAAAATCGCTTCAAAGATTATAAAATTCCTGAGGCTATTTGGAACGAGTTAGAAGGTGACAAGAAAAAACATGTCGAAGATGTAAAGGCGATTCTTGTTTCAGCATATAAAGCTTATTTTACGCTGAATGACATTAAGAATATGATCGTTTTTTATGAATCGGATGCTGTAAAACAGATGAGAGCCGATAAAGCTAAACTCACAGATACACAACGACAACAAATTGTAAACTTTTACGATTCGGATACAGGTTTAAAAATGATTGCCAGTCGTGATGGTTTGGCAAAAATTGAAGGAGAGATTTCTCAACAGTGGAGTGGCGATTTGTATAAAAGTGTCCTAAATAAACTTGCAGAAAAAGGATATAGCTTGAATTGATTCTTTAGACGCATTTTACTTTTAGACTGTTATCGCTTTAGAATATTAGACATGCTTCGCTTTTAGATGCGGCTTTTCCTTTTAGTATTTTGGTAGCGCTTACGCTTTGGTATTTTAGTAAATAAACTTTATTTTCAAAGAGACAAATCCACAAATTATTTCGTCAACTTTGCCAAATAATCATAATGTTCACCTTCTACAATCAATTCGCATTGTAGACCACAAGCGTGCGCAGCATTTTGCAATGTGTTATAATCAATATATAACCAATTAAAAGGCGCTTCATGTTCCCCTTTATAGCTTACATAATACAATAGTTCACCATAATAATCGGTTTCAGAAGGAATCCATTTGCCGCCATCTTCGTCTTCATCAAACATATAAATGATATCTGATGAATCGACTAAGATTTGTCCATCGTCGGTCAATAAGGTCTTTAAATGATTTAAAAAGGCAGTAATTCGATTTAATTTTCCACACATGCCTGCACCATTCATTAAGAGCAGAATAGTATCAAACTGTCCAGAAAACTCCATCACATCTGCTGTTTCCGCATGTGTAATGCCTCTAAGTTTACAAGCTTCAATAGCAGCTTCAGAAACATCGATGGCAGTAACTTCCAGATTACGTTCATTTTGTAAATACAGACTGTGACTTCCTGCGCCGCAACCTACATCCAATACTTTTCCTTTTGATAATTGCAATGCAGTTTGTTCTAGCAAAGGCATTTCTGAGTAGGAACGAAATAAATAAGGAAGTGGCAACGAATCTTCTTCCGAAATAGAAGTCGCCGTTACAATATCTTCTGTGTAATTTCCTTGTTGATAATCTAAAATCGCTTTTCCGAATAAATCTTTCATACGTTACCTGCTTCTCGACAAAAGTACACTAAGAAATTGAACTTTCTCTAAAAGGCATAAAAAAAGCAACGACTACTAACTAATGTATTTGTCGTTGCTTTGTGTTAACTATAACCTAAATAATTAACAAAATAAATCTAGACCCTAAAAATCCCCCAATTTTACGACTCTAGCTTTCATCTTCTTATACATAAAAATGACCTCTCATTTTTAGTATTATACACTCTAGTGTCTCTATGAAATTTTTGTTACCCACTAAATCCGAAAAATGTTGTGTATTTTTGTTTTTTTAAGACAAATGCAAATGCAGGACATTATTGAGGAGTTGCCAAAAAAGGCAAAAGAAGTAGAAAAAGAGAATCAAAAATTCTTTCAAAAGTTAAAAAAGAAAGTTCCTAAGAATCTCGATTATATTATGCAAGAACTGCATGAGGAAGAATTTAAGAAAACAGATTGTCTTGCTTGTGCCAATTGCTGTAAAACCACAAGTCCGATATTTACCAATGCTGATATAGCACGTATTTCAAAGCATTTTCGCATGAAAGAACATCAGTTTATCAGTCAGTTTTTATACTTTGATGAAGACAATCATTATGTGTTGCAGAGCGCGCCTTGTCATTTTTTAGGAGCCGATAATGAATGTAATATTTATGATGTACGCCCAAAAGCGTGTAGAGAATATCCACATACCAATCGTAAAAAGTTCCATAAGATTTCCGAAATTACCATGAACAATATAGCGATATGTCCCGCAACCTATAATATCATTGAAAAATTAAAGACGGTGATTGAAGCAAAAGGAAAACGTTAGTTTGGACTAATTTTCAGAAAAACGTATCTTTATAAACTCACAAAACCTACGAAACCTTACATTATTTTGGACACTATTTTATCATATTTTGAGTCGATTCCTTCTGCGCACCGAAGTGCAATTTTAGTTGGTGGAATCGCATTTTTTTGGTTGATTGAATATATAATTCCTTTATTTCGATTCAATTATAAAAAAGTAAATCACGCCGGAATCAATATCTTTTTTACCTTAACAACGATTGCCGTTAATTTCTTTTTAGCATTTTTATTGTTCAAAGTTTCTGTGTGGACACAAACCAACGAATTTGGAATTTTACACTGGATTAATGCAGAATATACAACACTATCTGCTTGGTGGTATGTGCTAATTGGAGTGGCTTTGTTAGACTTCTTTGGCGCTTGGTTGGCACATTATGTAGAACACAGAGTTCCAGTATTGTGGCGTTTTCATCTAGTACATCATACAGATACACATGTAGACACTACTACTGCCAACAGACATCATCCAGGAGAAAGTGTCATCCGTTTTATATTTACCTTATTAGGCGTATTAATTGTAGGTGCGCCTGTAGCGATTATCATGCTGTATCAATCCATATCAGTCGTATTGTCACAGTTCAATCATGCGAATATTAGCATTCCAAAAAAACTAGATAAATGGATTAGTTATCTTATTGTTTCACCAAACATGCACAAAGTTCATCATCATCATGTATTGCCATATACAGATACAAACTATGGAAATATCTTTTCAATTTGGGATCATATTTTTAGAACCTTTGCCGTAAAAGATCCAGATACCTTGGTGTACGGAGTTGATACGTATCCAGATGCTGCTGAAAATGCAGATTTAAAGAGTTTACTCAAAATTCCTTTCAACAAATATCGTCCGCCAACTACCTTAAACTCGAATGAGTAATTATATTCTATGCAACACGTGTTAGTCATTGGCTATGTATGGCCAGAACCAAATTCATCTGCCGCAGGAACGCGAATGTTGCAATTATTACAACTATTTCGTGCGCAACATTGGGACGTCACTTTTGCGTGTCCAGCAGCGAAAAGCGAATTTTGTTATGACTTACGTCAGATGGGAATTGCATCAAAGACCATTCAGATTAACGATCCTAGCTTTGACGAATTCGTTAAAAAATTGCAGCCAACAATTGTATTGTTTGATCGTTTTATGATGGAAGAACAATTTGGTTGGCGTGTGACGGAAAACTGTCCTGATGCATTGCGAATTCTGGACACAGAAGATTTGCATAGTTTGCGAAAAGCACGTCATCAAGCCATAAAAGATGGAAAAGATTTTCATATTGATCAATTAAAAAGATACAACTTAGCTCAGCGAGAAATTGCCAGTATTTTACGTTGCGATATTTCATTACTAATTTCAGAAGTTGAACGTGACATTTTGATCAATGATTTCAAAATTGATGCTTCTTTGTTATTGTACATTCCGTTTATGGTAGAAGCGGTATCGCAAGAGGCCATAGCAACATTGCCAACTTTTGAAGAACGACAGCATTTTGTCACTATCGGAAACTTTTTACATGCGCCGAATCGCGATTTGGTACTTTATTTAAAAAAGGAAGTTTTGCCATTGTTGCGAAAAAAGTTGCCCAATGTAGAAATGCACGTGTACGGTTCGTATGCAAAAGAACAAAACTTACAACTCAATCAACCCAAAGAACGATTCTATGTAAAAGGACGTGCAGAAAGTGCTGCTGAGGTCATTTCGAACGCGAGAATTCTACTGGCACCTTTGCGTTTTGGCGCAGGACTCAAAGGGAAATTTATCGATGGTATGCAAAACGGAACACCATGCGTTACAAGTTCTGTTGGCGCAGAAGGTATGCATGGTACATTCCCTTGGAACGGAGTTGTTTCAGATGATCTTGAAGCCTTGATTAATGAAACTGTGGAATTATATACAGACAAAAATCGTTGGCAAAAAGCACAGCAAAACGGTTTTGAAATTTTAACAAATCGGTATCAAAAAGAAATCTTTCAGCAACAGCTTTTAGACAAAATACAGACTACGCAACAACATTTGGAAGCACATCGAACACAAAACTTCTTTGGAAGTCTCTTACAATTACACAATACGAAAAGTACCAAATACATGTCACTTTGGATTGAAGAGAAAAATAAGCTTTGAAATGATACATGTTGAATGCTGATTTTTTCAAAGTTTATTTAGTTTTTTAAAGTAGTTCTCGATACAATTTTTCTTCATTTTATTACGAAAAACCACTCGAACTGACGTTTTGAAATGATACATGTTGAATGCTGAATTTTTCAAAGTTTATTCAGTTTTTCAAAGTAGTTCTCGATAGAATTTTTCTTCATTTTATTACGAAAAACCACTCGAACTGACGTTTGAAATTATACATGTTGAATGCTGATTTTTAAATGTAAAAGTGGATTTTTTCAATTTACGATTCGTCACGTCGAGTTAATTTGTGTAGCAAATTAGTATCGAGATGTGCTGAATTTTTCAAAGTTTATTCAGTTTTTCAAAGTAGTTCTCGATACAATTTTTCTTCATTTTATTACGAAAAACCACTCGAACTGACGTTTGAAATTATACATGTTGAATGCTGAATTTTAAATGTAAAAATATAGTTTCAAACAACAAACAAACTACAACTCATACATCAAATACTTCGCTCTCGTTTTCTTAAATGCCTCCAAACCTTCTTTCCAAGTCGCTTTGATTTCCGCTTCCGACATGCCAGCTTCAATTTGTTGCTGTAATTTGTCTGTTCCAGCCAGTTTAGAGAAGAATTTATTTTTATTGAAAAAAGCCGTTTTTTCAGCATACTGCTTGTGTGTTTTATAAAACTCTAACAACCATTCTAAGTTGAGTTCCGACAAACGCGGTTCTTTGGTTAAGTTGTATCCGTTGCATTCTTTTCCATTGTGTTTTGGATTCTTTGCGCCAAAATTTGGCTTTGGCGTAAAGCTGTATAAATGTCGTTTTAAAAAGTATTCGGGCGTTCCTATAATTTGAAATTGTTTCTCCGTGCCGCGACCAATGCTAATCGGTGTTCCTTCAAACAAACATAAGCTTGGATATAAGTTAATTGATTGATCGTTTGGTAAGTTTGGAGACGGTTTTATGGGTAAACTGTACGCTGTTTGATGTGTATAATTATCAACCGGAATTACCGTTATGGCACATTGTACTTTGTTCGCCAACCAACCTTCGCCGTTAATCATTTGTGCGTATTCACCAATCGTCATTCCGTGTACAATCGGAATCGGATGCATTCCCACAAAACTTTTAAACTTCTTTTCTAAAATAGGTCCGTCTACATAATGTCCATTCGGATTAGGTCTGTCGAGTACAATGACAGGAATATTTGCTTCTGCACAAGCTTCCATAACATAATGAAGTGTAGAAATGTAGGTGTAAAAACGAACACCAACATCTTGGACATCAAAAATAACTACATCCAAATTTTCAAGCTGTTTTGGGAAGGGTTTTTTATTCTTTCCATACAAAGAAATAATAGGCAATCCTGTTTTAATATCTTTTCCATCTTTTACAATTTCGCCAGCATCAGCTTTTCCTCGAAAACCATGTTCGGGAGAAAAAACGGTTTTCACAGCTACTTTTAAAGCGACTAACGAATCCACCAAATGCGTATAGGTTTTATTGGATTTAAAAATGACGCTCGTTTGATTGGCCACAATTCCAACACGCTTGTTTTTAAGCATTGGTAGTAGTTCGGATGTTTTATTTGCACCAACGATGATTTCTTTCTGAGGCAATTCTGCGGAAGCGTTTTCCACTTTAGCCATAGAAGAATGACTAGCATCTGCAATATTTTGCGCGTTTTGTTGTTCTTTAGAGCCACATCTTGTGAAAAATCCAATTAATAACAACAATAAAAATGTATTTTTGAAAAATCTATAAACCATTCTTGAATTTGAATTACGAGTTTTTTATTGCCAAACGTATTATTAAGGCAAAACAATATAAAAGTAGTGTATCGGCAACAATAATAAAAATTGCCATCGCAGCTATTGCTATTGGCATTGTTATGATGATGGTTGCGATTGCTACAGGAATGGGACTGCAAAAAACGATCCAAGAAAAGGTTGCGACCTTTAACGGGCATATACAAATCTCGCATTTTGACAATAATAACTCCGAAGTTTCTTTGATGCCTTTGGAGATAGAACAGGACTTTTACCCAAGTTTTACGCAGGTTCCGGGCGTTACTCATATTCAAGCGGTAGCTATTAAAGCAGGAATTATTCGTACTGAAAAAACTTTTGAAGGTGTTTTGGCAAAAGGTGTTGGAGCAGATTATAATTGGGAAGCTTTTGAAGATTTTTTAACCGAAGGACGTTTTCCAAATGTTTCTGAAAAACGTGAAAATAGAGAAATACTCATGTCTGCTTATATGGCAAGACGATTGGAATTGAAATT
This sequence comes from uncultured Kordia sp., assembly GCF_947489565.1. Lineage (GTDB taxonomy): Bacteria > Bacteroidota > Bacteroidia > Flavobacteriales > Flavobacteriaceae > Kordia. Next base: position 105,286 of record NZ_CANLEA010000009.1, on the reverse strand, counting down.
GGGAGATACGTTCAAAACATTATTCCTAAAAGAAGATACTAGCGAAATTCCGAACGAACGAACCTTTGAAATCGTGGGAATTTACGATTCAGGATTTCAAAAGTTTGATGCCAATGTGATGTTGGTAGACATTCGTCATATTCAGCGTATGAATAAATGGAAGAATGGCGAAGTTGGAAATTTTGAAGTCTTCATTGATGATTTTGGTGCTATTGAAACGAAAACAAAAGAAGTATATAAAGCCATTTCGTCTACTTTAGATACACAAAGTGTCATTGGCAAGTTTCCGTTTATTTTTGAGTGGATTTCGTTGTTTGATGTCAACATTTTTCTCATTATCGGAATCATTATTATTGTAGGTGGCATTAATATGATTACGGCATTGTTAGTGTTAATTTTAGATAGAACTCCTATGATTGGAATCCTAAAATCGTTGGGAAGTAACGATTGGAGTATTCGTAAAATCTTCTTGTACAATGCTGCTTATTTGATAGGAATTGGATTGCTTTGGGGAAATATACTTGGAATTGGACTTATTTGGTTACAACATACATTTGGCTTTTTAACCTTCCCAAATCCAGAGCAATATCACACCACTATTATTCCAACACATATTGAAGTATGGCATATTTTAGCACTTAATATAGGGACATTGGTTTTATGTGTATTGATGTTATTACTTCCATCATACATTATCACAAAAATTTCTCCAGTAAAGGCGATTAAGTTTCAGTAAAAACTTTGTTTTTTTATTTTTTTTGTCACGAATTCACGAATGTTTTTTCTGCTTGCTGTTGATTTTTCTATGTACACGAATTGGTGTTAGTAAATCATTTAAAATTCAATACCAAGACTTTTCCACTTTCAAACCTTTAATTTTACGTTTTATTTTCGCTTTGAATGATTTGTTTTTAAACAATGGACTTTCTCCTAAAATCAAGCGTTTGAGTTGTTGTAGTTCAAAAATATCTTCGGGAATAGATTCTATTTGTGTACTTTCAAATCCAAACCAAGTCAGCTTTTGCAAGGCTGCAATTCCTTCGGGAATCGTGGTGAATTTTGTATTGGTAATTCGGCAATATTCCAGATTCGTACAAGCATACAAAGAAGTATCAAAACGTTCCATTTGACTATTGAAAATTCGGAGTTTTTTTAAGGCTTTCAAATTTCCAAAACCTTTCGGGAATACAGTCGTTTTTCCATCTATTGCAAGTTCTGTTAATGTATGATTTTCTGCAATTTCATGCGCGTCATCTACAAAGTCTACATCATCTAGTTCTAGTGTTGAAAGTTGCGGTAGCTTCTCTAATAAACGCCCAATAGAGAGTTCGTATCCTGGCGTGGATGAACGGCGTTTATCATAGTCAAACTTTAGCTTTTTGAGCGTGTTTGGAAAATTATAAATTCCTGTAAAGCTTTCTGCATTTCGAATCTTAATTGCTACTTCTTGAAGTTGCGTTAGTTTCCCTACGGCTGCATCAATAGTAAGTCTATTAATATCCTGTAATTTCAACGTTTGTAAATTTGTGAGACTAGCAATTGCAGCCGAAATTATGGAAGTATTAGAACCTTCAATTTCCAGATGAGTCAAGCTTTTTAGCGTATACACTGAATCGGGAATCTGTGACAAGTTGGTACATCTTAAATGTAGTTTTTCTAAAGTAGTAATGGCGCCTAAATTTTCGGGCAGCGTTCTAATTTCCCAACCTTCAATATGCAGTTCCTTTAAGTTTTTGAGTTTCATAATAGATGGCGGAAGCGTTGCAACTTCTTTTCCAACATCTAGTTTTAATACTTCCAGAGTTTGTAACTTATCAAAAGTATCTGGAAGTTCTTTTAAACTGTAACAATCAATTTCGAGTTCTTTTACCACATCAGCCATAAACAAGCTTTTCGGTAAATAATTTATATTGAATTCGCGGAATCTAATTTTTTCCTTGCCTTTATATTCATCAGCATTTACATTATCTTCAAGAGCAACCGTTTTTTTAGTGTTTGAGATGAATTCGGCATCTGGAAACGTAGTCATAATTCGTTTAATAATCTTTGTTTCTCTATCCAAATCGCTACTAGAAGTATCAATCAATTTAAGATGTTTCAACGCGAAAAAGGCATCTGATAACTCTGTAATATCTGTATATTTTAAAAATAATTCTTCTAATTCTTTCAGTTGCCCGATATCTGGAATTTGTTTCAAACCATAATTATAACTAAGGTTGAGCGTTTTTAGTTTTTTAAGATTGAGCAGTTTGTCGGATATTTGTTCTATATCATTATCATATAGACTCAACACTTCCAAATCAGTCATTTCGTAGATAAAATCAGGAACTACTTTCAATTGTTGATGCATTAAATACACCATACGAATGCCTTTAATTTTTTTCAGATTGTCTGGAAACTTTTCTATTTGCTGTCCGTAATGTGAATCTCGCCAACTATCTACACGTTTGGTTCCGCTTAAATCTAATCTTGGAATTGGAAATTTTACAGAAACAGGCCAGTATGTCAGTACATTGCACTTTTTAATCGTGTTTAATTTGTCCCATCTACTTGGAAAACCACCTAAAGAGCGCAATGTTTTTCCGCCTAAATTTCTATAAATTTCTCCATAGCGATCTTCAACAACTTTCCTGAATTCTTTATGTTCTTTAAGCAGTGCAATGGCTTCTTTAATTTGTGAAGCTTCCCAAGATTCTATTTTTTTGCAGATTTCTTGTAATACTGGCGAATTGATTTCTTCTTCGCCAAGTGCTCCAATAATAATTTGATAGCGTCTTGTATGTCCGTATTTCTCTTTAATGGCAGGATCTAGAATATTGGGATCAACTCCTAAATGAATGCTAATTTCAAAAGCTTTATAAAAACCTTCTGTATCTCCCATGGCAAACAAAATTTCTGCTTTTGTAGCATTGTAAATTGAGTCTTGACTTTTAAATTTCAGTGCTTTGTTGATACTTTCTAAAGCTTCTTCATATCGTTTTAATACATACAAGGAAAAAGCTTTATTGTTATGTGCTAAGGCATATTCAGGATTCAACGCAAGCGATTTATTAAAATAGAAAATCGCTTTTTCTCTATCGCCCATGTCAGAATATGTTTCTCCTAAATTATGATACGATGCATGGTTTGGGTAAATTTCTAGAGCTTTATAATACCTTTCTTGTGCTTCTTGAAACTTTCCTTCTTGTCGCAATTCCCATGCTTCGTTATGTATAAGTCTCCAATCTTGTTCTTCGTTTTCTGCCATGATGTATAATTATGCTTCTAATATACTATAGTTGTCACAGAAATTAAGAAATACAGTGCTACTTTTTATGAAATGATATAAGAAAGTTTCTTAAACTTTATTAGCCTATTAATTTAATAGACTTTTAAGAATTTAATATTAAAATATCTACAAAGACTTTGTATCTTTGTCCCATCAAGATATAAGAATGGAATACGCAAAAAATATATTGGAAACTATCGGAAATACACCTTTAGTTAAAATGAATGCCTTAGTAGAAGGCATTGATGCTTTGGTATTGGCAAAATATGAGACTTTCAATCCGGGGAATTCTGTAAAAGACAGAATGGCCTTAAAGATGATTGAAGATGCCGAAGCAGATGGACGCTTACAACCTGGCGGAACTATTATTGAAGGAACTTCTGGAAACACAGGAATGGGCTTAGCATTGGCTGCCATTGTAAAAGGGTACAAGCTTATTTGTGTGATGGCAGACAAACAATCGAAAGAGAAAATGGACATTTTACGTGCCGTTGGTGCGGAAGTAATTGTATGTCCAACAGCAGTTGAGCCAGAAGATCCACGTTCGTATTATTCTGTATCAAAACGTTTGGGTGAAGAAACACCAAACTCATGGTACGTAAACCAGTATGACAATCCAAGTAATGCCAAAGCGCACTACGAAAGTACAGGTCCTGAAATTTGGGATCAGACTAATGGAAAAGTAACGCATTTTATTGTAGGTGTAGGAACTGGTGGAACCATTTCGGGAGTTGGAAAATACTTAAAAGAACAAAATCCGAATGTAAAAGTTTGGGGAGTTGACACGTATGGTTCTGTGTTTAAAAAATATCACGAAACTGGTATTTTTGATGAAAACGAAATCTATTCGTACGTTACGGAAGGAATTGGAGAAGATATTTTACCTAAAAATGTGGACTTTAGTATTATTGACGGTTTTACAAAAGTAACTGACAAAGATGCGGCAGTGTATACACAACGTTTGGCAAAAGAAGAAGGAATGTTCTTAGGAAATTCTGCTGGAGCTGCTATAAAAGGTGTATTACAGCTAAAAGAACATTTTAGCAAAGACGATGTGGTGGTGGTTTTATTTCACGATCATGGAAGTAGATATGTTGGGAAAATGTTTAACGACGATTGGATGCGTGAACGTGGTTTCTTGGAAGAAGAAATCTCAACGGCTGCCGATTTGATCAAAGGACATTCTGACAAACCATTGGTGACTGTAAAAACAGGAGAGTTGGTATCGCATGCTATTGAGCGTATGCGTAAGTTTAAAATTTCACAAATTCCTGTAGAGGATACAGAAGGTTTTGTAGGTTCTGTAGATGAGACTTCGCTTTTTACAAAGTATTTGGAAAACAAAGACATTGCGGATACGTATATTGCAGATATCATGGAAAAACCATTTCCAATAGTGCATCACAATACACCAATTGAAGAAATTTCAAAATTGATTACCAAAGATAATCAAGCAGTATTGGTAGCTTTGGATGGAGGTAAGCATCATATTATTACGAAATATGATATCATCAAAGGAATTGGTTAATTACTATTATACAAAGAAATTATACAAGCATAAAAAAAGTCGAATAGCAATATTCGACTTTTTTATGTTTATATTATAATGTAGGATGTTCTTTTGTTTTAAAATCTGCTACGAGTTTCTTGTAGCGTTTCTCTAGGTTTCTATTATCAATCAGTATAATAATCAATACCGAGAAGAAAATTAAGATAAAATAACTTAGTACAGAGTCTAGTGTTTCATCTTCATCTCCTATGCCGCCGCCAAGTAGACTACTATCATCCGCAGTAGCAATGGTAGGAGGATTTAATACAGCCTCGTTCCCAGGTTCAGTAATGGAAGTATTAAAATTGAATGCATTGTCATCAGCGTATTTTGTATTTGCTGCTAACAAATTGCAGGTATATAATAAAACCAATAGTATGGTATATTTTAGTTTCACAGTTTAAAATTATAAAAAAAAACTCACAAAAATAATTTTAATGTCTGATTTTTAGTTTCTTATAAATCACATATCTCGTCATCTTATTCTGTAAAACATATTGAAAAAGCATCATTTCGTATCAAACGATACTACTGTGCATATGCTTTTCAAATGACCAGCGATTCATGTTCTTCTTCAAGAGAAACAAATTAATGTTTCTATAAGAAAATAATCAAATCTTTTAAAATTAGCCTTTTACGGAGTCTTTTTTAGTGTTTAATAAGTTCTTTATTATTTAGGACTAAAAATTACAACGTACTTCTAATAAAATATGATACAACAGAAATATTGGCTTAGGGGAAAGATTTCTTCTGTGTACAATCTATATTTTATTGAAATTTGGAATTAAAAAATTCCGCTCTTTAATTAAAACTCTGACAAAATAACAATTTTTTTTCGAGAATATTGTAAAAAACCTTCGGATTAACTGCAAAGAAAGGAAGATAAACGGTATTTTTTAAGAAATTCTTTGTAAGAATCATGAATTTGTCACCAACTAGTTAACGAAATAACATTGTTGCGAAAAAAGGAAGTTGTATCGTAAATGAGAAAGAATTTAAAAATACTACAAAAGAAGTAACATATCATTTTGACAGAATCAGTATTAAATCGTCAAGAAATATGTATTGCTTTTGTCCACATTTAGGTAATTACAAACTTTAAATATGTTCGCCACAATAAACAATTAACCTACAAAAAACATCTTGAAATGAGTTTTATATTTCAAGATGCTTCTTTTATACTATTGATTAATATTTTATAATCTTCTTTACTTCGTAGTTGTTTAATTTTAAGAAATATACACCATTGGCAACAGTGCTCAAATCTAGTTTATCTACAGAAGCTAATTTTCCTTTCATGATCTCTCTTCCATGTTGATCCGTTAAAGCATAGCTCGTGTTTTGTGCTAAGCCTGCAATGTGTACATAGTCTTTTGTCGGATTTGGATAATAGGTAAACTTTCTAGCGGAAGCTTCATCAACTCCTAGTGTGGTTAAATCGAATCGTACAACTCTACTGCCAGTTTGCTCAGCAATGTATAAGTTATTATCGTCCAGAACCATTCCCCATGGTGTTTGAGGTAAGGTTAAAAAGGTGAAAGGAATAGGTGTACTTTGCGAAGTGTCTACTCTAGAAACGGTATTGGTTCCACTTTGTGAAACATACATGATATCTCCGTCAAAAACGATATGCAGAGCACCTACGTCTACCAATACTTCTTCAATGGTTGGAGTTGGATCGGTAACATTTATTTTAGATACGGAACCACTATGAGTAAAGTAAAGCTCGTCTCCTTTAAATACGACCGCATCTACAAGAGTTCCCGGAATTTGTGTAATGACATCTACAGGTATTGGATTGCTTTGGCTAAGATCAACTTTAACAATTTTGGATTGATTGCGAGAGGTAACATACATTTCATTGTTTCTAAAGGCAATTCCCGCAGGCTGAATGATGTTGGTAGCAACATCTGTTAAAACTGCAGTAGGATTGGTAACATCAATTTTAACAACCTTGTCGTTTGCTAACATAGGAATGTATAAATCATTTCCTTGAATCATTAGATATACACCGAAACTTAAGTTTGGTAAAAATTCAGTGGTAGCAGTCGTGGAAGTGTCCGTAAGGTCTTTTCTCTGAATCGACATGTTTCCAACAGAACTGATAAATAAATCATTGTCTTTAATTGTGACTCCTACAGGATTTAAAAGTCCTGTATTGGCAACAACTTCTGCTTGAGCAGAGAGCATTAAAGACATAAAAAGGCATGCCGCCAAGCAGATGCAAGTGTAATTTTTTTTCATGGTAATGGTTTTAATGTTTGCTATCTACAAGGTAATCGGAATATGTAGGAAAATAAAAAGGTAGTGTGTTGGATTTATAAATGTTGAATACTTTATTTAGAGTTAATGTTTTGACAATTAATTGTTTGAATTAAATATAATTGATTCTTTAAGGTATAGAAAAAGCGAACTGAAGTTCGCTATTGAAGTTGAATTAAGGATGAATCAAAAAATATCCTCAATCCATTTAGTAGTTAAAATAATAGGATGCTTATAATCAGAGCAAAAGAATGCATTCATACATTCACTATAATTATCAGCAGTAGAACAGATGTAATGAAAACTTTCGCAAGGATCATTTTCCCCACCATTGATACGTAATTGGTCTTCCTTTTTTAGCTCATTAACGCCATCAATTTTTAAAATAGATTTTAACATAACAAATAATTTAAATTAATAATGATTCAAATGAAAAGAAAAATACTAATTGGCACAACAAACAGAAGTCGGGATTATAAAAAACCGACATCTAAAACCTGTAATTAAAACAACAACAATCATATAAAAAATCATACACAAAAAAAGCGAACCGAAGTTCGCTTATAAATGATTGTTTTATGTTTTCCAACATATTAAATGTACAGTTGCTATTAGGATATCATAGTGAAATTGTGCTCAACATTGTTTCATTTTGTATGTCGTTTGGGTCTAAAGCGTATTGATATACACCTTGATCGCCTACTAAAATCAATAAATCATTCTGAATAATGACATCAAAGCTTTCGGTATTAATGGCATGCACAAGGTTCATGTTTTCAGGATCAGAAATGTCAAATATCTTTACTTCATCATCACACACAAATAAATAATCGCCATAAAATCCCATGCCAACGGGTCCTGCCAAATTGCGTTGCGATATCAATATCGGATTCGTCACATCTGTTACATCATATACTTCCAATACATTCAGATTGACACCACATTGATTGCCGCCTTTTAAAGTGACAAAAGCGTGCGTTGGTGTTGCAATCACAGGATCGCAAGCAGTAAAATGTTGTACAGCCGATAAAAGCTGAGGTGTTTCAAAATTATTGGCATCATAAATAAACATCCCATTTCTTGAACCGATATACAAGTACGATTTATAAGAAAATAAAGTTTCTATATCAAATCCGACATTTACAGAGTTGACCAACACCGGATTTTCTCTATCATTAATATCAAACACATTTAAGTTAAAATGATCAACCGTGTATAAATGATTGTCCAAAATGGTAAAACGGGCTAATGATCCTGATTGTCCTGTCTCACTTGCAAAATTAGCACTATCAGTACTATCTGCATTACAGCTTGCCAACAACATGGCGAAACTTCCTAAAAATATATATACAATCTTTCTCATTAGTTTAGGTTTAAAGTCCAGTTTACAACAATTTCATCATCGCTAGTCGTCTGATGATAATAACCATCAGGCGATTCCATAACGGGGAAAGTATTTTTGATACGTTTCGTTTCCGTAACACTTGTCATGGCATCATTAAACTTCAAGGCTACCAAATCGACCGCTTGATTTATATAAAAAGAATCTCCTTTAAAAATAATATCGGTCACGCCAGGCGTCGTTAAAAACTTTTCTGCTACTGGATTCGATGGATCGCTGTTATTGATAATGTGAAAACCTACATGCGGTTCGTTCACAAATAAATAATTACCAATGACATAAATTTTACCTGTTTTCTCTATGGCACGTGCTTCTTGTAGTGTAATAGAACTTTCTAGTTCGGTTCGTAAGAGTATCGTAGGTTCATAAAGGCTATTCGCTATAGTATCGCCTCCATCATCTGAGTACCAACAGGAAATAAGACTCAGACAGAGTATGAGAGTAAAGAGTTTGTTTTTCATAAGGGTTGTTGTTTTGTAAATAGATACAAAAGTTAGGATAAGGTTGCGTAATGGTATTGTTAAAAAACAAAGCCCAACTAGTAGTAGTTGAGCTTTTATTGTTTATAACTCCTTATGAGTAAAAAGTAGTTTTTATGTCTAACGAGGGCAATGACAAATGGAATCTACTGTTCTACGGTTGCAGTAAGTTCTTGTAATATTATTTTCTATTGGCAATCCTCCTGTAATGCTAAAAATAGAAACAGTTGTTTTTTTGAATGTTAATGTTTGAATCGTTTTTTGATTTTTCATGATGTATAGTTTTAAAATTCGATGACAAAACTATAAAAGCTACTGTGGCTATTTTCAGGAAAAACACTATTTCATTAAAGGAAATTAGCGGAAGTTTTTTCAGTGTATGCTACGCTTTAACTTACTTACTAAAAACGCTCATTTTTATAGACTTAAAGTAAATAATTGGCATCAGAAACGATAGCGACATATAAACTACGAGTTTATCACTATAAAAAACTGAAAAGAGAAGGTTGAAGTGTCAAAATCTAACGCTTATAAAAAATATTCAACGCTTATCAAATAATTTCAAGGTTCAATTGATTTTTTTTAGAGATTCATCATATCAAACAGTAATGTTTCGCGCATTATAAGCCAAACAAAAGGGAGTTGCAGGCTTGCGAGAATGTTTCAGGTTTCCCCGAAAGCCTGTTGCACGGTTGCGAGAACATTTCGGGTTTTCCCGAAAGCCTCCTGCAGGTCTGCGAGAACGTTTCGGGACTTCCCGAAAGCTTCCTGCACGTCTGCGAGACCGTTTCGGGATTTCCCGAAAGCTTGTTGCATTGCTGCGAGATCGTTTCGGGAGCGTTTTTATTGCGAAATGTGTAATAGTGTACTCGAAAAGTGTTAAAAAATTATAAATCTTCTAAAAACTCAATGTTATGGAAAATCCAACATTAGACCGCTACAGAAATAGCGAATTTTTACAATACATGAAAGATGTATTAGAGCTTGTCAACGCCAATGATGTTGATGTATTACAACTTACCGCACAGCGTGATGCCCTTGCAACGCTTACGTCTCAAATGGACAATTTGTTTCAGCAGGAGCAGAGCAGTGGCATTACACAAGAATTAATTGAATTGGATGCTCGACGCGATAAAGCGTTTATGGGAATTAAGGCCAATTTGGAAGCCTACAACTATCATTACGATGAGCGTTTTCAATCGGCTGCACGTAGTTTGTTATTTAATATGAATAACTACGGTAGCAATATTCCACGAATGAACTACCAAGCCGAAACCGCCGTCATAGATAGTATGTTATCCGATTGGGAAACTGAAACCGATTTGGCAAACGCCATTACTACGACGGCACTGACCGATTGGATTGCAGAACTTAAAACAGCAAACGAAGCTTTTAACGACCGATACTTAGCACGTATCTCAGAGTCGGCAGCCAATCCTGCCACAAGTTTTACTTCATTACGAGAGGATACTACCGATGCCTACAAAACCTTAACGGCACATGTAGAGGCACATGCAACACTAGGCAGCAATGCTACACATCAAGAATTGGTGAATGAGTTTAGTGTATTGGCAAAGCAGTATAACTTAACTGTGGGACTTCGATTGAGTTCGGGAAGTACGGAAACTGAGTCTTCGAGTGCCTCAGACTCCTCAGAAACTGAGGAAGATCAAAGTTGAGAATTACGAATTCGAGCACTCAATCTTTAATTAAATATGCCAAAAGGATATATGTACATATTGGAGTGTAGTGATGGTAGTTACTATACAGGAAGCACCAAAGATTTAGCAAGGCGTTTTATGCAACATGCCACTGGAAATGGTGCCAACCATACCAAAAAGCGCTTGCCCGTTAAGTTGGTATATGTAGAAACTTATACCCGAATTGATACTGCGTTTTACAGAGAAAAGCAAGTACAAGGCTGGAGTCGTAAAAAGAAAGAAGCGTTGATTGCGGGGAAGTATGAAAAACTTCTCGAGTTATCTATAGCGTATCGGGATAAGTAGCCTTCGAGAACCTCAGGCTACTTGAATCCTGCTAGTGAGTATGTCGAAGTATGTTGCTAATTCGAGCACTGAGCCGAGGGCTGAGGCTCTCGAAGCCCGAAATGCCACCCATTTAGTTTTCTAGGAAGCTGTTTGGGTGGTTTTTTTGAGTCATTACGGGTTTCCGTAGTTATATAACTTTTTTTTAGTTTAATATTGAGGTTTTAGAAATGTCTACTTTTAGTAACCGCCTAGAAAAATATCCTTCATTATTATATATTTGTATGAAAGAAGTTTCAAAGTGAATATTTAGTATGAGTAAATTTTTAAAATTTTAAAGCTTGTATTTAGAATAGAAATTTCATGATAAATTATAGATAATTATATTTCTAGTGTTGAAGAGATTAACTAAATGAATTCTAGATGAAAACAGAAAATGAATTAAAAAATGAAATTAAATCTCTTTTAGAAGAAGAGAAAATTAATTTTCAAACTTTTCTTGAATTATCGTCTGATCTAGCAAAGTATGATGGTGATAATTTACGATTTACAACTGATTCAGGTGCTCTAGCTCATTTGGGAAGAGATAGTATAAAGGATCATACTACAGCTGTTTTGGAACTTGTTAAAAACGGATATGATGCAGACGCGACTAATGTTGAAATTGAAATTTGCATTAAGGAAAATGATAAAAGCTACATAAGAATTTCAGATTCAGGCACTGGAATGACAAAAGAAGAGGTGTTAAAGAAATGGTTGCGAATCGGATTTTCATCAAAGAGAATTGAAACTACGTCAAAAAAGGGAAGGAGAAAAACAGGTGAAAAAGGTATAGGCAGATTATCTGCTGATCGATTAGGATCTTCAATCAATTTAATTACAAAAAAAGAAGGAGAAATTTTTGGTTTAAAAATAAACTGGAATGATTTTGATAAACAAGGTGTTGATTTACATTTAATACCTTTTGAAAAAATAAATTCTCCTAAAATAAATTTACCTAAATATAAAGGTAAAGTAAGTTCAACAGGAACTGAGTTAATAATTACAGGATTAAGAAACGAATGGAAAGACTCAGATTTAAAGAGACTATATGAAGAATTATTAATATTAATTTCACCATTTAGAGTAGTTAAAGATTTTAAAATAACAGTAAAAACAAATCTAATAACAGAATACAAAGGTGAAATTAAATCTAAAGCACATCTGGAGCCTGAAGTTGAAATAAATGTGTTTTACGATGGTGTAAGCGATGAAATAATATACACCTTGAAAGATAAATACAAGATTAGTGATACATCTGAAAAAATAATCACATGGAAACAGTTGACTCAAAAACAAGAGGGAAAAAAAATATTATTAAATGATATTAAAAATAATAGCATTAGCCAAAGTAACCCTACTTGTGGTCCAGTTATGTTTGATTTGATGTTTTATCCAAGAGACAAAGCAATGGTCAAAGACTCTGGTTTTACATTGAATCAATTAAAGGAATATTTGAGTTATAATGGAGGGGTGAAGATATACAGAGATAATATAAGTGTAAAACCTTATGGTTTCTCAGGGAAGGATGGAGAAGATTGGCTTAATTTAGGTGAAAGACAAGGACAAAACCCAGCAGGTATTGGTCGCTCTGATTGGATGGTTAAAAATAATCAAATGTTAGGGGCTATTTATATAAGTAGAGACGAGAATATAGATCTTGAAGACAGTGCAGCTAGAGAAGGATTGGTACATAATGAAGCTTATTATGATTTAAGAGCATTAGTTTTAAGTGGATTGAGGCTTTTAGAATTACATAGACATAAAATCCACAAGGACATTAATATAAATGAAGATAAACCAAAACGTCCTTCTTACAAAAAAATATTAGATAATTATAAAATCCAGTTAGACAATCTTAAAAAAGAACTTATCGGGCTGAAACAGAAGGCAAAGGAAAATAATCATTCATACGTGCTAGATGCTTCAACTAATATTGACGCTGTTCTTGTACAGACTAAAGAAACAGAGAAAACTATTGAAGAAGTTCTTGATAAAAATAGAACTCTAGGTGGATTAGCCACTATAGGTATCTCATCAGCAGTTTTTGGTCATGAAACACAAACTTCAATTACTCAATTTAAGATGGCTAATGAAGAAGCTATTGAATCTTTAAATGAAATACCTCCAGATATTAAAGAAGCTCTTACTGAATTGAACTCTTCCAAGAAACATGCAAATCAGGTTGCAGAATGGGGGGCTTTTGCTCTAACAAGAATTAAAAGAGATAAAAGAACTCGAAAAAAAATAGAGGTTAGTTCCTTGCTAAGAAAAATAATACTTGAAGTTACTCCTACCTTTAAAGCCAGCGGGATTGAAATTTCTACAGATTTTAAAGAGGTACAAGCAAAAACATTTCCAATGGATATTGAAACTGTTTTAATTAACTTATTAACAAATGCTTATTCTGCGTGTTTGAATATACTAAAAGATAGAAAAGTTTTTTTAGGTTTAAACTCTAAAAGTGTAGAAAATAAAGAAGGTTTTGAAATTATTGTTTCAGATTCTGGTTTAGGGGTTCATGATGAATTTAAGGAAATAATTTGGGAGGCCTTATATAGTACAAAAACAGATGACAAAGGAAATGTTTCTGGAACTGGTTTAGGTCTTACAATAGTTCAATCTATAGTTGATGATTTGGAAGGGGTAAGAAAAGTTGAAAATGATTTGATTCTTGGCGGAGCCAAGTTTTCTATTTGGTTACCATTAAAATAATTTGTGTATGCTTAAAGTAGCAATAATTGACGATAATAAAGAATTAAGGAATAGAGTAGCTAAACGTATTTCAAGATATTTGAAAAAAGAGGGCATCAAATGGGAAGTAAAACACTATGATCCATTAGAGGAAATTGAAGATTATGCTAGTTGGATTGTTCAAAATAAAGTAGTTATACTTATTGTAGACGAGAAGTTAAATGTGGTCCCAAATGAAAAAGGAAAATCTACAAGCTATAGCGGACATGATATCGTCAAGCTATTGAGAGTGACTAACAAGCAATTACCCATGTATGTAATTACAGCTTTTGATGATGATACAGTTTTACAAGGAATGAAAGGTCAATTTGATGGTATTGTTAGTAGAACATTATTTTCTGATAAAAAAAATGCTGAACAATATATGCAAAGATTTGTGCGAGCAACTCAGTCATATCTTAATAATTATCAAGAAGAGTATAATAGGCTGGCTCAATTGTCAGAGTTGGTTGCATTAGATAAAGCAACTAAAGAAGATATTTCAGAATTAAAAGGTTTACAAACTAAACTTGAAATTCCTTTAACCTCTTTAAGTATAAATGATAGAAAACAATGGCTGATCGAGTTGGAAGATAAGACAATTAAACTGGAAGAATTATCGAATAAGATTAAGCAATTTTTGGAAAAATGAAATGGACAATAATAAATAAAAACTTAACTAAACGACCAATAAAAGTCTCTGAATATAGAAAATATAGGTCAGAAATACGTTTAGAAGCTAAAGAAAAATGTGTATACTGTGCAATTCATGAAAACTCTCTTGGAGGAAGTGATAATTTTCACATAGAACACTTCAAGCCTAAATCAAAATTTTCTGCATTGGAAAAAGAGTTTGAAAACCTTTTTTATGCCTGTGCTATTTGTAATCGATTTAAAAGTAATGATTGGCCTGAGGAGCCTAATTCAAATCATTCAGTCCCTTCATATCCCGATCCAAAACAAGTTAATTATAACACCTTATTTGATATAGATGAAAATGGGTTATTACACGGGAAATATGTAGCTTCGAAATATATAATAGAGAAAATTGTTTTAAATAGGCCTCAATTAATAAATGAGAGAAAGGAATTTAAATTACGCGCTAGGTTAGATAAAGCTATAATGAATTTACCAGAATTAGCATCAAAAGTTCTTTTGGTAGATAGATCAGAAAAACGCGATTTATTATTACAGGAGTATATGCATCTTACAGCTGAAATTATTTCATTTCAAAATAGTGAAAAGAAAATAAGTAGGTATAGACCAAGTGAAATTAAGAGAGCTAAATGATTTTAGATAAAAAAAATACAGGTTCATATTACACTCCGCCTTATTTGGCAAGCTTTATTTCAAAAAGAGTATTATCTCATTTTGAAGGGAGAAGTCGTATTTCTATTTTAGAACCAAGTGTTGGTGATGGCGCTTTTATTTCTGAATTAAATGAGGAAAAGGCTATTAGTATTAAATTAACAGCTTTAGATACTAATGAAAGTGAACTTGAAAAAGCATTAGAAAAATGGGATAAAAAGTCATCATCTTTTTTAAAAACAGATTTTTTAGAATATCCAATTATTAAAAAGTATTCAACTGTCATAGGAAACCCTCCTTATATTAAAAAAAGCACTCTTTCGAAAAGACAAATAAAATTAAGTAAAGAAATACATATTGAAGAAGGTTTAACAGAGGCTTCTGTGAAGAATATTTGGGCAACTTTTTTAGTTAAAGCTAATACTCTTTTAACAAAAAATGGAGTTTTGGCATTTGTTTTACCTGCAGAGTTATTGCAAGTTAAATTCGCAGAAGAAGTTAGAGAGTATTTAAAAAAAGAATTTGAAAGAATTGAAATTTTTACTTTTAATGAATTAATGTTTGAATGTAAAGGTCAAGATACAATTGTGCTATTTGCATATAAAAATGCTAAACAGAAAGGAGAGTTTTTTACTAATATTATTTCTGCTGAAGCATTGAAGAGTAATGATTTTATCTTAAAAAAAAATGATTTACTCATTGAATCAAAAATAAAATGGATACATCATTTTCTAACATCTGATGAATTAGCATTCATAGATAATCTTAAAAAAGAGCTTAAAACGGTGAATCATTATTCAGATTCAAAACCAGGTATTGTGACAGCAGCTAATAAGTTTTTTATTATAGATAAGGAAATTGAAAAAAAGTATAATTTATCTAGATTTACTAAGCCAATCATACAGAAAGGACTTTTTGTGAATGGTAGTGTTATCTTCAATGATGAAGATTTTCAGAAACTTGAAGAAGAAAATCATCCAAGTAGATTATTGATGTTAAATGACAGTGATAGAATTTCAAAAAAGCTAAGAGAGTATTTGGATATAGGGGAGGTGCAAAAAATACCTAAAAGATATAAATGTAGAATAAGAAACAATTGGTATGTTATTCCTAATATAGCAAAAAAACCTGATGCTTTTTTCTTCAAGAGAAGTCATTTGTATCCAAAACTTCTAAAAAATAATTCTGATGCATTTGTTACAGATTCAGCTTATAAAGTCAAAATGCGGGAAGATTATGATTTAAATAGTTTCATCTATTCGTTTTATAATACTTTAACCTTGTTATTGTCTGAATTAGATGGTAGGTATTATGGAGGAGGAGTTCTAGAACTTGTTCCAAGCGAGTTTAAAAAATTACCAATCCCTTATACCGAAATTAGTAATACAGAATTCAAAGATTTTACGGTTAAATTTGAAAACAAATCTAATATTGAGGAAATACTAACAAAGAATGATTTTAATATTCTTAATTCTATTTTAGAAGTCAGTAATGAAGATTTATTAAAATTAAGAGAAATTAGGAGTAAATTAATAAGAAAAAGGTTAAGAAGGTAATTTACTATTCTTATCAAACCCCTTCAATATTCCAAACACGCAACAATCTATTCCTCATTTTCCTCTCCTTCTTCCAACCGATCCCTCCAAACCTTATCCAGCCACAAATTGTCTAATAGAACTAATAACAAAAATATCCCCGTCAAATTATCTGGAATTCTAGTTTGTTCCATATAAGCAATATCATGATGATCAATGGAACCCTGCCAACCCAATCTATAGAAAAAAATCAATCCTAAAAAAAAGATAATTAGTCTCTCCGTACCTTTATACCATTTGGGCTTTTTGTATGCTAATATGATCATGGTAATTAAACATACTACAGCAATAATAGCTGTATGTACTAAAGTTATTTTTGATAAAAATTCTCCAATCATGTATAAATAATAAAATAGTATTATGTCGATTTAATGTTTTTAATAACATAGGTAGTTGAGCTCGAGCGCTGAATCTTTCAAACAAAACTCAAGGTAAACGGAGTCGAAATATAAAGTTATAAATATGAAATTAAAAATGACTTTAGTATTACATTATAATGAGGAAGTAAACTTGGTCTATGAATTTACAATTGTTGCCTCTTTATGCACTATCTAATACTAAGTTAATGGTATGTTGTAGCTCCAATGAACTAACAGGTTTTCGAATTCTGTAATACGTTTGTGTAATTTTAAGATCTTCTATAAGAAAATAATCAGGATCATTATCTGTAAAGAAAATAAACGAAGCATGTTGCGGCGAGTGTTCAGATAATTGTTCTGCAAATTCAGCTCTTCTGGAGGGTTCATTAAAAGAAAAATCTCCCAAAAGAATATCAACTTGTTCCTTGGTTATAATAGTTAACGCTTTAGGGAATGAGTTAATTAGATATACTTCAAAATTATATGCTTCAATACTCTCGCTAAGTTGTTTTTGTAAAGACGGGTTCTTTGTAATAACAGCTATTTTTTTAGTGCTCATATAGAAGGTTTATCCGTTTTGTACCCTACAAGAAACAACAAATTAATGAATTAAGACTTCACATTGAGCGTTCACATTGAGCGGAGTCGAAATGGAGTCGAAATGGAGTCGAAGTCCAAAACAAAAGCGAACTCCATAGAGTTCGCTTTCATAGTATCATATTATTACAGCATATTGTTTATATACCTACACCTGTAGGTTCTCTCTCGGCACAAAGCGAAGCAGGACTTGTGTCGTCATTTTTAAACTGTGTCTTTTTAATGGTTGGAGGACATGCCAACATAGAGTCGCACATCACATATTTGGAACAGGTAGTGGCACTTTCATTGGCTGTGAGTGTACGAATAATATCCGTAATTACTTGTGTACCTCCTTTTATAGATTGCAAGTTTAAATGAGAGATGGTCGATTTTGTAAGGCGTAAGGTTTTTAGATTCTTTTTTTTCATAATTGTAACGTTTTAAAATGGGTTGACTAGCGTTTTCTTTTCTGGGACGATTATAATTTAAAAATAAAACCGCGTAATTAACTACGGTTTCACCGTAAAAAAAACGTTTAGTGTGTTGTAAATGAGTTGTTTGAGTATGGATGGTTAGTTCTTTGTTATTAAAGATTAGTTTATTCTCAAAGACACGAATTACCTCAAATATGCATTATGAAAAACATAGCAAAAAAGCGCGCGCGGCTGAACCTGTCGAAGTCAAGCCTAAACCCAAATCAACAAATAGACAAACAAATCAACAAAAAACAAATAAGAAGTATATAAGTTTACGAGTTTAGTCTTTGAAACAAAGAATAATATATCATATTACCGACAACCAAGGAACCAAAATAATTATCGTACCTTTTTTGATGATTTGTTTACACTGAGCCTGTCGAAGTGTGTCTTAAAAAAAATCTGACCATGAAACAACTAGTATTCATACTGTTTTTTGCTTTTCTAAACCCTGTCAATGCGCAGAATGATGTGTCCTTTGATGATTTAGTACGATCATATCGTGAATTTCGAGACAAAGAACCTTCTAAAGCTTTAGAATATGCTTTGCAGGCAAAAAGCTTGGCAGTCGTTCAGGGAGATACAAAACAACTTTCACTAGCAGATTATTATATTGCTACTTGTGAAATGGAACTAGAGCAAAACAAGACAGCATTAACACATATTGAATCTGCTATTGCGCAGGCTACGACTATAAATGATACGTTGCTTCTCTATAAATACTTATTTATAAAAGGAAGTATTCTTTCAAAATTGGGAGACGATTC
This sequence comes from uncultured Kordia sp., assembly GCF_947489565.1. Classification (GTDB taxonomy): domain Bacteria; phylum Bacteroidota; class Bacteroidia; order Flavobacteriales; family Flavobacteriaceae; genus Kordia. Next base: position 86,485 of record NZ_CANLEA010000009.1, on the reverse strand, counting down.
CAAGGCTATAAAGGTATATATGCAATCAAAAAACTACGCAAAGGGAAACTCTGTTAAAGAAATAGCATCGCTTTGTGAAATTACTTTAATCAAAAAGCTGCATAAAGATTTTGAAGAAGCTATAGCGTTGTATAAAGATATACTGAAACGTTTATCTGCCTTAACAGAAACGCGTGATACTAAATATTATAGACTGATAGCACTTGTGGGTATTACAGATACTTATCTGAGAATGCAAAATACAGTAGAAGCTAAGGTTTATAATGAAATTGGACTTAAAAATAGTTCTAAAAATCAAAATGCAAGGGCGTACTATTCTTTGTTAATGAATAAAGCAATTATTCAGTATCAAGAAACACAATACAATGCATCAATAGTATTAACCAAACAGGTAGAAGCCTATGCAGAAGGTAAGGATGAAAGTTTATATGTTACCTCTTTGTTTTATCTTGGGAAGAACGCCTATAAATTAAAATCTTACACGGAATCTATACTGCAATTAGAAAAAACCTATGCTGTTATGAAGGCTTCCGAAAATGTGTATTCCAATGAAAAAGAATTACACGAGTTTTTGACAGCAGCCTATACTGAAGAAAAGAATACAGAAAAGGCGTCGTATCATTTGCAGCAGTATACAGCTCTCGAAAAAAAGCAAAGCGCCGAAGATTTAAAGCTTAATAATGAAATGCATGCTTTGGTAGATATAGTTCCTTTAAAAACGAAAATACATACACTTGACAAACAGCTTACGCAAGAATCCAAAAGTAAAAAAGGGTATATTATAACATCTATAGGATTGTTGTTGGTGCTTATAAGTAGTGTGTTTTATTATAGAGCAAGAAACAAGCGTGTACAAAAGAAATTTGCTGTGCTTTTACAAAAAGTATCAGCACTTGAAAAAGATAAAAAGGAAAAAGTAGAGACTCAAAAAGATACGGTGTCTGATGAAAAAATACAAGCTATTTTAAAGAAGCTAGCCAAGTTTGAAAAAAATGAAACCTACTTGTCTAAAGATTGTAGTTTGGGTGTTATGGCAGAAGCGTTAGAAACGAATACGGCATACTTATCTAAAGTAATTAATACCTATAAAGGAAAGTCGTTTACGGCATATATTACAGAATTACGCATAGAAACTGCTTTGGTAAATTTGAAAAACAACAAGAAATTGCAATCATATACCATCATGGCAATCGCGGACGAATTTGGATTTAAAAGACAGGAAACTTTTTCGAGAGCTTTTAAATTATATACCGGAATTTACCCTTCACAATACATAAGAAACCTGAAAGAAAAGAGCTAATTTGTTGACGATTTATAAAGCGTCAATGCAATTATTTTTTTATTGATTCAATATTTCTTTGCTTGAATACAGTTAACAATAACAATACAAAGTATTATGAAAAAAAAGAATCTAAAAAACCTAATATTACAAAAATATAGGGTTTCAAACTTAACATTATTATACAGAAAAGTAGGCGGATATACACCTGCAGATGCTTCAGAAACGGAAACCTATATAAATACAACTGATGCTTCTGTTGATGGAGCAAACTGTACAGCGGTAGATCAATCAGGATCACCAGATTGTCCTTCGTTTGTATATCATTCATGTCATACGAATGATGGTAGTACAAGAGCAAAACCGCCATCGGAACATGAAGGATGTCAAGCTGGAGGAAATGGAAATGCCATGCATGCAGGATAATATAAATTTTAACTCTTTGTGTCTGAGAAGAAAATTGACGCTTTATAATGCATCAATACCTTTGCTTTTACTGCATAGTAAAAATGAGTTGCTTTACATCATTAATCTTAAATTAAATTATGATGAAAAAAAGAAACCTAAAAACATTACAACTCAAGAAAAATCGTATTTCTAAACTCTATGGAGGAAGTAATTACCACAATGCAGGTGATGTACCTAATGATACTATTCATTACCCGCCACCTTCAGAAGGTATAGAGCCAGGATGTTTATGGTATAGTGAGTTGTATTCTGCTTGCGACTGTGTAACAATTCCACATTCTAATTGTATTGAGTGTCCATTAGAACATAATGCAAATGGAGATATAAGGCATCATCATGCCTAAGTTTAACGTGTTTTGAAAAAGTGATCTTCGGATCACTTTTTTTGGGTTTCAGGTGTTGAGTTTTTGGTCTTAGGAGAAACGTAACAAATGAACAAACCAACAAAAACCAAATCAACAAAAAAACAAATCCACAGAAAAAAACAGAAAAAACCACGCCTCCAAAAAAGAAACGTGGTTTTAGTTTGAAACAAAAAATAAAATAGTACACTACATACTATTGAACTATTATTTTTGCATTGCTCAAGGCATTTGTATGATCAATTATTTGTAATAAATACATGCCTCTTTGCAGCGTCCCAAATGAAATATGATCGGTAGGGTTGAGGTATTCTTTTACAAGGCGTCCTTGTGCATCAAACACTGTAACTTTTTTAGGAGTTGTTCCTTTAATGTATAAGATGTCATTAGTAGGATTAGGATACAGTGTTAGCGTATTTGAAGTATTTGCAATATCATCTATACTTAGTACAACGCTATTATATTCATAAACACGACTGTTTCCAGAAGTACCGCTATTACCTGCTTCTGGTGCACCCATAGCTACACGTGTGTCAAAAGACATATCATCATTAATAGCTACCGAATATCCAAAACGATCGCCTGAAGCAGTTCCAAAAATAGTGGTGCCTATTTGTGACCAAGTTGTCGTGCCTGTAGTTGTAGGCATTTGATATACTTTTACATATCCAGTCAAATTTCCAACACCACTTTGCGATCCTATTGCAATAAACTGCCCAGATTGTGACATGTCTATAGATCCAGCATTTCCAGAACTTCCAAATCCGTCGCCGTTGCCACTTCCTTGCATGTCATTTCCAATTTGTGTCCAAACACCTCCATTAAGAAAATAGGTGCGTACAACACCTGCATTCAGCCCATTGCCATCGTCACCAGGAAAACTAACAGCAATACGACTTCCATTAGAAGCAATATCAACACCTGCACCAGCATTGTCTCCAAAACCATCAGTAATATCTCCACCAATAGGAGTCCAAGTGTTTCCAACTAAATCATATACACGGGCGTATCCTGCATTGGTAGTGCCAATATCACTTAGCGAATTTCCAACGACAATGCGATTCCCGTTAGAGCTAATAGCGACATCAATTCCAAAGTTGTCGCTGCCAGATTCTCCTTGTAAGGTTTGTCCAATTTGTAACCAAGGATCTCCCAAACTTGTTTTTTCAAATACTTTTACATAATTGTTTCCTGCAACAATAAGGCGCGAACCATCACCATTCATATCTAGAGATCTTCCAAAACCAGAAGTTCCTGTTTCTCCTTCCAATTCGTTTCCGTCATAACGGATATATCCTCCTGGCGTATTTGGGTCACCTTGCGCAAGATATACATGTACATATCCTACGCCAGCGGTTCTTCCAGAAGGAGCGCCACAGGCAATCAAAGAAGCATCGTCATTCATAGTGACAGCATTTCCAAAATTATCACCTCCTTCTTCGGCATCAAAATCGGCTCCAGCAGTCCAGTGTACACCATTGTATCCATGCGTACGTACATGTCCACCTCGAATAAAAATTCCTGCATTAATAGCGCTTACGGCAGCAGGTGCGCCAACAACGACCACACGTCCGTTATCGCTAATATCAATAGATCTACCTGCTCCATCGCCCGTATTTTCATTGAGTAAATTTGTGCCCAACTGGACTTGTCCAAGAAGTCCAAAACTAGTGAGTAGTACTGTTAAAGTAAGTAGTGTTTTTTTCATTTTTATTTGAATTGATATCATTTTTAATGTGTTTCAGGATTAAAAATGATCGATTAATAGTTCTGATAAATTATTTTGTGTCGTTTATTGACAAAACGAATGTAGTCGAAAAAGCCACTGTTTTCGGGATGTTGGGACGAGTGACATATAATTGTTGACGAGTGACATGCTTTTGAATGGAGCTTATAAGCAGCGTGTCTCAGTTTTTTAAGAAAGAAGAATTTGTGTATTTGAAAATATGTAAACCAATACAATCATTATTTCTTACTACATGAAAAGATTTTTTCATCAGTAACAATACATCATAAAAAAAGTAAACCGAAGTTCGCTCGCTATCTTTATACAGTTATCTTTTTATATCATGTAAATGTATTCAGCTATTTCATACATGCTGTAGCAGGATTTGTATCGGTATCTGCAAATCTAGTTGTTAGACACTTTACTATTGTTTGTATACTATTACAAACAGGAACAAAAAAAAGATGCTCAACAAACAGAGCATCTTTTAGCGAATTAATAAATAAACCAATGTATGAATTGATTCTTGCGGTGTATAAACAAGAATTAATTAGTTGAGTGTAAATGCGTCCTTAAGAACGGTATCAGAGCTTCCGCCAACAAATACTTCAAAATCACCAGCTTCTACGATAAATTTTCCTTGATTGTTAAAGAAACCAAGTTCTTTGCTAGTTAGCGTAAATTCGATGGTTTTCGTTTCTCCTTTCTTAAAGTGAACCAATTCAAAACCTTTTAACTCTTTTACTGGACGCGTATTGCTTCCAAATAAATCTCTTATATATAACTGTACAACTTCTTTTCCGTCATAATCTCCTGTATTGGTAACATCAACCGTAATTTTGATATCATTTCCAATAGCAAATTCTTTTCCGTGAATTTTGAAGTTTTTATATTCAAATGTTGTGTAGCTCAATCCGTGTCCAAAAGGATATAACGGCGTGTTTTCTACATCTATATAGTGTGACCAGAATACATTGTCGTTTGTATTATCAGGTCTTCCTGTACTTTTATGATTGTAATAAATAGGAATTTGTCCCACATTTCTAGGGAACGTCATCGGTAACTTTCCACTAGGGTTATATTCACCATACAATACTTGTGCAATGGCATTTCCAGATTGTGTTCCAAGTTGCCAACCTTCTACAATAGTTGGAATGTGTTTTGCAGCCCATTCAATGGCTAAAGGTCGTCCATTATTTAAAACAAGTACAATATTTTTATTTACTGCATACACAGCTTCAAGCAATTCTTGTTGTAAGCCAGGTAAATCCAAACTGGTTCTACTTCTACCTTCACCACTTTGAAAACCATGCTCACCCAACACCATGACAACAACATCTGCTGTTTTTGCCGTATTTACAGCGTCGTCAATGCCATCTCGATTTGTGGTGTTCACAACAACTTCCTCGATAAATGCTGTGTGACCCACTACTAAATCAACCCCTTTTTTATGTGTTAAAGAATTGCCTGTGTACTTTTCCATTCCTTCCAAAACAGAAACTGCTGTATTGTCATCGGAAGCAATTCTCCAGCTTCCCAATGGACTGTTTTTATCGGCAGCAAGCGGTCCGATTAATGCTATTTTTTGTCCTTTTTTCTTTAGTGGAAGTAAATTTCCTTCGTTTTTTAATAACACTATAGATTTTTTAGCAACATCTAATACCGCTTCATGATGTTCTGCATGACCGATAACTTCTTTTTCATTAGCAGGATCGCAATACATATATGGATTGTCAAACAATCCGAGTTCAAATTTCACTTTTAAAATTCTACGAACAGCATCGTCTACAATACTTTCTTTTACAACACCATCTTCTACAAGTTTTACAAGTTCACGTACATATACATATCCTTCCATGTCTAAGTCCGAACCTGCACGTGAAGCAATAATAGCTGCTTGGCGTTTGTCTTTTGCATGTCCCCAAAATATAAGCTCATTGATAGAAGCCCAATCTGAAACCACAAAACCATCAAAGTTCCAATCACCTTTTAAAATGTCTCTTTGTAAAAATTCACTTCCTGTTACTGGAACACCATTTAATTCATTGAAAGAATTCATAAATGTTTTTACACCGCTATCTGCAGCAGCTTTAAATGGCGGAAGTACAGTATTATATAAAGTAGAAGTTCCAATATCTACGCTGTTGTATTCTTTTCCAGCTTCTGAGAAACCATACGCAGCAAAATGTTTTGCACATGCAGCGATAGAATGTTTATGACTTAAATCGTCTCCTTGAAAACCATGTACACGTGCACGGGCAATTTTGCTTCCTAAATACGGATCTTCTCCGCCACCTTCCATAACTCTTCCCCAACGTGGATCTCTAGAAATATCTACCATAGGCGCAAAAGTCCAGTTAATTCCTGCAGCAGAAGCTTCGGTCGCAGCAACGCGTGCCGAACTTTCAATCGCCGCTAAATCCCAACTAGCAGATTCAGCTAATGGAATAGGACTTAAGGTTTTATATCCGTGGATAACATCGAAACCTATTAATAAAGGGATTCCTAAACGTGTTTCTTCTACAGCAATGCGTTGTACTTCTTGTACATTTCGGGCACCTCGTACACTTAACATAGCGCCAACCCAACCTTTTCTTAGGTGTTCATATTTTAATTTAGCAGAACCTTCTTCAGGTGTTGGTCCTGTTACATCCCAAAAACCATTATATAAATTCATTTGACCTACTTTTTCATCTAAGGTCATCTTTTCCATCAAAGAATCTACTCTTTGATCAACTGATACTATCTTTACCATTTCCATTTCTGAACCACTTTTTTTGTTTACTCCACATCCAAAAAAACTAAACATAATTCCAGCTGCAATTATTATTTTATAGTGTCGTCTAATCATTGTTGTTTTTTTCATCGGATTGTTATTGTAAAAGTATAATATAATTGTGTTCGGAATTGTACATAAATAGTCAAAACTTGATATTTTTTTACATATTAGAGTTAAAATGAATTCAAAAATGATAAAATAGTATCAAAGTACTTTTTGAATCCCATTAAACTCTGTTCGAAATTCGCTTGGGGTCGCTTTTTTTATTTTTTTAAACATTCTATTGAAATGCGCAAGATTATTAAATCCACATTTATACGCGATTTCTCCTACACTTAAGTCCGTTTCTAAAAGGAAACGAGTTGCATAGCTCACGCGCGTACTATTAGTAAAAGAAATAAAGGTTTTACCTGTTCTGCTCTTAATAAAGCGGTTAAAAGAAACAGGAGTCATATTGATTAAAGCCGAGATTTCATCAAGGGTAATCTTGCGATGAAAGTTATTTTGAATGTACTCGTAAATCTTCTTAATCTTGTCACTATTCTCAAATTCGTTGTAATTTGAAAAGGATGTAGATAATAGCTTCTGATTGCGTGAATTTGACAAGTCTTGTAGAATAGAAATAAACTCTAAAAAGTAGTCAATCCCCGATGTTTTAGGGAGTTCCAGAAGTCGCGGCATAATTTCTTCTGTAATTTTTTCAGAAAATAAGATCCCGTGAATAGATCTGTTTAACATATCTTTGATAGACTTAAACACTCTGCGCGATAATAGCTTTTCATCTAGTAAATCATTATGAATATGAATGGTGACTTCGTGAATTTCTTTGTTTTTACAATTGTGTAATTCCCAACAATGTGGTAAATTAGGACCTACAAGAACTAGCTCGTATTTGCCAATTTCTTCCATGTGATCGCCGATTACTCTTCGAACACCGTCACCGTTGTAAATGAAGTTTAATTCGTATTCCGGATGAAAATGTAAAGGGAAATCAAAATCTTCTTTTACTCTATAATATACGAGGAAACTATCGGACTGAGATAGCTGTGTAATCTCTCTATGAATCTTTTTTTGCATAAATCTTGAACTTAATTTAACACAATTTTAAAGAAAATATATTGGAATTTGATAAAATTGTATTAAAGATTTGTTAATATTGAGTATACATTTGTACAAATAAAATGATTTTTTGTTTAAAAAGATGAAAATTATGCCAAGTGTTTATTCATTTTTTGACAATAAAAGTCTTAAAAAATGCTTTTTATCTAAAAAATAGCCTAATTAATTAACGAATATGAAAAACAATTTTTTAAAGAAATTTTTCCTAGTAATGTTACTGTCATCGTTCAGTGTTTTATCTGCACAAGACATTACAGGAGTTGTTTCTGATGCCGATGGTCCAGTCCCAGGTGTAAATGTTACTGTTAAAGGAACAAGTAATGGAACCGCTACAGATTTTGATGGTAAGTATACGATCAAAAATGTAAACTCAACTGATGTACTAATATTTAGCTATGTCGGTTACAAACCTCAAGAAATTCTTGTAGGTGACAAGAAAACAATCAATGTTACGCTTGAAGAAGACCAAAATTCATTAGATGAGGTTGTCGTAGTCGGATATGGAGCTAAAAAGAAAAGTTTAGTGACAGGAGCTATTTCAAGTGTAAATAGCGACGACATTAAAAGTGTATCTAACCAAAGAGTAGAGCAAGCTTTACAAGGACGTACTTCGGGTGTAACCGTTTCGTCTTCGTCTGGTTCGCCTGGTTCAGGTGCTCGAATTCGTATTAGAGGTACAGGTTCTAGTGGAACTTCAGAGCCTTTATTTATTGTTGATGGAATGAAAGTTTCAAACATTGACAATATTCCACCATCAGACATTGAAAACTTAGAAGTATTAAAGGATGCTGCTTCTGCGGCTATCTATGGTACAGAAGGTGCTAATGGTGTAATCATCATCACTACTAAAAGAGGAAAAGGAAAAGGAGTTAAAGTAAACTTTAATTCACAGCTTGGTTTCCAGTTCTTAAATAGTGATATAGAATTAATGAATGCTTCTCAGTTTGTAACATATATGAATGAAGCAGGCGTTACATCTGTAGTAAATAACGGAGTTGATACCAATTGGGTTGATGAAGTTTTTGATACTGCATTTATGCAACGTTATGATGTAAGTTTATCAGGTGAAGCAGCGGGTATTTCATATTACGCTTCTATCGCACACACTGATCAAGACGGTATTGTGTCAAAAGAAAACTCTTCATTTAAAAGAACTGCATTGCGTTTAAACCTTAAAAGTAATGTTACTAAATGGTTAGAAGTTGGCGCAAGTGCTACTACATCTTTCATAAAAAGAAGAGGAGTACAGGAAAATAACGATACAAGAGGTGTAATTCAAAATGCTTTAGTATTAGATCCGTTAACGCCAGTTACATATCCTGCAGGACAAGTGCCGCAAGAAGTAATTGATAGAGCATCAGATAACGGTTTCCCAGATGTACCATTATTAAGAGATGAAAATGGAAATGTATATGGATATCCAACATATTCAACAGGAGAAACATTAAATCCAGTTGCATATGCAGATGTGAATAGAACATTAAATACCAACAATCAATTCTTATCTACAATCTATGGTAAGTTTACCATCTTAGAAGGATTAAACTTTACATCTAGATTTGGATATGAGTATGGAGATTTCTTAAATGAAAATACAATCAGACCATATTTTGTAGCTTCGGAAGCGCAAAACACAACCTATACAATGTCAGAATCACAAGTTCGTACAAAACGTTGGTTATGGGAGAATTTTGCTTCGTATACAAAATCATTTGATAATCATAACTTCTCTGTATTAGCAGGATATTCTGCAGAAGACTTTGAAGTGCCAACAGTAGCGTCAAGAACTGGATCGGTAGCAATATCAGATTTTACAGGATTTGATTTAGATTTACCTGGATATACAGTAGATGATAGAACAGATAATATTGTTACTTTCAGAGATAACTTAGTATCTATGTATGGTAGATTGTCTTATGATTATGCTGGAAAGTACTTATTTGAAGCTTCTGTAAGACGTGACCGTTCTGACAAATTCCCTACCGCAAATAAAGCAGGTACTTTTTCTGCACTTTCTGGAGGTTGGGTATTATCTAAAGAAGATTTCTGGAGTGATGATTCTTTTGTAAACTACTTCAAAGTAAGAGGAAGTTGGGGACAAAACGGTAACAAGTCTAACTTAGCAGGAAATTCAGATATCATTAGTATCACAAGAAACATCAATGGATTACCAATTGATTATTTAGGTCAAGGTGGAGCGCAGATTACAGGATTTGCAAACACTAACTTAGTGTGGGAAACATCTACACAAACAAACTTTGGTATTGACTTAAGAGCCTTAGATAATAAATTACGTTTCTCTGTAGATTACTTTAAGAAAACAACAGAAGACTTAATTGTTTCAGATGGTAGTTTAATTACACCAGGTTCAGCAGGATTTACATCTAACGAATTTAACGCTGGTACAATTGTAAACAAAGGTCTTGAATTTGAAATTGGATATGCAAACAATGATAATGCATTCAAATATCAAATCAATGCTAACTTATCTACCTTAGATAATGAAGTAACAGAAATCTTATTCTTACCACAAGGAACATCAATTAGAGGAGCAGGAGCGCCACAAAATGATGATGGAATTACAAGATTTACAGAAGGTTTACCTGCATGGTACTTCTTTGGATACCAAACAAATGGTGTTGATCCAGCAACTGGAGAATTACAAAGAGTAGATACGGATGGTGACGGAAACATTACGAATGCAGATAAAACATTCATCGGTTCTCCACATCCAGATGTATTATTTGGAGGTAACATTGCTTTCCAATACAAAGCATTCGATTTTAACTTACAATACCAAGGAAGTCTTGGAAACGATATTTTTACTTCGTACAACCAACCTTCTAGACCTATTACAAACAAGCCAGTTCACTATTTTGATGAAAGATGGTCAAGTCCTGGTGACGTTGCAACTTTCCCATCATCTGCAACTATTACAGATGCATACGATACTGACTTAATGGTAGAAGATGGTTCATACATGAGAATCAAACAAATTCAGTTAGGATACACATTGCCTCAACGTATAGCTGAAAAATTACATATGAATAATCTAAGATTATACGTATCTTTAGATGATTACTTTACATTCACAAAATTCAGAGGATTAGATCCTGAAATCGGAAACTTTGGATTTAATGATATTGGAGTAGATAGAGGGTATTACCCAACTGCCGCAAGGATGATCTTTGGGTTGGCTCTAGATTTTTAATCAAAAAAAACTTTTTGAAAATGAAAAAAAACATTTTTTTAACCGCCGTAATTGTATTTTTAGGAATACTTGCTTGTAGTGATGACTTTACTACAAATGATCCTGAAAATGTAGAAGACCTAGAAACATTTTTCCAAAATGAGGAAAATGTAGAAGCAGCTGTCATTGGAATTTATGACTTAATGCACTTGAACTATAGTAGAGACTGGCACAGTGCCTTCTTAGTAAAATTATTACCTGGAGACGATGCAAATGCTGCAGGAGGAAATTCAAGTGACCAACCACAGTTGCAAGATATTGATGATTATGCTAACATTTCAACTGCCAATGGATCTATTGAAAGTGTTTGGAATAATTTCTATAGTACCATTGCACTTGCGAACTTAGTTATTGAAAGTTTAAATGAAAGTACGTTAAGTAATAAAGATAGAGCAACTGCAGAAGCTAAATTTATCAGAGCTTGGTGCTATTTCGAATTAACAACAATGTTTGGAGATGTTCCATTACGTTTAACGCTTCCACAAGGAGCAGCAGATTTCGGATTGGCAAAATCGTCAAGAGCAGATATTTATGCACAAGTTGAGGCTGACTTAACTGCTGCAATTGCAAGTTTACCAGAAAAAACGGCTTTGGCTGATGCATTTAGATTCTCTAAAGGAGCAGCAGAAGCATTAATGGGGAAAGTATTAGTTTTCCAAGAAAAATATTCTGAATCAATTCCTTTCTTTCAGTCTGTAATTGGAAATTCAGCACACGACTTAGAGCCAAATGTAGCAGATGTTTGGTCAATCGATAAAGAATTTGGAGTAGAATCATTAGTAGAATTAGGATTCGTTTCAACTTCTGGAAGAGATTGGGGAAATATCGCTTGGGGCGGAAGAAACGAAAGTAACTTACACATTCAGTTAATGGGACCTAGAGGTGACGGAATTTTTGACGTAACTGGAACAGGTTTATTAAACGGATGGGGATTCAACTTACCAACAGCGAAACTAGCAAATGCATTTGATGCTGCTGGAGATACACAAAGAAAATCAGCAACGTTACTTACAGAAGCAGAACTAATTGCTGCTGGTGGAGGAGTTGATCCAACAAGTGCTACTGGTGGTGTAATTTGGGATTACGAAGGAGCTATCAGAACAAAATATGCTTCAAGAGCAGAAGACACTAGTGATGGTGGTGTTCGTGAGTTAAACTACAGTACAAACTTTAGAATATTCCGTTATGCAGAAGTATTATTATTAGCTGCAGAAGCGTATAACCAAGCTGGACAAGACGGAAGCGCTCGTACAGAATTAAACAAAGTTAGAAACAGAGCTGGATTGGCAGATGTAAGTACATCACTTTCTGGAACTGCATTATTTGATGCTATTGTAGAAGAGAAATTCTTAGAACTTGCACACGAAGGACAACGTTTTTGGGATTTAGTACGTTGGGGAAGAGCTGCTACAGAATTAGCAGGTACGGGATATGCTCCTAAAAATGACTTATACCCAATTCCTATTACTGAAATTGACAAAAACGGAGAGTTAACAATAGCTGATCAGAATCCTGGATACTAATTCAAGGAGAAAGATAACGTCAATTTTCTATTCAAAATAAGTATTTGAATTGCTGTAACAAAGCAGTATGTAACCATGCTGCTTTGTTATTTTTTAGTAAAAACTCAATTTTGAAAAGTACGACTCGAATGCTTCTTTTATTCTCTTTTTAGTTGAAGACGTACTTTACTATTGCATCACTTTTTAAATTATACACCGAATCAATTTACCTCACTAATGAAAAGACTGAGCAGGGCTTTTATTGTTATTCTTCTCATATTTGGTTGTGCAAAAAACAACAACGAAACGCTTGTTACGGAAACCCTTTTTACAAAATTAGATGCACAACAAACAAATGTCCTTTTCAATAATACCTTAGTTGAAACTGATTCACTCAACTATTTTAAATACACCTCTATCTATATGGGAGGCGGTATTTCGGTCGGAGACATCAATAACGATGGTTTATCCGATCTATTCTTTACAGGAAATCAAGTCGAAAACAAATTATACCTAAACAAAGGCGATTTAACGTTTGATGATATATCTGTAAAAAGTCAAACCCAAGGAGACAACCGCTGGTATACCGGAACAACTATGGTAGACATTAATAATGATGGTTACTTAGATATTTACTGTTCGGTGGCTGGTAAAAGCGGCAACAAAAAAAATCAACTATTTCTAAACAACAAAGACAACACATTTACAGAAGCAGCCGAAAAATATGGCATTGCTGATGAAGGAAACTCTATTCAAGCTACTTTTTTTGATTACGATAATGATGGTGATTTGGACATGTATTTGGCAAACTATCCCATTGCACATCCTTCGACGCCGAATATGATTTATAAAAATCGTATGGAAAATGTCAATGATATTGAATCTGATAAATTATACAGAAACGATGGAGAAACCTTTACCGATGTGTCGGAAGAAGCAGGTGTAAAAAACTATAGTTTCTCTATTGGTATCGCTGCCGCAGATATTAACAATGATGGCTGGCTTGATTTGTACGTTTCAAACGATTATAGCATTCCTGACTTTATGTACATCAACAATCAAGATGGAACCTTTAAAGAAGTTATCAAAGAAGCAACCAATCAAACAGCATTTTACGGAATGGGCGTTGATATTGCTGATATTAATAATGATGGATACTTAGATATCTTTCAAGCAGATATGGACGCTGATAACAATCGCCGATCAAAAGCAAACATGGCAAGTATGAATCCTCGCTTGTTTTACGAAACAGTTTTATATGGATTTCATTATCAATACATGCACAATTGTTTGCAACTCAACTCTGGATTTATGGAGAATGGTGTGCCAAAATTCTCTAACATTTCTCGCTTAACCGGAACTTCTTCTACCGATTGGAGTTGGGCACCTTTATTTGCAGATTTCGACAACGATTCTCACAAAGACTTATTTGTAAGCAATGGCACACGAAAAGAAATCAACAACAAAGATTTCTTCAAAAAAATAGGAAAAAAAGAATATGACAAACTATCACTGGTAGAAAAAAGTCAACAAATCCCTAGTGAAAAAATAGACAACTTTATGTTCAAAAACCTTGGCGGATTGGAATTCAAAAAAGCTAATAAAGATTGGGGAATTGAACACAAAGGATTTTCAAATGGTGCAATTTATGCCGATTTAGACAATGATGGCGATTTAGAAATTATCCTCAACAATATTGACGAAGAAGCAGTTATTTTCCAAAACAATGCTTCTAACAACTACTTAAAAATACAATTCAAAGGTACTGCTACAAATCAACACGGTTTAGGTTCGCGTGCCATCGTATATACTGACGGAAAGCAACAAGTGCAAGAACTCACCTTAACCAGAGGATTTCAATCATCAGTAGCGCCAGAATTGCATTTCGGATTAGATAAAACCACGAAAATAGATAGCTTACACATCATTTGGAATGATGGAAAAACAGCAACACAAAAAAATATCACAGCCAATCAAACACTAATTGTAAGTCATGATGAGGCTGCTCCCAAGACCCAAGCCCTAACACCTAAAACCCAAAAAACAAAGCAGACACTATTCACTACCAATACAACTCTTTCCGAAAGCATCAAACACAGTGAAAATGATCATGACGATTTTGCAACACAAGTATTATTGCCGCACAAAATGTCTACACTTGGTCCAGCAATTGCAACGGCAGATGTTAATAAAGACGGTTTAGAAGATCTCTTTGTTGGCGGATCTTTTGGACTTGTTCCTTCGTTATATATACAAACAAAAGACGGTTTTGAGCCACAAAAAACAACAGCCTTTGATGCGGATAAAATTTCGGAAGATACAGGCGCTTTATTCTTTGATCCCGATCAAGATGGCGATCAAGATTTATACGTAGTAAGTGGCGGATATGAATTCTCGGAAACCTCCAACTTCTTAAAAGATCGTTTGTATATCAATGACGGAACAGGACAATTTCAAAAAGATGAAATGGCCATTCCGAACAATACTATCAGCGGATCGCGCGCTTACACATTAGACTACAATAAAGATGGAAAAAAAGATATTTTAGTACTTGGACGACAAACGCCAGGGAAGTATCCATTTCCAACGTCTAGTTACCTCTTAGAAAATATCTCTACAGCAGACATGGTAAAATTTGAAGACAATACGCAAAACTTTGCGCCTTCCTTACAAGGAATTGGCATGGCAACAAGCGCTATCATTACAGATTTTAATAATGATTCGTGGGATGATATTATTTTGGTAGGCGAATGGATGCCTGTGACCATTTTACAAAACAATGAAGGTGTTTTTACCAATGTGACCGAAAAGATGAAATTGCAAGAAACCGCAGGTTGGTGGTGGAGCATCAATCAAGGTGATTTTGACAATGATGGAGATATGGATTATCTCATTGGAAACAATGGACTGAATTACAAATACAAAGCAACAGAAGACGAAACATTTGATATTTATGTAGAAGATTTTGATAAAAACTCCAAAGAAGATATTGTACTAAGCTACTATGAAGAAGGCGAACAATATCCTGTACGTGGACGTCAATGTTCATCGCAGCAAGTTCCAGGAATCAAACAAAAATTTAAAAACTACGACGACTTTTCAACAGCAACACTCATTGATGTATATGGAAAGAAAAACTTAGAAGAAGCATTGCATTATCAAATAAAATCCTTTGCGAGTATCTATCTAGAAAATACGAAAGATGGATTTAAAATTCATCAGTTGCCAATGCAAGCACAGCTTTCAAGCATCAATCAAATACTAATTGAAGATTATGATAAAGATGGTCATCTAGATGCGCTTATTGCTGGAAACTTATACAATTCTGAAGTAGAAACACCAAGAAATGATGCTAGTTATGGCGCTTTCTTAAAAGGCGATGGAAAAGGAAACTTTCAACCAATACCTGTTACAAAAAGCGGATTTTACACAACAGGAGATGTAAAAGACTTGCAACAAATAAGCATAGGAAATACACCGTATATTCTTTCAGTTAAGAATAATGACTATATACAATTTATCAAACATAACAACTAAAAATACATGCGCTATATCATAAAACACTGTTGATATAGTATTGAAATACACTTTTTTACACCTAACACCTATATGAAAAAAATAGCTTTATTTTTTCTGCTGATCACATTCATGAGTTGCAAAACAAATAACACACCTACCAAAGAACTTACCGCAGAATTAGAATACAAAATAACAGCCCAATTAGGCGAAGGCGCTTTTTGGGATTACAAAAACGAAGTCTTGTATTGGATAGATATTATAGGCGAATCATTACATATATATTCTCCTAAAGACAAAACAAACAAAGCAATAAAAATGCCTGCACCGATTGGCACAATAGTTCCTTCGGAAGAAAAAAACAAAGTCGTTGTGGCATTGAATGATGGTGTATATGTGGTTGACATTACTACGGAAGAAATTACAAAACTAGCCGATGTGGAAGCCGAAAATGGAGGCACACGATTGAACGACGGAAAATGTGATCCAAACGGAAACTTATGGATTGGTTCTATGGACTATTCACAAACGAATCCTGGTGGAAATTTATACAAAGTAAACGCAGAAGGAAAAACAGATAAAATGCTTGGAAACATTACAATTTCAAACGGAATTGTATGGTCTAAAGACAACAAAACGATGTACTATATTGATACACCAACTGCCAACATAAGAGCTTTTGACTTTGATGTAACTACCAGTACAATTACGAATGAAAGAGTGGTTGTAACAATACCAAAAGAAGAAGGTTTCCCAGACGGAATGGCAATTGATGAAAATGATATGCTTTGGGTTGGGTTGTGGAATGGAAACTGTATTGTGAATTACAATCCGCAAACAGGAAAACTCATCCAAAAAATAAAAGTACCTGCACACAATGTGACTTCTTGTGCGTTTGGTGGTAAAAACTTAGATGTACTTTATATTACTACAGCTAGTTTGGACATGACTGACGAAGAAAAAAAACAATATCCAATGGCAGGTTCATTATTCAAAATAAAACTAAATACCAAAGGTGTCCGCAGCACTTTTTTTAAAAAGCCAATACTCAAAGTAACGGAAACAACTAAAGAACAAACACAACACTAACATGAAAAAAATATACACGCTTATTTGTGTGCTGGCATTCACACTAGTTGCTTGTGAAAAAGAGCAAAAACCAACAAATGAACTGGAAACGAAAGTGTCTGATTTACTCTCTAAAATGACACTTGATGAAAAAATAGGACAATTAAACTTACGCGGAACTTCAAGTAGAGTAAAAGGAAAATTACCAGATTCTCTAAAACAAGCAGTCCGCGATGGAAAAATAGGCGCCTTTTTAAATGTTACCAACACGGAGTATGTAGACGAATTACAACGTATTGCTGTAGAAGAAAGCCCAAACAAAATTCCATTAATCTTTGCCCGTGATGTAATTCATGGATATAAAACCATATTTCCAATTCCATTAGGAATGGCGGCAAGTTGGGATACACAAGTGGCTAAAAACTCTTCAAGGGTAGCGGCGGTAGAAGCTTCTTCTTTTGGAATACGTTGGACGTTTGCACCGATGTTAGACATTGCCAGAGACAGTCGTTGGGGAAGAATTGCAGAATCGCCAGGGGAAGATCCATTTTTGGCTTCCACCTTAACGAAAGCTTATGTAGAAGGCTTTCAAGGCGATAGTTTAAACGATCCTACAAGTATGATTGCCTGCGCAAAACACTTTATTGGATATGGAGCTGCCATTGGCGGACGTGATTATAACACAGCTATCATTAGCGATGCACAATTACACAATATTTATTTGCCACCATTCAAATCGGCAGTACAAGCAGGTTCGCAAACGTTTATGACTTCTTTCAATGAAATGAACGGAATTCCAGCTTCTGGAGATCGAAGAATGCTCACAGAAGTATTGCGAGAAGATTTTGGTTTTGATGGTTTTGTAGTATCAGATTGGGATTCTGTCAAAGAAATGATTCCACACGGATATGCAGAAGATTTAAAACATGCTGCTGAACTCTCTTTAAATGCAGGTTTAAATATGGAAATGACCAGCAAAGCTTTTGAAAAACATACCAAAGAATTATTAAAAGAAGGAAGAATTACCGAAGATCAAATCAATAGTTTAGTAGCTGATATTTTACGAGTTAAACTCAGAATGGGCTTGTTTGAAAAACCATATCGTGTAGACAAAAGTGATAATTTATATGCAGATGCACATTTACAAATGGCGAAAGAAGCTGCGATTAAAAGTTCGGTACTCTTAAAAAATGACAATAATGTATTGCCGTTAACTGCTGGAAAGAAAATTGCTGTTATTGGACCATTAGCAGACAAGCCTAGAGAACAATTAGGAACCTGGACGTTTGATGGTGATGGAAAATATACCAAAACACCGATCAATGCGTTTCAAAACAACAATGTAAACTACAATTTTGTAGAAGGCTTATCATACAGTAGAGACAAATCGACGAAAGATTTTTCAAAAGCAATTGCTGCTGCAAAACAATCGGATGTAATAGTATTTATTGGAGGAGAAGAAGCCATTCTTTCTGGAGAAGCACATAGTAGAGCCAATATCAATCTGCCAGGAGCGCAAGAAGAATTGATCAAAGAATTGGCAAAAACAGGCAAACCAATTGTATTAGTGATCATGGCCGGAAGACCAATTACGGTTACGAACATTCTAGATGATGTAGACGCCATTTTAATGACATGGCATCCTGGAACCATGGGCGGACCAGCGATTCACGATATGATTTTTGGAATTGCAGAACCTAGCGGAAGATTGCCAGTAACATGGCCAAAAGTTGCAGGACAATTGCCATTATTCTACAATCATAAAAATACTGGAAGACCCGTAATTCCAGAAGAATTTGTACAAATGGACAGCATTCCAATTGGTGCATGGCAAAGTTCTTTAGGAAATACATCACACTACTTAGATATTGGTTATTTACCACAATATCCGTTTGGATACGGTTTGAGTTATACAACTTTCGCATACAGCAATCAAACTTTATCGAGTAATACAATCTCAGAAAATAATGATATTACGGTGAAAGTTACGGTAAAGAATACAGGAGCGCGCGAAGGAAATGAAATTGTACAATTGTATGTGCAAGATGTAGTTGGACGTATTACGCGACCTGTAAGAGAGTTAAAAGGCTATCAGAAAGTGACTATAAAACCGAATGAAGAAAAAGAGCTCACGTTTACACTTTCGTTAGAAGATTTAAAATACTATGACAATAACGAAGAATATGGAGTAGAAAAAGGTGATTTCAAGGTGTGGATTGGTCAAAATGCTGCCGCAGGATTAACCACAAAATTCAGATATGAATAAACTATTTGTCATCATGGGTGTAAGTGGCTGCGGTAAAACTACCGTTGGAAAACTCCTGTCTTCAACCACAGGAATTCCTTTTGTAGATGCAGATGCATTTCATCCGGATGAAAATGTGCAAAAAATGACCAATGGTATTGCGTTGACAGATGTAGATAGAGCACCTTGGTTACAGAATTTAAACGAAGAACTCAAACGAAAATCACAAGAAAATGGCGCTGTATTAGCATGTTCCGCTTTAAAAGAAAGCTACCGAGAAATCTTGTCAAAAGACTTAGGAAATCTACAGTGGATTTACCTTAAAGGAGATTTTGAATTGATTCAAACACGCATGCAACAACGCCAACAGCACTTTATGAATGTCAACTTATTACAATCGCAGTTTGATACCTTGGAAGAACCGACATACGGAATACAGTTATCCATAGATCATTCGCCAACAAACATCGTGACACAAATACTTAACAAAACAGCACAACCATCATGAAAGCTTCTTTTGGAATTATAGGATTAGGTGTCATGGGAAAGAGTATTGCCATAAATGCTTTAAACAACGACATTTCTGTTGCGGT
Source organism: uncultured Kordia sp. (assembly GCF_947489565.1). Lineage (GTDB taxonomy): Bacteria > Bacteroidota > Bacteroidia > Flavobacteriales > Flavobacteriaceae > Kordia. Next base: position 66,578 of record NZ_CANLEA010000009.1, on the reverse strand, counting down.
TTTCAATAGAGAAACGGAACGCGAAGTCAATATTGCAGGAAAATTTGTAGCGGAGCACGAAACTAAAAAAGTGCAAGGTTTTTCAGATATGCGCGATTTTGTCAGAGCTATAGAAACGCCTCGCAGAATTTTACTCATGGTCAACGCAGGAAATCCAGTAGATCATGTAATTCATGCTTTGCTGCCATATCTTTCAGCAGAAGATATCATTTTAGATGGAGGAAACTCGCATTATGAAGATACCAACAGAAGAATATCATTTCTGCAAACTAAACATATCCACTTTTTAGGAGTTGGAATTTCGGGTGGAGAAGAAGGCGCTTTAAAAGGTCCGTCGTTAATGCCTGGTGGCGATCGTACCAGTTATCATAAAGTGGCTGATGTATTGGAAACGATTGCGGCAAAAGATATCTATGGAAATCCGTGTTGTGGGTATATTGGCGCTGAAGGCGCAGGACATTTTGTGAAAATGGTTCACAACGGAATTGAATATGGCGATATGCAACTGTTAGCAGAATTGTACGAGATATTAGCTAAAAGTAAAACCTATGAAGAAATTGCGGCACTATTCAACGCGTGGAATCAGACGGAATTATCAAGTTACTTATTAGAAATTACAGCACAAATTCTAAATACAAAAGAAGGAGACGATTATGTATTGGATACTATTTTGGACAAAGCCGGAAACAAAGGAACTGGTTCATGGTCTAGCAAAGCGGCGTTAGAATTGGGAATTCCGACCACAATTAAAACGGCAGCTGTCTATGCACGATACATTTCATCATTCAAACAAAAAAGACAACAATTAGCCATCAATAGTCACAAAGATACTGTTGGTGACATTGCTATAGAAACACTAAAAGAAGCCTATAGTTTTGCAAGAATCCTCAACTTACATCAAGGATTTGAATTGCTCAAAGCTGCTTCAGAACACTACCAATGGCAATTGGATTTTGCAGAAATCTGTAGAATTTGGTCCAACGGATGCATCATAAAATCAGAACTTTTACAGGAAAGTATTCAAGTTTTCAAACAACACAATTCCTTGCTAGATGCTGTCAATATCACACAAAAACTAGCACAACAAGAACCAAAAGCGAAAGAAATATTGAAATATGCTTTGGACAATCGGTTGAATGTTCCGTGTATTTCAGAAGCGTATTCGTATTGGATTATGATGACGACCGATCGAACATCTGCCAATATGATTCAAGCACAGCGTGACTTCTTTGGAGCACATACCTTTCAAAAAGTAAACGATTCCACACAACAATCATATCATTACCAATGGAAAGCCTAATAGAAGTAGCACAAGAAAAAGCAACACTCGATATTCGCTTATTACTCTCAGTTTTAGGTGGAATATCAGTATTATTAGTCCTTATTTTACGGTTTAAGATTCAGGCATTTATTGCATTGCTCTTAGCAAGTATTACGGTGGGAATTCTGGCTGGAATACCGCCAATGGCCATCATAACGACCATGAAAAAAGGAATGGGCGATACGCTCGGCTTTGTAGCATTAGTCATAGGTTTGGGCGCTATTTTTGGTTCCATACTTGAATATTCTGGTGGCGCAGAAGCGTTAGCGCGATTCATGCTGAAAAAGTTTGGCGAAAAACGAGCTTCTTGGGCACTTATGATTACAGGGTTTCTAGTGGCAATTCCCGTATTTTTTGATGTAGCGTTTATCATTTTAGTACCAATTATCTACTCATTACAACGAAGAACTAAAAAATCATTATTACTATATGCAATTCCGCTTTTGGCAGGATTGGCCATTACACATTCCTTCATTCCACCAACGCCAGGACCCATTGCGGTAGCAGATATTTTGGGAGCCGATTTGGGTTGGGTGATTTTGTTTGGATTTATTGTGGGAGTTCCAACGGCAATTGTGTGCGGACCAATATTTGCTAAATATATTGCTGAAAAAATTCATGTAGATGCTCCAGAAGCGACTACAGAAAACATCAAAAATGAAGATTACCCTGCGATAGGATTAATTCTTTCCATCATCGGAATTCCAATTCTGCTCATTGTCTGCAATACTATTATTAACAGTCCATTGGTAAGTGAAGAATTCATTTCTTTAGAAATAAAACAATGGATAGGTTTGATAGGAAATCCAATTGTAGCGCTCATCATAGCAAATTTAATTGCTTGGTATGTACTGGGAATTCGACGAAAAGTGACCAAACAAAAATTACTAGATATTACTTCTGCGTCAATGGCACCTACAGGAATTATTATCCTGCTTACAGGAGCTGGAGGCGTTTTTAAACAAATGCTCGTAACGACTGAAACTGGTAAAATGTTAGCTGCATATTTTGCAGAAATGGGCATTCCAATTATTATCTTCGGGTTTTTCATTGCAGTATTGGTGAGAATTTTGCAAGGTTCGGCAACCGTCGCTATGATTACCGCAGCAGGAATTACCGCACCGTTAGTCATGGCACAAGTAGATATTACCGCGATTGACAAAGCTTTATTGGTTATTGCTATTGCGTCAGGAGCTTCTATCATGTCGCATGTAAATGACAGCGGATTTTGGCTGGTTAGTAAATATTTAGGAATTAACGAAAAACAAACCTTTCAAAGTTGGACAGTGATGACAACAATTCTAGCTTTGGTTAGTTTTACGATTGTCATTATACTATCATTCATCAAATAAATTTAAAACTCGAAACATGTCAACACAAGCGAAATTAACGTTCAAGGAAAAAATAGGATATGCATTAGGAGATACGGCAGCAAATATTGCTTGGCGTACTATTGGACCGTTTTTGCCTATTTTCTATACAGATGTTTTTGGGTTAGAAGCAGCCGTAGCAGCTACACTTTTATTTGTCATTCGTTTGGGTGATGGTATTACTGATTTGATCATGGGAAATATTGCCGATCGTACCAAAAGTAAATATGGAAAATTTCGACCGTGGTTGTTGTGGACAGCGTTGCCTTTTGGAATTGCTTTGGTATTACAATTTACCACACCCGATTTAGGCTTGACAGGGAAAATAATTTGGGCATACGCCACTTCTATATTTTACACACTGACTTATACGGCGAATAATGTTCCGTATTCGGCATTAATGGGCGTGATGACGAGCGATGTAAAAGAACGTACTGAACTTTCTTCCTATCGTTTCTTTGGAGCGTATTTTGGGGGAATCATTGCTACTATTGGAGTGATTGCTTTGGTAGATTATTTAGGACAAGGAGATCAAAACATAGGGTATCAATATACGATGTATGTGTTGGCGTTTATTTTAGCGGGATTCTCGTTAATTACCTTTTATACCACACGTGAACGTGTGCCAGCGATTGAAGTTACTCCTAAAAAGAAAGAAAATAAAAATAGTCTTTTGTTTGCATTACTATCTATCAGTGTCATTTTAACAATTATTGGTTATGTATTTCACTATAATATAGTTATTGATTATATGCAACCATCTATCGCTGAATCAGGAACTATTCTTAGTAGCTTTGTTTCGTTGGGAATTTCAATACTCGGAATTATAGTTTCCATACTTATTGCATTAATTCCTTCAAAATTTGTTCCATCGTTGAAGCGAATATTTAAAAAAGAAACATTGTATAGTTTAGGTGGTCTATTTTTTATAATCGCTATTGGTTTAATATACTGGATAGAAATAGATCAACCAGAAATTAAAATGCTGACTTCTACACTAATTTTAGTGATTGGATCGATGCTTTTACCAATATTATGCACAGCATTAATCGATGTTACGGATGAAGATTTAAAAGAAGATTATATAGATTTATGTAAAAATAGAGCTTGGTTTATTTTATTATTTATAGGTTTTGTATTTGTAACCTACAATGTAATCAAGCAAAGTACAACAATGTATTATTTTACACATTATGTACAAGATCAAGATAATATTTTTGGTAGTTTAACTGCTTGGGGCGGAGAAAATGGATTGGCAGGATTGTATTTATTGTCACTACTAGTAATCTCTATGATTTCTACAGTATTTGCACCTGCGTTGACACGAAAATTTGGAAAAGTACGATTGTTTATCATAAGTATTTTATTTTCAGCGATTACAGCTGGAGCCATGTATTGGTTGGAAGCCAATGAGGTAGGAAGTATTTTTACCTTGGGAATCCTTTCTGAGTTTGGAGCAGGATTGATGCCAGTATTGTTCTTTGCCATGTTGGGTGATGCTGCCGATTATTCAGAATATAAAAACGGACGCCGTGCCACAGGATTGATTTATTCGGCGGGTACTTTTGCTATGAAATTTGGTGGCGGAATGGCAGGATTTCTAACATTAATGATCTTAAATTTATATAATTATGATGGAGAAGTCGCTGTAAAAACTCCAGAAATGTTAGAAGGAATTAAATTGAATATGAGCATTGTGCCAGCCGTATTTGTATTGGTTGGAATTATTGCGTTATGGTTTTATCCATTGACTGCTAAAAAGATGAAAGAAATTGAAGCTACACTGGCGGAAAGACGTGCAGCGAAAAGCGCCAAAGAAGAATAATTAGCCAATCGTATTTACAGTTTTTTGTTTTTATAGAGTGCTAGCAAACCTAGTACAGGACCAATAGCTAAAATCATTAAGATCGTCGTTGAATTTGTGGTTGCTCTCAACGTATTCATAAGTAGAATGCTGATAATGGTGATAAAAAAGCCAATACAGTTTACGATGGTTAATGCAGTACCTTTCAGTGCTACAGGCGCGTTTTTTGCCACTAAAGTTGAAAAGAGTGGAGAGTCCGCAATGACGACCATTCCCCAAAACAGTAAAAAACAAAAAAACAGCATTGTTGAATTAAGCATAAACATAATAGGTGACACTAAACAGCATACGCAGGATGCTAATAATGATATGAAGGCAACTCGTTTTACACCTACTTTTTGGGCAAGATAACCACCAAGCGCACATGCAAAACCACCAATTCCGATAACGATAAACGATACTAGCGGAATATTAAATACTATTTCCGGGTGTAGTTCGCTATACATTTGAAGCATCAACGGAACAAATGCCCAGAATGCATACAATTCCCACATATGTCCAAAATATCCAAAGGCAGCTGTTCTAAAATCTTTCTTTTTGAATATGTTTGGAATGGCAGTAAGGTTTATTTTTTGTGAAGGTTTTCTAAATGGACCATTCGGAACAAAACTTAACATTAAAATGCCTCCAAAGACTGCCAAAGAAGAAGTCGTGATTAATACAAATTCCCAAGGAAAGTTGCCTTTGAGTTCTTTCAATAAGTGCGGAAAAGCTGTTCCTATGACCAAGGCGCCAACCAGAAAACCAAGCGATTTTCCAAGTCCTTTTTCATAATAATCTGCAGCAATTTTCATTCCGACAGGATAAATTCCCGCCAAGAAAAACCCTGTACAAAAACGAAAGATAAGAATGCTTGCATAGGTGTTTCCTTTCCAAATTAGAGCGATGTTAAATAGTGCTCCCAACAAAGCGCAGACAAAGAATACTTTAGAGGGCGCATACCGATCTGCCACCGATAAAATAGCAAAAATGAGCGTTCCTATGATGAAGCCAAATTGAATCATGGAAGTGATATAGCCTAAAGCACTTTCTCCGAGTAAAAAAGCTACTTTCAAATCGGTCATAACTCCATTTCCAGCAAACCACAACGAAGTGCAAAAGAATTGTGAAAGTACGATGATAGGAAGTATATATTTGGGAGGATTCATGTATGGATTGAATTACTGACTAAATGTAAAGTTTTCTGCGATATTATTTTAAAATATAGTATCTTTTTGCAAGTTAACGACTTAAAGTGATGAATTATGGAACGTAGAAGAATATTTGCCTTTAGACTTTTGGTAGCGCTGTTTGCTTGTTTACAAGTAGCTTGTTCTGATAGTAAAAAATCAAAAGAATCCATACAAAAGGTAGCACAGTTAGAGAAAGTAGAAGTCAAGAAACTAGGAGAAAAGCATTGGAAAATCTACACAGATATTATCATCGATGCTCCTGTAGAAAAAGTTTGGAAAACACTGATGGATTTTGAAAATGCACCTAATTGGAGTTCTTCTTTTCAAGGAATCAAAGAAGAATTAGTGGATGAAAGTAAGGTCACGGTTTTGTATATTTTTAATGGACAAAAACTAGAAATACCACATACCTTAAGTTATACCGAAGGCAAAGAATTTGGTTGGTCAGATCCGTTAGGTGGACCATTAAAAGGATTCAGAGATAATCATAAATATATCGTAGAAAAGATTTCAGATTCCAAAACAAAATTCATTCAAACAGACGATTTTAAACCTATTGGTGAGAGCAATATGACTTCGTATGATATTGCAAGTCGTACTGCAAAAAGTTATCCAATATTCAATAGAGAACTCAAACAAGAAGCAGAGAAAAATTAATAATGAAAATGAATAAAATAGTTATATGTCTAATTTGTGTTTTAGTATTGTCTTGTCAATCAAAAACTAATCAATCAAAAAAAGATGAGTCAAAACATAACAAAAATGTATTGGCAGAAGTCAGCAAAAAAAGTATTGAACTTGATACACTTTTAAATACAAACGATTATTTAGTTCTTGGAAAAAAAATGGCTAAAATAAAAGTTGTGCAATCAAATGAAGTTGAAAATTTCCCAACTTTTGAAATTCTTATTGGGAATGGAAATGATATCATTATAGGAGAAAATATTGATTATGATGATGTTAAAATGTATCGAAAATATAATCTCACATCAACTTTTGAAGACTATAAAGTAACTATTTACAATGGTAAATTAGCAGCTCCAGATTTTTCATCGAATCCAAGTACAAAACGATTTGTTACTCGAATTAAAGAAGCGTGTAAAAAAGGAATCAACTTTGCAGGTCATTATACGTTAGTAACTTGGGGTTGTGGATCTGCTTGTCAAAGTGGAGTAGTGGTCGATAGAAAAACAGGAGTCATATATAGCGGATATGGAACAGCATTAGGAGCTGAATTTAGAAAGAATAGCAAAATGATTATACGAAATGTTGGAGCAATTGATACGAACACTAATTTAATTGAACTTTGTGCTTATTGTGATGTTAATCATGAAGTTTGGACAGGGACAGAGTTTCATGAAGTACAATAAATAAGAACTATTTCATTAACGAAATTGCTTTTTCTACACTTTCTGTGGGCAATTTACACGCTCTATTCACACAGACATAGATAAAAGTTTTGTCTTCGTAAAAACGATTTTCTAACAATGGCAATGTACTTTCAGTGGTGCTTCCGCAAAGAATGATATTTGGTAAATAGTTTTGATGTAATTCTTTGGCTTTCGCGATGGCATCTTTTCCATTGATTACTACTTCATAATACGGATTGGATACGTTTAGATACAGCTGCAACCAATTGGCGTATAAATACGGATACGCAATTGCATCTGGCAACACACGCTGTAGCATTTTTTTACTTTTCGATAAGAAATCCTCATTGCCAAAATAGTGTCCTAGTTTGAATAAGTTGTGACTCATTACAGAATTTGCGGAAGGCATTACGCCATCTTCTACATCAAACTCTTTAAAAGCAAGTCCTTTGGCAGTTGTTTCCGAAAAAGCAAAAAGCTCTTTTTCTGCATCGTAAAAATGAGCAATCGCATATTCTGTCAATGATTTGGCATGGTTCAGCCATTGTTCATCAAAGGTAATTTGATATACTGCTACAAACGCATCAATCAAATAAGCATAATCTTCTAAGTAACCATTAATATTCTGATTTTCTAGACTTCGCAAGACTTTCCAATCGTCTGTAATCAAGTTTTCTTTGATCGAATTTGCAGTATTGATTGCTTTCGTTTTTAAATTTTCATCACCAAAAACTTTGTATGCATCTGCGTATGCTTTTAACATCAAGGCATTCCACGAAGTAATTACTTTGGTATCTGTTTCAGGAGCTACTCTCTTTTTTCGTTCCTCTAAAAGAATTGCTTTCCATTGTGCAATTTTTTGTTGTAATTCTGGTAGAGTCAATCCGTGTTTCTGAATGAAATTCGAATCGGAATATTGTTTTACCAACACATGTTTCCCGTCTTCCGTCGTTGGAATTGTATCAATCCCAAAATAGTCAGAGAATAGCACAAACTCTTCTTTGATTGCTTCTTTGAGTTTTTCTTTTTCCCAAACATAATAAGCGCCTTCTTCCATATTGCCTTCTTCATTTTCGCTATCAGCATTGAGTGAAGCATACAACAAATGGTCTTTGCGCGTTAGTTGTTTTTGAATAAAATCTAAGGTTTGATATACTACATCTTTATGAGTTTCATTTTTGTGAATTTGGTAGGCATATGAAAACAGGGAAATTAATTGCGCATTGTCGTACAACATCTTTTCAAAATGCGGAATGTTCCAATCTTTATCGATTGTATAACGTGCAAATCCGCCTTCTATATGATCAAACAATCCACGATTGGCAATACTTTGAAGCGTGCCATTCACATGAAACATTAGCTCTTCACTTTTTTTAATAGCTGTGTAGCGAAGTAGAAAATTGTAATTGCTAGGTCTTGGAAATTTTTCATTTTCTTTAAGTCCACCAGCATCTGTATCCAACTCTTTTTTCCATGTGTGGATGATACTATCTGTTAAAACTTTAGAAAGATCTATGTCTTTATCTGTAAATGTCTGTAGCGAATTCAAACGTTTGGCTTGTGCTCGTGCAAATTCGATTGTTTTTTCAGGATTTTCTTTTTGAATTTTAACGATTTGTTCCAGCGAATTCATCCAATTTTCTTTGGTAAAATATGTTCCGCCCCAAACAGGTTCGCCACTTGGAAGTGTGATGCAATTTAGTGGCCAGCCTGCATTTCCTGTCATAAGTTGCACAGCTTTGATATAGGTTTTATCAATATCCGGATGTTCTTCACGATCGACTTTTACATTGATAAAGTTTTCGTTCATGAATTTTGCGACTGCTTCATCTTCAAAAGTTTCTTTTTCCATGACATGACACCAATGACAAGAAGCGTAGCCAATGGAAAATAAGATGAGTTTATTTTCTTTTTTCGCTTTTGCTAGAATTTTGGAGTTCCAAGGTTGCCAATTTACAGGATTGTGCGCATGTTGTAACAAATACGGACTTGACTCATTGACCAGAGCATTGGTGTATTTGTGTGTTTCTTTTGTGGTTTCTGAACAAGAAATCAGCAATAAAAAAATAGACAGAAAAAATAGTTGAAAAACGCGCATGCAAAGCTTTTTCTCAAATATAGATATAGTAGTTTATAGAAGCAAGTATTGTACTTTGAAAGTGATATTGCAGCGTATGATTAAATCTGAGGTCATAATTTTTATATCCGTTTACAGTATATGTTGTGAAATTCAAGAAGTTTCCAGCGTCATTTAATACTTCGGATAGAATTGTTGGTGAATCCGGCGTTGTCCCTGAATATTGTATTACAGTATCATTATTTACATTTCCTGCCCACATTCCCATAATACCTGCTGGCATTCCAAAAGTTGTTTGCGCGTTGGTTCCATAGGTTGGAGTAGAGCCATCCGTGAAATCAACAGTTGTAATGTTTGTAGCACTTAAGCTCATAGGAGTTGCACTCATAATGCCTAAATGATTGCGATGCTTTACAACTACATAATAATCACCATCAGGTACGCTTAGTTCAATTGTATCTAAAGTATTGTCATATATATTTCCTAATCGATCCAATAAGAAAGAGCGACTAAATACAATGTTTGTGTTGTCTGTGGCATCTCTTAATTCCATCCAAACCCAATCTACAGCAGCTTCTTCGTCATCAAAATCAGTAAATATATTAGGATCACAGGTTAACGCATCTGGATAAGGACTTGTAGTCGGAAGTATACCTGCGACTCTTAAATCGTCTCGCATTTGGTTTAAACTTCCTCCTCCATTATTTAAAGTAGCGCCCTGTAAATATACTTTAACTCTGAATGTTAAACATGCTTTCCCTTGATCATTAATAGACCAGCTATGTGTATCTATTAAATTTTGCCTTTGTGCTTCGCTATCACAATAATTACTTTTTCCTCCTCCAAATATAATATTAGAAGGAATATCGTCAATTCCGTCATTAGGAATGCCACTACTGTCTGTGTTCCAGCCGATTAATGTACTGTCATAATTCGGTCGAGAAATACTAATTCCGCTAGGACCTGAGCCAAACATGTTTCTCAATCCTGAAGATGAACTTCCAGTGTCTACAATATTGCTTAAATCCCAATTTCCAAGGTTTTGATCAAATGCGTCTGCACCTCTAAACATATCTGACATGTTTGTAACATTGCTTACGTTCCAATTCCCAATGTCTTGATTAAAAGCATTTGCACCATTGAACATAGATTCCATATCTGTTACAACGCTTACATTCCAGTTGCTGATATCTTGGTTGAATACATCAGCACCATCAAACATATTTTCCATAGTTGTTACGCTACTTACATTCCATCCAGAAATATCTTGATTGAATGCAAAAGCTCCGTCAAACAGATCTCTCATATCTTCCACATTGCTTACATTCCAAGAAGATATATTTCCATTAAATGCTTCAGCGGTATCAAACATTTCGTACATAGAAGTTACATTTGAAACATTCCAATTATTTAAATCTTGATTGAATGATTCTGTTTCAGAGAATACACCTTCCATAAGCAATACATTGTTTGTATTCCAATTGTTTAATGGTTGGTTGAACGCCAATGCTTCATAAAACATATACGATAAGTCTGTAGCACTGCTCATGTTCCAGTTTCCAATAGGTTGATTGAATGCTTCACAATAGCCAAACATTTCATTAAAATCTTGCACATTGCTTACATCCCAATTGGTGACATCACCATTAAAAGAAGTACAATCGTAGAACATGTCTTGCATATTCGTAACGTTTGATAAATCGGGAGTATCAATTGCTGGATTGGTAATGTTTAAATTGGAACAACCTTCAAAAGCACTGTCCATAGAAGACCATTCAATATCTCCCCATTGTTCAATAGTAAGTAGCTTTTCAGCATCTCCACCTCCATTAAAATACATTCTTGGGAAATCACCTGTGATTCTTACTGTGTAGGTTCCAGGTGTTGTATACGAATGGACAACGTTAGAACTTCCGACTCCATAATCGAAGTTTCCGTCACCCCAATCGACATCAAAGTTGTAACTGCCTCCAGGTACCGTAGGTAATAAGATTTGATTGTCATTAGAATCTCCTGGATTGTCTGTTTTCCAAGTGGTGATAAAAGGATCAGCATTTACAACAGTAACTGTTGCTGCGCAAGAGGCTATGCGACCTAAATCGTCTGTAAAATAGGCGTATAAGGTGTTATCGCCTAAATCAGCAGTAGTATAGGTATATTCGTCTAAATTTTGAGATGTACCTCCAAAACCGCCAGTATAGGTTGCCGTAGATAGTAATGAACTGTCATCTTGATTTATGACTGCAACTTGCATGTAATACGTAGTTCCAGCAGTTAATGCTACCTCATCGTTGTTGCTAAAAGAACCTAGATACGTTGAAGGTGCTTGATATACAAATCCATCTAAAAATCCAGGTCTGCTTGGAGCTGGAGCTGTATTAGGAGCTATGGGTTGGTCGCTTATAAAAGCAAATAATAAATCGTCTGTGGTGGAAGAATTAAAATTAAAACTTGGTAGATAGTTTCCATCTTCTGGTACAGTAAAAGTGAATGTCTCATAATATTGTGCATTGCCATCACCAAGTACATCATCAGTTGGACTATTCGTGGTCGTTGCTCCGTCAAATAAATTACTAGTTCCACCACTATTTGGATCTGTAGTAGATATATAGAATAGAGTTCCTTCGCCAATACATGCGCCGCTCATTCCATTCGTAATGTCATAAAATGTTACAGAAGCTTGTCCATTAAAACCTAAATCAACTGTGATATTCTGGCAAATAAGTTGAGGTGCTGCTGGTACGATGTTAATAGTAGCGGTACAGGTATCTTTATTTCCAGCAGCATCATACACTGTTAAAGTTACTAGATTATCTCCTGTGTCAGAGCAGAAATACGAACTGTCGTCTAATTTCATAAATGTAATTCCAACATCATCAGAAGAACCATTATTTATAAGATTCGCATCTACTGTAAAATTACCTTGATCGATTTCAAAAGTAATGTCTTGACAAACTGCTACAGGAGGAATTTCATCATACGGTTGTCCATAGGTTCCGGTTGGAAAAGGTACAGGAGCATTGCTATTCGTAATACTTACACTGGAAATAATTTCTGGACCAGGAATTCTCCAATCATTTAGTACAAAGCTTCCATTGGCTACTGTTCCTGTTTTACGATACACCCAACTATTTTTGTATGCCCATGCGGTTCCAAATCCGTTTTCATTTGGATTCCCAAAAACATCAACAAGCGTTGGTGTACTGTTTACATTTACAAATAATTCCACTGCATTATTTCCCGATGGAAGTAAGCCGTTTGTTCCACCCATATCAAAATCTGGTGCAAAACCAAAGAAGTTTTGAAATGCAGATGGATATTCTGCTAAATATATAAAATCTCCTGCTGAAGCTGAACCTGATAAATAGTATTCTGCGCCTTCTGAACCATTGTTGCCAGTCTCAACACCTACAGCATAGATACTTAAATCTGGTATATCATTGACTACATACAATTCTATAGCACCTAAAGATTCACTGTTTTTAGATATAATTCCTGTAATTATTAACGGGTAGTTTTCTAAAGATGTTTCATCATTACATTCTTTGTGTTTAGCTATTGTATTAGTATACATAGCGTGGTTTATTCCTGTCATAGATAGAAATACTATAAAAGTTTTGACAAGTAAATTTGCTTTCATGATGTTTAGTTTAAAAATCAAGTGCAAGGTACTTTGGAAGTAAAATCTAGGAAATACGAGACGATACGTAGATACTACGTAGTGGTACGTATGTTTGTTGGGTTTTGGGTTTTGGGTTTTGGGTTTTTGGTCTTGGGTTTTTGGTGTTGGGATGAAAAAACGCCACAATATCCGTATTTCTTTTTGCCCGAAAAAAAATAGTATATCGCAGCGTTTTTATCGTAAACTAAACAATCTGATAATCTTATTATGTCTTATTTTTCATGGTTGCAAGATAGGAGCGAAGCGATTTTTATAAAATACGGGATGACTCGTAGATTTTACGTAGTAGTACTTATGAAAATTAGTGTCATAAAAAAAGGTTATTCAAATAGTGAATAACCTTTCGTAAATAGTAATGTGCTTAACTAACCTACACTTACACTTTTATGTCTTCAAAAATTTTAAACACAATACTATTTGCTACCATAGCATTAAAAAGTTGTTTTGTCTAGACTAAATTCAGATTTTATTTTGGAAATGACTTTTTCAGGCGGAATATTTCTGTAAGGTTTGAGGATGATAATTTCTGGTTTTAGATGTTTGAATACAAGTGCATTTTGTATGTCAGTAGCATTTAAACCAGGCAGTGTTTCTTCAATTATTACGATATTACTTCGGGATTTGATAATATGTGATAAGGCATTAAAGCCATTAGAAAAGGCATGAATATCCGTAACTCCTTTGTTTAGGAAGAATATTTTTAACTTTTTCATGTAGTTGATATCACTATGTGCGAGTACTATTTTCATCTACAGTTCATTCATGTTTCAAAGTACTGCAAGATAACATGTGCGCAAAGCGAATCCTATAAGCACCAACTCGTAAATACTACGTGTTGGTACGTATTTTTATTGTGAAAGAATTACATTTCGATTTAACAAAGCCCAATTGGTCAATACGTTATTTCCCTTTTTGAGTCCTAACTTTTCTATGATGTTACTACGATGTTTTTCAATAGTTCGAATGGAAACCGAAAGTGTATCCGCAATTTCCTGATTGGAGATTTCTTGCGCAATGAGTTTTAGAATTTTAGTTTCGGAGAGTGTCAATAAATTCAAACGCTTCAATTCCTCACTGGCATTTTGCAAGGGTTGATCGTCAATAGATTTGCTAAAGTATATATTGCCGTTTAGGACTTCGTTGATGCAGTGTTCTATTTCAAAAAAAGTATCTTCTTTGAGCAAATAGCCATCAATTTGAAAAGCTTTTGCCTGCACAATATAATAGGATTCTTTGTGAAATGATAGAATGATAAATTTGGTTTTCGCTCCTTTTTCACGTGCCATTTTAATGACTTCAAATCCTGTTAAGACTGGCATGTCAATGTCTAATAGTGCAATGGCAGGTTGAAGTTTTAAGACAAGTTCTAAGGCTTGAATTCCATTGGTAGCTTGTCCAATCACATTATAACCATTGGTAGTGAGTTCTTCCGTTAAGCCCTTTAAAAGCATTGGATGATCGTCTGCGGTAACTATTGTAATTTTTTTGTCCATAATTATATTGGTATACTTACGGTTAGTTTTGTCCCTTTCCCTATGTTACTCTCCAAATCAATAGAAGCATTGATGATACGTGCACGTTCAAATAAGGTTTTGATTCCCAAACTGATACTTTTTCGTTTGGAGTCAATATCAAATCCTTTTCCATTGTCATTGATAGAAACGGTTACTTTTTGCTGTTCTTTTTGAATGTCTAATGTAACCGCTTTCGCTTCTGAATGTTTTACAATATTACTCAAACTTTCTTGAATTATACGATATAAATGCAGTTCTGATTCTTTGGATAATAGATTATCAACATTTTCAATATTTTCTGTGAAAAATAGATCCGTATTTGCGTTGATATCGTATACCAAAGCATTCACCGCTTCAGTAAGACCCAAACGTTCTAAGTTAGAAGGATGCAAGCCGCGTGATATTGTGCGAACTTCTTCTAAGGTTGAACTTGCCAAATTTTCCATATTTGGATTGTCTATTCTTTTGGTTTGTTTGGAAAGTAGCATCAATTTTTGTCCTATGCTATCATGTAATTCTCTGGCCAATCGTGAGCGTTCTTCTTCTTGTCCTTTGATTAAATCATGAGAGAATTGTTCTTGCAATGTTTGTTTTGAGATGGCAAATCTTCTAGAACGCACCAAGTAGATAATAGAAAATAACGCAACTAATCCCAATCCGCCAAAGAGTAGCCATTGTCGGTTGAGCTTGTTTTTTGCTTCAAGTAAATGTACGTTGGTTTCTGCAATTTCACGTTCTTTCACCAATTGCATACTGTCTTTTACTTTTTCTTTGCGAAATTCATACGTCAGTTCTAATTCTTGAATTTTCTTGACATTTTCAATATCTAAAGTTGAATCTCTATATGTATAATACAGCTCTTTGTTTAAATATGCTTCCTTATAATTTTTAAACTTTTCATAGACTTTTGCTTTTTGTAAATATGAGCTAGAAATCATTCGTATAAGTTTGCCTTCTTGCGCAGCTTTCAGCCCTTTTTCTGCAAACTCTTCTGCCTTTTTATAGTTATTCAATTTTATATAGACATTCGAAATTCTAGCGTAAGCTGAAGATATTCCTTGATCATAACCCACTTTCATTTTATTATCTAAATCTTCAAAATAGTATTTTAAAGCTTCCGCATACTTTCCGTTTTCTTCTAATATTTTAGCTATTTTACTATTGATTCTGCGCCATCCATCTTCTCTGTTTATTTTTTGAAAGAGTTGTTTCGATTTTTGATAATAGTATAGTGCTGAATCTATGTTTTCTTTTTGTTTGAAAATATCACCAATTAAACTATAATTGAACGCAAGTCCTTTTTTCTCATGGATTCGTGTATTAATTCGAATGGCTTCTCTGGCATATGCTTCACTTTTTTCATCATCTCCCATGCTGGAGTACAAAACAGCAAACAGATGATCTATTCTAGAAATATCGATAGAATCACCTACTTTTATATAAATATCTTTTGTTTTTTGATATGCTTCTAGTGCTTCTTTAAAATATCCTGAACGTCTATAAGTTATACCATAGTATCGTTGAATTGTGGCTTCTGTAATTGGTTTAAAATTGTACTTGCCCGATTGATAAATTTGGTTTGCTTCCTGTAAAACTCTTTTTGCATCATCGACATCTCTGTGCATTTGATACGCAGCAATTTCTAATAAAACATGGCATTTAATAGAATCATTTTTTGCCTTTTGATAGTTACTGTTTAATCGTAGTAAGGTTGTATCTTTATTTTTAATAGAAGAATCTTGAATGTTATGTGTGCTTGTTTTCGAAAGTACATTCACTGAAAAGAGAACGAATGTCCAAAATAGGATACAACGTATATGTACGATGATTTTATTCATTGTTTAATTTTGTATCGGGATGCTTAACTTCATGATAGTACCTTCTCCTTTTTTTCCATCCAAACTCAATACAGCATTTAATATTTTTGCACGCTCAAATAAGGTTTTTAAACCTAAACTTAGATTTTTCAATTTCGATTCAAAGTCAAACCCTTTTCCATTATCACTTACCAGTATATCAATACTGCTTTCGTTTTTCTGAATTTCCATTTTTACCGCTTTCGCTTCTGAATGTTTTACAATATTACTCAAACTTTCCTGAATGATACGATATAAATGGAGTTCTGCTTCTTTGGAAAGTATATTGTCTATATTATCAATTTCTTCTGTGAAAAATAAATCAGTACTTGCATTGATGTCATATACCAATGCATTGATGGCTGTGGTTAATCCCAAACGTTCTAGATTGGAAGGATGCAAGCCTCTTGAAATGGTACGTATTTCTTCTAAGGTTGAACTTGCCAAGTTTTCCATATTTGGATTTTCTAATTTTTTGGTTTGTTTGGAAAGCAACATGAGTTTTTGTCCAACACTATCATGTAATTCTCTTGCCAATCGAGAACGTTCTTCTTCTTGTCCTTTGATTAAGTCTTGTGAAAATTGTTCTTGTAATACTTGCTGTTTTTTTACAAATTTTTGCGAGCGCATCAAATAGATGATAATAAATGTAACAAGCAATCCTAAACTCCCAAAGATAATCCACTGTTGTTTGATTTTATTTTTTTCATCCAGCACCGTAATTTCATTTTGCTGAGAAGCTATTTTAAAGTCACGTTTTTCTGTTTCATACAAGGTTTGGTAGTACGAAAGCGCCTTTACTTTTTGAACGGTGTTTACAGAGTCTTTGAGCGCTTCATATTTGGTGAAATATGTGTACGCATTTTCGTAGTCGTTGAGTTCTTTATAACAAACAGATAGCTTTTCATACGCTTTATAAATTCCTTCGACATTCTTTGACTTTAGTCTGCTCGATAATAGTTTTTTAGAAATTTTGAGTGCTTCGTCGTAGTTTCCTATGAAGATAAAGTAGTCTGCTTTAGCCTTTAAATAATTTTCTTTAAAATACAGTGCTTCTTCATCCGTTACTTCTTGTTCAATGGCACGGTAAAGTTTGGTTGCTTGCGGTAAACTGTCTGCAGTAGTATACGCAGATAATAATGAATATTTGATGAGCGGCGCTACGCGTTGATTTTTGAGTTGTAAATCTGTAATATAACGATATGCTTCTTTCAAGATAGCCAATCGCTTATCGTATTGTTCCAATTCATGATAATTGATAGAAGAATTATACATGGTAGATAAAAGTAAACCGTATTTTTTTGAAACTTTAGCAATCTTAATAATTTCATTCATTTCTTCCTGTGCTTCTTTGGTGAAATTCACTCTACCGTACACAGTCGATAAAATCATGCGAGATTCTAATAGGTTAGTGGTATCTTTTTTTCGGGTGAAGAGATTGGCAGTTTCTTTCAATAATTTAGAGGCCGTAACTTGATCTCCATTTTCAGAATAGGCAGAAGCTTTGTAAGCTCTAGCTTGTCCATAAGTGGTACTGTCATTGTTTAAAAGTGCTAAGTTTTCCGCTTCAGTATATGTCGAAATTGCTTTTTTAATCATTCCATTAAAGAAATAACTATTTGCACCATTTAGATATAATTTGGCAAGTTTCGAAGGTTCTTTTTGTACTATATTTTTTGAAGTGAATTCTTCAAAAGTTGTTATGGCTTCTTTCGTTTTATTTCCGCTGTAGGCATAATAACGAATCAGCGAAGAAGTATTAGCTACAGCAATATTGACAGAATCTAGTTTTAGCGCATATGCAATAGTCACTTTAGCAATAGAATCGTATGCATATTCAGTTTTGTTCAATACCAAACTTGTCAAACTATCTAATGCAACCAGTTTTTGAATGCCTTCCGAAGTTGTGATTGTATTTTTTAGGGTTTTTATTTTTGTTTCTACATCATCTTGTGCAGCCATAAAATAGCCATGTAAGATAAGTGCTAAAACAAGTATTTTTTTCATCATATTTTTAAATTGGAACATTCAAACTAATTACAGTTCCTTGATTTATTTCACTTTTTAAAATTAATTTTGAACCAATTATTTTGGCACGTTCAAACAAGGTTTTTAATCCCAAACTCATGTTTTTATATTTCGATTCAAAATCAAATCCTTTTCCATTATCACTTACGAGTACATCAATACTGTTTTCTTTTTTCTGAATTTCCATTTTTACCGCTTTTGCTCCAGAATGCTTTACAATATTGCTTAAACTCTCTTGAATAATACGGTATAAATGTAGTTCTGCTTCTTTGGAAAGTGTATTGTCTATATTATCAATTTCTTCCGTAAAGAATAAATCCGTATTCGCATTAATGTCATATACTAATGCATTCACAGCTTCGGTAAGTCCCAAACGTTCTAAGTTAGAAGGATGCAAGCCTCTTGAAATGGTACGGACTTCTTCTAAGGTAGAACTTGCGAGTTGTTCTGCATTTTCATTGCCTAAGTTTTTAGTGGTTTTGCTTAGCAACATCAATTTTTGTCCAACACTATCATGTAATTCTCTTGCTAGGCGAGAACGTTCTTCTTCTTGTCCTTTGATTAAATCATGAGAGAATTGCTTTTGGAGTTTTTGTTGTTTTTTTACAAACATTTGAGCGCGTATCAAGTATGCAATTATAAAAAGAGAAAGCAATCCAAGTCCGCCTAATAATAACCATTGCGACTTTATTTTATTTTTGGTATCTAACAATGTAATTTCAGCTTCTTGATGTTGAATCGTGGCATCTCTTTTCTCCGTTTCATACAATGTTTGGTAGTAGGCGAGCGCATTAGTTTTTTTAACAGACTCAATGGAATCTTTAATTTTGGTGTATGTTTTGTAATAGTTGTAGGCTGCTTCTTTATTTCCAAGTTTCTCTTCTATGCTATGTAATATATTATTGGCTTCCATATCATCTTCATAACTAGAAGAGTTCTTCAATAAACTAAGTAACTGGATAGCCACTTCTTTGGCTTTAGTGTATTTTTTTTCTTTAAAGTGTATTCTTGCCAATGAAGCCATGTATTTTGTTTGGATACTATAATCGTTATTAGAAGCTTGTAATATCTTTTCTAATCTTAGTAACATTTGTTTCGCTTTTTGCAGACTGTCTACTTCTAAATAATTCGTAATTTGACCTAGAAGTCGAGAATCTTCCAAACTTTGAAACATCGGGTATTGCTCAATAAATTGCAATGCTTTATGATTACTTTCAATACTTTTTGCATAATTTTGTTGTCCATGATATGCGTTTGCCATGTTGCCCAGTGTTACAATTTGTGCAGGAATATTATTGGCAGCTTTTGCTAATTTTTCTATTTCATCTAGTTCTTGTAAGCATTCGTTAAAGAATTCATTTTTTCCATAAATAATTGATAAACCTCCGCGTATTCTAATGATATTAGTCGTGTCTTTCTTTTTCATGAAAAACACTAATGCCTTTTGAAATGTGGTAGAAGCAGTTGCAAAATCTCCCATTTCTGAAAGCGCATAGGCTTTGTGTCCCATAATTCTGCCATGCAAACTAGAGTCGCTGGCTTTTAATGCCATTTTCATAGCTTTATCGTACCAAACAATCGATTTTTTTTCAAATCCAGAGTTAAAGTAAGATTCAGACGCTTCTAAGTAAAGGTACGCAAGTGCAAGTGTGTCCGTTATTCGTAATTTTTTTTGGTGAAATTCCTGAAATATTTGAAGTCCTTCTTCTGGTCTTTCATATTGCTTATTAAATAAATAAAGAAGTGTCGCTAAATGTTTTGTGGCAAAATTAATAGAATCTAATTTTATAGCATGTGCGATGGTGACTTTGGAAATAGAATCATATTTATATCTAGGAACATCTATGGTAAGTCCACACAAAGTATCTAACAAAAGCATTTTTTCAAGACCTTCAGCTTTTTGAATACGTGCTGTAAATGCATCTACTTTTAATTGCAATGAATCTTTTTGCGAAAACACAGATATAGTGCTAAACATCAGCAATAGTATAACTATCTTTTTCATTGTTTCTATTTTTGAAATTATAGGGTTGAATGACTTATTTTGGTTGTAATTAGCATAGTATTAGAGAATTAATAGTCAATTTCCAAAATCAATTTTGTTCCTTGATTATGGTTACTTACTAGGTTTATATAAGCTCCAATGATTCTGGCACGTTCAAACAGAGTTTTTAATCCCAAACTCATGTTTTTATATTTTGATTCAATATCAAAGCCTTTACCATTATCACTTACTAAAATGTTGATACTATTCTCTTTTTTCTGAATCTCCATTTTCACAGCTTTTGCCTCTGAATGCTTTACAATATTGCTTAAACTCTCTTGAATAATTCGGTATAGATGGAGTTCTGCTTCCTTGGAAAGTGTATTGTCTATATTATCAATTTCTTCTGTAAAAAATAAGTCTGTATTTGCGTTAATGTCGTATACCAAGGCATTCACAGCTTCTGTAAGTCCCAAACGTTCTAAATTAGAAGGATGCAAACCACGTGAAATGGTGCGGACTTCTTCTAAGGTTGAACTTGCCAATTGTTCTGCATTTTCATTGCCTAAGTTTTTAGTGGTTTTGCTTAGCAACATCAATTTTTGTCCAACACTATCATGTAATTCTCTAGCTAGGCGAGAACGTTCTTCTTCTTGACCGTTGATCAAATCTTGCGAAAACTGTTCTTGAAGTTTCTTCTTAGAAATAGCAAATTTACGAGATCGAACTAAGTATATAATTAGAAATAAAGTTAGCAATCCTAATCCGCCAAATAGCAACCATTGATTTTTTACTTTGTTTTTTATGGACAGATTTTCGATTTCAACTTCAGCAAATTCTTTTTCTTTGGCAAAGAGCAAACTATCTTTTAATTTTTGTTTTTTAAAGGCGTACGTAAGTTCGAGTTCCTTTATTTTACGAATGTTTTTTTTATTAAATATAGAATCAGAATATATTTTGTGAAGCTTAGCACTAGCATAGGCATCTTTATAATTACCTATAGCTTCTTCAATTTCGCTTTTTTGTAAATATCCATTAAAAATCCATTGTCTATGCTGATTTTTTAATGCTAAATCTAAAGATTGTTTGCAGTATTTCAATGCATTTTTATAATCCTTAGCTTCTTTGTAAGCCCAGGCTAATTTATTAGAATAGATAATTTGATAAATAGGAATCTCATTTTTAACACCAAAATCAACACACTCTTTAAACAAAGCAATACTTTTTTTATAATCTCCTAATCCTAAATAGAATTTAGCTAACTGTGCTTTTACATTATTTAATCCTCTTTGATCGTTTAATGCAGCAAATAGTTTTTTAGATTTATCAAAATAAAAGAGCGCAGAATCAGGCTTTTTTGTCATTCCATAATCTTCACCCAAAGTATTATAATTATGCGCAAGACTAATCGTGTCTTTGTAGATCGTATTGATATGAATTGATTTGAATAAATTTTCTTTGGCAAGTTCAAAATTCCCTTGAAAGTTATGAAGAATAGCCATATTGTGATGTAGGTTGGCAATTCGGAGAGAATCGTTTGTAATATCAAATTGCTCTTTTGCTTTTATAAACTGAGTCATAGCAATAGGATAATTTCCTTGATCATTATTAATAGCGGCAAGGTATTGGTAAATTTGACCTCGCAAGCCATTATTTAGAGATGCCTCAGGCAATAAATCTACGGCTTCGTTTAAAAGGTTTTTAGCGCGCGGATTATCTCTGCCAAATAAACGTGAACCTATATTGAATAAAATATCGGCTTTTACAGTATCAATTTTAGCTTCTTTTAGTTCTCTTTCTAAATTGAGAATTACAGTATCTTTTTCTTGTTGAGCAAAAGACAACATCGTGCCAAGACAAAAGAAAAGAAGAAGTGAGAGGATTATTTTTTTTACCATAATTTAGTAGAAGTTAAATCAAAGATTTACTAAAAATACGAAATCTTAAGATGATAATTTTTTCTATTTGATCGCAAGATATAGTCAAATGAAAAATATTTCAATAAGTAGCAATACGGATGTTATACGTAGTGGTACGTATAAAATCATAACAAAAAAATCCCAACATTGCTGTCAGGATTTTTTAATAAAGAAATTACTTTGTGGAGTCGGAGAGAATCGAACTCTCGTCCAAACAAGCAATTAAAATGCTTTCTACACGCTTAGTTCTTGTTTAATTTTCGACGAATAGCTGACCAAAAACCGCCCACCATTCGCTTAGCTTCTTAGTTGTAAAAACTGTAGCGAAGCTATACAGTTTCGATGTTGACTTTTATGGTATCTCTAAATCGGTCGCCATCAACAAGGGCTACCGGGAGATATTCAGCTTTTCCGTCTAACGGAAACTGGGCTTATCCTACTATAATTCAGATTAGGCAGCTAAAGCGTAGTTATTTTCGCCATTTAAAAAGTGTGAAATATGAGATTTACGAGCTATGTCTCAGCGCTCGACGTGCTTACACTTCAATTCGACTCGCTGTCAAAACCAGTCGACCCCAATATGTTTAAGAACTTTTACTTTTAAATCGTAAAAAGGACAGCAAACATAACACAAATTTTAATAGTTTTGTGTTTTTTGTTCCAAATACTACTATTTTAGAACAAAAAATATACCAAAACAAAATCATGTCAGTAAGTCATGTTGCTGATTAAATAAAAGAAAAAGCCTATGAAATTCGCTATCATCAAAGAACGTAAAAATCCACCAGACAGACGTGTCGTATTCTCTCCAGAGAAATTAGCAGAAGCCAAATCACAATTCTCAGAAGCAACTTTTAAAGTAGAAGCTTCCGATATTCGTGTATTTTCAGATGATGCGTACGCGGAAAAAGGATTTGAAGTAACTGATGATGTAACAGATTGTGATGTAATGATTGGCGTTAAAGAAGTACCACTCGATCATTTAATTCCCAACAAAAAATACTTTTACTTTTCACATACTATCAAAAAGCAACCATACAACCGCAAACTACTACAAGCAATGTTGGCAAAAAACATTGAAATGTACGATCATGAAGTCATTACAAAAGAAAATGGCGGACGCTTGATCGGTTTTGGGCGTTATGCAGGTTTAGTAGGAGCTTACAACGGTTTTCGTGCGTTAGGATTACGAGACGGATTGTTCAATCTGCCAAAAGTAGAAACACTTGCTGATTTAGATGAAGTAAAAAAAGAATTAGATAAAATTACGATTTCAAATATGAAAATTGTGCTCTCAGGAACTGGAAAAGTAGCCTATGGAGCCAAAGAAATTCTAGATCACTTAGGAATCAAAGAAGTAACCGATGCTATCTACTTAACAACAGAATTCACGGAACCTGTATACTGTATGATTGATGTCATGGAATACAATGTACGTGTCGATGGAAAAGTAGGCGATAAGTATGAATTCTATAAAGATCCAAGTGGTTACAAAAGTAACTTTATGGCATATGCAAAAGTAACCGATTTCTTTATCGCAGGTCATTTTTATGGAGATGGCGCACCATTTTTATTCACACGAGAAGATGCCAAACATCCAGACTTCAAAATTAATTTAGTGGCCGATATTTCTTGTGATATTGATGGTCCTGTAGCAAGTACCATTCGCCCTTCAACAATTGCCGATCCGTTTTATGGATATGACGCGCAAACAGAAAAAGAAGTTTCTTTTGATGCTGAAAATGCAATCACAATGATGGCCGTAGATAATCTTCCTTGTGAGTTGCCAAAAGACGCCAGTGAAGGTTTTGGAGATATGTTTTTAAAACACGTAATTCCAGCTTTTTACAACGGAGATAAAGACGGAGTATTAGCGCGAGCACGTATGACAACAAGCGATGGAAAACTTACAGAACGTTACGCGTATTTGCAAGATTATGTAGATGGAAAATAAGAACTAGTCAAAAATATTTTTGTCGGAGTTTTATAAACTTGGTTGTTTTAGTACCAAAGACAATCAAACCGATAACTCATGAAAAAAATAATTTCACTAGTATTTAGTGTATTAGTATTAAGTTTTTTCTCTTGCGAGAATGACGACAATGCTACAACAATTCCAACTGAAAATCCAGAAGTAAATATCAATTTCGAAGAAAACTTCGGAAATGCTATCAATGCACGTTTCTTAGGACGTGTGGTAAACGAACAAAACGAACCCATTCAAGGTGCAACCATTCGTGTTGGAGGTACAGTGACAACAACAGATATTTTCGGAATATTTTCGGTATCTGATGTAAATGCTTTTGAAAAATTTGCATACATCACTGCAGAAAAAGACGGATACATCATAGGTTCCAGAGCAATGGCACCTTCTGCTACAGAAATAAATCGTGTAGAAATCATGCTACTCAAAGAAGACGTGATTGCCACGATCAATTCAGGTCAACAAGCTACTGTGAACTTACCAAACGGTACAGAAGTTACCTTCGACGGAAACTTTACAGATGCAAACGGAGCATCATACAGCGGCGATGTAAAAGTCATCCTAAAACACCTAAGTCCAGATGATGAAAACATGGAAGCAATGATGCCAGGAATGTTATTTGCTCAAGATGCAAGTGGCGATGCTGTTGCTTTAGAAACTTACGGAATGTTAGCAGTGGAACTGAAAGGTGGCGCAGATCAAGAATTGCAATTGGCAGAAGGAAGCACTTCTCAAATATCAATGCCTTTAGCAGCAAATACGACAAACCCACCGGCAACCATTCCTTTATGGCATTTTGATGAAACCGAAGGATATTGGGTGGAAGAAGGAGAAGCAACTTTACAAGGAAATAAGTATGTGGGAGAGGTAAGCCATTTTTCATTTTGGAATTATGACTATCCATATCCATCCGTATTTTTATGTATTGAATTACAAGATGAAAACGGAAATCCAATGTCGTATGCGCCTTTAGATTTATATTCCTCTTTACTAAACTCTACAGGAACGTACGGATATACCAATGGAAATGGAGTTGAATGCGGATTGGTGCCTTCAGGAGAAGAACTGACGGTAATTGTACCAGGAGTTTCATGTGCTAATGAACCATTTACAACAACGATAGGTCCGTTTACTTCAGATGCTACAGTTGTAGTCACGGTAAACTCTCAAAATCAAAATACCTCAACCATAACAGGAACATTTGTTACGTGTGATGGCGCTAATGTTACAGACGGATATATGCAACTATATATCAATGGAAACTCTGAAATTATTCCAGTATCAGATGGAACCATCAGTTATACAGCATCGTATTGCGGAACATTAGACTATTCTATCAAAGGAATAGATGTTGCAAACAATCAAGTAACAGAAATTATAACAGGAACGCTTAACGGAGATGCTACGGTAGATTTAGGAACCTTAAGTTCATGTACAGGATTCGTTGATTCAGATGGCGATGGTATTTTTGATTCGTTTGAAGATTTAAACGGAGACAATGATCTTACAAATGATGATACTGATCAAGATAGCATACCAAACTATTTAGATGAAGATGACGACGGAGACGGAATCAATACGGCTGATGAAGATTATGACGGCGATAACGATCCAACAAATGATGATACTGATGAAGATGGAATACCAAATTACTTAGATGCACAAGATGTAATCGTATACGGAACTGAAGTAGCAGGAACAGGTTGCGATCCTTTAGTATTCAATTTAGATGATATAGTTACAGCAAATTTCAACGGTCCAGGAACAGCGAATATGTCGTATGTATTTTATGAAAATGAAGCAGATGCTACTTCCGAAACCAATCCAATCACAACACCTACGTATGAAACTGATTTAGCTAGTGTACTTACAACTCCAGGAATAATCTTTATAAAGGGAACAAGTACTATTACAGGACAATCTGCTGTCGCGATGGTCTATTTATTTTATGACTTTTTAGATACGGATCAAGACGGACTAACAGATTGTGAAGAAACAACAGGTGTAGATATTCCAGGAACACCTTTAGTTCCAAATGGAACAAGTGATCCAAATGATCCAAACGATCCAAATGTACAACCAGATACAACATTAATTGTAGATAGTTTTTCAGTTTCAGAAAGTGCAGGAACCATTATGATTCCAGTATCGTTAAGCCAAACAAGCAGTCAAAATACAGTAATTAATATCGTTTCTTCTAATGGAAGCGCAGTGAGTCCAGATGATTATTTACCAGTAAATGAAACTATCACAATTCTAGCAGGACAACTAACTGCAGGATATCCAGTAGAAATAAGCATAGTTGATGATACAGATCCAGAAGCCAATGAAGTTATTGTTATTATTTCGACGGTAACTTCGGGAGCGGTTACCAATCCAACTATAGAATCATTCATAAATATAGAAGATAACGATGGAGGAACATCATATCCAGCTACAGGAACTTTGGAAGTATGTGGTGATGAAAATGGTTTAGGCGCTTTTGATTTAAATGCTATGGATCAATATTTTATGGAAGGCGGAGTTGCTGGTACAACTACGGTAACATATCATTTAACACAAGCGGATGCAGATGCTGATATGAATGCATTAGTGTCTCCATTTGTTGTAGATACTGTAAGTATTATTACAATATTTGTTCGTATTACTTCTCCAACGGGAGAGGTTCAAATATCAACATTATTATGTGTTGTAAATCCAACGCCAATAGCTCCAGATGGATTAGTCTTTACACAATGTGATGGAAACGGAGATGGTATTGCAACTTTCGATTTATCTCAAATGGATGCTAATATCATTCAAACACAAACAGAATTAATAGTTACTTATTATTTAACGGAAACAGATGCCGATAATAATACAAATCCAATTCCTAATATATATACAAACACATCAAGCCCTCAAAATATATTCTATAGAGTAGAAGATATAAATACAGGTTGTTACAATGTAGGAAATATTTTGTTAGAAGTAGATCCAAGTTGTTGATTGTGAATGTTATAACTCGAAATTGAAATAAAGCAAAAGCTGTCTAAAATATTTTAGGCAGCTTTTTTTATAGTGATTTAGGGTTTCTTAGAAAGAAAATTCTTATTCAAATCTAAATTAGAAGTAAATAATTTGTCATTGGTAGGAAAATAAGCGATTTAGTTGTTATCTTAACAAACAAACTAATCAAAACCGATGAAAAAACTACTAGTATCCCTAAGCTGTTTGCTATTGTTGTGTATGTTTTCTTGTGAAAATGATGACAATGTTATCCCACAACAAGTTGCCGAAGAAGAACAGCCCGTAACACCAATTAACTTTGAAGAAAATTTTGGTTCGTCCGTAACTGCACGTTTTATAGGACGTGTCGTCGATGAAGATAACAATCCACTTCAAGGTGTAACTATTCGTATTGGAACTACCGTAACAACCACCGATCTGTTTGGTACATTCTCTGCGTCAAGTTCAGAAGTATTTGAAAAATTTGCATATATCACCGCTGAAAAAATGGGGTATATCAAAGGTTCAAGAGCGATGGCTCCTTCTATCACTGATGTAAATCGTATCGAAATTATGTTACTGGAAGAAGAAATTATTGCAACAATTACTTCTGGAGAAACTTCCATGGTAAACCTAAGTAACGGAACAGAAGTATCTTTTACAGGAAACTATACCCGTGAAGATGGAACACCATACAATGGACAAGTAGATGTTGTACTAAAACATTTAAGTCCAGACGATGATAATATGGAGGCAATGATGCCAGGAATGTTATTTGCACAAGATGGTAATGGTGATGCCGTTACTTTAGAAACGTATGGTATGCTTGCCGTAGAACTTAAAAGTAGTGGAGGAGAAGCATTGCAATTAGCAGAAGGAAGTATGTCACAAATATCGATGCCAATACCAGCAGGTACTACAAATCCGCCAGCAACAATTCCGTTATGGCATTTTGATGAAGAACTAGGATATTGGGTAGAAGAAGGAGAAGCTACATTACAAGGAAACATGTATGTTGGAGAAGTAGGTCACTTTTCTTTTTGGAATTACGATTATCCGTATCCACCAATTTATTTATGCATTCAACTAGAAGATGAGTTAGGCAGACCATTAAGATACACACTTTTTAATGTATATTCTAGTTTGCTAAATACAGTAGGAACAGGATATACAAATGGAAATGGAGAAGATTGTAGCTATGTTCCTGCCAATGAAGAACTAACAATTACAGTGCCAAATCCATTGTGTCCAGGAGAGCCTTTTTCAACAACTGTAGGACCTTTTTCAACAGATACAACCATTACTGTTACAGTCACATCTGGTCAAAATACAACAACACTACAAGGAACATTTGTCAATTGTGATGGAGATAATGTAACCGATGGATATGTTCAATTATTCATCAATGGAAACTCAGAAATTATTCCTGTGACAGACGGGACTATCAACTATACAATTTCATATTGTGATACTATAGAATACTCTTTAAAAGGTGTTGATGTCATCAACAATCAAATCACTGAAATTATTACGGGAACTTTAGACGGAACTGAAACAATCGATTTAGGCGCATTAAGTTCATGTACAGGATTTGTAGATACAGATGGCGATGGCATTTTTGATACGTTTGAAGATGTCAATGGCGATAATGATCTTGAAAATGACGATACAGATGATGATGGAATTCCAAACTATCAAGATGCAGATGATGATGGCGATGGTGTAAACACAGCAGATGAAGATTATGATGGAGACAACGATCCTACCAATGATGATAGTGATGGCGATCAAATACCAGATTATTTAGATGCCGAAGATGTAGTAGTATTTTCAACAGATGCACTAGGAACGGGTTGCGATCCTGTAGAATTTGACTTAGATGCTATTATTACTGATAATGGAAATGATTTACATACCTACGCTTTCTATCTTACAGAAGCCGACGCAATAGCACAATCAAGTCCGCTAAGTTCTCCTTTTGGAGTATCTATAGCCGATTTAAATAACAATACGCAACAAATATATGTAGTAGCTACGAATAACAATTCTAGCCAAACTGCTATTGGAAACGTATTTTTATACTGGAGTTATGAAGATACTGATGGTGATGGACTCACTGATTGTGAAGAAATCACAGGAATCGATAATCCAAGTACTGCTTTAGTGCCAAATGGAACAAGTGATCCAAACGATCCGAACGATCCAAATACACAACCAGAAGCTACATTAAGTATCAATGATGTAACGGTAAATGAAGGAGACGGAACAGCTACAGTTCCCGTTACATTAGATGTACCAAGTGATATAGATACTGTAATTAATGTTTCTACCGGTAACGGAAGTGCTTCACAAAATTTAGACTATACGGCAACGGTACAATCATTAACCATTCCAGCAGGTCAATTATCAGTTGATTTTACAGTGCCAATCTTAGATGATGCTAACTATGAACAAACAGAAGAATTTACGGTATCTGTAGATATTGTTTCAGGAAACTTATTAAATCCACCTGGAGTAGCCATCTCAGCAGCAGTAATTATCGTAGACAATGAAATATCAAATACGTTCAGTATTGGTAATGTAACTGTCGATGAAAATGCTGGAACCGTCACCGTACCAGTAACATTAGATAATCCAGCAACAATTAATACGGAGGTTAGTATTTCTACAATAGATGAAACTGCCATACAAGCAATGGATTATACGGCAACGGTGCAAACATTAACCATTCCAGCGGGACAAATGTCCGCGAATGTTGTCGTTCCTATAATAGACGATACTACTTTTGAAACAGATGAAGTGTTCTTAGTATATGGTTCAGGTTTTACAGATAATGTTTCAAGCCATCAATCAGAAGGTGTTATTACAATTTTAGACAATGATACAGCGACTTATCCAGCTACAGGCGAGCTAGAAGTTTGTGCGGATGTTAATGGTGCTTTCATAGATTTAACAGCCATGGATACCTATTACGCTGGTGGCGATACTAATGTAATTATAAGTTATCATTTAACAGATGCAGATGCACAAGCCAATGTGGGAGCTTTAAGTTCTCCATACCAATTATTTGATACTGCAATCCTTTATGTGAGAATTGAAAACATAAATTCAGGTACTTTCCAAGTATCCACATTAAACTGTATTCTAAATCCAGCTCCAGCTGAAGTTATTGGTGTTACAATGACAGAATGTGATGGTGACGGAGACGGTTTTGCTACTTTTGATTTAAGTCAGTTAGAAGCACAAGTAGTACAAGGACAATCAGGATTAATTGTAACATATCATGAAACCGCACAAGATGCAAACAATAACGTGAATGCTATTCCTGATTCGTATACAAATATAGTCAACGATCAACAAACAATATTTGTACGTGTAGCAAGTCCAGTAACGGGTTGTTTTACAGTAGGAGATATTATTCTTTTTGTGGATTCAGGTTGTTAAAAAACACATTAAAAATATAAGTATAAAAAGCATCTCACGAACGAGATGCTTTTTTTATAGATAAAAATGTTTGTATAGTTAAAAAGGACATCCAAAGTAAACTTCCAAAACCTAGAGTAGTTCCCCAAGTACGTGTTCTGTATTCTGGATGCGAAATGCAACGCAAACAATCTTTAAATAGAATAATTGGATCACTGAACAATTCCCATGAATTCCAACGTTGAAATCTCCCCAAGTATATTCCAAATCCACATAAAAATACAATCAAAAATAAGATACGTTTCGCTACAGTTACATTCCACTTTTCAGTCAATACACAAAAAACCTGATGCATAGAAATAGCGCCCAGAAGTAAGCCTGTCCAAGCGAAAGAAAATAGCATGAAAAGATCTAGCCAAAGCATCGATGCTGCGGTATTTCGTAAATGAATTAAATCGGTGATCAAATATGGCGCATTAGGCAAAAACAACAACCAAAAGCCTAAAATGAATAACAATGGTAATCCTTGCTTTTTTATCCAATGGGTTTGTGAAAGCCATGAAGAAATCACATATGGAATTAAGGCTAAAAATAAATTCCAAATCATAAACAAATATTCAAAATTATGCGCTACATAAAACCTGAAAATTAGCAATGAGGCACAAAAAGCACAACTTAAAAACGTGATGCGATGCAGTTGAAAAAAACTTGAATTCATACTTTTAAATGGTGTTTTGAGTTATAAAATTGTCTTCCTAAAATGAAAGTGATAAAAAGTAGCAATACCCAAAAATAAGGTTCGCTCATACGGCGTGTTTCTGCTGCAACGTTTTTGGAATAATCTTTATTGATAATGGCTTCTTGTTTTTTGAGTAAACGTTCTTCCTGTTCCTTATTTTCAAGTGAAATAAACGTAGTGCTATGTGTGAGAATATTTTGAGTAAAACTCTCGCGTAAAGCAGCTAACCAATGATTTTTTGTATGTTTCGGATTCAAATCGTTTAGGTCGTGAAACAGTCGTAATTGCAGTGCATTCAAGTATGGATTTCCTGAAAAATCACGTTCAAAAGTTGCGGTTTCATTCAAGCTAATTAAAGAAGGTTTATTGTTATTTCGAATAAAATACGATTGTTCATTTCTAGAAAATTCTAACAATTCAATCGTTTCTGGTAATTCACGTTTCCAATGCGAACATTCAACCAAATTATAATAAGGAAACGCTTTTTCCATCTCCCAAGAAAAGTATTTTCCAGTATATCGATTCTCATAAGGCGCATACACAATCACATACGGAATCCGCTTCTGATCTCGATGTAAATATTGAATTTGCTTTAATGCTTTTTTATAGTTAAATCCGCTCGTTTTTGGTGGTGTCGGAGCTTCCCAATTCACATCAACATCTACATACAACACATTCACTTTTTCTTGAATCGTAGCAGGTAAACTCTTAAAATCTTGATGGAATTGTTGTCTAAATTCAGCACCTTTGGTTGTATTATCTACAACAAAATAATAATCTACTGGCGATGATACTTTGGGCAATTCGCTCTTTATTTCTGACGGAATATAAAATGAATTTTCACTCAGTTCGATCACATGTTGTGTTAAGGGTTCTACATCTATATCAATAGGTGTTTCATTGAGTGAAAAATGTACTGGCGTTCTGTGATATAACGTAAATCCGGAAGTACGCGTTTCATTTGCTGCAAACGGAAAAATCTTTAACGAAAGCACATCGTCATACAAATATTGTAAAATTCCAGGATCGCGACGTCTGGTGGTAATTTGCTCGTAAATCCAATTGGCAGCTTTCTTTTCAGCCAAAATTCCATACGTTCTTCGGTCTTCAATATCTAAATAATAATCAGTGATAAAAACATCTTTTGGCAATCTGAATTCACTGCGAAACTCACGCATATTTCGATCCTCTAAATTTGTAATAGATAAATGGATCTCTGTTTTATAAAAATCATCTTCAGGAACATAAGTTGTTTCATACGTATACGTTACATTTGAATTTGCTTTTTGTGGTGGAATATAACGGTTCCATGAAGCAATATTTTTTCCGAAAAATAAAGTCCGTATTTCATCTGTTTTTTGTCGAGAAATCTTCAAATTATCAAACACATACCAATCGTAAAAAGCAGAAAGTATAGGCAGTTGATCGTGTGAGAAACCAAAAGAACGTCTATATGTTTTGGTCTTCATTTGTTTTAAAATATATGTTAGTTTCTCAACATCATGATCTTTATAACTTCTATTAGAAGCGTCAAATTGATCGGTTTCGGCAATCACTTCGTTGAGGTAACTTCTATGATCCATACAAAAACCTACAAAACTCAACGGCAAAAATGATATGCAAATACTACTCCAGATAATTACTTTTTTTCTTCCATATTTTTGTACAATCGCAGGGAATTCTTGTCTCATAATTTTATACTGAAGAATGATCAAAACTGTGGGTGTTAACATCAATAAACCTGCGCCAACAATAAGTAAAGCAACAAATGCTAAAGGTACGTATGGTAAAAAAACAATGAAAAAGTAGAGTACAATTGGAACTCCGATAGAAGCCATTAAAAAACCAATCAGTTTTAATAAAACATTCTTGCTTAACAACAAGCCTAAACCAAGCGCATTGATGGTAATGGAAGCGTGAATCAAGGGGAAATTGAAATCGCCAAAAAAGTTAAATTCCAAACTTAAGAGCAATCCGACAAACGGGAAAATAAAAGCAAAAAGGATGAGTAATAAAGGACTGTGTTGTTGAAAGTTTTTTTTAACCAAACACCCAAGAATAAAACGGAAAAAGAAGAACAAAAAAGATGCTATTGCAATGCAAATGACAATTTTAGCGATAAAAAAATCAAGTCTAAAATAACCAATATAACCACGGTTAAATATAGGAATAATAACAATGATGAGAATGTATAAAAACAAAGGAATGACAACTGATAACGCAAAATTTTGAATGTTTTCTGCTTTAGTTCCAGAAGGTTTAAAATACTTGAAAATGATATCAATAATAGCATGAAACATCGCAGGAATTGTTAAATACAACGGAATAATTTCATAATTGAGATACGCAGAATTTAAACGTGGTATTCTATGGAATATGGACGATTCATACAAGGCAAAAAGAAATACCGCATAACAAACAAGAATGGCGACGGGAACAATCCACGGTTTGATGATTTGATGTGTTTCAAGTATAATGAATACTGAAAACAGAACGATTAATGTTCCCCAATAGATGGCAATTGTGGTATAATCGAATACATTTCCGTTCGGAGAATTGAACGCAGAATATAGAAACCAACCTAAGAGTAATTGGAACAGAATTAACGTAATAAAATATACGTAAGACTTATGTAGTTTGAATGGTAACATGTTTTGATGAGATAAAATGATTTAGAAAAAGTAAGGTGAAAATGTATAGTATGCTGCCAAGTACAAAGTGTGCAGTTTTCGGATCAATTATGGTGTGTGTCCATTCCCAATCAGCCAACTTTATAGCACTGATAATACGTGCGGTATTGGCAATAATCATGATAAAATAACTGCAGATTCCTAAGAAAATCATACGAACGAGTGTATCTGTAATTCTTTGAAACTTGCATAATTTGAAACATAAAAAAGCAAAGCAAATGATGAAAAAGTTTCCTCCTGCACACGATTTTTCAATAATAATTCCTGATGGAGCACTAAAACCGAGTTCGGGAATCCATTCAAAATTACTATAGGTAAATAACTCAATCACAGGAATCATAGGATACAAAAACCATTTCAGCATTGCTAAAGAAACAATACTATACAAAGCTTTCAACACTATGATAAGTCCTAAAACGACACTTGTTTTGATTATTATTTTTTTCATGACAAGCGTTTAAGGAAGATGATAGCTCACAATAACACCTACATAACAAAAGCCAATAGGAACATTGAGAATCATTAAAATTAAAGACCTAAGTATCTTTTTTCGTTTCACTTTACTATGCATTAGTGTAATAAAAAGTGTGAAAAACAGAATGCTATTGATCAGTATGGCAAACAACGTATAATAAATGCCAAGATTCAAAATTGCAATGGAACCTTCATTATAGAAATAAGCAATCAATAAAAAAGTACCGCCCAAAAAACTGAGAATCGCCGTGATTTTTGCAGCTTTTAATAAATTATATACGAATGGAATATTCATGTGTTTAAAACGGAATTTGAAGTTGAAATTAATTTTAAGGATGAAAACGAAACCTGAGCTTTTTAGCACTCGGATTCCAAAAAGTCAGGAATCGTTTTCTCACCAAACTAACTAACTAGATTTTTGTGTGTTATGAGATTGTGAACTATTTTTTAGGTTCTAACCAGTAACTATGCAGCAACAGGCTTTGAAGCGTCAAAATCCCAATCAATTTTACGTGATACGAACATGACAATTCCAAGGATGATAAATAAGCCAATACTTCCCACAAGCAATGCATAGTTTTCCATTTGAATAATCACAAAAATAAAGCTATACAAAGCCGTCAAAGTTGTACCAATCAGTACTGGAAATTTCCAATTCTTTAAAATGGATTTAGAATAGAGTGTAATCATCACAATAACGGCAATTCCTGCAATGAGATACGCTTTAAAGAAGCTACTGTGCTCAGAAATAGAAATAAGCAAAGTGTAAAACATCACAAGTGCAATTCCGATCATTAAATACTGAAACGGATGAATAGAAATTTTACTCAAAGTCTGAATGAGGAAAAAGACTAAAAAGGTCAATCCAATAACTAAAAAGCCATATTTGGCAGCGCGTTCACTTTGTTGGTATTCGTCAAGCGGAATGATAAAGTCAGTTCCAAATGCATACTGATCTAAATTTGGCAATACTTTAAAATATTGTTGCGAAAAAGAACGATTGGTGTGTAAAAGTTTCCAATTGGCTTCAAATCCACCATTTTCGGTAGTACGTTTGCTTTGGGTAATAAAACTTCCCGTATGTTTCGGGTGCTTCCAATCGGAAGTCATATGCACATTTGTAATCTTTCCAATCGGAATAAAACGAATACTTTTGCTACCGTTATACGTCAGTTTAAAATCAAAAGAACGTGTTGCAGTTGCAGGCAAATCTTCTGATTTCAAAAAAGAACTTTCAAGCGTATCTATATGTGAATGATCGGCAGGCAACGGTTCAAAATTATAAGTATTTCCATTCATGCTCAACTTTACTTCACTCTTCAATCCTTTTAAATTGGTGGTTTTAATAATAAGTGAAGCTTTTTCCCATACAATGTCCTCATCTGCAATAGATTTCATAGAAAAATCAGGAGTTTCAAAGCTTCCCGTAGTTACAATATCTGTCGTAAAAACAGTTGTTTCAAAGTTGTTTCGCTTCTTAGCAGTTGTTTTTACATCTGAATTAATATCGAGTGTTTTTGGAAAAAAGTAAGCGTATTTAATAGTAGCTGACTTCTTAGTCACTCTTTGCTGAGTTTCTTCTTCGTAGACTACGGTTTCATGATAGATTTTATAAGGAACTTTTAAAATAGGTCCGTATAAAAGAATTTCATTTCCCCATTTATCATTCAATTCACTTACCACGCTTTGTTGTCGTGTTTCGCGTTCTGTAATCAAATCTTGAATCAGCGAAAGCGGAATCATAAGTAATAAGGTCAATACGCCTGTCATAACAAGCTTTGCTGTGATGGATGTTTTGATCCAATTCAATAGCTTTTTGTTGTTTTTTTCTGTTTGATGTGTTTCCATTTTATTAGTATTTAAAAGTACTTTGAATTTCAAAGTAAATAGATAAAAAAATAATTGCTAGTAGTTAGGAGTGAAGCCTAACGTATTGTATTTATGTATGTAATGTAGTTTTTCATGAGTGTTTGTAGTTTCATTATTCGCTCTTTCGGATTAACTGTTCCAAAGCGTCAATATGTTTTTTAAATTCCAATTTTCCTAAAGGCGTTGCGCTATAACGTGTATTCGGTTTTCGCCCAATAAATTGTTTTTCGACTTTTATATATTCCACTTTTTCAAGGGCTTTAGTATGACTAGCCAAATTTCCATCAGTCACTGAAAGTAGCTCTTTCAGCATCTTAAAATCGGCGTATTCATTCACCATCAAAATGGACATAATACCAAGTCGAATTCGATGATCAAATGCTTTATTTATGTTATTTATTATGCTCACAATTACTTAGCTGTTCGTTCTAAGAGAATATACATCAATCCTCCGTAAATAATATGGAAAATACCAAAACCAATGGCCCAAAAATACAAACCATATCCGACAAATTGCGTTGCAATAAGTCCTAAAATGATGTTGGCATACCCTAAATACTTTATATGTCCGAGTGTATATTTACTAGCATTCACACAAGCGAGTCCGTAAAAAATAAGTGTTGCGGGCGCTACGAGTCCAATTGCTGTTTTTTGTAATAAAATCAATGTGAAAATTCCTCCAGTGACTAGTGGAATCAAAAAGTTTACCAATAGTTTCAAAGCGGTTTTATCAAAGATTTTTTCACCATTTTTTCGCGCTTTTCGTTGTGTCAAAATAATTCCTGTAACCACAGCTAAAAACACTACAATTGCTGCAATTGTAATCAGTCTGATGGTAATATCTTCGGTTGCGACATAGCTTCCGTTTTCGTATAAATTATCTCTCTTTCCATAGGCTCTAATCAACTCTCCTCGAGCAAACCAAGCGCCTATTAAGGCATAAATTCCTGCCATAATTCCCGAAAGTCCACTTAATGAAATAAATCGTGAGGATTTATTCATAAGGTTTCTAATTTCTCTGATGTCTTCTAGATAGTCTGGTGATGTCATTTTAAAAGTACTTTGAAATACAAAGTAAAATAAAAAATGTGAATTGTACAAGCAAAGTCATTTTTAATTAAATTATATCAGAAGCATTTAGACTATTTACATGATTGTTATAATGTAAAATATCATTGGCATAGACAGGTCTGTAATAGATATAATTAAAAAAGGCATAAATGAAAACGTAATGCTTAACGATTAATGTAATTTTAAAAAAACAATCATTTTATTTCTTTTTTCTGAAATCTAAAAACGATTTTTCTTTAAAAATAATTCTACTGTTATATAATTTACTCAGAATGAATGTTATTTAAAATCATTTCCATAACTTTAAAAACTTAACCTATAAATTAATTAGTTGACAAAAGTTTTAAAATATCTCAGAGATATTGGGCGACTAGAACGTTTTGAAATCAAAAACAGCGGACTCACATTTCTACTGGCAGGACCAAGTACCTACATATATGTGTTGATCATGCTGTATTATAATCCCGATCTTATCATTCCATACAGAGGCGAAATTGTATTCTCTGCGTGGTTTGTTTTGGTAGGAATTATTCCGTATTTCAAAAATGCATTCCTCGATGAAATTTACGGTTGGATTACATTTGTAAGTCTGATGATATTTCAATATTATCTCACATATACTACGGCTTTAAACGATTTTTCGCTAGACTATTTACTGGTTACGTATGTATTTATTTTTGGAGCTGTTTTATTGTTGAGCAATCGTTTATTGGTCATCATTTTTAGTGCTTCACAATTAATTCATTTATCATATCGAGTCTATCATTCTAACTTAGACAGCATGTCGGAAAGTGCAATTTTGGTATCAATGAGTACCATTTTTATCTTTTCTTTTTTGGTGATGAACGGACTGATTCGCTACAGAAAAAAATTAGAAGCTGTCAACGTAGAATTGGAAGAACGCATTCAGCAACGTACGGTAGATTTAGAAAACAGAGCCAAAGAATTACTTCGTAAAAACAAAGATTTAGAAGAGTTTGCCTATGTCGTTTCACACGATTTAAAGCGACCGTTACGAAATATTTATACACTTACCGATTGGCTTACGGACGATACGGAATATCAATTTAATGACGAAACCAATCAAAGTTTACGACTCATCAAAGAGCAAGTAACTCAAATGGATTTACTGGTAGAAGGAATTCTGAATTATTCGTTACAAATGGATAAAGAACGATCTGTAAATATTGTAGATGCGCAGATATTAGTGGACAGAATTATAAAAGTGAATGCTAGCGAAACTGTAAAAATTCATGTAGAAGAAGCACTGCCAAAAGTAACTTTTAACGAATCACAATTACTACAAGTTTTTCAAAATTTGATTCAAAATGCCATCAAGCACAATGACAAAGAATTGGTGGAAATTCATATCAAATATCAACCAATAGAAAATGGACATCAATTTGCAATACAAGATAATGGACCTGGAATTGATAAAAAATATCACAAAAAAATCTTTGAATTATTCCAAAAACTCGAAGTCAAATCAGAAATAGAATCCATTGGAATAGGACTAGCGTTGGTAAAGAAAATCATTGAACGCAATGGTGGAACTATTGCTATTGAAAGCGAAGTAGGAAAAGGAACAACCTTTGTTTTTACCGTTCTAACGGAAGTAAAACAATGATTTTGTTAAAAAGAGGGCATAATTTTAAGATGACAAAAAACGTATTTAAAAACCTTGGAGCGTTAGAACCTTTTGAGATTAGGAATAGCTATATAACGCTATGTCTTGGTGCGCCAAGTACGTTTGTTTATCTGGAAATAATGAAATATTATAATCCAGAAGTCATCGTGCCTTTTTACGGAAATATTATTTTTTCAATTCTCTTTTTAATTGTTGGACTCTCGGTATATTCTAAGTCAAAATTAATTCTAAAAAACTACGGATGGTTGGTGTTTTTTACAACCATGGCTTTTCAGCATTACTTAACGTATACAGCATATTTAAATAATTTTTCACTTGATCTTTTGTTGGTAACGTACGTGTTTATTTTTGGATCTGTATTGTTGCTCAGTAATCGGATTTTAGTCTTAATTTACAGTACTACGGAAACCTTGCATTTAGCATATCAGGTATATTTTTCGGATTTAGACACAGTTTCAAAAACTGCCATATTGCTCTCTACAACAGCTATTTTTATCTGTTCTTTTTGGATGATGAATATATTTATTCGATACCGGAAAAAGATGGAAGCTCTCAACGAAAGCCTTGAAGACACTGTAAAACAACGTACGCTTGACTTGGAACTTCGCGCGAAAGAACTATTAGACAAAAACAAAGATTTAGAAGAGTTTGCGTATGTAGTTTCTCATGATTTAAAAA
The DNA here is from genome assembly GCF_947489565.1 of uncultured Kordia sp. Classification (GTDB taxonomy): domain Bacteria; phylum Bacteroidota; class Bacteroidia; order Flavobacteriales; family Flavobacteriaceae; genus Kordia. The sequence continues at coordinate 26,857 of NZ_CANLEA010000009.1, read as the reverse complement.
GACCGTTGCGAAATATATACACTTTAACCGATTGGCTTTCTGAAGATGAAGATGAACAGTTAAATACCGAAGCCAAGAAAAGTTTACAGCAAATCAAAAATCAAGTAACACAAATGGATTTGTTGGTAGAAGGTATATTGAACTATTCGTTGCAAGCGGAGCCAAATCAAGATGCAAAAGAAATCAATGTACATACATTGGTAAAACGTATTATCAATAGTATTTCAGAAGATCATATTTCCATTTCACTGGAACGAAAATTGCCAAGACTCATTTTCAATGAATTGCAAATGCAACAGGTTTTTCTAAATTTACTACGAAATGCCATCAAGCATAATGACAAAGAAACCATAGAAATTGCTATTGATTACGAGGCAAACAAATTGCGTCATAAATTTTATATCAAAGACAATGGACCAGGAATTGACCCAAAATACCATGAAAAAATCTTTGAACTCTTTCAAAAGTTACAAGTCGATACTGACGGAGAAGCCATTGGAATTGGACTGGCTTTGGTGAAAAAAATCATTGAACGCAATGATGGAAAAATCTACTTAAAAAGTGCTATAGGCGAAGGTGCTACTTTTATATTTACCATTCCAAGAAAATAATTAACGCGTAGGAATGATACGAAAAGCAAGTATGCCTTTAGTATTTCTAAATATTTCTAATTGATCTCTTTTTGTGCCTTTAAATGGAATTTTTAAAATAAAACCGCCTTTATCTTTTTCGATTTTTACTTTGGTTGAATATTGATCTTTAGAAAACGCATAAAAATATGACTTTGTCGTGTCAATCTGTTGAAAACGCAAAGTAATAGAATCGTTTATTTTTGCTCTGATAGTTCCTTTCATCTTAGGAGCTAGCATAGCATTTGCTCTCAAAAACTCTTCATAAATAATAGGCTGATTGTAAAACTCTTTTTTACTTTTCGGCTCTTTTAACAACTGCCATTTAGGATTTTTAGGAAAATGACTTAGGATCAATTTTTCAGGAGCGATACAAAAATAAGAATCGGTAAAATCAAACGCATTCGGGTTTTCTTCTTCATTTCCTGTAGACCAAGTGGCATCAATCAAATTCCATTTCTCATTAAAAAAAACGGCATTCCAAGCATGATCGGTATCATGTGGAATTTTCCCAATATCACGTAAATCTGTCATGGCATTTCCTTCAATCACTTTGGCTTTAATGTTCATATATTCACAGGTGAAAAATAATAATTGCGAATAGCCTTCGCATACTGCTGTTTTGTATTGTAACACATAGGCAGCATACCTTTTATTGTATTTATATTCGAAGTCTTCCTGACTCACCGCATCTCGAATCACAATTTTAGGATAAGGATCTCTACCAGTACGCAAACCTTTGTGATTATAGGTTATGGTATTGGAAATCCAATAATAGGCAGCACGGACTTTATCCGCATCAGTAGTAAAATCTTTTTCAATGCGTTTGGCAAACTCTTCAACAGATTGAAATGTTGAAGGATATGTTGCGACTACCTTATCAACAGATGTATAATCTTGCGCAGATGCAAAATAATTACACACAAAAAATAAAAATATAATACAATACGTTTTCAATGCGATGGGAGTTTAAAAAGTTATAAAATAGGTATCATAGTTATAGTACTTGTTACAGAATTATTACAATGATTATACCAATATGCCATTAATTTTTTTACTTTTGAGTATTCCCACTAATGACAATCACTAACCAAACATGATAACAAAATTTCGTTTCAAACAATGGAGCACTTTCATAACGTGCTTTTGCATCTATTGTTTTACAACTTCGGTACTTTCTCAAAATCAGATGGATACAGCTGTAAATGTTTTTCAAGACTCATTGAAAAAGATGCCTTTTGAAGCTGTTGTAGATAAATATTATGACAATATAAGGTCAGATTCAACAAAAGCTGCTACGGTGATTAATTATTTGCAAAGCAACTACACAACAGCAAAAGATAAAAATGTTGTAGCCGAAGCATACATTACCATAGCGAGTTGGCAGAATAAAATCGGAAACTTAAAATCATCGGTACAAAGTTTAGATCATGGAATTGAATATGCAATGCAACAAAAGAATAATGTATTGTTATATGAAGCTTACAAGAAAAAAGGTGGATATCTATTTTATAAAGGGAAAAATGTACCTGCATTAGAAAGTTTTTTGAAAGCTTACGAATTAGCCAAAGAAGAGAATTCACAGAAATGGCAGATAGAAATGAAAAATAATATTGCACTTATTCAGCTTCAAGTGAAAGATGATATAGGTGCTTTAGATTTATTTCATGAAAACTTGCGCCAAATAGAAGCTTCAAATGATGAAAGTTTAAAAAGCAAAATAATGACAATCTATCTTAATATGTCTAAAGCGTATATTGATTTAGATAGACATAAGGAAGCTAGAAACTATGTAGAAAAAGGATATGCAATGAGTCTAGCACAAAAAAATCTAGTATTCCAAGCATATTTCAATACATTTTTAGGTGAAATTGAATCCGAGAATGGAAATCACGAAAAAGCAGAGAAACTTTTTGGAAAGGTTAAAGAATTGATTGCCAAAGCTGGTGGGAACAGAGCATTAGATATATTTTTAAAATTGTATATCGGGAGGAATTATGCTGCTCAAAACAAACATGAACTCGCTGTAAAAGAATTTCTTGAAGGAGAACAACTATTAATAGCAGATGATGTTGATTATTTAAGTATTCAAGGTATCTACATAGGTTTGGCAGATTCATATTCTGCTATTGGCGAAATTGAAAAAAGTTCTAAATACTATAAAAAATCTCATGAAATTGATGAGAGAAATGATAAAATACGTGCCATTTTAAATTCACGCATTACGCAAGAAGCATTAGGGAATTTAAAAGAACAAATTGACGATTTAGAAAAAGAATCACAACGCACTAAATATTTTTATATAATTGGAATAGGAATTCTAGTCATTATAATTTTAGGTTTGATTGTATATTACAAAAAACAACAACGAAAAAATAAAGTGCTGTTTGATAATTTGATGGCTGAATTGAAAGAAAAGCGTGAACAAGAAAAGCATCCGGAAAATACTAAAACAGCTACGGCCACAACTAAAAAAGCTCCCGCAACCACAACAGAAACGCTGGAAATTGATGATAAAACAGCAGAAATTCTCAAAAATTTAGACGAGTTTGAAGCCAAAGAATTATTCTTAAGTCAAGAAAGTACTTTGGTCGAAGTTGCTAAAAAGATTCAGACAAACACTACATACTTATCTAAAGTAATTAATACACACAAACAAAAATCATTTACAGCTTATATTACGGATTTGCGAGTAGATTATGCCATCGAAAGACTGTCCGTAGATCGTAGATTTAGATCATTTACCATTGGAGCTATTGCACAAGAAATTGGGTTCAAGCGTTCCGAATCTTTCTCCAAAGCTTTTAAGGTGAAAACAGGGTTGTATCCTTCGTATTTCATTAAAGAGCTTGAAAAACAATAGGTTATAAAATTGAATCAGTCGTTATTTATAAATCACGACTAGCTCTTTTAAAGTCAAACTTTGTTTTCTAGTTATATTTGATGTTACATAAACGAAACAAAAAATATTATGAAGAAAAAAACAAACCTAAGTCTAGAAATTAAAAAAGTAAGCATTTCAAAACTTAATAGTGTTAAAGGAGGCGATCCAGTAATGTCAGTTGACTTACCATGTATATACACTGAATATTGTTCCATAGCTGGAGTTAATTGCAAAACCTTCTTAACGGCGTCAGACAGTATTGAAAGATGCTAGTGCTTTTCATTTTGTAAAAATAATTCAAATCCAACGATTAAAAACATGGAGTTTGTCGTGATTTATAAATGACGACAAAAAAGCATTCTACCGAACTTCATTTTGTATTTATATTTGAGGGAACATAAAATCAAAATAACATATGAAAAAGAAAAAAGTAGGATTAGTTCTTAAGAAAGTATGTGTTTCTAAACTTAGAGATATACAAGGAGGAAATCCAAGAACATCATTTGATTTGCCTTGTGTTGTCACGATGATTTGCTCAAAACTGGATGAAGACTTGTGTCAAACTTTTTTAACAGCAACGGATAGTATCGAAAAATGCTAATCAAAAAAAAACAATAATTTTTAAAAAAAGTATTATGAAAAAAAAGAGAACAGTAGGATTAGAAATTAAAAAAGTAAGCATCTCTAAATTGAATGATATAAAAGGAGGCGATCCAGTAACATCATTCGATTTGCCTTGTGCATACTCAACTATTTGTACCCAAACAGATGATGATGAATGCAAAACTTTTTTAACAGCTACCGACAGTATTGAAAGATGTTAATCATGTCAATAATATTTGAAGTATAACTTCATATTAACGATTCCTCTAAAAATTTAAAACTCTTAAGAAAATTTCCTTAGGAGTTTTTTTTATAAACTTTTCTATACAAATTATTTACGGTGTTAGTAGTATAAAAAAATACTCTTATCAACATTCTATTCTGTAGTCATAAATTAAATTAGCATTGCAGATACTATCGTTGTTACAAGGAAAACCATTATTTTTGGCATTCTACCTACCATATATAATTTAAAAAACCAAACAAAGTACTGCATGTTGCTTCTGCAAAAACGTATTTCCCTTTTACTGTTTGCCTTCTTTATATGCTGTAGTCATAAAGCTGTATCTAGTACAGTTTTTCAAGATACAGTTACTCAATTTAATGCGGAAGAATTTAAAACTTCTTTACAAAAAATGGAGCCCAAAACATTTGCTCGATTATTTACGCAACAGTATCGACAAGATTCGTTGAGAGTAAACATGAGCTTGTCATTTATTGAAAATGATATGTTGCAATCTGAAGATTTATTGACTCAATTTTGGGGAAATTATTCTTTAGCGCATTGGTATAAGTATAAACTAGATTTTCAACAATCCATAATTTATGTTAATAGACTATATGAAATAGCTGAAAAATTAAATAATAATAATTTTAAACTTACAGCACTTTTGTATGCAGGTAATTTTTACTACGAATATGGAAGGTATAAGGAATCTATGGAAAGTTATCTTAAGGCTATAAAACTTGCTAAGGAATTAAAAGACTTAAGGAGACAATTAGGAATATCTCACAATATTGCATTGTTAAAAATTGAAGTTGATGACAACAAAGGAGCTGTTGAATTATTAGAAGGAACTCTGGAAATTGTAGAGAAAGGGCAGCAAAAGAAGTTCAAAGGACTAGAAGTGGGTATTTATATAGCGTTGACTAAATCATATATGCGCTTAGAAAATTATACAAAGGCTGAATACTTTGGAAATAAAGGAATAGACCTTAGTGATGAATATGGAGATGAAGATGCAAAAACATATTTTTATAATTTTTTAGGAGAAATATATCTTGCTCAACACAAATATCAAAAGGCTATTCAATTTTTAGATTTAGCATCAAACTATGCAAATACGATAAAAACTTCAAGTCCTCAACTACCTTTTATAAATTTAAACAGAGCAAAAATATTTTATTACCAAAAAGAATATCATAAATCGATTGCTATTTTAGAAAAAATAGAGGTTAACCAGCAACAGGAAAATACTAATTTCTTTAGTTTAGAAGATATGTATAAGTACTTGGGCAAATCTTATAAGGCTATAGGTAATACAGAAAAGAGTCTCTTTTATTTTGAAAAAGTAAATGAAGTATATACTGAGAATGACAAACAGCAAAGTGCTATTGGGATAGAAATCATCAAAAAATACGACCTAGCAGAACTCAAAGCAGAATTAGATAATGAACAGGTAAAATCCAAAAATAAAAGTACCTTATTATATGCATCACTTTCTTTAATACTTATATTAATTACTAGTTTTATCTTTATATACAAGCATAAGGAAACACAAAATAAAAAGAACTTTGAAAAGTTAATTTCTGGTACGGAATCTAAAAAAGAAATACTTGTTTCCAATGTCCCTAAAAATAATACAAGTGATATTTCTGATAAAATAGCTTCAGAAATACTAGAAAAACTAAAGGCTTTTGAAATCAAAGAAATGTATCTCAAAAAAGATTCAAGTTTAAATCATGTAGCTTCTAAATTAAAAACAAACCCTAAATACCTTTCTAAGACGATCAATACATTCAAAAATAAAACCTTTAGTAATTATATTAGAGACTTGCGAATAGAATATGTAATACATCGTTTAAAAAATGATAAAAAATTTAGAGCCTATACAATACAAGCAATAGCAAAAGAAATAGGTTATAAAAGTACCGAACCTTTTTCTAAAGCATTTAAAGCTAAAACGGGATTGTATCCTTCGTATTTTATAAAACAACTCAACAATACATAGAAAATATAATTTTTATAATGTTATTGAAAACATTACATTGATTGTTTGAAAACCATTATTTTTGGCATTCTACCTACCATATATAATTTAAAAAACCAAATTAAAGCCCTACATGTTGTTACTACAAAAACGCATTCCCCTTTTACTATTTGTCTTCTTTTTATGCTGCAGTCAGAAAGTTGTATCTAGTACAGTTTTTCAAGATACAGTTCCTCAATTTAATGCGGAAGAATTTAAAGCTTCTTTTCAGAAAATGTCCCCTAAAGATTTTGCTTTTTTCTTTAGACGAGAATGCCAGCAAGATTCTTTAAAAGTTAGTATATGTTTGAAACATATAGAAAATATTATGTTGCAGTCAGAAGATTTGTTGACACAGTTTTGGGGGAACTATGCAATAGCACATTGGTATAATGATAAATTAGATTTTGAACGATCAATAATTTATGCAGATAAATTATATGAGATCGCTGAAGAATTAAATAGCAGTGATTTGAAATTAACAACTTTTATTAATAAAGGTAATTTCTATTATGACTATGGAAAATATAGAGAGTCTATGGAGAGCTATCTTGAGGCTATACAATTTGCCAAGGAAGTAAAGGATTTAGGGAGACAATTGGTAATATCTCACAATATTGCACTGTTAAAAATTGATGTAGGGGATTACAAAGGAGCTGTTGAATTATTAGAAGGAACACTAAAAATTATAGAAGAACAAGAACCTAAAAGATTCAAAAGACTAGAGGTAAGTATCTATATAGCGCTTGCAAAATCATACATGCGTTTAGAAAATTATACAAAGGCTGAATATTATGGAAATATAGGTATTGAACTTAGTGATAAGTACATGGATGAAGATGCCAAAGCGTATTTGTATAATTATTTAGGAGAAATATATTTAGCACAAAAGAAATATCAGAAAACACTTCAATTGTTAAATAAGGCATCGAACTATGCTAATACAATCCAAACCTCAAGTTCTCAATTAACTTTTATAAATTTAAACATAGCAAAAACCCTTTATTATCAAAAAAAATACAATAAATCGATTGCTATTTTAGAAAAGATAGCTGTTAATCAACAACAGAAAAAAACAAATTTTTTCAGCTTAGAAGACATGTATAAGTATCTAGGAAAATCATACAAGGAAATAGGTGATACTGAAAAGAGTTTGCTGTATTTTGAAAAAGCTAATGAGGTGTATGCTTTAAATGATAAAAAACAAAATCAAATAGGGATAGAAATTATTAAAGAATACGATTTACAATCTTTAAAAACCGAATTAAATCAAGCTGAGCAACAAACATTAAAAACAAAAATCACCTTATATATTAGTATCTTTTTAGCATTATTAATTATTGTTGGTTTAATTTATGTATACAAAAGACGTGAAAAAGATAACCAGCAAAAATTTTCGGCAATCTTGCAAAGTCTGGAAGAAGAGAAAGAAAAAATGATACTTGCACAGCAAGAAATTGCTGAAAAAGCACAATCAACAGAAATCCTTACTAAGAAAGAAACTATAAAGGAAGCAGTCTTAAAAGAAGTTGAAATTATTGATGAAACCAAAGCACGATTGTTAAAGAAATTAGAAAATTTTGAAACCAAAGAATTGTACTTAAGTAAAAACAGTAGTTTGAATGAAGTGGCAAAAAAACTCAAGACCAATACTTCCTATTTGTCAAAATTGGTGAATGCACATAAAGGGAAATCTTTTTCAGCATACATTACAGATTTACGAATCAATTATGCGATTAGACGTTTAAAAGAAGATAAGAAATTTAGATCTTATACCATTGATTCTATTGCAAGAGAGATTGGTTTTAATCGCTCAGAGTCGTTTTCTAAGGCATTCAAAAATAAAACAGGCTTGTATCCGTCGTATTACATAAAAAACCTTGATAACCAAGGTATTGAGTAGATTTTGTAATGCTCGAAATTTATGAATTTCTAGATGTATTTTAATAGAAATACCTTTTCTGGATATATATTTGAGGCTAACTTATGAAACCTTAATGATTATGAAGAAAAAACAATTTACCTCAAAACTCCAATTTCAAAAAACGACTATTGTATCCTTTAAAGCTATGAGAAGTATTAATGGAGGACAGTTAGTTAATGTAGATACAATCCCTATTTCTGTAAATGGTTTGACTTGTGAAACATTATTAGCATGTAACACAAAAGACAATCAACATACTTGTGTTACATGTGATAATACAGGATGTCCTAGGCCAACTAGAACAACTGAGTCTGATCAATGCGGAACAGGAGATGTGACTAGAACTGGATGTTTTGAGACAAGACATGTTTGTTAAAAATTAAAATTTGAAGAAAACTACCATATTAAAAAAGGGCTTGCATTTGTAAGCTCTTTTTTATTTGAAAACAATTCAAAAAACATAGCTGCTAAATTGTAACAAAAATAGATACATTGGCACACATAAAGAGAATCAATACTTATACTATGAATATTAGAATCCTGCTAGTGTTACTTGTTGTTTTTGTATCTGCCTGTACTGAAAAAGGTAAGACAACAAAAAATGAAAATGAAGCGAAAGAAACAAGTGTCGCTAGTGAAGAAGAATTTACAATCAATAAAAAAACAAGTAAACATATCAATATTCCAGGAACGCGTCTTTTTATCATTCCTCCAAAAGGTTTTAAAGTATCCAAGTCAATGTCTGGCTTAGAAAAAGATGATATGGGCATTCAAGTTTTTGATCTTATAGGAGGAGATTTCTACTCAAATGGAAAAACATATAGCAAAGAAGCTTTAAAAAATAGCGGTGTAAAAGTATATGAATATAAAGAAATGAAAGCCAATAATTATCCCGCTAAATATTCAATAATAGAAGGTGATAATAATTTGAAAGTAATTAATTTAATTTTTGGAGATACTACATTTTGCACCATGGTCATGGCAGTATTTCCTGCTTCTGATAAGCATACTGGTGCTGAACTTAAAAAATCATTACAAACAATTTACTACGATAAAGATTTTACAATAAATCCATTAGAAACGGCACAGTTTACACTCGATGACAGCAGTTCTAAATTTAAGTTTGCAAAAGCAGCCGCAAGTATCATGATGTATACTATTGATGGTGTTGATAAAGAATCTTATGGAAATGAACCGATGGTAATGGTAAACACTTTACCAATTGATGGAAGCATGACGCTCAGAAGCACAGCAGAAAGGATTATAAGTGGTTTGGAAAAGAAAAGCTTGGTAGTATCAGAAATTAAAAATAAATCAACGAAAGTAGTCGATGACGTCAGAACCTACGAAATAGACGTACATGGAACTTTTAAAGGTGAAAAAATGATCATGTATGTAATGGTTGCTGCTGATTATGAAAGAATAATTACGATACAAGGAATTGTTAAGTCTGACTTTGAAGAGAATTTAAAAGAAATCAAAAAGTTAACGAGTACGCTAAAGTTAAAATAAAAAAATATCCTAACTTTATCTTCCGTTATGAATCCGGCAGAAACCTACATATTAGAACAACCAGAACCGTACAAATCAATCTTACTAGAAATACAAGTATTGATGGAACATGTGGTACCAGAAGTAGAGTTAAAGTATAAATACAGAATTCCGTTTTACTACTACAAAGGAAAACCATTTTGTTATCTCAACGCAAGCCATAAAAAGAAGTTTGTAGATGTAGGCATTGTAAAAGGTGGCGAAATACATATTCATAAAGAATATCTCGTCACAGAAAAAAGAAAAGTCATGGCTTCATTACGATACACAACAGTAAATGATATCAATGACAATATTTTCTTTGAAGTCATAAAAAAAGCCGCTAGTTTTTACTAACGGCCATATATCTAAAAGTTTGTCTAAAATTCCAACAAGTCTAATAATCTAAGAAGTCTAACAAAGTCTAAAGAGACTTAATCGTCTTACGAATCTTAACCAAATTGCTCAATAAATTCTCCAAATGATCTAAATGTAACATATTTGCACCATCACTTTTGGCATTTGCTGGATCAAAATGTGTTTCAATAAACAATCCATCTACGTTATTTACGACACCAGCACGTGCAATAGTTTCAATCATTTCAGGTCTTCCACCAGTTACACCGCTCGATTGATTAGGTTGTTGTAATGAATGCGTAACATCCAATACAGTTGGCGCAAACTGTTTCATGGTTGGAATTCCGCGAAAATCTACAATCATATCTTGGTAGCCAAACATGGTTCCTCTATCGGTAATCCAAGCATTTTCATTTCCAGCATCATGTACTTTTTTTACGGCATGTTGCATGCTTTCAGGACTCATAAATTGTCCTTTTTTCAAATTCACCACTTTTCCAGTTTTTGCAGCAGCAACGACTAAATCGGTTTGACGCACTAAAAAGGCTGGAATTTGTAATACATCTACATAAGCCGCAGCTTTTGCAGCATCAGATGCTTCATGAATGTCAGTAATTGTTGGTACGTCAAAGGTCTCAGAAACCTTTTTAAGAATCTCTAAAGCCTTTTCGTCGCCAATACCGGTAAAACTATCAATACGACTACGATTGGCTTTCTTAAAGCTTCCTTTGAATACATACGGAATTTCTAATTTATCTGTGATTGCAACAACTTTTTCAGCAATGCGCAATGCCATATCTTCGCTTTCAATAGCGCATGGACCTGCTAATAAAAAGAAATTGTCGGATGTAGTATGTTTTATTTTTGGAATAGAACTCAGTTGCATAAATTGTAAATTTGCTGCAAAGATACACTAAATTTCAGTAGTAAGTAAGCTTGTATTTACAGCAGTCATTTGTGCAATTTTCTTATTGGTATGTTTGGTGTAATACCAAGCCAGAACAACAAACAATACAATAGCAGCAATGAAAACATATATCAATGAATAAGCATTTGTTTTTACACCTAAATTATCAAAAAATGGCGCAAAAGAAAATTTACAAATCACGACAAGAATGAATGCAAAGGAAATAGAAACTGCTAAAATTTTATAAGATATTTTGTGATATACAGCAGCAATTTGCTTGCGCGAAAAGCCTAAGAAGTATAACTGACAAATGGTTTGTTTGTTCTTTAAAATAAGAAGATTGATATTGGTAATTACCAAGGTAATAGATAATATTGTGATCAAAATTCCAATCCCTAAAACAATGCTTAAAACCAATTGTAAAAAGTAGCTTATACGCGAACTTAAAAGCTCACTTTGAAAGTATTGATACTTGTTTTTTTCTAAAAAATCTAACAATTTTGGGTCAGAAGGATTGGTAACTTCCATAATAACGCGTGAAATATTCACTTCTTTATCTGGACTCAGTAAGTTATTGGTATAATCTAAGAATGACTTTGGCACCAATATCGTATTGATTTTTTCGGAAGTCGCTAGAATATAAGCGTTGTATATTCTTCTTTCGGAAGTTCCAATAAGATTGAGTTCAATAGGAATTTCTCGAATTATATTAGTGTCAATCTGTGGCAAACCTGCGCCAGGCGCAAATCCGTAATTGTATAAATCAATATAATTTTTTGGAATGATAATCGGAACCTTTCTTGAACTCGGTGTCCATTTCCAGTTCTCATTCTGAACATCAATAAAACGATCAGAAACCGATTCTAAAAACATATCCGTACTAATTCCGCCCATTCCCATTAAAGCAACACTTCCTTTCACTCTGTAAGTTCCATTGGTAAAACCACCAACTTTTTTTACAAATTCTTGTTGTTTCAGAATTTCAATTTCCTCTTTGGTAAACGCATTGTCACGGCCTATTTCTTTTGAAATAATAACGGTTTGATTACTTAATAAATCACTAGAAGAATTAAAAAGTGATTGCGTATCAATGAAAAGCTGAAAAACAACAAGTAAAATTCCCAGCCCTAAACTAGAAGTCAACGCAAAAAATAACAATTGCGAAAAGTGAATTTGTTTATGTAGCAAGTTCCCAATCACAATAGCAATGTTTTTGTATAGTCAATATTATACGAATTCCCTAAACTGGCAATGACCAAAGTAGCATTTCGTTGTGCAACTTCTTCCAAAATAAGCGAAGTGGCATTATCAATCTGAACATCGTCAATATGACTAAAAGGTTCATCTAACAATAATAATTCAAAAGGTTGACACAAAGCACGTACAATGGCAACGCGTTGTTGTTGTCCATACGATAAAGTATCTGCTTTTTTATGCGCCAATTGATCCACATCTAAGCGTTTCATATACGCTAAAATCTCCGCTTCCGTCTTATGTTGTGTCAATTGATTTTTAAGCTGAATATTCTCAAGTGCGGTCAATTCAGGAAACAAGCGCAATCCTTGAAACACAATGCTTATTTTTTCGCGTCTAAGTTGTGTCCATTCAGGTTCTGTAAGCGATGCAATATCTTTTGCATCAAATTGAATGGTGCCTGTGAATTTATTATTTAAACCGTATAAAAAATTAAAGAACGAACTTTTACCACTTCCAGAAGCAGCTTTCACTAAATACCTTGAACCAGATTCTAAAGAAAAAACTTTACTCCAGACTTCTGATGAAGCTGGAGTAAAGTATGTTGGAATTATTGATTCTATTTGTATCGTCACGCTCTAAGAAATCTTGGAAACCCAAGTATTAGTAAGAAGAAGGCATCATTTTAGACATTTCTTTAACCAATGCATCTGAATACATAATCATACGTACTAATGAATTTCCTTCACCTTTTGTGTATGAATACATTTCCATTCCATCAGTTCCCATAGTTACATGGCTATCACCAAAGTATTGCATGTAAGTATCGCTCATAGAAGCCATGTCTAAACCTCCGTTTCCATATCTTGCATAAGGATTTAATCCATCAAGCATACCGCTGTACGCTTTGTAAAAATCAGACTTCATGTACATGTACATAGAGTTGCTCATTTTTGATTTGTGCTCGAAACCAGAAAGATTTGATGCTAATTTTCCACTATTATAAACTTCATCTGCTTTAGCACCATTATTTGTGAAGAAAAGCTTCCCATCTTTAATTACTAAAAAGGCATCTTTTTCTAACTGAAAATAATTCTTTCCTTTAGTTTCCATTGGCGCCTCTTTTTTCATGATCATGTTTAATATATTATCAAACTTTGCTTGATCTTTAATAGAAAGGGCAACATACATATATGGCATTTCTCTTTCGTACACTTCATATTCTGGACCGTCGTAGTTATAAGTATATACACTATCTTTAACTTTAACACCTTTGGTCATTCCCATCATCATTGTTCCTTCAAAAATACCAGCAACTTCTTCCATGGTCATTCCAATTTCACGCTTCATTTCACGATTCATTTGACGAAGTCCCATTTTTAACTGTCCTTTAGCCATTTCTGGAAATACTTTACTGTCTTGAAGTCCTTCAAAATGCTTGTACATTGCTGTTGGATCAACAGAAAACTTCATGACCATTGAAGCGTCATTAGGCATCATATTTAATAAAGAAGCATCGTAATCTGTAGACATCCATTTCTCATAACCTGAAACCTCCTTAAAGTCATCATTCATTTTTAATTTTGCTTCCGTAAGTACACGATCTTCTTCGAACGTACTATAGTATACAAAATCATTATTCTTTAAATCCATATTTACGCCAGATCCCATTAAGAAAGGAGCTGCTAATCTGCTTAAAGGAGTAGATGAAATATGAAGTCCCATATCTTTTCCTTTATCTAAAAAGCTACTGAAATAATTAGCTGAATTGATGCTTTCATCAGAACTTAAATTCGTTAAATCGATTAACTCTTGTCCTGCAAAATTTTGTGCTCCAATAATTAAGGCAGTTGTATTGTCCCAACCAATGGCCATTTCTCTATTTGAATATACTGTAAATCCACTACCTTTTCCAACACCTTCTTGTTTTTCAATTCCTGGTGCTTGATCTAACATTGGCTTTATCATTTTCTCAAAAGAAGCAGCATCTTTAATAGGCAAAATTAATCCTCCCATTGGCGTCATTTGATTCACTGACATAAATCCTAAAACAAGTTCTTTACGGAATGTAGCATTGATGTTTTCAGCAGTCATATGCTCATCCATGAATTGTTTCATTTCTTTTGGAGCATTTTCCTCTATCATTTTATGAATGCTCAAACTCTTAAAATCTACATCACTACTCTTCTTTGAAAGTGATTCTAGATTAATGTACATAACTCCAATCGCATTTTTAGGAATAAAATACGATTCAGAACTCTTCTGTCCACAACTAACAACCAAAATGGCGATTGCGAATAGGTATAAAATTTTTTTCATATTAAATGAAGTCTTAAAGGTTTACAATAGTTTATTATTATCATTAATCAGTGGAGGAATGCAAATTTAACAATATCTATATGTTTTGAAATAAAAACACGATAAAAATATTAATATTTACGTTGGCTACCTTACATAAGACTGCAACCAAGCAAAAATGTTACAGTTATAAGTAGATATCATCAAAAAAATATTCAAAATCAAGTCAAAAACCAATTCATGAAACTAATGTCTAAAATGTTAATTAATAGTAAATTAACCTAAAAAGTGAGTAAAATTCTTTTCTCTAGTAAATAAACAGTACATTTGCACGCTTAAAAATAGAGGCAACATGACTTCAATTAAAAATATTGCAATAATTGCGCACGTAGATCACGGGAAAACAACGTTGGTTGATAAAATAATGTATCACTGTCAATTATTTCGTGAAAATGAAAATACAGGAGATTTAATTCTTGACAACAACGACTTAGAACGTGAACGTGGAATTACGATTACCTCTAAAAATGTATCTGTAAACTATAAAGGAACTAAAATCAATATCATTGATACACCTGGTCACGCCGATTTCGGTGGAGAAGTAGAGCGTGTATTGAATATGGCTGATGGAGTTTTATTATTAGTTGATGCTTTTGAAGGTCCAATGCCACAAACGCGTTTTGTATTACAAAAAGCAATTGATTTAGGATTGAAACCTTGTGTGGTTATTAATAAGGTTGACAAAGAAAACTGTACGCCTGATGAAGTACATGAAAAAGTATTTGATCTAATGTTCGAATTAGGAGCAGAAGAATGGCAGTTAGATTTTCCAGCAGTATATGGTTCTGCTAAAAACAACTGGATGTCTGACGATTGGAAAAATGAAACTGAAAACATTGAGCCTTTGTTAGATATGGTAATGGAACACATTCCATCACCAGAATTTGAAGAAGGAAGCACGCAAATGTTGATTACATCTTTAGATTATTCTTCTTTTACAGGACGTATCGCTATTGGTCGTTTACAAAGAGGATCATTAAAAGAAGGAATGCAAGTTGCTCTAGTAAAGCGCGATAAATCAATCATCAAATCAAAAATCAAAGAATTGCACACATTTGAAGGCTTGGGAAGAAAGAAAGTTTCTGAAATCCAAGTGGGAGATATTTGTGCAATAGTTGGTTTGGAAGGTTTTGAAATTGGAGATACAATTGCTGACTTAGAAAATCCGGAAGGATTAAAAACAATTGCTATTGACGAGCCAACAATGAGTATGTTGTTCACAATTAACGATTCACCTTTCTTTGGAAAAGATGGAAAGTTTGTAACATCACGTCACATCAAAGATCGTTTAATGAAAGAGCTAGAAAAAAACTTAGCTTTACGTGTAAACGAAACTGATAGCGCAGATAAATTTATTGTATTTGGTAGAGGTGTATTACACTTATCAGTACTAATTGAAACGATGCGTAGAGAAGGATACGAATTGCAAATTGGTCAGCCACAAGTAATTATCAAAGAAATTGATGGTGTAAAATGTGAGCCAATTGAAGAGTTAACCATCGATTTACCAGAACATGTATCTGGAAAAGCTATCGAAATGGTAACACTTCGTAAAGGTGAAATGCTAAGTATGGAAGCAAAAGGAGAGCGTATGGTATGCGAATTCTTAATTCCATCAAGAGGAATCATCGGATTGCGTAACCAATTGTTAACAGCAACTGCTGGAGAAGCAATCATGGCACACAGATATAAAGAATACCAACCATTACGTGGTGGAATTCCAGAACGTCAAAATGGTTCGTTAGTATCTATGGAAAAAGGAACTGCAATTCCATATTCTATTGACAAATTACAAGATAGAGGAAAGTTCTTTGTAGATCCAGGAGAAGATATTTACGAAGGTCAGGTAATTGGCGAAAACTCTCGTAGAGATGATATGACAGTAAACGTTACGAAAACGAAAAAACTTTCAAACGTACGTTCTTCTGGAGCAGATGACAAAGCAAAAATTGTTCCTGCAATCAAATTTTCATTAGAAGAAGCGTTAGAATATATTCAAAAAGATGAATATGTAGAAGTAACGCCAAACTTCTTACGTTTACGAAAAGTATTCTTAACGGAAGTAGAAAGAAAGCGTAACAAAACAATCTAATAAACAAGATTTACAATATTAAAAAGGTTTCATTACGCTATGTAGTGAAACCTTTTTTGCTGTTTGGTTTTGAAGGTGTCATGACAAAAGCCAAATCGACAAAAAAACAAAAAGGAGCAAAGCGACAAACAAATAAACAAAAAGAAAAACATGGAAATACTAGGAATAACAACATTAGAATGGGTAGGATATTTAGCGTCACTCGCAGTATTAATTTCATTCACTATGAAAGATTTAAGAAAACTACGAATGATCAACGGAGTTGGATGTTTGCTATTTGTATTATATGGATTTATGATACCTAGTTTAAGAGTAGGTTTGCCTATTATCATTACTAATTTAGCAATCTTCGGAATCAATATTTATCATTTGACACGAAAAAAAGCGTAACCTTTTACAGTTTTTGTACTGTGTTAATTCCTTGTTATTTATTTGATTTAACAAAAATAGTATCATAGCTTTAGCGATAATTATCAAAAAACACACAATGCTATGAATCTTAAAAAACTATTCTTTTTAGTTCTTATTTGTAATTTTCTATTTGGCTTTACACATTCTGATAACCTGCAAAAAACAACAATATATATTGTGAAAAGCTCTGAACGTTTAAGCAAAACTAATTTTGAGTTAAAAGAAGGAACAGTAATGTTGAACACTAAAAAGGACTATAAATTTTATGTTGAAATAACAGCAAAAGAGACTAGCGGTCATTTAATGAATCGTGATTTTTCAAAAACGCCCGTAGATGGAATTCAATACAAAGTAACTTATACCTACGAGCATTTACCTTCAGGCAAGAAAAACTATTATAAGGACAAATATATTGTTTGGGAAAGTGGTGCAGTTATCAATTTAAAACCTGCTCAAAAAATCAACATTGGGAAAATAACACTGCGAACAAAAACTGGGAAACAACATTAATTTCGGAGCACAATCAAGGGTATTCAATTCTCTTAATCTAGTTTACATAAAGGAATCGTTACTAAAAAGTAAATTTTTATATCTTTACGGAAATACTAAGCTATGGAATTTCTTTATTTTGATGCAGGATTAGGAGCGATGTTGGTACAAGCACTGGTTGCTGCTGTCGCTGGAATTGCACTATTTTACAAAAGCATTACGCATAAAATAAAAACCATTTTCGGATTGAATAAAAATACTTCCGATAGTGAAGTGTTTGACGATATCAATATAGACGATTCTACGATAGAAAACGCGTCGCAAGATGACAAATAATTCCCGACATGCTTCCTCATATCGTGATCCAAGTGGACATGTATATGTTGAAAATGGTATGATAAAACGAATCATATTTCCAAGTTATTTTCCACAATACGAAAAACTAAAAACTTCTGGATTCTTTCAAAAAGCGTTTCAACACAAATTGTTGATTCCACATGAAGAAATTGAAAACTCAGCAACTCAAATTTGTATTCAGCCTGAGCAAATTCCGTTCATAACCTATCCGTACGAATGGAGTTTTCAGCAATACAAAGAAGCCGCTTTACACACGCTAAAACTGCAAAAATATGCGCTGCAACACAACTTTTCATTAAAAGATGCAACGGCATATAATATTGCATTTCACAAAGGAAACGCTGTGTTTATTGACACGCTTTCGCTCGATTTTTATACCGAAAACACACCTTGGCGTGCATACAAGCAATTCATTACACACTTTTTAGGTCCGTTGATTGTTGCAAAATATCACGGCGCTGAATTCCTAAAAACAATGTCAAACTTCATGGATGGAATTCCATTAAAACTGATCGCTTCGTTATTGCCAGGAAAGACAAAATTAAATCCGTTTTTATACACCAACATTCACTTATTGGCAAAATATGAAAACAAGCATCAAGAGGAAAGTGTAAAAGAAAGCAAGCAAGCTTCACTGTCTAAAAAAGGACTGTTCAACATCATAGACAGTTTATACAATTATATCAAAAAACTGCAACTCAAAGAACAATCGGAATGGGGAAATTACTATCAGAAAACGAATTATTCTGATACGGCTTTTCAGCAAAAATCAACTATTATCAACGATTGGATGCAAGAACTACAAGCAAAAACAGTTATTGATGTCGGTGGAAATGATGGAACATTTGTCCGTCAAATTACAAATGATATTGAAGTAGCGTTAGTTGGTGATATTGATAACAATGCTGTAGATCAAAACCATTTTCAAGTCAAAAAGAACAAAGAACAAAACATGCTGCCTTTTGTTATCGATTTGCTCAATCCGTCAGCAGCTATTGGTTTTCAAAATACAGAACGTTTCTCGTTTGTACAGCGCGTTCAAGAATTTCAACCCGATGCAACATTAGCATTAGCATTAATTCATCATTTATCCTTGACGGGAAATGTCCCTTTTGAAAACTCTGCAGCATTTTTTGCAGCGTTTTCTAAAAACCTCATCATTGAATTCCCAAAACGAGCCGATTCGTATGCAACACGTTTGCTCAATGCAAAAGCGGAATTCAAAGATCAGTTTGGACATTACAATCTGGAGAATTTTGAAAATACCTATTCAGAACATTTTGAAATTATAGCGAAAAAAGAAATCGCAGATTCCGAACGTGTTTTATATTTATGTAAGAACAAGAATCGTGGATAAACTCAAAAAATACATAGCAAACTTCGTTGCAAGCAACAAAGAATATCCAATCGTTTTTGCGGTGGCAGCAGGTTTGTATTCGTTTATCTATGTATATCATTCCAACTTTATGTTGGTCAATTCGGCGTTTCAATTTCTAGTCATTTTCTGTGCGTATCTTGTACTTCCTGTGGTTGTTTTTACAATTTCTTGGGAAGCTACAAAACGACTCAAATTCCTTAGCAAATTCCAGCAATATCTATTGCCAGTATTAAACGCAATGTTTTTTGGATTTTACTTTGTGGGAAGGATATACAGCTTTCAACAACGGAAAATCATCTTGGCAGTTGTCATAGTTTGTGCGTTGCTCGCGATTCTGCTCAGAAAGCAATACAAAAAGATTGTGGTGTTGCAATTCATCATGGCATTTGTAGCTTTCATAACGTTATTGCCAACGCTTTATGATGCAGTATTTAACTCCAAAGAATGGCGAAATGCACCTGAAGAAATTGTACAAACAAAGTTCAATCAATTTCCAAATATATATGTCATTCAGCCAGATGGTTATGTGAATTTTAGGGAATTGGCGAAAGATCCGTATAACTTTCAGAATGATACATTTGAATCGTATCTAAAAAACAGCGGATTCCAATTATACAATAATTTCCGAAGCAATTATACGTCTACGGTATTGTCAAACAGTTCTATGTTTGCGATGAAACATCATTACAAAGGCAAACAGTTATTTGGCGCAAGAGAAGTCATTATGGGCGATAATCCCGTGATTGAAACCTTAAAAAACAATCAATACGAGACGTTTCTCTTCATGGAAAATCCGTATTTATTATTAAACCGACCAGAAGTTAAATACGATTTTTGTAACTACACAATGGAGGAAGTTCCTTGGTTTGGAATTGGCGCGTTTGGAATTCATAAAAAAATGATTCAACCCTTAGCGGAAACGATCAAAAAACAACAAGGAAAGCGTAGTTTTTATTTCATTGAAAAAATTCTCCCAGGACATATTTCAACGTTTAAAAATGCTTCCAAAGGAGTTGCAACAGAACGCGAAAACTATCTCGCGCAAGTAGAAGCAGCAAACCAATGGCTCAAAGAAATCACGGAAACCATCGTAAAAAATGATCCTAACAGTCTCATCATCATTGCGGCCGATCATGGTGGTTATGTAGGATTCAATTACACCAAAGAACTCTTTCAAAAACAAACCGATGAAAAGCTAGTCTATTCTGCTTTTTCAGCTGCTTTAGCGATCAAATGGCCAAACAGACGCGGTTCTAATTATGATACACAACTCAAAACGCCTGTCAATTTGTTCCGAACGGTTTTCGCGCATCTATCCGACAACGAAGCATTATTACAAAATAGGGAAGAAGACACGAGTCATTCTATCATTACCAATGGATTCTTTGGTGATGTGTACGAGTATATCGATTCGGATGGAAATGTGGTTTTTGAGAAGGTTGAAAAGTAAAATGTTATTTCTTTCTTGATTAAATGATTTCTTTAAATATGTCTTTAATTTCTTCCGCAGTTCCACTACTTAATTTAACACCATCATAATCAACAATTGTAAAAATTGGAATCTCTTTTTCTTGAGATGAAACCCAAATACTAGGAAAATTACCTGTTTTGAATTTCCTATCTAAAGTAAAACATAATCTTGTATGACTCCAATAAGGATTTAATTTTTTAGCTTTTGCAATCGACTCAATTGCTTTAGCAAATTCTCTAAGAATTATATGTTCTTTTGGACCCAAATGATCATATTGTGAAGGCTGAAGAAAATTAAACCATGATAATTCAAGTAAAATTTCTTTATCGTTAGCAAGATTCGAAATGTCTATAGGTGATTTAATATAATTGCCAAAAAAATCATTAAGACTAATTTTTAACTCTAAAAATTCAAAAACAATCTTGGTTATTTTTTCTATATCTGAAGAATTGAGACTTGGCAGCGAAACACTTTGATATCGAAAAGAAACCCAAATTTCTTTTTCCTTGGGAAAACGAATGATTTCGATAGATCGATCTTCAATATTTTCGTAAGCAATTTGCTCACCAATTTCATTTGATTCTTTATCAAAACTTAATGTAGAACCAATCTTGGATAATTTTTTATTTAATACATCGGTTATATGTATCATACGTTTTGTAAATAAGCTGCAATATAAAAATTGTATGTTTCATGTTCTAATTTGTAAAAGATACCAATTATTGGTATTTTTATATAAAACTAAATAATGAGTAAAAATACATCCATATTGCTTGGGAACTATTTTGACGATTTTGTAAAAGCACAAGTTTCTGAAGGACGATACAAAAACGTTAGTGAAGTCATTAGAGCTGGACTTCGTTTATTAGAAAACGAAGAAAATAAAGTTGCAGCTTTACGAAATGCAATTCAAGAAGGTATAAATAGTCCAATTGTTGAAAATTTTGATTTTGATAAACATCTAAAAAAACTAAAATCAGAAAAAAAGTAAATGGCTAAAATTGTGTTTCGGCAAAAAGCCATTGACGACTTATCAGATATTTGGAATTATACAGTACAAGAATGGTCTGAAAAGCAAGCAGATCATTATTATAAATTGATTCAATTTGGATGTAATAAAATTGCTCAAAATACTGCTGCTGGAAAAAAATATGAAAATATAAATGATGCGTTATTTGGTTTAAAATCGGGGAAACATATTATTTTTTATCAGAAAATTTCAAAAGATTTAATTGAGATCGTTAGAATTTTACACGAGCGGATGGATTTGGAAAATAGAATAAATGAATAAAAAATAGTTTTCTAACCTTATTTCACACACTACATCTGCAAATCTCACGTTTAAATTAGTAAATTCACTTTTTCTAAATAAACCAAACCTAAATTTACACACTAACCAAATATACAAGTGAATCGAAATTGCGCTGGGATACCTTTGTCTCGGAAGCAAAGAATAGTACGTTTTTGTTCTATCGAGACTTTATGGACTATCATCAAGATCGTTTCAAAGATCATTCACTATTACTTTATAAAAAAGACAAGTTAGTAGCACTATTTCCTGCAAATCAACACGAAAATGTTTTGTATTCGCATCAAGGATTAACGTACGGCGGATTGATCATTCATAAAGATTTAAAACTGCGTGATGTGAAGGAATGTTTGCAGCTGATTTTAGAGCATTTGAAAGAAAACAATCTTCAAAAGTTGCACGTAAAATTATTGCCGTCCATGTACAGTCCGTTTCCATATGACGAACTCAACTATTTGTTTTTTATTTTGGAAGCGAAATTAGTACGAAGAGATGCACTTTCGGTAGTGAATATGCAGCACAGACCAAAAATGTCAAAAGACAGAATCGCAGGAAATAAAAGAGCAATCAAACATGGTTTGGTGATCAAAGAAGTCCATACGTTTGATGCATTCTGGAATCAAATATTAATTCCAAACTTAGCACAAAAACACGCTGCAAAACCAGTACATTCGTTAGCTGAAATTCAACAATTAAAAGCAGCGTTTCCAAAGGATATCAGACAATTTAATGTGTATAAAGATGATGTTATTGTTGCAGGAACGACTATTTTTGAAACCGAATATGTGGCACATTCGCAATACATTTCTGGAAACGAAGATAAAAACACGTTGGGAAGTCTAGACTTTTTACATGTGTATTTGCTCAATGAAATATTTCAAGACAAAATGTACTTTGACTTTGGCATATCAAACGAAAACCAAGGGAAAAATATCAACGAAGGTTTGCACTATTGGAAAGAAGGTTTTGGTGCGCGAACTATGACGCAGGATTTCTATGAAATAGACGTGCAAAACAGTCACAAATTGGAAACGATTTTTATATGATAAAATTTCTAGACTTACATAAACTCAATGCGCGATTTGAAGCAGAATTTCAACAAGAATTCAATAAATTTCTGGATTCAGGATATTATGTATTGGGGAATAATGTAAGATCATTTGAAAAAGAATATGCTGCGTATTGCGGAACGAAACATTGTATTGGAGTCAGCAACGGATTAGACGCTTTAATTTTAATCTTAGAAGCGTATAAAATACTAGGAAAACTTCAAGAAGGTGACGAAATTATCGTGCCTGCAAATACTTATATTGCTAGTATTTTAGGAATCACAAAAGCAGGATTAAAACCTGTATTGGTTGAACCAAATACGGAAACATTCAACATAGAAGCTTCAGCAATAGAAGCTGCCATTACCTGGAAAACAAGAGCTATTCTAGTAGTACATTTGTACGGGCAATTGGCAGATATGAGTGACATCCAAAGCATTGCAAAGAAACAGAATTTATTAGTCATGGAAGATGCAGCACAAGCACATGGAGCCATGAATTCAGAAGGAAAAAGAGCAGGAAATATAAGTGATGCCGCAGGATTTAGTTTCTATCCAACCAAAAACTTAGGTGCGTTGGGTGAAGCTGGTGCCGTAACAACCAACGATTCAGAATTGGCTGAAATTATTGCAAAATTGCGCAACTATGGAAGTTCGTCAAAATATGTAAATCAGTACAAAGGTGTAAACAATCGTTTGGATGAAGTGCAAGCAGCTTTTTTGAGGGTGAAATTACCACATTTAGATGCTGATAATGAAACGAGAAGGCAAATTGCATTGAGATATTTAAACGAAATAAAAAATCCGTTGATTACATTGCCAAACTATCAACAAGATGCTTCTCATGTATTTCATCAATTTGTCATACGCACAAAAGATAGAGCTGGATTGCAAACATATTTACAAGAAAATGGGATTGGAACTTTAATTCATTACGAAATTCCGCCACACAAGCAAGAAGCATACAAAGAATGGAATCATTTGCACTTTCCGATCACAGAAAAGATTCATGCAGAATGTGTGAGTTTGCCCATAAGTCCAATTTTAGAAACCGAAGAAGTAACACAAATCATTTCAGTACTCAATAACTATAAACCCGAATAATTAGTTCCATGCATTTATGGCAGAAAAGCAGCAGTTTTCATACACGCATATCTTAAAAGCGACATCGTTATTTGGCGGAGTTCAGGTATTTAAGATTCTGATTTCGATCATTCGTGTAAAAATTGTTGCGATTTTATTGGGCGGAGTCGGAATGGGAATTATTGGTCTTTTCAATAGTACAATTCAGGTTGTAAGCGAAATTGCCAAGTTAGGATTGGATACAAGTGCCGTAAAAGAATTGGCGCATGTTCATGCTTCTAAAGATGAAAAATCGGTTGTAGAAACGGTAAGTATTCTGCAAAAATTCATCGCAATTACAGCAATTATTGGCGCAATTTTCACGATTGTATTTTCGGCTTTATTAAGTCAACTTACGTTTGGGAATACGGACTATACTTTTGAATTCATTTGGTTGGCCATCGCTATCTTTTTCATGCAACTGACCAATGGAAAAATCGCCATTCTGCAAGGAACGCAAGCACTCAAAAAACTGGCGGTTGCCAATATATTTGGAAGCACTGTAGGTTTAATTGTCTCAGTTCCGTTGTATTATATCTACGGATTAGAAGCTATTGTGCCTACCATTATTATTACAGCCATAATAATCTTTTTATTCTTTTGGTATTTTGAAAACACACTGAAAATTCAACGCATTTCTCTCGGAATCAAAGAAGCATACACCAAGGGAAAAGAGATGTTGCACTTAGGTTTTGTGTTGAGTATTACCGGAATTGTCATTTTTATGACAACATATCTCTTGCAAATTTACATTCGATACATGGGCGGCTTGGATGAAGTTGGATATTACACCGCAGGATTTTTAATCATAAACTCGTATGTGGGAATGGTTTTTAATGCGATGGGAACTGACTATTTTCCAAGATTATCCTCAATTCATACAGACAATGCGCAGGTGCAAATTGCAGTTCGAAATCAAGCTACAATTGCTATTTTATTGATTACACCAATTATAACCACATTCTTTATTGCTGCACCATTAGTGGTGAAAATTCTATACTCAAAAGAATTTTTAGTCATTGTAGGATTAATTTCTTGGGGCGTTTTAGGAATGGCATTTAAAGCCGTTTCTTGGTCTGTTGGATATGTGATTTTAGCCAAAGGTGATTCTAAAATATTTGTAAAAACCGCTATCGGATTCAGTTTGTTAATGCTGGCAATGAATTGTGCAGGCTATTATTTTGGCGGATTGACAGGTTTGGGAATTAGTGTCTTGGCTTATTATATCATTCACTTTGTAGGATTGCTTATCATCACAAAAATAAGTTACGGTTTACACTTTAAAAGTTCATTTTACAAACTATTTATACAATGTGTATTGTTGTGCGGATTGGCATTTGCCTGTACGTTTTTAGAAAGTAATTACCTGAAATATGGCGGAATAATTGTCATAATGTTACTTTCTTATATCTTTACATATTCGCAATTGCAGAAAAAAATGAACATCAAACAATTGATAAAAAATAAGCTTTCAAAACGCTCATGAGACGGATTTTTAATAAAATACGAAGTATCTGGAAGTTTTATTTTGCCGTAAATTGGATTAAAACAATCTATTTCAATTTCAAAAAATTTCCATTTCATATTGCGAAAAAGTTACCGATATTCTTCTATGGCTCCGTAAAGTTCTCCGATATCAGTGGTGAAATTGTACTCGATGTTCCCGAAATAAAAAAAGGAATGATTGGTTTTGGTCAAAAATTTGAATTACCAACACGTTCCAAAAGAATTGCAGAACTATCGGTTCAAGGAAAACTAGTATTCAAAGGAAATGCACATATCGGAATTGATTGTTTTGTACATGTTGGAGAAGGTGCTTACTGCGAATTTGGATTCATGTCTTGCTTAGGTTCCAACGTAAAACTGATCTGTAAGGAAGAAGTCATTTTAAGCGATTGGGTTGGAATTGGCTACGAATCGCAACTCACAGATTCAAACTTTCATCCGATGATGAATACGGAAACAGGTGAATATTATCCTATGACAAATCCGGTACATTTGGCAAAATACAATGCATTTTCGAATAGAATTTCCATCATGCCAGGCACCAAAACTCCAGAAAACTGCGTGATAGCTTCCAATTCAGTGGTAAACAAAGATTACAGAGATTTAGGAAGTAATATCTTAATCGGAGGCGTTCCTGCAAAACTCATCAAAAAGAACTACAATCGCGATTGGGAAGGCGAAAAGGAAATGCTGAAAAAGTATAAGATTATTTGGTAATTTTTAGTTTATGGGTTTAGGAGTTGGGAAGTTTATTCAAGCTAAAAACAATTCTACATTTAAAATTCAGTAAAACGATTGTTTCATAGGAGATCTCGATACAAAAAATGTGTTTACATTTTTCACTCGATCAGACGAATCGTTTTCTTATAGTTTATGAGTTTATAAGTTGAAGAGTTTAACTGCGAAGTAATTTAAAATTCAACATTTGTCATTTAAAACAACAAATTTCCGCAAAACGTCACTTCGATTTCTATGACAAAATCAAACGATTTTGATAAAAATTTTGATTTTTAATTAGAGCAAAAACAATGTGTATCAT
>NZ_CANLEA010000008.1 GCF_947489565.1 uncultured Kordia sp. | reverse complement strand
TTGAAAGTTAGATGTGTTTTGCTTTTTAGATTTTTGCTATTTTAAATGTTATATGTTGAATTTTAAATTATTGCTTATTGCTATGAAGTAATAGACTGGAATTTGATTTGTAATCAAAAGTCTTTGCATTTTTGGATTATTAGACCGCTTCGCTACTAGATGTTAGACATGTTTAATGCGCCTTTTGTTGGTTTATCTATTCGTATGTTCTCATGAAACTTACTGAAATAAAGTATGTCTAAAAGCAATAACGATCTAAAAGCGTAGCGCGTCTAAAATCTAACAGCGCAGCGTTCCAACTAGCCCTGATAGAACGGTTTGTCTGAAATCCTTTTTTGACGCCTTAGCGGGAAAAAAGATTGAGTAGTGATAGCAGGAAATAGCTTCTAATTCTTAAAATATTTCCGCAATGACCTGCATGAAGGTGTCTTTTTTGTCGCGCGAAATTGGAATGGTTTTGTTGTTTTCCATGATGAGATGAAAGCCATCTTTTTTGGAGAGTTCTTTGATGTGCTTTAGATTGATAAGGTAGGAACGATGCGGTTTGTAAAAGATAGGTTTGTGTGCCAATTGATCGGCAAAATGCTTGAGCGGCTTGCAAATAAATTCGGTTCTATTGCCTTGCAAATATACTTTTGTATACATTCCGTCCGCTTCAAAATAGTAAATATCGTCTTCGGAAGCAAAGATGATTCCTTTCGGGATTTCGAGCGCTATTTTACTGACAGCCATTTGTTTGAATGCCAGTTTTAAATCGTGAATTTGCGTATTGATATTTTTATCATTGATAATTTTTTCCGCCTTGCTTACAGCTTGTGAAAGTTCGGAAACGTCAATAGGTTTTAACAGATAATCAACCGCAGCCAGTTTGAAGGCTTCTACGGCAAATTCGTTGTACGCCGTGACAAAGATGATTTGGAAATCGACAGGTTCGTTTTCAAAGAATTCCAAAATTTGCAATCCCGAATGTTGTGGCATGTCAATATCTAAGAATACAATTTGTGGCTTTTTGGCTTTGATCGCTTTTACGCCTTCAAGTAAATTGGACGCTTTGTCAATTGCCGAAATTTGCGGGCAATTTTGCTGCAAGAGTGCTTCTAGTAGGTTTTGCGCTTTTCGTTCGTCGTCTATGATTAATACATTCATGGCTATTTTTTTAAAGGAATTTGGATGCTGACACGCGTTCCTGTAGGTTGTTGATTTTCGTCTATTAAGTCGCTAATAAGTACTTTTATTTTTTGCAGACGATCTTTGTTTATGAGTTCTACACGTTCCGTATTTGCACGCGTTGCAAACGATTTGTAATACTGCGTTTGACTTTCTTTGAGTTTTTGAGCCGCTTTTCGACCAATACCGTTATCCGTGATTTCACAGATTAATTGTTCGTTGTGTTTTTGGAAAGAAATTGCTAGTTTTCGGTTGTTTATTTTGTGATGCAAACCATGTTTTATAGCATTTTCAATGTACGGCTGAATGAAAAGTGATGGAATTTTGATGGTTTCCAACTCCAAATTTTCGGCTACTGAAACTTCGTAAGTGAGTTCTTCTTCAAACCGAACTTTTTCCAATTCGAGGTATAAGTACAAGGCTTTGAGTTCTTGATCGAGCGTGATTTCTTTTTCTTGACTTTGCTCTAAATACGTGCGAATTAAGCGTGAGAATTTCACCAAATATGTACTCGCTAAGTTTTGTTGATTTAGTACAATGTATTCCTGAATGGAGTTGAGCGCATTGAAGATAAAATGTGGATTCATTTGCGAGCGCAAGTTTTCTAAACGTAAGTTCACCAATTGTTTGTCGATCTCCAATTGCTGCAATTCTTTGTTTTTTTGCTTTTCGCGTGAACGAATTTGTTTTTTGTAGTATAAAATTACGATCGCCAATACGGTACACATGGACAAAATGATGAACCACGCTTGTTTCCAAAACGGAAGCGTAATGCTGAATTTAATGCTTTTTGGCTCGGAATATTGTGTTCCACTAGCGTTTTTTGCACGTAAATTGAACGTAAAATTTCCAGCAGGCAAGGTGTTGAATTTAACTGCCAATTGTCCTTTATCAACAACATTCCAGGAATCGTTAAAACCTTTTAGTTGGTATTCGTAACGCACAAATTTATTGGATTGAAATCCTTTTGAGTTGAATCGGATTTCAATTTCACTTTGTTGCTGTTTTATAATGTATGCATTTGCCAATGGCACTTGTCTTTCCTCTAAGTTTAGGTGCGTAAAGTATATTTCTGGTGTGTTCCATTGTTTGAAAACTGTGCGTTTGTCAAAACAAAACATTCCAATATTAGAGCTGAATATGACTTCATTTCCAAAGGTTTCAATATTGTTAATGTTGTATGAAAGTAAGCCATCACGTTTGTTAATGGTTTGAAATGTTTGTGTATCACTAGTGTAGTATTGCAATCCATTATCCGTGACAATCCAGAGATTTCTACCATCTGTTTTTATTTTATTGATCGATTTTGAAGCCAATCCGTTTTTGGTTGTTAATACGGTAACAACTTCATCATTTTTAATTCCTAAAACACCATTGTCGTAGGTTGCAGCCCAAATGATTCCATCGGAAGCTTCGTCAATGTCAAAGCTAAAAATAGGTTTGTTGTTGTGTTGAATTGTCTTTTGAAAATTAAATAGCGAATCGTACAATAATAAACCGTCAATATTGGCGATATAAGCTTTTTTATTGCGCTTTGAATAAATGGATTTGTAAGCTCTTTTTTGGTTGATTTCTTTGGTTTCTTTATCATTTCCATAGAACGTTCCATGTGAATAACTCTGCAAGTATTGATCGTCTTTTATATGCGAAATTGACTTTGCAGGACTTAATTTTTGAATGCGATTGCTCGTTTTATTTTCAGTATGATATTTTAAAACTTGCTTGTCGGAATTGTAATAGAGTATTTTTGTTGTTGGATTGTAATTGAGCTTGCGAATGTTTGAATTATCATTAAAATTGAAGTTTTTTTTGATGTTTCCTTTCAAGTTGACTGTTTGTAAGTTTCCTTTCGTATCACCTATAAAATAAGTTGAATCTGTTTCTTTTTCGAGTGTAGAAATATTTTTTTTTGTGTTTGATAGGATCCGTAAACTTTCATTAGGAATAACAAAAACACCTGTGTTTAGTGTAGGAATCCATAGGTTTTGCTGAAAATCTTTTATGATTTCTGTTGCGGCATACGATTGTAAATAATGTGCTATAATTTTGAGTTGGTTTCCGAAGCGTCTCGTCACAAAAACACCGTTCATTGTCGCAAAATAGAAGAGTTTGTCAAATTCTTGTATGGCTTGTGTTCGTGTTTTGTTTAGTTCGACAGGCAATTGTAGTTCAGTGATGGTTTCATTTTGAATATGAAATAAACTGTTTTGATCGCCTGTTTTGGATTGAAAAAATAACAAATGTCCATTGGAAATTTTATAAAAGGCTGTAAAAGCTGCATATTCTTTTGTGGGATTTAATTGCGTTTTTACAGCTTCCTGAATTTCTTTTGTTTGAATGTTTTGGTATACTAATTTGTTACTTGTTGAAAGGTAATAATAACGATCATTTGCTAGGTAACCGATATTTGTACCAACGACATTTGGTGTTGTATTGACTATTTTTTTAGTGTTAAGATCTATCCATATTGTGGCTTTTGGCTCACGAACAAGAAGGTATTTTTCATGAATTGCATAATCTACCAATGCGCCATTGAGTCGATCTTGTACATCGATAAATAGTATAATTTTGTTGTTCTCTATATAAAAAAACTGTCCTGCAATATTATTAAACCACAAACGTCCTTTTGCGTCTAATTTTAAGTTAAAGAAGGAACGTCCTCGTTTTTCAGGATGTGAATAGGCTATGTATTCTTTTCCATCGTATCGAAAAAGCCCTTTATTTCCTGCGAGCCATATATAACCTTCTGTATCTTCGATACTGTCATAAAATTCAATATCTGGTAAGCCGTTTGCTTCTGTTAGGTGAATACTAACAGGTTCTTGCGCCCAAATGACCGAGCTTGAAAGGATTAAATATATGATGAGTACTAACTGTCGCAAGTGAAAAAGTTTCAATAAAAGTACTATAAATTATAAAAAGGAAATGTCTTCCTTTCTGAAATGTACGAGTTCTTTGCTGAACTACTTGTTTTGAGAAAGCAGATGTAGATATTATTTTTTTAAGACTTATAAAAAGTTTCTATTTCCTTGAATCTCCGTCTTGAAAATGAAAAACGTATTAAAATAAAAAAGCAAGCTATTTATGTTAGTTTGCTTTTTGTTTATTTGTGACCTCTGCAGAATTATTCGCGAGATCCTTTTCTGATTACTGCTGTAAATAAGAAACCGCGAGTTTGTGTTATAGTTCTTCGTTTTTAGTTCAAAACTCAAACGTTGTTTGGATTTGCTCTAATGTGTTGCTAAATAAAAAGCATATGAAAGATTAATTGCATATAAAGCCCATGTATTATCGGACCAATTTTCAGGATTTGATCCAAAGTTAGATGCAATGGCATTTGATATTTTCTGGGTTGTTTCGGGATCTATTTTTTTCATTAATTCATAAATTAAAGTTGATATAGCTTTAAATGCAGTGAATGGAGGTATAAGATTACAATCTCTAATAATCTCTATATTATTAAAATACAAATCACCAAAGCCTCTAGTCAATTTTAAATTTGTACAAAGATTAATACCAAAGCTTCTAGAAACAAGTTCTATAATTACATAATTACTATCCAAACGATAATCTAAGCTTACACAATCGTTGAAAGGATGTGCTATTGTACAGAAATCTTCTAGTGCAGGAGTACTCTTTAAATATTTTTCTAAAGTAGTTTGCGAAAAAAGGTTACTTGAAAAAAGGAATACAACTAACACTGTTTTTAATAAATTTTTCATCGTTATAATATTTTGATTTATTTAAAACTAAAGACATATCGGCTTTTCTAAAAGATTGAATTAGTAAGTGCACACAACTAATTAGTAACTGTAAAAATCATCTCACTTATTCTAGTGAAATTCACAATAATAGCTTATTTTTAAGAACATATTAACACAACTTTTACTACCAATCATGAAAAGTATATATGTAACTATTATTCTATTATTACTAAATATTCATTTTAGTTTTAGTCAACAGAAAATTATTGATTCTTTGGAGTTGCAATTGGAAAATCCTACTAATGGGAAAACTAAATTGTATAACTTATTGAAACTTGGTTTTTATTATCAATATTCTAATCCAAAAAAAGGGTTGGTAAGACTTAAAGAAGCCGAAGAACTGGCCATGAAAAATAAAGACTCTTTTATGTTGGCTACTGTTTATTATAATAAAGGCTCGAACAATTTTAGACTTGGAAGAGATTCAATTGCTTTTGAATTTCACGATAAAGCAGGTAAAATTTACAAAGTAATAGATAGCATTCGGGCATTTACAATACTTTCTAAAAACACAGCAAAATTATTTTCTTTAAGAAAGAAACATAAAAAAGCTCTTGAAAAATATCAAAATATACAAGATGTTTTTATTGAACAAAAGGATACTATACATATGGCGCTAACTTATGGTGCTATAGGTAATGAAAAAATGTACCTTGGTAATTATACAGGTTCGATGGAGTCATTATTAAAAGGTATAAAGCTTTTAGACGAAATGAATCTTCAAGGAACTGAAGATTATGCTGAAATTCAAGTATACATGGGGTTACTTTATTACAAACTAGGTAAATATGACGATGCGTTAATGTTTCATCAAAAATCTTTAAATACTTTCAAAAAAAGTAATATGCAAGATTTTATGGCACATCAATATAATAATATTGGTAATATTCATTTTCAAAAAGAGAACTTTACTGAAGCTCTTAAAAACTATAAAGCAGCATATAACATTCATAAAAAGAATCAAAACCTAAATTCTATGGCTTCTGCAATGAATAATATAGGTATAATAAATTCTAGATTAAAAAAACACAGTATAGCTATTGCGTACTATGATAGTGTAATAGTTATTAATAAAAAACTAAAAAGTTATGGTTCTTTAGCTGAAAATTATAATAATAAGGCTATTTCTCTTCTTAAAAAAAATAATGCAAAAGAAGCGGAAAAATACTTTGACTCTAGTCTTGTATACGCTGAAAACGCTGGTGATAAATTGAAAATTCATGAAGCAAAACGTGGACTATCAGAGGCAACTTCTCTTTTAGGTAATTACAGAGAAGCTTTTAAAATCTTGGAAGAAGCAGTAATTATTAAAGATGAATTATTCTCTAATGATAAAAAAGAAGAACTTGCTGTTCAAAAGGCACAATATGAATTTGATAAAGAGAAAGCTGTCATAGAAGCCACTTTCAAAAAAGATCAGGAGATACAACAAGCCAATATTGAAAAACAGGTTTTTATAAGAAACTTGAGTATAGGAGCAGGTATATTTGTAATTGGTTTATTATCAATAGGATTTATTTTATGGAGAAAAAAACGAGAAGCTAATTACAATGCACAACTAAGCTCTTCCCAATTACAAAGTTTAAGAGCGCAAATGAACCCTCATTTTATTTTTAACACACTAAACTCTATAAACGATTATGTACTAAAAAATGATAAACAAAAAGCTAGTAATTATTTAACGCAATTTTCCATTATGGTGCGCCGTATATTGGAAAATACAGAAGAGGAAGAAGTGTCATTAGCTGAAGAAATTGAATTTCTTAAAAGTTATGTTGCTTTAGAGCAAAAAAGATCTCAACACAATTTTACTTTTAATGTAGAAGTAGATCAAAACATAAATCCAGAAATTACTCTATTACCTCCTTCATTATTACAACCATTTATAGAGAATAGTATATGGCATGGATTATCTGCTGTTAAACAAGGTCATATTTCACTTTCATTTTCACGAGGCAAACGTAATTTAGTCTGCATGATAGAAGATAATGGAACGGGATTCCAAAGTACTGAATCTAAAAATCCATTGCATAAATCTTTTGGATTAGAAAATGTTAAAAATCGATTACGCCTTTTAAACAAGTCAAAAAAATCTAATGCTAAATTTGAAATAAAAAATCAGGAAGAAATTGGTGTAAAAGTGATTGTAACATTACCGTTAATATTAGATGAATAAAATGAAGATCAAGGTTTTAATTATTGATGATGAACAACCAGCTATTGACAACTTAAAAGAGCTTTTAATACCATACGATAACTATATAATTTGTGGAGAAGCACTTACGTTACAACATGCTATTGAATTAACTATTATTGAAAAACCAAATTTAGTATTGTTAGATATTGACTTGAGGTTAGAAACTACTGGATTTGATTATCTTAATACATTTTTACCTAATATTAATTTTAAAATAATTTTTGTCACAGCTCACAACGAATTTGCAATTAAAGCTTTTGAATTTAATGCCTTGCATTATCTTTTGAAACCTGTTGAATCTAACAATTTTAGAGAGGCTTTATCAAAAATGAATGATCTTATAAAGCAAAGATTATATATTGACAGATTAGAGTCTCTCGCTGAATATGTAGAAAGCAAGCAGCCTATATTTATTTTTGTTAATACTACAGAAAGAATTCATAAGTTAGACATAAGAAATTTGAGTTTTCTTGAAGCAAAAGGAAACTATACCACAATTCATTTAACTAACCATAAAAAGATTACATCTGCAAAAACCTTACTTCATTATGAAAAACAATTAAAGGGAAACCATTTTTTTAGAATACATCACTCGAAATTGGTGAATTTAATTCAAGTAAAAAGTTATCAGAAAAAACAAAGAAAAGCTATCTTAGAAAATGAAATAATCTTGTCTGTTTCAATTAGAAGAGAAAAAGGATTTTTAGAAGCTTTACGAAAGTTGAAAAAGTAAATTATTTATTATTTGAATTAAATTTAAATTTTTATTTTACTTAAAATCAAAGAATTACACAAATACTGTCCGCTCGAGTATAAAAAACAAAAATCCTGTAACCTTTTAAATTACAAGATCTTACAATTTTTATGACCTCGACAGGATTATTATCATGATCCCTTGTAACTCACTACTGCAAATAAAGAACCATGCCAAATAGCATGGTTTCTTGCTTGATGTGACCGCGAACCTTCAAAGCTCGAACTTTTTGGTGGAGGATTTGAAGGAGATTGGGTTGTTTTTTTTGAGAAAAATAACTCTCTAATAATATTTCCGTAATATGTATGATTACATCTTGATAACCAGATGTATATTGACTATCTTTATAAGAATAATATTTCATAAAAATCTTACCCAATATACATCTGGTAATAAATGATATAGACTACATATTATTTTTCTCCACTTAAGACTATTGAAACTAAAATGTTTTTATAGTTATTATCTAAATCACTAATAATAGTGAGTCATGTATGGAATATTTAAAAATCAACAAATGAAATTATACATAAAACACATGGTCAGCCTACGCTGTAAAATGTCAGTAGAAAAAGAATTAAAAAAGTTAAAACTAGGACATGCCACAGTAAGTCTTGGCATGGTAGAAATTATAGAAGATATAACAAAAGAAAAGCGAATGCTATTCAAAAATGGTTTGTTTAAATCAGGGCTTGAACTATTAGATGACAAGAAAAGTATTCTTATAGAAAAAATAGTGAGTTCAATTGTAGAAATGATTCATGATATCGAAGAAGCTCCTAAAACTAATTATTCCACATATTTAAGTGAAAAGCTTGGATATAATTATACTTACTTGGCGAATATTTTTTCGGAAATAAAAGGAATCACTTTACAACATTACATCATCAATCATAAAATAGAACTAGTAAAAGAATTATTGTTTTACAAAGAATTTAATCTTACTGAAATTGCACATAAACTTCACTATAGTAGTACGGCACACCTGTCTAACCAATTTAAAAAGGTAACAGGGTTCAGTCCAACTTACTATAAAAAACTCAAAATGAAGAGAGAAAGAAATTTAGAAGACCTGTGATTTATGTAATATTTAGTTTCATTTATGTAACAATCCACTTATAGATAAGCATCATCTTTGTAAATGTTAAATTAAAACATATCAAATATAATTTATTATGTCGAAAGAGAAAGAAGGAAAAGGGAAATCAGGAAAAACAGCTCCCACAAGAACTGCAAAAGAAAAAAAAGCAGCTAAAATTGCCAAACGAAACGCAAAAAACAGAGGTGAATAAAAGAAAATATCTATACGAGAGATTTAACCATGAAGAGAGATGAGTTTGAAGAATCAAAAACATTCAACTTATCGGATGTACTGAATTACGAACGAAACAATATTATCATAAATAATATAGTAACAAACAATGGATGTGCTATTCAAGCCTTGAGCTTTGATTTTGGAAAAACACTGTCTTATCATAAATCTTCTTCACTACGATTTATCTATATTATTGAAG
The DNA here is from genome assembly GCF_947489565.1 of uncultured Kordia sp. Lineage (GTDB taxonomy): Bacteria > Bacteroidota > Bacteroidia > Flavobacteriales > Flavobacteriaceae > Kordia. The sequence goes on along the minus strand of NZ_CANLEA010000008.1, from coordinate 267,563 downwards.
GAAAAGCAGAAGTGGTTATAAATAACAACTCAACTTTCATGCAAAAAGGAGATTCTATTCTTATTCCTGCACACACAGATAGTTCAGTTGAAGCAAATCATCAATTTAAGATGATTTGTATCACAATGAACAATAGTTAATATATTATAAAAAGAAGCATAATACAATTACAATGGAGATATAGTATTCATAAAAATTAATTTCCTGTGATACTTCTTATGAGCTTCTATATTCTTCACTATTGTACTGTTCGAAATGATCCCTTTGCTAGCTAGCTCATTTTTTTGTTAGATAGACCGAAACTCCTAAAAAATAATTTAACTCACCACTTAACAATTATACACTTATGAAGTCAAATGCATTAATCTACTGTGAAAATGAATTTGGAAAAGTAGATGGAAAAGTAGCTAATGGTTTAGTACGACAATCAGATACTTATAATATTATTGGAATCATAGACAGTACTAAGTCTGGTTTGGATGCAGGAGAATATTTAGAAGGAATAAAAAATGGAATTCCAATTTTTGAAAGCATTGAAACTGCTTTAAAAAAGTTAAACTCCGTTCCTAATAGTTTTATTTATGGTATTGCACCAATAACTTCATTTTTAAACGAAATACACCGAAAGATAATTTTAACCGCTATAAAAAGCGGGATGAATATTGTAAATGGCTTACCAGAATTTTTTAATGAAGATGAACAATTTACAAATGCAGCTCTTACATATGGAGTTACTATTCGTGATATAAGAAAACCGCCAAAACGTGAAAATCTTCACAATTTTTCAGGACGTATTAGAGATATAAAAACTCCAACAGTTACTGTAATGGGAACTGATTGTGCAGTAGGTAAACGTACTTCAGCACTACTTCTTGTTAACGCATTGAAAAAGGAAGGGCTCAATGTAGTATTTATAACTACAGGTCAAACAGGACTGCTACAAGGCTCTAACTACGGAATAGCTGTAGATGTTTTAGCTTCAGGATATGCTTCTGGCGAAGTTGAGAATGCCATTCTACAGGCTTGTAAGACGGAGGATCCAGACATTATCATTGTCGAAGGACAAGGGGCATTAGGTCATCCTGGATTTACTTCTTCAAGTGCTATTATACGTGGAGCAATGCCAGATGCAATTATTATACAGCATCCACCAAAACGAAAAAACTATTGCGACTATCCAAATATTCCAATGACAACATTGGAAGAAGAAATTAAAATGGTAGAAATCTTTTCTAAATCAAAGGTCATTGCTATTACTATCAATCATGAAAACATGTCAACTACAGAAGTAAATGATATTATTAATACATATGAATCTAAATATAATCTACCAACTACAGATGTTTTGCAACATGGGTGTGATAAACTAGTAAAAGCATTATTGATGACATTCCCAAAGTTAAAAAGAGAATCTGCACTACTTTGAATCTTCCTCGAATAGATATAAACACCTTAAAAATCACCCATAATGTCAAACAACTAAAAAAAATCTACGCTTCAAAAGGAATCAATATTATAGGAGTTACAAAGGTTATAGGAGGAAATCCATTAATAGCTAGTATTTTAGTTAAAAATGGCATTAAGATTCTTGCCGACTCTAGAATTATCAATATTAAAAAAATGAAAGAGGCTGGCATACTAGCACAATATTTATTACTCAGAACTCCTTCATTAAGTCAAGTAAAAGAAGTTATTGATAATGTTGATATAAGTTTAAATTCTGAATTAGTAGTTCTAAAAAAAATATCAAAATATGCTTTAAAAAAACACATAACACATAAAGTTATTCTTATGATAGAACTCGGTGATCTGAGAGAAGGAGTTATGCCTTCAGAAGTTGATCATACAGTAAGAGAAATATTAAAATTGAAAGGACTTTGTTTAATAGGAATAGGGGCAAATCTTGCTTGTTTAAATGGAATAAATCCAAGTTTAGATAAAATGAACGAGTTATCCTCAATAGCCATTCATATAGAAAGAAAATTCAAAATACTATTGCATATTATCTCAGGAGGAAACTCTGCAAATTATCAATGGTTCAAATCTTCTAAAAATATAGGTAGAATAAACAATTTACGCATTGGAGAATCTATTTTTCTTGGTAGAGAAACACTTTCCAGAAACCCCATATCTGGGTTATTTACTGATATTTTCACATTGATTACTGAAGTTATTGAATCAAAATTAAAACCATCTATGCCTTATGGAGAAATATATCAAAATGTTGGTGGAATAATTCCAGCAATTAGAGATCGTGGTTTTATAAAAAGAGCTATTTTAAATATTGGTTTACAAGACACTATAATTTCAGGAATAATTCCAAAACAAGATATAATTATTATAGGAGCAAGTAGTGATCATATTATAGTTGATAATACTAAAACTGACTTAAAAGTTGGTGATACAGTAGAGTTTACACTTAATTATGAAGCTTTATTAAGAACTATTAACTCTCCATATATAACTAAAAACTTAATACATTAAAATACAGGTTGAATTTTATTACATGATAGTTATTTTATTTAACATATAAAATCCCAACTAAATAGTTGGGATTTTTAGTGAAAGAAACTTCCGTAGTGACCCTGACAGGATTATTTCATGATCCCTTGTAACTCACTGCTGCAAATAAGAAACTACGAGCTTACGCTCTAGTTCTTTGTTTTTATAAAAAGAGCTCAAACTAGGTTTGGCTCTTTTTATAAAAACAAAGAACCATGCCAAATGGCATGGTTTCTTGCTTGATGTGACCGCGAAGGGATTCGAACCCCCAACCCTCAGAGCCGAAATCTGATATTCTATCCAGTTGAACTACGCAGCCTATTGTATTCCCGTAAAAACGGGAATTTTATTATCTAAATTCTATATATTAGTTAGAAAGTTTTGCCTTTACAATCGTAGAAATGGTTTTTCCATCTGCCTGACCTGCCAATTGTTTAGAAACGAGTCCCATTACTTTTCCCATGTCTTTCATTCCTGAAGCTCCAATATCATCGATAGTCATTACCACTACTTTTTCTATTTCTTCTGCAGTTAGTTGCTCTGGTAAGAATTGTTCTATAATCGCTGCTTGTGCAATTTCTGGCTCTGCTAAATCCTCACGTCCTTGTTCTGTGAAAATTGTAGCACTGTCTTTACGCTGTTTTACTAACTTCTGTAATAACTTAATTTCATCTGCTTCCGACAACTCATCTCCTGCTCCACTCGTCTTTGCTAAAAGTATTTCCGATTTTACAGCACGTAAAGCTGCCAAAGCCGTTTGATCTTTCGCTTTCATAGCCGTTTTCATAGCCGTCATTATATCTTGTTGTAATCCCATGGTTTTTGTTTTTGAAGAAGCGAAGATAAAAAATTAAACCCGAAAATCGAACAGCAATTTCCGGGTCTAAAAAAAACATATATAATAGTACTAAATCAAATTAGTCAACGTTGTCGTGCAAGAAAGAATTATTATTTCTCAATTGCATATCATCATTGCTATCCGTACCTAAACTGGTTCGGGAAGCTTTAGTATCAGTCGAATTGGCATCATTAAGCTCAATACCTGCTCTTTTGTAAGCTGGCTGTTTCTCAATATCTTCAATACGATTGACATTATTGTTATTGAATTTATAATTAAATTCTTTTAACTTTCTCTTTCGTTCGTCCGTTCTACTTTTTAAACTCTCTTCAATAGTACTATTGAAAGGATCAACACTATCAGCACTTGGAGTTTCCTCGATTGGACTTTCAACGGTTTTCTTCTCAAAAACTATACCATCTTCAGCTGCCTGAGAAATATTTTTTTCAGAAGTAGGTTCTTCATCCATATAGTCATCTAAGCTGTAACGCGTGACACCTTTGTCATGCACTTCTGTCACAGGAATGACTTCCACAGGATCATTTACTTGAATAGCATTTACGTCTTCCGACAAGTCAAATCTCACTTTTTCTTCTTGCTTTGGAGCTTCTTCTTGTACAGGTTCCGCTAACGGCATGTCAAAAGTAAAAGAAATTTGGTTTTCTTCTTCTTCCTCTTCTTTTGGCGTTACTACAACAAATTCTGGTTCATTCACCTGAATATCCCTAATTTCATCTGTCAATGTCGTAATGATAAAATCTTCCTCTACGTGTGTCGCTTTCACTTCTTCATAAACTACAGACATATTTTTGATGATTTCCGTAGTTGGAATCAAATTGAGTGTTGCAGTATCATCTACCAACGTATGGCGAATGACTTCTTCCTTTTTTGGCTTTGGCGCTTCTACAGGTTGTTGAGGAATATTTGGTGTTACAACTGCTGTTGACTTAGGTGTTAAGTTTTGAACTGCTGGTTGCTCATCTTCCAAGGTGTGAATCACTTTTTTTGATTCTGTATTCACGATTTCATCCTGTTGATCTATATCAAAACCAGTAGCAATGATTGTTACAGAAATTGCATCTTCTAAGGTTTCATCTTCTCCAACTCCCATGATGATGTTTGCACTTCCACCAGCTTCATTTTGAATATGATCATTGATTTCTCCGATTTCATCAATCGTGATTTCTTCTGAACCAGAAACGATAAGCAACAGTACGTTTTTAGCTCCATCAATTTTGTTATCATTTAATAATGGCGAATCTAAGGCTTTCATAATGGCTTCACTGGCTCTGTTAGCTCCAGAAGCATTAGAAGATCCCATGATGGCTGTTCCACTATTAGATAACACTGTTTTCGCATCACGCAAGTCAATATTTTGCGTATAGTGATGCGTTATTACTTCTGCAATTCCTCTAGAAGCTGTAGAAAGTACTTCATCTGCTTTAGAGAATCCTGCTTTAAATCCTAAGTTTCCGTAAACTTCTCTTAGTTTGTCATTATTAATCACAATCAGAGAATCTACATGTGTACGCAATTTTTCTACTCCAACACGTGCTTGTGTATTACGCATTTTGCCTTCAAACTTAAAAGGAATCGTTACAATACCTACCGTAAGTATGTCTTTATCTTTGGCTAATTTTGCAATTACTGGTGCAGCTCCTGTTCCGGTTCCACCACCCATTCCGGCTGTAATGAATACCATTTTTGTATTGGTATCGAGCATCATTCCGATGTCTTCAATACTTTCTAAAGCTGCTTTTTCACCAACTTCTGGATTGGCGCCTGCACCAAGTCCTTCTGTCAATGAAACTCCTAACTGTATTTTGTTAGGCACTGGACTGTTTTGTAGAGCTTGTGAATCTGTATTACAAATCACAAAGTCTACACCTTTTATTCCTTGCTGGAACATGTGGTTAATGGCATTACTTCCGCCACCGCCTACACCGATCACTTTGATTACATTTGATTGGTTCTTTGGCAAATCAAATGAAATGTTTCCGAATTCTGTGTTGCTACTCATAATTCTTAAAACTGGTTTTTTATTATTCTGCGTTATCTAAAAAATCTTTCAACTTATCGGCCCATTTTTCAAAGATCGACTTGCGTTCTCTTCTTGGTTCCGATTGTATTGGAGCACTGGTATTGGTTTGTTCTTCGTTTTCTTCGATAGCAGTTTCTGCTGCTGAAGTTGTTTCTGTAGGTGCTTCCACAACTTCTTCTTCGATGATAACTTTTGATTGGTTTTCAATTGCATTCATTACTAATCCGACAGCCGTTGCATATAATGGACTTGCCATATCTGGGTCTGAATCGCCTGCTAGATGTTCGTTTGGATAACCGATTCGGGTATCCATTCCTGTAATGTATTCCACCAATTGCTTTAAGTGATTCAACTGACTTCCGCCACCTGTCAGCACAATTCCAGCAATTAGTTTCTTTTTTTGTTCTTCATGTCCGTAATTCTTAATTTCTAAGTACGCTTGTTCTATAATTTCAACAACACGTGCATGAATTATTTTTGAGAGATTTTTTAAGGTAATCTCTTTGGGTTCTCTTCCTCGTAATCCAGGAATTGACACTATTTCATTGTCTTTGTTTTCTCCTGGCCAAGCAGATCCAAATTTTATTTTGAGTAATTCTGCTTGTTTTTCAATGATAGAGCAGCCTTCTTTGATATCTTCTGTGATGACATTTCCTCCAAATGGAATTACTGCCGTATGACGAATGATTCCATCTTTAAAAATGGCCAAATCGGTTGTTCCACCACCAATATCAATTAATGCAACTCCTGCTTCTTTTTCTTCCTGACTTAATACTGCATTTGCTGAAGCTAACGGTTCAAGCGTGATTCCTGCCAAATCTAATCCTGAGCTTTTCACACAACGCCCAATATTTCGGATTGAAGAAACTTGTCCCACAACAACGTGGAAATTTGCTTCCAAACGTCCGCCATACATTCCAATAGGCTCTTTGATTTCAGCTTGCCCATCTACTTTATATTCTTGCGGAAGCACATGAATAATTTCTTCTCCCGGAAGCATCACTAATTTATATACTTGATTGATCAATAAATCAATATCACCGTCATCAATAACTTCATCAGCATTGGTCCGTGTGATATAATCGCTGTGTTGCAAACTACGGATGTGTTGTCCTGCAATTCCAACCACAACTTCACTGATTTTAAAGTCAGAATCACTTTCTGCGCCTTGCACAGCTTGTTGTATGGATTGAATCGTTTGTGTAATATTATTTACCACACCACGATGCACACCGAGACTCTTGGATTTTCCTACTCCAAGAATTTCGAGCTTACCATATTCATTCTTTCGCCCAATCATTGCCACAATTTTTGTGGTTCCTATGTCTAATCCTACTGCGATGCTATTGTTTTCCATACTTTATTTTTTGGTGCACACTACTTGATTGGTAAATTTTAAATCAACTTTTGCATAATCGTTCAATGTTTTATCTTTTGTTGCTTTTTTATAAAACGCTTTCAAATTATTCACCTTCTTCTCTTTATTTTTTATGTTGCCAAATAGCACAACAAAATCATTCGTTCTTAATTTAAGATTGAATGTTTTGTTTTCGTTTTGTACTATAGCGATCACATTCTTTTTTAGAAAGTCATCTTCGGCAATATATTTTGCGAGTACATATATGTTTTGCAACTCTTTTTTATCTACTTTTCCTTCCACAAACGGAACGCGAGCAGCAGAAACTGAAGACAAAGGCATAGCCTTCCCTTCAGAATCGATGTAATAAGAGTCTTTTGTTGCGATACGTGCAATTGGTGTTCGCTGTTTAATTTTTGCACCAAGAGTCCCATTTACAGACAGATACACTTCTGCATCTTGAATCATTTCATTCGCGCGTAAACGTTCCTCTAGAACATCCAAATCTAGTTGTTCTTTTCTTACGTTCGTAACGCTATCCTGATTTTGTATTAACAATTTATTAACCATCGTTCTCGTGATGAAATCTTGCTCTCTTTCCAAAAATTTGATGTCTGGATTTTCAATGACACGCGACGCATTTCTATTCGCCGAAAAGGCATATAGAAAGATCAATATTGCGACAATTGCAATTCCTTTTATAAGATTCCAATTAATATTCAACGGTTAATACATTTTTAATTTTTACTACTTCTTCTCCTATATCGCCAGCGCCAACCGTTAATAATACATCTGTATTAACAGCAGACACATGATCGATTAAATTTTCTTTTGCGATCAATTGTTTTTGGTCATTTTCTATTTTATCCAACAACCAACTTGAAGTAACACCTTCTATTGGCTTTTCCCTTGCGGGATAAATCTCTAACAAAATAATTTCATCAAACTGCGCTAAACTTTCTGCAAATTCATCTGCAAAATCCTTTGTTCTACTGAATAAATGCGGTTGAAAAATAGCCGTTACTTTTTTTTCAGGATACATTTCACGTACCGCTTGATGCAAGGCATTTATTTCTGTAGGATGATGCGCATAATCGTCAATAAATACAAAGTCTTCCGTTTTAATTTGATACGAAAATCTTCGCTTGACACCTGTAAAAGTTCCCAAAGCTTTGGCGAGGCGGTCGGTTGGGGTTCCTATAATGTCCGCCATCGCGAAAGCTACTAGACCGTTTAACAAGTTGTGTCGTCCGGGAATAAAAAATTGCACGTCTTCAATGATTTTCAATGGCGTTACAATGTCAAACACATACGCCCCATTTTGTATGTGTATGTTTTTTATATGATAATTAGATGTTTCTTTGAATCCGTATGTAATTCCATCTAATTCAGTAATATCTTCTTGCACAAACAGCTTCCCGTTTGGCTTGATGCATTTGGTAAATGCTACGAATGAATCTTGCAAAGCTTCTTTTTCTCCATAGATATCCAAATGATCGGCATCCATAGATGTAACACAAGCTACATCTGGCGAAAGCTGCAAAAAGGAACGATCGAACTCATCTGCTTCAACGACTGTGATTTCAGTTCCTTTTAGAATTAAGTTGGAATTGTAATTTTCTGCAATTCCACCTAAAAAAGCGGTTACATCAGTTCCTGATGCTGCCAACAAATGTCCCAAAATACTAGATGTTGTGGTTTTTCCATGCGTTCCTGCCACACCTAAACAAAAGGTATCTTTTGTGATTAAACCTAATACTTCTGCTCTTTTGTATATATGGAAATCATGCGCACGGAAATAAGTTAATTCCGCGTGTGAACTTGGAACAGCTGGCGTATAAATGATGATCGTATTTTCTTTATTGAGATATGCTGTTGGAATCCCAGTTACATCATCTTTTGTCGAAACCAAAATACCCAAAGCCTCCAATCCGTCAGTGATTTCAGTTTTTGTTTTATCGTAGCCCGCTACATTTTTGTTATTGAATTTGAAATAGCGCGCCAAAGCAGACATGCCGATTCCGCCAATGCCTACAAAATAAACGTTATGTATGTTTTTCAAATTCATTCTCAATAATTGAGATTTTATTATTTCAACGCTTGCGTCAAAATGTTCAGTTTATATTCTTTTAATTGCTCTTTACAACTTACCATTAGGCAGTTGACTTATTCAATAATTTTTCTACTTCATCTACGATTCGCAAAGTTGCGTCAGGTAATGCTAATTCTTTGATTTTTTCACCTAATTCAGCTTGTTTTTTTTCTGATTGCATTAATATTTCAAACTGTTTATCAAACTGTTCATCTAGTTCACTTTCTCTAATTAAGATTCCTGCATCTTTTTCCGTAATTGCCAATGCATTTTTTGTTTGATGATCTTCTGCTACATTTGGCGACGGAATAAAGATTACAGGTTTCCCTACAATGCACAATTCCGATACCGAACTTGCGCCTGCGCGTGAAATGATTACATCTGCAGCAGCATACGCTAAGTCCATTTTATTGACAAATTGATGCACTTGCACATGCGCCAATTCGTTGTGTTTCTTATAGTTTTCGTAATAGAATTTTCCGCATTGCCATATGAGTTGTACGTTTTGTTCTTTGAAGAAATTCAATGATGCTTCTATAAGTTGATTGATTCTTCTTGCGCCCAAACTTCCTCCAATAATCAATACCGTTTTGGTGTTTTCTTTTAGTTGAAAAAACGTTTTTGCTTCGGTTCTTTTACTTGTTATTTCTAATAAATCTTGTCGTACAGGATTTCCTGTTTTTATAATTTTCCCTTGCGGAAAGAAACGTTCCATATTGTCATACGCGACACATATTTTTTGCACTTGCTTTCCAAGTAATTTATTTGTGATTCCTGCATACGAATTCTGTTCTTGAATCAACGCAGGTACTTTTTTTCCAGATGCTACTTTTAGCAATGGTCCACTTGCAAATCCGCCAGTCCCAATGACTACATCTGGTTTGAATTTTTTGACAATTTTTCGCGACTTCATCAAACTACTTATCAACTTGAACGGAAACATCATGTTTTTTAATGTCAGTTTTCGCTGCAATCCTGAGATCCACAAACCTTCAATTTTGTACCCTGCTTGTGGCACTTTTTCCATCTCCATTCGATCTTTTGCTCCTACAAATAGGAATTCCGATTCTGGGTACCGTTTTTTTAATTCGTTCGCAATCGCAATCGCAGGATAGATATGTCCTCCTGTTCCGCCACCTGATAATATGATACGATACGATTTGTTACTCATTTTTTTTATTTGCTTACTCTTTTGTGTTTTTTGTTGATTTGTTGATTTGTTGATTTGTTGATTTGTCTATTTGGCTATTTGTCTATTTGTTCTTTGCTATCTTAGTTTTCTTTGAAACATTCTCAATACTCACATCTCAATACTCAATACTTTCTGCATCAAATAGCTTCACTTAAAACTGCTAATGGATTTTCTTCTTTTTCTTTTTGTTCTAATATCTCTTCGCGTTTTTTACTCACACTTAATACAATTCCGATAGCTAAACACGTCATCCAAATAGAAGTTCCTCCACTACTGATTAATGGTAATGTTTGTCCTGTTACTGGAAATAATTCTACCGCAACTGCCATGTTTATGAGTGCCTGAAATACGATCGGCAATCCGACACCAATGGCGAGTAATTTTCCAAATATTGTATCTGCCTTGTGCGCCACAATAACAATCCGAAATAGAAGTAACAAGTATAGAAAGAGTAACGATAAACCTCCTACTAAACCATATTCTTCTACAATGATTGCATAGATAAAATCGGATGCACTTTGCGGCAATAGATTTTTCATGACACTTTTTCCTGCTCCTACACCTACAATACCTCCCGTTGCAATTGCAATTTTTGATCGATCTATTTGGTAATCTCCTTCACTATTTTGTTTTTTATCGCCACTCCAATAGTTTGCAACACGATTTTCCCATGTTTGTATTTTGGTTTGAATTGGTCCTGGAATCGCTCTTCCAATTACAATAAATAATAATAGACCTACAATTCCTGAACCCACTACCATTAAGAGATATTTCCATGGATAACCTCCCAAAAAACACAACATTAATACCATTGAAAAAATGATGGCTGCGGTTGAAAAGTTTGCAGGTAATATCAATCCAACTATTAAAAATACAGGGATCCAAAGTGGCAAAATTGTTTCTTTGAAAGTGACTACTTTATCTTTTATTTTCGACAGATATCTAGCTACATAAATCATCAAAACAACACCTGCCAATGTGGAAGTTTGAAATTTGAGTCCCACAAAAGGAATTCGCATCCAACGACTTGCATTTGCTCCTCCAATGGTTGTTCCTTGCGCTAGCGTATACATTAAAAAGAACAAGACAATTGGCAACATAATGATAGACAAGCCTTTGAAGTAATGATATGGCATTCGATGGACTCCATATATAATCGCAAATCCTAGGAATAAATGCGAAGCATGTTTCACTAAAAACTTCAATGTATTTCCATCTCCATACAGATACGCCAAGTTGCTACTTGCGCTGTATACAGGTAAAAACGAGAATAACGCTAGCAAGGCAACTACTGCCCAAAGCGCTCTATCTCCTTTTATGTTTTTAAAGATGGTGTTCATTGTTTTTTTTGTTTGTTTGTTGATTTGACTATTTGGTTGTTTGGTTTTTTGATTATAGGTTTCTTACAGATGCTTTGAATTGCTTTCCGCGTTCTTCATAATTTTCAAATAAATCAAAACTTGCACATGCTGGCGATAGTAATACGTTATCTCCTTTTTCTGCAATTTTATGAGCAATTTTTACAGCTTCATCCATAGAAGTTGTTTCTACCATTAAATCTGTAACTCTTCCGAATGATTCAATGATTTTTGAATTGTCAACTCCTAAACAAACAATTGCTTTTACTTTTTCATGCACTAGTGGCAACAAGTCTGAATAGTCATTCCCTTTATCAACACCACCAACAATCCAAACCGTTTGCGTTGTCATGCTTTCTAAAGCATAATACGTTGCATTGATGTTGGTTGCTTTGGAATCATTGATGTATTGAACATTCTGGATTTTTAATACTTTTTCCAAGCGATGTTCTACACCTTGAAATCCTGACATACTTTCGCGTATGGTTTGTTTTCTGATGTTTAATAATTGTGCTACTGCAGAAGCTGCCATTGCGTTTTTTACATTGTGTTGTCCTTCTAGTGCTAGCGAGTCCGTCGGCATAGTTATTGTCTTATTTTGTATCGTTAGTATTATGTTTTTGTCTTCTATATATGCACCATTCTCTAGTTTGTTTTTGAGTGAGAATGGTATTAATGTCGATTTTACTTTGTGTTTTTTTATTCCTTCAACTACGACTTCATCATCTGCGTCATAGATGAGATAATCGTTTTCTGTTTGATTCATCGCAATTCTGAATTTTGATGCGATGTAGTTTTCAAACTTATAGTCATATCGATCTAAATGATCGGGCGTAATGTTAGTAATGATGGCAATATGCGGTCTAAAATCAATGATTCCATCCAACTGGAAACTACTGAGTTCTAACACATATTCATCATACGATTGTTCTGCTACTTGTTTCGCAAAACTATCGCCCATATTTCCTGCGACTCCGACATTTAATTCACCTTGTTTTAATACATGATGCGTTAACATCGTCGTTGTCGTTTTCCCATTGCTTCCTGTAATTCCTACAATCGTTGCTTCTGTGAATTGCATAGCAAATTCGATTTCAGATATCACAGGAATTCCTTTTTCCCTGAGTGCTTTTACCAAAGGAATGGTGTCTGGAATTCCAGGACTTTTCATTACAATAGTTGCGTTGAAAAGCTTTGCTTCTGTATGCTGCTTTTCTTCCCAATCTATTTCAAACTGATTCAGAACGTTTTTGTAGTGCTGCTTGATGGCTCCTTTGTCTGAAACAAATACTTCATAGCCTTGTTGTTTTCCTAAAATTGCTGTTCCAACACCGCTTTCTCCTCCGCCTAATATGACCAATCGTTGTTTTGACACTACTTGTTTTTTATTGTTAGTTACTCGTTGTTGGTTGCTGGTTTTCTTACTCGTAACTTTTATTTTTTATTTGCTTTAGCCGTTGGCTTTTTTTTGTGTATTCGTTAATTCGTGTATTCGTTTTTTTTGTTAGTTTCTTGACTTCACTTCCCAATACTCATAACTCAATTCCTAACACCTTACACCCAAAACCTATCGCACTTTCAAGGTTACGATTGTTAGAATTGCTAGTAAGATTCCGATAATCCAGAATCTGGTTACAATTTTACTTTCGTGATATCCTAATTTTTGATAGTGATGATGCAGTGGCGACATTTTAAATATCCGCCTTCCTTCTCCAAATTTCTTTTTCGTGTATTTGAAATAACTCACCTGCATGACGACCGATAAATTTTCCGCCAAGAAGATTCCGCATAGAATTGGAATGAGCCATTCTTTACGAATTGCAATTGCAATTACAGCAATGATTCCTCCTATGGTCAAACTTCCTGTGTCTCCCATAAATACTTGTGCTGGATAGGTATTATACCATAAGAATCCAATGAGTGCTCCCACAAAGGCGGCAATGTATATGGTAATTTCTCCTGCTCTTGGGATGTACATGACATTCAAGTATTCAGAGAAAATTAAGTTACCAGAGATCCATGCAAATATTCCTAAGGTGAGCACAATTATGACCGAAGTCCCGGCGGCGAGTCCATCAATTCCATCGGTGAGATTTGCACCATTTGAAACAGCCATAATGATGAATATGACAATTGGAATGAATACTAACCATGCGTATTTTTCATAGTCTGGATTGATCCACGTTACAAGCTTCGCATAGTCAATTTCATTGTCTCTTACAAAAGGAATGGTTGTTTTCATAGAACGCACTTCTTCTCCAAATTTCTTCGTTGGCACATTGTTATTCATTATAATTTCCTGCTGTTGATTGACAGGTAATTCTTCACGAATGGTAACATCATTATGAAAGAATAGTGTTGCTCCGACGATGATTCCTAAACCTAATTGTCCTAGTATTTTAAACTTTCCTTTGAGTCCTTTTTTATCGTTTTTAAATTTTTTGATATAATCATCTATAAAGCCAATAATTCCCATCCAAATTGTGGTGACGATTAATAGAATGATGTAGATATTTTCTAGTTTTGCAAAAAGCAGTACTGGCACTAAAGTTGCCAAAATGATGATGATTCCTCCCATAGTTGGCGTTCCTGCTTTTTCTTTTTGCCCAGCCAATCCTAAATCACGAACCGTTTCTCCTATCTGTTTTGAACGCAAGTAGTTGATGATCTTTTTTCCAAAAATCATAGAGATTAACAACGAAAGAATCACTGCCATTGCTGCCCTGAAACTTAGATATCCAAATAAGGAAGCACCTGGAAACTGGTATTGCTGTTCGAGATATTCAAATAGATAGTATAACATATTCTTTCTTTGTTGTTGAGGCTTTAATATTTTTTATTCGTTGAGTTGATCAAGTATTTCTTTGGCTATTTTGTAATCGTCAAAATCCGTTCGTTTTCCGTTGATTTCTTGATAGGTTTCATGCCCTTTTCCTGCAATGAGAATGATGTCGTTTTCATTCGCCATTTGACATGCTGTTTTTATAGCTTGCTTCCGATCGGTAATCGAAAGTGTCTTTTTATAGTTTTGTGGCTCTACACCTTTTTCAACAGCTTCAATAATGCTCATCGGATCTTCACTTCGTGGATTGTCTGAAGTAAATATGGCTTTCGTACTTAGCGCTGATGCGATGTTCCCCATTTTCGGACGTTTCGTTACATCTCTATCGCCTCCACAACCAACTACCGTAATGAGTTGCTCGTTTCCTGTACGAATGTTGTTGATCGTTTGCAATACATTTTTTAAAGCATCTGGCGTATGCGCATAGTCAATAATTGCTGTTATTTTGTTTTTTGTGATGAAATATTCAAAGCGTCCACTTACACTTTCAAGTTCACTTATTAATCGTAAGATTTCAATTTCTTCTAAGCCTAATAATTCCGCCGTAGCGTAAATAGACAATAGATTATACGCATTGAAACTTCCGATAAGTTTTGTCCAAACTTCGTTGTCGTTTATTTTTAAAAGCAATCCTGCCAATCTATTTTCCAAGATTTGCGCACGATAGTCTGCATAGGTTTTGAGCGCGTATGTATATTTTTTGGCTTGTGTGTTTTGCATCATGATCAAGCCATTTTTATCATCTATATTCACCAAACAGAAAGCTTCTTTTGGCAATTCGTCAAAGAATTTCTTTTTTACATCTCTGTATTCAGCAAACGTATCGTGATAGTCTAGATGATCATGTGAGAGATTTGTAAAAATTCCTCCTTGAAACGTTAATCCTGCTGTTCTTTTTTGATGAATTCCGTGTGAAGAAACTTCCATAAAGCAATATTCCACACCTTCATGATTCATTTTTTCCAAATACCTATTAATGGTCAACGAATCTGGCGTTGTATGTGTAGCTTTAAATTCAGCATCATCCACTAGAATTTTTACCGTAGACAACAATCCGACTTTGTATCCTGCTTTTTTAAAGAGTTGATATAGTAAGGTAGCAACCGTCGTTTTTCCGTTGGTTCCTGTAACACCAATCAACTTTAAGTTTTCGGAAGGATTTCCATAAAAATTGGATGCCATAATTGCCAATGCGCTATTTCCATTATCGACTTGGATATAGGTAACTCCATTGACTATTTTTTCTGGAATTTCATCACAAATTACCGCGATAGCTCCCGATTTTATTGCCGATTTGATATAGCTATGTCCATCAACTTCATATCCTTTGATCGCCACAAAGACATCATTTAATTGCACTTTACGTGAATCAAAGACCAATTCGCGCACAGCGATATTTGTATCGCCAGTCACTGCTTCGATATGTACTTTATATAATATGTCTTTTAGTATTTTCACGATAGTTCTAGTACAATTCGTTTTTCCGTTCCTATTTTTTTACCTGCTTCAAGTGATTGTTTCGTCACTTTTCCGCTTCCGTTAATTTCTACACGCAATCCTAAATTTTCCAGTAGTGGAATAGCGTCCATTGCTGGCATTCCAACTACATTTGGTATGATTGTTTTGTATTTTATTGATTTGTCTTGATACGACTTATAGCTTTGTTCTACAACATTATTCACTTTTTCAATATCTTCTACTTGATCAAATATTGGCGTATCTCTGTATATTTTGTGTGCTATTTTTTTAAATACTGGTCCAGACACATCTGCTCCATAGTATCCGATTTCCTGAACAGGTTCATGAATTACCACAATGCACGAATACTTTGGTTCTTCTACTGGAAAGAATCCTGCAAAACTTGAAATGTATTTTACTTCACTGCGTTTTCCTCCGTAATTTTTTTGACAAGTCCCTGTTTTCCCTGCCATTGAGAAATTTGACGAATACAAACCATTTCCTGTTCCGTGTTTTTTCTCCACCACATTTTGCATCATCTTTTTAACTTTCGCTACAGTTTCTTGCGAACAGATAGACGGATTGATGACTTCTTTTTCAAATTTTTGCTCGCTTGTGTACCAATTTTCACGGACTGCTTTTACAAATCGCGGACGTACTAATTCTCCATTATTTGCAATTGCGTTGTAAAAAGCAAGTATTTGTAATGGCGTCAATTCAACTCCATAACCATACGCCATCCATTGCAATGAAATTCCACTCCAAGTTTTATCATTTGGATGTGGCACAATGGGCTTTCCTTCTCCTGTAATTGGCAACTCCAGTGTTTCGTGCAAATTCATATTGTAGAGTCTATCCACAAATTTTCTCGGGTTTTTCCCGTAGAAATTATCAATGATTTTTACGATTCCCACATTCGAAGAAACCTCAAATGCTTTGGAAGCTGTGATAGTTCCGTATCCACGTCTGTTGGAATCTTCAACCGTTTCTCCATAAAATGTCAGCTTTCCATTTTCGGTATTTACCAAATAATCACTGTCAATCACTTTATCTTCCAGTGCCGCTACCATTGACATTAATTTAAAGGTAGAACCAGGTTCGTGTCGCTCACCAACTGCATAGTTGAGACGTTCTGAATAGTTTCCTTTGCTGTTCCTTCCTAAGTTTGAAATGGCTTTTATTTCACCTGTTGCCACTTCCATAACTACTACACAACCATGATCTGCTTTATATTTTTCTAATTGCTCTAATAAGGCATGATGTGCAATGTCTTGAATATTTACATTGACTGTAGAAATGATATCAAAACCATCTTGCGGTTCTAAATCGTTGTCGTTTGAAACTGGTTTCCACTGTCCTTTTGCTATTTTTTGTTCGATGCGACTTCCTTCTTTTCCTCGCAAGTATTTTCCAAAAGCACCTTCTAGACCAACTTTAGTATAGTGTCCTTCTTTATCTTTCAATTCATAACCAACGGTACGTCTTGCAATATTTCCGATAGGATGTTCTCGTACGGTTTTCACTTTATCAATAAATCCACCTTTGTATGCGCCACGTTTGAAAATTGGAAATTGTCTGATACGTATGTACTCCGAATAACTCAGATTTTTTGCAATTGGAAAGAATTGTGCTTCGTTGGTACGCGCTGTCGTAAGTCTGCTTTCGTAATACGCAGAAGATTTTCCAAGCAATCTCGATAATGAATCCGACAATGCTTTTACATTATCAGTAAATACAGTTTTGTTAACCGTTTTTGTATCAAAATAGATATCGTATTTAGATACTGAAGTAGCCAGCAAGCTTCCGTCATCTGCATATACATTTCCGCGACTTGGTTCTATCACAGCTTTTCGCACTGTACTTTCTAGTGCCATCGCTTTGTATTTGTCACCTTCCACAAATTGCACGTTGACCAATTGTACCACAACCGCAATCGCGAAGAGAAACATACCTCCTGCGACAAAATATAAACGATTTAATATGTTTTTTTCGGTTACTGACATTTATGATTATTGTTGTGACTTTACTCTAATTTTTTTCGGCGGATTTTCGGATGGTGCCAATCCGCTTTTGGCAACTTTTTCTGTGATGTACGATTCAAACTTTAATTGTTGTAATGTTGTCCTCGCATCTACAAATTCACTTTTCAACTCCTTCACTTCATCATTCAGTTTTGCAATTCTGTGCACTTTTTGATCTGCCCAATGCGAACTTGCAATCATGATCAATGCTAAAAAAGAAGCAAACACAATGAAACGCCAATTTTTGATGGCGTCATCTTTTATAAGGAACTTCCCTTTTAGTATGTCATATATATTCTGCTTTTTCATCTGTGAATTTTATTTTTATAAATATGTCAGATGGAATTCGTCAATAACCATATCGTTTAATTTCTACCACTAGCCTTGAGTCATTTCATATTACAGACGTTCTGCTATTCTGAGTTTTGCGCTACGCGCTCTGTTATTTGTTTTTATTTCTTCGTGTGATGGAATGATTAATTTTCCAACTTTTTTGAATGGCACTTCTACTCTACCATAAAAATCTTTTTCAGGTTCACCTTCAAAGAGTCCATTTCGAATGAATCGTTTTACCAATCTGTCTTCCAGTGAATGGTAACTGATCATGCTAATTCTTCCGCCTTCTTCTAATATTTCTTGCGTTTGCAATAGAAATTCTTTTAAGACTTCTATTTCTTGATTCACTTCAATGCGAATTGCTTGATAGATTTGCGCCAATACTTTATGCTCTCTGTGTTTTGGCAAAAATCGCTGCAATGCCTCACGTAAGTCTTCCGTTGTACGAATAGGTTGTTCTGATCTTACCAATACTATTTGCGCTGCAATTGCTTTCGCATTTCGCAATTCACCATATAATGACAAGATTGATCGCAAGTCTTCTTCTTCATATTCATTCACTACGTGATACGCTGAAATTTCTCCTTCTTGATCCATTCGCATATCTAAATCTGCTTCAAATCGTAACGAGAAACCTCTTTCTGCTTTATCAAACTGATGTGATGAAACTCCAAAATCACCTAGAATTCCATCTACTTTTCGCACTCCATGAAATCGCAAAAACTTTTTAAGATGTCTAAAATTTTGACTGATCAACGTAAACCGTGGATCGTCGATTGCATTGTCAAGCGCATCTTGATCTTGATCGAATGCATATAGTTTTCCATGTGCTCCTAATCGATTCAAAATTTCTTTTGAATGTCCGCCACCACCAAAAGTCACATCTACATAGATTCCATCTTCTTTGATGTTTAATCCATCAACTGTTTCTTTCAATAATACCGGATTATGATATTCCATCTCCATCGTCATTTCCCATTACTTCTTCTGCCAAATCTCCTATGTCAATATCTGCATCATCTGTTGCCGCGTCGTATTGCTCTTTATCCCAAATCTCAATAATGTTGATTGCTGATGACAGTACAATTTCTTTTTTGATACCTGCAAAACCTACTAAGTCTTTCGGAATCAACAATCTTCCTGCTGCATCAATTTCCACCATTCGAACACCTTTGTTAAATCTTCGAATGAAATCCACATTTTTCTTTTTAAAGCGATTTAGTTTGTTTAGTTTTTGCGTCATCAAATTCCATTCACTCATCGGATGCAATTCTAAACACGAACCAAACAGCCCTTCTTTGATCACGAAACCTTCTTGTAACACTGGAGACAACTGCTTTTTTAAATCAGCAGGAACAAGCATTCGCCCTTTGGCGTCGACTTTACATTCGTATGTTCCAATTAAATTTATCACGTGAGAATATGGCTTACCTATTATAAGATTCAAATATATTGAAAAAATTACCACATTTTACCACATTTTACCACTTTGTTGATAAGTTTTTCCATTTTTCTTCTAAAAAGCCCGTAAATAGGCTATAAATCAACTCGTTGAAAGTGGGATTTTTAAACCAAAACCTTCGTTTTTTGGAATATTTTTGTTATGTTTTATTAATTTTTGAGACATTAAAAAAAAAGCATTTTAATAATTTCGAAATGCCTATATTTGTCTCTTGTTAAAAATGATAGCCATTAATGAAAGAAAGCTTTAAAAAGGAAGGGAAATTCAATTATCTCGAATTAGGAGAAGGAACACCTATCGTTATTTTGCATGGCTTAATGGGCGGTTTGAGCAATTTTGAAGCCGTTACTGAGAATTTTTCAACGAAAGGATATAAAATTTTAATTCCCGAGTTGCCTATTTACACAATGCCACTTTTAAAGACAACCGTAAAGAATTTTGCGAAGTATGTCAAAGAATTTATACTCCATAAAAAACTCGATAAAGCCATTTTACTTGGAAATTCACTTGGCGGGCATATCGGATTACTAACTACAAAATTGTATCCTGAATTAGTAAAAGGTTTAGTGATTACAGGAAGTTCTGGTTTGTATGAAAGCGCTATGGGTGATGGATACCCTAAACGTGGTGATTACGAGTTTATTAAAAAGAAAAGTGAAGACGTGTTTTACGATCCTGCTGTTGCTACAAAAGAGATTGTTGACGAAGTTTTTGCGACCGTAAATGACCGTAGTAAGTTGATAAAAACCTTGGCAATTGCTAAGAGTGCTATTCGTCATAATATGGGAAAAGATTTACCTAAAATGAACATTCCTACAGGAATTATTTGGGGAAAAAACGATACGGTAACACCACCAAATGTTGCTGAAGAGTTTCATGAATTATTGCCAGATTCTGATTTATACTGGATTGATAAATGTGGCCACGCTCCTATGATGGAACATCCACAAGAGTTTAATGAATGTTTGCAAGATTGGCTGACCAAACGTAATTTTTAGTCAGTTATGAAAATCAAATCTGCCGAATTCGTGATGAGCAACTCTGATGTTGCAAAATGTCCAAAGAATCCAATTCCTGAATATGCTTTTATCGGACGCTCAAACGTTGGAAAGTCATCATTGATCAATATGTTGACACAACGAAAGAGTCTGGCTAAAACTTCGGGAAGACCCGGAAAAACTCAATTAATTAATCATTTTAAGATTAATAATGAATGGTTTTTGGTCGATTTACCAGGTTATGGATATGCACGTGTTTCTAAAAGTGCAAAGAAAGTTTTTCAAAAATTTATTACAGAATATTTTAGAAAACGCACTCAGTTGGTATGCGGATTTGTCTTGGTAGATATTCGTCATGAACCGCAAAAAGTCGATTTAGAATTTATGCAATGGTTGGGCGAAAATCAGATTCCTTTTTGCATTATTTTCACCAAAGCTGATAAGTTACGTCCTTCACAAATTGACACGCATGTCGAGAAATATCGCGCAAAATTACTGGAAGATGTTTGGGAAGAAATGCCACAATATTTTGTGACTTCATCATCAAAAGCTATTGGTCGCGACGAAGTATTGAATTTTATTGGACAAATCAATGAGGATTTGAAAAATTCATAGTTTTTGATTTAGATTTTATCAACTGAATCAATTCTTGAGTCGTTTCTATTTTTTCTATCTCACTTTTCGGAATCCATTCTGTTAGTTTTTGATCTTCTTGAAGAAAGATGACTGGATATTTAGTTTCTATATTTTTGTGTTGCTTTTCAAATTCGTCGCTATGAAAAAATTCCAGCGGAAGCGATGTGTTTTTTCTAAATTCTTTCCAAAGTGTATTTTCCGTAAACGTATCGTGTGTTATTGTACATAACTTACATTGATAGGTTTTGGGACTAATTAATTTATGTGCAACATCGAGCAAACTATTGAGTTTCCCTGATCGTGCATTGTATATGAAAATGATTTTTTTCATTAATTTTTATTCTAAATAGCAGTTTTTAAATAGCATGATGAATTTAGCTGTCATAAAGATAGAAAGACAAAATCAAGCTACTCAATACGAAATACTCATATCTCAATACTAAAACATAAGTCGCATTAAAGACAGATTCCTTTTCAACTTTCACATAATTTTATACTTTTAAGAGATTAAAAAAATCCAACCATGCAAGCAACTACGATTAAGGAAGTAATTTCATTTTTAAATCAAATCATTGAAGAGAATAAAGAAATTCCCAGCACTATGGGATATTTTGCTGCCTTGTATCACAAAGTGACTTGCAAAGTGAAGGAAGGTATTGATAACGGTTTTTTTGACGATAATCCGCGCATGGAAAAGCTAGATGTTATTTTTGCGAATCGTTACCTAAAAGCATATACTGAGTTTAAAAACGGAACGCAACCGTCGACTTCTTGGCAAATTGCTTTTGAAAAAGCAGATAGTTATTGGTTGATTGTGCTACAACATTTGCTATTGGGCATGAATGCACACATTAATTTGGATTTAGGAATTGCAGCGGCTGAAGTGATGAAAGGAAAAGACATCAACGATTTACATGATGATTTTAATAAGATTAATGAAATTTTGAGCGAACTAGTTCACGACGTAGAAAAAGAGTTGTCATTGATCTGGACGTTTTTAGCGAAGATCATAAAAGTCACCGAAAAGTTTGATACTATTTTGATTGATTTTAGCATGAAACTTGCCAGAGATGGCGCTTGGAAATATGCTAAACTATTAGCTTCTTCGCCCAAAACAGATTGGCCAACATTAATTAAAGAACGCGATGTAAAAGTTACTAAAAAGGCTGAAATCGTAATCAATCCTGGATTTTTAATTCGACTATTGTTTAAGATTATCCGTCTGGAAGAAACAGGTACTATCAAAACACGCATTGAGATTTTAGAGAAAGATTAGACATTCATCTTCATCCGTTTACTTTAGGAATAACTTTGAGACCTGAGCCTTGCTTAACAGCAACTAAATTATCATAAAAAGAGATTAAACTTACTGTAATAGAATTAAATCGATCCATCATATTCATCTCATATTGTTTTCCCAAAAAAGCAGATTGAACAATCATTTCTGAGTTTTCAAAAAGTTTTAATTGTTCTTTTGAGAAGTCAGCTCTCCAATCTCCTTTATTAGTTATAAACTCAAGTCTTTCAGATATAAGTGTTTTTAAGAAATCAACATATTCTTCTTTTGGTGTGATCCAAAATTCATTTCCTGCATAAAATTCATTTATCAATTCAGGAAAATTTTTAATAAAGATTAGTAAGGGAGTTTCAAATGGTTCTTTATCGCAAATTCCTTGACATGTTACAAGAGGTTTCCATATAGTATATCCTAAGATTTCCAAGAGCTTTTGTTGATTACTTTTTAACAATCTCTAACTTTTCTGCAAAATAATCACAGAAATCCATCATTGTAGCGCTCATTTTTTCATCATTGGTAGCACGTTGAAATGAGCGTGCCATAGAGACTAATGTTTGATGGTAAAATACTTTCATTTCGTCTACAGGCATGTCTTTTGTCCATAAATCGATACGCAAGCTTTCTTGTGCTTTATGATCCCAAACAGACAACATTACTGCTTTTGAAGATTCATTTTCTATACCACCATCTTTTGCGGTCCAATTGATTGTTTCTGGCACATTATTCTCATCGACAGTTACTGCAACTTTTATTTCGGACGTCGTTTTTTTCGCCATTATTTCTTTGGTTTGTACTTTGAATTGTTAAATATTTTTTTGGAAGATTTTCCCAAAAGATTTTGCAAAGATACATCATTATTTTCCATATATGCCTTTACAATTTGATAACCAATATAGCGACCAATTCCGCCTGGAGATTCGTTATCTAATTCTAAATAAAATTTTGAGAAAGGCGCCAAATTCAAAAAGCGAGCGTCTAATTTATTGTTTGTACTGTACAATAAATCTTTTTCTATAAAGTACGTCCAAATTTGTTTTTCATTCGCCGCAGCCCAATCTGCTTGTCTTTCTGTATACCCAAATTGCATAGCAACACTGGCTTTTGGCACTAAGAGTGATTTTATGTATTGTATTTTCCCATAATAAATCATCTTGCTTAAAAATGTACGTTCACGCGATGTTTGTACTTGCGAAAATGCAAATTCACTCGCAACATCAACAGCAATCATTTTCTTTTCAAAACCTTGAGAAATATACTTCTGAATTCCTTCATAATATTTGTGATTTGCTCCTAAATACGTGTTCAATGCAATTAGAATCATATCTTGATGCAAAATGACTTTTTTGCGATAATCTTCAGAAGTTACTGTAAACACTTGGGGCTGATCGTATTCTGGAAAGTAAAATTCGATATGTTGCAATAAAGATTTAATATCTTGATGTACAGTCGCAAAATCCGTAAATACCTCATCAATTTGAGTTTTCAATTCTTTTTGCAATGGATCGTTCATTGTGTAAATCCATGTAGAATCTGGTACAGAACTCGGAAAAAATAGCGGATATGCTTCTTTCAGTTTTGGTAAATCTGACGGCTTTGCGTCCAAAAACACTTGATCAAATCGAACCACATTCATATCGATTGGAATGGCAGCGATTTCTTTTTCAAGTGCATTTTCTTCGGCACATCCTACTGCAAGAATTAGCAAGCAGAAATACAATATTTTTTTCATAAAAACTTCTATTAATCAGATAAGTAAACGCAATCTATAATTATAAATTTTATTGCGAGTCTATTTTTGTGTGCAAAGTTACTTTTTTTATCTTGTAAAAAAATCGAAAAACATGAAATGCGCCATGATATTTCTGTTGAAAACAACGAAAAACATGATTGGCAAATTCCATCCGATAGAAATAATTAAAAATTAAAGATAAATAGATGAAAACTGACAAGGTTATAGATCATATTGTAGCGTGGTTAAAAGACTATGCTACCAACGCAAGAGTAAATGGATTTGTTGTAGGTGTTTCTGGCGGAATTGATTCTGCTGTGACTTCTACTTTATGCGCAAAAACTGGCTTACCGACTTTGTGTATTGAAATGCCAATTCATCAAGCAAAAAGTCATGTAACTCGTGCGCAAGAACATATTAAACAATTGAAAGAACGCTTTGATAATGTGACAGATACGCGTACAGACTTAACACCTGTTTTTGAGGAATTTAAAACCGAAGTTTCTCTCGAAGGCGCACAAGCAACTGTTGATATGGCTTTAGCAAATACCAGAGCGCGTTTGCGTATGACTACACTGTATTATTACGCAGGTTTATTAGGAAGATTGGTTGCTGGAACCGGAAATAAAGTAGAAGATTTTGGTGTAGGATTTTACACAAAATACGGCGATGGCGGTGTTGATTTAAGTCCTATTGCAGATTTGATGAAAAGTGAGGTATATATGCTTGGTGAAGCACTCGAAGTTCCTAGCTCTATTATGAAAGCTGCACCTTCCGATGGCTTGTTTGGAGATGCGCGAAGTGATGAAGATCAAATTGGCGCTAACTATGACGAGCTGGAGTGGGCAATGCGCATGAATGATGCAGGAAAAACTGCAACGGATTTTACTGGAAGACAACAAGAAGTATTCAAAATTTACAAAAGATATAATACAGCGAACCAACACAAAATGATTCCAATTCCAGTCTGCATAATACCGCAAAATCTTACATAAAAAATCACCTTTTTTAATAGTTTTTATAAAAATTTGTTTAAATTTGTTGCTACAGACCCCCTAAACCTGAAATAAAAATTGATTCGTTTTTTATGTTAGCATGACATACCTATAAACGAGGCTTTATTTATGTGATGGTCTGATTTATATAATAACTTTAAAAACTAAATTATGGTTAAAGTATTAATTGCAGACAATCATCCCATTGTTCGAAAAGGAATTAAATCCTTATTCAAGAACTCTACAGAGATTGATGTAGTAGGAAAAGCTGCTACTACTTCTGAGTTATTTGACTTTATTAGTCAAGAAAATGTAGACGTTGTTTTACTTGAAATGGATATTCCCGAAGTCAATGGAATTACTGCTTTGAGAAGACTTAAAAAAGACTTCCCTGACGTAAAAGTAATTATGTTTAGTTCTCACTCTGAAGATGTTTACGCAGTAAGCACATTAAGAGCTGGAGCTTCTGGTTACTTATCGAAATCCGTAGCTACAAATGTTATTAAAGACGCTATTGTTAAAGTTGCAAATGGAGGCATCTATATCAGCAACGAATTAGCACAACGTTTAGCATTTGACGAAAGCACAAACAAACCCCGCAGATTCTTCAGACGTTTGTCTACAAGAGAAGTAGAAGTTTTAAAACTTTTAGCTTCTGGTAAACGTAACAAACATGTTGCTGAAGAGCTAAATCTGAATGAAAAAACTGTGAGCACGTACAAGGCTCGCCTAATGCGTAAGTTAAACGTAGACAACTTAGTTGATTTACTACAACAAGCGAAAGCATTAGAATTACTGTAATTGCATTTTTTGTAAAGATTTCCCTTTACTACAGTAAAAAATTTTGATGATGATATGTATGTATTTTTATTAGAATGTGCATATCATCATTTTTTTGTTTTGATTTCTTTGTAAATTTTATCTGGAAAGATTACACAACCTCCACATTGTAGTAATGTGGTATTTCGCGTCTTTATATATTTGATAATTTTCTTTTCTAAAGGCGATAATGGCAATTGTTCATTTTCTTCTAAATGTTCTAATGCATCTAGTCCGTAAGCTTGTAATTCTGGGTTAAATGATGTCAACCATTCTCTGAAGTATTCTGCATTTTTGAGATCATCAAAATACAAATCTCTATGCTCTAATAGCGCATTCGCTACAGGAGAATATCCACATGAATATCCATAGATTTCCATTTGTTTTAGTTGATCTACAAAATCTGAAATTTCCAATGTCGTTTTGTAAAATTCATTGTGCTGCTTGACATATAGACTCAATTTTTCGTAATCAAAATAGGAGTTCGTTTTTTTCCGATATGTATCGTAATTAATCAATCCAATGATAGTGTCCTTTTTTGAAAATACATAAACCTTATATTCTTTATACTTCATGTATTTACCCGAAGGATAATCAATAGTAATCGTGTAGATTGATTGTTTTAAACCCTCATCCAATTTTCTTTCAAATTCAAAACCTCCGTTTGTTGAATTAATATCACGGATATAGGTAAACTTTTTCTTTTGTAAGGAGTCAAGATTGAATTCTTGGTAATTCTTAAAATATCCTTGCATTTCATAATCCGCTTCGATCTCTTTATTGTTTTGAGAACATAGAAACAGTGACTGCAAAAAGAATATGCACGTAATTATTTTTTTCATGTGTAAATGCTTCTTCTTAAATATACGAAACTTATAACACTCTTTTCAACTGCTCAGATAAGGATTTTTTGAGGAAGATGTAATCTTTTATTTCTTCTAGTACATTTTGTAATTCTTCCACTTTTGTTTCTGGTGTCAAACTCAATTTGAGTTCTTCTATTTTAAGATTGATTAGGAAGCAACGTAAAGAAAGTATTGTTTCGCTTGTCAATTGTGCAATGGTTTCTTCCTTTGGTTTTACAAAAATGTTTTGCGCTGACCAATTGTGCAATTCGTAACGTTCTTCACTCATAAGAATGTCCGTGACTTCATTGGCAACTTCTGGCTCAATTTCATTGACAAAAGTATCTATTTCCAAATCGCCCGTTTCATTGAGTTTTTCAATCGCGCGATAATAAATCGTTTTGAATTTTTCGTTTGCTAAGTCTATTTCGTCTTGTTGTAAATCTAAGTAGAGTTTTTGAAAGACTTTTGCTTCAAAGAGTTCACGTTCCATTTGCAATTCGCCATCTTCATCTTCCTTTAAAATCAAGTCTTCAAAAGTGGCTTCCATGTTGCCGTAAATCAGCAGAATTTCAATAATTTTTCGCTCCAAGACATATTGCACATCAACACTTTCAGATTTTTTCTCTGTTTTAATGACATCAAACGCCTTTTTTTCTTGCTTGATTTGTTTGTTGACTTCCTTGATGTCTTTGTTCATCAATTGTGCCAAGGTAGCAAACAACACTTCTTCCGAAATGTCCATGATACGCGATGTTTCACGCAAGTACAATTCTTGTTTGATACGATCGGATACTTTGGAAATACTCGACATCATATCGTTGATGACTTCCGCTTTTTTGATCGGATCGTTTTTAGCGACTTCCATCAATAAAGAAGCTTTGTAACTGATAAAATCCTTTACATTGTTTTCAAAATATGCCAATACATCTTCTAAGGCATTATTTTTTGTAAAACTATCTGGATCATCACCATCTGGAAAGGTACATACGCGCACATTCATACCTTGCTCCAAAATTAAATCTACACCACGAAGCGATGCACGAATTCCCGCAGCATCTCCATCATAAAGAATGGTAATATTTTTCGTTAAACGATTTATCAAACGGATTTGTTCCGCAGTTAAAGCTGTTCCTGAAGAAGAAACCACATTGTGAATTCCTGCTTGATGCATCTGAATGACATCGGTATATCCTTCCACCAAATAACAATTGTCTTCTTTGGCAATGGATTGTTTTGCATAATATAAACCGTATAAGACTTTACTTTTATGGTAAATATCACTTTCGGGCGAGTTGAGATATTTCGCCGCTTTTTTGTCGTTCGTTAAGATTCTTCCACCAAAGCCTAAAACACGTCCGCTCATGCTATGAATAGGAAACATGACTCTTCCCTTGAAGCGATCGAAACGTTTTTCGCCTTTTACAATCGTTAAACCTGTTTTTTCGAGATAGGTGAGATTGTAACTTTCTTTGATAGCAGCATCGGTAAAGGCACTCCATTCATCTAAAGCATATCCCAAACCAAATTTTTTGATCGTTTCGGCTGTAAAACCTCTTTCTTTGAAGTATGTGAGTCCGATAGCTTTTCCTTGTGGCGATTCCCAAAGTGTTTCTTGATGATACTTTTTGGCATATTCCGACACCAAATACATACTTTCTTTTTCGTTCGCTAAAGCTTTTTCTTCATCGGTACGTTCGGTTTCTTGAATTTCAATTCCGTATTTATTTGCCAAGTATTTTATGGCTTCCGGATAGGTAAAATGTTCGTGTTCCATTAAAAATGCCACTGCGTTTCCTCCTTTTCCAGAACTGAAATCTTTCCATATTTGCTTTACAGGTGACACCATAAACGATGGCGTGCGTTCGTCCGAGAATGGACTTAACCCTTTGAAGTTGCTTCCCGATTTTTTGAGTTGTACAAAATCACCGATGACTTCTTCTACACGAGAAATATCAAATACGGCATCTATGGTTGATTTTGAGATCAATGGTTTCGGGATTTTTAGGAATGAACGTCAAAAATACTAAGTTTCGACTAATATAGAATGAACTCCTTGAAACTTTTTCGACTTCTTGGCATATTGAAGTTGCTATTATCGCTTTAAGAGTTCTGCGATAAACTCCTTTTTATATAAAATCACGATTCCTACGCTTCCAGAATTCAGTCGTTTTCCATCGTTGTTCTACTTGGTAAAAAATGCTTTTATGTTTTAGATAATGTTGCCAAATGTGTGTTATTTGAGTTGTGTATCTGCTTTGAATTGTATCTGTAAAACCAAACTGCTGGATCAATGCTCTTAATTGCATGGCGCTTGCCATTGCATTGAACATTCCTTGCGATGATAAGGGATCAAAACTGATAGCCGCATCACCTATTGCTACCCATTTTTCTCCTGCTACTTGTGATAGTTTTGTAGAATTTGCTGCAACAATTCCATGAAATTCTATTGTAGTTGTTTCTCCATTTAATAAAGCAGAAATTTCATTGTTTTCTTTGGCAAACTCCAGAAGCGACGCAGTTGTTTTTAGCTCGCTTTTCTCAATGATGTCTGCATCTGTATGATACGCAATAACACGTTTGTTGTTTGGCGTCACAGCACTGTACCACCAACCGTTTTTGCTAGCACTGATTGTGCTCATTGTGTTTACTGCTGTATTGGGCAACGAAATCCAACATGCGATTAGTTTGTCTTCGACTTCTCGTTTGATTCCGAGATTTCTGGCAAAACGCGATTGTCTTCCACTGGCATCGATGACAAAATCTGCTTCTATTTGAAACGTTTCCTTTGCATTTCCAGATTGCAGCTGAACTTTCCATGTAGTTTCATAAGTACTACTCAAAAAATCCGTTTCCCAAAAACAAGTTACACCGCGTTTTTCAGCAGCTGTTCTTAAAAATATTTCAAACGCTTTTCGATCGAGACTTTTTACAAATCCATCCGGATTTCTTAAGTGATCTACAATTTGCACTTGCGAACTTCCCCAATACGATTGCATTCCCAAATTTTGCTGGAAGACTTGATTATTTTTTTTCTCTAAATCATTTAATAAATCCAGTTCTTTTAAGATGCGATTTGCCGCAGGCGCTAATGATTCTCCTATTTTCTCTTTGGGCTCAGCCAATCTATCAACCAAAGTAACTCGATATATATCTGCTAAAGCAATGGCGGCAATGCAACCTGCAATACCGCCACCTATAATTAAGATGTCTGTTTTAAATTTTGACAAGTAAATTTTATTTTGGAATGAAACGTTGGAAACGAATTAATTGCTCAGGAATTCCTGTTTCGTGACGTTCTTTACGTAAATAATCGGTGATTTTCATTCCAGATTCTTTATGCTTCTTAGACGCTAATACACTTAACAGCTTTTTAATTTCTGGCATCAATTTGTATTCGTCTGTCAGTTCATGTTTTATTAATGAAAACAGTTGATCTTCTGCATTGCTCATTAGCAGTTTTTCATCCAATAAGTTCTTCTCCGATAAATGTTTTACTGTAGTATCGAGAATACTTGTTTCTTTTTTGTTGAGTTTTTTACTCTTAAGAATTGCATGAATTTTTTGCAAGGTTTCTTCCAACAATACTTTTTCTTGTGCTTCACTTGGAACAATTCCTATCTGCATTTCTGGCGGAAAGTTTTTATCTTTTTTGACTCCTTTTCGATGTTGTACAATCGCAAGTTTATCAAAATATTTTACCATCGCATTAATTTGATTGGTCTGTGTTGGCTGTTCTCCATCTAATGGAAGGTCATCTAACCAGAAATAACGATCTGCAAAGGCAAGTCTACGCTCGTCCTCAGACAAACTCGTATCTAAAACTTCTTGATATTGTTTTTCTCCTAGAATATTGTTTGGAACTCTCGCTGGCCAAAATGTTGGTAAATACGGATCGTACGCGGTTGTATATCCATCTCTACAACTTGCTGTATCTGTTTGCCAAGGTACCGCCATCCAACGGGTAACGCCACCTGCAATTTGTCCGCCAAGCAATGGACCTGCCGACATTCCTAAGACGCCACTATCCAATGTGGAACCGTAGTAATAATAATCCGTTTTTGGTTCTTTCGGTGCGTGTTTTAATCGGAAAGGTGCCATATACATTCCTGAAGTTCGCATTGGCCACGTCATTTCGCAACCAGGATGAAACGCATCTGCCAAACAGAAATCCATCGCTGCTTTTGTGAGCATGTCTGGTTGTTCTTTGACAGGATAATCATCAATTTCTTTTCGTTTTTTGGTACTAAAGCCTTTAAAATCTGATTCAAAATCTCCCTGAACCCATTGATCTAAGAACGTGAGTTGCAGTTTAGAAAGTGTCGAATGTTGTCGTACTGATCCTTGCGTAGGAATCGCTACTGCATCTCCATACAACCAAGGCCACAATTGTGGTGCTTCTGCTCCCGATTGATCAAATCGTCGGAAGTTGTTTGAAATCGTGCGGCGCATTTCCAGATTTGCTTTGGAAGGATCGTTTAATTTCTGCACCCATTCCAAACTTGTATAATTAAATTGTCCGCCCCAACCAAAGGCAGCCGCAAATCCTGCGTTTACCCATTGTAGGTTTGTCATACGTTCAAAAATAGGAAGTATGTCTTTAGTGAATGATGGTTTTTCTGGTGCATCCATCATTTTTGCTTGTACAGCCACACTTCGCATTAAATCCCACATGGTTCTGACTGATTTTTGCATCGGCGCATAATCTGGCGGTGCACAAATTGTCCATGCTGGATCTACTTCTAAGCTGAGTCCGTCATAAGTAACTTCTGCCGTTACAGGTCCGTCCGACATATCGTCGTGCCAACCTTCGTTATTCGCAAAAGTAACCGCAATATTTCCGTCAACATTGGCAGAAACTCCGTGTCCTCCTAACATGATCAAACGTCCTTTATCGTCCGTTCGCATTTCTCCCAAATACACAGATTTTGAAAAGAATTTACCTCTAAACTTCTTCCCTTTTTCTACATTGGGTTTCGATATTTTTTGTGGTTTTCCTTTGATGATTAACGAACTACGATCTTTCACATCAATATTTCTTAATAGTGAAGGTGGAATATCTGGCGCTAAAGCATCTGGAATATCTAAAGCAATTTGAAATTGATACCAAGAAGATTTTTGATTGGCTAGATTTGAATGCCATGTAATATCTGCATTATCCATGGTCAATTCCTTTACGGCTTCTCCATCGGCATTCAATCCGTAGATTCGAAATTGAGCCGCTTGACGTTTTATAGCTCCTGTTTTATCTCGGTAAGCGTATATATCACTTTTCACCTCTGGCTCATCTACCAAAGGTCCGAGAAAATACTCCTCTTTACTGTTTCCAACACGCATGACTCCAATTGGCGGATAAATGGCGGCCTTCACAATACGATTAGGATCTGTTTGTTCTGACATTTTTTATGGTTTTTAGGAAAGATTCTTTGTTTCCATAGAATCTGGTTAGTTTCCTTTAAAACTATAATAATCTTACGCAAGATCAAAAGAAATACTACGATTTTTAAGAGCAACTTGAATGCGAAAAACATTTTTAACACTATGTATCTGCTAGTTTCAAGACATTTTAATCAAATATTTGTTCGAGCAGCGCATCCGTCATTCCCGTAGTGTTCAAGTGAATATATTGAAAAGATTTTATGACAGCATCTTCAAAATCAACACATAAGATTTTATTTTTGTAACTGTAAATACTTTGACCTTTATAAATAAGCTTCGCTTTTCCAAATTTTGCTTCTAAGGCTGTTTTGGAAAGTCCGACAAGATTTGCTTCTCCTAAAGCTTCATCTTTATTCGTTATATTTAATTCAATCAATGTTTCCGTGTCATCTTCATAACTATGTTTGTTTTTTCCATGTTTGAAGACCTTTATTTTATTAACTCCATTACTAGCTACATTTTCAGGGATAAAGTTATAGTTGTAATATGTAGAATCTTTATTTTTTGGATTGAAATAGTATGCTTTTCCATTTTGCACACTCGTAGTTACATATTCCCTATTTTTCTTTTTCTTGAATTCTTGTAATTGGATTGGATTTTTTAGAAACTGAATCAAATTTGAAGCATTGATTTCGCTGTTTTTGTTTTTATCCCAATCATGAAAAGTAGTGAGTATTTGTTGACTTATACATTTTGATTGCTCGTTTTCTGTTTCAAAATCAAGACTCTTCCAAAGAATAAAACGATTGTAATACACATTTTTTTTGTCCTTACAAAGTCGGTTTACAGTAACAGAATATCCATCTTCATCAGCAAAGTATGTCCCTAATTTTGTAGTGTCGCTTGCATGCTTTGCATATTCTTTAATAATTGATCGGATATTGTGTTTCGGATGCTGACCATATACCTCAATAATATCTTTGTTGAAATGTAATAGGAATGTGTTTTGAAGTTGAAGTTTGGCACACTTACCCGCATTGTTCATTTTCACATATTCAACCTTTCCAAAAACATACATCTCAGACGCAACTTCGCATTCGTATACATAACAATCAGATCGTGACATAAACTCTCTATGTTCACTTGGTTCAGACATCAAACAAGAGCTCAAAAAACTACTTGCAATTAGCACTAAAAGCATCTGAATTTTCATAATAATCGGGTTTATTTAAAGGTATGAAAATCCAGACACTTTTTGGTTGCAAATTTCTAAAATGCGTAGCTATTCATACTTGAACAAAGGTGTGGTAGCATTCGTGTTTTTGACAAAAAGAACATAATCATACATGATTCCTGGACTGACTTCGTAATAGTCTTTTTCAGTATTGATTCTGTAGCCAAATAGTTTGAGCTTTTGTTTTGGCAGTTTGGCACAAATGTTTTTTATGTTTTGATTGACTGGAAAATAATATGCTTCTGCAGTGTTTTGCGCTAATTTTTCTTCAAAGGTATTTTCAGGTAAAGCTGGATATTCTTCTTTGTATAATTGATCGCCATAGTCGTGATCATCATTGATTAAGCGTTTTTTCATGTACGAGTAACTTCCACTGAAACTACTCATTGCGACCGCAACATATTCTTCTGGAAATTCTTTTTTGAGATTTCTTCCCATCAAGCCAATTTCATTATCAATAATGACTTCTTTTGAAATGTGTGCATTGTGCGTCCAAACTACAATTTTTGCGGTTGGGTTTTTCGCAAAAAACGCAACACGCTCTGCCATGACAATATCTCTGGTAATGATACTTCCTGTATACACCATTTCATAATTGATATACGAGTTTTTCGCATTCATTAATAATTCTTCCAATCGTTTTGAGACGATGTTTTCCTTTTTGACTTCTTTTTCAAGGTTGATGATTAAACGGTAGATTTCACGATTATATCCGTAATTATCAACTTTTGCAGGTTTTTTTTCTGGGAATTTTGTATAGAATTCACTTGGAAATAACTCCACTCGCAATTTGAATTCTTCCAAAATCTTCTCCATTGCAGCTGTCATGTTTGCTTTTAATTCTTTGGAAAGCATTTCTGGTAAGATTTCTCGATACGAATCGTCACAACCTTTGAATGGAACTGGCGTATGTGATTGGTTGTATTTTTTTAGCCAAAGTAAAAAGTCTTTCATTTTCTCTGTTTGATAGATGGAAAAAAGGTGTTTCTTCATTAAAGAATCTATCGGTTCTGTTTGCAGATTTTGAGATAAACGTTCTAAGTCTTCATACGGATTTTCTAAAATAACCATATTGAATCCTTTTTCTTCAATTAATTTTTTAGTGATGATGCTTCTGAGTTCATAGAATTCTTTGGTTCCGTGTGTATCTTCTCCGAGCGCAATAATACGCTTGTCTCCAATTTCAGAGACAAGCGCATCTAAAGACATATCTAATTTTTGCGTTGATGATACATCTAGGTTTGTTTTTACTTTATTAATTTCTTGCTGTAACGTTTGTCCATTCGCGCAAAGCGAAATAAGAATAATGATAAATGTAGTTAGTGTTTTCATGTGTGTTTTGACAATAAGAGTCTGTACAACTATTAAAAATCAGTTGTAAAAAGTAATTTTTATATAAATTCTATTAAGAAAAACGTCAGATCGAGTGGCGAATCTGTGATTCGTTGTATCGAGATCTAATTAGAACTTGTTATTTTCAAAGTACTTCTCGATACAATTTTTCTTCACCTTATTCTGAAAAATCACTCGAAGTGACGCATAGCGTTATAAAGTGTTTTTTAGAATACATCCAATCGTACGCCAAGTGAAATGTTGCGTTGGTCTGCATTTGGACTTTTGAAGATTGGCGATAAGTCGTATTTACAATACAAACTCATGTCGTCCCAACCAATATAAGCTCCTAAACCGTATACAAAGTTATTTGTATTGAAGTTTCTTCGTGTTTCTTGATCAACTCCTTCTCCATTTTCTTTGTAGCGTAGTTTTTGTTTTACGGCTAAATTGACTCCGGCATAACCTCCAATTCCAAACTTAAACTTGTTATTTGTGTAATAACGAACATATCTATCTGTTTGTTTTTTTCTAGACGGACCAAATTCAAAGTATAATGGAATTGTTAAGTTGGTCATTCTTATTTTTGAGCGGCGTAAATCGTTTGGAAATTGTTCTAAGCTTGTTACATCTCCAT
Source organism: uncultured Kordia sp. (assembly GCF_947489565.1). GTDB lineage: Bacteria > Bacteroidota > Bacteroidia > Flavobacteriales > Flavobacteriaceae > Kordia. The sequence goes on along the minus strand of NZ_CANLEA010000008.1, from coordinate 232,163 downwards.
TATCAACAAAGACACGATTTCCTGTAGGTTTTAAATTGTTGTACTGCAAGGTTAATCCGTAGCGAAAACGTACAAAGTTGTGATTTTTTGCGACACGTGTGCTCCATAGAATTCCAAATTCAAAGAAGCGCGATCCACCAACTTTATAATCCGAATCTTGCAATGATTTCCCATCTTGAATCGCATTGTTCAGTCCGAATGCAAATATGATATCGGAATACGTACGTCTATCATATCGCAATGCTCTCTTTTTCCTAATTCTCGTATCAAAGAGTTCTCCGAATCGTATAAAAGATCCATACTCTTGCACATAATAATCTGTAAGCATTTCTCGTTTTGCTTTCGCCATACGATACTCAATTGTTGCGGCTGCAAGCCTTGCCGCTTTCTTTTTTTGCTTTTCAGCTTCTTGCAAGGTTATTTCTCCTTTTTCAAATTTTTCATTTATTTCTTCTACAGAATATTTGAGTGCTTCTTTCTCCTCTAGTGTAATAACGCGAAGTCGCTCTGCTAAATATTTTTTTTCTTGCTCCTTTTTAATAGCGGTAGAATCTTGTCGTTTTTTGATGGTTTTGCTGTCAATTTTTTGTGCCTGCATGCTAAAATTTACGCATAGGAATATCAGGCATAAATACAAAGTACTTGTTTTCATGTTCGTTTTTTTTAATGATGTTTGTTGATGATTTTTTTGAAGCGTTGTATACTTAATCTTCTTCTACAATGCTTCGTTTTTTGACTTTCTGTTTGATAAGTTCGAATACTTTTTGTTTGAATGACATGTCTAATTCGTATTCTACGTCGTTTAACAATTCGTCTGCAGTTGCGAATCGTAAGACGTCAACTTTTTCTTCCTTAATGTCTAATTGATTTAATGATTGTTGTGCTTCCAGAAGCAATTGATCAATTTCTGCATTGGTAATGGCCATTTTTTCTTTTTGTAACAATGCAATTATTGATTCTTTTAGTGCTGAATCTGTATCAGCAACAACTTCTTTTTGCGCAATAATGGTTTCAATTTTCGGTTGGATTTCTTTTTCTTGTATCGCTATTGTTGATTGAATTTCTTTTCGTAATTCAACAGTTAATTGTTCTTTGGGTTGCGGAACTATTTGTCGTTCTACGACTTCTTCTTTAGTATTATTTATAGCTTTTTCTTCAATCGCGATTTGCGTATTATTTATGATTTCTTTTTCTACTTTTTCTTGTTCTTTTTGTAATTTTTCTTCTTTTATGATTGATTTTGAATTGATGTCTTCATTTACAAGTGTTCCATCTTCAATGCTCGTTACAGATTTTGCAAACATAAACACCAACATGCTTACTAACACTGCTAAACAAGCAGCATACATGTAATAAAATCCTTTTTTACGGCCTTTTCGGTCGTTTGCATCCAATTGCCCTGCGAGTTTTTCCCACGAATTTTCAGATGCTTCGATCCTGCGCTCTTCTAATATGTCTTTAATTTCATGCGATTTCATTAGCTCTGTTTTTTTTTGATCGTAGTTGTGTTTGAAGTGTCTTTTTTGCTTTGAATAACTGCGATTTCGATGTGCTCACAGATATATTGAGCATTTCAGCAATTTCTTGATGTTTGTATCCTTCTATTTCATACAAGTTGAATACAATTCGATATCCTTGCGGCAACGCATCTATTGCTTTTTGGATTTCTTCGACACCTGCATTTACATTCACTTCACATTCGGTGATTTCTGTGTAGCTTTCAATTTCTTCTACCGAAACAAGTGGATTCTTTTTTCGAAGAAAGGATATTGATTCTCGAACCATAATTCTTCGAATCCAGCCTTCAAAACTTCCTTTATTTTGATAGGTTTTCAATTGTGTAAATACTTTGAAAAATCCTGAAAGCATTGTTTCTTCGGCATCATGAACGTTAGCAATATAATATCTACAAACACTTAACATTTTTGGTGCATGTTGTGCATATAACGTTTGCTGCGCTTTTCGATCGTTGCGCTTTGCTCGTTTTATGAGTTGTGCTTCTTGTAGATGTAATTGAATAACTTTCACTATCAGATTGCTTTCTATTGACATAGACGCAAATTTTGTACAAATGGTTGCCTGCGTATGAAAAAAAATTATTTTTTTCTGTCGATCACGTAATTTACCATCAATTCTAATGAATCTTTATATGTGGATTGCGGATAGGCTTTAAGCAGCTCTAGCGCTTTTTCTTGATATGCTTTCATTTGATTGGTTGCATATTCCAATCCGCCTGTTTTTTTTACGAAAGCAATGACTTCTTTGACTCTTTTTTTGTCCTTATTATGATTTTTCACCGAATTAATTGCCCATTTTTTTTCTTCTTTTGAACAATGATTCAATGCATAAATAAGTGGAAGTGTCATTTTTTGCTCTTTGATATCGATTCCTGTCGGCTTTCCGATTTTTGTTTCTCCATAATCAAATAAGTCATCTTTTATCTGAAATGCCATCCCGATATATTCTCCAAACAAGCGCATACGTTCTACTTCTTCTTCTGAAGCATTTACAGACTGCGCGCCCATAGCACAACACGCTGCAATTAATGTTGCTGTTTTTTGTCGAATGATTTCATAGTAGATTTCTTCTGTGATATCTAGTCTACGTGCTTTTTCAATTTGAAGCAATTCACCTTCACTCATTTCACGAACTGCAACAGAGATAATTCGCAACAAATCAAAATCACCATTATCAATAGATAGTAGCAATCCTTTAGACAAGAAGTAATCGCCTACCAATACGGCAATTTTATTTTTCCACAACGCATTGATGGAGAAAAAACCTCTTCGTCTGTTAGAATCATCTACAACATCATCATGTACAAGTGTTGCTGTATGAATCAATTCAATTACAGAAGCACCGCGATATGTACGCTCATTCACCAATCCTTCTGATACCATTTTAGACACCAAAAAGATAAACATAGGGCGCATTTGCTTCCCTTTCCTATTGACAATATAATGTGTGATTCGATTGAGTAGTGCAACTTTGGAAGTCATAGAGTTGGAAAACTTTTTTTCAAAAAGTTCCATTTCTTTTACAATGGGTTGTTTTATCTGTGCGACTACTTTCATTCTACTGCAAAGATATTAACTAATTCCATGATTTGTAACCTTTTTAACAAGATTCGAACAGTTGTGAAGGTAAATTATCATTTTATTTTCATTGTTAGGAATACAGTTGTAGGAAGTTCAGTATGTTTTAAAGGCGATATGGTTTCTATTTTTCAGCTTTTTTTAATGAATTCAACGTTTTTCCCTTTAATTTTTACAGATTTTATAAAAATTAATACAAAATGTCAGAGTTGTTGTTTTTTTTATAACTTTATGAGAACTAACATATAAAGCCTTGATTATGAGAAAAATTACTTTTTTATTTTTATTAACTTTTTATCAATTTGGATTTGCACAGTTATCTGAAGACTTCGAATCTAGTACAATGATTCCTGCCGGATGGGCAAGTTTTATTGGAACGAATGGTTTAGGAACCACTCAAGATTGGCAAGTAAATGATGGAGCAACCAATAATGTTGCCTTTGTTACTTGGGAAGCTGTTACAGGCGGAAATGCCGAAGACTGGTTGGTAACTCCACAATTTACAGTAGATGCTACGAATTTCATCCTTTCGTTTGATCAATCGGATAGTTTTGCTACTGATTACGGTTCTACATATACAATTCGAGTTTCTACAGGTATGAGTCAAACCACACATGCCGATTTTACGATTGTTGATACACAAAGTGAAGCCGATGTTTGGTCTGGTGGACCTTTAGCGCAACACACTGTAGATTTGTCTGCGTATGCTGGACAAGCTATTTATGTTGCTTTTGTTCTGGAAAATAATGACGGTGACCGTTGGATTATTGACAATGTTGATATGATTGCTGATGCTACTGCACCAGATCCTGCAACAACACCAACACCAGCAGATATGGCAACTGGCGTTGTGATTGATCCTGCTGATGACAATATGGACGGAAATCCTGATAATTCTGTAACCTTTGCTTGGGAAGCTGCAATGACGGGCGATCCTGCTACTGCATATGACGTGTATTTAGGAGATTCTCCTGGAACACTTGCTTTGTTAGGAACACTTGGAAATACAACTGTAGATATTACTGGAATGGAATATTCAACATTGTATTATTGGCAAATTGTAGCAAAGAATGTAGGTGGAGACGCAGTGAACTCACCTATTTGGAGCTTTACAACACAATCAGATCCATTATCTGTAGAAGAAGTAAATACCAATAGTTTTAAGTATTATCCAAATCCAACTACAGGAATTGTACAGTTTGATAGTACCTTACCAATTAGTAATTTAAACGTGATCAATTTATTTGGTCAGGAAGTAATGCGCGTTGATGAAACTGTTTTATCTACAAAACAAATTGACATTTCTTCGTTGAGAGCAGGAACCTATATTATGGTGGTTACGATTGGAGACTCTGTAAGTTCATATAAAATAGTCAAACAATAACACTATAGTTTATACAATATTTAAAGCCTTTGAAGTTTAAGTTTTACTTTGAAGGCTTTTTTTAGTACGAGTTGGAAACCCGCTCTGGCTAATATAGTTTGTTTTTAAGCACGAGTTTTAAACTCGCGCTTACAGATTTCTAGACTTACTTAGATTCTTAGACTTCTTAGATCTATTAGACTCTTTACTCAGATGTCATTCCTGCGTAGGCAGGAATGACATCTGAGTAAATTTCTTTTAAACTACTCCTTGTTTGCGAGTTGTCCGCAAGCTGCGTCTATATCTTTTCCTCTTGAACGTCTTACGGTTACGGTAATTCCATTTTGCTCTAAAGAATCTACATAACGATCGATTGCTTTGTTACTTGCTTGCTGGAATTGACCATCATCGATTGGATTGTATTCGATCAAGTTTACTTTGCTTGGCACATCTTTACAGAATTTTACCAGTGCATTGATATCTTTTTGTTGATCGTTGATGCCATCCCAAACTACATATTCATAAGTAATTTTATTTTTGGTTTTATCGTACCAATATGCCAACGCTTCTTTTAAGTCTGTAAGCGGAAAGTGTTCGTTGAATGGCATAATAGACGTTCGCACTTCTTCAATTGCAGAATGTAATGAAACAGCCAATTTAAATTTAACCTCATCATCTGCCATTTTTTTGATCATTTTTGGCACACCAGAAGTTGAAACTGTGATTCGTTTTGGTGACATTCCCAAACCTTCATCCGAAGTAATTTTTTCTATAGCTTTCAACACATTGTTGTAATTCATCAATGGTTCACCCATTCCCATGAATACAATGTTAGATAACGGTCTGTTATGATATAATCTGCTTTCACGATCAATAGCAACTACCTGATCGTAGATTTCATCAGGGTTTAGGTTTCGCATGCGTTTTAATCGCGCCGTAGCGCAAAATTTACAATCTAAACTACAACCCACTTGACTTGAAACACAAGCCGTTGTACGTGTACTTGTTGGAATTAAAACAGATTCTACAATGAGGCCGTCATGCAAGCGTACCGCATTTTTAATTGTACCATCATTGCTACGTTGCATTTTGTCCACACGAATATGATTGATGACAAAGTTTTCCTCCAACATTTTACGTGTCTCTTTAGAAAGATTTGTCATATCGTCAAAATCATGCGCGCCTTTTTGCCACAACCATTCATAGACTTGATTTCCACGAAATGCTTTATCGCCTTCTGCCACAAAAAAATCACGAAGTTGTTCTTTGCTTAATGCACGTATGTCCTTCTTCACTGCTTGCTTCATGCTGCAAAAGTAGTAAGAATTTGTGAGTTTGCAGTTTTGTTACTACATCAATGTAGTATTTAGAAATGAAGTAGTTGATAAAAATAAAAAAACTACCGACTATCTTTTTTTGATTTCAATCTTTACTTCAAAATCGCCTTCCGTAAGACCTTCTGCTCCAGTGACACCAATGATTACTTTGTAAGGACGATTGATTGCATTTAACCGAATCTTTCGTGTATGATCTTGTGTTTTTCCTTTCCATTTACGATCCCATTTAAAGTCAGCTTCACAGGTAATACAACTCGTTAGATTTGGCGGTAATTGTTCATTGGTTGCACCAACCATGTATGCATATAAGCTAAAGTTTTGATTTTTATTTTTTGGGATGACTGTAACAAACATTTCAGAATACTTCGGAATCGTTGTTTCATACAAAACATGATTTCCAGAAAATTTTTGATTTCGAATTGAAGGAAAACAAGCTACACTACTGTTAGAAGCCCAGGATAAATCGCCGATTACATCACCTGTATTTAAATTTCCATTGGTTACAGTCACTGCGCCTTTGGTTTCTATTTTGACAACTTCAATTTTGGGTGTCGAATACGAAATCTCTTCTCCTCCATTGAGTTTTATTTCTAAGGTGAAATCTCCTTCCGTAAGACCTTCTGCACCTACAACTCCAATGACTACTTTGTACGGATTGTTAATGGCATTCAATCGTACTTCACGTGTATGATCTTGTGTTTTTCCTCTGCGTTTGTAATCCCATTTAAAATCTGCTTCGCAAGTTACACAACTATTCAAGTCTGGCGGCAGCTGATTATTTGTCATTCCAACTTCATACGCATACAGGCTAAAGTTTTGATTTTTGTTTTTTGGAATGACTTTGATAAACATTTCAGAACGCTTCGGAATCGTGGTGGTATAGAAGACATGATTTCCAGAGAATTTTTGATTTCGAGTCGCTGGAAAACAAGCAACACTACTATTTGCTGCCCAAGATAAATCAGCTATTTTGTGACCATCTGCCAACGTTCCTGATTCAGAAACTGTCCAATTTGCTTTAACTTTTATATGTTTCGCTCCCATATGATTGTCTTGTGCCTGGCTAAAATTTAGGATAAACACACAACAACATATACATAGTATACTTTTTTTCATTTTAGAATGTATTTGAAATTTATAGTTGAATTTTCAGAACAACAGCTAATACCTTGTTTGATAATTAGTTGAAAATTCTGAGTATTAAAGTTAGTAAAAAACAAACCTTATGGGAATTGGAATGTATTGTTCGTTCATAATCTTGTACAAACAACAAATTATAGGCATCATTGTTTGTAGATAACCTAATAATTAGGTGCAATTTAATAACATAGCATTTGTTAGTTCAGCCTAGCTTTGATTATGTTGATTGCTTTATTTATTCTGTAAAGGAAACCAAAATAAAATCCCAACATAGTTATTAATCCATAGATCATGAATGTATTGAAATCGATTGATGCCGTATTTAAGATAAGGATTGCAATCACTAGAAGTAATAACAATACATACGTTATCATTTTAGGTAAATAAAATTCTAACTTTATGACTGTTTGATCGTTAGAAGTTTCTATTTGACCTATAATTTTTGGTCGTAATAATTGATTCAATCCATAATTAAATAACGGAAAAAGTGTGAATGAAAAATTATCAAAATGGCCTTCAAATTCATAGTTTTCATCACTATTTACATCAAACACATTGTTTAAAGAGATTGGTTTTGTGATCGTTTTAATCTGATTCAGAGTTTCTTCTTTAGATAAACTTGTTGCTATATTTTTTTTAGTAAAAAGCATTTTTAAATTTTAATTTTATGTAGTTCGATCATTTTTTATCTCTGAAGATATTTGGTGAAGATTCTAAAACATTTTAAATCTACCTAAAAAACAAAATCCTGCCAAAGACAGGATTTTATATATGTGTTATGTGTTTTCTATTTACAGAATCAACATTGCGTCACCATACGAATAGAATTGATATCCTTCTTTGATAGCTTCTTCATACGCTCTTAAGATGAAATCGTGACCTGCAAAGGCAGAAACCATCATTAATAGTGTTGATTTTGGTGTGTGGAAGTTTGTAATCATACAATTCGCAATGCTAAATTCATACGGAGGAAAGATAAATTTATTTGTCCAACCTTCATATTCATTCAATGTTCTTTCTGAAGAAACTGAACTTTCTAAAGCACGCATTACTGTAGTTCCTACAGCACATACTTTTCTTTTATTTGTCTTAGCACTGTTTACCGTTTCTACAGCTTTTGACTCAATTTTCAATTCTTCAGAGTCCATTTTATGCTTCGATAAATCTTCTACTTCTACAGGATTGAATGTTCCTAAACCTACGTGTAAAGTAATTTCAGAGAAGTCAATTCCTTTAATTTCCAAACGCTTCAATAAGTGTTTTGAGAAATGCAAACCTGCTGTTGGTGCTGCTACAGCTCCTTCTTCTTTTGCATAAATTGTTTGGTAACGCTCTTCATCTTCTGGCTCTACATCTCTTTTGATGTATTTTGGAAGTGGCGTTTGTCCTAGTTCACCTAATTTTGCTCTGAATTCATCATACGAACCATCATATAAAAAGCGTAAAGTACGTCCTCTTGATGTTGTATTATCTATGACCTCAGCAACTAAACTTTCGTCTTCACCGAAGTATAATTTATTTCCAATTCTAATTTTTCTTGCAGGATCTACTAAAACATCCCATAAACGTTGTTCTTCGTTTAATTCTCTTAACAAAAAGACTTCAATGCGTGCTCCTGTTTTTTCTTTATTTCCAAAGAGTCTTGCAGGAAATACTTTCGTATTGTTCAACACCATTACATCTCCTTCGTCAAAGTAATCCACCAAATCTTTGAACTGTTTGTGTTCAATAGTTTGCTTTTCTCGATTTAACACCATTAAACGTGCTTCATCTCTATGTTCTGATGGATATTCTGCTAATAATTCTACTGGAAGATCAAAATTAAAATGTGATAGCTTTTTTGCCATAAGTCTTTTAAGTTATTTTTTAAGAACCGCAAATATACAATCTCAAAATAGGCGTTGTCAAGTATTTAGTGAGTTTTTTTATTTTTCTATTACTTCAATCCCAATCTTTTCCAAATCTTTCCAAAAATCTGGGAAGGATTTCGACACTACATTTGCTTTTTCAATGTATAGTGGAGTACATAATGCTAATGGTGCAAATGCCATTGCCATGCGGTGATCTTTGTAAGTATGAATGGAAATATTTTCGTTGATCGTTGTTGCTTTGTGCAAATACAGAGACTTATCCGTAATATCTACAGAAGCACCTAGTTTTTCAAGTTCTACTTTTAATGCCACCAAACGATCGGTTTCTTTTATTTTTAGCGTGTGTAGTCCGATCATTTCGCAAGATAATTGCAATCCAAATGCGGTTACAGCAATTGTTTGTGCAATGTCTGGTGCATTTTTTAAGTCTAGCTTAATCGTTTCTTGAGTTGCTTCTTGCGTTTTCGTTAGCGTGATGGTATTTTCACCAAAAACAGTTTCAACACCAAATAGTGTATATATTTCTGCCAAGCAAGAATCGCCTTGTAGACTGTTTTGCTTGTATGCTGAAAGTTCTATGGTTGTTCCTATTTCGCTTAACGCGATTAGACTGTAAAAATAAGAAGCCGAACTCCAATCAGATTCTACTGTAAACGCTTTGGTTTCTTGTGATGCTTTAAATCGTGCAACTGTGATTGTATTTCCTTCAAAACTTGTTGTTACACCAAGATCGTTTAGCAAAGAAAGCGTCATTTTGATGTAAGGAACTGAGGTAATTTTCCCATCCAGTGTCAGTGTTAATCCTTGTTCTAAAGTTGGCGCAATTAAGAGTAATGCAGAAATATATTGACTACTTACATTGGCCGCTAAGGTTACTTGACTTTCTTGTAGTTTTTGTCCCTTTATTTGCAACGGCGGATATCCTTCATTTTTTGTGTATTCAATATCTGCACCCAATTGTCGCAATGCATCTACTAATATTTTTATGGGACGTTCTTGCATTCTTGAAGAACCTGTGAGTGTGATTTCTTGTCCTTCGCGAGTTGCATAATATGCCGTTAAAAAGCGCATTGCTGTTCCGGCATGGTGAATATCTTTTATATTATCTGTAGATTTTAAAGCTTTTTGCATCAACGTTGCATCGTCTGAATTGGAGATGTTTGCAATGGTGATGTTTGGATATAAAGCTTGTAAAAGTAACAACCGATTGGATTCACTTTTAGAACCTGTAATGGCAATATTTGATTGCTTGTGAAGTGTTGATTTTTGAAGCTTTATGTTCATATTCTTTCTTATTCTTTTCTTAAAATCTATTTGTGTGGTTCTGAATCAATACTGAATCAAGTTCAGCACATGGTTTCAGAATGACGTATCAAACCTTTTATCTACTTTAATTTTTCGTTGTTGTGATGACGATCGTGATCACGTTTGGTTTTTTTGTCCATTTTTTTATCAAATGCGGCTTGCAAGTCAATTCCCGTCTGATTTGCCAAACACAGTACTACAAAAACAACATCAGCTAATTCTTCTCCTAAGTCTTTGTCTTTATCGCTTTCCTTTTCACTTTGTTCTCCATAACGACGTGCAATAATACGCGCTACTTCTCCAACTTCTTCTGTAAGTTGCGCCATATTGGTTAACTCATTAAAGTAGCGAACACCGTGTTCTTTGATCCATGTATCGACTGCTAATTGTGCATCTTTTAGATTCATAAAGTTTATTTTTTATATACAAAAAGTGACTTTATAAACCAGTTATAAAGTCACTTGTAAAAATATAGCTTTTCAGCGAATTTTATGAGTTGTTTCTTAAGAAAGATTTATAGTTTTTTTCTATTATAATTTCTTTAATACTACTTTTTCTTTTTCCTTTTCAACGAGCATTTTGTAGAATTCACGCAAGGCTCCATATTTGTCTGGTGTAATTACAGAAGAACTGATTTCTTTAGACATTACCACACTAATTCCTGTTGGAGTTTTGGAAATATTGAATGAATACGAACCTAAACCTTCTGGCATTTTTACAGCGCCTGCTTCTGGCATTGATTCTACTTCATAGCCTTCTGGAATTTGAATGTTCATCATTATTTTTCGTTTCCATGGATACCCAAAATCGACAGGATATACACGCTCTTCAGCTTTGAATACATTTTCAGAAGTTGCTAAGAAGAAAAGTGGCGAAAAGTAGATTTTATCACCAATAATTTCTGCTTGCGATTCTTTTTCAAACGAATACGATTCTACCACAGGTTTCCCTAATTTTTTAATGTTTTTTACATCGTGTTCTGCGATTTCAATATCTTCAATCGTATTTTCAAGTTCTTCCAAGTATTCTTCTTTATCGATTTCCGAATACATTTCACGGAAGTTTAAGGCATTGTGTGAGGTATATTGTGTGCGTTGTTTTCCTGTGATATCTCCATTTTCGTCCAAGGTTGCATTGATCATCGTTGCTCGTAAAGCAGTCTGTTTTGGCATCAAACTGATTTGACTCCAACTTCCATCTTTACGAATCAATCGTCCTGACCAATTTAATGCGCGCATTGGCAATACATTTGGTTCTCCGTAGTAATTTGTAGCATCTAGTAAAATAACAGCGTCTTGTACTTCAATAGCTGCAATTACATAATTGAATCCGTTTAAGCTTGGAAACATCGTAATTCCATGCGAACGCGTACTTAATATCACTGGATTTGCACTGATTCCTGCATGGCGCAACATTGCCGTTAGCATCAAATTCATATCCGCTACGTTTCCTGTTTTATCTTTGTATGCTTTACGAACACCAACATCTGCATATTTACCATATCTTCCATTCCACTTTACTCTATCACGCACATATGTGTAAATCATTGCCGCTTTTTTCATGTCGTCTGAAACGCCTGCTACTAGGTTGTCTATATCGCTTTTAAAGTACGATGTTTTGGTAAGTTGCCCTCCAAAATTACTGTTATTGTAGATTGTTTTTACCACATCATCCCACGACTTCGCTAAGTATTGCGGAATGTCGTTTGGCATTTGTGTTTGTGCCAATTCGAATTTTACGGCACTTCGATAATTTTCAAGATTACTCACAAAGCTTTCATCTTTGAGTGCAGGTACATTTTTTAGGTTGAATTTTGTAACGTTGTAAGTGAAATCTATAGCATCTTGACTAAAAGATGTTCTACTTACTGCTTGCCTACTATTTCCTCCAGTTCTTGTTTTTCCGGTAATGGTAATTTTTCCTGAGCGACTCGTTTCTTTAGGTTGCAATCTAAAATACCCTTTGTAGTGTTTTTTATAGGTAAAATATTCGTGTGCTTCAAAAGTAACGTCAATTTGATTTACAGGAACTCCGTATTGAAAATACACTTCATTGATGTTTCCGATGTATGGCGAAATCATTTTGTATTTAAACTCTACCACAGAACCTTCTTTTACATTAGGCATTGTTAGTTTTTGTAAGTCTATATATTCATTACGCTTTTCTTTAAAGATTCCGCTTTTACGCAATTTTGTATCTTCAATTTTTCCATCAATTAAGTTGTAAGTATAAGCTTTTAATCCTGCAACTTTTTCACGTTCGCCACCACTTCCTTTGTATAATGGAATGGTATGATTTGCCATATCCAAGCCGTCTTTTTTGTATATTTTGATACGTTTTTGGATATTGGTTTCTACTTGAAATCCTTCTCCTTGAATATAACGCAGTGTGATGTACGTTTTTTCATAAAGAATAGCTGCACTGGCTTCTGGGTCATTTGGATGTTGTTTTTCTTCCAATTCGGCTTTAGACACTTCTCCAAATTCAAAGTCTTGCGCATGCATTACTACAAAACTTAGCAACGCAAATACGAATAGCATTTGTTTTTTCATCTGTGAATTATTGTTATTGTTAGGGTGTTATTTTTTGACTAATACAATTTTTGAACCATCGTATCGGACAATTTTTTTGATAAATTTTCGATAGTTTTTGTATTCTTCTTTAGGGTACAAACCATCTTTTATTTTGATTGTTCTTTTGTATTGTAGAGTTTGATCGCCTTTTTGTGTGATGCTAAATGTGTAACTTCCAAACTTAGTTTCATACGTCACATCTTCTGGAATGGCTTCTATTTTATAATCGCTCGGCAATTTGATTTCGTAATCATCAACATCGTAGTAACCTCGCTGAATTTCTAATGGAAATTTACGATTTCGGTATCGATCAGGAATGCTGGTAAGTCTATTAAAAGCATTGACAGCAAACAACATACGATCTCCTGTAGAAACACCATAAGCGTCTGCATTGAATGCTACTTTTTCTGTGAATTCAATAGTTTTCTTATCGTTTTTGAGTTCGATATTATCCACATTGACATTGTTGACTGTTTGAAAATATTTTTTATAGTATTTGTCCTTTTCTACATCAGATCTGTCTTCCATATAAAAACGATTGTCATACTGAATTCCTTCTGTTTTTATTGTAACATCTGCTTTGATATTTCCGTTACTATCTAAGACATAAGAACCTGTGGTTTCCTGTAGATTTTCCTCGGTAGCATATTTTTTGGTATGTTTTAATTTTCCTCCTTCCGGAGTTACTACTAATACATTTCTATCATCTGTAAAATCGCCAATATGTCCAAAAGGTACTTTTTGACTTGTACATTCTAACCAAATATCATCGCCTTTATTCGGAATGTTTAAGATAACATGATTTCCTTGTCCTAAGGAAGCAAAATCTTCATAGAAACTCGAAATTTTTGATCCGCCATACACAACCGTATAATGCGATTCAATACCTGCAATCTTCAACAGTGCCATCATATAGTTTGTCAACCCTTTGCAATCGCCATAGCCCATTCTGTCTACTTCATCAGCTTTGATCGGTTGATATCCTCCAATTCCAACTTGCACACTGATATACCGTGTTTTCCCTTGCATAAATTCATAAATGAGTCGCGCTTTTTCTCGATCAGATTCAACTCCCGCAATCATGCTTTCAATTTTTGCTTTCGTAGCAGCATCTACCGTTGCACGACCATTGAGTAAGTTTTGATGTATCCATGCGCCTACTTCTTCCCAGTTATCAACTTCCGCAGAAATACCTTCATACGTAAATTTACTTAGCGCAAATTGCACACGTGGTTTTATCGTAGCTTCTGCTGGACTGTAGGCTTCTGGTTTGACTCCTGGAACATTTTCAAGAATGTACATTAAACGCCCTTCTTTTTCATCTTTTATCACTCCATACTCTTCAATATTATGTTCTTTTTTATAGAGCGTTAACGATAATGGATAGGTAATTTTGTATCTACTTTTTTGAATTCCTGTATAGTAAGGAACTGGGGAAAATCTTGGTAAATTGGATGTTTTTTTAGTGTGAATTTCACTCGTAAATACAGCCGTAAACGGATATGATACTGGTGTATACTCTATGTATTTGTATCGCGCATCCGTATACATTGTTGCACCATCGACGGCACTTACATCTTCAAAATCTTTCTGACGAATTTTTTTGAGTTGCTTTCCAAATTTATCATAGATTCTAACTTCCGCATTTTTTATACGTATGTTTTCATCATAATAGACTTGAGCGCCAATTTTTCGCAATCCTTTTTCGTTTAATACCGTCACTATACGTTTTTCAGAAACAGTCATATCATCGATAGCTTCTATCTTTACAAGTGTTTCATCTAACCGAACAACGGCATTTGCATTTTTTGTAAGTTCCTGTGGAAGTGTAAGGTAACTTATAAGCTCCTTATCTTGAGCTTTTGCTACATACATAGAACATAGTATGACAGCAATTGTCAAAATTTTTAAACGCATACGTAATTTATGTTTTAATATTCGGGGGAATATTTCACGAATATAAGAAAAGTAATCTATTCTGAGGAAGAAAGTTAATAAGCGCTATGAAAAGTTACTAAATACTATTATTCTTTGTTTTTAGTGTCTATGATGATGGTTACAGGACCGTCATTAAGCAATGCAACTTTCATATCGGCAGCAAAGATTCCTGTTTGCACCTTTTTGCCAAGATCTTTTTCAAATTGTACCACAAATGCTTCGTACATTGGAATGGAAATGTCTGGTTTTGCAGCTTTGATATAGCTTGGGCGATTCCCTTTTTTGGTACTTGCATGTAGCGTAAATTGACTTACTACAATGGCTTCTCCTCCAGTATTGAGCAACGATGTATTCATCACACCATTTTCATCATTGAAGATGCGTAAACGTGCTATTTTATTAGAAAGCCATGTTACATCTTCTAGTGTATCTTCATGTTCTACACCAAGTAAAATAAGCAATCCGTGACCAATATCTGCTACTTTCTTTTGATCTACGGTAACACTTGCTTCGGTAACTCTTTGTATAACGGCTTTCATGTGTGTTGTTATATGTTATCTTAATTTTTGGATAATAAAAATGTCAATTAAAAATGGTAAACTGATTGTTCCGGCAATCACAAATAACAATGGAATTATGTCAATATTCTTTTCTGGAATTGTTGATATTTCAGGTTTTCGTTTGAAAATCCAATAGTATGGAATTTGGACTATTTTGTACAACAATAAAAATATCAATGTCATTTGAGAACCATAATATATAAGTGATTTATTATTTTCAGCTAAATTATATTCATAAAAAATTCCGAAAATCAAAATTGCTATTGAAATGAATATGAATTTCAGAAAAACACTTTTTTTATTCGAAACTTCTTCATCTAAAAGCAAAAACCAAATAAAAGGAATGAATTGTACAAAATAAATTATTTTATCTATGTCCATTTCCAATTTATATTATTTACAATACATAGTTACTGTTCTTTAAATTCGTCCACGCGATAGTTATTTTCGTCACCTTCTATGATTTGCATATAACTTTTGTAACGCGACCAAGCAATTTCGCCATCTTCAACAGCATCTTTTATCGCACATTTTGGTTCTTCTAGATGAACACAATTATTGAATTTGCATTCGTTTTTTAACGCGAAGAATTCTGGAAAGTAATCGCCAATTTCTTCTTTTTCCATGTCTACAATTCCAAAACCTTTGATTCCTGGCGTATCAATGATTTTTGCGCCAATTTCTAAGTCGAACATTTCAGCAAAAGTCGTCGTATGTTGTCCTTGTTTGTGTTGTTCGGAAATTTCTTTGGTTTTCAGATTTAATTCCGGCGCAATAGCATTCACCAGAGTAGATTTCCCAACACCTGAATGTCCTGCAAACATACTCACAGTTCCTTTCATACGTTCTTTAACTGCTTCTACATTGGCGCCTTCTTTGGCAGAAATTTCAATGCATTCGTAGCCGATACTTTGATAAATATCCATAAGATACATAACCTCAGCGCGTCTTTCAATTTCTGCATAGGTATCAATTTTGTTAAATACTAATACACAGGGAATCGAATAGGCTTCTGCGGTGACTAGAAAACGATCTATGAAACTTGGAAATGTTGGCGGATTATCAATTGTAATCAATAGAAATACTTGATCAATATTGGAAGCAATGATATGGGTTTGTTTGGATAGGTTGACTGATTTACGAATGATATAGTTTTTACGGTCAAAGATTTCGTCAATAATTCCCGTTTCGGTGTTGTTTTTTGTTTCCAAGGTAAAATTCACCTTATCACCTACCGCAATAGGATTGGTACTTTTAATCCCTTTGAGTCTAAATTTTCCTTTGATTCTACACTCGTATTCTTTTCCCGCTTCAGTTTTGACCAAATACCAACTTCCCGTAGATTTATAAACAGTTCCTATCATTGCCGCAAAGATCAAGATTATTCTTAAAAATAACAAAGCTTTACCTGTTGGTTTTTAAAGAAATAGGCATTACATATTTATTTTGACATACAAAAGTTTTCCTATGTCACTTTTATGAATCATCAACAACTTATTTTTCACGTTTTAATGAACTATTAATAGTGTTTCTTTTTTGAGTTGTTTTTATGTTTTGTTTTGAATCAGTATTCATTCAAAACCTAATAAACCATGAAAAAACAAAATTTAAAAACGTACAGCTTCACAAAAAATCCGCATCAAGTTTTCACAAACCATTAATTGGAGTTGCTGATAAATCATAAATCATCAATGGTATCACTTTTTTCGGATTGTTTTTATGTTTTGCTTTGATGCATTAATAATTTAAAAACAGAATATTATGAAGAAAAGAAATTTAAAGAGTTTACAATTGAACAAGAAGTCAATTTCTACTTTGAATAAAAAAACAGTTAACAAAATTCATGGGGGAGTTTTGTGGTCTTTATTTTGGTGTAGAGAGAAAAAACCAGCTCCAGTTTCAAGCCCAGGAAATGATGCTACTTGCCAAGGATTAAATACTTGTGTTTATTTAGATGGTTGCTAGGAACAAGTATCATCCAATATCATCATCTATTAAATTATTATTAAAAAAAATGTATTATGAAAAAAAAGAATATCAAAAATTTAATGCTCAATAAGAAATCAATCATCAGTTTTTATCATTCAGTTAATGGAGGGCATCAGGCTAATACTTGTGAAGGACCTTGCCAAGGAGGTACAAGTTGTTGTCAAGTAAAGCCTATTAAAAAGACAAGAAACACAGGAATGTTTTCTGGTTGTGAAAATGTATGCTAATTATAAAATAAAAAGTTATACAAAAAGAAGTTAAAGAATTTAGACTTGAACAAAAAGTCCATTTTTAGATTTTTCAATTAAAGAAGGAATAGATGGAGAAAATCCATCTGACAGAAGTAAAGAAGCTCAAGTCACTTGGTATGTGGAAGGATGTTTATCATGGTTTGTTTGAAAATACAGATTGTACTTGCGCTTAACTTTTGGTAGTCATAGATGAAAAAGCGAGCCAATTGACTCGCTTTTTCACTTATTACTTATTGATTACAACCAGTAGTTGCTGCTGTACCACCACATGGGCTGTAACAAGAAATTACTTCACTTTCGTGACATCGTCTTGAATCATTTAAACATTCTAGTCCAGTTGGTTTCGGAGGATTACAAGCCAGATAGTCTGTTCCTGAGACTGCACCTCCTACTACACTAACTGCTTTGTAATAATTTAACTTCGCTATTTTACTTTTTGTGATACTAAATTTAGCTATTGACTTCTTTTTTTTCATAATATAATGGTTTTAATGTTATATTATGAAGTCACAAAAATCTAGTCACGTTACCCAATTCAGCATTAGTTATTTATTATTTTTTCTTGGTGATTGATCGATTCTTGGTGAATAGCTTTGAAAATACGCAATACAAATTCTTCACTTAGTTGATTTTGCTCACCTTCTAGAATCATTTTTCCAAGGATTTCGTTCCAACGTCTGGTTTGTAAGATGGCAACGTTTTTCTCTTTTTTCAAGGCTCCAATTTTGTCTGCCACTTTCATACGTTTTCCTAAGGTTTCGATTAATTGATGGTCAATTACATCAATTTGTGTACGAAGTGTGTTTAAGGCATTTCTATATTCTGCTTCTGTATCGGTCGCTTTTCTGATTTTTAAATCTTCCATGATTTCCACCAAACGCGTTGGTTTTATCTGCTGCTTGGCATCACTCCATGCGTTGTCTGGATCAAAATGTGTTTCTACCATGAGTCCGTCGTAGCTTAAGTCTAAAGCTGTTTGACACAAATCGAAGATAATATCTCTACGACCTGCAATATGCGATGGATCTAGTATTAATGGTAAATCTGGGAAACGGTTTTGCAATTCAATTGGAATTTGCCATTCTGGATTGTTTCTGTAACGTGTTTTTTCGTAGGTTGAAAATCCTCTGTGAATTACACCTAATTTTTCAATATTAGCAGAATGCAAACGTTCTACAGCTCCAAGCCACAATGCTAAATCAGGATTTACTGGATTTTTTACCAAAACAATTTTGTCAGTTCCATTCAACGCATCTGCAATTTCTTGTACAATAAATGGACTTACGGTAGAGCGCGCACCAATCCATAATACATCGATATCATGCTCTAATGCTAAACGTACGTGTGTTGCATTGGCAACTTCTGTTGCAGTTAACATTCCTGTTTCTTCTTTGGCTTTTTGCAACCATTTTAATCCTAATGCGCCTACACCTTCAAAGTTTCCAGGACGTGTACGTGGCTTCCAAATTCCTGCACGCAATACCGTTGCATCCGTATCTTTGAGTTGATGTGCAATATTTAATACTTGATCTTCTGTTTCCGCACTACACGGACCAGCGATTACTATCGGATGTTCTAATCCGAAGGCGTTTAACCAGTTTCTGAGTTCTTTTTTATTTTCCATGATTACCTTTTTATCTTTTATCTTTTGTTAATTGGTCTTTTTGTATTTTGTTGATTCGTTGATTCGTTGATTCGTTGATTCGTTGATTTGTCAATTTGTTTTTTGTTTTCCTCTTCATTTGATTTCACTTTCGATTGTTCTCCACTTTTGTGTGAAGTTCCGCGTTTGCTTTGACTGCACTTAATGATCTTTGATTCGCGTTAGGGATTGAGGCTTTGTTGAAGCTCTTTTGCAAGGTGGATTCCTGTCTTCGCAGGAATGACAGCTTGTAAAAAGCGACTGCCGAAAGCCCGACCCGTTAGGGAAACGCCCAAATTATTTTTATTCAATTCCCTTTAGTATTTTTTTTATGTGATTTGTGTTTTCCATTTCTTTATAAATTCCTTCAAAATTGTCCTGCAACATCAGGCTTTTAAATTCCTGTAAATTGGCGATATATTCATCGAGTGTTTCGATGACATTGGTTTTGTTTTGCTCAAATATGGGCGTCCACATGGCTGGCGAGCTTTTTGCCAAACGTACTGTAGAAGCGAATCCGCTGCCTGCTAAATCGAAAATATCACGTTCGTTTTTTTCTTTTTCAATGACCGTTTTTCCTAACATAAACGAACTGATATGCGACAAATGCGATACATATGCAATGTGTTTGTCGTGTGATTTTGGATCCATATACCGAATCCGCATGCCTAAGTTTTTGAACAGTTCTAATGCTTTTTCTTGCAGACTGAACGCTGTTTTTTCCACTTCGCAGATGATGTTTGTTTTTCCATCAAATAACCTTTTAATGGCCGCCGAAGGTCCAGAAAATTCAGTTCCAGCAATTGGATGCGCGGCTAAAAAGTTGCGTCGTTTTGGATGTGCTGCAATGCTTTCGCATATTTTTTCTTTCGTTGAACCTGCATCTATGACCAACGTATCATCTTTTATGGTGTCTAATACTTCCTGAATGATTCCGATGGAAGCATGCACAGGAATAGTGACAATCACAATATCAGCATTTTGCACATTTTGAAGCGTGGCTTTTTCATGAATTAACTGTCTTTGCAGTGCTTCTTCCAAATGCGCTTCGTTTACATCTACTCCATAGATCATTGCTTCTGGATATGTTGATTGAATATCCAGTGACATGCTTCCGCCTATGAGTCCGATTCCTATGATGTATACGTTCATGTTAACTTTTATCTACTATTTTATTTATTTTTTGATCAAAGAAGTAAAAAATACTTTTCCCTTCGAGCGTAATTTTAGTTCCTTTTTTTAGAGTTTCCGTCATGTCAACTGCAAAAATCCCCTGATATTTTATGGACACTTCAATGGTATTTTTTGCATCATTTTTCTGTATCCCTTTTATTTGTTGATTCCGCATTGAAAATAACGTTGCTGCTTTTTTTGCCTGCGTTTCAAATTCTTCAATTCCTTTTGTAGAAAGCGTTCGTTTTTCAGCATCATAGTTTTCAAAAATGATATCTCGTTGCATATTTTGCATCATTCCTGAGATATCAAAATTGTTGTATGCATCAATGTATGCCTGTATGATTGCTATTTGCTTTTCCATATCAGATTCGTTGAATGACTTCTTTTATTTTTTCTTCTGTGACACAGAGTGAGAAACGTACATATCCTTCGCCTTGCGTTCCAAAAATGCTTCCTGGCGTAATGAATACGTCTTTTTCATAGAGCAGTTTGTCTATGAATGCTTCTGATGTAAGCTGATTGTCTGCTGGTAATTTTGCCCATACAAACATGCCTGCGGTTTCTGTATCGAATTCACAATGCAATTTTGTCGCTAATTCCCAAATAAGTTTACGACGTTTTTCATATATTTTATTGAGTTCAGCAAACCAGTCTTTCGAACTTTCTAAGGCTTTGATAGCACCTTTTTGTATTCCGTAAAACATTCCTGAATCCATATTACTTTTTACTTTTAATACATGTTGAATATGCTCCGCTTTTCCCATGACCATTCCCGTACGCCAACCTGCCATATTGAACGATTTACTGAGCGAATTGAGTTCTAGTGTCACTTCTTTTGCGCCATCAATGCTGAGTATACTCATAGGCGCATCATTTAGAATAAAACTATATGGATTGTCATTGATGATGAGAATTTGATGTTTTTTTGCAAAGGCAATGAGTTTTTCAAAGAATGTACTTGTCGCTTTTGCTCCCGTTGGCATGTGCGGATAGTTTACCCACATGAGTTTTACTTTCGTTAAATCGCGCTTCGATAATTCTTCCAAATTTGGCAACCAATTGTTGTTTGCATCTAAATTGTAATAGTTGGGAATAGCACCTAAAAGTTTGGTTACCGAAGTATAGGTTGGATAACTCGGATTGGCAATTAACACCTCATCTCCTTCATCCAAATACGCCATAGAAATGTGCATAATTCCTTCTTTACTTCCCATAAGTGGCAATACTTCTGTATCCGCATCTAGAGCAACATTATAGTTTCTTTTATAGAAATCTGCAATTGCTTTTCGCAAGGCTGGAATTCCTTGATAGCTTTGATATTTGTGTGCCGTTTCATCGTGCAAGCTTGCTTCTAGTGCGTTTACTACAACTGCTGGCGGTTGCAAATCTGGACTTCCTATTCCGAGATTGACAATGGGTTTTCCGGCAGCTACCAAGCCGCGTACTTCTCTTAATTTTCGAGAGAAATAGTATTCTTCTACGGTATGTATACGTTTTGCGGGAATCATGCGTTTCGTCGGTTTTTGTAAGTTCCTAATACTTTTAAACTTGTAGCCATTATTTCTAATACAGCAATTGCTTTGGTATAATCTTCATAGGCTTCAAATGTAACATCTACGAAAAAGGCATATTTCCAAGGCGTTTCAATAATTGGCAATGATTGTATTTTGGTGAGATTCAACTTGCAATCGCTCATTACATTTAAGATGGTTGCCAGACTTCCTCTTTTGTGATCCAATTCAAATCGCAACGAAGCTTTGTCTATTTGGGCAACATTTTCAATTGGTTTTTGCTTTTGCAGAATGACAAAACGTGTCGCATTGGTTTTGATGGTTTGAATTTCTGATGAAAGCACTTTTAACTGAAATAATTCTGCAGCTGTTTTTGTAGCGATTGCGGCAATTCCTTCTTTTTGTTCTTCCTGAATTCTTCTGGCTACGGCTGCCGTATCTACATCTTCTACTAATTTGATATGCGGATATTGCTTAAAGAATTCTTTGCATTGCAATAAAGCCATTGGATGCGAACATACTTCGGTAATATCTTCAATCGTCTGATTGGGCAACGCCATTAGATGATGATGAATGTTTAAGTAGTATTCTCCATTGATATGAACATTATTGGCATCAATTAGTGCATAATTTGGGATTATGGAACCTGCAATGGTATTTTCCAAAGCCATGATTGCATAACTACTTTTTTCATGTGTTAAGCTATGCACTAACGCATCAAAAGACAGGCATTCGTCTAACTGTACTTCTTCTCCAAAGTATAGCTGCGCCACTTTATGATGGTTAGATCCTTGAACTCCTTGTATTGCTATTGTTTGTTGCATTGTTTTTTAATCAAAAAAAAAGTTCCGAATGTATTTCGGAACTTTTTTGTATCTATATTATTATGTTTAAACTAAACTATAAGACAAAGCGTTCCGACCTCTTTCCGTAGAAGAAGTAAAAATAACCTTGCCAAAAATAGTTTGCACTAAACATCTTTTCTTTCAATTTGTTGTAGCTAAAGTATAGATAAATTTTTATAAACAAAATCGTTTCCCAATATTTTTTGAAGAAAAACGTTTTTATCAATAAACTGTATTCTTTTTTGTTTTTATTTGATTTAATATGGTGAAATACTGATAAAAATTTATGTAATTTTGAATTTCAAACTCTTATAATATGTCTATCGTTGTAGAAAATATCACAAAAACGTATGGTGAACAAAAAGCCTTAAACTCAGTTTCTTTCCGTGTTACTAAGGGAGAAATTGTTGGTTTTTTAGGTCCTAATGGAGCTGGAAAGTCTACCATGATGAAAATATTGACGACGTATTTGAAAGCGACTTCTGGAAATGCTTCGGTAAACGAGTTTGATACGACTACAGAAGCGCGAAACGTACAAAAGAGTGTTGGATATCTTCCAGAACACAATCCGTTGTATTTGGACATGCATGTGCGCGAATATTTAGCTTTTAATGCAAATGTGTATAAAGTTTCTAAATCGCGTATTGATGAAGTTATTCAAATGACTGGATTGTTGCCAGAAGCCAAAAAGAAGATTGGTGAATTGTCGAAAGGTTATCGTCAGCGTGTTGGTTTAGCGAATGCTTTGCTACACGATCCGGAAGTATTGATTTTAGATGAACCTACTACTGGTTTAGATCCGAATCAGTTGACAGAGATTCGCAATTTGATTACTTCTATAGGAAAGGAGAAAACCATCTTTTTGTCTACTCATATTATGCAAGAAGTGGAAGCTTTGTGCGATCGTGTGATTATTATTAATAAAGGTGAAATTGTTGCTGATACCACTTTGGCGAAACTTCAGAAGAATCAGGAACAAGTGATTGAAGTAGAGTTTGATTATCGCGTTGAAGAGGTATTGATTCAGCAGATTCCACATGTTACAAAGGTTGTGAATACACGTGGTTTGGTATACGAACTTACGTTTAGCACAACAAAAGATATGCGTCCGACTGTGTTTGATTTTGCACACGATAATAGCTTGAAGACTTTACAGATTAATCAGAAGAATAAAAATTTGGAGAGCTTGTTTAGAGAGTTGACTTCTTAGATTCTTAGACTTCTTGGATTCTTAGATCACTTCGCTCTTAGACTTTTTGTGGATTTGTTTGTTTGTTGATTCGTTTTTTTGTTGATTTGACTGTTCGTCTGTTTGTTTTTTGTGGATTGTCTCTTGATTTTAATTAATCCTGAAAGATTAAACTTCCTGTGTAATGCGCTGTAAAATCTAGTATTGGTGGACGATTGACTGCAATGACATCTCCAGTTCCATAGATATCTCCTGAAAGTTCTTGTTGCGGATTGATGATGATATCATTGCTTCCTCTCGAGGAGATGATCACTTTATTTGCTATAAAATCTGCAGCTTCTACTCTAGAGTTTCCTCCTGGAAAACTGATGACAAATTCTTCTGTACTTCCCGAAATAAATAGGTTTGAGAGATTGTTGAACACAAGTTTTAAATCCTGATTTTCAATTTGCAATTTAAAGTTTCCAGAAGCGGCACTGCTATTGGTAAAGTTCTCAGAGATCAATTCTAAGCTTGGAAAAGTCAAGATTCCGTCGGAACGTATTTCGAACTGTGTTTTGCTATGAATTTTAGTGATATTTGGCGCTGTAATGTATATTGTTGTAATTCCGAAGTCACGGAAATAATTACAATTATTGTTATCTGATAAAAACAAGGTTTCTCCCACTACTTTTGCTTCTACATCATTGATAAGATTGATTCCTGTTTCTATGATAACTTCCTGACTCATTCCTTCTTTAACAACCAAAGTAATGTCTTCTCCAACTTCAATCATAGAAAAATCGGCAACTCTTACAGTTTCTGAGATGATACTTCCAGAGGTTTGAAAACAATCATGTACGTCTTCTTTATCACAAGAAATACAAATCATTAGTACTAATATGAAGTATAGTTTTTTCATTGTCTTTTTTTACTATTTAAGCTTTTACTATTTGAGCTTTCTGTTTTTTGTTTTTTTGTTGAACTTAAAAAAATAAGTCGCTGAAAACATATGTTTGCTAACATTCGACATGTCTTTATTGGTAATGGCCATATTGATACCATATGTTAGTTTAAAACGCTCTGAACCATATCCAATTTCTGGTCTTATTCGTAAGCTATTATTTTTTTCCATATCAAAATACCAAACTGCGCCAGCTCCTAAATTGATGCCCCATAGATTAGAAAATCCCGCAATTTTTGGTGCTATGATATAGTTTTTATTTATATAATGTTCCGTTGATATTGTATACCCTTTTATTGCATCACCATAACCTGCATCTTCCTTCTTATAGTGAAAATATCCTATTTCAAACATTGTTTCACGCGCGCCATGTATTCCTAAAATTAGGCCTCTTGATGGAGGATATTTTTCACCATCACTCGAAAACCCAAGTTTGTTCTTTTTATTTTCATAATCCTCTTCGGGCGCTAATTGCGCTATTCCGAACTGACTCCACATTAATAGTAAAAACGTACTGTATAAAACTCTTTTTTTCATCTTTTTGTTTTTTGATTGATAACTTAAAGAGTCTTTTTACATAAAATTGTTACAGTCGAATTCCCACGCCTAATTCTACCGCTTCAGCTTTCGCTGCATGCGATTTGAGTGTTAATGCTGCAAACCATTTTTTACTAAAGTATCGTTTCATTCCAATACGAATATAGGTTTGTCCTTCAAAATCCACAGGATAATACACGTAATATCCTAGTTGTGTGATGACAGATAGTTTATTGATAAATAATTCATGTCCCACAAAAACACCTACACGTTTAAAATCTTCATCGCCTTTTACTTCTCCATTAGGAAATGCAATAGATCGAAAGCGAATCCATTCTTTTAGAAAGTTGGAGAAAAATACTTCCGTTCCTAATTGTATGGCACTTTTTCGTCCCAAACGTTTATCGGCATAGGCAGAAACTACCGTAAATCCATATTGTCCGCTTCCAATAGCATCACTTTCATTGACTCCTGCACGTAAGACAATATTAAATTTAATCGGTTCTTTAAAGTTTTGAGCGACTTCATTTTTTTGGAATTCCATCAACGAAGTATCTTCCAAATTATAGTTGACTCCAATATTGAAAGCCAAGGTATTGATACTTGTATTTGGTGCTTTTACATTGGCATTGGAATAGTGTATGAGCGATAATCCTGCTTGTATGCCCAATCGTTTGAATAGATTTTCCTTTTTGTAATTCAACATTACATAGGTACTACTCATTAATCGTGAACCAAATGCTATGTTTCTAAAATTGTCTACTTTGTCATACGGATTGCTCGTATACGCCAATCCTTGTCCGATACGCAACATCAAATTTCGTTTGAGAAAGTAGAAATTATAATGTGCATATAGCGCTACATTTTTTCCTAAATATTCATTTTTTAAGTCTTGATAACTGAATGAAGCCCCATAATCTGGATAGTTATAGAATTGTGACCAATCGTCATTTCCAAAGGTTTTTCGGTTGTAACTCACAATAACACCTTCTGGATGTCCCGTAATTAAATGCAAAATATCGTCATTATGACGTGCTATGTTTCCGCTAAAATAATTGACATCAATCGTAGCTGCTTTGGGCGATTGTTCTTTTTTAGAAGTCGTTTCTTGAGCAATACAGAAACACGAATAGAGGAATATGAGGTAAACTAACTTTTTCATTGCGTTAACAAATGTAGTTTTTATTTTAAAAATGCTTCTATTTCCTTCTTTTTTATTGATGAAAGGTCTTATTTCTAGATGAACCTGTGTTAACTACAGCATGCACCTACTTGTTGTAATGGAAAACCTCTGCAAGTAACTATTTCATTTCTATATTTTTATATCAACCAAAAAACTTATATCATGAAAAAAAAATCTATTAAAAAATTAAAACTGCACAAAGCTTCTATTTCAACACTTAATGCGAATGCGCTTTCTGGCGGAACAGATCAAAGTGGTTATCTGTTTTGTGAATCTGTCAATATTTGTGAAACCATCGATTATACAGCATGCAATGGAGAGTTCGGATGTCAATTGTATTTGACTATAAATTGTTAATCAAAAAATTATTAATTCTAAATATTTGAAATCATGAAAAAAAGATCAATTCAAAAATTAAAACTAAAAAAAGCAGCCGTTTCTAATTTAAATACGAATGCTTCAAAAGGAGGAACTATTGGAAATACTGCATTTTGTCTTTCTATAAATTTCTGCGAAACCATCGATTATACAGCATGTAATGGAGAATTTATATGTCAAATATATGATAACCCACAACGCTAATTTCCTCAAAAAACACTTAACTAAAAAGGAACTCTAACAGGTTCCTTTTTCTATATATCACACTTGAAAAACTCGCACTTACAGCAATCACGTAACTAAAGTATTGTAAAACCCGTACGATAACTTTCTGCTTTTTAGTAGTTTTACATTAACCAAATTGTACAGAACAAAATATACATAGTGCGAATACAGAGCTTTACAATATGCTTCACTATTCTTACGAATTAATACAGTTTTAAGTTTAAAAGATTTAAAATCACCGAAAAGTCCAAATAGACTATTCGCTATATCATGATATACATTGCTTTTACAGCAATTTATAAAACTGATTTCTAAAATAATCGATTTTATGTTTAGTTAAAAAGAGGAATTTAAGGCATTCCTCTTTTTTTATGCCTAAATGTTAAATACAGCGAACACGTACTTCTAGTAATGGAAAACCAATGTCATTTATAAGACGTTTTTTCTACCTTCGGGCACATCAAAACCAAAATCATGAAGAAAAAGTCAATTACTAAGTTATCGTTGAAAAAAGCTTCAATTTCCACATTAAACGCAAAAGCTTTACATGGTGGAAACAATACGCTTTCAATAATTGTATGCGAATCTCAGGATTTCTGTGAAACCATCGATTATACAGCATGTAGAGGTGAATATTACTGCCAAATTTATCCGTACCCAACAGATCAAAATTTTTAAAAGCAACATTTAATTTGCTGAATTTCTAGCGATCTAACTTACAAATTACAACCATGAAAAAAAGATAATGACTAAGTTAAGATTAAAAATCATCCGCTTTAGCTATCTATATGTATAGCTTCCGAGTGAATATGAAAGTTCAGTTTACATATGCGAATTTGATCATATTTGCCAAACTATTGATGTTACTAGATATTATAGAGTTTGCTCTAAGGTTTGTTTGATCCGAGAACCGAAGAATGCGATATTTTCGATTCAATTATGTATTAAAAGAGAGGAATTAACATTCCTCTCTTTTCTTTGACATATACGTTAACTATAGAGAACACATACTTTTAGTATTGTAAAAACCAATATCTTTTTTTTACTTTTTGCATATTTTTAAAATTAATCATAAAACCAAAATCATGAAAAAAAGATCCATTAAAAAGTTAAAACTAAAAAAAGCATCTATTTCAACTTTAAATATCAAAGCTGCCAAAGGTGGATTTGGAGATTCAGTATACATTTGCGAATCTAGAGACTTGTGTATTACTATAGATGTCACTAGATGTTATGGAAATTGGAATTGCGGATTATTTGATCCTTCAGGGAATCTATAATTCATCACAAAAATAACTACAAAATAAAAAGAGAGGAATTAATTTTCCTCTCTTTCATTTAAAATACCTCTTTTGCAATTGCTTCAATATTGCTAGATCTTCCCATAGAATAGTAGTGTAAAATTGGCACGCCAGCAGCAACCAATTCTTTACTTTGCTGCGTACACCATTCAATTCCTACTTTACGCACCGCTTTGTTGTCTTTACAACGAACCACTTCCATAATTAAATCGTCCGGTAAATCTACTTTGAAACGATGCGGAATTAAGTTCAATTGTTTTTTGGTTGCTATGGGTTTTAATCCTGGAATGATTGGTACAGTAATGCCTTCTTTTCTGCATTTTTCAACGAATTCAAAATACTTCTGATTGTCAAAAAACATTTGCGTCACAATATATCCTGCTCCTGCTTTTATTTTCTTTTTTAAGAAATGGATGTCCGAGTCCAAACTTGGCGCTTCCATGTGTTTTTCGGGATAACCAGCGACACCAATACAGAAATCTGTTTTTGAAGAGTTCAACAATTCTTCATCCAAATATTTTCCGTTGTTTAGGTCTTGTATCTGACTTACCAATTCGGACGCATAGCGATGCCCTTCGGGTTCTGCTCTAAAATACGTTTCGCTTTTTACGGCATCTCCACGCAAAGCCACTACATTATCAATTCCCAGAAAATCCATATCAATTAAGAAGTTTTCTGTGTCTTCTTTCGTAAATCCGCCACATAAAATATGCGGAATGGCATCTACTTGATATTTGTTCTGAATTGCAGCACAAATTCCCACAGTTCCAGGACGTTTTTTTACGACTTGTTTCTTAAGCAATCCGTTCCCCAATTCTTTAAACGTATATTCTTCTCGGTGATAGGTTACGTCAATAAATGGTGGTTTGTATTCCATTAATGGATCTATATTATCAAATATTGAATTGATATGCTGTCCTTTTAACGGTGGTAAAATTTCAAAAGAGAACAATGTTTTCCCTTCCGATTTTGCTATATGTTCTGTTACTTTCATGCTTTTTTATAGTATTGAGTTTTGAGTAGTTAGTATTGAGACTTGCTTACTCGGCTCTTGTATTTTTCTTTTTCTATGTTTTATCTGTTGATTTGTTATTTGTCAATTTGTTTTTTGCTCTTGACTTTTAACTTCATTTCCTATTCGTTTTGGGTGTTCCCTTCGTGTTACTTCGGTCGTGCTATCCGTTGTATCTTTTACCTTGTTCTCGATACAAATTTGTGATTTCGCCAAAGCTCAATACACAAATTCACTCGAACTGACGGTAAAAGGATGCCACTGCTATCACTAACGCGGGCTAATCTGCCAACGCAGGATGCAACCATTTTTGGGCTTTTTCTATCGTAATTCCTTTTCTTTTTGCAAAATCTTCCACTTGATCCTGCGTTATTTTTCCAAGTCCAAAATACTTGGCTTCTTCATTCCCAAAATAATATCCTGAAACTGCGGCAGCTGGCCACATGGCTAGACTTTCCGTTAATGAAACTCCAATCACTTTTTCGACATCTAGTAATTCCCAAATGGTTTCTTTTTCCAAATGATCTGGGCATGCTGGATATCCTGGCGCTGGACGAATTCCTTTATAGGTTTCTTTGATGAGTTCTTCATTAGTCAAATCTTCATTAGCACCATATCCCCAATGTTTCGTACGTACTTGCTTGTGTAAATATTCTGCAAATGCTTCCGCAAAACGATCGGCAATTGCTTGTGCCATAATCGCGTTGTAATCATCTTGCTGTTCTTTGTAACTGTTTGCCAATTCGTCTGCTCCAAAAATGGCCGTACAAAATGCGCCCATATAGTCTTGCTTTCCACTTTCTTTTGGCGCTACAAAATCTGCCAAAGCAATGTTTGGAACTTCCGCACGTTTGTCTAATTGTTGGCGAAGCGTTCTAAAAACGCCTATTTCTTTTCCTTTTTTCTGAATTGAAATATCATCATCATTGATCGTATTAGCTTCAAACAATCCAAAAATCCCTTTGGCTTTTAGCGACTGTTTCGCAATGATTTCCTCTATCATTTTTTTGGCATCCGAATATAATTGCGTGGCTTGCTCGCCTACAATATCATCCGTAAGAATGTCTGGAAAACGTCCGTGCAAATCCCACGAACGGAAAAACGGACTCCAATCAATATACGGAACTAATTCTTTTAAACTGAGCTGCGTTAACTTTTGAATTCCCAACTCTTTGGGCTTGACAATAGTACTTGTTTCCCAATTAATTTTATATTTTTTTGCTCTGGCAGCATCTAAAGAGATGTATGATTTTTTCTTTTTACGCTTTAAGAACTTTTCACGGAATTCGTCGTAATCTCGTTTTAACTTATCGCGATAGTCTTTCGATTTTTTCTTGTTTAGCAAATCACCAACTACCGTTACTGCTCTTGATGCATCGTTTACA
The DNA here is from genome assembly GCF_947489565.1 of uncultured Kordia sp. Classification (GTDB taxonomy): domain Bacteria; phylum Bacteroidota; class Bacteroidia; order Flavobacteriales; family Flavobacteriaceae; genus Kordia. Next base: position 201,414 of record NZ_CANLEA010000008.1, on the reverse strand, counting down.
TGCACCACCGCATTTTTATATTCTGGATCAATTTTTACAGCGGTATGTGCTTTGGAAGTTGTTGCGCCACCAATCAATAAAGGAATATTGAAGTTTTGGCGTTCCATTTCTTTGGCTAAGTATACCATTTCATCAAGTGAAGGTGTAATTAAACCTGACAAACCTATGACATCTACATTTTCTGCTTTGGCTGTTTCTATGATTTTTTCTGGCGGCACCATGACTCCTAAATCTACAATTTCGTAGTTGTTACAACCCAATACGACACTTACAATATTTTTTCCAATATCGTGCACATCGCCTTTTACGGTTGCCATTAACACTTTTCCGATGGCTTGTTGTTGTTCGCCTTTTTCAGCTTCTATGAACGGATTTAAATACGCCACTGCTTTTTTCATTACACGTGCCGATTTTACCACTTGCGGCAAGAACATTTTCCCTGAACCAAATAAATCTCCTACGACATTCATTCCGATCATGAGGTTTCCTTCTATGACTTCAATTGGTTTTTCTGCTTGTTGGCGTGCTTCTTCTACATCTTCAACAATATATTTATCAATTCCTTTTACAAGCGAATGTGTGATACGGTCTTGTAATTCGTAACTACGCCATTCTTGAACTGTTTCGGTGTCTGCTTTTTTAATTCCTTTGAAGGTTTCCGCCAAGTCTAATAAACGTTCTGTAGCATCGTCTCTTCTATCGAGAATTACATCTTCTACATGTTCTAATAGGTTTTTTGGAATGTCGTCATAGACTTCTAACATCGTCGGATTTACAATTCCCATGTTCATTCCAGCTTGAATGGCATGATATAAAAACACAGAGTGCATGGCTTCACGTACAACATTGTTTCCTCTAAATGAAAACGATACGTTACTGACACCACCACTTACACTGACGTTAGGATAGGTTTCGCGTGTCCAACGTGTAGCTTCTATAAAATCGATGGCATTTTTACGGTGTTCTTCCATTCCTGTTGCCACTGGAAATATATTTAAATCGAAGATGATGTCTTCTTCTGCAAATCCAACTTTATTGACCAATACATCATAGGAACGTGCCACAATTTCTAATCGACGTTCATAGTTATCGGCTTGTCCAACTTCATCGAATGCCATCACAATTACGGCAGCACCATAGCGTTTGATTTGTGTAGCTTCCCAGATAAATTTTTCTTCGCCTTCTTTTAGCGAGATAGAGTTTACCACACATTTTCCTTGCACCACTTGCAATCCTGCTTCAATGATATCCCATTTGGAACTGTCGATCATAATGGGCACACGGCAAATATCTGGTTCGGCTGCAATGAGATTTAAAAATTTTACCATCGCTTCTTTTCCATCAATCAAACCATCGTCCATATTGATATCGATGATTTGCGCACCACCATCCACTTGATGTCTGGCAATGGCCAACGCTTCATCAAATTTCTCTTCTTTGACGAGTCGCAAAAATTTACGCGAACCTGCTACATTCGTTCGTTCTCCAACATTGACAAAGTTGCTGTTTTCGTTTAAAACTAAAGGTTCTAAACCTGAAAGTCGCATGAACTTGGTTTGGGTCTTAGGTTTTTGGTGTTGGGTATTAGGTGTTGGGTCTTTATCTTGCATCTTCTTTTTCTTTGTTCCTTATTGTTGGTTATCGGTTTGTCGCTAGGCTCTTTTTGTTGTTTGTTGATTTGTCTTTTTTGTTGATCTGTTGATTCGTCAATTTGTCTTTTTGTTAATTTGTTGATTTGTTGATTTGTTGATTTTGATTGATTTTGATTGATTTTCTAACAACAAAGAACTAATAACAATCAACTAGCAACTAACAACAACATTACGAGGTTTGTATTTTGCAGCTACTTCTGCAATTGCACTTATGTGTCCTGGTGTTGTTCCGCAGCAACCTCCAATGATGTTGATGAGATTCTTTTTTAGATATTCTTCTATTTGCGCGGCCATTTCTGATGGTGATTCGTCATATTCTCCAAAAGCATTTGGCAATCCTGCATTTGGATGTGCTGAAACCGCAAAATCTGTTTTGTTTGCAATGGCTTCTAAGTGCGGTTGTAATAGGTTGGCACCTAGTGCGCAATTGAATCCTACTGAGAGTAATGGAATGTGTGATACTGAGATTAAGAATGCTTCCGCTGTTTGTCCAGATAGTGTACGTCCGCTGGCATCTGTAATGGTTCCACTTAACATGATTGGGACATTTATATCTCTTTCTGCCTTTACTTCTTCAATAGCAAATAGCGCTGCTTTGGCGTTGAGCGTATCGAAAACTGTTTCTACGAGTAATACATCAACTCCTCCATCTATTAAAGCTTCCACTTGTAGTTTGTAGGCAATTCGTAATTCGTCAAAAGTAACAGCACGATATCCTGGATCGTTTACATCTGGCGACATACTAGCCGTTCTGTTGGTTGGTCCTATAGAACCTGCGACAAAACGTGGTTTGTGTGGTTCTTTTTCGGTAAACTCGTCTGCTACTTCTTTGGCTATTTTTGCAGATTCGTAGTTGAGTTCGTAAACTAGGTGTTCCATTTCATAATCGGCCATAGCAATGGTTGTCCCAGAGAATGTATTGGTTTCCACAATATCGGCACCAGCAGCGAAGTATTTTGCATGTACTTCTTTGATGGCGTGCGGTTGTGTGATGGATAGTAAATCGTTGTTTCCTTGTAATGGTACTTTAAAGTCTTTAAAGCGTTCGCCGCGAAAATCTTCTTCGGTGAATTTATAGGCTTGCAACATGGTTCCCATAGCGCCATCTAAGACAAGGATTCGTTTTTCTATTTCGTTCCAGATGTTTTTCATTTGTTTCCTTCTTTCTTTTCTTCTGGATTCCTGCCTGCGCAGGAATGACAGTATGAATATTTCTTTTTCGTTTCAAAGTCGCTTCGGCTTCGCTCAGCGGGCTTTGTTTTTTATTTTTTTAATACATACAGATGCATCTCGACTACGCTCGATGTGACATTTGGCGTTAAGGATGCACTTCAACTTTGCTCAGCAACCTTCTCCTTATTTTAGAGATGGTGTTTTGAGTTTATTTAGCGACCTATGATCCTACGTTAAGGATAGTAGCGGCATCCTTTTTTACAAAAAAAGATACAGCGAATAGCCTGACCCTTTAGGGTAACGCCCAAATTATTGTTATCAAAAAAGCATGAGGAAATGATGTGAATTTCTCTTGGTTATCTACCTGCATTGCGCAGTAGAACGTAGCACCTTCTTTAAGTGTAAAGGGTTGCTAAGGCTTCATCGGGTCTATTCCCTCAGCCTTTCTTGATAACGACAGTATATATATGAACTATTTGATACAAAGAAACGGCTTCCGTGAAGAAGATGCAAATATTTTGCAGTGATTTTTAAGCGATAACGTTTTAGTTGTTATAAACTATAGAAATTGTAGTTGTTCTCGATACAGCAAATCACAGATTTGCCACTCGAACTGACGTTTGGGAAATTGAAATTTTTAAATATTGAATTGCTTGTTCATAGAAACTCTCTAAACTATCAACTTTTAAACTTTAGAAATTGTAGTTGTTCTCGAACTGACGCTTGCCTCTTGTTTAGTTCTGTAATTTTAATTCAACTGAAGGTTTGAGTTCATAGAAAAAGGTTACGTTTGGCGCTTCGAGTGGATATACGATTTCCATTTCGAGTGGAATGCTGAGCGACGATTCATTTCTGTGTAACCAAATATCATTGTGTATGTGTACTTTGGTATCGACAATCATGGTATGGTATTTTTCGTCTCCACTAAGATTGATTGTAATAGGCTCAAAAGATTGTGGCAACGACTTAGTACCATCATTCACTTTCACTGCTTCGCGTACATCTAGAATCACAGCTGCTTCTTTTTCTTTTCGCGTGTCTTCGCCTTCTTTTTGAGGATATGTTAAACTCGCTTGTACGATGACATTGTTTGGAATGACTGCACAGTTGTCTGAGATTTGTGGCAACATATTCCAAAGAATTGGCACATAGGATTCTCTGTACAGTAAAGCATCGAGCGTTTCACTGAAGAGAATATGGTATTTTTTAGCATCTGGAATTTGAAAGGTTACTGCATCGGCATTGTGATATGCTGTTACATATTCTGTGAGTTCTAATGCATTGATCAATTCTTCTGCCATTTTGATAGAAGATGCATTGATTTCTAATATGGAAAATTGTACTTCCGACGCTTTAAATAATGGCGCTACTAAAGTTATAAAAGGTGCGTACGGGCCACAACCTGCATAGAAAATATTGATTGTTTCGTTTGGATGTTGTTGTTGTTTTTCGCGAATGAGCGTTACCATTCCGTCTAAGAATTTTGCCGTCCTGCGATAGTCTAATAAGCATGCTGCTGCGTGATTGAGCGATAATGCCATTCCGCTTGCTGTTGGTACAGCTGCCATATGTTGCATACCATCTCCTAAGTCACGAATGTTAGTCGTTTCTAAGTAATGTGTGTGAATTTCGTCAATCGTATTTTTTATGGTATCAAAATCTGATTGATTGTTGAGAATGGTTGTTGAGAGTTCTTTGATGGTATTGCGTAACATGCTTCTTTGGTTTTGCATAAAAGTAATAGAACCTTTTGTATTTAGCAACCCGTATTTCTATGTGTTTTGGATTTTGGATAATTTCTGACAAGTTGGTTATTTAGGTTGAAGAGCGTTGAGCGAACCGAAGTTCGCTCTGTCCTTTTTTTAACATTGTACCCAAACATTCCCCACGCAACATAGTGCCACTGCTGAAATACAGTGAACAGGAATCATTGCAGCATCATTAGGGCAATAGCCTCCTTGATTTGGGCATAGTGAGCGTATACCTCCATGGATGTTTTTTTGCGTTTCTTTTTTTAAGATTTTAGTGTTTTCGAGATTTTGAATTTTTTTTAACATGATTTTATTTTTTGGTTGATGACAAATTATAAGATTTTCTAAATAGTTATATACGGTTTCCACTTACTTAACATGATTTTATAGAAAGAAAAAAAGCACTCTCCATATTATAATGAAGAGTGCTTTTATTTTTGGGCGGCTTGTCTTTTTTAGTAAATGACTTTTTGAATTTTTTGTTTGCCGTTTTCTAAAACGACTTTCACAATGAGTGCACTGTTTGTCGGTTTTAGATTTGTAATGTCATATACTTCTTCACTGATGTTTTTACGATCGAGTAAACGTTTCCCTAAAATATCATGTATTGTTATAGCTTCTATTTGGCTATTGTATGCATGTACTTTGATTTGATTCTCGTTGGTAGTAATTACGATTCCTGTATTGGAATTGAATTCATCTACACTTAAACTACTTTCGTCTGTATCAATGTATTTTAACACAAAACGATCTTCGAAATCTCCACCTTCTGAATAGAAATCGTACGGCGTAAGTTTTAAATCGTGAATCGTGTCAGTATATAAATCTTCTAAGTAAATGTCCTGATCAGTAGTTTCAAATAATCCATCTAATGCATTGATTGCTATGGTATAGTTTCCGCTTTGCGCGATCTTTACACCTAATGGAACTTCGTCTTCCTCTTCAAATGGAACTGCTCTTCCTTGAATTGCCATCTTTTCTTCTCCTATTAGCGAATAGATATGCGTTGGTGCATCACTTAGATTGTTTCCATCAAACAAACGATCCTGCTCATTTGATGCTCCAGTGATGTAACCAATTAAAGCTGAAGATGCTCTGTTGTTTGGCGCGATGATATCTAACCAAATTCTATGCTTCTCCATTGTCGTTGTGCTTTCACTGTTGTTTTCAAACTGTCCAACTCCATCATCACTTGGTCTGTAGAATTGATCGTTGGTATAGGCAACGCCACGCATGCTATTGTTAAACTGAATCGTTGAACTTGCTGGTGCTGCATCATCCATTAATACAAAGAAGGCTTGTCCTGCTGCAATGTTTCCATTGAAGCCTACTGGGTTTGATCCTGTACTGTTATATTGGATATAATCATTTTCGTTGTAGTTGTACGCAAAATCACTATAAAAAGGATCTCCATACGCATCACTTGGCGCACTTAAATGTCTCCAAAGATATACCGTTCCTGTGATTGTTGACGGATTGGTATCATCGGTAATTACGGAAGCATTCGCTGCGATAAACGCATCTGCTGAGATTGCTGATGGATATGGGTTTCCTACCAAGTTCCAGTTGTCATCCAAATTCGTGGCATTGACTCCTCCTGCTCCTGGGTAGTCTACTCCTGTATATGTTCCTCTAGTGACGGTGGTATTGATAATTCCATTGTTCGGTACTCCGCCAAATTCTGCTGTATTGGCGATACTTGTTCCTGAAATACCACGAATAATATATCCGTTTCCTATGCCCATAGTTCCTGAAGCACTTTGCCATTCACCATAGTTTCCTATGCCATTTCCTCCAACCGTTGGTTGCCATTGAAATATTAATCCAGGACTTGTGTCAGGCGATACATCTGTAACTTCAAAATCTTCTACTGGAGAAGACCAATAAATATAGTCTAGTGTATTCACTCCAACTGCAGTGCGATCCATTTCTATTTCTCCGGTGTTGTTGTTGGAAGTTACATCCGTTACTTGAATTAGGTTTGCACCATCTCTTACATGAAGTGTTCCACCTGTTTCTACATTGATCCAATCTGTCACAGTGATGGAAGAACCTGTTGCCAGTTCTAGATAACCTCCATTTTTTACGGTAATATTTCTTGCCAATCCATTTCCTGTAGCTTGCGTATCCACCATAAGTCCGTTGTCTTTGATAATGACACAGTCATTTGACGTTGGCACTACATTTTGTGCCCAGTTGGCAGCCGTTCCCCATGCATCTGCAGCACTGTCGAAGATTCTCGTATTGTTCGTTACATTGAAGTTTGAACTTACGGCTCCACATCCATTGGCTAAGTTTGCATCAATGGTAAAAGAATAATCTGCTTCTTCTAGTTGTGCGAGTGTTGGCATTGCATATACTGTTTCATAACTTCCGGATACATATGGCGCATCTCCAATATTGTCATTATCGGTATCAATATATAAATCGATAATTCCTGATGGTGTAGTTGTCCAATCAACTGCCGTTACATCTTTATCTCCAAAGAGTTGAACATTATCAACAGCTACACCATCTGACCATTCTGCATAGAAACGAATTCGTACACTTACCGTTGGTTGATTGATATAAGCTGTTAAATCATATGATAAATTGTCAAACTTTGTCCCAATTCCAACATCAGCAATAATATCTGCCGTTAGCGCTGTCCAGTTGGTTCCATCCGTAGAAACCTCTACTGTAAAATAATCGTCAGCACCACCAACTCCATCATTCAAATAATGAGAATAGAAACAGTCAAAACTGAGCGTTAGGTTTACATAGTCTGCTGTATTGTATGAAGCCGTTGATTGTAAGGCATTGTGTGTGATATATGAAGTTCCTCCTCCATCGGCTCCCATATCGGAATTACAAATTACAAATTGATCATTTCCAAAACCTGAAGAAATTGCTGGAAACCATACTTCTTCTGATGGGACAAATGTACTGGTTTGATTTTGCCATGCGCTTCTTGCGTTTATGGTAGCTCCGTTGTCTATGATAACTACATTACTAAATGCGCCTAAATCACCTGATTCAAAGTCTTCATCAATTAAAAATACATCTTCTACATCTCCAGAAACAGAGATTTCTAACATGTCATTTTCTCCACAAACTACTCGATTCGAAACATCTGGAGTTACATTAATTGTAGGTATTGGGTTGAACTTTGCTGTGATAGGTTCTCGCACCCAAGATTCACAAGTTCCATTATAGACTGTTACATAATAGGTTGTCGTTGCTGATATTGATGGTGTAGTCCAATTTCCATTATTTGTTTCAGCCAACATGGTTCCTCCTGTTTCTGCATCGTACCATCTAAATCTTGTAAAACCAGAAATACTTGTACTTGCAGATAAATCTACTGTACCATCACCACACGTTTCTCCTTCTGTGATAGTATCTATAATAGCATCACAGAAAGGTTCTACCTTAAAGAGATAATCTTCTGCTTCTCCTAATCGATCAATTGTAAATCCTGTATCATTAAAATCTTCACATGAGTTAAAATCATATGAACTGTTATAATCTGATGCAGAATAGTCAAACCCAGTATAGTTTCTAATGCGTATTCTATAATCTCCAGCAGTTGTTCCTAGTGGAATTACAAATCCAAAAGTCGTCGTCGTTGTGGCAATTCCATTAGAATCGTATACTTTTTCAGTAGTTTCATCAAATACATCATCTTCATCCCAATCGACCCAAGCTTTCCAAGCACATCTAAATGGTGCTTCTACATATACATTAATTCCTTCGCCTTCTACCTGTCTTGACAAAGTTGCTAATCCTGTAAAATCCTGATAACCTGTGCTAAATCCTGAACCTGCATTGGTTACATCTTCTAGAGTTCCTAAAAAAGCAACTTCATCTATATACATCGTTCCTGGAGTATCTGTCGTTGGCTGACAGGGTCCTGGAATAATTACAGGTGTTGTGACACAGATATCAAAGGTTCCTTCATTTCCAGCTCCAGTTCCATAGCTATACACACGTACATAATAGGTAGTTCCTATGGTTAAACCTGTAGCATTTAATACTTCTGAACCACCGACAAATACAGAATCTTCACAATCAATATTGGTTCCATTACAAGCTCCCGAACGTAAATCAATCACTGCATCTATTGTTGTAGTTACCGTAATATCATGTTCTGTTGCCGTAGCAACAAAGCTATACCATACATCATCATCTGCATTTCCTGTTCCGCCATTACACGTAATTGCAGCTAAACTTTGCGTAGCATTTACAGTAGTTCCTGAGACACTCGTTGTACAAGTTGCTCCACTACTTACCGTTAACGCTATTGCGTTGGCACAATCGTTATTAGAAGGTGGTAGTGGTGTCATTAGCGTGACTACAATATCTCCATTGAGATTATTGGTAGTAGCACAATTGTATCTATTCAAATGAATTCGATAATCTCCTGTAGTTGTTGGAATAAAATCAATAGAAGCTGCTGTTCCTGTACAAGCAGGTCCATTATCGTCGTTGAAAGCGACAGAAGTTCCAGATGCATCTCTGACTGTCATTTGTGTATCAAAGCCAGATCCACAATTGGAAAGTCTGTACGTAGCTCCAGCAATCATATTGGTGACTTCAAAATTTCTTCTTCCTCCTTGGGTTGAAGGTGGCGTACAAGTGATACTGTTTCCTACCACTGTAGGAGCTGGTGTGCTACATGCGTTTGTATTGATACCTGCACATTGAGCGGCTACCTCAAACATGCAAAAGCACATAAGTATACAGGTCAATTGAAAGGTGAGTTTCATAGACTATTTAAGATTTAGGGTGAACCATAAATAAAATACATCTGAACATTTATGGCTAATTAATGTATTTTGACGTACTTTATTTACATTTCGTCAAATCTAATACATTTTTTTTTTTTCACAAAACAAACTTATTATGTTATTTATAAGAGAGTTACAAAACCATAGATTATGAAAAGAAAAATGACCGTAATTTCTTCCAAATCGCCTTATTGTTGGAAATTACTTTCATTTTTTAATTAAGTTTTTAGTATTACCAAATGATTTTTCTTTAGACTTCTTAATCTTATAAAAAATAAAAAGCACTCTCCATATTGAAATGAAGAGTGCTTTTTTTGAGAACGTTTCCTTTTGATTAGTAAATGACTTTTTGAATTTTCTGTTTGCCGTTTTCTAAAACGACTTTCACAATGAGTGTACTGTTTGTCGGTTTTAAATTAGTAATGTCATATACTTCTTCGCTGATGTTTTTACGATCGAGCAAACGTTTCCCTAGAATATCATGTATTGTTATAGCTTCTATTTGACTGTTGTATGCATGTACTTTGATTTGATTCTCGTTGGTAGTAATTACGATTCCTGTATTGGAATTAAATTCTTCTAAGTCAAGTGTATTGTCATTAGTTTTTACATATTTCAATATGAAACGATCTTCAAAATCTCCACCTTCTGAATAGAAATCGTACGGCGTCAGTTTTAAATCGTGAATCATATCGGTATATAAATCTTCTAAGTAGATTTTCTGATCGGTAGTTTCAAACAATCCATCTAATGCATTGATTGCTATGGTATAGTTTCCGCTTTGTGCGATCTTTACACCTAATGGAACTTCGTCTTGTTGGTCAAAAGGAACTGCTCTTCCCTGAATTGCCATCTTTTCTTCTCCTATGAGCGAGTAGATATGCGTTGGTGCATCACTTAGATTGTTTCCATCAAACAAACGATCTTGTTCATTTGATGCTCCAGTGATGTAACCTATTAAGGAAGAAGCTGCCGAATTATCTGGTGAAATTATATCTAGCCAGATTCTGTGTTTTTCTATTGTCGTTGTGCTTTCACTATTGTTTTCAAATTGTCCAACTTCATCATCACTTGATCTGTAGAATTGGTCGTTTGTGTATGCTACTCCACGCATGCTATTGTTAAACTGAATCATTGAACTTGCTGGTGCCGCATCATCCATTAGTACAAAGAAAGCTTGTCCTGCAGCAATATTCCCATTGAAGCCTACTGGATTTGATCCTGTACTATTGTATTGGATATAATCATTTTCGTTATAATTATATAGATAGTCACTGTAGAAAGGATCTCCATACGCGTTACTTGGAGTACTTAAATGTCTCCAAAGATATACCGTTCCTGTGATTGTTGACGGATTGGTATCATCGGTAATTACGGAAGCATTCGCTGCAATAAATGCATCTGCTGAGATTGCTGATGGATATGGATTTCCTACCAAGTTCCAGTTGTCATCTAAATTTGTTGCGTTGGTTCCACCTGCGCCTGGATAGTCTACTCCTGTGTACGTTCCTCTAGTGACTGTGGTATTGATAATTCCATTGTTTGGAACTCCACCAAATTCTGCTGTATTGGCGATACTTGTTCCTGAAATACCGCGAATAATATATCCGTTTCCTATGCCCATAGTTCCTGAAGCACTTTGCCATTCACCATAGTTTCCTAAGCCATTTCCTGCAACTGTTGGTTGCCATTGAAATATTAATCCAGGACTTGTGCCAGGCGATACATCTGTAACTTCAAAATCTTCTACTGGAGAAGACCAATAAATATAGTCTAGTGTATTCACTCCAACTGCAGTGCGATCCATTTCTATTTCTCCGGTGTTGTTGTTGGAAGTTACATCCGTTACTTGAATTAAATTAGCGCCATCTCTTACATGAAGTGTTCCTCCACTTTCTACATTGATCCAATCTGTCACAGTGATGGAAGAACCTGTTGCCAGTTCTAGATAACCTCCATTTTTTACGGTAATATTTCTTGCCAATCCATTTCCTGTAGCTTGTGTATCCACCATAAGTCCGTTGTCTTTGATAATGACACAATCATCAGAAGTTGGTACTATATTTTGTGCCCAGTTGGCAGCCGTTCCCCATGCATCTGCTGCACTATCAAATACTCGTGTATTGTTTGTTACATTGAAGTTTGAACTTACAGCTCCACATCCGTTGGCTAAGTTTGCATCAATGGTAAAAGAGTAATCTGCTTCTTCTAATTGTGCGAGTGTTGGCATTGCATATACTGTTTCATAACTTCCGGATACATACGGTGTATCTCCGATGTTGTCATTATCTGTATCAATATATAAATCGATAATATTTGCTGGTGTTGTTGTCCAATCTACTGCTGTTACATCCTTATCTCCAAAGAGTTGAACATTATCAACAGCTACACCATCTGACCAAACTGCATAGAAACGAATTCGTACGCTTAGTGTTAACTCATTGATATAGGTTGATAAATCATATGATAGATTGTCAAACTTTGTCCCAATCCCGACATCTGCAATGATATCTGCCGTTAATGCTGTCCAATTGGTTCCATCTGTTGAAACTTCTACGGTAAAGTAATCATCTGCGCCTCCTGTTCCATCATCTAGATAATGCGAGTAATAACAGTCAAAACTTAATGTCAAGTTTACATAATCGGTTGTATCATATGAAGCTGTTGATTGTAATGCATTGTGTGTGATATATGAAGTTCCAAATCCGTCAGCACCTACATCCGAGTTACATATTACAAATTGATCACTTCCAAAACCTGAAGAAATTGCTGGAAACCATACTTCTTCCGCTGGCACAAACGTACTGGTTTGATTTTGCCATGCACTTCTTGCGTTTATGGTGGCTCCATTGTCTATGATAATTACATTACTAAATGCGCCTAAGCCACCTGATTCAAAGTCTTCGTCTATTAAAAATACATCTTCTACATCTCCTGAAACAGAAATCTCTAACATGTCATTTTCTCCACAGACCACTCGATTCGAAACATCTGGAGTAATCGTAACTGTTGGTATTGGATTGAATTTTGCGACTATTGGTTCTCGCACCCAAGATTCACAAGTTCCATTATATGCTGTGACATAATAGGTTGTCGTTGCTGAAAGTGATGGCGTAGTCCAATCTCCTGTAAGAGTCGTTGCTACTAAGCTTCCGCCTGTTTCTGCATCATACCATCTGTATTCAGTTACCGATGGTGTTCCTGTTCCTGTGACTGATAAATCAACCGTTCCTGTACCACAGGTTTCTCCATCTGTAATGGTATCAATAAGTGCGTCACAGAAAGGTTCTACCGTAAAGAGATAATCTTCAGCTTCTCCCAATTCATCAATTGTAGTTCCAGTATCATTAAAATCTTCACATGGATCAAAATCGTATGAATTATTGTAATCAAATAACGAATAATCAAATCCTGTATAGTTTCTAATACGTATTCTGTAATCTCCAGGTGTTGTTCCTAGTGGAATTACAAAACCGAAAGTCGTCGTTGTGGTTGAGATAAAGTTTGAATTGTAAACTTCTTCCGTAGTTTCATCAAATACATCATCTTGATTCCAATCGACCCAAGCTTTCCAAGTACATCTAAAAGGTGCTTCTACATATACATTGATTCCTTCTCCTTCAACCTGTCTTGAAATAGTAGATAATCCTGTAAAATCTTGGTATCCTGTACTGAATCCTGAACCAGCGTTGGTTACATCTTCTAGAGTTCCTAAAAAAGCAACTTCATCTATATACATCGTTCCTGGCGTATCTGTCGTTGGCTGACAGGGTCCTGGAATAATGACAGGTGTTGTGACACAGATATCAAAGGTTCCGTTTCCTGTTCCGCCATAGCTATATACACGAACATAATAGGTTGTTCCAATTGATAAACCTGTAGCATTAATTACCTCAGCATTTGATCCGGTTGTATTGTCTGCACAAGTTATATTGGTTCCATTACATGCTCCTGAGCGCAGATCGAGTACGGCATCAGAGAGTGTTCCTGGCGTTACGGTAATATCATGACTCGTTGCTGTAGCGATAAAACTATACCAAACATCATCATCTGCATTTCCTGTAAAACCATTGCAACTTATAGCTGCTATACTTTGAGTAGCATCTACAGTAGTACCTGAGACACTTGTTACACATGTATTACTTGGACTTACGCCTAGTAAAGTTGCATTGGTACAGTCATCATTTGCAGGAGGAACTATTGGCGTTGTAACACAGATATCAAACGTACCTTCATTTCCTGTACTTCCAAAACTGTATACACGCACATAATAGGTTGTTCCTATACTTAAGCCTGTGGCATTGAGCACTTCATTATTTGTACCCGTTGTGGCATCTGCACAATCAATATTTGTTCCTGTACAAGCACCAGAGCGTAAATCTATTACTGCATTTGTTAAGGTTCCTGACGTTACTGTAATATCATGATTTGCTGCTGTTGCTGTAAAACTATACCAAACATCATCGTTTGCATCTCCAGTTGCAGCATTACAACTAATAGCGGCAATACTTTGAGTTGCTAACTCCGTTGTTCCAGAAACACTGGTTGTACACGTTGTACCACTTACCGTTAAAGCAGTAGCATTACTACAATCGTCATTTAGTGGTGGTTGCGGAGGTGTTGTGACACAGATATCAAAGGTTCCTTGTTGCGAAGTATTGCTTCCCCTACTATATACGCGGACATAGTAGGTAGCTCCTAAAGTGAGTCCTGTTGCGTTTATTACTTCTGAACTTGTGCCTCCAGTAATATCGGCACAGTCTATATTTGTTCCTGTACAAGCACCAGATCGTAAATCTATTACCGCATTGCTTAACGTTCCTGGAGTTACTGTAATATCGTGTTCAAAAGCAGTTGCTACAAAACTATACCAAACATCATCATCTGCATCTCCTGTAGTTCCACCACAATTGATAGCAGCGATACTTTGAGTTGCATTTTCGGTAGTTCCTGAAGCACTCGTAACACACGTATCTGTAGGACTTACTCCTAATGCTATTGCATTGGCACAATCGTCGTTTGATGGAATTACTATTGGTGTTGTGACACAGATATCAAAAGTGCCAGCATTTGCAGCACCTCCATAACTGTATACACGTACATAATAGGTGGTTCCTATACTTAAGCCAGTTGCATTGATAACTTCATCATTTGCTCCTGTTGTATTATCGGCACAATCTATATTTGTTCCATCACATGCACCTGAACGTAAATCTACTACGAGATCACTTAATGTTCCCGGACGTGCAGTGATATCATGATTCGTTGCAGTTGCTACAAAACTATACCAAACATCATCATCTGAATTTCCTGTAAAACCTCCACAACTAATTGCTGATATGCTTTCAGTTGCTGTTGAAGAGTCTCCAGCAGTAAGTGTTACACAGGTACTTGTTGGACTCACGGATAGCGAAGTGGCAGTTCCACAATCGTCATTTGCCGGTCCTGAAGAAGTTGAAAGTAGTGTAACAACGATATCTCCATTCAGGTTATTTGTCGTTGCACAGTTGTATCTGTTCAAATGAATTCGATAATCTCCTGTAGTTGTTGGTGTAAAGTCAATAGAAGCTGCTGTTCCAGTACAAGCAGGTCCATTATCATCATTGAATGCTACAAAAGTTCCTGATGCATCTCTAACTGTCATTTGTGTATCAAAGCCAGATCCACAATTGGAAAGTCTATACGTTGCACCAGCAATCATATTGGTGACTTCAAAATTTCTTCGTCCTCCTTGATTGGCCGGAGGTGTACAACTAATACTATTTCCTACAACTGTAGGTGCAGCTGTTGAGCATTGAATTCTGTTAATTCCACTACATTGAGCTTGGGTTTCAGAAATTAAAAAACATACAAAAATTAATGCAAGCCATAGGGTTGATCTCATGATTCGGGGGTTTTGGTAGTTGGGCTATTTTGTCATAGTTAAATTAGGAAATATATCTTTTCATTCAACTTTCGTTAAATGCATTTCGACGGTGTTTTTCTACATTTCGCCGAAACTAAAATCCTATTCACTCACTAGACTGTTACTTCTATGTCATTATTCTTAAGATATTTACGTTTTTCAAGTTGCTAAAAACGTTCTTTTTAATCACAAATTAGTGTTTCTGTAAAAGAGTCAAAATTAACAGTTTAAATCTTCTATAATCTAGCGTTTACACTTACATATTTCACAAAAAAAGCAAACCGAAGTTTGCTTTTTTTAAGAAAATGATGAGTTCATTTTCGTCTGTAGTGATATTTTAATTTTTGCAATTAATATATTGTTTGTACTATTTCTTTTTTAGCTTCTTTTTTAGAACCATCAAAACCTTCTACACCTGAAACTGTAGTATATTTCATCACATATTTTTTACCTGGATTGATACGTTGATACGCACTTTGACACATTACTGCGGCTTCATGAAATCCAGAAAGTATGAGTTTTAGTTTTCCTTTGTATGTATTCACGTCTCCGATAGCGTATACGCCCGGAATATTGGTTTGATAATCATACGAATTGTCTACTTTGATTGCATTTTTCTCAATATCAAGTCCCCAATTTCCTAAAGGTCCTAACTTTGGAGACAACCCAAATAACGGTATGAAATGATCTGTTTCTAAAAGTATTGGTTCTTCTCCTTTTTTTGTGATAGTTACTGCAGATAGATGTTCTTCTCCATGAAGTTTGGTAATTTCTGCAGGTGTAATGAGATTGATTTTACCCAAGTTTCGAAGTTCCTGTACTTTTTCAACCGAATCTAATGCGCCTCTAAATTCGTTCCTACGATGCACTAAGGTTACTTCGCTAGCAATTTCTGCTAAGTAAATTGTCCAATCTAATGCAGAATCTCCACCACCAGCAATGACTACTTTTTTATCTCTATATACTTCTGGATCGCGAATGATATATGCAACACCTTTGTCTTCATATTTTTCTATTTCTCCAATCGGAGGTTTTCGAGGTTCAAACGAACCCAATCCACCAGCAATCACAACTACTGGCGCTGCATGTTTTGTCCCTTTGTTTGTGGTTACCACAAAAGTATCATCTTCTAAACGTTCTAAAGTTTCTGCACGTTCACCTAAGGTAAAACCTGGCTCAAAAGATTCTATTTGTTTTAGTAAGTTTTTCACTAAATCGCCTGCTAGTATTTCAGGAAAACCTGGAATATCATAGATTGGTTTTTTAGGATATATTTCTGAACATTGTCCACCTGGTTGTGGCAAAGCATCTATGAGATGTGTTTTCAATTTTAGTAAACCTGCCTCAAAAACTGTGAAGAGTCCTGTTGGTCCTGCACCTATGATTAATAAATCTGTTTGTATCATTTTGTATGTAATATTGAGATGTTCGTATTGTTTTTTTTAGTTTAATTTTCTATTTTTTCGTGTAATAAACTCTTTGTAAGATCATTGAGTGTATCAACTTTTTGTTCAAAATTTTGATGGAGTCTTTTTCGGTAGCTGTGTAAATTTTGCACCAATTCGTCAATGCTTTCAGGAATGATTTGTTCAAAAAATTGACGCAAACGTTTCGCCGTAGTTGGCGATTTTCCATTGGTAGAAATAGCGATTTTTACATTTCCTTTCGTCACAATTCCTCCTAAATAGAAATCGCAATATTGTGGCTGATCGGCTAAGTTTACAAGTAAATGCCTCCGTTTTGCTTCTAAGAAGATATTTAAGTTGACCATTTGATCGTCTGTTGCAGCAATGACAATGTGCTTTTCATCTAAATATTCATTGTTAAATGTATCTTCTATGAGTGTGACTGTTGGATGCAAGGTTGCTAAAACTCTGATTTCTTCTTTGATAAAAGGTGCCACCAACGATACTTGTGCATTGGGACTTGATTTTAATAAGAAACTTATTTTTTCTAGTCCTACATTTCCTCCACCAACAATTAACACTTGCAATTGCTGTACTTTTAAGAATATTGGATATAATTCGTTTTTTTCCATAGTTATATTGCTTCTCGAATTGGAAGTCTATTTTTTTCTGTTGTGTGATAGTTTTGTATATGTGTGATAGCTTCATTTACAACTTCACCAATCACAATAATTGCTGGCGCTGCAATGTTTTTTTCTTTTACTTTTTCCAGAATAGAATCTACGGTTCCGAACACGGATTTTTCATTATCGGTGGTTCCGTTTTGAATGATTCCAACAGGGATATTTTGTTTTCCTGCGGCTTTGAACAGACTTACAATTTCTTGAAGCTTGCCCATTCCCATTAGAATCACTACCGTTGCTGTAGATTGTGCCGCTAAAGCAACATCTTTAGATAATTTTCTAGCAGAAGTTGTTCCTGTGATGACCCAAAAACTTTCTGAAATTCCTCTTTTTGTCAACGGAACACCCACATATGCTGGCACTGCAACTGCGGAAGTTATTCCTGGAACGACATTCGTATCTAGTCCATGTTGTTGTGCGTATGCTGTTTCTTCTGCTCCACGACCAAAAACAAATGGATCGCCACCTTTTAAGCGAACTACATGTCCAAATTCATAGGCATTTTTCACAATAAGTTCATTAATCTCATCTTGATTGTAGCGATGAAATCCTTTGCGTTTCCCTACAAATATGTGTTTGGCTTGCGGCGCATAGTCCAATAATTCTCTGTTGACCAAAGCATCATATAATACTACATCTGCGGCTTCTAGAGTTCGGATTCCTTTGAGTGTAATGAGTTCTATATCGCCAGGTCCAGCGCCTAATACTGTTAGCTTTGGTTTATGCATGTGTCAACTCCTCCTTTCTGTATATTTTGAGTTGATCTACAAACCAAATGGTATCATTTAGGTATTTTTTTGCAAACGCTTCACTTGGCGAATTTTGTTGCAATTGATATACGAATGTTGAAAAATCATTTGGTAAATTTATTTTTTTCGTTTCTACAAAAACGGCATCAAATTGTTTGATAATGGCTGCATGCGAATTCGTTTTTTGTTGTTCAGAAAGTAAAAGTGCTTTGGCTGCATTCACGATGGCCGCATACGCATGATAAATGCTGTCACTATACAACTGATTCTTTAGTGCTTCCGCTGCATTTTCAATTTTTTCTTCACTTTCAAACAATAGCGTTTCCACCAAATCAATGACAACACCAGCACATTCTCCAATTCCAACTGCTTTTACGTATGGTGATTCATTTCCCCAATCAATAAAATCATCTTCCGAGAGTTCAGAACTATCTGATAACGGTTTTAAGAAAGTGTAGAAATACGCTTTTTCTTTTCGCTGGTAGTAATCTGAGAAAGATTCTTCCGCCTCAGCGTTATTTTTAAAATCATTTAAAATGGTACGCAATGCTTCTGGTCCGCGTTTGCTTGGAATTTTTAATACTTTGTCGGCAAAACGTCCTTGCCCGTTTCCTATGATTCCGCCTCCCAAGAGTATTTGCAAAGCTGGCGCTACCAATTTTCCAGATTTTATGGTCATTCCTTGAAAACCAATTTCTGCCATATTGTGTTGTCCACAAGCATTCATACAACCACTTATTTTGATGGTAATATTTTTTGTAGTGATGAATTCTTGATATTCCGCAGCAATTACTTTTTCCAATTCTGTAGCGATTCCTGTACTGCTCGCAATTCCCAAATTACAAGTATCGGTTCCAGGACATGCTGTAATATCTATTAATTTATTATAGCCAATTTCGGTAAAGCCCAATGCTTTTAGTTTTTGATAAAGTATTGGAAGTAATTCCTCTTTTACATGACGAATTAGTATGTTTTGACGCAATGTAAATCGTAATTCATCTGCAGCATAGGTTTTGATTATGTCTGCTAACAAACGAGCTTTATCTGTATAGAAATCTCCCAAAGGCACGCGAATTCCAATAGCAAATAATCCTTGTTGCTTTTGCGGAATGACATTGCTTTGTTTCCATGCTTCAAAGGTTTCGTTGTCTTCAATAGCAACTGTTTCAATATTAGATTCTTGAAATGTTGGTGCAACTTCAAAGACAGCAGTTTCTATCGAAACTTTTGTGTTTGACAATGCTTTTCGTTCTGCATCAATTAATCCAACAAAAGCTTCTAAGCCTAAATCTTTAATTAAGAATTTCATACGTGCTTTTCCTCTTTTGGCGCGTTCTCCATAACGATCAAATACGCGTAAAACACCTTCTGTCAACGGAATGATTTCATCTGTAGCTAAAAATTCATATAATACATCTGCATGTCTTGGCTGCGAACCTAATCCGCCTCCGAGCATTACTTTAAAACCTCGAATTCCGTTTTGAATTTTAGCAATAAATCCTAAATCATGAATATAACTAAGCGCCGAATCTTTATCAGTAGCAGAAAAGGAGATTTTAAATTTTCTACCCATTTCTTGCGAGATTGGATTTCGTAGAAAGAATTTAAAAACTGCATCTGCATATGGCGATACATCAAACGGTTCGTCAATGTCAATTCCTGCAGTAGCGCTTGCCGTAATGTTACGTACTGTATTTCCGCAAGCTTCGCGTAATGTGACATCGTCTTTTTCAAGTTGTGCCCATAATTCTGGCGTTCTGTCCAAACTCACATAATGAATTTGAATGTCTTGACGCGTCGTAATGTGCAATCTTCCAGTGGAATATTCGTCAGCTACATCTGCAATTCTGTGTAATTGCGCACTAGAAACTTTTCCGTACGGCAATTTGATGCGAATCATTTGTACGCCATGTTGACGTTGTCCGTATACACCTCTGGCCAATCGTAGACTACGGAATTTTTCTTCATCTACTTTTCCTTCTTTGAATAAGCGGATTTTTTGTTCCAACTCGATGATATCTTTTTCAACAATTGGATTTTCTATTTCTGTTCTAAAGCTTTGCATTTGATTTTTGAATTATTGAACTCATCTTGAGTTCATTAAAAAAGTCCTAATGAATGGTGTTTCAAAAGGACTTTTGTTTAAAATATGATATAGTATTTACGTCACGTTCCTTTTGGTTTTAGAAAAATGTTTGAACAACACATACAAGTGCAGCGCATGATATTTTTGGTTTGAATGTTTCTCATGTGTATTTCGTTTTTATTTAATAAATCCAACTCCTGCCGTGGTATTCGTTTGTAAGTCTATAAGAATAAAACCGCCATTGTATTTATTCTTTTCATAACTGTCAAAGAATAATGGTTTGCTTAGTTTTAATTGAATTACCCCAATTTCATTGAGTTGCAATTGTGATGCTTCCGTTTTTTCTCCAGAGAAGTTTGTTTCTTCAATCGTTTCAACATCTACAATTTTTGCCAATACATTGTTGACTCCATGTTGCAAACTGTATTTCGTATTTGCGGTTAATGGTTTTTTGTCCATCCAACAAATTGTTGCTTTTAATTCTTTTTCAACGGTTGGTTTTTCAGCAGCTTTTACAATCATATCGCCTCTACTTACATTGACATCATCTGTAAGTGTTAAGGTTAACGAACTTCCTCTTCCTGCTTTTTCAAATTTTTGATCGTAGAAATAGATTTCTTTTATGGTTGATTGCGTTCCTGAAGGTAAAATGGTGATTTCGTCTCCGACAGCTAAATCGCCTCCATACAATTTTCCAGCATAACCACGAAAGTCATGATAATCGGAAGTTTTTGGTCTGATTACAGTTTGAATAGGAAAACGTGTTTGTGCTTCTTCATAGACATCTTGCGGTTGAATTTGCTCTAAGTGTTCTATCAATGTTTTTCCTGTATACCAAGACATGTTTGCAGATTTCTTTACTACATTATCACCTTGCAACGCACTTACTGGAATACACGTAATGTGCTGTTCCTTGTATTTTGTTTTAGATACTAAGGTTTGAATTTCATCAAACAACGCTAGGTATTTTTCTTCTGAATAGTCTACTAAATCCATTTTATTTACGGCAAATACAATGTCTTTTACACGTAATAAATTGCTGATATAGAAATGACGTAATGTTTGCTCAATCACACCTTTTCTGGCATCAATTAAGATGATGGCAACTTGCGAAGTAGAAGCTCCTGTTACCATGTTTCTTGTATATTCTACATGACCTGGCGTATCAGCAATGATATAACTTCTCTGTTGCGTTGAAAAATAAATATGTGCTACATCAATGGTAATTCCTTGTTCTCTTTCGGCAACCAATCCGTCCGTAGCGAGTGAAAAGTCTAAGTAATCAAATCCTTTTCGTTTGCTATTGCGTTCAATGGCTTCCAGTTTGTCATCTGTGAGCGATTGTGTATCGTATAATATTCTACCTATTAAGGTGCTTTTTCCGTCGTCGACACTTCCTGCTGTGGCTATTTTTAGTACATCCATTTTCTTTCTAGGTATTAGCTTTTGGGTTTTAGGTATTAG
This sequence comes from uncultured Kordia sp., assembly GCF_947489565.1. Lineage (GTDB taxonomy): Bacteria > Bacteroidota > Bacteroidia > Flavobacteriales > Flavobacteriaceae > Kordia. The sequence goes on along the minus strand of NZ_CANLEA010000008.1, from coordinate 179,776 downwards.
TATGTATTCTTCTTCTTTTAAAACTCAACATTTATCATTTAACTTTCTGATTTCTGATTTCTGATTTTGTTGATTTGTCTTTTTGTTGGGTCTTTGGTATTAGGTTTTTATTGCCTAATAACTAATCCCTAATTCCTTACATCAAAAATATCCTTGTTGTTTTCTTTTTTCCATCGCTGCTTCCGAGCGTTTGTCGTCAATTCGCGCACCGCGTTCTGAGATGGTTGATTGTCGTATTTCTTGAACTACCGAAGCAATGTCGTATGCGTTTGAGAGTACCGCTGCAGTACAACTCATATCGCCCACAGTTCTAAATCGGATGACACGTTCTTCTATTTTTTCGTCTTCTTCTCGATATACAACTTCATCGTCTGCAGACCAGATTAATCCATCTCGTAAAAAAGTTGCGCGTGTATGCGCAAAGTAGATTGATGGAATTTCTATTTGTTCTTTTTCGATATAACTCCACACATCTAATTCTGTCCAATTTGAGATCGGAAATACACGTACATTTTGTCCTAGATTGATTTTCCCATTCAACATATCAAATACTTCTGGACGTTGATTTTTTTCGTCCCATTGTCCAAAATCATCACGTACTGAAAAGATACGTTCTTTGGCTCTTGCTTTTTCTTCATCGCGTCGTGCGCCACCAATACAAGCATCAAAACCAAATTCTTCAATGGCATCTAATAAGGTTTCTGTTTGCAACATATTTCTACTAGCATACTTTCCGGTTTCTTCCGTTACTTTTCCTGCATCTATATTGTCTTGCACGTTTCGCACGATCAATTCCAATCCTAATTTTTGTACGAGTCTATCTCTAAATTCAATCGTTTCAGGAAAATTATGTCCTGTATCGATGTGTAATAATGGAAAAGGAATTTTTGCTGGAAAGAATGCTTTTTGTGCCAATCGCACCAGCGTAATAGAGTCTTTTCCACCAGAAAATAACAATACAGGTTTTTCAAATTGCGCCACTACTTCTCTAAAAATGTATATAGCTTCGCTTTCTAAGATGTTTGTTTGTAATACGTTCTCAGTCATTTCTTCTTCATTTATGAATGCAATCCACATTCTCGGTTCGCTAATACTTTTGTAGGATCGAAATAATTGAACTCGTTTGGAATTTGATGTGCTTCCAAATACGTATCTAATTCTTCATCTGACCAGTGATAGAAAGGACTTATTTTTAAGGTTCCGTCTTTTCCAACAGACACAATATCGATAGAATCGCGAAAAGCAGTTTGTCCTTTTCTAAGGTTCGTAAACCAAATGTTTGGTTTGTGAAATTCCATGGCACGTTTGAAAGGTTCTAATTTTACTTGCTCCGTAAATACTTGATGGTTTTCATCATTTACATCTGGAATTCCTAGTACAATATCTCGATGCGCCGTCGTTTGTTTTGGCACATATAAGTCAACCTTTAAATTTAATAGTTGAATTAACTCTTCTGCATGTCGGTACGTATTGGGTGTATTGTATCCTGTATCGCACCAAACCACATCTATTGCTGATTGTACTTGTGTACATGCATGTAAAATTGCGCCTTCATAAGGTCTAAAATTGGTGGTGACAACCGACTTTCCTCCTTGTGCAATTGCCCATGAGACAATATCTGTTGGAGACTTGTCTCGTAATTCGTTGTTAATTTGTGTTATATCTAAACTCATATTATTTCCCCCATTTTATAATGTTCCATAATCTTTCGTGAAAAAAGTATAATATCATTTTTGTAATCATTTCTATTGATCCTATGGTAAATGCCATTTCCAAAGTTCCGGTAACCAACCAAGAAATGAGAATTGTATCTAGTGTTCCGATCATTCTCCAGCTGATTGATTTGACAAAACTTCGCAACGGTTTTTCAGAACTTATATCAGCTCTGTAACTAGTTTTATTTCTAACTATTTGATTTAAAATCATTTTAATTTATTCTAATACTATTAACCTATAGACTTACTAGATTATTTGTCAAATGTATTTCTTTTTTTCAAAAGAGATACATTTTTTTTAGTTAAAAAGTGTTATACAATTAAAGTTTAAACCCGAAATTGTTAATTGTGTAAAGCTTGGTCTAAATCTTCAATGATATCATTTACATTTTCGAGTCCAACAGACACACGAATGAGTCCGTCAGTAATACTTGTTTCCAATCGATCTTCTACTGATAATTTGCTGTGTGTTGTAGATGCTGGATGCGTCACAATACTACGTGTATCACCTAAGTTTGCCGAAAGTGAACAGAGTTTGATACTGTTTAAAAATGCTCTTCCTGCATCAACGCCACCTTTTACCTCGAACGAAACTACATTGCCTCCAAGTTTCATCTGTTTTTTAGCAATTTCATATTGCGGATGCGATGGTAAAAAAGGATACTTTACCCAATTTACTTTTGGATGTTTTTCCAAGAATTCCGCTACTTTCAATGCATTTTCACAGTGACGTTCTACACGTACCACCAAGGTTTCTAAACTTTTGGATAAAACCCATGCGTTGAATGGTGATAAGGCTGGACCTGTATTTCTTGAGAATAAATAAATTTCTCGAATCAAATCGGCACGACCAACAGTAACACCACCTAATACACGACCTTGTCCGTCAATGAGTTTTGTTGCTGAATGAATGACTAAATCGGCACCAAATTGTATCGGATTTTGCAAGTATGGTGTCGCAAAACAATTGTCTACAATAAAAATTAGGTTGTGCTTTTTGGCAATGTCGCCTAATATTTGTAAATCTAAAATGTCAACTGCAGGATTCGTTGGCGATTCTGCATATAACACTTTTGTATTTGGTTGTATCAATGCTTCTATTTTATCGATTTCATTGACTTTGAAATAGCTTGTTTCAATATTCCATTTCGGTAAAAATTTGGTAAATAGACTATTGGTAGAACCAAATATAGATCGTGAAGACACAATATGATCGCCACTGTTAAGTAAAGCTGCAAAAGTGGAAAATACCGCAGACATTCCCGTTGCAAAAGCATAACCATCTTCTGCTCCTTCCAATTTGCAGATTTTTGATACAAATTCGGATGTGTTTGGATTTGTGAAACGACTGTAAATGTTACGCTTTTTTTCTTCCGCAAAGGAAGCACGCATATCTTCCGCATCTTCAAAAATAAAACTTGAAGTTAGGTATAACGGATTGGAATGTTCAAGGAAACTAGAGCGTTCTATTTGTGTTCGTATCGCTTGTGTTTCTATATATTGTGAATTCATTTTTTCTTTTTTGTTGTTGTTTGTTTGAGTCGCTTTGCTCCTGTTGTTTCTTGGTCGCTGCGCTCTTTTTTGTTGATTTGTCTTTTTGTTGGTTTGGTTATTTTAACTTCTCTATCTAAGTCTAAACTCATAAACCTATAAACATTTGAACTTTAAATTTGTTAATCTGTTTGTTTGTCAATTTGTTGATTTGTTTCTAAAACCTTCTAGTATCTCTACAGAATCTATTCTTCTCGATTGATCTTTGAAATTAATTTAAAATTCAACATTTAGCATTTAGCATTTAGCATTTATAATTTTAAAGCTTCTCCGTTAATCGTAAAATATCTCCAAAAACACCTCTTGCTGTTACTGCTGCACCTGCGCCTGCACCTTGTATGACTAGCGGCTGCTCTTTATAGGCTTCTGTGTAAATTTCGAAAATAGAATCGGATCCTTTTATTTGTCCCAATGCACTATTGCTTGGTACTGAAATCAATTTTACTTCTAAGATTCCTGTTTCTGTCGATAAATCACCTACATAACGTAAGACGTGATCTTTTTGCTGATTGGCTTTGATGAGCTTATAGGTTTGATCTAAATCTGTAACATTTTTATTGAATTGCGCCAAACTAATCGCTTGTAAGTGTGCTGGTAATAAATTTTGAATCGTGATGTCTGAGAATTCTTTTCTTAAATCCAATTCTCTGGCAAGGATTAATAATTTACGAGCTACATCATTTCCCGATAAATCTTCACGAGCATCTGGTTCTGTATAGCCTTTTTCCGAAGCTTGTTGTAAAACCGTACTAAATTCAACTTCTTCTACAGAGAATGTATTGAATAAGTAACTTAACGAACCGGAGAATACACCGCGAATTTTATTGATTTTTTCGCCCGATTTATGCAGTAATTTTATCGTATCAATCAATGGTAAACCAGCTCCTACATTGGTTTCGTACAAATAATTTTTTTGATGCTTTTTCAGTTCTTTTCGCAACGTATCATAAAATGAGTACTCAACTGTGTTTGCAATCTTATTTGCCGAAACCAAATCGAAGCCATTATTAACTAAACTTATATAATTATGTATGAAATCTTTGCTTGCTGTCGTGTCAACAGCGATTAAATTTTCTAAGTGATTGTTTTTTGCGTAATCGATGATTTGCTGCACTGTATAGGCTACTTTTTCTTTTGAAAATGTTTCTTTCCAGTTGTCAGCAATCCCGTTTTTGTCTAAATATACTTGTTGTGAATCCGCCACAGCGAACACATTTAACTTAATGTTATTTTTGTCTAAAATGTCTTTTTTACTTCGTACGATTTGATCTAATAGTGTACTTCCAACCAAACCTTTCCCAAAGACAGCAATGTTTATTTTTTTAGAAACTCCGAAAATTTGTCCGTGAATTACATTGATAGCTTTGTGTAGTTGCGATTCTTTAACCACCAAACTCACATTTTTCCCTGAAACTGTATTGTTGAACAGAATCGGAACGATTTGATTTTTAATCAAAGCGTTGTATGGTTTGTGAAATTCACTTAAATCTTGTCCCACAATTGAAATGACTGCGACATCATCTATCACCGAAATTTTATTGACATCTTTGGTATAAAAGTCATTTTCAAATTCTCTTTCAAGTGCAATAATTGCTTGTGAAGCTTTGTCAGCATCAATCACCAATCCGATACCACGTTCCGACGAACCTTGCGAAATGATGCTTACGTTGATATCATTTTCACTCATCGTTTTAAAAATTCGCGCATCTACGCCTACTCTTCCCAACAAACCTCTTCCTTCTAAGTTGATCAGCGCTACATTGTCTAATACAGAGATCGATTTGATTCCTTTCGTCTGCGTTTTTTGCTTGATAATAGTTCCTTCGTCATTTGTATTGAATGTATTTAAAATTCGCAATGGAATATTTTTTTCAATCAGTGGAACAATTGTTTTTGCATGTAGAATGTTGGCTCCAAAGTTTGCCAATTCGTTTGCTTCATTAAAAGATAATTCAGAAATCTTTCGCGCATCAGCTACCAAATCAGGATTCGCTGTAAAAATTCCATCTACATGTGTATAGTTTTGTAATTCTTCCGCATCTAAAAAATTAGCCAACAATGCTGCTGTATAATTGCTTCCATTTCTGCCCAAAGTTGTGGTTTCATTGTTTTGATTTGAGCCGATAAATCCTGTTACAATATTCACCGTTGTTCCGTTATGTGATTTAAAATGATTGATCACATTTTTTCTTGAAATCACATCAAGTGGACGTGCATTTCCAAAAGAATCGTCTGTCTTTATAAGGTTTCGTGTATCTGTAAAATGTGCATTCACACCTTCTTTTTTGAGTAAACTCGTCACCAACTTTGCAGAAATAAGTTCTCCTTGGGAAACTACTTGATCTTTTATTTTTTCACTGTAATCACCTAATAAAGAAACTCCTTGAAATAGATTTTCTAAGATTGTGAATTCTTCAGAAAAATCTATAGAGCGATCAATTTGACTTTGATAAGCTTTGAATGCCGTTAATTGTTCGTGATACGATTCTTTATTGATTGCTTTTTCTAACATTTCCAATAATTCATCTGTAGCATTTCCGCGAGCAGATAATACCACTGCAAAATGTTCTTGTTGTGTTGCTTTTTCTTTTATGATTTGAATCGTGTTTTTGATTCCTTTTCCGTTAGCGAGTGATTTACCGCCAAATTTTAAAATCTTCATAGCGTTGTATTGTTATATAGATGATTTTTGAACTTGAAATATGTTTCTGAGTAACAGACTCAATTGTCCGTATTCTATTAAAAATGCATCGTGTCCGTGAATGGACTGAATTTCGTCGTGATATATGTTTTCTTTGACACGTTTTAGCCTTCTGAAGGTTTCAATGTCTTCGTCTGGTGAAAAAAAGATGTCACTATTGATACTTATAATGTGAATGTTTCCTTTAATTTTTGAAGCTACTTTTTCAAGTGATGCTCTTCCTCTTGTGATATCGATGGTTTTTAACAGCTGATTCATGAGTTTGTAAGCTGCTAATTGATAGCGTTCTTGCAATCTTTTTCCATGATGCGCCAACCAACTTTCCGTATTGAATATTTCTTTTTCTTTATGTTTCGTTCGTTGAAATTTCACTTTGAAAGAGAAAGGCGTTCGATAACATAACATGGCGTGAATACGAGCATCTTCAATGGGATTGCTAGAGTTTTCTAGAATGCGTTCTTGCAAAAAGCAATTGCCAATCAACCAATCCGTAGACTTCCAATCGGCTGCAATTGGAATTAAGTTTTGAATCAAATTTGGTTCTAAAACGGCCATTTCCCATGCAATTCCGCCACCTAATGATCCGCCAATTGCTGCAAAAAGTGAGTCAATTTGTAAATTTTCCAATCCGCGGATAAAGAGTTTTGCAATATCTCTCGCCACAAAATCTTTATAAAATTTGATCAATCCTGTTTCTTCTGAAAATCCATTGCCTGGAATGTCAAAACTTAAAATTTTAAACGCATTGGTATCAATACATTTTCCATCGCCAATCAGTTTATTCCACCAACCATTTTCGCCTGTAACTTCCGAGTTTCCTGTGAGCGCATGATTTACCAATACAATTGGCGCATCTGCACTATCCGAACCTACTAACTGATAACTCAATTTTAAGTTTGGATAGTACGCACCGCTTTCGGTAAAGAAATCTGATATGGTGATATGTGTTATTTTCTGTCTCAAAATAGCTGCTTTATGATGCTGGAATTCCTGCTGTAATTTTGTCAAATACTGTTTGTAAATCCACTTTTAAATCTTCAATATTTTCCAATCCGACAGATAAGCGAATTAAATCTTGTGTTACACCTGTTGAAACTTGTTGTTCCGCTGTCAATTGTTGGTGTGTCGTACTTGCTGGATGAATGATGAGTGATTTTGTATCTCCAATATTGGCTAAGAGCGAGAATACTTTTGTTTCGTCTGCAATGCGTTTTGCTGCTTCATAACCTGCTTTGATTCCAAAAGTTACAATTCCGCTTTGTCCTTCTGGCAAATATTTATCGGCCAATGCTTTGTAATCACTTGTTTCTAATCCTGGATAATTTACCCAAGCTACCGCTTCTTGTGTTTGCAACCACTGTGCTAATGCTAGTGCATTTTGACTGTGTTGTTTGATACGAATTGGCAAAGTTTCTAGTCCTTGAATGATTTGAAATGTATTGAACGGACTTAAAGCTGCACCAAAATCGCGCAATCCTTCGATGCGAACTTTGGCAATAAAAGCGGCTTCTTTTAGAGCTTCGCTATAGATTAATCCGTGATATCCTGCAGATGGTTCTGTAAATTCTGGAAACTTTCCGTTGGTCCAATCAAACGTTCCTGCATCAATAATAGCACCGCCTAAGGCAGTTCCGTTTCCGTTAATGTATTTTGTAAGTGAGTGAATGACAATGTTTGCGCCGTATTTGATAGGATTCAACAAGTATGGAGTGGCAACTGTATTATCGACAATGAGTGGAATTTTGTTTGCTTTTGCTTGTGCTGAAATCGCTTCGATGTCTAATACATCTAATTTTGGATTTCCTAATGATTCAATAAAAACGGCTCTTGTGTTTTCTTGTACGGCATCTGTGAAACTGTTTTCTTCCGAAGGATCTACAAATGTGGTGGTAATTCCGAGTCTTGGTAAAGTTACATTTAGCAAGTTATACGTTCCGCCATACAAACTGTTAGAAGCTACAATATGATCTCCTGCTCTTAGTAAAGTAAGTAATGTTGTTGCAATTGCAGAAGTTCCTGAGGCAGTTACTACTGCAGCGATTCCACCTTCTAAATCAGCCAAACGTTGTTCTAAAATATCATTTGTTGGATTGTTGATTCTTGTGTAAATATTGCCCGGTTCTGCTAAGGCGAATAAGTTAGACGCATGATCTGAATTGTTAAATACATACGCTGTAGATTGATAAATTGGCACTGCTCTTGTTCCTCCGTTTTTCGTAGTGTCGTGTCCTGAATGTAATGCTTTTGTTGCGAATTTTTGTGTACTCATCTTTTTAATTTTTATGTGTTATTGTTTTGCGAATTTGTCTTTTGTCTTTTGTCTTTTGTCTTTTGTCTTTTGTTGATTTGTTGATTTGTTGATTTGTTTTTTTGTTAGTTTGTTTACACTGAGCTTATCGAAGTGTCGATTTCAACCAATAAAAAAAGGCCCTTTTGGAAGTGCATTACCAAAAGGACCTTTTTTATAAAATGATAAATGGGTTAGTATTTATCTGGAACTTTTCGATAATAGCGAACTTGGCTACAGCACATCATCATGCACATAACCATCATACAACAACACATTGTCATTGTCATTTCTATTGTCGCTATTTGAAAAATTTTACTCATTGGTTTTTGAAAAAAAAATTAACTTAAAATATAATCATGAAAAAAGCCTCTGCAATTGCAGAGGCTTGAAATTATTGAGATGCTTTTAAAAAGTTAGTGCAATACAATAGTGTCCTCTGCGGCATTTCTGCTACACATCATACAACACATCATATTTGAAACTTTTTTAAACATTTTTTGTCTTTGTTTGCTACAAAGGTAAAGTCATAATTATTTAATATCCAAATGTTTTTTAAAAAAAATTCTTTTTTAACAGTTTTTTTAACTTCCTATAAAATTATATTTTTTGTTGCTTATATCTAAGTAGATTTTTATACATTTGCACCTGTTTTGAGGAAAAATTTGAACTGATTGCAACCTCAATTCTTGAATTAATCAAGAAATTAAAAAATGCTAAAGCAGTAATTTTATACTCCTTTAGACGACCAAGCAATCTCTTTTTATTTTTCTTATCATTTTATAATTTATAAAAGAAGATTTATTATGTCATATTTTTTTACCTCTGAATCCGTTTCAGAAGGACATCCAGACAAAGTTGCAGATCAAATTTCTGATGCTTTAATCGACAATTTTTTAGCATTTGATCCTGAATCAAAAGTAGCTTGTGAAACATTGGTTACAACTGGTCAAGTAATTTTAGCTGGAGAAGTAAAGTCTAACACATATTTAGACGTTCAAAAGATTGCAAGAGAAGTAGTTAACAAAATTGGATATACAAAAAGCGAGTACATGTTTGATGGTAATTCTTGTGGTGTATTATCTGCTATTCACGAGCAATCAGACGACATTAATAGAGGTGTTGACAGAGCGACTAAAGAAGAGCAAGGTGCTGGTGACCAAGGTATGATGTTTGGGTATGCTACAAAAGAGACTGAAAACTTAATGCCATTAGCTTTAGATTTATCACATTTAATGTTGATTGAATTGGCTGCTTTACGTAGAGAAAATAAAGAGATTACGTATTTACGTCCTGATGCAAAAAGTCAGGTTACGATTGAGTATAATGACGATAATGTACCTTCAAGAGTTGAAGCAATTGTAATTTCTACACAACATGACGATTTTGACGAAAGTGATGAAGTAATGTTAGCTAAAATCCGTAAGGATATTGTGGATATTTTAATTCCACGTGTAAAATCAAAATTAAAGCCAGAAATTCAAGTTTTATTTGGTGATGATATCAAATATCACATCAATCCGACTGGAAAATTCGTAATCGGTGGACCACACGGAGATACTGGATTGACAGGTAGAAAAATTATCGTTGATACCTACGGTGGAAAAGGTGCTCACGGTGGTGGAGCTTTTTCTGGAAAAGATCCAAGTAAGGTAGATAGAAGTGCTGCGTATGCAACACGTCACGTAGCGAAAAACTTAGTAGCTGCTGGTGTTGCTGATGAGATTTTAGTACAAGTTTCGTATGCAATTGGAGTTGTTGAACCAATGGGAATCTTTGTAGATACGTATGGAACTGCAAAAGTTGATTTGACAGATGGTGAGATTGCTGAAAAAGTAAAAGAAGTATTTGACATGCGCCCTGCAGCGATTGAAAGTCGTTTAAAATTACGCACACCAATGTATAGTGAAACGGCTGCTTACGGACATATGGGACGTAAAAACGAAGTAGTTTCTAAAACATTTGTGACTCCAAACGGAGAGAGCAAAACTTTAGATGTTGAGTTATTTACTTGGGAAAAGTTAGATTTCGTAGACAAAGTAAAAACAGCTTTCGGATTGTAAAATTCTGAGCTTAGTTATATATTTTAAAAGTCGCTTCTATTGCTATGGAAGCGGCTTTTTTGTTTTGTAGCATTTGTATTGGTAATTATTGGTGTATATATATGGATCAAAAGAATCGATCTAAAAAGAAGATTCGCAAATTACGATTGAAACGACATTTAGTTGAAAAAGAAAATTAACTCAATCTCCGATACGTTTGGTGCAATCGCAAGATATAATTCACGCCAAGTAAAGACACTATTAAAAATATAGCATACAGTGGAATTCTGGAAATCGTTTTACTTTCAAAGATTTCGCTTAAAAAAGGTGCTACATATTTGTACGAAATGAAGCTTATAAAGATGAGTCCTATCAAACTTATCAATGCTATTTTTCTAAACGATGGAACTTGAACTGTTGGTGTTTCTTCCAACGTTTTTACTTTTTGCATCAGCGTATCCATAAAATCATCGGAAGTTTCTACCCTACTTTGCTGCATCAAGGTTTTTAGTTGTTCTTCTTTCATAATAAATTGTCTATTTCAGTTCCTAAAATTTGTCTTAATTGAAAGTTTAAATTGCTTCTCCCACGGCTTAAATCTACTTTTATTTTGGAAGTGGAAAATCCTGTACTTTCGGTTATTTCACTAATTTTTAATTCGCACAAATAAAACAAACGCAACACCAAAGCTTCGTCAGGTCTGAGTTTATTCAATGCCATGTTTATATATTTCTTTTGATCGGCTGCTTTTAACTTGTCTATTGGAATGTCTTCTACAGCTCGCAGTTTTTCTTCCGTTTCTTGAGAAAAACGCTGTCGATTTTTGTCTTTTTTCAACGCATTGTAACTCGTATTAATGACAATTCGGTACAACCAAGTCGTAAATGCTGCATGGAATTGAAACGTATCTATCTTTTTATACACTTTGATGAATGCTTCTTGCAATACATCTTCTGCCTTGCCTGTATCTTTTAGAATAGCACATGCCAAAGAAAGCGATACATCTTTATGCCGTTCCACTAGCTGTCGAAACGCAGTTGTATCACCTTCTTGAAGTTTTTTTATGAGATAGAAATCGGTTTCCAACACTTATTTCTCCATTCTTTTTCTTAAAAAATGTGCTCCAATGACTCCTAATCCGCCAAAAATGAGAATGATTCCCCAAACGATCAATTCCATCGTGCCTTCATCCAAATCTAGTTGGGTAAAAAATGAAGAGACTAACATGCCAATTCCTAAACCCAAAACCAAACAACCTACGTCTATATATCGTGTTTTGGCATCTGATAATCCTTGAGTTAATCCACGTTCAATCATGGCTTTTTTGATCAAGTAATTGTATCTGGCGAGGATGAAAACGATGAGCACTATGCCAATGACAAAGCTCGTCATGACTAAAATATCTCCTGTTGATTCCATAAATAGTATATTAAAATTGTTCTTCTAAGATGATTCCTAATTGCTGGATAAAAGGTAGCATATTGTCTGAATTTGTAAAAACTACCAATCCGTATTGTTGTTTTGGCACAAACATCGTATACGCTTGAAAATCGTGATTGTTCCCTGTGTGTAAATGCATTAATCCGTTGGAAGTTGGTTTTTGCGCAAAGCCTAATCCCCAACCTGTTTGTCCCGTTTCTTTCAATAATTCATTGGAGTTTGAAAATTTGTTTTGCGTGGCTAACATTTCATCAAAACTTGCTTTGCTTAAGCCTTCTCTTTTTAACATAGCAATGATAAATTTTGCATATTCACTAGCTTCTGAGTGAATACTTGAAAATGCATTGAATGTTTTTCCACTCCATTGTCCGTGGTCATTCTTTGTAGGTTTCCCTTCGATATGTCCAAATACTTTGTGTGCTTTTAAATAGTCATTCCAAAGAAAAGAGGTGTTTTTCATTCCGAGTGGTTGCGTTACTTCTTTCTCAAAGATTTCATTGAATTTTGCTCTCCAACCTACATTGTGTTGTTGCCCAATAATTGCTGCTAAGTATTGATATCCTTCTCCCGAATACAAGAAACCTTCGCCAGGCGTAAACGGTAATTCTACTTTTTTTCCTCTGCTAAAATTTGGAAAACCACTACTGTGTGATAAAATCATTCGTGCGGTGATGCGTTTGGATTTTTCTATAGAATTTTCAGCAATTGCGGGATGTTTCATATAATTATATAAAGGTTCGTCTAAACTGATAATTCCTTTATCTACCATTTTCAAGACAAAGTAGGCAAAAATTGGTTTGGATAATGAAGCACCTTCAAAAATGCTGGTTTCAGTTATTTTTTCTTGAGTTTTTAGGTTAGAAACACCAAATGTTTGATGATACGCAATTTTTGAATCATTGATAATAGCAATTGACAAACCTGACATTTTTAAGCTGTCCATTACTTGTTGAATATGCGAATTTAAAGCTTCAACTTTCAACGATTGGCCATTTACTTTCTTGATATAATCTGAATTGTTTTGTCCATAAGAATTGATACTTATTAGGCATAAGAACACCGTAAGTAGTACGTTTTTATAATATTTCATTGTTTAAAAGTTTTTATTGTTTTTTGATTTGATTTGTGAATTCACATCTATTGGACAATTTGACTTTTAAAAAGGTTACAAATTTATTTTTGAAGCTTTTTTAAAATAAAAAACCACTTCTGTAAAGTACAGAAAGTGGTTTTCCATCGTTAAAATATAATCTGATAAAAACTGATATTTTACTTATGTGCTTGCATTTTCATTATTGATTTCGTTCTATAAAGCAGCAATTGCGTTTTTAATTGTTAGTTAATGACAATTCAAAGGTGTTTATTTTCTAAACTCTATTAAAAAGAAAACCCTCAAGCGTTTAAGAATTAGGCATAAGCGTCAAAGAAATTATTATGAAAAATCGTAACTTCGAACACATTCCAGTTACGTTATAACCATGATTAAAACAAAAATCGAAAATTCGATAACATTTCATATCGAAACTCTAGACCGACCGACAGATTTAGTAGAAGAAAAAGCATTTAGTGAGATTGTTCAAACCTTCTCTAATAAGATAGAATACTTACCAAATCCTGATGAAAAACTTATTTCTGGTGGATATCATTCGTTTTTATACGGATTGTATTTGGCATATTCACAGCACAGACCGTTTACGCTTTCGCCAGATATGATTTGGTTGTTGGTTTTGCAAGGAATTTCAAATCATGTCAATCATCAACGTAAATCTGGAAACGATCTTTTCCCACAGCTAAGCGCAGGACAAGTGATTGCTATTCGAAATGATAACATTAAACTAGGTGATCCTACAAGTCCTTGGCATGAAGCTACTTCTACATTTAGTGATGAGATAGAAAAAATACTAGGCGCTGATTTGGTGAGTGAATTGCGAGCTGATTTTAGTACGACAACACTGGCTTCTAAAGTGGTGAGTGAAATTACCATCATGGATACGTTTAAAGCCTATTTTGAATATATAATTTACAGATGTATTTGTGGAATTCCTGAAATGACTGTTGAAGGATCTGCTGGTGATTGGAATCATCTTTTAGACAAATTAGACATTTTAAAGAAATATGATTTAGCTTGGTGGCATGAGGATCTATATCCGATTATTACAAAGATCCGAAACACAGCACAAGAAGATATAGACAACGAATTTTGGATGAACATTTTCAAAATACATACTATTGAAGAATACGGCTCACCAAAATATATTGATGGCTGGATTACGAAGTTTTTTCCATTTTCTAAAAACGGTGGACGTATTGATTTGAAAGAGTGTACTGGAATTTCGATAGAAGATATTTTTAAAATGCTGCCCAAACAGATGATACATGTCGATTTTAAACATGTACTTGTAAATACGGATGGAGCTACAGAAAAAACTGATATGGAATATTGGGGCGGTTTTGTTGGCATTACTCAAGATCATCAAACACAACGTTTGACACCTAAAATTGATTGGTTCGTGAGTCATGCTGCTAAAGAATTTGAAAGAGATATTGATATTGAAAAAGAAAGCGCTGAATATGGTAAACCTGCTAAAATGTTTTATAATATCTCACAGATTCCTGAGGAAGTTTTTGAAAAGCAAGAATGGGAAGATTTGGGGCTTTTTTTCTTTGGAAAAGTTGTGATTCCTGAACGTTTTAAAGACATAAAATTTTATAGTTTATATATAGGCGGAGACATTGATGTCGAAACCACAGAAAGATTAACATCCTATTATCAATCTGAAGAAATTAGATTCTCTATCTATATAAATGGTAATCCTTTGTTTGAAAAAGAAGAAATTCCCATTGATTACGAAGAACAAATAGCATATATAAGAGAAACATATGCTACAGCTTCCGACGATCAAAAAACATATGAAGGCACTATATTAAAAGTTGTCGAGACGCTTCAAGAAGGGGCGACACAACATCAAAATAAAAATTTTACAATAGAATTTTATAAAAAGCTAGTTAAGTATATTCGTGAAAATATAGCGACAGGCACCTTGTTTTATGATGAGGAGATGGAAAAACTAAAATCCATTATCAATCAGTTAGAAGACAAAAATAATCCTATAATGGATAGAGAAAAGTTTACACTCATAAAACACGCAATTGTGGATGAATATGAAGCAAAAGGTTCTTTTTTAAGAGGTAAAAATCTTGATTTTGAAATCTAGAGACATCATTTTCTTTTAATCGTAACAAATTCATCCGAAAAACTACCTATAAAAAAACTTTAAACACATGACACAATCAAACCACAGAAAAGCCATTTTATTATTCATCATAGGAATACTATGTATTGTTTTTTCTCAAATTATTTCACATTATTTAGAAGTTTCTGATCTTGCAAATGGTATCTTTAAAGGTATAGGATTCGGAGTTTTAATTATTGCGGTTATGAATCTTGCAAAACCAAAAACTGCAAAACCTATAAAAGTTAGAAATGACGTTTGATATTGAAAAATCCATAGAAATTCTGAGTCAAACTCCAGAAACACTAACAACAATGCTTAGTGAATTGTCTGATGAATGGTTATACAATAACGAAGGCACAAACACTTGGAGTCCGTACGATATCATAGGACATTTAGTGCATGGCGAGAAAACCGATTGGATTGTTCGTGCCAAAATTATTTTGTCGTCTGCTGAAAATAAAACGTTTGAACCTTTTGATCGATTTGCACAAGAAAATGATAGCAAAGGAAAAAGCATTCAAGAATTACTAGCGGAGTTTTCAGAGCTTAGATCAAAAAATCTGAAAGCATTAGAAACACTTCACATCACAGAAAATGATTTTATAAAAAAAGGCATGCATCCCGAATTGGGCGAAGTGAATTTAAAGCAGCTTTTAGCAACTTGGACAGTGCATGATTTAGGTCATATTGGACAAATTTCCAGAGTGATGGCAAAACAATATACTGATGAATTGGGTCCTTGGAAAGCCTATTTGGGCATTTTGAAAAAATAGATCAAACTTCTGAGGCAATACATTCACAAGTATTTCCTATCTTTTTCTCAATATTGTGTATTGAATCAACATACAATCTACTTTCATGCAAACAAAAATTAAATGGGGAATTATTGGCTTAGGAAATATCGCAAGTAAATTCGCTGCCGATTTACAACTTTCAAACGATGCAGTTCTTTACGGAGTTGCTTCTCGAAGTATGGATAAAGCAACTGCTTTTGCGAAAACATATCATGCTCAAAAAGCGTATGACTCGTATGAAGCACTTGCCAACGATCCTGAAATTGATGTCATTTATATTGCCACTCCACATGTGTTTCATTTTGAAAATACCATGCTTTGCCTACAACATAACAAAGCTGTTTTGTGTGAAAAACCAATGGGCGTTAATGCCGAACAAGTGCATACCATGGTGAAAGAAGCTAAGTCGCGAAATGTATTTTTGATGGAAGCTATTTGGACACGTTTTATGCCTTCATATCAAAAAGTATTGGAGCTTTTAGACGAAAAAGTTATTGGAGATATTGTTAGCATTCGTGCTGATTTTGGTTTTTTGGGCGAATACAATACCGAAAACCGTTTGTACAATAAAAAGTTGGGCGGCGGTTCTTTGTTAGACATCGGAATTTACCCAATTTTCTTAAGTCTTTTAGTATTGGGAATGCCGTCTGAAATCAAAGCAATGGCGCGTATGACAGATACTGGAGTTGATAGCTTCTGTGCTATGTTGTTTGATTATGAGAATGATGCAAAAGCTGTTTTAGAATCTACTTTTGAAGTAGATACGCCAACCGAAGGATATATTTTTGGCACCAAAGGTTTTATAAAATTACACCGTCGTTTTCATCATGCAAATACAATTACTTTGTACAAAGATGATACAGAAACTGTTTTTGAACTTCCACATTCGGGAATTGGATATATTCATGAAATTGAAGCTGTAAATGCAAACATCCGCAACGGCGATAAAGAGAACTCAAAAGTACCATTGGCATTCAGTGAGCAGTTAATCACAATTATTGATCAAGTGAAAGAAAAAATTGGCTTGCAATATGAATAAGTAGGAAAAAATACACGCAAATACGTTAGAAAACGCATACATAAAACTATTTCAAACGCAATTTTTGAGTATCTTGAAAAACGATAAGTTATTTCTTTTGAAACAAATTTAGCAGTGACTCGTCTTATCTATGGAAAACGATAAAAACTAACATCTACAGCGTGCGTAAAAACCTTATTCTAAACAGTATTTTATTTGTATTGCTTATTGCGATCAGTTTTGCTGCGTATACAAGTTACCAGTTAGAAACAGAGAAACGTGTATTCAAAGCAGATGCTATTGAACTTTCGGATATTAGATATGGAATGTTTAATGTTGATGCTTGGGAAAAACAGTTTGGAAAAATCATTACAAAAAAGTTAAACGAACTCGAACTTTCTGGAGGACAACGCGAAGAAGCACGTGTGAAAGTTGAGAAATTCTTGAATGAATCTATTGACAAGTTTGAACGTACTTACAAAGCAAAAAACGAGAAAAACAAAGACTTTTTTGGACTTTCGTTGAAAAATATTGGTGCAGATTTTTTCGAAATTTTTAGCGAATTAAAAAATCAAGTGCCTACAATTACAGAGGATATTCTCGACTTTTTAGAGAGTGAAGAAAATCGTGAAGGCATCAAAGAGTATATTTTAGCACAAATCAATTCGTATACAAAAGATACCTTCCAAAAAATAGATTATACAACTTACAATAACATTCTATCAAAATACAACTCCGAAACTGGAGACACTTGTATTGCACTCATTTCAAAGAAACTTGACACAATCAATGACAAGCAAAACATTTATAATATTGTGTTATTAGCTGCATTTTTAAGCATGCTTTTGTTATTATTTGTGTTTAAACAGACTTCCAATCTCACTATTACAATTTACATTATTGCGGCAGTTCATCTGTTAGCATTGGGCGTTTTTCTTCCGATGATTGATATTGATGCACGTATTGCTTCTATGGAATTACAATTGATGGGCGAAGCAATTTCATTCAAAGATCAAGTGCTGTATTACAAGAGTAAAAGTATCATGGAAGTATCGAGCATTATGCTTTCACAAGGAAAAACCAAAGTCATGTTGGTTGGTATTTTAGTCTTACTTTTTAGTGTGATTTTCCCAGTTTCCAAACTCATCTCAAGTCTGTTATTAGTTTTTAAACGTTCCTTAAAAAAGAACAAAATCATTCGCTTTATGGTGTTTAAAAGCGGAAAATGGTCCATGGCAGATGTAATGGTTGTGGCAATTTTTATGTCTTATATCGGTTTTACCGGAATTATCTCAAGCCAATTAGGACAACTTGAAAACAGCATTGAAAATCTTGAAATTCTATCCACGAATAAATCAGAACTACAAAATGGTTTCTTTTTCTTTATGGGATTTGTAATTATGAGTATCTTTATTTCACAACGCATTCAAACAATGCTAGATACATCCACTGTAAACGGACTTGAATCTGAAACTACTGCTGAATCACAAACATGAAATTAAAACACATTTATAGCTTTCTTCTATTTTATTTCATAGCCAATATAGGCTTTGCACAAACGGTAGATTTTGATGAACTAAGTTATAAAGGACTTCGTTTTTATTCCGCAAAAGCTGACATCATTCAAAAGTTAGGAACACCTAAAAAAGTGTACGATCCAACATATGATTGCGGATTTTTATCTGCAGATACGCAAGGACAAACCTATACAACTCTTGATTACGGTGCTTTCAAATTCACTGGAAACCAAAAAGAACACTATCTTTTAGAAATCGTTGACTTTGAAAAAGATCTTTCTGTCATTGTCACATATAAGAACCAAAACTTATCTCATAATACAACGCTCTCAGAACTTGTTGAAATATTTGGACAGGAACTCGCCCAAACTTTTGGAAAACGAAAAGATGGAACTATTATCCTCTTCCAAAAAAATAGTGATGACGGTTTACGTCTGTATCTCAAAAATGGTAAATTAATCCGATTGGAGTATTGGTCGCCTTGCTAATAACTACGTTAATCTACGATAATCAGATTTTCCTTAATTGCTTTAATGATTAATGATGCCGTATTTTTTGCTCCTAATTTACTGAGCAAATTATTTCGGTGACCTTCAATAGTTCGTTTACTCAAAAATAACTTTTCACCAATTTCAACTGTGGTAAGTCCTTCCGCAATTAAAGCTAATACTTCCTCTTCACGAGAAGTCAAATGAAAGTCCTTCCCTATTTTTGGAGGTGTTTTGGACTTGTCTCTTAATCCATTTAACATGGCATGAGACACAAACTCGTTAAAGTAAAAACCTTTTGCATAAACCGTTCTGATGGCTTCTTCAAAGGTTTCTGGAGCAGCATCTTTTAGCAAATATCCATTCGCGCCAATTTCCATTAAATAGGTAATCATGCGTTGTTCTTTGTGCATGCTTAAGATTAAAATTTTCACGTCAGGATATTCCTCACGCAATCTTTGTGTTGCTTCAATACCATCCATTACAGGCATTTCTAAATCTAAAAGAATAACATCTGGAACGTTATTTTTTAATTGTGTGAATAGGTCATGTCCGTTTTCAGCTTCCAGTACAGGTGTAATATTTTCAAAATTCTCTATAATTAACTTCACGCCTTCGCGGAATAGCATATGGTCATCTGCAATGCCTACAGAGATAGTTTGGTTAGTCATGTTCGTATGGTATTAGTATGGTTAGTTGTATGCCTTGTTTGACATCTTCAAATTTAAAAGTTCCTGACAGGATTGACAATCTACTTTCAATATTTTTTAGTCCGATGCCTTTTTTTTCTTGTAATACTTCATGTATAATTCCCACACCATTGTCTTTATATACAATCACTAAATTTGATAGTTCATTCTTAAACACAATAGATACTTCTGTTGCATTTGCATGCTTCAAGGTATTATTTAAAAGTTCTTGTATAATTCTGTAAATGTTGAGTTCATGTGATTTTGAAACCATGTTTCTGGTAGTATCGACGAATTCGACTCTTACAACATTCAAATCATTTACGGTAGTGACTAAACTTTTTACCGCTTCTATCAATCCCAATCTTTCTAAAATAACAGGTCGTAAATCCTGCGAAATATTACGAACACCTTGAATCATCGCTTCTAATAAAGAATACATTTTTTCAACCGTAGTTTTTTGTTTTTCGGCATTCATTTCAGGTGAAATCTGACTCAAATATAATTTGGTGGTCGTTAACAACGCTCCAACATCGTCGTGTAATTCTTTTCCAATTCTTGTACGTTCTTTTTCTTCACTTTGAATGGCAATACGGAGTAATTCTCTCTGATAATCTGCGGCAACTTTTTGATGCTTTTGTTGTTGCGCAAACAACCGTTTTTGATAAATAATAAAGAACAAAATGACAGCTAGTGATAACACAAAAATAGCGACCATTCCTATAATTATAATTTGTAATGTTACTGTTGATTCGGAGTGATCCATATAGCAATTGTAAAAAAGATGACTAATATAAAATTGACAATGGCATGCAATCCCCAAACTAGATAACTCACCTCATCTGCTTTGGTAAACATGCTATTATTGATAAAAAACAGCAATAAGTTACTCGAAAAATAAATCAAAAAGCCTGCATTGAGCCAAAACATCGGATTGCGCTCTAATAAGGTATATTTTACTTCCTTTAGTAACGCATAAAAATAACTAAGTGATAAAGAAATGACCAAAATACCTAAGACGGTGGTGGCATTTGAATTAAACATGAAAAGACTTTGAAAGAAAAGCATATTAACAACGCAAAACAAGCTAAACGATACAGCTAATACAATAAAAAGTCGTGTTGGATATATTTTGTGTAAAGCGTCTTTATATATGCTTATAATGCAGAGAAATTCAATAATGGTATAAAAATGATATACGGGTAAATTATTGAGTTTTTGATACCATAATATATTCGCAATAAGCTCAGTAATAGAAAACAAAATTAACAGGTAGCTTAGCTTTTTTTGGATAGGGTTTAAACGATGATACTTCCATATTGCCAGCAGCAATGGAAGTATCACCGAAAAAGATGAAATAAGGCTTAGATTACCAAAAAATTCTTCACTCATAAAAGTTTACTAACACGTTGGTGGACATGGCCTTGTATATTCAATGAGGACTTCTCCTTTTGAAAACTCCATGATGCCTTGAAGTCCATATCCTTCAATATCTTCCATGGCTGCATTATGTTGAAATCCTAAAACTGGCGTAAAAGAAATGCTCGTTTTATCTCCAAACTTATTCATATCAATTCCAGAATATAAGGTTATTCCGTTAATTTCTGGTAAGTTATTAATGACTTTTTCTATGATATCTTGACTAACTTCATAATATTTTACGCGAACTATTCTATCAAACTCTTTCGGAACTTTTTTTGTAGCAATAAACAAATCATCTATCAAATTCAAATCGATGGTATCCCAGTTTTTACCAATGATATCTTTAAATAGTCTAGGTACCACTTCCGTTTTTGTATTTACTTCTCTTGTATGTGCCGCAAATAATTTAAAGTAATGAAATTCTCCTGGTTGTGTCATTGCTTCTAATACTGGAAAAAATGTAAACTTTTCTTTATCTGAAGCATCTAAAGCTAAATAAATTCGAAGTCCTTTTATAACCTTTTTAATAGTTTCAAATCTAAGAACATCACCATCTTTATTCATTATAAAATCACTGACACGTTCAAATTCAGCAGTATTCTTGTTTAATCGGTGAAAATGCTGTGTTAATTGCAAGGTTTCTTCATGCGCCCATCTTTCTCTTTGTTCTTTATAGTTTGTTGTTTGTGAATGTGTAGTTGAATTTTCCATAATACTCCTAAGTTTTATTAATGATTCGTGTTTTTTCTTCAAGATTGTCATAAAACTAGCCAAAAAATGACTGGTTTTGCGGACATGCAGATAGAATCAGGTATAAACCACGTAAAATCACGTAAAATCACGGAACACCATTTTCAGTACTTATCATCTATTATTTTTCATGACTTCTGATGAATTTTGAAATATCAAATCATTCAAAATAAGGCGACGCTGAAAACCTAATAGAGTAGGCAAACTTTTTAAAAACTTTTATATCATGGCAAAAAATGATGACTTAGCAAACGAGCAAACAGTTACCAAATCATTTGAATGGACTTTAAAAACCTTTGAAAGACAAGGAAACTTGTGGCTAGAATGGAGTACAAATGCACCTTTTAGAGCACAAAAAGACAAAATTGAAGTCTATGAGAAAGGATGGCCACAAAACCCAGATTCAAATGCAAAAGCTTGGACTTGGGCAGATGCAAAAAACAGTCCTTGGAATTCTGGTTTAACGTATGGAGAAGGTTGGTATTGTGCACGAATTGCGCAATCGGCACCAGATGGACCATACGTATATGTAGAGCAAATTATTACAAAAGCATAGTTCGCTAACTTTTTTTCAAAAAAATTTCTTTAAAAAAAGCAGCCTATAAAACACAATATAGTTTTACAGGTTGTTTCTTGTTTATCAACTATTTATATCGACTTGAGAGCATGAAATTCTAATATATAAAGACGTATTTTCTAATATAAAAATCACCTTTTTTAGAATTAAGACGCAACCTTTTTCAAATATTGCTATCTATTATACAAACCGACTCATTATGAAAAATACTAACACTACCATTTTCTTACGACAAGAAAATTTTAGCTTTCGCTATACGTAATACTAGCAATCAAAATATTGTAGAAAAAAATTCAAGACGCTACTTATACTGTAAAACACATTGTAAGTGACGCTACACAATATTGCTATTTTTTTTAATTACTTTTTAGAAAGAGAAAGCCTTCCTGCAGCGGTTGCAGAAAGGCTTTCGGTTATTTTATACCTTTTTTGGTATGTAAAGAATTGTGGAATTCTGTTTTTTAATTAAACCTCTGTATGTATGTTTTCAGTTTACAAGTTATACTTCACACTAAAAATCACATAACGTGGCTGAATAAAGTATTCACTTGTACTTGTTAAGAAACTATTTGAATTATCTTGATTCAATGATTTTGTGTTTAATAAGTTAGTACCACTTACAGAATATTCCCATTGGCTGTCTTTCTTTTGATACGAAAGCTCCGCTTTTAAGAAACTGTAATTGTTAATGGTACGTTCTTCATTGCTATAGTTAAAGTATGAATAATCTGCTGTAAAGATGAAACTCTTTAAGAAATATGCATCTACATTTACAAACGGACTGCTCGTTATGAAACGATTCGAATTTTGTCCTTGATCGTAATCATTGATCGTTAAATTATACCCGACTTCGATATTTGGAGCTTTTCTAAAGTTGGTACTGATTCGTGTTTGATACGATTGCGTAAACGATTCGTTGACATTACGAATTCCATTAATTTCCTGATTGAATTTTGAAAGTGATACCGATCCGCCCAAAGAAGCTTTTACTTTTCCAAACATACGTTCAAAACGTCCATTTGCGGTAAATGTTTCGTCTGCAAAGTTTGAATTAAAAGGCGTAGAAACACTGTTGGTACTTAATGCATCTGGATTGCCTGAAGTTCCTGGAATCGTCAAAAATTGCGAACGATTTCGTATTGGATCTATCCGTTTGTTGTAATTTAAAAAGGCAAAAATGTTCGTGTAATTGAATAGATTGAAACTAAAGTAACTCAAATTCAAATTATGAGACAATGCATTTTCAAGCGTTCTATTTCCTCTAAAAATAGAGTTGTAATTATTGAAAACTAAACCTTCAGCCAAATTGTTCACGTCTGTAAAATCTGTTTGCATTTGGTATGCTAAATTCAAATTCTCAGAATCTTTAAATTGTATGCGAATGTTTGCATCTGGTAGAAAACGCGTAAAAGTATCTTTAAATTCTGAACCAAATTGCGTATTGTTTACATTGTATGCATGTGCCGTGATTCCTGGTGTAAAGGTGAATTTTCCAGTTTTTATTTTATAATGCAATCCTACATAAGTGTCTGAAAAATTATAGTTCACGTTGTTTTCAACATCTTGTTGCGCACTGAATAATGATAATTTACTTCCGCTGTCTAACAACTGGAAAATTTCAGAATCGAATTGCTGCGAACTTAAGGTTGCACCTGCGGTAATGTTGATATTACTTTTCTGATTCAATACATACCAATAATCCAATCGTGCATCAACTTTGTTCGTTTTTACCCGTCTATCTTGCGCAATGTCTAAAAATGTTTGTGAGGTATTTAATCCTAGTAAATCTGTGAAACGGAATTGTTCACTTTGCGCCAATCGTGCGTTATAAAAAGGATCTTCGTCCTGATATAAATGCTGTGCTTCTAGCGCAAAAATATGATTCTCGTTTAGCGTATAATAATAGTTTAAGTTTTGATTAAAGCTAAATGGATTCTGAGACTGACGCTCATCAATATTTCCTAATAAGGATGAAAAGAAATCTTGTGTTTCCGTTTGTTGCGACACTTTTCCAAAAACATCATAATCTAACTGATTGTTATTATTTGGCTTGTAAGTTGAACTCAATTTGAACAATCCTAAATCACTTTTTTGGCGTGTGGTCGTTCCCGTAATTTCATCAGGAGTATTTTCATCGATATAATCATTAATACTATTTTCCTGCAATTCTGTTCGGGAACCTGAATAAATAGCAAATCCGCTAATATCCCATGTTTTCTTTGGTGTATAACTGAAGTTTGCCGCTCCAAATTTAGAATCAATCGCTTTCGCTCGATTGTTTCGTAATGTCAAGAAACCGATGTCACTGGAAGCAACATTAAAGTTTGTTCCTGTATTTCTGGCGGCACTTCTAAATCCTCCCGTAAAATTAAAATAATCGCGTCGTGTAAACGGAATGGAGCCAATATTATTGAAGTCTGTAATAATATTCACGCTGTATTTTGGACTGTAGTAAAACAATCGCGGATTGGCAACATACCGTTCTTCTGGACCAAGTCCTCCAGTAATTTCTCCAAACCAAAAGTTTTTCTTTCCTTCTTTCAGTTTGATATTAATGGCGACATTATCTTCATCATTTCCAAGTCCACGCATCTGTGAAACATCGTTATGATTTTTCAAAACTTCAACTTTATCAATAGCATCTGCCGGAATATTTTTCGTGGCCAATTTGCTATCGCCATCAAAAAAATCTTTTCCTTCCACCATAACTTTCGTCACAGCTTTTCCTTCCACTTCAATTTCACCTTCATCAGTTACCTCAACGCCGGGCAGTTTTTTCAGTACATCTCCGAGTTTCTTTTCCGAACCATTTTTAAAGGAATCAGCATTGTATACAATAGTATCTCCTTTAATTGTCACGGGCATTTCATAGGTCAATTCTACTGCTTTTAGCTCATTATCAGGTTTCATTACAAATTCCTTCGTAATATCGACTTCCTTGGTCGTAATAGAATCATTAATCGTAGCCAAACCTATAAAACTCACTTTAATTGAATAGGTTGTATTTTTCTTTAATGCCAATCTAAAACGTCCTTCATTATTCGTAATTCCGTACGATTCTAAGGTATTTGTCGATTTGTTGAGCGCTATGACATTGGCAAGTTCTAAAGGCTTGCCAACGCTGTCTTTTACGACTCCTTCTAGTTTAATTTGGGCAATAGTTGTCTGTGCTATGAAACATAGCAGAATACACAGTATATTTTTCATTGGTGTTTTTTCTTCTGATTAGTAAGTGGGTTCAGCAGGTTTTATCCTCTGCCTCTACCTCTTCCGCCGCGACCGCGACCGCGATACATTTCGCGCATTTCTTTCATTTTATTCATGACTATCTCGTTATATTCTTTACGAGTCACTTCTTCACCTTTTGTTGGCTCTTCAATGATTTCTTTCTCTCCTGGATTCATCACAATCTTAGAACATAAAACCGTAGTTCTGTATGCGTTTACTTCTAAGATCAATCCTGGCAATCCCCAAAATTCTCCTGGTCCTTGGCTAATAGGAATATCAAGCGTATACCAAGCAGTTACTAAAATTTCTTTTGGGATATCTACTTGACTAAAAGGATCATCTGCAGCTTTTATAGAATCTTTTTTTCGTTCTTCAGGTGTTTTATCTTTATCGTCTTTTTGCTTCTTAGGGCGCATTGCGTTAAAGTCCAATTCATCAACCTTTTTAAGTGCTGTTGCTTTAAAACAAAGGTATTTTCCAATTTGCTTGGTTTCTCCTTCCATTTTCCACTCCAACTTTTGCAAAGTGTCTTTGATTAGGAATTTTTTACCAAAGAATTCTTTGGATTCCATAATCATGCCTTTCTTTACATCTTTGTATTGTTTTCCTGGCGAAAAACTTCCCATCATCATTCGACCAAATCCGCCGCCTCTTCCTGGAGCTTCAATTTTGTCTTCTTCTTTATACGTAGATGCTGTCTGCGTAAAATCTAGAACGTATACTTTTTCTAAATAGCTTTTCATCATCTCTTGTACACGCTTTTTTTGCTCTGCTGACATTTCTCTTCCTTGTCTGCCCCAACTATCCATATCCACAGTTGTTTTGGATTGATAGTAAGCCTTTCCTTGAAAATTTTGAGCAAATACGCCTGTTGTGCATAAAACTAAGCTCCAAAGTAATAGTCGTTTCATTTGTTAGGTCTTTATGTTTTTCGTCATTATTTCTATAGTTAGTATAGAATTGTGTAAAAAGTTACACTTTTTAACTTCATTAAGACCATTATTTTGTGGTTGAGTTTAATTTTCTTCTGTTAAAATTTTCTTAAAAAAGCATCATATAAGGCGTTTTAGAAGGATTGAAATTGTTTTTATTTCTCCTTTATTAGTTTTTAGCTTCAGTTTGACTGTTGCATCTTTTTGACGTAATATCTTTCTACACTTTCGAACATCTTCAACTGTAACATCATTAATTTCAAGCAATTGATCACCTTCACGAATTCCTTTTTCATAGGCTTCCGCAGCTGTGATTACGTTTGAAATTTTAATCATGTCAGCTTCTTCTGTTAACGAAATACCACTACGTGGAAATTCAAAAACATTTGCATAACTGTTGTTCGGTTTTAGATAGATTTTTTTATGCTTATAATCGAGAATACTATTGAATCTGTTGATAATTTTTATTCCCAAAATCCCTGTGTATTCTGAAGAAGCCATCACGCCAGCTTTACTGTTTGATAAATCGATAGGCATTTCTCCAAATGTAAAATCTCCAAACTGCAAATTGGCTATTTTCCCAATTTTAAAGCTAGAAGATGTCGTCAAACCTTCTGCTTTATTTTCAATCGTTTTTTCGAGCAAACTTTCCATATTTTTCTCTTTTACAAACGGCGTATTGAGTAAAAAAGTCATATTCGCACCAGAATCAAACAGAAAATTTCCTTTAAATTTTTGGTTATTATCCAATGTGAATTCAAGGTTTACTTGCGGAATTTGACTGTAATCAAAAGTTGCTTCTACCGTTTTGTATGCTTCCTTTCCTTGAATTTCATCTGCATCATTGTACAGTTTAATTACATTTTGATCGTAATCAATTTGAGTGACATATTGCTGCATAATATTATTGCCAATAATTCCATCAATTTGTTGATTGCTTTTTTTCGCCAAACGTTCTAAATCAACCAATACCGTATGCGCATTTTTGATGCTTATATTTCCAATATGAAATGTTTGCGACAAGGCAATATTATACATTTCTGTTCCTGCGGCACCTTCTGTTGGCTGTTGATAGTTTGCTGTAACGCCAATTTTCTTTGCTATATTTTCATCCAACACCGCTGTTGAAGCGCCTGTGTCAAAAACGAAATTTAAAGGTTCGTCATGATCATTTACTTTGACTTTGATAAACATCAATTCGTCATTTTCAAACGGAATTGTTGCTACTTGCGCACGCGTTATTGAAATACAACCAATAAAGCATACTACACAAAGCGTGATATAGTGTAACCGAGTTTTCATGCGTTTATCCTCCTATTTCGATTCTAATTTCATTTCCGTCTCCTCTACCATTTCCACGGTAACGTTCTGTCATTTCCTTTGTCTTCTTTCTCATGATTTCTTCAAACTTTTTTGCATTTACCTTTTTCCCATTGGTTGGTTCTTTAATAGATACTTTCTTTTTAGGATTTAATACAATTTTACTGCATACCATCGTTTGTGATCCATCATTTACTTCTAAGATTAATCCTGGCAATCCCCAATACAATTCTGGTCCTGCATTTACTGGAATTTCTGGTGTATACCATGCCGTTACGGTTACTTTTTCTTTGGTTACTTCTGGCTCTTCTTCTGAATCAGATCCAAAAGACATAGAAGTCATACGTTCCATTTCAATAGTACGTGTTGCTTTATAACAAGTATATTGTCCGATGAACTTTGTATCTTTTTCTAGTTTCCATTCCGTATCTTCTAATACATCTTGCACTAAAAATTTTTTCCCAAGAATTTCTTGTTGTTGTGCATAGCGCTTCTCTTTTGTGTTTTTATATAGTGTGGAAGATTGTCCGTCGCCCACGACCATTACTTGAAAACCACCATTTTGTGGTGAAGGTGCTGCTAATTTTTCTTCTTGTTTGTATAAAGACTCATAAGGCGTAAACGTTAATTTGTATTCTTTTTGAAACTGCTTTTGCAGCATTTCATTTAGTTTCGCTTGCATGTCTTTATTGATTCCTTGACTTTGTGCAGCACTGTCAATTTTAAAATCCATTTTCATACTGGTTTTGTACGTAGCAACTCCCTGAAAATCTTGCGCATACAATACTGCATTTACAAGCATAAAGATCAATGCGATAATTGATTTCGTATAATTTTTCATAATCCGTTTGTGTTTTTTAGTTTTTTGATGGTACAAATATGAAACAGTTTCTTTTTGATTTTGGTTAATGAACGTTAACGAGTGTTAACCGATGCTGTATTATGTGAAATAACTTCTTACTTTTGAACTGTAATTATAACAAAATGAAGCAACAACGCTCTTCTTGGATTTTATATGGCATTATTGCAACTATAGCAATCACTATTGCTGTGCAGCTGTATTGGAATTATAAAAATTACCAAGTTAATAAACAACAATTCATGAATCAAGTGCAGATAAGTCTGGATAATGCTGTAGAAGCATATTATGCAGATTTTGCCAAGCAAGAGAAGATGATGTTTATTAGTATGGAAGCTACGAGTGCTAGCAACGATCCAAGAGCATTTGAAAAATTGAGAAATGTAAATTTTGATTCTATTTTTACTTCTATTGAATCGAAATGGCAAGTAAAATCGGATACGATTATTATAGACACTGGACACACACATATAGATAACACGGCGTGTACAGATTCTTGTACTGCTTTCCGTGAGCTTTCTAAAAGGTTTCCGTATCCAAAAATATTAAAGGCAAGAGATAGCATTCGATTGTTTGATCAAATTTCTTCTTTATATATTTCTATCTCTGAAGATTCGCTAAATTTTAATAAGTTAAAAACCTTCTTAGATACGGAATTGGATCGAAAGCAAATTGAAATTCCATATCGTTTACAATTGTCTGTCAATAAAAAAGTGGTTGGCGAAATTGGTACAGACACGCTTCCTTCAACAACACTAAAAACCTATTCAAAGTCAGCGTATCAAAAACCTGGAGAACAATTAGCGTTGCGCTATGCTAATATTTCAAAAGCTGTTTGGAAGAAAAGCATGTTTGGTATTTTGCTCTCTACATTGCTTTCTCTAGCAATTATTAGTTCGTTATTGTATTTGTTGCGCGTTATTCGCAGACAGAAGCAATTGGCAGAAATTAAAAATGATTTGATCAGCAATATTACGCACGAATTTAAAACACCAATTACGACAATCTCGACAGCATTGGAAGCCATTCAACATTTTGGCGCTATTAAAGAT
Organism: uncultured Kordia sp.; assembly: GCF_947489565.1. GTDB lineage: Bacteria > Bacteroidota > Bacteroidia > Flavobacteriales > Flavobacteriaceae > Kordia. The sequence continues at coordinate 150,158 of NZ_CANLEA010000008.1, read as the reverse complement.
CCTGAGAAAACTCAGAAATATTTATCCATTTCCGATAAGCAATTGAAAAAACTTCACTTGATGGTTGAGAAACTATTAGAAACTGCCACACTGGATAGCGAAAAATTATTGTTGAAAAAAGAAAATGTAGATCTTGTTGATTTTGTAGAAAAAGTAACCGAAAAACAGCGTACACTTTCCGCTGAAAAGGCGCTTTCTTTTAGAAGTAATATTGATCATTTATCTGTAGAAATTGATCCTTTTCACTTTGAAAATGCCATTACAAATTTGATTGATAATGCATTGAAATATGGTGGCGATACTGTGGAAGTAAATGTCGCAAAAGTGCTGGAAACCATTGAAATTACAGTTTCAGACAATGGCAATACCATCGACAAATCGCAACGTGAAAAGATTTTTGACAAGTTTTACCGAATTCCAAAAGGAAACACACACGATGTAAAAGGATTTGGAATTGGATTGTATTATACCAAAAAAATCATTGAAAAACACAACGGAACGATCCAATTGGTTCCAAATGCCAATCATACTATTTTTAAAATTACGCTGCTCTCATGACAAAAAATACGATAAAGTTACTCTTAGCTGAGGACGAACCTGCCTTAGGTCAGATTGTAAAAGAAAGCTTGGAATCACGCGATTTTGAAGTGTTTCTGTGTGAAAATGGCGAAGAAGCATACAAAGTATATCAAGAAGTACAACCTGAGATTTTAGTGTTGGATGTTATGATGCCTAAGAAAGATGGTTTTACCTTAGCACAAGAAATTCGACAGGAAAATGCAACCATTCCTATTATCTTTTTGACTGCAAAATCGCAAGTAAAAGATGTGGTTGAAGGTTTTCAACATGGAGGAAACGATTATTTGAAGAAGCCGTTCAGTATGGAAGAATTGATTGTTCGGATTCATGCATTGTTAGATCGAATTCACATCAAGCAAGATCATACTCAAATTCCGATTGGAAACTACACCTTCAATCATACACAACAACAGCTAATTTGGAAAGAAACTCCTGTGCAATTGACACATCGTGAATCGGCATTGTTATTTCATTTATCAGAGAAACGAAATGCCGTTTTAGACAGAACCTTCATTCTCAATAAACTTTGGGGCGATGACGACTTTTTTAATGCACGAAGTATGGATGTCTTTATTACCAAACTTCGCAAGAAACTGAAAAATGATCCTGAAATTCAGATTGTCAACGTGCGTGGTTTTGGGTATAAGTTGATTTGCTAATTTTAGATGGTTAGATTTCTAGACTTGCTTTGCTTTTAGATTGTTAGACTTGTTTTACTCTTAGACTTGCTATGCTCTTAGATTTGTTTCACTCTTAGACTTACTTTGTTCTTAGACTTGTTTCTCTCTTAGACTTGCTTTGTTCTTAGACTTGTTTCTCTCTTAGACTTGCTATGCTTTTAGATGTTATTGAATAAAATTATAGCCTCAAAACGTCTTTTCGAGTGATTTTTGTAAAAAATTGTATCGAGAAATGTTTGATTTTAGACATATTTAGAACTTTTTTGAAACGTCATTACGAAGAAGTATGATGAAGTAATCTGTTTCTTGATAAACAGATTGCCACGAATTTCTAATTAATCCTTATGTCATTCCTGCGCAGGCAGGAATCCACTTTACAAATTCATAAGTACTTCTCGATATAATTTTCTTCATTTCATTACGAAAACCACTCGAAGTGACGACTTTTGAAGTTGAAATAGAACTTGAAACGCTAAACGTCAGATTGAGTGAAATTCTGCAAGAATTTTGTATCGAAATCTACTTGGCAAAAACTCTTTAAAATATTCGTGAATTCGTGGTTAAATATTTACTACTAAAAAGCCTTTTTCCACACTTCTTTTATCACGAATTCACAAATACATAATGCTTAATTACTCATTCATAAATATATCCACAAATGATCTTTCTTACACAATTAAATCTTCAAACTAAACAGTTTATGACTAAAGAAACAGATTGCCACATTCAGGCATAAAAAAATTGTTTCATCAACTATGGCGCATTTTTTGTAATTTGCCAATCATGAAATCGCTCATTCTTTCCGTATTCCTATGTTGTTCGCTGTGTGCGTTTGGACAAAAAACCATTACAGCAACCTTGCAACATCAAGATAGCTTGGCTGTCGATCGTTTTGTAGCGATGGATAATTTTGGTGCTTCTTACGTCATCCAAAATAATATTCTGATCAAAAGAAAAGACAAAAAAGAATGGCAATACAACAATCTGCAATTGGGTAAAATTACTTCTGTAGATATTTTAAATCCACTCAAAATCACCTTGTTTTACGAAGATTTTAATACCGTGATTGTGTTAGATAATACGCTAAATGAAATCAGACGTATGGATTTCAATGTGAGTGCCGACTTTAAGAATTTAGCAGCAGCAACCACTGCGAACGATCGGAATTTATGGATTTTTGACACCAATACACAACAGTTGGAAGTATTTAATTACGTTCAAGAAAAAACGCCTGTTCAAAATTTACCAATTCCAGAAAAATTTATCACACTCAAAAGCAATTACAATTTTTGCCGCGTACTGACAGAAACGAACATATATCTGTATAATATCTACGGAAGTTTACTCTCGCAAAAACCATTGGTAGGCGCAACAGATTTTGACATGACGAATGAAGAAGTGATTTTTTTAAAGGATAAACAGCTATATTTTACGAGTAACGACGAAGTTTATCTTATAAATTTACCTTCTGACAGAATTGCTATAAAACAGTTTTCGCTTCACGATGATATCTTGTATATTTACGACGGAGTTATTTTATATCAATTCCAACTCAAAAAACCAACAAAAGAATAAATAGAACGAATATTTTTTAGAATCGATTATAAAATCCAATAGTCCGATTTTAAGCAAACACCTAATTACAGAATCACATGCACGTTGCAATTGCAGGAAACATTGGCGCAGGAAAAACAACTTTAACAAAATTATTAGCGAAACATTATAAGTGGGAACCGCATTTTGAAGATGTTGTGGACAATCCGTATTTGGACGACTTTTACACGCAAATGGAACGCTGGAGTTTTAACCTTCAGATTTATTTTTTAAATAGCCGTTTTAGACAGGTTTTACAAATTCGCGAAAGCGGAAAAAAGATCATTCAAGATCGTACCATTTATGAAGATGCACATATTTTTGCACCCAATCTTCATGCTATGGGATTGATGACAAATCGCGATTACGAAAATTACCAATCTTTATTTGAATTGATGCAAAAGTTGGTAGACGCGCCAGATTTATTGATTTATTTACGCGCCGACATTTCTACGTTGGTAGCTCAAATTCACAAACGTGGACGCGATTATGAAAACTCAATAAGTATTGATTATTTGAGTCGATTAAACGAACGTTACGAAGCTTGGATTTCCAAATACTCACAAGGAAAATTATTGGTAATTGACGTTGATAATTTGGATTTTGTAGACAATCCTGAGGATTTAGGAAGTGTCATCAACAAAATTGATGCAGAAATTCACGGATTATTTTAAGGAATACGCTTCTTAAAAATTACATATAATATTATACACTTTTTGTCACTTCGAGCGCAGTAGAGAAGTCTTAGAACTTCAAATGAATCTCGACTGCGCTCGATTTGACATATTCAAAAATTAGAATTTCATCAAACTGAGTCAAGCTTAGTTTCTCATAATAATTGTATAAGCTACAACGAGATTTTGAAATAAATTCAGAATGACAAATCATATTTTCCAAATAGCTTTTTTACTCCCCTAACAACCTGTATGACAAGTTCTACAGTGTAAAGGATCCGAAAGTGGATGTGCATCGGTGATGCAATTTCCGCACGTTTGTCCGCTACAATTATTGGAATAGGTTCCGCCACTTCCACCACCACTTCCGCCATTACAGCCATTGTCCTCAGTTTCAAATGGAGGATAGTAACCTCCACGAATGTTTGATAAATTAGAAACATCCATTTTCCCTAATGTCAATTTTGAATTCAATTTCTTTTTTTTCATGGTGTAATATTTTATGATTAATAGACACATATAAGGTAACTATTTAAAAAACAGCATGTTTTGGGTTTCGCCATAAGATATATACGCACATACATGAAAAAAAGCTGTTTTTTGACTAAAATTGTTTAATTTTCTCAAAAATCATTCGTTATTGCTATGCTCAACTTTTTAAAAGGATTTACTGACAATCATAAAAAAGCAATTGCAAAACTGTATTTACATCCCAATTTTTCTGTGTATGATCTACAAAATGAATTGCGCTCTTTTTATAAGAAAGAATTGATGTTTAAAAGAATTTCCAATGGATTTACAGTTGATATCGATATTGAAAATGTTGCGAAAAATGAAATCCTAAGAGCTACGCGTTTGCAATTTCTAAAGAATGAAAACATTGTATATGTGCTCGCCGAACAGGTTGAAATTGATCTTTCTTCGTATCAAGAAACTAAAAAAGAAGCGAATTTTGATGTACAAAAACAGGCATTTTTTAAACAACTGCAAACATATTTATTGACGTTACAAAACGATCATTTGTTTGCGCTGAAAAATGAAGAACAACTTCCTTTTGTCACTTCCGTAGATTTGGAAACGCAGAATTTCATCTTTCATCAATTGCAAGAGAAAGAATGTGTTTTGAGTATTTTGGGCGTCAGTGAAGTCAAATTGGATACTTCTGAAACGTATCCTAAAAATGCTGTTTGGTATTTTATATTAACATCAGATCGTACTTTTTTGATTGGAAAAGATACAGCACACAATTTCTTTTTAGTATCTATTTCTAGCGAACACATTTCCATTCAAGAAAGAACAGGAAAAGATTTAATTACTAGCGAAAACGTATCGTTTTATACCGAATTCATGAACGATTCTTTATATATGCAATTGTTGCCTGTCATTACCACCAACGGAAATCGTTTCAGTGTTTTTGCGGATGTTTTAGCTAAGAAGTATCACAAGAAAACAAGTCATTTAGCGTTAGCTGCTAGCCTATTTGAATTGCAAAGCACTACTTCCGATTTGTTATTGAACGAACTCAAAGCTGCTTTAATTCCGCATTTAAAACGCTTGAAAGTGGTTCCCGAGCAAGAAGAATCTTTATTAAAAGTATTCGCAAAACATGTTCCTGTTCATGAAATTTTTGGTGACAATTTAATTTGTATTGTGAAAGATTGGCAACTTCCGTTCGCAGAACAACAAAAGCTGTTGGCGATTTTACAACCATTTCAACAAAAGGAAATTGCGACGCATACCATTGCGTTTCACGAATATGTATACAAATTGTTTATTGAGCGAGAAAAGAATGCCGAATTGGTGTTTGAGTTCAATTTGAATTTTGCCAAACATTTGACCAATGCTTCCAGATTTTCGGATGCGATTTCTTTGTATAGAACCATTTATCAATCACTTCCAGATGATAGTATCACCGATTTGTTGCCAACAAAAACTACGAATATTTTTAAAGGTGAAGGCGGACGACAATTGAAAGTAGCTATTTTAGAAGCTATTTTACAGATTCAACCAGAATTGCAAGAAGATGTTTCTGAGACCATTCATCAATTGGCGGAGTTACAACCTTTAGTCGCGACTAGGATTGAAGCATTGGCCACATTTGAAAATCATCAGCAAAAAGCGGAAATCATACAAGATATTTTAAATACGGAAACATTTACAATTGAAGCTTCTCTTCATGAAAACTCATATCAACCTATAGAAAAAAAGGAAATTTTACAAGAAGTCGTTCCAAGTTGCTTTAAAGAAGCCAAAGGTTTTTTTGATTCTTTGAACAATTTTATCGCTGCTTTAAATCCGCCAGATTACGAAGCTGTAATTTCTTTTTCAGATCGTTTACATACAGACAATTATCCTGAAATTTCACAACGGATTACTGCAATTTGCAATGCACTTCAAATGGAGATTCCGGAATGCTATATTGGTCGTGGAACATATGCTAATGCTGTTATTGGTGTTGAAGGAAAACCCGATTTTTTACTTGTTGGAAATGACTTTTTAAATCCAAAAAGCATTCGTTATTTAGAACCTAATGCATTGGTGTTTTTGATAACGATCGAATTGGCACATATCTATTTTGAGCATTCAAAAATTACAGCAACCGATGTTTGGCGCGGCGCTACCGATAAAGGATTTAGTTTGGTAAATATGCTATTAACCGTACTACCGTTTGCTGGAAATATTGGTACTGTTTTCGGGAATGTATCTAATGTAGAAAAATACGGAAACATTCTGCAACGTGTAGAACAGGTAGCCAGTGTTGCCGAAAAAGGAAAAGAAATTAAGGAAATTAGCGAAAGGTATAATTTGAATCCGTTTGGTAAAAAAACTGCAAATGCAGATAGTTCTGAAAACTTATTGATTACTTCTCGTTTGATGGAAATTGTCGCGGATAAAGTCGCACTCCTTTTCTGTGATGATTTAAAAGCTGCTACAAAAGGTTTGCTGGTTGGTACTAAATTTTATGAAGACTATCATCCTTTTATTCAGGAACATGGTGTGCAGGCATTTCTAGCGCAAACAAACACGGAAGACGAATTCATTCACCAAGAACTAATCATTCGTTTGAAAAGTATGTGCAGCTTTTACTTATCTGACACCTTTGAAGCCTTAAAACAACAATTACATTCCTCTTAAAAACTGTATTCCTTTGAAAAATTTCCCTATCCGACTCGATGAACCGTATTTGGTAACTATTGAAGAAGTGGTTCAAGAAAAACTAAAACTTCTCAACTTGCAAGATGGCGATACTTTGATCGATTTAGGTTGTGGTGATGCCAGAACATTAATTGCGGCCGCAAAACTCGCTGATATTCGCTGTATTGGTTATGAAATTTTGCCCAAAGCCTTGGAAGCTGCTAAAAAAAATATTGCTGCTGCAGGACTTACAGATCGTATTGAAATTATAGAAACAGATTTTTTGAAAGCAGCTGTTTCTGAAGCAACTGCACTCATTTTATATTTAACACGCGATTCTTTAGGAAAGTTATCTTTAAAACTCGAAAATGAATTGCCCAAAGGCACCAGAGTCGTTACACATGATTTTGACATTCCTGCGTGGAATGCGGATCAAGTGATTGAATTTAAATCGAAAGAAGCATTTTGGTTTACGTTTTATGTATATACAGTGTAAATCTCAACTAAATTCATATCATTAAAAAAGCCGCAATCAAACGATTACGGCTCTTAAAAAATATAAAAAGTCGGTTTTTATAAATTTTCTTCTTTCATTGTAATTACATTCAATGCAACCTCAGCTTCATTTGCTTCTTGAACATTTACTTGAATTACATTTTTATCAACTTCTTCAGCAGTAGCTGTTTCATTTGAATGTCCTCCTAAGATTGGCGCAATTACCAATCCGATTAAACATGTTAATTTGATTAAGATGTTCATTGATGGCCCTGAAGTATCTTTGAATGGATCTCCAACAGTATCACCAGTTACAGCTGCTTTGTGAGCGTCAGAACCTTTATATGTCATTTCACCGTTGATTTCAACTCCAGCTTCAAAAGATTTTTTAGCGTTGTCCCAAGCTCCACCAGCATTGTTTTGGAAAATTGCCCAAAGTACACCACTTACGGTAACTCCTGCCATATATCCACCTAACATTTCTGCGATCGCTAAATGATCCATTCCGAATGCTAATGGAACAAAAGCAATGGCTAATGGGAATCCGATCGTTAATAATCCTGGTAACATCATTTCTTTTAAAGATGCTTTTGTAGAAATTGCCACACATTTGTCATATTCTGGTTTCCCAGTACCTTCCATAATTCCTGGAATCTCTTTGAACTGACGACGTACTTCGTATACCATTTCCATCGCAGCTTTTCCTACTGCATTCATTGCCAATGCAGAGAATACTACAGGCACCATTCCACCTACAAATAACATAGCTAATACAGGTGCTTTGAAAATATTAATTCCGTCAATTCCTGTAAAGGTTACATACGCAGCAAATAATGCCAACGATGTTAAAGCAGCAGAAGCAATAGCAAATCCTTTTCCTGTTGCTGCTGTTGTATTTCCTACTGAATCTAAGATATCAGTACGTTCTCTTACAATTGGTTCTTGTTCGCTCATTTCTGCAATTCCTCCTGCATTATCTGCAATAGGTCCGAAAGCATCAATTGCTAACTGCATCGCTGTTGTTGCCATCATAGCAGAAGCAGCCATTGCTACTCCGTAGAATCCTGCAAATGCATACGATGCCCAAATTGCTGCTGCAAATAATAATACAGACGAGAATGTAGAAATCATTCCAGTTGCTAAACCTGCAATAATATTTGTTCCAGCTCCTGTACTTGATTTTTGTACAATTTCTAAGATTGGTTTTTTACCTAATCCTGTGTAATATTCTGTTACTGCAGAAATAACTCCACCTACAAACAATCCAACTAACGTAGCATAGAATACTCGAATAGATGCAATTGTAATTGGGTTTCCATTATTTTCTCCGAAGAATTTCATTGAAATTTGTTCTGGTAACATATATGTAATCAATCCGAAACAAGCAACTGCTACTAATACAATTGATGTCCAGTTTCCGACATTCAATGCACCCATAACTTGTGCTTCTTTTGCTTCGTTATTTTTAATTTTCACTAACATGGTTCCGATGATCGAAATGATAATTCCGGCACCTGCAATCACTACTGGTAATAATACAGGTCCGATTCCGCCAAATCCTTCAACGCTTCCGCCCATATCTTTAATGATATAGTTTCCTAGTACCATTGCTGCTAGTACTGTTGCTACATACGAACCAAATAAATCAGCTCCCATTCCAGCTACGTCACCAACATTATCTCCTACGTTATCAGCAATTGTTGCTGGGTTACGTGGATCATCTTCTGGAATTCCAGCTTCTACTTTACCAACTAAATCGGCTCCAACATCTGCTGCTTTTGTGTAGATTCCTCCACCAACACGTGCAAATAATGCAATAGATTCAGCTCCTAAAGAGAATCCTGCTAATGTTTCTAACACAACAGTCATGTCATCCGTATTTGTCCATACTCCACCCATAAAGTAGTGGAAGAAGATTAGGAAGAATGCTGTTAATCCTAAAACCGCTAATCCAGCGACTCCAAGTCCCATAACCGTTCCTCCGCCAAATGATATTTTCAAAGCATTTGGTAAGCTTGTACGTGCTGCTTGTGTTGTTCTTACATTTGTTTTGGTAGCGATTTTCATTCCAATATTTCCTGCGTATGCTGAAAATACTGCTCCGAAGATAAATGCAACTACAATCATCCAATGCGTTGTTGGTACAATAAATGAAACTCCTGCAAGTGCAACACTTACAATAATTACAAATACTGCTAACAGGCGATATTCTGCGTTTAAGAAAGCTAAAGCTCCTTCGTAGATATGATCCGAGATTTCTTTCATTTTCCCGTCGCCTGCGTCTTGTTTCATTACCCAAGACTTTTTGATAAGCATGTAGATTAAGCCTAGCGCTGCTGCTGCTATTGGCATGTAAATCATCATTGATTCCATATATATTTGGTTTGATTTGTTATTTAGCGGCGTAAATGTAACAAAATCAAGCATAAAAAAAAACCTTCTAAATCGATTTCGAAGGCTTTTTTAAGTTTTATGATATAATATTTTTATTATATCGTGAAGTCGCCGTTTGTTTTGTGTTCACTTGCTTCATAGCGCGCAACACATTTATCTACAATTTCATACGCTTCTTCGGCATTTCCCCAACCACCAACATCAACTTTCTTTTTCTCTAAGTCTTTGTATACTTGGAAAAAGTGTGTGATTTCTTTGATTCTATGTGGATTTAAGTCTTTGATATCTTCATAACTGTTCCAAATTGGGTCACTTACAGGTACACATACTATTTTTTCATCAGGCCCTTTTTCGTCTGCCATGTGGAATACGCCAATTGGCTTTACTTCCATTACACACATTGGAAACGTAGGTTCTGTTCCTAAAACTAGTACATCTAATGGATCTCCATCCAATGCTAATGTTTCTGGGATAAAACCGTAATCTCCAGGATACATCATAGAAGAAAACAACATTCTATCGAATCGAATCTTCTTTAAATCAAAGTCATATTCATATTTATTTCTGCTTCCTTTTGGAATCTCAATCAGTGCATCAAAAGTTACTCTTTCTTTCGCTGTCATATCGTCAATTATTATGCATTTTTTTAAAATGGGCTGCAAATTTAGGCAAAACACTTTGACTGACCAATGAAGAAGGATTAATATTTTATTACGTTACCATCATTATTAGGTAATAATCTACTTTTTCTTTGCTCAATTTAGCTATAGTTGTTTTAATTCTATTTCAATGAACTATTGAAAAGAAATAAAAATCTTTCGAAAGACTGTAGATAAAAAGTCTGCATCTGGTAGCTTCTCTCTTTTTTTACTTAGATTTTTGTGGTATTTTTAGTAAAAAAATCGTTGATCCTCCATCATTTGCTATAAGTATGCGTTGTTGCATTTCGATTTCTTTCAATTTATTATTGAACTTAAAAAACTAGTATTCATAAATTTTATGTTGATTTCCCCTATGATGAAAATGTACTTTCTGGTCATTTTCTTACTGACAGGATTTTGTTTGTCGGCTCAAGAAAATACATCTCAAGTTCCCGATTCTTTAAAAAACAAATCCTTTGAAGAGTTAAAGGAGCAATTTTACAATTACGAATATCAAGATTTAATCATTACACAAACGTATGCACAAGCAATGCTTGATTTAGCAATACAACAGAACAATGCATCTCAAATTCATCAAGCTGAACATTATACTGCTAGAGTTTCTACATCGTTAGGAAAAAAAGACAAAGCATTAAAATTTATAAAGAAAGCGCTTCAGCACAGTCAAGAAGCAAATGACAGCATTTATATTATAAAAAATTTATTTTTGAATGGTAAGATTCATGCAGATTTTGGAGAGTATGAAAAAGCCATTGAATATTATGTAATTGTATGCGATTTGCTAAAGGATGATCCTGATCAAACAAAGTTTCACAGGATTTCTCACAATATTGCGCTTATAAAAAATCAGATTGGTGATATAAGAAATGCTATAGAAATTTCTAAAAAAAATCTAACCTATTTTCAATCTAAAGGAGAAACTACTTCTTATTACGATATTATAAATGGTTATATGGTTTTAGCTAGTGCTTACAGTAAGCTTGCCATTAAAAATCAAAATAAATCTAGATTCAAAAAAGTATATTTAGATTCTTCTTTACTGTATACAAATGAAGGTATTCAAAAATCTTTTAAACACAATGATAAAGAAGCATATGCTATGCTTTTAATGAATAAAGGAATTAATTATTATGAACTTGATAAATACAATGAGTCACTAGAAATTTTAAAAGATGCTGAGGAAGAAAGCATTGATCAAAAATTACTAAAAGAAATTCCTTTGATTTACTTATATCAAGGAAAAGCCTATTATAGTTTGCACCAATACGATTTGGCGATTGTACATTTACAAAAAGCATTAGAAGCTTCTGAAAATCAAAAAATAGACTTTCCTTTTTTACAAGAGATTTTATATTTATTAGGCGAATCGTATGAGCAAGTTGGCGATACAAATAATGCCATAAAATACTTTAAGCTTTTTTCTAAAAAGGATCAGCAAAATGATTTACTCAAAGACGAAACTACTAAAACACTTTATGAAAAATACGACATTCCTTCTCTTGAAATGAAAATTAAAAAACTAGAAGAGGAATCTAGTAATATGGGCACTAAATACGCGTATGTAAAATATATTGCTTGGGCGCTAGTGTGTGTGTTATTGATAATTGTATTCTTTTATACGAGAAGACAATATCAATATAAAAAGCGCTTTGAGAAATTGTTAGTTCAGATAAATACTTTAGAAAAAAAGCAACAAGAAACAGTACAGGTAGAAGATTCAAAATTAGAGATTCAGACAAAAGAAATTACAAAAAAACAGCCAAAGATTGCGGATGAAAAAGTTGTGGAGATTTTGAAGCGTTTGAAAAGGTTTGAAGAAAAAGAACAATTTTTAAGCAATAAGTGCACGCTGAATTATGTTGCCAAAAAAGTAAAAACTAACAGCACTTATTTTTCAATTGTTCTTCAAAAACATAAAAATAAAAAGTTTGTACAATACATTACAGATTTACGTATAGAGTACGCTTTACAACGATTGAAAAACGATGGTGTATTTCGTTCCTTTGATGTTAAATCAATTGCTCAAGAAGTAGGATTTAATACTGCAGAATCATTTTCAAAAGCGTTTAAAAAACGCACAGGCATCTATCCTTCTTTTTACATCAAAAGCCTTGAAAAACTGAAAGATAACTAAATAAAACACACGTCTGTTTTTTAAAAAACCGACATATTTTCTTTGGATAAGAGTACTTTTTAAAAGTATTTTAGGTACGTAACTTAAAAGACACATTAATTAGTAATTATTATGAAAAAACAAAGAAAACTGTTATTGAAAAGAGTAAACATTGCCCCAATTAATCAGCTTCAATTTATCAAAGGAGGTGGCGGAGAAACACAGAATCCTCTCAACAATTGTGTTTCTGAACAAACAGATCCAATAGCTACTTGTGTAGCCTCTGTAGACATGGTGGAAACCTGTAAAGGTTGTAAAACAGGAACTACTAGAGGAAATGGTTCTATATAATTTATTAGTAAACTAAAAATAATTGTAATTATGAAAAAACAAAGAAAACTATCATTGAAAAAAATAAATATTGCTCCTATTAATTATTTGCAAATTATACGAGGTGGTTCCGATGAAACAATTGCTCCGAATGAAGGCTGCCTTTCTGAAGAAACGGACGTAAATACTTCTTGTGAAGCTTCTGATGGAAGGACAAATTGCTCACCATCTGATGATACTTCCGTTCCTACCATAACCACTAGAGGGAATGGCTCTATATAATTTATCCGCAAACTAAAAACAATTGCTATTATGAAAAAACAAAGAAAACTATCATTAAAAAAAATAAATATTGCTCCTATAAATTATCTACAAATTATACGAGGTGGTTCCGATGAAACGATTGCCCAAAATGAAGGGTGTCTTTCTGAAGAAACTGGCATAAACACCTCTTGTGAACCTTCTGCAGTTAAAACAAATTGCTCGCCGTTAGATAGCGATTCTTGTCCTCCAACTGTTACCACAAGAGGAAATGGGTCTATATGATTTGTATAGCATAAGACATACAAACACTGTCATGTAATGTGATTGTAGCATTAGTAAAACTCAATTGTTGACTAATGCTGCAATCTATCATAAAATATTCCCTACAACACTACAAACTTGCACTCAACACCTATAAATTCTCGGATACTTTTAATTTTTATAAGTCTTGAAACATTCTATATAACTTTCCTACAACTTCTTAAAAAACTTAGTTCCTCAATATTTTATTAGATTTGCATAATTATTGATGTAACATTATACTGATTCCTACCACATATAATGCATCAGTGTTTAATTTCATTCTCAATATTTATTTTCATATTCTAATTTCATGCAGTTTTCATTATCCCCCAAATTTTTATTTCGATTTTTACTTTTGTACGCATGTGTTTTTTCTACAACTGTGTTTTCTCAAGAGCAAAAGAGCGATTCGTTACGCGACTACTCTTTTAACGAACTATACAATAAGTTTAATACCTCTTTATTTAAAAACCCTTCACTAGCAAGAGTATATGCCGAACAAGGACTTTTAATCTCTAAAGAGAATAATAACACTGCTACAACTATTGGTGCTTATAATATGTTTGCTAAACTTGAATCCGAGCTTGGAAATACGGATAAAGCATTTGAATATATAGATAAAGCTATTTCTTTAGCTAAACAAGATTCCAAACTAATAGCTTCAGGAATATACTCGAAATTTACAAAAGCAAATATTCTTTTTTCTACGGGGCAATACAAAAAAGCTTTTAAAAACTATACTGTTGCTTATGATTATTATAAAAAAGAAGAGCAAGAATATCTCATGAATGTGATTTCTTCCAATATTGCTTTAATCAAAAATAATCTTGGCGATCACGAATCTTGTATAGAAATACTTTCAAAATGTTTACATCATTACGAAAACACTCCAAAAATAGAACGAAGTGACAATTTTTCTCGTGATTTCAGACCATCTTGCTTATTAGGAATTAGCAGCGCTTATGTAAAATATGCCATCAAAAGTCCTAGCAAAAAAGACTCTTTATTAAATATTGCTGCTGATTATAATAGTATAGGGTTTAAGGAAGCCATTGAAGAAAAAAATAAATCTTATGAAATTAGTTTTATAATCAATGCTGGAATTATAGAAGAAGAACGAGGAAATTATGATAAAGCACTTATTGAATTAAATACAGCTTCTTCAAAAATACAAGACTATAAAGAACCAAGTTCGTTGACGGCTTTATATTATTATAAGGGTCGAAGTCACAAAAAATTAAATGAATTGGATGCTGCTATTAAATATTTTAAAAAAGCAGATTCTATCTCGACAAAAAATAGCTCAAATTATCGAATGCTTCAAGGAGCTTATTATTCGCTAATTGGAATATATAAAGAACTTAATGATACAGATAATGTATCAAAATATCAAAATTTATATATAGAAAATCAACGTATTAATGCACAAATTTCACAGGAAGTACGAGACGACATTCACAATATATACGATTTAGATATTCTAGATGGTGAAATATCATATATCAAAAAATCAAATAAAAAGGCCATGATCGTGATTGGCTTATTAGTAATTGTATTGGTTGTATTTTTTCTTTTTTACAGAAAACAGAAACAGAAAAACAAAGTTGCCTTTGATAAATTGGTAAAACAACTTGAAGAAAAGCAATCATTCAAAATAACTAATGAAAAAACTAAAAATGCTATAACTATTGATGATGAGAAAGTGATCCAAGTTTTAAAAGCTTTGGAGAAGTTTGAAGAAAAAGAATGGTACAGAAATAAAAATTGTGATTTAGCATTTGTGGCTAAAAAAGCAAAAACTAATAAGACGTATTTATCTAAAATAATTCACGAACACAAACAATTAAAGTTTATTGATTATATCAGAAATTTACGAATCGACTACGCATTAGAACGATTGAAAGACGATCCTGTTTTTCGCTCATATGACATTAAATCAATTGCGGAAGAATCTGGTTTTAAGTCTTCCGATATGTTTTCCAGAGCCTTTGTAAAAAACACAGGGATTTACCCATCGTATTATATCAAAAATATCAATAAAATCAATAGCTAAGAAGACATTTAAAGATGCTACAATTGTCGTATTGTAGTTATGTTTCTTTTGTGAAAATTGGTCAAACTCTTATTTTCACACTCAAAATTTTTAAAACTATATCGCAATGAAGAAAAAACGTAAATTAAATTTAGGGAAGAGTAAAATAGCAAGTATGAATACTTTATATAAAATTAAAGGTGGACTTACATTAGGCTGTAATACTGATAATACATGTCCTAAATCTGATCCATGTATTGATGAATTAACAGAAGAATGTACTACGTATGTAGAAACTGACTGCGTAACCTTAACAACAAAACCTGCAACTAACGATTGTGGAGGATTTCCAACTGGCGCTTGTGGTTAATAAATTGCTTATTAAAAAAATAGAAGCCTGCACTCCCAATGCAGGCTTTTTTAATACCCTAAAACCTAATTACCGCGTTGTTAGCAAAGAACTTCTGAAAAGGTAGGAACGGTACAACCTTCTTGGTTTGTGTTACAGTCTGCTGTTAAAACATTTCCTGTTCCTCCACAAGTGTTTGTTGGGCACGCTGTATCATGTGTTGGACAACAAATTCCATAAGGTACACAAGAAATTGTGTCTAATTGTTTTGATCCACCGTAAACGTTTTGTACTCCACTTAAGTTTGATACTGATTTCTTGTTTAACGAAAGATTTGTTAATTTTTTCTTCATAATATTTGAGTTTTAATTCATATTTCTGGAACCAAAACTATGTGCTAAAAACGGCCTATACAACTAAAGCAATCTACTATTGGACAATAGTAGGTTCTCTATTTCATCAATATTTGCAGCGGTACAGAAGTATTTCAAAAAAAATTAAAAAAACCCTATCTAAAATTTAATTGGGTTATATTTTATTAGATTTGTATGATTATTGATGTAACAATATACTATTCCCCATTACAAATAATATATCAAGAGTTTAATTTCACCATCAATATTTATTTACATTATAATTTTATGCGCTTTATAATTCCTCCAACTTACTTAAGGCTATTATTGCTTTGCTTCCTGTATGTTTCTACACAAAATTTATATGCCCAAGAACAAGAAATTGATTCGTTGGCTAAGTATTCTAACGAAGAACTTATCCAAAAATACGATCATTTTTTATACGTAGATATTCACAAAGCAGGAACGTATGCTAATCGAGTATTTGAAAATGCTGTAAAATCTAAAGATCAAGAAGAATTACATCAAGCATATAAACGAAAAGCCATTTTAGAAAGTAAGTTCGGAAATTATGAGAAAGCTATCGAGTCTATTGACAAAGCCAAAATAATTGCAATTGAAGAACTAAAAGATTCATTTTTAGAAATTAGTTGTGTCTATTTGAAAGGTAAGATTTCTTATGAGTTTTCAAAATATGATGAAGCTTTTGAGCATTACACAACAGCTCAAGAATTTTATAGTGTCAATAACAAGTTTATGGCAAATATAACCTCGCATGCGATTGCATTGATTAAAAATGAGCTTGGTGACCAAAAAGGAGCCATTAAAATATTAAAGAAAAACTATAAAGCCTATAAAGAAGAAGCTGCTAACGGAAAAAAACTTAAAAACTTCAGTTCTTCCTTTCAAATAAATACGCTTCTAGCAATATGCGACACCTATATCCGATTTGCTATCGATAATGATGATATCATTGAAAAAAAGACATATTTAGATTCTGCACTAACCTACAATCAAATAGGATTTAAAGAAGCTAGTAAAAAAGGTAATAAGAACATAATTTCTCTTTTTATTGCAGAAAAAGGAATCATAAATACTGAGTTAGGAAACTATGAAGAAGCCATTGAACTCATTAATACTTCCACCGATGTAATCATAAAAGAAGGCATTAAAGGTTGGCTTCCATCTTTATTTTACTACAAAGGGCTTACCTATCATAAACTTGCAAATGATGAGAAAGCTATTCATTTTTTAAAAAAGGTAGATTCTGTTTCTCAAAAAAATGCAGCCAACTATCCGATACTCCAACGTACTTATTATCTGCTTAGTAAAATTTATAAAGGGAGAAATGATATAGAGAACAAATCGAAATATCTAGATCTTTACATGGAAAATGATCAAATTAACGAACGTATTACAGGAACTGTTCGAAGCGATATTCATGAGAAGTATGATATTAAAAAACTAAATGAAGAACTTAAAGAACTGAATTATACTAATGATGAAAATGAAGCAAATTACAATACAGCTTTGATTATTATTTTCATATTAGCCTTTCTTTTTATCATCTATTGGTTTTATAATAAAAATAGGCAACAGCAAAACAAAGCGAAATTTGATCAACTTTTAAAAGAACTAGCCAAGAAAAAAGAAGCTAGTCATGCTACTGTAAAAAAAGAAAAAGAAAAATCTACGCTAACGATCGATGAGGAAAAAGTACAGCAAATTCTCACTGCTTTAGCTAAATTTGAAGATAAGAAACAGTTTTTGGATGTGAATTGTGATTTGGCTTTTGTGGCCAAAAAAGTAAAAACGAACAAAGCTTATTTGTCAAAAGTAATTCATTCCGAAAAGCAGCAAAAGTTTATTCAATACATTACAAATTTACGAATCAATTATGCCTTAGAAAAACTAAAAGAAGATAAGCTTTTTCGCTCGTATGACATCAAGTCTATTGCTTTAGAATTGGGTTTTAAATCGCCCGATTCGTTCTCAAGAGCCTTTAAAAACAAAACAGGCATCTACCCATCGTATTATATCAAAAACATCAATAAAATCAATATCTCAGAAGACATATAAGAGCCTTTAATTCGATAATTAAAGGTCATTACGTTTTGTTTTCACACATTACCCAACTACTTTCGAACCCTCTAAAACATATTGTCATGAAGAAACAAAAAAAATTAAATTTAGGAAAGATTAAAATTGCTGGAATCAATAATGTAAATTCATTATTTGGAGGAGCAACAACTGAATGTCAATCTACCGATACGGAACCCGCAGAAGCTTCTTGTGGATGTACACAGCCACATGTAAATACTTGTGGTCCATCTACACCTGCAGATACTTGTGGAACTTTACAAACAGTAGCGGAAACTGATCGTTGTACAGACACAAGGGCTCCAAATTTATAATAAAATTTCCCTTAAATTAAAAATTAAACAAAAGCTTGTATTTTATAAATGCAAGCTTTTGATTTATACAAAAAAGCCAATAGTAAATTATCCTCTGTATTTACACAGATATTGAAGCTTATATAAAAGTTTTAAAAAAGTATTTTCAAAACACAATTAGCCAATATTTTGTTAGATTTGTATGATTCTTAGCCGAATTTATAGCTTTTTCAATTGTTAGTAACATCCGTTACATTCAATCGAATATTCATATTTTACATTTTATTTTTTTATGCGCTTTATAATTCCTCCAACTTATTTAAAGCTGTTGTTGCTTTTATGCACTTACATTTCAACATATACTTTATATGCTCAAGAACAAGAAATTGATTCGTTAGCACAGTATTCTTATGAAGAACTAGACGATCTTTATTTAAAACATTTATATGACGAGTCTGGAAAAGCAAGAATATATGCTGATAAGCTTTTTCTAAACGCAAAGAAAAGTAATAATCAAAATGATTTATTTGAGGCTAACAGAAGATACGCCGTTTTAGAAAAAAATCAAGGGAATTATCAAAAAGCATTAGACTATTTAAGCATCGCTAAAAATATTGCCACTAAAGAATTAAAAAATAAAAGTCTAGAAACACTTTGTGTATTTTTAGAAGGCCAGTTCTCTTATCAACATGGCAAATATGAAGAAGCTTTTGAATACTATAATAAAGCATATGATTTTTATAATCGCAATAATGAATATATGACTTATATGGTCTCACATAATATAGCATTAGTGAAAAATGTTTTGGGAGATCAAAAAGGTGCTTTGAAAATTTTATTAAAAAACTACAATGATTTTAAAGCTGCATCGGAAGAAGAACGCAATTATAACTTCAATCGTTACTCTTTCTCAAACACATTAATGGCATTATCCGATACTTATCTAAAGTATGCATTAAAGGAAAATATAACAAATCGTAGTTTGCTTGATTCTGCCGACATATATATTAACCTTGGTCTAAAGGAATCTAAACGAATTAATGATGATTTAGGATATACTTCTTTCTTGACAGGGCAAGGAATTTTAGCACATGAGAGAGGAAATCAGCAAGAAGCACTCTCTAAATTGGCTACTGCAGAAATACGAGCCATTTCTGAAAAGAATAAAACTCAATATCCAAGCATATACTATTATACAGGTATGAGTTATAAAAGTCAGAATGATTATGATAATGCAATTAAATTTTTACGAAAAGTCGATTCTGTATCTCAAAAAAATGCTATAAATTATCCTTTACTTGACAAAACCTATCACACACTTATAAATCTTTATAATAAGAAAGGTGATAAAGAAAATGCTCTAAAATATTGGAGTGCATTTGAAGAAAATAATAGAATTAACGAGCATGTTTCTAAAAATGTCAAAGATGCTATACATAGAGATTATGATATAAAAGAATTAGAAACATTAATTGATCAATTGGCTTCTTCAAAAAAAGCTAATTATAATGCTGCATTAGTAATTATAATTACATTGTTATTGCTTTTCCTTATTTATTTTTTCTACAGTAAAAACAAACAGCTACAGAACAAAATAAAGTTTGATAAACTATTAACTGAATTAGAATCTAAAAAAGAAGAAATTCCTATCACTCAAGAAAAAGGAAAATCAACTTTAACAATTGATGAGGAAAAAGTACAACAAATCCTTGCTGCTTTAGCTAAATTTGAAGATAAAAAACAGTTTTTGGATGTGAATTGTGATTTGGCTTTTGTGGCTAAAAAAGTAAAAACGAACAAAGCTTATTTATCGAAAGTAATTCATTCCGAAAAACAGCAAAAATTTATTCAATATATAACCAATTTACGAATTAATTATGCCTTAGAAAAACTAAAAGAAGATAAGCTTTTTCGATCGTATGATATCAAATCTATCGCTTCCGAATTGGGTTTTAAATCACCTGATTCGTTCTCTAGAGCTTTTAAAAACAAAACAGGAATCTATCCATCGTATTACATCAAAAACATCAATAAAATCAATACCTCAGAAGAGATTTAAGAACCTTTAATTCGATAATTAAAGGGTATTTTGTTTTGTTTTCACACATTACCCAACTACTTTCGAACCCACTAAAACATATTGTCATGAAGAAACAAAAAAAATTAAATTTAGGAAAAATTAAAATTGCTGGTATTAACAATGCAAATGTCATCATTGGAGGAGTAGAAACTGCTGCTGGATGTAATACTGTTGATCATCAAACTTGTAATTGTAATACTAATGAACAAGGATGTCACACACAACGTTACTGCGATACTGATGTAGCAAATACATGCGGAACTACATCACATACAAGACCAGAAAGTGATGCTTGCTCTAATAGATGTGCAGGCGCTAGCCAAAATGGTGAAATTTGCTAAAACATTTTTCCATATTAACACACAAAAGCGCATCAACTATTTGATGCGCTTTTTTTATCGTCCGAGTCTATTCCCCCAAATTGTAACGAACGATTTTTATGTTTGTAATCGGTTATAAATTATGAGGTAAAACTAGGTTGAAAAAGTAGCTCACACAATCAATGTAAGCCGCGATTCGATAATTATCGGCAGTCAAATTCACTGCAACACTAAGATTTGCAGATAGATATAAAAAAAGCCGCAATCAAAGATTGCAGCTTTTATATTTTGTAAAAATGCTGTTAGAAATGGAATCCAAAAGCTCCTGTAACTCCAAATTGACGAGCGTCTATATTGTTTTTGTAGTTTCCTCTAAAGTTAAAGTCAATTCTAAAGACTTTAAAGATGTTTCCAATTCCCAATGAATATTCCCAATAGATTTCTTTATTTGGTGCAATTCCGTCTGGCGTAATGCTGCTAAATGGCAAGCTTTGAAACGCTGGAACGTTCATAGCAACATTGTCTTGAGAAATTTGTCCCCAAACACCACGAATACCTACAATTTCACGTAAATTTAGTTTACGCAATAATGGAATTCGTGAAAATATACGTCCGTTGAAATTGTGTTCTATATGCAAAGACGCATACGTATCTGTTACAAATTCATAAAAGTTTAACTGAGAAAAGGTATTGTGAATAGAGAAATATGCTTGGTTTCCTGGCACGACATTTAATAAACTTAACGGAACTGTTCCAAAAGTTTTTCCTGCTTCAAAGGTCGTAAATGTACGTCCAAAACCTCCAAGTTGGAAAGGCTGCCTATAAAACAATTGCAATCTTGAATAGTTAAAATCACTATTTAATAAACCTTCTACTCCACGACTATAATTTAAATAAATTCGTGGAAAATCATCATTCACAACTTTACGTTCAACTCCATGACGAATGGTTTTTCTTCCCGGTGTCATATCAATAGAAAAATTCACTTCCGATTGTACTAATCGATCGTTAATTCCTGTTGGCGATTGCGGATCTATATATGAAAGACTGAATGTTTCTGGAGAAGCAGATCGCATGGTTTTATACGAACTTCCTAAACGCATGGTAATATTTTTCCATGGCTCCATCTGCACAGCTAATGTAGATAAGTTAATATTTGTGAGTCGATCACTATTTCCAGAAGCAAATAACGCAGAGGAAGCAAAACTTCTTCCTAAAACATTGTCATTTACAGTTAAGCTTACACCTGTTTGTTCTACATCTCGACGGTTTCCTGCAGAAACAATTAATCGATTTCTTGGATCTAGCAACCATTTTCCTGAGATTCCATATTTAAATCGATTGTCTTTAAAACCATAAGCTCCATAACCTTCTAAACGCCATTTATCGTTGGGTCCAAAATACGTTCTTCCACCAGCGCGAAGTCTAATTCCTTCCACATCATTGAATCCGAAAGTAGAAAAGATAGGTCCATAATCCAGATTGTATTGATCAAATTCTATATAACCAGATGCTAAAATGGAAGCTAAATTGTACAAGCGCTTGAACTTTGGAACTGTTTTAAGTGTGTCCAACATTTTGTAAACACCTTTTTCATCTTTGTTCAGTTTCTCCAATCGATTCTCCGCCCAAAATTCATCACTACGTTCGTAAATCTCTTCATTAAATGGATTGATTTCTTGACTGTAAAAATCGGATGGTTTTTCTTCATCAAACACATAATTGTCATACAAAGTCGTACGCTTTCCGTAGACTCCTTTGGACTTTTCTTTTTTGTTCAACGCAAAATCAGACAACATATAATCACGCTTCAACAAGAAAACAGAATCGTTTAATACTTCAAATTCTTGTTCTATATAAATCTCTTTCACCCAGTTGATATTGGCACTTTTACTTGCCTGAAGGTTGATTTTTTTTATGGCAAACGTAGAATCATTCACCCAAAAATCTCCCTTAAATGTCAACTCATTTTTACGTCTTGGATAGTAAATAATATTGTAGCAAAGTTTGTCGTCAATATAAGCTGTATCTGCTAAGACATAGTTATACGTATTGATTCCTGTACGTGATAATGGACTGGTAAAACTCTTATCAAAAAACTTTAAATAATTATCGTAAATATCATAATCTGCATACAAATCTTTGATAAAAGAAGTAATGGTTTCGTTACTACTAAATCCTGAGTTTTTATTCCCAATTAAATCTTCTTTTTCTTTATTTCTAACATTATCTCCATACACTTTTGAAACCGCTTCGTTGATAAATATTGGCAAATATGTTTTTCCGGTAATGCTTGAAGTATCTATTTCTTTGAAGATAAATTCCATTCCACGAAACAGTCTGCTTTTCATCATAGCACTATCAATCGTATTCAAGTCAAATTCTACTTTCTCATACTTGTCGTACGCGTACTGTTTGAATTGCCGAACACCATTAAAACGTTTTCGTTTCCAAATTTTACGGAGAATGTCGATGGCAGGATTGTTCTTTTTAGGTTGTTTCCCCGAAACGATCACTACCGCTTTCAATTTTTCACCTTCTTCCAAGGTGATTTCCATTTTATAATTGACTTTTTTTGTCAAGGTCAATTCTTTCGTTGCATATCCTACAAAAGAAAAGACGACTACTTTATATGTTTTGTCGGATTCTAGGTAAAATCGACCATCTTCATTACTAATGGTTCCTTCGATGGAGTTCTTAAATACCACATTGGCAAAAGGAACTGGTTCTCCGGATGAATCTTTAATTACTCCGCTCACTTTGGTTTGGGCAAAACCTGTGTAACAGAATAAGATGGCTAAAAAACAATATACTGTAGTCTTCAAATTTTTATCTTTTTAAAAACAAAAACTTCATCAACAAACATGCCGATGAAGTTTTTATAATGTTAAAAGTACATATTTATTTGTACATAACTTTCTTTACTGCATTGATAACATCATTTTGGTTAGGCAACCATTCTTCCAATAATACTGGAGAATATGGTGCTGGTGTATCTGCTGTATTTATTTTTTGAATTGGTGCATCTAAGTAGTCAAACGCTTGTGCTTGTACTTGATATACAATTTCTGTAGAAACATTTCCAAAAGGCCAAGCTTCTTCTAAAATTACCAATCTATTTGTTTTCTTTACTGAATTTAAAATGGCATCGTGATCCATTGGACGAATTGTACGCAAGTCAATAATTTCACAAGAAATTCCTTCTTTTGCCAACTCATCTGCAGCTTTGTACGCTTCTTTGATGATTTTTCCAAAAGAAACAATTGTTACATCAGTTCCTTCACGTTTGATGTCTGCAACACCTAATGGAATTGTGTATTCTCCTTCTGGCACTTCTCCTTTATCACCATACATTTGCTCAGATTCCATAAAAATTACTGGATCGTCATCTCGGATTGCCGTTTTTAATAATCCTTTGGCATCATATGGATTTGATGGAACAACAACTTTAAGTCCTGGACAGTTTGCGTACCAACTTTCAAAAGCTTGTGAATGTGTTGCTGCTAATTGTCCCGCAGAAGCTGTAGGTCCACGGAAAACAATTGGGATATTTAATTGTCCGCCAGACATTTGACGCATTTTTGCAGCATTATTTATGATTTGATCAATTCCAACTAGTGAAAAATTGAACGTCATGAATTCTATAATTGGACGGTTTCCGTTCATTGCTGAACCCACACCAATTCCAGCAAAACCAAGTTCTGCAATAGGTGTATCAATCACTCTATCTGCTCCAAACTCGTCAAGCATACCTTTAGAAGCTTTGTATGCTCCGTTATATTCGGCAACTTCTTCTCCCATTAAGTAAATGCTATCGTCTGTTCGCATTTCTTCGCTCATAGCTTCAGCTACCGCTTCTCTAAACTGTATTGTTCTCATACAATTATTATTATTTTAAAAAAGTGAAAAACAAAAATAACAATTAATTCCAAAAATGGGAATTACAGAATCAAACATTTCTTAAAGATCAACGTTTTTATGATTTCTTTAGCAAAACTGGTAACTCTTTGAAAATCTTCTTGATTTTCGACGTCAAAAATCGTAGAAAATTCTTTTATCACATCTTCCACCGTGACCGAAAATTCAAATAAGTCCAACAAAATGTATTCATATTCGGTTAATGCAATCTCTTTGATGTTCATTTTCTTCTCTAAATTGATGACACCTAAAGGAATTTTATAACAATAAAACTCACTCGATTCTGCTTCTAAATTTACTTTCGCTTTAAAAATTCGTTCAAAAATTTCTTCCGTCACCCAATTCCAAGAAGTTTTTACCAATTTCCCAGTAGGATTCATTCGCAATTCAGTCTTCAAAAAAACAGCTTCTTCTTGAGCGAGTAGTTTTTCGCGCTGACTTACATTGATAATATCTTCTAGTTGCAATCCTAAATAATTGGAGATGTTTTGCTGCATCAATACGGTTTCATATTCAAAATCTAAAATTTCGAACAGACAAGCTTGATGATGTTCTTTTTGTGTTTTAATAACGGATTTGCAATGCTCATAAAACTGTTTAAAGAAATCAGAAAGCGGATGTTTCGAAGGCAAATACGTGGCTTCATAAGCATCTAAAACCGAAACTTCCAAAATATTCAACAATATAACGGTTCTTCTAAATGTGAAAGTAAACTGCTGCAATACAAAAGCATTGAATGTAAAATCGCTTGTAGCGGATGGTGTAATTTTTATGAAAGATGCTTTCTCAGGAAGTTCTTTATAACTTTCGTCACTTGCTAAAATGTGTATTACTTCTTTACACCATGCATATTCTGCTTCTAGTTTTTTGTCGACAACTATTTGATCAACAAGCATTTCTAAAATAGAGATGTTTGGAATTTCATCTAAGATGCGGATCAATTCTGTGCGTATGTAAAACATTTTCAATGCTTCTTTTGGCGTCAATTTTTCTTCTCTATCTGAAAAGAAAGTTGTGTTTTTTTGAAGATGCTTTTCTTTGAATTGTTCAAGTGTTGAAACATCTTGTACAGGCGACTGGTATGTATGATAATTGTGCTGTGACAACATTGTATCTTCGTAGGCTAACAATCCTTTGCTTAAGAGCGCAATATCTTTATTCCCAAAATATTCTGAAAGCAACATTAATCCGTAGGCAATTCCTGAATTTCCTTTTGAAAACCCTACAGGTGATTGTTGCTGATTTCCATCATGATGACACAATAAAGGCGAAAAGCGCAATTGAAACATGATTGCTTTCAAAAAATTATCAATCACTTCAGAAAAAGATGTTTCAGGAAGTAGTTGCTCCAACTTGAATACTAAAAATAACACACCTACTTTTCCTTCAAAGAAATAGTTTTCTATTGATGTATTGTATACTAAATTCGTGAAATAAGCCGCAGAATAGTGTTTTTTCAACACTGGAAACAAACGATTTTGTTCAAATTCCGCATGATGCTGTAACAAAAAAGCCAACACTTCTATTTTCTTTTCAAAAGTTGCTGTTTCCAAAAAAGCATCACACCATTGAAGCGTTTCATCAAAATCAGTAGTATTTATTTGTATATCAAATGGATAGTTTATCATTTTATATTTTTAACCGTATGTTAATTAAGTAAAAACCTTACTATTTGTAAAATAATTTCTTTTAAATTATGAGTGATGTTTAACCATTTAAAAATACAATTATTATGAAAAAAAAGGTAAGTATTCAATTAAAATTAAACAAGCGAAGTGTAAGTAGCCTTGACCAGCAAACGCAAGAGCGCATTAGAGGAGGAAGTTACGGAGGTAACTGTACTGGTGGAACTGGTGGTTCTGGATCGGGTCCTGCACCAACAAGAAATTGTCCGCCTGCTACAGGAAACTGTCAAACAAACACATGTCCGCCACAAACACAGCTTACATGTTATACATATACATATCCAAATCCAACATATTGGTGGGATTGCGTGTATGGCTAGAAACTATTAGAGCTTCCTTTTTAGGAAGCTTTTTTTATTTATAAACTTCGAAGACGTCTATTTATTTGAAAATAAAACTCAGGATATTCATTTCTAAACATCTGTTCGAGTTCTAGCACATGCGAATACAACTTTTTTCGAATATCAATAATGTGCGCGTACTTTACGTTTTTATGTTTGTTTTGAATAGCACTCATATAATTATAATCGGTTTCTTCTCCCTTTAACAAATACTGAACTTCTACATTTTTTTTTCGCGCCAAACAAGAAAATAAATACTGTTCATAAATAATAGCAAAAGCTGAACTGTGAATCTCAGGATGATCAACAACTCCTTTATTTTTATCCAAAAATTCAAAAGCAATATCTACAAACTCATGAAAAAGAGCTACATCATTACCACCAAAAATACCTGCATTAGCAGCAATGGTATCTTCATATTGCTCTATATCTTCTAAAATAATTTCCGGAATATGCTGAAAGTAGGTTTTCAATTGTTCAATGCCACGTTGATATTGTACAAAATTCAACTCTTCATTTTGAGAAATTAAAGGTGCGGAAAGCAATTCGTCTTCAAAACGTTTCCATACAAAAACATCGCCATCAGCATGAATAAAAGGTTTTTCTTGTAGCTTGTAAGTATGTAATTTCCCTATTGCCCACAATTTTCCTGAATACTCATTCAAATCATCCAAAACCACTCGCACATTGGTATAAGGCAAATTTAGTTTTTCAATAAGTAAATGGTATCCGTTTTTATCGGTCACAAGTTCTACCTCATCATAATATTCTCGAAAGCGCAAACAGCTATACGCCCAACTGTAATAATAATACTTGGGCATTAACCAACCTCCAAAATATTTAGCAGTTGCATTACCAGAACGTAAACTAGGTTTTGACCAATAACTGTGTACAATTTTCATAAAAGAAGACTAGCGTTTTTTATTACAAAATATAAAAAATTATACTCAAAAGCGCTTTAAAATTATTGATAGTTAAAAAAAATTGAAGAAAAACCATCAATAATGAAAATTTATTATGCACGCATAGTATTTTTAGAGAAATATTCTGTATATTCGTCGAAAATTTAAATTTCAAATCAAAACATATAAATTCCATGAAAATATTAGTATGTATTAGTCATGTACCAGATACCACTTCAAAGATCAATTTTACTGAAGGAGATACTAAATTTGATACCAATGGTGTGCAATTTGTAATTAACCCAAATGACGAGTTTGGTTTAACGCGTGCAATGTGGTTTAAAGAAAAACAAGGTGCATCTGTAGATGTTGTAAATGTAGGAGGCGCAGAAACTGAACCAACATTACGTAAAGCCTTAGCTATTGGAGCTGACAAAGCAATCCGTGTAAATGCAGAAGCAACTGACGGATTTTTTGTTGCAAAACAATTAGCAGCCGTAGTAAAAGATGGTGGATACGATTTAGTAATTGCAGGAAGAGAATCTATTGATTATAATGGAGGAATGGTTCCTGGAATGTTAGCAGAATTAACAAGCGCTAATTTTATTAATAACTGTATTAGTCTTGAAGTAGAAGGAACTGCTGCAACGGCAATGCGTGAAATTGATGGTGGAAAAGAAACTTCTAAAACAGCACTTCCATTAGTAATTGCTGGACAAAAAGGATTGGTGGAAGAAAGCGACCTTCGTATTCCAAATATGAGAGGAATTATGATGGCTCGTAAAAAACCATTAACTGTAATTGACGCTATTGATACAGCTCAAGAAACTTCGGCTGTAAAATTTGAAAAACCTGCACCAAAAGGAGCTGTAAAGTTAGTAGATGCAGGAAACATTGATGAATTAATAGACTTATTGCACAACGAAGCAAAAGTAATTTAATCATCTTTTAGTGTTTCAATTATTTAATCTTTTAAAGAAAAAATTATGTCAGTTTTAGTATATACAGAATCAGATCAAGGAAAATTTAAAAAAGCAGCTTTTGAAGTTGCTTCATATGCAAAAGAAGTTGCAAATCAATTAGGTACAACCGTAACGGCTGTTGCCATTAATGCAGACAATACTGCTGAGTTAGGAAATTATGGAGTTGATAAAGTATTAAATGTATCTGCCGATGCACTTAAAGATTTTAACGCTAAAGCTTATGCTGCTACTTTACACCAAGCTGCTGCCAACGAAGATGCAAAAGTAGTCATCGTGAGTTCAAGTGCAGATAGCAAAACATTAGCACCAATTTTAGCCGTAAACTTAGAAGCAGGATACGCTTCTAACGTAGTTGCCGCTCCAACAAGTACAAGTCCATTTACCGTAAAAAGAACTGCTTTTACAAACAAAGCATTCAACATGACAGAAATTAACTCTGATGTAAAAGTTGTGGGTGTTTCTAACAATGCATTCGGATTGGTTGAAAATTCAGGTGCCGCTGCTGCGGAAGCTTTCGCTCCAAATTTAGACGATTCATTATTTGGTGTAAAAGTAGATTCAGTTGATAAAGTAACTGGAAAAGTAACTATTGCAGATGCAGATGTTGTTGTTTCTGCTGGTAGAGGATTAAAAGGTCCTGAAAACTGGGGAATGGTGGAAGAATTAGCAGACGTTTTAGGCGCTGCAACCGCATGTTCAAAACCAGTTTCTGACTTAGGATGGAGACCTCATGGTGAGCACGTTGGACAAACAGGAAAGCCTGTTGCATCTAACTTGTACATTGCTATTGGAATCTCTGGAGCTATTCAGCATTTAGCTGGAATCAACGCTTCTAAAGTAAAAGTTGTCATCAACACAGATCCAGAAGCTCCTTTCTTTAAAGCTGCTGATTACGGTGTTGTAGGAGATGCTTTTGAAGTAGTTCCACAGCTAATTGAAAAATTGAAAGAATTTAAAGCGAATAACGCATAATTTTTGTTAAATTGTGCCCAACTAAGGGCTGTCTAAAATTGGGAATCCCTTTTTAGACAGCCTTTTTTTATGTGAATGCATTTCAGAGACAAATGAGTTTAGTAAAACTAAATATAAAAGGAATTTCATACAGCCAAACGCAGAACGGAGCCTACGCGTTAATCTTGAATGAAGTTGATGGAGACCGAAAACTACCAATTGTAATTGGCGCTTTTGAAGCACAATCAATTGCCATAGCTCTTGAAAAAGAGATCAAACCACCACGACCACTAACACACGATCTTTTCAAAAATTTTGCAGATCGATTTGACGTGGTTGTCAAGCAAGTTATTATTCACAAACTTGTAGACGGTGTATTTTATTCAAGCATTATTTGTGAACGTGATAAAATTGAAGAAATTATCGATGCACGTACTTCCGATGCTATTGCTTTGGCACTTCGCTTTGACGCACCCATTTTTACATACAAAACCATCTTAGACAAAGCGGGAATCTTCTTAAAATTAACCTCAAAGGAAGAGGATGAAGAAAACGAAAAAGAAAGCATCGTAGTAGACGAATTGTTTACAGACGATGATGAAGATTTGGATACAGTAGAAACCTCAACAGATAATACCTTAAAAACATTATCGCTTCAAGAGTTATATAATATGTTAGATGGCGCTGTGGCGGATGAGGATTATGAAAAGGCAGCCAGACTTCGAGATGAAATCTCTAACAGAGAAGACAAAAAATAAAACACCTATTCAATGCAGAAATTTGTAGCAAGTATTATTACAGTGTTTTGTGTGCTTTTTAATGTAAGCGCCCAAGATACTGCAATCGATGGAACATGGAATTTTAGCAGCATACAAAACGCTCAAACTGAAAATAACATTCCAATAAGCGATGCCGACAAACTTACCTTGCAAGCAGGAGAATTTCACTATCAACTTGCAGCAAAGAACAACTTAAAAGCTAGCGGAGATTATATTTATCAGAATAACTTATTGGTTTTTTATTACAATCAACCCAATGATACCATTCGTAAATATAAAATTACTTCGCTTACAGATTCTACCTTAGTTTTTAAAGAAAAAGAAGTTTCTTATCATTTTACAAAAAGAAAAGAAAAAGAAGAAGTAGTTGCAACTACTAACGTACAGAAAAGTGAAATAAAACCTAGTGAAGGATTTAGTACTAACAGTTTGATTCGTGGAATCATAGGAATGTTAGTCTTAATAATCATTGCATTTTTATTTAGTAGTAATCGAAAAGCTATCAATTGGAAAACTGTCGGAATAGGTCTTGCTTTGCAATTGATAATTGCTATTGGCGTTTTAAAAGTTGATGCTGTCAAAAATGCTTTTGAAGCCATTGGTAAACTTTTTATTGAAATACTTAACTATACACAAGCAGGAAGTGAATTCTTATTTGGAGGTATGATGAATGTTGATTCTTTCGGGTTCATATTTGCGTTTCAAGTATTACCAACCATCATCTTCTTCTCCGCCTTAACTTCTGTTTTATTCTACTTAGGAATTATTCAAAAAATTGTAAAAGGAATGGCTTGGGTATTGACTAAAGTTTTAGGAATTTCTGGAGCAGAAAGTTTATCTGTTGCAGGAAATATCTTTTTAGGACAAACCGAAGCTCCCTTATTGATAAAAGCATACTTAGAGAAAATGACACGTTCAGAAATTTTACTTGTCATGGTTGGTGGAATGGCTACCGTTGCTGGAGCAGTATTGGCTGCTTATATTGGCTTTTTAGGTGGCGATGATCCTGACTTACAACTTGTATATGCAAAACATTTATTAGCAGCTTCTGTAATGGCAGCGCCTGGAGCAATTGTTATTTCTAAAATATTATATCCACAAACAGAAAAAATCAATAATGATGTTAAAGTATCACAAGAAAAAATTGGTTCTAATATTTTAGATGCCATTGCTAATGGTACGACGGAAGGATTGAAACTTGCTGTAAATGTGGGTGCCATGTTATTAGTTTTTGTAGCATTTATTGCAATGATTAATGGTATTCTAGGCTGGGTTGGCGATGTAACAACACTGAATGCTTGGATGGAAGCTAATACAGTATATTCTAAATTCTCACTTGAAGCTATATTGGGAACAATTTTCGCTCCTTTAATGTGGTTAATTGGTGTTGCTTATGAAGATATTATGCAAATGGGACAACTATTAGGAGTAAAATTAGCCGCCAGTGAATTCATCGGTTATATTCAATTAGCAGATTTAAAAGACGCCGCTAATGCTTCTCATTTAACATATGATAAATCTATTATCATGGCGACGTATATGTTGTGTGGATTTGCCAATTTTGCTTCAATTGGAATACAAATTGGAGGAATTGGTTCCTTAGCACCAGGAAAGCGTAAAACCTTGTCTGAATTTGGAATGAAAGCCTTAATTGGAGGAACAATAGCTTCTTTAATATCAGCAACAATTGCAGGAATGTTAATTGGCTAATTATAGTTAATAACATATTGATAAAATACAAACGCTTTGGTGTAGAATCGAAGCGTTTTTTTTATTTTTACGAGCCGAACTAATCTTGACTTTTGTGTCATTTTTTTAGGAAATAGAAAAAGTCAAGATTAGTTCACTACAAAATTGTATCGCATCACTATAAAACAGAAATCATCATGAGACAGTATTTAGATCTTGTAAAACATGTATTAGAACACGGAAATGAAAAAGGAGATCGTACAGGAACTGGAACAAAAAGTGTGTTTGGTTATCAAATGCGTTTTGATCTCAGCGAAGGTTTTCCGATGGTGACGACTAAAAAACTACACTTAAAATCAATTGTACATGAATTGTTGTGGTTTATTAAAGGAGATACGAATGTTAAGTATTTACAAGAAAACGGTGTGCGCATTTGGAATGAATGGGCGGACGAAAATGGCGATTTAGGTCCTGTATACGGACATCAATGGCGCAATTGGAATAGCGAAAGTATTGATCAACTCTCAGAAGTGATTGAAACTTTAAAAAACAATCCGAACAGTAGACGTATGTTGGTTTCTGCATGGAATCCAAGTGTGTTACCTAACACTAAAGTTTCATTTAGTGAAAATGTAGCCAATGGAAAAGCTGCCTTACCTCCATGTCATGCATTTTTTCAGTTTTATGTAGCCGATGGAAAATTATCATGTCAGTTATACCAACGAAGTGCCGATGTCTTTTTAGGTGTTCCTTTTAATATTGCTTCGTATGCATTATTAACTATGATGATGGCGCAAGTTTGTGGTTACGAATACGGAGATTTTGTTCATACTTTTGGTGATGCACATATTTACAGCAATCATTTTGAGCAAGTAGAATTGCAATTAACGCGTGAACCATATCCGCTTCCAACCATGAAAATAAATCCGGAAATCAACAGTATTTTTGACTTTACTTTTGAAGATTTCGAATTGGTGAATTATCAACATCATCCACATATTAAAGGTGCTGTAGCGATTTAATTTGTATGCTTCCACGACTCATCATATTATCTGATTTATGGGGAAAACAAAAATCGGATTGGGTTCGCTTATATGAAGATAAACTAACGGGCATTTTTGACATTCAATATTATGACTGTTGTGACCTAGGAAATATAGATATTAGCACCTATTCTCAAGAAGATTTACATCGACAATTCATCACTTTTGGAATTGAAACAGCTGTTCAAAAACTAATTCAATTAGAAAAACAACCTTTTCACGTACTTTCTTTTAGTATTGGAGGAATAATTGCTTGGAAAGCTGCATTACTAGGGTTACCTTTAATATCATTTCACGCTGTTTCTGCTACACGCTTACGTTATGAAAACACAATTCTAGCGATTCCAATTCAATTATATTTTGGAATGAATGATCGCTATAAACCATCACAAGGCTGGAATACTTTAATAGGAAGCGAAAACATTCAGTTATGCAATAATGAAGCACATGAAATGTATCGGAAAGAAAAAATTGCAGATGTAGTCTGCAAAAAAATAATCCAGAGAATTCAATATTCATGATTTTACTAGACTTCAAAAAAAATTACATATTAGACAACGGTTTTGTGCAATTACGACCGTTACAAGCAGACGATTTTAAGCATTTATTAGCCTATTCGATCAACGAACCTGAATTGTGGAAATATTCGTTAACTCCAGCGCATGGAGAAGATGGTTTGCGAAAATATATCACCATGGCAATAGAAGCAAGAGCGGAAGAAGAAGCCTATCCATTTATAGTATATGACAAGCGTTTTAATACCATTGCAGGTGCCACACGATTTTATGATTTTCAGCAAAAACATCAAACAGTTTCGTTAGGATACACTTGGTACGGAAAAGATTTTCAAGGTACAGGCTTGAATAAAAACAGTAAATTTTTGATGCTTCAATTTGCTTTCGAACACATGAAAGTACAGCGTGTAGAATTCAGAGCCGATAATAAAAATAAACGAAGCATTGCTGCAATGAAAAGTATTGGTTGTACCGAAGAAGGTGTATTACGAAGCAATTGCGCTTCTCCTGATGGCAGACGTGATAGCATTGTACTGAGTATTCTTCGATACGAATGGTTTAGCCGTGTAAAACGTGAGTTGTTGAAGAAGTTGTAAAAAACAAAAAAGCTCTCTACCAAATATAGAAAGCTTTTTTATAAAGTTAAATCCTAATTATAAACTCAAAACTCCGTTTTCTGCAGCTGCAAAATCATTCCATTTATAGGCGTCTGCTGCTTCATCGTTTGTGTAAATTCCATCTACGACATAACGAAACTCATATTCAGCATCTTTTGCTAAATCGACAGTTCCTTTAAACGTTCCGTTTTTTAATTTCTTTAAGCTAGTTGCTTCTGAATTCCATTCATTAAAATTTCCTACTACAGAAACTGTTTCTGCTTCTTTAGCAGCCACACTAAACGTCACTTTACAAAGTGGTTTACTTTTTAAATATTGTTTTTTAATTGCCATAATTTCAAGTGTTTAATAAACTCAAATGTATATAAGAATTTTTGGGAAACAAATGAAAGAATTCACAAAGATGTAAGAATTATCATTTTATTAAAAAAAGCCTTTTAAAATCATACAAAATGAAAAAAATACAGCTTTAAATTAAAAGATTGACAACCCTTTTTTAACACTCTTTTCTACTGGTTTTCAACGATATCGATTGCGTAATTTTTTGAGTCTTTCAGGCACACTATCAATTTCATTCGTCTAAAAAAAGTGCATTTCATGGTAAATCTGCATCTTTTCATACGAACAGAATGTACTATTCAAAAAAGAAAAGTATATTTATATCATCAAAAAAATGTCAAAATGAAAAAATTTATTATTCCTGCATTCGTTTGCTTAGCTGTTCAATTTGGTTTTGCTCAAAATGCTACTGATATGTCTACGCCAAAAGTTTCTCCAAATGGGACAATTAACTTTTCAGTAATGGACAATGCTCCACAACTATCAGGTTGTGAAAATGCAGGTTCAGTTCAACAAAAAAATAAATGTACTTCAGATAAGATTGAAGCATTCATCCAAAATGCTTTTAACAAAGATATCGCACGTACTATTCCTAATGATACTAAAGATAACAGTGTATATATTCGTTTCATAGTAAACAAACAAGGAGCTGTAGAAAATGTAGGTGTTCGTACCAACAATGCAACTTTGAAAAAAGAAATTGTAAAAATTGTAAAAACATTACCTTCTTTTTCTCGTGGCACACACAAAGGAACCAATGTTGATGTTTCATATGCAGTAACGCTTCAAGCGGATAGATTGCTTAGAAACGCCGTTAAAAACTAGTAAACAAACCTACATACATGTTCGGTAAAAAAAAGCAACCTACTACACAAATCGATCAAGATCAATTAGCGCTTATTGAAACTGCACAAAAACGTATCAGGCAAAAAAAACGTCTGTATTACCACTTTGTGATTTTCGTAATTGGCTCTGCATTGCTTGTACTTATCAATGTGGTATTAGGTTTAGGAGAAGATGTAACACTATTTGGCACAAAATGGTTTGTTTGGGCTGTATTTTTATGGCTATTTGCCTTTCTTTTTCATGTATTTGATGTATTTGTTACGAATAAATTCATGGGGAAAGAATGGGAAGCCAAACAGCTAGAAACTTTAGTGGCACAACAAGAAGAACGCATCTCGACTCTAAAACAAAAATTTATAGATCAGGAAACAAAGGTTGCCGAAGTGCAAGCGAAAGCTGAGTTGGCAAATGAGCCTGAGCCTGAAGTTATTGATCGTAGTTGTTTGACGATTATTGTCGCTGCCGCAGAAAATAACGTGATTGGAAAAGACAATCAATTGATTTGGCACTTAAGTAACGATTTAAAACGCTTTAAAAAACTCACCTCAGGACATCATATTATCATGGGACGCAAAACCTTTGAAAGCTTCCCAAAACCACTTCCAAACAGAACACATATTGTCATTACACGACAAAAAAACTACAAAGCACCACGAGGCGTTATTGTGGTTCACACCATGAAAGAAGCAGTAAGTGTTGCTACAATTGCGGATGCAGAACCGTATGTAATTGGTGGTGGCGAAATTTACAAGCAAGCGATTCCATTTGCTACAAAAATTGAGTTGACACGTGTGCATCACGAATTTGAAGGCGATACCTACTTTCCAGAAATTGAGATGAAAGATTGGAAAGAAATCAAAAACAAGTTCCATAAAAAAGACGACAAGCACGACTACGAATTCTCTTTTATTACCTATGAAAGAGTTTAAAATATGTAATTAATGAATATTTCTAAATTATTTTCAAGAAAGAGTATGCTTTTGCTCTTTCTATTTTATTTCATTTCTTATACAACTGAATTATATAGTCAGGATGATTGGACCTCTTTCACTCAGAGTATAAAAATAACAACCAATAAAAAATTAAAATTTAAACTTTCTGCTTCCGTAAAAGTTGAAGACATTGGAAAAGTAACTTGGGGATCCATTTGGGCTCGAGTAGATAATAAAAATGATGAAGATGGCTTTTTTGATAATATGGGGAATCGTCCTGTATTATCAGATACATGGAAAACTTATGAAATCAATGGATATATAGATGAAAATTCAGAATATCTGGTTTTTGGAGGTATTTGTAGCTCCAATGGAAAGTTTTATTTTGATGATTTCAAGCTTTACATCGAAAATATAGATACAGGAGAATTAGAAAAAACGACTATTAACAATAGTGATTTCGAAAAAAATATAGATGCTCCAAAATTATCTGGATGGCGAACTAATTTTCAGAGAATAAATGCAGACTTTACAAAAGGATATGCTTTTAATCTTGTAAAAGATGATCCTGAAAAAAATCATTCTATAGTCATTATTGGGAAAAATATAAAAATTTATGACTCTTATCTCATTGGAGAACGCGAAGAATACACTCCGCAAATGGGAACTTTAGTCTCAATGCTTAATAATCTTAGCGAACGTGTGGAAGCTCATGTTAAAAATCTAAATCAAAGAGAATTAGATCACTTACATGATGAAAAAGCAAATTCAATTGGCGCACTTATCATGCATTTAGCCGCTGCTGAAAAAATCTATCAACTATACACGTTTGAAAATAGAGGTTTTAATGATGAAGAAAGAGCATTTTGGGGACCAGCACTTAATTTAGATGATGCAGGAAGAGAAACCTACAAAGGACATGATGTGGAATATTATTTAAATATTTATAAAGAAGTTAGAGCTGTTACTTTAAAAGAACTAAAAAAGAGAGACGATTCTTGGCTAAAAAAAACCAATCCAACCAGAGAATACAATAATCACTACTATTGGTTTCATGTAATGGAACATCAATCCAGCCATTTAGGACAAATATTATTCCTTAAGAAAAGAATTCCTCCTGAACCCAATATGAAGTTGAAGGAGAAAAAGAAAATAGATTGATCACTTCTTTATAGAAAGTTTGGTAAGAAATTTCGATTCTCTCAAAATTCTTTACTTTTGCCAAACAATTAGAAACAAACCCTTCTTGTTTAATCTATAGAAGGTTTTAAAGACTTAAATAATGAAAGCATACATATTTCCAGGGCAAGGTGCTCAATTTACAGGAATGGGATTAGACCTTTATGAGAATTCTGATGTAGCACAACATCTTTTTGAAGATGCCAATCGTATTTTAGGATTTCACATTACCGATGTAATGTTTGAAGGTTCAGCGGAGGCTTTAAAGGAAACGAAAGTAACACAACCTGCTATCTTTTTACATTCTGTCATCTTAAGCAAAGTTCTTGGAGACAAATTTCAACCAGAAATGGTTGCAGGACATTCACTAGGAGAACTTTCTGCTTTGGTAGCCAATGGAACATTAAACTTTGAAGATGGTTTAAAATTAGTTTCTCAAAGAGCTTTAGCAATGCAAAAAGCTTGTGAAATTCAACCAAGTACAATGGCTGCCGTTTTAGGATTAGATAATGAAGTGGTGGAAAAAGTATGTACAGAAACTGCAGGAATTGTAGTGGCGGCAAATTATAACTGTCCAGGACAAATTGTGATTTCTGGAGAAGTAGAAGCCATCAACACTGCTTGTGAAACTTTAAAAGAAGCTGGTGCAAGACGTGCATTGGTTTTACCTGTTGGTGGAGCTTTCCATTCTCCTTTGATGGAACCTGCGCGTGAAGAATTGGCTGCAGCTATTGAAAATACTACCTTCAATACTCCAAATTGTCCTATTTATCAAAATGTAACAACAACTGCGGTAACGGATCCAAGTGAAATTAAAAAGAACTTAATTTCTCAGTTAACAGCTCCGGTAAAGTGGACACAGTCTGTTCAACAAATGATTGCTGACGGTGCTACACATTTTACAGAAGTTGGTCCAGGAAAAGTATTGCAAGGATTGTTACGTAAAATTGATCGTTCTGTAACTTCTGAAAGTGCAACTTTTGGAAATGAATAATACGAAAACTATGAAAATGTCCAGATCATTGCGAATGCTCCTTATTTTTGGACTGATTTTGATAAACGTTGGTTGCGACCAAGTTTCAAAGTCAGTAGCAAGAACTCATATTAATGACACAGAGCGTATTTCAGTGATTGGTGAATATCTCGTACTGATGAAGACTGAAAACAAAGGTGCGTTTTTAGGATTTCTATCTTCTATGGAAAGTTCTATTTTAAAAAGTATCTTTTTAATCGTTCTTCCAGTTGCAGTATTATTTTTTATTCTTCGAATGATTATTGTCAATACCGATTTAGATCGCTTTATGATTGTTGGTTTGTGCTGCATTATTGGTGGTGGAATTGGAAACTTATACGATCGTATCTTATATCGTTCCGTAACCGATTTTATGCATATTGACTTAGGCGGAATCTTTAAAACAGGCATTTTCAACATGGCTGACGTTTCGGTGATGCTTGGAACAGGATTACTGATTGTCTCCTTTATAAAACGAAAAGAAGTTTCTTTATCATAAACAAAAAAACCTAGCAAATGCTAGGTTTTTTTTATATCTACAACTTATAATTTTTCATAATATTGATTCGAATCTACATTTAAAATAATTTTTGTTGTGCTGTATATTTTATTGAGAAACGAGCTACTGAAACCTGCTTTTCCCATTTCATAATCATACTCCAAACTAATTTCTGTTTTAAAAATTCCATAACTAACTTTATAAGTTCCATTGCCATAATATCCGCTTGAAAAAGTACCATTTTCTTTAAGAACTAATGTATCTGCCACATACGGAATATCAGCTATAAATGGTTCTTGATGATAGTTTGTATTTACATAAGTTCCCACAACCGATGATTTTGTCATAGGCATATTGGCAATTGCAAAATAAAATGCCACTATAATTCCGCAGATTATGAATATGTTTTTTCGTTTCATTTATGATACGTTTTTATATAAATATAAGTATATATCAAGTTCCAACAAAATATTCACATCAGTTAGAAGCATAGAAATTCATCAATATTTAATAATGTAAAACACTCATATCAAGCAAAGTATAAATGTTAACTACGGTAATCCCATACCAAAAACCTATCTAATTTTTATAACTTAAAAGTATTCTTAACCAAAAAACTTATAAGTCATGAAAAAAAGAGATGTAAAATCATTAAAACTCCACAAGAGTTCTATTTCAAATTTGACAAATGAAACGGTAAAAGGCGGAACGTATTACACAAAATTCAACTGTCCAACATTCCCAAATTATCCGTGTACATCTGTCATAGATGCTTGTCCATCTGCTTGGGTTTGTCCACTAACTGAAAACCCTAGAGAATGTCCTTTTCCTATATAGGAATTAGCTAACAAATGTAAAAAGAGAAACGGTTGATATACGTTTCTCTTTTATTATATCTCAGTGTAACTAAATGTTAACTACGGTATTCCCATACCCAAAAACTATCTCATTTTTATAATTTCAGTCCATTCTTAACCAAAAAAGTAAAGTCATGAAAAAAAAGAATGCAAAATCATTAAAGCTTCGCAAAAATTCAATTTCGAACTTAGAGAACAGACAATTAAAAGGAGGAATTCAAATAACATTCACCTGTACATCTATTATTGATGATTGTCCATCCGCTTGGATATGTCCTACACAATTACCTTGGGATTGTCCTTTACCATTTTAAGAAAGAGCAAAATTAAAAAAGCGAACTCGAAAAGGTTCGCTTTTTTGTTACTGTATACTGCATTAACCTATACATCTAGGCTCTAAAACTGTTACACATTCAATAGGATCTCCAACAGAAAAACATGCAAATATTCTTGAGCCTCCAAATACTTTTTCAGAGGAATCAATTTTAGCAATCTTTAACTTCCCTAATACTACTTTTTTTATTTTTTTCTTCTTCATGATAAAAATTTTATGAATTAATAGTACTTAAAGATAGAAGTAAAACGTTTTGAAAAAAAATCTCAATTCTAATATCTCATTACTAACAGCTATATTTATACCATGAAAAACACCAACCTACTCCTACTTCACGGCGCTTTAGGAAGTGAAGTGCAACTGCAATCATTGCAAAAACTTTTGGCAACCGATTTTAATGTGCATACGCTCAACTTTGAAGGTCACGGCGGACGCACTTCTGATCATGAGTTTGAAATGGAACGATTTGCAGATAATGTCATTGAGAAGCTTCAAAGCTTAGGAATTTCCAAAACACATATTTTCGGGTATAGCATGGGCGGCTATGTTGCCTTAACACTTGCAAAGAAACGTCCTGAAATGGTGGATGCTATTATAACACTTGGCACAAAATTCAATTGGAGTTTGGAAAGTGCTCAACAAGAAGTCAAAATGTTGAATCCAGAGAAGATTGAAGAAAAAATTCCTGCGTTTGCAAAACGATTGCATGAATTGCATCAGCCAAATGACTGGAAAGAAGTGATGCATAAAACAGCAGCAATGATGCTGGCTTTGGCAAATGGTAAAAAACTAACAAATGCTGATTTACAACAAATTCCACATAAAGTATTGGTCGGAATTGGCGCTTTAGACAATATGGTTACTGTAGCAGAATCTGAAAACGCAGCTACACAATTACCGAACGCAACTCTCAAAGTCATTGACGAAGTGAAACATCCTATTGAGAAAGTAGACATAAACGTATTGACAACTGTCATTCGAGATTTTATTGCGTAAGTATGAAATTACAATTAGCAAATTATTTGAATCGGTATGTAGCTTTTGAAACCGAAGAAATCGATTTGATTTTTGATGCACTTTCTACAGAAACTTTCCAGAAAAAAGAATTCTTATTAGAACAGTATCAAGTCTGCAAACATCGCTATTTTATTATAGAAGGTCTCATACGTTCTTTTAGAACCGATAGTAACGGAAATGAAAATATTAGCCTTTTCGGAATTGAAAATTGGTGGATTACTAATTTGGACAGTTTTATCAATGAAACTCCTTCACAAAACGCCATTCAAGCAGTTGAAAAAACAACCGTTTTATCCATTTCAAAAAACGATCTAGAAGTATTGTATACAAAAGTTCCAAAACTAGAACGTGCTTTTCGAATCATCACAGAAAAAACACTCATTGCTATTCAGCGTAAAGACGAAATTTACATGAAACAACATAGCAAAGAACGTTATTACAATCTTGTTGATACCATTCCCAACTTTGCGCAACGTGTCCCACAATATATGATTGCTTCGTATTTAGATATTACTCCAGAATATTTAAGTGAAATCCGAAAAAACAGGTAAATTCATTACTTTCTTAAGATACCTTAAGAAGTTTCAAGCATGTTCCAAGGTAGTTTTGTAGAAACTATAAATCATACGACATGGAACGAATTTCATACGCAGATATTCCCAAAGGAATGTTTGAACATTTACAAAAGATAGAAGTATATATTAAAGAATCTTCTATAGAAAATCAGCTTTTAGAACTTATTAAATTGCGTGTTTCTCAAAAAAATGGTTGCGCGTATTGTGTAGATATGCATCATAAAGAACTTAAAAAATTAGGCGAAACAGAATTGCGTCTATCCTCTTTATGTGTTTGGGAAGAAACACCTTATTTCACTGAAAAAGAAAGGACTGCACTAGCTTTTGCTGATGCTTTAACTAAATTGAGAAGAACACCTTTTCCTGATGAAGTGTACAATCCATTATTAAAGTTCTTTACGAAAGAAGAAATCTGTATACTCTCGCTCGTAATTACTCAGATCAATTCATGGAACCGACTGATGAAAGTATTTTTATTTACACCAGGGAATTATGTAGCAACATAACAGAAAGCGGCCTAATTAGGTCGCTTTTTAGTATTGATCCCTAAAACCGTACTAATTTTACAGTTTTTTAATGTAACAATTAGGACTTATGGCTACTTATCCATTGAATTCTATCAATATATTTGTGAAATACCAATACTAAATACTTTACTTAAAACATGAAATTACGTTTACTACACTACTTCCTATGCATAGGAATTTCATTATCGTTTTCCACAACAGTTCTAGCACAGCAAAATGCTTCCATAGAAGTCCTAACCAAAAATATTAGACAAGGTGTTGACATAGAAATAAAAGTAATTGTAGACGGAACATTAGATTCGAAAGCTTGGGTAGGTATTTTTGATCTGAATGCTGGCGATCGTTATAAAACGTATGAATATATAGAAAATAACCAAAACGGTATTATAAAGCTTAAAGCGCCTGTAGTTGCGGGAACTTATGAGTTGAAATTGTACGATTCAGATCCCGGAAAAGTGATTCAACGAAAAAAAATAACTGTGATTGCTACACAACCTCATGAATATACAATTACAGTATTAACAGAAAAGATAAATCCGTCAAGTCCATTTCAAGTTCAGATTGACACTGATTTTGAGACCGATCAAAATGCATGGATTGGTATTTTTAAAAAGGAAATTCCAAAAGATATCGCAACATATATGTCATACAAATATGTTTCTAACACAAAAAAAGCGACTATTGAATTGACAGCTCCGAGCAATCCGGGAGATTATACGCTGCGTTTTTATTCTTCAGATCCGGGAGCATTGATACACCAAATTCCTTTTAGAGTAGGAAGTCCGGATGTACCAGGCATTGGATTCAGTATCGACAAAAAAGTATATAAAGCAACCGAAGAAATTACAGTACAGTATACGGGACACGAGAATTTAACAGAAACTGCTTGGATTGGCATGTATAAAGCCGATGCAAAAGAAGATAGCTACGATGGTTACCTTAGCTATTTTTATTTAAAACCCAAATTGAAAGGTATCTTAACTTTTAAAGCGCCAACTACGAAAGGCAATTATAAATTCCGAATGTTTTATGCCGAAACAGGTCCGCAATTGCTCGATGCTGTTCCTTTTGAAGTTTCCAATTCCTTAGATGACAAATCGTTGCGAAAGACCTTAGATACGAAAGGGAAAGTTACTTTATACGGAATTTACTTTGATACCGATAAAAGCGTCATTAAATCAGAATCGTATCCGCTTATTGAAGAAATTGCAAAAATGTTGAA
The DNA here is from genome assembly GCF_947489565.1 of uncultured Kordia sp. Taxonomy (GTDB): domain Bacteria; phylum Bacteroidota; class Bacteroidia; order Flavobacteriales; family Flavobacteriaceae; genus Kordia. Next base: position 106,647 of record NZ_CANLEA010000008.1, on the reverse strand, counting down.
TGCTGATGCGTCTGTAAAAATTCAGATTGAAGGTCATACCGATACACAGGGAAATGATGCATACAATCAAACTTTATCGGAAAAACGCGCTGCGGCTGTAGCTACCTTATTGATAGAAAAATACAAAGTTTCAGCAAGTCAATTGCAACACAAGGGATTTGGAGAAACCAAGCCAATTGGTGACAACAAAACTGCTTCTGGAAGAGATAAAAATCGCCGTGTGGAATTAAAAAAACTTCACTAATATACGGCACTTGTTTACGCATCAAAAAGTCGTTTTGACTCATTTAAGTTTTCATTGAAGCATGATTTGCATTACTTTTAAGCATAAATGTTACCAAAACCAATACTCATGAAAAAAATAATTACTTGTATATGTGTACTCTTCATGGTGAATGCAAGTCTTGCACAAACCGATCAAAAAACTCCTTTTACATTTGACAAAAAGTATTACGAAGTCGTTGATACATGGGTTGTTTCCCAAAAAAAAGCAACAGATACTACGTATGCGCTAAGTTTTATTTACATAGATGAACAAGCAGGATTTACAGAGAATTTTGAAACTAAATTTTCAGTCACCGCAAACGGATTAAAAAAAGTAAAGTCGGAGTTGGACAATGTAAGTCTTAAAGCACGATTGAGTAATAATACCATTGATTTTGCTGTCTTATCACCTGAGCAAATCAAACAACTTGGATTGCCCGAGCAACCAGATTGGTTAAAGAGTTATAAGCAAAATGCGGGAACAGTTTCCTATCTAAAAAATATTGGATTTCACTACAATCATGTGGGTGCAAGCAAATTGGCATTAAAACCTTTGTTGAAAGCATATGAAAAAGAACCACATTTCAATGGTTTGGAATTTGAATTATCGTATGCATACAACGCATTAAAACAATTTAAAAAAGCTATTACAGTTTTAGAAAAAGCCATTCATAACAACCCAAATAATTATTATTTCTTCCGCGAGTTGGGCTATGCATATAAAAATTTGAATCGTGTTGAAGATGCAGAACGTATTTATAAAAAAGGAATTTCAATCTCAGATAATGATTTTGAAAAAAGCGAGATGGCGGTAAATATGGCGCAAACCTATTTTCAACTTCGCAACAGAACTAAGTTTGACGAATGGGCAAAATTAACCCGAAAGTATGCCAAAGAAGGCTCTCGCTATGCGCAATTCATCGATTATTTTGAAAGCAAGTGGGACGAGAAGTAAACATTTCAATTCAAAATATATTATCTTTCATATTCAATAATTTTTAATTTCATGAAAAACATTTTTGCAATTTTCTGTGTCATTTTTATCATTTCTTGTAATCCTAAAAAAGAAAAAATGGTGATTCAAGAAGCAGATCCAGCGAATCAATTGAATACATTTACCAAAGAAGATTCAAGTACAGAAACGGCAGAAGATATCGCTTTTGAAAAAGAATTAGAAGAAGTTGCTATTGATGGGAAAAATCTCCAAATAGAAACCACTGACAGCGGAAAAATAGAAATGAGTTTTGACATTGAAACGCTAAAACACATGACTAATGAAATCAAGAAGCAACGCTATGAAATGGAAAATACATACACATACGATTCTGAACAAGATAAAAAAAATGCCATAGAAGCTATCAACCTTTCATTAGAGATGTTTCAAGGGAAATTTTGTTGTACTACACACAACGGAAAACACTGTGAAGATTCTAATCGACTTCAAAAACTAAAAGACACTTATGATTGTGAGCGATTTAAAAAGAAATCGTAAGCAATCTTTATTAAAACCACAAGCTGCATTTTATGCTTTTCTTAGTACAATCTAATATTTACTCTGATCCAGATCACAATCGCATTTTTGATGCGTTGCACGATTTGAATATTCCGTTTGAAAAAATTCAATTAAACTCAGAAACTCAGGAAATTACCGTAGAAGCTGACCGAACTGATGTTTTCGTGTATGGTTCGGTGAAATTGGCGCGACTTGCAAAATCAAATACACACTGGAATCCAGGTTCGTTTTATGGCGGAAATCATCAGTATGAAATCTATTCAACATACTATCAAGAGAATTTACTGAATTACGATGTAGAAGTCTTTCAATTTGAAGATCCTATTGATTGGAAACCGAACGAGCAAAAGTTTATCAAACCGTATAAAGACGCTAAAATTTTCACAGGAAAAGTGTTTACAAAAACCAAATGGACTGATTTTGTTGAGAATTCACTAGAAAATCCAAAAACACCATTACTACACGCCAAATCATTAGTGCAAGCGTCCATTCCAAAAGAAATATACAAGGAAGCGCGTTTGTGGATTGTTGGCGGACAAATTGTAGCAGCAGTCTATTACAAGTTTAATGGTGATGTTGTATTCGAAGCTGAAGTTGCTGAAGAAGGAATTGTTTTTGCTAAAAAAATGATTCAAATCTACGAAGTCGACGAAGCTTTTGTGATGGATATTTGCTTAACGAATTACGGATGGAAAATTGTGGAAATCAATTGTATCAATAGTGCAGGATTTTATCCAAACCTCAACGTACATAGTTTGGTAAAAGCGTTGGATATTTATTTTTCAAATTAAATCTTAAAAAATGAACTCGCCACATATATTCAGTCAATCAATCATTAATGCTAAGGAAACCACTCAAAGAGGGAATCTTCATTTTCAACAATCGAAAGGAAAATGGTCTTTTGATATTTATGCCGTTTGGAACAAGCGAATTAATAGACTAACGATCAAAGCGAGAAATGTAGATTCAGTTAAACATTTTCCTAATTGTAAACTGTTCAGAGATCCATTTCTAACACTAGTTTCATACACAAAGTACGGACGAACCGAAGCCTATACTTTTAAAGGCAAAAAAAGTATTTTTTCTGAAACCATACTCAAAAGTAAAACTACAGTTCCTTTGATGGAGACTAAAAGGCCATTCATTGAACTTAGAGACTTTTTTGTGATTTTCTCTGGAACAATTCGCTCAAAAGATCATAAAAGCCTTTCAAATATCTTTGTTTTGATAGATTTTTTATTAGATGAGATGGATCAAGTAATTGCCAATAATTCGACAAACCATTAGAAAGAAATACACTTCAAAAAATAGCTTCTTTATAAAAACACAAATTAATTAGTTGAAAGAACGTATGACTTTCTATTTTTACATTGAATTTGATGTAATTAAAAACTCATGAAACTACTTTGTTCTTGGTCTGGCGGAAAAGATTCCTGCTACGCATTGATGCAAATGCAACAACAGCCAACCGCACTTTTAAATGCACTGAATGAAAATGGTGAAATTAGTCGTTCACACGGACTTTCCAAAGTTATATTACAAGCGCAGGCTGATGCTTTAAATACTTCTATGCATTATATTTCGGCAACGTGGAGTGATTATACCAATAAGTTTATTGAAAAGCTTACAACACTTGCAAATCAATATGAATTGACGGATGCTGTTTTTGGTGATATTGACATAGAATCGCATCGCGAATGGGAAGAAAAAGTCTGCAAAGCCGCCAACATCAACTGTAATTTACCGCTTTGGCAACAAGATCGTAGAACACTTGTCACAGAAATGATTGACGCAGGAATTATTGCCATGATTGTTTCCTGTAATGATCATTTAGGAAAAGACTTTTTGGGCAGAATCATCAATCAAGAAACTGTAGCACTTTTAGATGCTAAAGGCGTGGATGTTTGTGGTGAAAATGGCGAATTTCATACCGTTGTGTTAGATTGTCCGTTGTTCAACAAACCTGTAGAAGTCGTTCAAGGAGCAAAATTAGTGAATGAAACTGGCTATCACTTTTTGGAATTGTCTCTTAAAAATTAACTTATGAAAGATTATATTTTATTAAAAGATGTTACTCAAGAAAATTTACAAAAATCGGTAACATTCCTTGTCAATGAAATGCAAATTGATGTTGCTGAAATTTATAAGAATCCTAAAAATTCAGATTTCATCATAACTTTCCCAAAAGGTATTACTAATGAGTTGTTCATCTTTTTTTATTGTGCACTTATGGCACCCGATTTAGCAAACTCAAAGGATCTTTTAGGTTGGTTTTTTGCGAATGACGATCTCACAAAACCCAATGCAAAAGGTGATGATTTTGGCAAATTCAAAAGTCATTTATTCTCTAAACGTATCATGATAACACCAAATGGAGATGAAAAAGAAAATTTTCATCAATATGGAATCATTGAAACTGGCGTTGAAATTCATTTTGGAATGGATGGAACTTATAAAACAGTAAAACAAACGCAACTAAATTATACACAACCAATTCAATATTTGAGTGATTACATCAAAATTGATACTATTCAAAAACAAGAAAAGGTAGAAGCCAAAGGTTGTTTTGCTTCAATTTTAAGCGTATTTGGTTTATAAAATTACTCATCGCGTAATCTTCTTCGTCAACGTCCCTTTTTCAGTATCAATCACCACTACATAGACACCAGAAGCTTGTGCTCGTAAAGAAATTTTCTGATTCAGATCTGAAGTCGTTCCCACCAATTGTCCCAGCATTGAATATACGTTTACACTATTAATGACTGTCCGCGTGCGTTGTTTGATTTCTATTTCTTTGTCATTGTTTACATAAACTGCCAGTGCATTTTCTGCTAAAGTTGCTTCTTCCACATTTAAAACGGCGTTATTGATAAATTGCAATTGAAATCTGTTAGGAAACAAACCGTCAGTCGTTGTAAATGTGTATGGCGCTAGTTTTAAATTGTGTGTGATGTTTAATTGTAAATCTTGCAAATACACCTCAACATCTGTTGTGTTTAATACGCCTTCTATTTGATCGATACTTATTGTAATATCTCCTAAAACCGCTGAATCGTATCCTAACGGAACTACATCCGTATCCACAAATGCTGGTCGTCCTTGAATTCCGTACTGATGTGTATCATCTTTGGAATAGAATCGCAAGTAATTGAAACCATTCAATCGAATTCCATCATACAAACGGTCTTTTTGCAAAGTAGCATTTTCAAAGAAACCAATTAACAATTGACTAAATGCACCATCTGCATTGGTAAGGTTCAACCAAATTCGATCGCGTTCTTGCGAAGTTTCATCTGAGTTTTCAGCAGTATTTGATCTAAAAAAATCATTATTACTATACGTGTTGCTTCGCATGCTGTTGTTAAAAGTAACCGTTCCCGCAGTGATTGCTTCGATAAAGAAACCTTGTCCAGACGCAATAAATCCTGTAGGCGCAGTACTTCCACTGACGGAACTTGTACCAACACCACCAGAAGCATTATACATTGCATAATCGTCTGTGCTATAATTATATAAATCTGGCCCAGGATTGGACATCGAAGCATCGTCTACATGTGTCCAAAAATAAAGTGTTCCAGTAATATTTGTATTCAAAGTCACAAAATCGTCCGCACTTATTGCTGATGGATATGGATTTCCAACAAAGTTCCAATCGTCATCTGTATCGGTAGCATCTGCACTTAAACTTACCGAGGATGTAATAACTCCATTATTTACAGCGCCGCTAAACGTAACATTTTCCGTTCTTGGGAAACTTCCTGTAGTAGGTCCCATAGCAGCATATCCAATTCCTGGCGTCATGGTATCTCCTGATAATATATGTGCCCAAACATCATCATTATCATCAATTTCATCATCGTCTAAATCTTCAAAATTGGCAGGCACATACGTATAGGTTCTATCCAAACGCCAAGTTCCTAAAGCGGTTCCAAAAGTAGTACTTGCTACTGGCGAAGACCAATAGGTATAATCGTATTGCTCAAAAGAAGTTGTTGTTTTTTGAACATTCACTATTCCAGTTCCATTCAGTGTTACGGATCCAGAATCATCTACCATAATCAACGAACCTTCGTGTTCTATATTTAAAATTCCTGTTGTATTTACCGTTAAATCATTTTGAATATCAATATAGGTTCCCGCTGGAATTGTTGTCGTAACGCCACTATCCACAGTTAACGAACACACAATTAAATCTCCATTGGTTGATGCATTGTAATTTCCTGCTAAAGTAACTATCCTTGATCTATCTGGAGTTCCATTACTCCAAGCAGAACCATTCCAAGTTGTACTTCCTTCTTCATGTTCTCCTAAATACGGATTTGTACCAGAGACTGGATTTTCCACTTCCGTATCCGTAAATTCTACCCAATCGTTTACATCAAAAGTTGTAGAAGGTCCAGAAGCCACACATGAGTTTCGCACAAAGCATCTGCGATCGCCCCAAAGTGTTCCATCACCAATAACATCTACTCTATTTGACCATGAATTACTATCAATACTTGTGGTAATGATTACCAAATCATCTCCACTAAATAGGCTTGCTCCCGCAGGAAATTCGAACGTAGGATTACCGTCATAACCAACTTCTCCAGGAGAAGCATACGCTGGTAATACCGCTGTATCATGTTTGTAACGACGTATTTCTCCAACTGCCATATCTGTGGATATTAATACATTATTATTGAATGATGGTGAACTTGAATCTGAAGGATCTGCTGAAGCTGGAGCATCTGCGTCTGCATTGTTAAGAACAACAATATAATAGGTGTTTGCAGGAATAATTCCGCCGCTTATATTTTTTACTTCTATCCATTTGTTTGTTACAGAACCTTCATAATATTGTGTAATCATAATGTCACTAGAGCCAGCACCATCATTGTCTGTAATGGTAAGTGTATGTGTTGAATTTGTTCCTATGGAAGGTGTTGTTCCTCCTGAAACATTTTGTAGATTTAGAATAACCGTTTCACTTGGTTCTACAACCGCATCATCATTTGAAATATAGATAGTTACACATTGATTTACCGAAGATCCTGCTGGAAAGGTAAGTGTTACTGGGAACGAGATTGCAGCTGGACTTCCAGCTCCATCATCATAATCTGTTCCGTTGGTTGCTGTACTTCCTCCGTCAAGAGCTACTTCAACAGTCGTTGCTGTTCCTCCACTTGGATTTGCAATAGACACGCAAACATCTATGAATAATCCATCTTCTGCTAGTGTAGAAGTCGTTGCTACAAATTCGACTTGTGTGCTTGCACATGGAGAAATTAACGCATTTGTTCCTGGAGAACCTCCAATAGTAACTTCTTGCCAGTTGGTTCCAGTGTCAGAATTATCTAACGTAGCATCAATCACATGTAAAGATGCATCATTACCATCAGCACCATCTGCATCATCATAAGTAACAATATCGGCAACAGTTGTTCCATCTGCGGCAAATAATGTAATTGTATCTGTAGAATTTGACAAATTGTTGGTACTATTTGTACTTGCGTCTTCACCTTCATCTGGTGTAAAATTACATCCTGGATTGTACGTTCCATCACCATTACTTCCAAGTGAAATAGTAATACAAGCGCCATCTGCTAACATAGTTCCTGCGCCAAATGTATGTTCTGTAGTTCCACCAACATCAATAATATACGAACTTAGATTTTGCGTACTTCCTGATACATTACAAATTTCTATCCATTCGTCATCTGTACCTGAGGTATTATACATAATTTCTGTTATGACTACATCAGCTGTTGGCGGCGTATTTATGGTTAAGATTCCTGAATTATAGGTTACAGGATCCCAAAAGTTCCCCATATTGTCTGCCAAAATTCCTCCATACGTAAAATCGCTACTGTTAATTCTAAAACGACTCGCATAGTAATACGTTCCTGCTGTTAATGGAGATCCTATTTCGGCTGTGTATTGATCATTGTTACCAACATCTGTATCGTATGTTGCGGCAACCCAAGTCCAACCAGCATCAACTCTTGGATCGTTATCTGTGGTATTGTATCCAATCCAAGCTTCTACATTTGCTCCTTGTCCGGCTGCGTCTGTAATTCCTGGTTCATATACTTGTGCATATACATTGAAAGTATTTCCTTCGGTAATGGTGGCAGTTTTTGGGAAATCGACATTACAAAAATCTGCAATATCAGGATCAACGGTTAATTGAACAGAATCATTACTCCAAACTCCGCCAGAACCTCCATAGGTAAAATTACAACTGTTCAATCTGAAGCGACTTGCATAGTAATAGGTTCCTGTAGCTAATCCTGAGCCAATTTCAGCGCTGAATTCATCATTATTTCCTGCTTGTACATTGAATGTTGCAGCTACCCAAGTCCAACCACTTCCTACACTCGGATCATTGTTGGTAGTATTATAACCAATCCAAGCTTCTACACCTACACCAGCGCCTGCTGCTTCTGTAACTCCAGCTTCATAACCTTGTGCAAAAACTGTAAAACTGTCGCCTACAGTAATGGTTTGTGAGGTTATTGGAAATTGTACGTTGGTGAAATCCATAGCATCTGTACAGGACGAACTCACTGTTCCATTCACGACAATATCGTCGCCAGAACCTTCAAATCCTCCAGAACCTCCTGTTGCTTCTGCCCAACCATAAATTCTGTAGGTCACTGCAGCACTATTTCCTGTTTGATTTACAGTAAAAGTTACCGTTTGTACACTTGTATTATCGGCAATTGCCATTTCTGTATCAATATTCGCGGCATAGCTATCTACTGAGCTTCGCAGCGCAATTCCTCTTAGTCCAGTTCCTGAGCGTTGTACATTGAATACCATAGTCGTTACATCAAATTCAAAACCACTATTTGGCGTGATTGTAAATTCCATATAATCGTTTCCTGAGACTGCGTTTGCAATGCTTGTTGTTGCCCAAGATTGCGCATTAAATCTGTTTGCGTTATTGGATGCTGTAAGTCCGCTACCTCTTGTTATTGTGGAACTAGATAGGTTTGCATCATTTGAGTTTGAATTTGCTGAAGCTTCATTTCCTGATAATCCATTGAAGTCAAATGTTAAAATTTGAGCCTGTCCAATAAAACACATTAGAAAAAAGAAAACGGGGGCTATTTTTTTTTTCATACCGCTACATTTTAGTTACCCTACTAAGATACTAGATATATGGCTAATTATCAAAAGTGTAAAAATTTGTTTCTGTAAATAAATAGTTATTCTTTTGTAAACTCGTATGAAAAATGACTCCTATTCTATTACCGAAGCCAAAATAAAACTCCAACAGTTTTGTGCATATCAAGATCGTTGTCACAAGGAAGTTGTAGAAAAATTACAAAAAATGAACATGATTCCAGAAGCAATTGACCTGATTGTCAGTGAATTGATTCAGGATAATTTTTTGAATGAAGAACGTTTTGCTAAAAGTTTTGCCAGAGGTAAATTCAGAATTAAAAAATGGGGACGTTTGCGCATTGTAAGAGAACTTAAGTTTCGAAATATTTCAAAATATAATATTGATACGGCTCTCAAAGAAATAGCAGAAGATGCATATGTTAGTACACTTAACGAATTGGCTGTAAAACGTGCAAAAGCTGTCAAAGAGACCAATCCGCTGAAGCGAAAAAAGAAAATTGCAGATTATTTATTGTACCGCGGTTGGGAATCGCATTTGGTTTATGAAAAGATCAATGAGTTGGTGAAATAAGTTTTATAAAGCGATATTATTCTTGCGATGTGTTCTTGCAATCGCTTCTTCATTTTTCCAATCAATCCATTTCTGACCTTTCATTTTACGCATGAAATTATCATAATTTCTCATGATAAAAAGGTTGTATACGGCTTGCCCAAAGTTTTTTGGTTTTCTAGCAATAGCGCGTAAACTCATAGAAAATCCTGGTGTTATATATTTCATATAATGCCACCAACCTTCTGGCATGTAGAGAATGTTTCCGTGTTCTAATTCGGCAATATGTCCTTGTGCTTTTTGCAACGCTGGCCATTTTTCAAAGTCAGGATTAGAAAAGTCAATATCTTCTCGAACAATTAAAGAATGTGGAATTTTATAAAGATAATCACTTTGTTTTTGATCGAATAAAATACACTGTTTTTTTCCTTCAAAGTGAAAGTGAAAAATATTGGCTAAGTCAATATCATAGTGCATAAACGTATGCGAATCGGTTCCTCCAAAGAATAACATCGGTAACGATTTCATCAATTTTAAGCCAAAATCAGGATAGTTAAAATCGTCTTGCAAGGATGGAATTTCTTTTAGAATGTTCCATAGAAAGATTCGGTATTTTGTAGGTTCACGTTTGAGTAAGTCTACATATTCCGCCATTTTCATTTTGGCGTGTGGCTCGTTGAAACCATCTTTATAATCTACTGGTCTGTCGTCATACAACGGCACTTCTTTATCGCCCGCTATTTCTTTCATATAGTCCAAACTCCATTTGGTATACGCAGGCCAATCTTCTATAAAATTTTCTATCACCACAGGTTTTTGTGGCTTGAAGTAATTTTTTATAAAGTCTTCTTTGGTAATTGTTTTAACCCTTGGAATTTCTTGCAGATTCAATTTCAAAATTCTAACGTTTATTCTAGCTAAGTTAATAAATTGTTATGAAAGTATATTTTTTTAAGCTAAAAAAGAGCTCGGTTATGAGCTCTTTTAGAATATTTTTTGATACTCACTACTGTTTCTTTTCTAATACAGCTGCTTTCTTTTTTTCTTTCGCTTCCTCATTTCTCTCAATTTTATGCTCTGGTCGAGACCATTTTGGCTTTTCTCCTAATGAATGATATTGAGAATCTTCGGCTTCAACCGTTTTTGGTTGTACCTTTTTTGTAAATGGTTTTTGAGGATTTAATCCTAACATTTCAAACATTTTCATGTCTTCATTTACATCTGGATTCGGAGTTGTCAACAATTTATCGCCTGCAAAAATAGAGTTTGCACCTGCAAAGAAACACATCGCTTGTCCTTCTCTACTCATATTCGTTCTTCCAGCAGATAAACGTACTTGCGTTTCTGGCATTACGATTCTTGTGGTAGCTACCATTCGAATCATATCCCAGATTTCAACAGGTTTTTCATTTTCTAACGGCGTTCCATCAACAGCGACTAAAGCGTTGATTGGTACAGATTCTGGTTGTGGATTTAGTGTTGCTAAAGCGACTAACATTCCTGCACGATCTTCTACCGATTCTCCCATTCCAATAATTCCTCCACTACAAACCGTTACATTGGTTTTACGAACATTGTCAATTGTTTCCAAACGATCTTCGTATCCACGTGTTGATATAACTTCTTTGTAATATTCTTCCGAAGAGTCTAAGTTATGATTGTATGCGTATAATCCGGCTTCTGCCAAACGTTGTGCTTGGTTTTCTGTCACCATTCCTAACGTACAACAAACTTCCATATCTAGTTTATTGATGGTACGCACCATTTCTAATACTTGATCGAATTCTGGTCCGTCTTTTACATTTCTCCATGCTGCTCCCATACACACACGTGAGCTTCCTGAAGCTTTGGCGCGTAATGCTTGTGCTTTTACATGTGAAACGGTCATTAAATCATTTCCTTCAATATCGGTATGGTAACGTGCCGCTTGTGGACAATATCCGCAGTCTTCTGGGCAACCACCAGTTTTTATAGATAGTAGTGTAGACACTTGTACGGTATTTGGATCGTGATGAACTCTGTGTACCGTTGCTGCTTCATAAAGCAGTTCCATCATGGGTTTATTGTAAATCGCAATGATTTCTTCTTTCGTCCAATTGTGTCGTGTAATGCTCATAAAAAAGTTAATTTGGTGACAAAAATAGTTATATCCATTTAGATTCTGCTTCTGTAGCGTCTAAAATATCAATTTTTAATATTTCTGCGATTTGTTTTGCTATTTGAAATGCCTTTTCTTTCTTTTTTGCAGTATATGCTTTGATGCGATGATTTCCATGGTAAAATAAATTTACAACAACTACATTTGTTCGGACTTTCGCTTCTGCGGAACGAGAACGTACTATGACTGATTCTGTCGTACTAAACACGGAAACATAGTCTATTTCAGGTAATTCTTTCCATTTCCCATATCGAATTCCAAATACTTCTGTGAAAGTTCGGTATTTATTTGTTTCAAAATCAATTTCAGATCCATCTAGATAAAGATAGAAAAAAGATAATCCACAGAGGATAAAACCATACAGAGAACCCGTAATGAGTACGATGATTCCGCATGCAAGCGAAACTACTCCTACAAGCGTTTTTATAATTAAGACATCTTCTTTAAAAACTAATTTTGTGTTACTCATTCATAAAGTCTGTAAATAGTTTGTAAAACTTTTCAGGCTCTTCTAAATACGGATTGTGCGCACTTTGCTCAAACATTACAAATGTTGCTTGTGGCATGAATTGTTGGTATTGCACGGCAAATTCTGGAGTAGAAACTCCGTCATATCGTCCCGCAACTATTAATGTTTTTGCTTTTATATTTTTCAATTCTTTTCTGTAATCTTGATAGATCATACTTCCAGAAACGTCAAAATCACCATCTTTTCCAATGATTGCTACATAGACATCATTTGCCCAACCTCTATGTTTATATTTAGGTGTATTCTGCTTGAGTTTTGTGTTGTGATAGTATACATATTTGGTTGGAAAGCTTCCGTAGACTTTCATAAATTCAGGATCGCTTGAAACATATCCTAACGCACGTAACGAATCTACTTTTTTCCATTTTTCAGGAAAGTGTGTTTTTGCATATTGATTGTAACTATCGCAGTTTGCTTGCCACATAGCGCCACTATGAAAACCATTGATCAATACCATTTTGTCTACATTGTCTTTATATTTGATGGCGTAGGCTTGCGCCGGAACTGTTCCATAGGAATGTCCTACTAAAGAGATTTTTTTGAACTTTAATAGTTTGCGGAGTTTTTCAATGAGTTCGACATCATTTTCTACCGAATATTCCGATATGTTTTTAGCATTGTCACTTTTTCCTCTTCCCAAAAAATCAAAAAATACAACCGTATTTGTTTTGTAATACTGTCCAAAATTTCCTTGCATATAATCGTGCGAGTTTCCTGGTCCGCCAGGCAAAAAGAAAATTGGGTCTCCAGTTCCCTTGACTTCTACATTGATTTTGTAGCCATCAATTGTGTAGAATTTTGATTCGAATTTGTCATAAATGTTGGGATCTTGTTGTGCTAAAGTTAACGTAGAATGCACAAATAACAAGAGACTAAACACGCGTACTAGTAATTTCATGTAAATGATTTATTGTAAATATAGTTATTTGACTACAAAATAGAAATTACGTTACAGTAAAGAAAATAATAGCACTATTTTGAAGTGTTAAATTTAAAAATGGTGTATAAAAAAAGCCTTGAACATTCAAGGCTTTTTACGGTTATGATACGTCTTATTTTAGTATCCGTTTGAGTCACAATTGTTATGTGTTAAATCTGGATCACCTGGATCGCTTAAACGTTTTGTTTCTCCATTTACAGAATCTGTAGGAATACTTGATCCTCCTTTGATATTATGCATATCTAAGGTGTCTATTTTTGAAATTACTACTTTTCTTAGACTGATTTTTCTTGTTTGCTTTTTCATAATGTAACTGTTTTATAATGTTAATGAATCTAAGATATGTTTAGATTTGAAATTAACGAAAACATCGTGCCCTATTTCGATTAAAATGGGGCGTCTATTCACCTTCGGAAGCCTCCATTTTATTGAGTTGTTTGATATAATATGATGGATTTAGTCCCGTTTTCTTTTTAAAGTGTTTTACAAACGAATCGGCACTTCTGTATCCTATTTCTGTAGCAATTCCTTTGATGGAAAACATTCTAAATCTTTCATCATTTTTCAATCTTTTTAAAACATATTCAATTCGCAAATCATTGATATAGTCATTAAATTTTTTCTCTTTGTATTTATTGATGATTTGAGAGATATACGTACTATTCGTTTTGGTTTTCTTAGCTACAGAACGCAAATTGCACGTAGGTTTTAAAAAATATTCTTGTTCTTCTAATTTCTCTAATCGTGCAAGTATGGTTTTTACAATGTCGTCATCTAAACGCGTACCTTTTGTCGTGCTTTTGGGCTTTTGAGAACTGATGCTTTTTTTGTCTGCTTCTAATGTTGATATTTTTTCAATAAGCGCATTAAACGTAGCTTTGTTGGCTCTTTGTTTCTTGATGAACACGAATGAAATTAGAAGAAAGGCGATTGCGATGAATAGAATTCCCCATAACATATAGTTAATGGTTTGTTTGTGTTCTTTCTCCTGATGCTGGAGTTTTTCGATATCTGACAAAAGATTATTACTATCTTCCTCATGAAATTTATTTACGGCCGCATCTTTACGAGATCGAGCGGTATCTTTTAAGCCTATTACTTTTTTGAATAATGGAGCTGCTGCTTCGAAATTTTCTTTTTTCAAATAACAATTTGCTAAAAACAGATACGTTTCAATAACATTATCTTTTTCCAAATCCTCTTTTTGTATAATTGAAGTTGCATTCAATAATTCCTGAATGGCTTCATCGTATTTTTCTTGATCGAAATAACATCTTGCAATGGCATTACTAGCATTTATAGTCGGAAAAAAAGGACTTGATACCTTACCTTCTTTTAGAATGTCTTTGCATTTATTTAAATAATAGAAAGCTTTTTCCCAGTTTTTCTTGTGACGATAGTACTTTCCTTTTTTGATATATAGATCCACAAGACCTGCATAGTAGTTTAGTTTTTCAGCCAACTGAATTCCTTCATTCAAATGAGGAAGCATCGCATCATACTCACCTTTTGCCATAAAAGCATCGCAAACCGTTGTGAGTACATTGACATGATTTTTCTTTCCCTTGAAAGAGGCTTTGTCAATTAAAGTAAGTGCATACAAAGAGTAGTCGACAGCTTTGTCTTTTTTATTAATCAAAGGTAGCAAAGCAATTAATCCAGAATAGGCAGCTAGTTCTCGATCAATATCTCCGTTGTCTTTTGCAAGTTTCAATGCATTGTAATACGCTTCAATTGATTTTTCATTCTTCCAACTGTACAAGTACGATTTTCCGAGTTTCATATACGAACGGAATAGCAAACTATCGTTCTCAATCTCTTTTGCAAGTACTATTGCTTCTGATAACAGCGCAATACTTTTTCGATATTCTTCTTTCTTTTGTCGTTCGTAACCAAGATTTATATACCGTTGTATTGTTTGCTCTTTGGTTTCGTTGGTATTGTGCGTCTGTTGTGAAAATGAGTTATATCCTACTAAAAAGAAAATAATTCCCAAGAGAATAATTCGGACTTTTTTTATATTCATATACTAAATGGAAAAAGAAAACTTAATATTGACTACAAAGTAACTATATTAATCTTACAACCATCAATCGTATAAAATTTTAATTTGAATTTAACGTAGCTATATGTTTTTAGGTGTGTGAAAGTGTATGGAAGAAACTGCCTGTTAGTATAAAATAAAAATTACGCTACAGTAAAAAAAGGACTTTAATTGCTGTAACGTAATTTTAAAGTTTTGATGAGTTTTAGCTTATCAAAAATATGGTATCATTATTTTAGGTGACAACCAATTCCTCCTTGCGCTCTAGGCACAGAGTTACACATAAGTGCTGTTGGTCCACCGCCATTAACTTTTTTAAGATCAAAATTTGTGATTACTTCTTTTTTTAATGCTAAGTTTTTTAATGATTTTTTCATTTTCTTGTTGGTTTCAATATCACCTACTCTTTTAAAGGTTTTCGGTTTTCCCTTATGAATAAAAACATGCTAGCTCTGCTTTATTCTGGAAACTAATTTCTGTTTTTAACGCCTTTAAAAAAATAGTTGTATCGCGAGATTAAAAAAATTCGGGTTCAAAAAAAGTCTTGTGTAAAAACAAGACTTAGAAGTTACTGTATTTGTGAAATTTTAATGTGAAAGCGAAGGACAATCACCTTGAAATGTTCTTTCCTCAAACTCGGTTGGAAGGCTTGATCCTCCTTTGATTTGCTCCGCAGTTTCTGGGTTTATTGTTGCAATGGTAATTTTCTTTAAGTTAATTGTTTTTAAATTTTTCTTCATTGTTATAAGGTTTTGTTTTCGTGTCTAAATATAGATGCTCATTGAAAACTAGCGAAAATATAATACCCTATTTTCTTTAAAATAGGGTTCGTTTTTAACTTTTAAAAGATTAAATCTTATTCAGCTCTTTTATATAGTAAGATGGGTTTAGCCCTGTTTTCTTTTTAAAATGTTTTACAAAAGAATCATCTGTTTTGTAACCAATTTCTGTTGCGATGCCTTTGATAGAGAATGATCTAAATTTTTTATCATTTTTCAATCTTTTTAGTACATATTCAATTCGTAAATCGTTGATATATTCGCTAAAGGTCTTCCCTTTTTCACTATTGATGATTTGTGATAAGTAGGTAACATTGGTTTTTGTTTTTTTGGCAATTGACGTTAATGTGCAGTTTGGTTTTAAGAAATATTTTTGTGCTTCTAATTTGTTTAATCGTCCTATGATTACTTTAATAGTAGAATCGTCTACCAAAATATTTTTACTTTCTTTTTTAGATGTTTTTTGTAATGCTACTTTTTCTTCTTCTTCTAAAGCTGAAATTTTTTTGAGCAAGTCTTTAAATGTTGCCCGATTCGTTTTTTGCTTTTTTACATACAATAGTAATGTGATCAAAAATGCCGAAGTAGCTGCTATAATTGCCCAAAACATATAACTCATGGTTTGCCGATCTTCTTTCCCTTTATTTTGTAGCGCAATTATTTGAGTTAAAAACTTTTCACTATCCTGATCGTGAAATGTATTCGTTGCGATATTTTTTTTACGACTTGCTGTATTTTTTATGGCAATTACTTTGTTTAATAAAGACGTCGCTTTTTTGTAATTTTCTTTTTTTGAATAGCATTGTGCTAACAAATTGTAGGTGTTAATTACATTGTCTTTTTCTAAATCATCTTCTTTTATGATCGGAATTGAACTTGATAAATAGGTAATGGCTTCTTCATATTTTTCCAAATCATAATAGCAAAGTCCTATTGCATAATTGGTATTAACGGTTGGAAAAAAAGGATTTGCTAAGTTGTGTTCCGTGATGATTTTTTTTGCGTTAAACAAACATTCAAAAGCTTTATCATAGTTTTTTTCATGCCTGTAAAACTTTCCTTTTTTAATATACAAATCCACAAGTCCTTCTTGAAAATGTAAAGTATCTGCTATTTTTATACCTGCTACCACATGCGGATACATTGCTTTATAGTTTCCCTGCGCCATATACGCATCACAGATTGTTGTCAAAACCCGCACATGATTTTCCTTTCCTTTAAACGAAGCTTTATCAATAAGACTTAATGCATATATGGAGAAGTCTACAGCTTTATCTTCTTTGTTTATAAAGGGCAAAAAAGCAATCAATCCAGAATAGGCAATCAATTCCTGATCAATACTTTTATTTTTTTTGGCAACCGTGAGTGCATTGTAATATGCTTCAATTGCTTTTTCATTTTTCCAACTATAGTAATACGAGTTTCCAAGCTTCATATATGCTTTAAACAATAGATTGGTATCTTCTATTTCCTCGGCAATTTTAGTCGCTTTTAAAAAATACGATATGCTATGAATGTAGTTTTCTTTTTTTTGCAATTCATTCCCTACATCCATATACTGTTGTAAGGTCGTTTTTTGATTGCCTGCCAGTGATTTTTGTTGTGAATATGCAATTGTGCAAGTTAAAAGGAAAAAGGTTTTTAATGCTATAATAGCTATTATTGTCAGCTGTTTTTTATACTCCATAAACTAAAAGAACTTTGTTTACTTCGTAAATATAGTAATTAACTATAGAGTAGTGACAAATAAGAATTACGTTACTAAAGAAAAAATTTGTGTGTACAGCCTTTTCTTATGTAACGTAATTTTCTGTGTATTGAAATAGTGTTTGCAATAATTTTTGAATTCATTTATACACACCTTTCAATATAAAAACTATAGCGTATGGCTTGTTGTTATTATCCACAAACTATGGCACCTGTTGCACAAAAAAGATCTGTTGGTGGCTCTCCTGTTATACATTCAGTAACCGTATTAAATATACTTCCTCCTTTTACCTTATCTGCATGAAAATTGGAGATCACTTCTCTGTTAATCTGTAACTTTTTTAATGACTTTTTCATCGTTTTATGTTATTAAAATAATGCTTACTCTATTAAAGGTTTTCAGCTTCCCCGTACTCGAAATTGATCACAATTGTTTTTGATTTCTGATACGAATGTCTAGCTTTTAAAAATCAAAAAAAAGAGACATATCACGACTTTAAACAAAATAGGGCAAGACGAAAACTTGTGATGGTAAGAACGATAAAACACGTCTTTTTTAGGTTAATTTCTGAATACAATTAGACATGAAGTTTTAATGAAAAAAGTAACAGATAAACTTTATTTCGAAATACACATTTAATTTTTAAATGTCTATTTTTCAGTGTTTTAAATATTAAATTATTGAATTCAGAATTTATTATTGATACCGTTTGAAGCTATTGTTAGCAGGGAAAATTCCAATATAATTCCCAAACCCGATTTCATGCAAAATCGGGTTTCCTTTTTTTGAGTCAAAAGGATAAATTATTGGTCATAAAAAAATCCGCACAATGGCGGATTTTAAGATGATATGTATGTTAATTTCTATTCTGGAGTTTCAGAAGTTGTTGTTTCTGAAATTGTTCCAGCTTCTGGAATATCTTTTCCTTTCAAATATTCTGGCAATTCCATTCCTGCCATGTTGAACATTTCTTGCAATGGAGGAACTGCTTTATACATTCCAGAGATAAAGTTGGACGTTGATGTTTTACCATCTTTTCCGCCGCCGCCATTTTCCCAAACGGTTACTTTATCAATTTTGATATTCTTAATAGCTTCTGCTTGTGTTTTTACCAATTCAGGCAATTTATCAGCAATCAATAATAATACAGCATCTTTTGCGTCGTCGCCAGCTGCTTTTACGATTTGATCTAAACCTTGTGCTTGTTTCGTTAAAACTTCATACAAACCTTGTGCTTCTGCTTGCGCTTTGAATAAAATTGCATCTGCTTCACCTTTTGCTCTTCTACGAATACGTTCTGCTTCTGCTTCGGCATCAATTTCTACTTTTCGCTTGTCAATTTCTGCAGGTACAATAATATCTGCTTGTTGCGACGAACGTTCTCTTTCTGCTCTTGCTACTTCGGCTTCACGTTCTGCAGCATACGATTCTTCCAATGCTTTTGCTGCTTGTACTTTTTCTGACGCAATTGCCACACGTTCTGCTTCTGCTTCACGCTGTCTACGTAACGAATCTGAATTTGCTACTTCAATTTTTGCAGTGTTTTCTCCATCAACCGCTTTTGCGTTGGCTGCGGCTACTTGTGTACGTTCATCCTGTAATGCATTTGCTTCACCAATAGAACCATCTCTGTTTTTCTCAGCAACCGATTTACGTGCTGCGTTGATTGCATGTGCAGCAGCTTCTTTACCAAGTGCTTCGATATATCCTGATTCGTCAACGATATCTGTAATGTTTACGTTGATCAGTTTTAAACCTACTTTCTTTAATTCAGATTCAACACTTTCAGAAATGTTTGATAAGAATTTATCTCTGTCGGAGTTGATTTCTTCGATATCCATGGAAGCTACTACCAAACGTAACTGACCAAAGATAATTTCCTGTGCAAGTTCTTGAATTTCGTTTTGACCTAAACCTAACAAACGTTCTGCTGCGTTTTGCATTACGCCTGGTTCTGTTGAAATACCAATGGTAAATCGTGAAGGTACATTGACACGAATATTCTGCTTACTTAAAGCGTTTACTAAGTTTACTTCTATAGAAATTGGTGTTAAATCTAAATATTCGTAATCTTGAATAACTGGCATTATAAACGCCGCGCCACCATGAATACATTTAGCTGATTTTCCACCACCAACTTTTCCATAAACTACAAGAATTCTATCTGAAGGACAACGTTTGTATCTGCGGATAAATACGGTAATTATTAAAAAAATAAAGAGTACTATAGCCGCCACTAAAATCAGCATAGGCATATTTTCAAGAATGCTTGCTTCTTCACCGCCATTTTGCGTCTGCAATAAGAGAAGTGCTTTTGTCATAATTATTGTTTATTTATTGGTTGAACAATTAAGATTCCAGTTCCTGTAATTTCTTTTACTTCTACTACAGTTCCTGTTTTTAAATTTTCTTCACTATCTGCCAGTGCGTCTAATTCACGCAAAGCTCCTTGAACGTTGACATGAACTTTTCCTATTTTGGAACGATTGGCTCCTATAGTTAAATAGACTTCACCCACATTTCCTATGGCATTTTCTAGTTTCAGCGTTCCACTACTTACTAATTTATTTATATAGTAAATAAGTGTTGCCATCACAACCATCATTGCCAATCCTGCTAGTGTTGATATTAAAATAGTCACACCTTTTCCGTAACCTGCATTGATGCAAGAAATTCCTGCCCAACTGAATATAGTGAAGAATGCCACTAGGTTTTTGAATGTAAAAAACTGAAAACCAATTCCTGTATCAGCTTCTATATCTGCATCTACATCACCATCTACGCCATCTGCATCACCTACTAAAAATGTAGTGATGAGTACAAATACGAAAATCGTTGATGATACCGCTGCAATCATCCAATATGTTTTTTCAAAAGCTGTTAATGCTGAAAACCAATCTCCCATAGTATACGGTTTTAATGTGTTATTTTATTTTTTTGAATTTTAGTCTTTGCATAGCAATACTGAAACAGCGTTTCCTCCAAACCCAACAGCATTGACTAGTATTTTCTTTAGTTGTTGTGGTGTGTTTTCTTTTTCAAGATACGGAATTGATATGAATTGTTGTTGCTGTATCATGAGAATTGCTAGTTCTACACTTAACATTCCTGAAGCTCCAAAAGTGTGACCTATTTTCCATTTATTCGTAGTTAAACTTGGCATTTTGTTACAAAATATTTTTTTGATTGCTTGATATTCTGCCAAATCACCTTTTATCGTTCCTGGTGCGTGCAATACAATAGCATCTACTTCTTCGGGCGAATGTCCTTGCAATGCCATGCGCATCGATTTTTCAAAACAGATGCCTTCTGCCGAGATAGACGTATTGTGTTTTAAGATTTCTGTAGCATAGCCAATTCCTCTAATTTTTGCCAATGCGTGTTGCTTTTCTCCTTTTTCTAAACAGATAGAAGCAGCGCCTTCACCCAAAATCATAGTGTTTCGCTTTTTTTCTAAATCTAACGACAAACACGGATATTCTGTTTCCTTTTTGGCGTAAATATGCAACGCTTGCATTTGTGCAATGGTAAAAGGAGTCAGTGGTGCTTCACTTCCGCCAACCAAAAACGTTGAAGCCATTCCTGACTGCAACCAAGCAATTCCGTTTAACAATGCATGCAACGCTGTAGAACAGGTAATGGAGTGTGATATTTGTGGTCCTGTAGTTTGCAAATCGTGTGCAACCCAAGAAGAAATATTTCCCAATGTTGTTGTTGGCGAACTTAAAGTTTGTGCATGTTCATTTTGCAAGAAATCTTGGTGATATTTTTCAAACAGTGATGTAGCACCTCTTGATGAACCTATGTTGATTCCGAAGTCTTTTTCAGTATCCCAACCTGCATTTTCAATAGCAATTCGCGAAGCTAGTATTGCATATAAAACACTATTGTCAAGGTTTTTATATTTTGAATTCGAATTTCTTAAAGCAGTTACAGCAGCAGCAGCCTTCTCAGAAAGTGGCGCTGTATACACGTTTTTATTGTGAATTGTGTTTGCGTGAAAACCATGTGTGTTTTCGGTGTAGTGTTTCCAAATTTCAGCTTGCGCAATTCCCAAAGGAGATACTGAGCCTAAGCCTGTTATAGAAATACAATCATGCATCATATCGACATATATTGAGAGTGCTAATATCGTAAGAAATGTGATGATTTACTAACATTTACAGCTCGTATATTTTAGAAATTATGATAGTTTTTACATGTATAAAAAAATAGATATTATATATTGTATTTTTTTAATTGTGAAACCAAACTACCATTGATGCGTATTTCTAAACTTTTCTTGTTATTGCTTTTTTTTCCGTTTTGGATTGTAGCCAATAATCAAGATTCCCTTGTAGTTTTTAAAGAGAAGAATCTTTCACAACAATATGTATACCTTAAAGAACATTTGAACACTACTAAAGATATTGAAAGATATATTGCAGCATTTTCAACAAAAGCAACTGTTCAAAAAGATACTAATTATATTGCGCAATCCTATTATTTTAAACATCGAATTCATAGAAAATCAAAAGCCTATACCGAAGCACATTTAGCCATTGACAAAGCTATTTTGTTTGCCCAAAGTAATAAACAAGATTCACTAGTAGCTTCATTTTTTCATGCAAAAGGTGCTACTTTTTATATTCAATCTAATTACGAAAATGCTTTAGATTATTATATACAAGCTTATGATTTGATGCGAACAAAAGGTGCTATTGAGAATCAATTGACTTTAGAGTTTGATATTGCCACCATCAAACTTAAAGTTGGAAAAACTAAAGAAGCATTGCGTGAGTTTGATAAAATAATTCATTCCTATGATTCGTTGTTGCACACCAAACCTGATTCCCAGTTTTTAAAGGTTCGTTGTATAAAAATGCTCAATAATACTGCCAAGTCTTATACCGACGAAGCTATGTATGATAAAGCAATTGAATTGTATTCCAAGAGTCTTCTACTGAATGAAACAACCAATTATCTTTCTGGGAAATGTATCGCTATTGGCGGAAAAGGCAATGTGTATACAGCCAAGAAAGAGTACGATAAAGCGTTGATTGTATTGAATCAAGCGTTGGCGATTTCTAGAAGTCACAATGAACTTCAGTTAATTACTCCTTTTTTATTGCTCGATAAAGGAAAATGTATGTTTGGATTGAAAAAGTTTGAAGATGCTTTGAATAATTTTAAAGAAACTGATCAAATTATACAGCAGAAAAATTTGAAATTTATTGGTTTGGATGAAACTTATCAATTCTTAGCAAAAACCTATGCGCAATTAGGAAAACATGAAAAAGCAACTGAAGTGTACGATCAGTATATTGAACGTAAAAATTTAAGTACGGATAAGCGTTTTGAGCTGTACAAAACTATTTTTGAAGGATATGATTTAAAGAATGTAGAATATCGCGCTGAGAAAGCGACCAAAGAATCGAACCTTTTTAAAAGTTATTTTTCGCAAGCCATTTTAGTAATTGTACTGCTGCTCATCGTTACTATTAGCTTTTTTGTATATAATAGGAATAAGCAAAAACAGAAATTAGCAAAGTTTCATACACTTATTGATGAATTAAAAACAAAAGAATTCACGCCAAATGAACCGTCATCAAAAGGCTATGTATTATCTGATGAAAAAGCTTCAAAAATATTAGATGATTTGACAAAGCTTGAAGCCAAATTGTTTTTTCTTGATAAGAAGTACAGCCTTTCTACACTAGCCAAAAAATGCCATACCAATTCTACTTATCTGTCTCAAGTGATCAATAAATATAAAGGGAAAACATTTTCAGAATATATGACTGAGATGCGTATTACCTATGTTTTGAGCGCATTGAAGAATGATAAAAAGTTACGTTCGTATACGATTCAATCTATCGCAGAAGAAATTGGTTTTAAAAAGTCCGAATCGTTTGCAAAAGCTTTTAAGAAACGTACTGGATTCAATCCTTCTTATTATATAAAAAACCTTGACAATATGTAAAGCTATTTTTATAAAAATCGATTATAAAGATTCGGATTCTTACCTGAAAATGACGTACTTACTACTATCATTAATCTTAAAATCGAATCGTATGAAACGTACATTTCACAAAAAATTAGCTTTAAAAAAAGTTACCATTGTTTACAATCTATACGGAGGAAGTGCCGATCCCAATACGGAATCTGTTCCTACACAATCGAGTGCTTTTCACGAACCTACAGAAGTCCCAACAGATTTCCCTGCACTTGATGAAACCGATCAATCACAAAATACAACCTTGATTAGCGGTAATCAACAATCGTGCATGTAATAGATTTCACAATGTAGAAAGTTAAAAAGCGAACCTAAAAAGGTTCGCTTTTCTTATGTTTAAATTACGCACAAACTTGCACTGATAAACAAGGGTTTGGAATTCCATTGTTACAATACGAAAGCTCTATGGTTGCTCTCGTACAACCAGCTGCACATGTGGCAACTATTGAAGGTCCTGTAACGATACAATCTTCTGAATAACAAGGTCCACGTTCCGATTTTACTGGACATGGAGATTCTTTTGTCACATTAGCTCCACCTGTAACACCATACGATTGTAAATTAGATACACGATTTTTCTTTAAACTTAATTTCAAGTTTACATTCTTTTTTTTCATGATAATAAATTTTCGGTTAATAATACTTCAAAACTAGTGTGTATTCTACGCCAGTACAAGGCTACATCTACGGTTTTTATGAAAATCTATCACGATTTTTATAAAAATAGATAACAAATATTGGGAATGTATTTAGGATTTAGCGTTCTTCATATCATTATTAATTCTAAAAACTTTATCGCATGAAAAGTAAATTTCACAAAAAATTATCCCTCAAAAAAATTACAATATCAACATATAAAATCTATGGAGGTAATGAAGAAGATTCTAATAAATCTAGTGCATTTCATGAACCAACAGAAGTTCCAAATCCAAATCCAATAGATGAAAACCCTAGATTGATTAGTGCTAATAATGAGACTTGTATTTAAGCATTAATTGATTTTCATTTTCTAATAGTAAAAAAGCGAACCTTTTCGGGTTCGCTTTCTGTTTTGACCATGTCTTGAAATACGTTGATATAAATTTTATTTATTCCTGCAACACAAAGGTTACAAGAAGTAAGTTACTGCTTGTATATCTTTCCATTTTTCATTACAAACGTAACGTTTTCCATGGTATTGATATTTTTTGTAGGATCTTCATCAACTGCAACAATATCTGCTAGGAATCCAGCTTTTAATTGTCCTAATTGATCTTCCATTCCTAAAATTTTGGCGTTGGTTACGGTAGCTGCTTGAATGGTTTCCATTGCTGGCATGCCGCCTTCTACCATGAATCCGAATTCTTTTCCGTTAAGTCCATGTTGAAAAACTCCTGCATCGGTTCCAAAAGCAATTCCAACTCCTTTTTTATAAGCTCTCGCGAATGTTCCTTGAATTTTTGGACCAACTGCCAATGCTTTTGGAACAATAATCGCTGGATAATATCCTTCAATTTTTGCTTTAGCTTCTACTTCTTTTCCTGCGGTAATTGTTGGCACTAAGTATGCATCATGTTTTTTCATGAGTTCCATAGTTTCATCACTCATGTATGTTCCGTGTTCAATGGTTTTTACACCACCAATAATAGCGCGCTGCATTCCTTCGTCACCATGTGCGTGCGCTGCAACGTGCATTCCGTAGTCTTTGGCTGTTTCGCAAATAACTTTGACTTCTTCTACCGTAAACTGTGGATTGCTTCCGCTTTTAGCAACACTTAACACTCCACCTGTTGCAGTAATTTTAATAACATCTGCGCCATTTTTATAACGCTGACGCACTGCTTTTTTTGCATCGTTTACATTGTTCACTACACCTTCTTTTGGTCCTGGATCGCCAATAATTTCTTTACGATTTCCGTTTGTCGGATCTGCATGACCACCAGTAGTTGCCAATGCTTTTCCTGCCGTAAAAATTCGTGGACCTTCAATTTTTCCTTGTTTGATAGCATTTCTTAAAGAAATATTTACACCAGTTCCTCCTAAATCACGAACCGTTGTAAATCCAGCTTGAAGCGTTACATCGGCAAAACCTACAGAACGAAATGCAACATCGGCATCGTTTAATGTATATTTTTCCAAATATGCATTCGGGTTCGTTTCGCTTTCAATATGTACGTGCATATCTATCAATCCAGGCATGACTACTTTTGATTTTAAATCAATTGCAACATCTTTCGCCGTCTTAGGTTGCACATAACCATTTTCAATGCTTTTGATTTTATTTCCAGAAACAATTATGGTTTTTTGTGTTTGTATCTTTCCACTTTTGGTATCAATGATTTTTCCGCAATGCAAGTAGCTATCTTGTGCCATCATCATGGTTGCACAAAACATACTCAAGCATAGAATGAGTAGTTTTTTCATTTGGTTAGTTATTAGGTTTTCTAATTTTTTGTTCCCATTTCCAAGCAGAAAGCATTGCTTCATCAAGTGTTGATGTTGCTTTCCATCCAAGAACGGTATTTGCTTTGGTCGTATCAGCATAGGCAGAAATTACATCGCCTTCTCTCCTAGCTACAATTTCATACTGCAATTGTTGTTTGCTTACACGTTCAAAACTTTCAATAACTTCTAAGACAGAACTTCCTCTTCCGGTTCCAATATTGAATACTTCAAACGAAGCTTCATGTGTATCATCCAAAAGTCTTTTTAAAGCTGTTACGTGCGCTTTTGCGAGATCGACCACATGAATATAATCACGAATGCAAGTGCCATCTTCCGTAGGATAATCATTTCCAAAAACAGACAATTCTTTACGCAATCCGATAGCCGTTTGTGTGATAAAAGGCACTAAATTTTGTGGAACACCATCTGGCAATTCCCCTATTTCAGTACTTGGATGCGCTCCAATTGGATTGAAATAACGCAACGATATCACGTGTAAACCACTCGCAATTTTGGCCGTATCTAGTAATATTTCTTCGCCAATTTGTTTCGTATTTCCATACGGAGAAAACGCTTGTTGTATAGGAGCATTCTCAGAAATAGGCATGGTTTTGGCCTGACCGTAAACGGTACATGAAGAACTGAAAATAAAAGAGATTTTCTTTTTATGTTGAATTTGCTGTAAAACCGTAATTAACGTCGATACGTTATTCTCATAATACAACAACGGATTCGACACACTTTCTCCAACGGCTTTACTTGCGGCAAAGTGAATAATCCCGCTAATATCATCATACTTTTGAAAGAATGAAATAGTCGCTTGCTTATCGCGTAAATCTAGCTCTTCAAACGCAGGCAATATGCCAGTAATTCGTTCAATTCCTTGCAAAACGTCTTTGGAAGCGTTCGAAAGATTGTCTATGATCACAACTTCAAATCCTGCCAATTGCAACTCTACCACAGTGTGAGAGCCAATATAACCTAATCCGCCAGTTACTAGTATTTTTTTCAAAATGTTGATTTTGGGTTTTGGGTCTTAGGTGTTAGGTATTTACAAAATCCAAGACTGTTTTTGTGATAAACGCGATTTGCTCATCATCTAATTCCGTGTGCATTGGTAATGAAATCACTTCTTTTACCAACTGATTTGTCACAGGGAAATCTGCTTCATTGTAGCGCTCATCCTTGTATGCTTTTTGCAAATGCAATGGAATTGGATAATATACACCACAAGGAATTTCGTTTTCGTTTAAGTGTTTTGCCAACGCGTCTCTGTCAACACCTACCACACGTAAAGTATATTGGTGGAATACATGACAATTACAACCTGCGCAAATTGGATTTTCGCATGATTTGGTAATTTGTGGCGTTATGATTTTATCATTTCCATGAAATGCTGCATTGTATTTTTGTGCTGCGTTTTGGCGTGCAGCGTTGTATGCATCTAAGTTTGGCAGTTTTGCTCTTAAAACTGTTGCTTGAATAGAATCTAATCGGGAATTTACACCTACTACATCATGATGATAACGCTTGTACATTCCGTGATTTACAATTCCTCTGATCGTATGTGCTAAGTCGTCATCGTTGGTAAAAATTGCACCTCCGTCACCATAGCAACCTAAATTTTTTGAAGGAAAGAAAGAAGTCGAAGCTACATGGCCAATTCCGCCTGCTTTTTTCACACTTCCGTCTGCAAATGTATAATCTGCTCCAATAGCTTGCGCATTGTCTTCTATGACATATAAATCATGTTCATTGGCAATTTCTAAAATTGCGTCCATATTGGCACATTGTCCAAATAAGTGTACAGGAACAATAGCTTTTGTTTTTGGTGTAATTGCTTTTCGAACTGCTTCTGGATCGATATTGAATGAATCTTTTTCCACATCGACCAAAACTGGAGTTAATTGTAATAATGCGATTACCTCAACAGTGGCTGCAAATGTAAAATCGGCAGTAATCACTTCGTCACCTGGTTTCAAACCAAGTCCCATCATGGCAATTTGCAATGCATCTGTACCATTGGCACAAGGAATTACGTGTTTTACGTCTAAATATTCTTCTAATTCTTTTTGAAATGCGTGTACTTCGGGTCCGTTTATGAATGCTGAAGAAGCAATAACATCTAATACGGATTGATCAACTCGGTCTTTAATTTGTGCGTATTGACCTTTAAGATCGACCATTTGGATTTTCTTCATTCGTATCTTTCTTTTGTTCTAACAATATTACAAAATTGTACAACGATACCCAATGAATTTAAGTGAAAGAATGTATTTTAGCAGCAAACTCATTGCTTTTGTATTTTATCTACAACATATTGGTCTATATTGCGGGTTTCTTTCTTAGAATTATTGCAAAATTTAATACCAAACTTGGACTTTTTGTACAAGGCAGAAAAACTGTTTTTCAGACTTTAGCCAATCAAATTTCAGCTACCGATAAAGTAATTTGGTTTCATACAGCTTCTTTAGGTGAGTACGAACAAGGTTTGCCTGTATTGGAAGCTTTGAAGAAAAAGTATCCGAATCACAAATTTGTATTGACGTTTTTTTCTCCTTCGGGATATGAAGTAAAAAAAGATAGCAATGTTGCAGATGTCATTACGTATTTACCTTTAGACACCAAAGCAAATGCTAGGAAGTTTCTCGAATTGACACATCCAGAATTGGTCGTTTTTGTAAAGTATGAGTTTTGGCCAAATTATTTAGCTGCGCTGAAAAAACAACAGATTCACACCATTTCCATTTCGACTATTTTTAGACCTTCTCAAATATTTTTTAAGTTTTACGGCGGATGGATGCGAAAGTCATTGCGTGCTTTTCATCATATTTTTGTACAGGATGAAACATCTCAAAAACTACTTCAAAATATCAACTATACAGCTGTAACTATAAGTGGCGACACACGTTTTGATAGAGTTTTAGAAATTTTGGAACGCGATAATTCTCTTTCATTCATAGAAGCATTTAAAAATAATACCACTACCGTGATCATTGGAAGTAGTTGGGCTGAAGATGAAGCGATTTTTATTCCGTTTATTAATAATTCAACAGAAAATTGCAAGTATATCATTGCGCCTCACAACATCAAACAACCTGAAATTCAGAAGCTAAAAAATAGTATCACAAAATCTACGGTTTTATTCTCTGAAAAAGAGCAACACAAAGATTTAAGTCAATTTGATGTTTTTATCATAGATACTATTGGAATTTTGACCAAAGTATATAGTTATGCAGATATTGCGTACGTTGGTGGCGGCATGGGCAATACAGGTTTGCACAATACCTTAGAACCTGCTGTTTTTGGAATTCCTGTTATTATTGGAAAAAACTTCACAGGCTTTAAGGAAGCGGAAGATTTAGTAGCACTTGGCGGCGTACTTTCCGTGAATTCTAAAGTGTCATTTCAACAACTCTTGCAGCGTTTGATTACAGATATTGAATATCGTGCTAAGATTGGTACCATTAACCATAAATATGTGCATGCGAATGGAAATGCAAGTGAAAAAATTCTAGCGTATCTCTCCAATATAAATGAAGTTTAACCAAGGAGACTTCTCATTACCAAATCGTTAATTCTACAAAATGTTAAAAATATGTTAACGTATTCTTTGTGAATGAGTAAAAGAAATCTTAACATTGTTGTACAATTAACAATAAATAGATAAACAGATGAAAAAATTAGTTTTAAAAGCTTCATTAGTAGTAGCTTTAATGATCGGAATGACTTCTTGTGAAGAAGTAAAAAAAGAAGGAGACAAAGCTAAAGAAACTGCAAAAGAAGTAGTAAATGACGCAAAAAACACTGTTAAAGAAGTAGCAAATGATGCAAAAGAGACTGCTACTGACATGGCAAATGATGTAAAAGAAGGTGCTGAAAATGCAGTTGAAAATGCAAAAGAAGGTGTTAAAGACATGGCAAACGACGTTAAAGAAGGAGCTGAAAAAGCAGTTCAAGACGTAAAAGATGCTGCCAAAGGTAAAGTAGACGAAGCTAAAGATGCGGCTAAAAGTAAAATGGACGCAGCTAAAGACGCAGCAAATAAGAAAATGGATGATGCTAAGAAAGCAGCTACCGATAAAATAAACAAAGCTACTGGAAACTAAGAAATTTATTTTCTAGTATAGAAATAGAAAAGCTTCTCCATTGGAGAAGCTTTTTTTGTACTCTTTATTTTTATAAAATTCTAACAAATTGGATAGGTATTTGTATCTACTTCATTGGTATTTACACAACCTGGTTGCCAAGTACGATCGCAGTTAAAAACTGTTCGTAAACAAATGTTATTTCCATTTTGATCTACGATTGTACGAATACAAATTTTAATTGAATTTTGAGTTCCTCCAACAATTCCTTGACTTGCATGTAAGTTAGAAATTGATTTTTTGTTTAACGATAAATTTTTGATACTCTTTTTTTTCATGATACATGTTTTTTGATGAATTCTTAAAGTAAGAAACTTTCGTTTGTTTGCAGTACGGATTTACCTTATTTAACGTTTTATTCGCTGTTAAATTATTAAAGAAAAAAGCATCTCCTGTTCTGAAGATGCTTTTCATAGTAGGATTTTAGTCCTAAATTTCTGGTATTATTGACATTTACAAGCACTAGCATTGTTTAATGTAAAGCAACCATCTGTCATAGGTGGACATTGTTGTGTACACACTACAGAACAAAGGTTAGAAGTTCTACTTGTTCCTCCTTTTAACTCACCAGCAGTTAAATTTGATACAACACTTTTTTTGAACGTGATTTTTCTGACTCCTCTTTTTTTCATGATTTTGATTTATTAAAGTTAATATTTGATTTTAATTTTTAAGGATAGATGCTTACTTAACAATCATCTTTTTAGAAATCATAATTTCTCCATTGGAAACTAAGCTGTAAATAAACATTCCTTTACCTATTTCACTAGAACGAATTACTACTTGTCCTTTTTCATTTGATACATTATAATCTCTTATAAACTTTCCTGACATGTCAAAAACAGAGATCGTTGCTTTTGCATTGCTTGGAAGTGTATAGTTTATTGTAGTTTGATTGGTAAAAGGATTTGGTCTGTTTTGATCCATAGAGAAACCGATTTCCTTTATGTCTTTTTCGTTTTTAGCTAAATTTTCTCTTTTAAGCTCAGCAATTTCGCTTTCTAAAGAAGTAACTTTCTCGTTCATTTCTTTTAGGCTTGAAGTTAATACTGAAATCATTCCAACGTAATTGACAGCTTTGTATTCGTATGAACCTACTTCTTTGTTTTCTTTATCTACAATAGGCTTATTAACTGTAGTTACTAACTCAGGGAAAACCTCTTCAACATTTTGCGCAATAAACCCGTGCTGTAATTCACTTGGTAAGTTGAGTTGCTCATTTTCTTTAAATGTATAAGTCACTGCTTCTATTTGTGATAGTTTTTCTAAAATATTTTCTTCTGAACTTATATTTTCCTTTAGTTTTCTATCGGAAGCTGTAAATGTTCCTGTAACTACTACATTTCCGTTAAAATATCCTGCATATCTATTTGTATTTGCTGCCGAGCTTCCATAAATAGCTGCTCCAAAGCCAGTTCCTGTAGTAGGAATAGATCCGCGAATAGCGTACGAGCCACCATTACTTGTTCCTGTGATAGATGCTGCAACTCCTGTATTTTGATATGTTCCGCTTGTTCTTACGTTAATTCCTGTAGAAAGATAAGAAGAACCAGCACTTTGAACTTCTATACCAGTTTTGATGTATCCAGATAAGTTGTTAATTGCTTTAATTCCTGTAAAATACAATCCTGAAGTTGAGTTGTTTTGTACGATAAGTCCTGTTTTAGTACTCGTTGGACTGTCACTATAATCAATTCCTACTTTAGGTTCATTTGAAGTTAAAGGAGTACCAAAATATGTTTTCCCATCATTAGTCATTGTGCTTACTAGTGTTGAACCTGTAGACGTAAAACTGTCTGCCACTCTAAATTCTAAATCAGTTCCAGAAGCAAAAGAATCTCCAATCCATTGAACTCTAGGATTGATATCTCCAAGGTCTTGATATCCCATTGTTATCGCTCTATTTTTTAATTGAAAACGTAGACCATATACAGTTTGACTTCCTGTACTTAATCTTCCCATAGAAAACCATTGACTTGCATTGAAGTCAAAAGCAGTTCCTGCATCTAATTGTGTCACTAAGCCAGGACCAAATCGGAATGTTTCTCCAGGTAGTGGCCCAGGAGTTGTAATTGAAGTTGCTATTCCACCAGAAGATTCATTTTGTGAAAAAGAAAATGTTACAAATAGTAACGCTAATAATAAGGTAATTTTTTTCATGATTAAATCGTTTTAATTAGTTTTGTTTAAAGATATTCACAAAAGATTAAACAAAATTACGGTATAACCGTAAAATTAAAACATTAAAAACCAGTTATTTATAAAATATATTCTTATTTTAACTATCAAATTATCTCTAATGATATGTTAAGAAAATCATAAAATCTAATCAGTAACCTACAAACAAAAAAAGCCGAAGTCTTTCAACTTCGGCTTTCACTTTTTCAATTTCACAATTTTTTAAACAGAATAACAATCGATTCTGTACTTTATAAAAAGTCTTAAAATTTAAGTTAGTTATCGTATGATCATTTTCTTAGAAAGAATTACTTCATTGTCCGAAATTAAAGCGTATACAAAAATACCTTTCCCAATTTCACTTGAATTAATGGTCAATTGTCCTTTTTCACTAGATAA
The DNA here is from genome assembly GCF_947489565.1 of uncultured Kordia sp. GTDB lineage: Bacteria > Bacteroidota > Bacteroidia > Flavobacteriales > Flavobacteriaceae > Kordia. The sequence continues at coordinate 73,905 of NZ_CANLEA010000008.1, read as the reverse complement.
ATTATACTCTTTGATAAACTTTCCAGATAAATCAACAACCGAAATTGTAGCTTTCGCATTATTTGGTAATGTATAGTTTACAACTGTTTGATTTGTAAAAGGATTTGGTCTATTTTGTTCCATAGAAAATCCTAAATTTCCAGTGGTACTTGAATCTTCAAACTTAGTCTCTCCATTAGATTCAGCTCCTCTTTTCATTTCTTCGATCTGACTTTCTAAGTAGGCTACTTTTTCATTGAGCTCTTTGATGTTTGCTGTCGCTTCTTCATTGAGTTCTTTTAAACTAGACGTCAAAATTGAAATCATTCCTATATAATTAACAGCTTTATATTCATAAGTACCTATTTCTTTATTCTCTTTATCAAAAATAGGCTTATTGATTGTAGTTAATAATTCAGGAAACACTTCTTCTAAGTTTTGCGCTAAAAATCCGTGTTGCAATTCTGCTGGTAAATTTAAGTGCTCGTTTTCGTTAAATGTATAGGTTACAGCATTTAATTGCGATAATTTGTCTAACATATTTTCTTCCGCGGTGACGCTAGTTTTTAATTTCTCATCGGAAGGCAAATACATCCCAGTCGTAAAAACATTTCCATTAAAATAACCTGCATATCGGTTTGAAGTTGTTGCAGAACTACCATAAATAGCTGCTCCTAAACCAGTTGGTGTTGTTCCACTTGGTCCAGAAACTGATCCAAAAACACCATATGTAGTTCCCGTGCTACTACCTGTTACAGATGCAAGCACACCTCTATTAATGGCTGCTCCGTTTAAACGAATATTTACACCTATATTATCATAAGCCGCGCCAGTTGCGCTAGTTCCTGAGACATCCAACCCAATTTTTCTATAACCGCCAGTATTATTAATTGATTTAAATCCGGTTGCGATATATGCATTTACTGTAGAAACATTTTCTGCTGTCACTCCAGTACGAATACTTCCCAAATCTCCATAGTCAACTCCAACTTTCGTAGTAGTGCTACTGGAAGCTAATGGATTTCCAAAAAATGTTTTTCCATCATTCGTCATCGTTGCCACGAGTGTCGAACTTGTAGAAGTAAAACTATTTGCTGCTCTGAATTCAAAGTCAGTACTTGCCGAAGAACCAGCCCCAATCCATTGAAGTCGTGGATTCACGTCATTTACATCTTGGTATCCCATTGTAATTGCTCTGTTTGGCAATTGAAAACGCAAACCATACACTGTTTGACTACCTGTATTTAATCGTCCCATAGAGAACCAACGATCACTCGAAAATCCAAAGCCACTTCCTACATCTAATTGTGTGACTAAGCCAGGACCGAATCGGAATGTTTCCCCAGGTATTGGTCCGGGAGTTGTAATCGAAGTTGCTACAGCACCGGAAGATTCATTTTGTGAAAAAGAAAATGTTGTAAACAATAACGCTAGTAATAAAGTAATTTTTTTCATGGTTACATTGTTTTAATTAGTTTTGTTTAAAGATATTCACAAAACATTAAACAAAATTACGGGATAACCATAAAATTAAAAGCATTAAAAACCAGCTATTTATAAAATATATTCTTATTTTATTGATCAAACTGTCTCTAATCATATGTTAAGAAAATCATAAAATCTAATCAGAAGCATGCAAACAAAAAAGCCGAAGTCTTTCAACTTCGGCTTTCATTTTATTATTTCTAAATTTTACGGGATTTATTTGATGATCATCTTTTTTGTCAGTATTACTTCATTATTTGAAATAAGTGCATATACAAAGATACCTTTTCCAATTTCGCTTGAATTGATAGTTAATTGTCCTTTCTCATTTACTAAATCGTACTCTTTGATAAATTTTCCTGATAAATCAACAACAGAAATTGTAGCTTTCACATTACTTGGCAACGTATAGTTTACAACTGTTTGATTTGTAAAAGGATTTGGTTTGTTTTGCTCCATTGAAAATCCTAAATCATTCGTATCATTCTGACTACCTAATTTAGTTTCCCCGTTAGTAATTGCTTCTATCTTACTTTCTAAATAAGCTACTTTTTCATTCAACTTATTAATACTAGCTTCCGATTCCTCCTTCAACTTTTCCATATTAGCTGTTGATTCTTCTTTTAACTCTTTCAAGCTTGACGTTAAAATTGAAATCATTCCCACATAATTTACCGCTTTATATTCATATGTACCTGTTTGTTTATTCTCTTTATCAAAAATAGGCTTATTGATTGTCGTGATCAATTCAGGAAAAACTTCTTCTATGTTTTGCGCTAAAAATCCATGTTGTAATTCTGCAGGTAAGTTTAAATGCTCGTTTGCTTTAAATGTGTACGTAACGGCATCTAATTGTGTTAATTTGTCTAATATATTTTCTTCCGATTTAATGTTTTCTTTTAATTTTTTGTCAGATACCGTAAATGTTCCTGTTACAAATACATTTCCATTAAAATACCCTGCAAATCGATTTGAGTCTGTTGATGAAATACCATAAATAGCTGCTCCAAAAGCAGGAACTCTTACATCAGCACTACTAGCTATTGATCCAAAAATACCATAGGTTGGACCATCACTACCATTATCTGTTACAAATGCTCTTACTCCAGTATTTTGAGTTCCTCCATTTAAACGAACATTAATACCTGTATTTTCGAAGCTTGAACCAGTAGTACTTTCAATATCCAAACCAGTTTTAATAAAACCTCCAGCATTATTTACTGATCTTATTGCAGTGGTAAAAACACCATTTTGACTAGCATCAGTTTCTAAAGTTAAGCCCACACGCGAAGAAGCACCACTAACTTCTGTATAATCGATACTAACTTTTGTATCAAATGCGGCTAATGGATCTCCAAAATAAGTCCTTCCATCATTGGTCATCGTTGCTACCAGCGTAGAATTAGTAGATGTAAAACTATTTGCAGCTCTAAACTCTAAAGAACTTGTTGAAGCAGCACCTGCGCCAATCCATTGAATTCTAGGGTTTATATCAGTCAAATCTTGATAACCCATCGTAATTGCTTTGCTTTCCAATTGAAAACGTAAGCCATATACATTTTGACTACCTGTACTTAAACTACCAATAGAAAACCATCGACTATTGTTAAAATCAAAAGCGTTTCCTTTTTGTAATTGAGTTACTAAACCAGGTCTAAACCTGAAAATTTCTTGCCCAGTAAATTGTTGAGGTATTGGGTTGAAGATTGAAGGTTGCACGCTACCAAATGATTGGTTTTGCGAAAAGCAAAGTACACTAAAGAGTAATGCGAAAACAAATGTAATTTTTTTCATGTTTTTAAATTTATTGGTTAAGAACCTATAAATTAAGTGTTTAAAACCAAAATCTATTACGGGAACACCATAAAAAAACTAAGAATCCTTCTGTAAAGAATATCAAAAAAAAACAACGATTTACGCTAAGTAGTTACAAAATTTAAATACCAGAATTGTGTATTAAAAAGATAATATAAAGTTGCGACTTTAGTTTTACCTAATAAAAAAAGCCGAAGTTTTTCAACTTCAGCTTTTGTATGTTGTGCGGGTGAAAGGACTCGAACCTTCACACCGTGAGGCACTAGATCCTAAGTCTAGCGTGTCTACCAATTTCACCACACCCGCAAATGTGGCTGCAAATATAAAGAACATTTTTAATATTCAAAGGAACTCAAACGTATTTTTTCCCTCTTTTTTAGTACTTTTGAGTATCTAGAAAATTCAACATACTTCATGAATACTATAAAATCTTATATTGAAACGCATAAAAATCGTTTCATAGATGAACTCATCGAACTTTTAAAAATTCCTTCAATCAGTGCTGATCCTGCGTATACGCAAGATGTTATTGATACCTCAGTCGCTATTAAAGAAAGTCTGGAAAAAGCAGGCTGCGATCATGTAGAGATTTGCGAAACGCCAGGATATCCTATTGTATATGGACACAAACATATTTCTGACGATTTGCCAACAGTGCTTGTTTATGGACATTATGATGTACAGCCGCCAGATCCATTAGAACTCTGGGAAAGTGGTCCTTTTGAACCTATCATCAAAAAAACAAAAATTCATCCTGATGGCGCTATTTTCGCCCGTGGTTCTTGTGATGACAAAGGGCAAATGTACATGCATGTAAAAGCATTGGAGTTAATGAATGAAACGAATCAATTGCCTTGCAACGTAAAATTCATGATCGAAGGTGAAGAAGAAGTAGGTTCTGAGAGTTTGGCTTGGTTTGTAGAACGCAATCAAGAAAAACTAGCAAATGATGTGATTTTGATTTCCGATACTGGAATGATTAGTAATACACAACCATCTATCACAACAGGATTACGCGGATTGAGCTATGTAGAAGTTGAAGTTACAGGTCCAAATCGTGATTTACATTCAGGATTATATGGTGGTGCTGTGGCAAATCCAATCAACATTTTAGCAAAAATGATTGCTTCTTTACATGATGAAAACAATCATATCACAATTCCTGGATTTTATGATAAAGTAGAAGAATTATCAAAAGAAGAACGAGCAGAAATGGCAAAGGCACCTTTTTCTTTAGAAGAGTATAAAAATGCCTTAGATATTGATGCAGTATACGGAGAAACGGGTTATACCACCAACGAACGCAATTCTATTCGTCCAACCTTAGATGTAAACGGAATTTGGGGCGGATATACTGGTGAAGGAGCAAAAACGGTGATTGCTAGTAAAGCGTATGCTAAAATTTCCATGCGTTTGGTTCCAAATCAAGAATGGAAAGAAATTACAGAATTGTTTAAAACACATTTTGAAAACATCGCTCCTGCTGGTGTCACAGTAAAAGTAACACCGCATCATGGCGGACAAGGATATGTAACTCCTATTGACAATATTGGATATAAAGCCGCAAGCAAAGCTTATGAAGATACGTTTGGAGTCACACCAATTCCGCAACGTTCTGGAGGAAGTATACCGATTGTTTCTTTATTCGAAAAAGAATTGAAAAGCAAAACCATTTTAATGGGATTCGGACTCAATAGCGATGCAATTCACTCGCCAAATGAGCATTTCGGAATTTTTAATTATCTCAAAGGAATTGAAACCATTCCACTATTCTATAAATATTTTACAGAACTTTCTAAGTAAAAACATATACTTCAAAATCCGCTCTCAGTAGCGGATTTTTTTATGGGCATTTCCACAAAATTCACTTCGATGCTGCTCAGTGTACTTTTGCGGTCAGGCTTTCAGTTTTTTCTCTGTAAACCTTAAAATGTATACATCTAACTTTTAAACTCTCAGAATTTAAAGAATTAATTACAAACAGGTTAATCGTATTCGTTTGTGTATTCTTAGATTTTCTTGTCGTTTATACGCAAAATATTGAGTTCCGTTTTTATTAGTTTTACTATATAGTTACATGTAAAGAAGTTAAATTTTACTTTTTAAATTAAGATAAAGGTATAGTTGCACAATCAGGAATTCCGAAATTAAGTGTAATCAATATTATTAAATAGGTTTGATATGATAATGGTTAAAGTTTAAGATCACTTCTTATAAAATGATAATTAAATTTTGAAGTTACTAAAAAGTTCAGAAAATTTATTTGTACTATTGAATCTTAGTAATATCGTAATTTTACTAATTAATCAGAAAAGTAGGCTTGTTTAAAACCGTTAAATCATATCACAATACAATCATAAATAAAGGCGTCAACTATATGTCTATAGAATTTGATAGACGTGCTTTAAAACTCTTAAACTTAATATGCCTTTATGGAGCCGTACTTATTGTTCCTGTAGTTTTTATAAAAAAAGTTATAGACGAACATTATATAACAATACTGATCCTTTTATTAGCAGAAACAATGTTTTTCATTGTGATTTATCTAAATTCTATTGGAAAAAATCAAATTGCTTGCCTTACCTTTTTCTTTAGTACCAATACATTATGTTCCGTTGCTGTAGCGCTCGATACGGAACAACTCGAAGTACCATTTATAGCGCTTTCTATAGGAGTTTATAGCATTTTTTTATTGAAAAATAAAACTTGGCGGATTATTAGTTTTACATATTCTTTCATCACTTTTGCCATTCTTCATCATATTCAAATGACACAACGAGAATTTGGAATTGTAGGCTATGTATTGACTTTAGTGGTTTTACTTATTTTTTCTATCGGATTACGATTTGTGAATACGATGCGTAATAAGAACGAAAAAACAATCTTGACGCAGAATGAAACATTGAAAAATCAGAATGAAATCATTAAAACGAAATCCCAACAATTATTGCAGTTAGAAAAAGAAAAGTATCAACAGGAATTATTGCTGAAACAAAAGGATATGGAAATGGTTTTAGCAAATAATAAGGTGCGTACTCAACTTAACGATAATATTATCGACAAGCTGAAACTAGCACAGAAAGAAGGAGATCTTGAAAAAAATATAAATAAAGTCATTGTTGAACTTCTTCATCAAAACGAAATTAATACACGCATGAAGCTTATTGAAGAAAACCTAAATGTGGTAAACACAGGTTTCTTGGATACATTACTAGAAGCACATCCAAACATGACTCGGGTAGATAAAGAACTTTGCTCGTATATAAAGATGGGACTTTCCTCTAAAGAAATTGCAATCATTAGAAACACAACGGTCAATTCGGTGAACGTTACCAAAACGCGACTTCGAAAAAAATTAAATCTTGCTCCAGATATGACGGTTTCTGACTATTTAAAATCCCTGTAAGCCTACACTTACAACACTTCCCAACAAACGTTTTAAACTTCAAAAAACACTTCAAACACTTAATTCACTTAAGTTTTAACAAGTTGTTAATACTTTGTCAACTTGCTTTTTTTTCTCTATTGATGCGGTTTATCAATATTTGACAAAAAAAATTGCAGAGCACTACTTACAAATGCTTTAGTGTCATCTATAAAGCAGTTTTTTTAACCATAAATAATATAAACTAATCTACTATATACATGAAAAAAAACCTACTATTCATTGTATTTTTGAGCTTAACGAACAGTTTTTATGCTGCAAAAAATACTGTTGATCATTCAACTGAAAAAAGAGCAATAGTTAAAACTGTTGCACCTACAATTACGCAACAACCTACAGATATTACCATTGCCACTAATGAAACCGGACAGCTAACCGTTGCTGCTACAAATCTGGATACAGTTGCTTGGGAATTTTCTATTAATAATGGTACCACTTGGATTCCTGCCATTGATGGCGGAAGTTTTTCAGGAAGTAACACAACCACAATTTCCATTGTATTGGATATGGAAGTCACTGCTGGTTATTTGTTTAGAGCTTTAGTAACAGATTCTGGTGGAGATTCAATATACTCTGACACTGCTTTGGTCACTATTTTGGACTATACAACGATTCCCGATAGCAATTTTGAAACTGCCTTAGAAAATTTAGGCTACGATAATATTTCTGATGACGGACAAGTGCCAACCTATCTCATAAAAGAGCTTACAGATTTAAATGTAGGTAATAGCAATATTTCAGATTTGACAGGTATTGAGGACTTTACGGCGCTAACTGGCTTGTCAGTAAATGATAATTCCATCAGTAGTTTAAACTTAATTCATAATACGGATTTAACCTTTGTAAATGCGCGAAATAATGGTTTAACTTCTTTAGATATCACTGGATGTCCAGATATGGGTTTATTGCTATTAGAAAATAACAACCTGACTAGTTTAGATTTGACCAATAATACAATCTTAACACGTGTTTGGGCACAAAACAATAATTTCAACACTTTCAATGTCACCAATAATCCGCTGTTACGCGCTATTGGAATCACCAATAGTAACTTGACAACTTTAGATTTAACAAACAGCATTGCCTTAGAACAATTATATGCCAGTGGCAATTCCATTACAGAAATCGATTTAAGCAACAGTCCAAGTATTCGCATTATAGGAGTGAATAATAATGCATTGAGAACTCTGAATATAAAGAATGGAAACAATACAAATGTTACAACCTTTGCGGCTGCAAATAATCCAAACCTAACCTGTGTTGCGGTTGATGATATCGCTTATAGTACTGCCAACTGGACAAGTATAGACGCACAAGTTAATTTTGTAGATACGAGCTGTTATACTCAAATTCCAGATACAAACTTTGAAGCTGCATTAGACGCTTTAGGATATGATAACATCTCGACTGATGGACAAATTCTTACTGCAGCGATTGATAGCATTACATCGCTAAATGTAATTAACAAATCCATTTCAGACTTATCAGGAATTGAAGCTTTTACAAGTCTGCAAACACTCAGCATTTCCGACAACAGCATCACTAGTATTGATCTTTCAAACTTAACGCAATTGGTGAATTTATATGCAAATAACAATCAATTGATGGCACTTGACTTGAGTACCAACACTCTATTAGAACTTGTTCATGCAAATAATAACAGTTTGACAAGTCTGAATACAGATAATATATCACAACTTACAGAACTTTCCATAAGTGACAATTCGATAAACGCATTAGATTTTACCCAAAATGCGCTCATAGAAACTGTAGATGCAAGTAATAATTCGCTATCGAGTTTTTTGCCAACGATGCTAGTTGATTTAGTCACATTAGACATCAGTGGCAATTCCATTTCGCAAATAAATCTTTCTTACAATACCAATTTGGAAGATTTGAATGCACAAAACAATCAACTAGAAAGTATTGATTTGACAAATAATACTGCACTAACAAGCATTCAACTCGACACAAACAGTTTAACCGATGCGACCTTTAAAAATGGCAACAATACCAATATTGTAACTTTTTCAATTACTGGAAATAGCGAATTGGAATGTGTTCTTGTAGACGATGTTATGTATAGCGAAACCAACTGGACTAATATTGATGCACAAACAATCTTTAGAGATGGTGATTATTGTAAATATACTGCCGTTCCTGATCCTAATTTTGAAGCACAATTATCTAGTTTTGATGATATTCCAGATGACGGACAAGTACCTACAGCGTTAATAGCTACTAGAACTGCATTAAGTGTAACGAATGATAATATTTCAGATTTAACAGGAATAGAAGGATTTACAGCATTGCGAACATTACGCGCTACAAATAATAGTATTGCTACATTAGATCTAAGCTCAAATACAGCATTGCGAACTGTAATTGTGAATAATAACAGCCTTACAAGCATTAACGTAAACGGCTTAACCAGTTTGGAAGAACTAAATCTAGAAAATAACAGCCTTCTTGCTATTGATTTGAGTACAAATACAAGTTTGAGATCATTGTTGGTCAATAATTGTGGGAATTTACAAAGCATTACCTTTGGCAATAATTCTTTTCTAAATACCATAGAAGCAGAGAATGCAGGTTTAACAAGCTTGAATACAAGTTCACTGACACAACTACAAAATCTTTCCCTCAGTAATACGTCGCTACTTTCATTGGATGTATCATCAAATGCTTCCATAAGAGCACTTGCAATTAGCAATACGCCCATAGAATTCCTTAACATACAAAATGGCAACAACACGGATGTTAACAATTTTGACGCGACGAATAATGCCAACTTGTTCTGTGTTTTGGTAGATGATATTGCGTATAGTACAGCCAACTGGACAGCTGTAGACGCACAAGTTAATTTTGTAAATACGAGTTGTTATACTCAAATTCCAGATACAAACTTTGAAGCTGCATTGGGCGCTTTAGGATATGATGGCATCTCGGCTGATGGACAAGTCCTTACAGCAGCGATTGATAGCATCACATCTCTAGATGTAATTAATAAATCCATTTCAGACTTATCAGGAATCGAAGATTTTACAAGTCTGCAAACACTCAATATTTCCGACAACAGCATCACTAGTATTGATCTTTCAAATTTGACGCAATTGGTGCATTTATATGCAGATAATAATCAGCTAACAGCTCTTGATTTAAGCTCAAACTCATTGTTGGAAAGTTTACATGCAGACAACAATAGTTTGACGAGTTTGAATACAGATAATATATCACAACTTACAGAACTTTCCGTAAGTGACAATTCGCTATCGAATTTTGTCCCAACGATGCTTGGAAACTTACAAATATTAGACATCAGCGGAAATTCTATTTCGCAATTGAATCTTTCCAACAATGCATACTTGGAAGATTTAAATGCACAAAACAACCAACTAGAAAGTATTGATTTGATAGCAAATACTGCACTTAGTAGTATTCAACTTGATAACAACAGCTTAACCGATGCTACCTTTAAAAATGGCAACAATACCAATATTGTAACTTTTTCAATTACTGGAAATAGCGAATTGGAATGTCTTTTTGTAGACGATGCTACATATAGCACCATTAACTGGACCAATATTGATGCGCAAATGATCTTTAGAGATGGCGATTATTGTGAATATACTGCCATTCCGGATGACAACTTTGAAACAGTACTCGGAAATGAAGGTTTAGACGATGTTTCTGGCGATAACCAAGTACCTACAATATTATTAGCTACCGAAACACTACTAAACATCAGCGGAGAAAATATAGCTGATTTAACAGGAATTGAAGACTTTCCAAGGTTGAGACTTTTAAGAGCCAAAGATAATAATATCACAACACTTGATTTGAGTGCAAATACTTTACTCGTAAATATAGATTTAGAAGATAATAGCATTACAAGCATCAACCTAAACGGATTGACGAGTTTGATAGATTTACAATTAGAAAATAATAATCTGTCTACTATTGATGTGAGTACGAATACAGCACTGGAAGTACTGACACTTGACAATAACTCGAATCTTGCAAGTCTGGATATAACTACGAATACGAGTTTGAGAGCACTTATGGCTAGTGGTTGTACCAATTTAGAAATCATCACCTTTGGTAATAGTACTTTCCTGGCTACAATAGAAGCAAATAATTCTGGGTTGACAAGCATAAATGTAAGTTCATTGACACGACTGAGAAATATTTTCTTAAATAACACGTCGCTAACTTCATTAGATGTATCATCAAATGCTTCCATAAGAGAACTTGCAATTAGCAATACGCCCTTAGAATTCTTTAACATGCAAAATGGGAACAACACAGATATTAACACTTTTGACGCGACAAATAATGCCAACTTGTTCTGTATTTTGGTAGATGATATTGCATATAGTACTACCAATTGGACGAATATTGATGCTCAAATTTCATTTAGTACAACCTATTGTCGCTATACTGCAATTCCAGATGCTAATTTTGAAGCTGCGCTGGAAACTTTAGGCTATGATGATATTTCAGACGACGGACAAGTACCTACAGCATTAATTGAAGGCGTTACAAATCTTTCCATCAACAATCAAAACATAGCCGATTTAACAGGAATTGAAGATTTTACAGCACTTCAAACACTGAATGCAAGCAACAATTCACTCACAACTTTAGATGTAACACAAAATACACTATTAGAATTATTAAATGTACGAGACAATCAACTCACAACCATCGATCTAAGCAACAATACCGCTCTTGAAGATTTAGAAATTGATGCAAATAACTTAGAAAGTTTAGATGTAAGTACCAATACATTGCTTACCCAAATTGCAGCAGATAACAATTCGATTACAAGCTTAGACTTGACAACCAATACATCGCTTTTAAATCTTTCTATTACAGATAATGGTTTGGAAACCTTAACGGTTGGAATGAATTCGACACTTAGAGATTTTGAAGTCCAAAATAATGCATTAGTTTCCTTAAATCTTGATGGCGCTACTGCGTTAGACTTCATCAATCTATCCAACAATACTTTGGAAACATTGAGTATTCGAAACGGAACAAATACGAGCATTTCAATCTTTAATACGACAGGAAATGCAGCACTTACTTGTATTTCAGTAGATGACGCAGCATACAGTACGACCAACTGGACCACTATTGATGCTGCTTCCAGCTTTAGCGAAACTGACTATTGCAGATATACCACAATTCCAAATTCCTCTTTTGAAGCTTATTTAGGAAACTTAGGTTATGATGATATTCCCGAAGATGGACAAGTACCAACTGCCTTAATTGAAGTGGTAACTTCTTTAGATGCTTCAAGTCAAGGTATTACTGGTATTACAGGAATTGAAGACTTTACTGCATTAGAAGAATTAAATATAGAAGGAAATTCTGTGCCAACACTAGACTTTACTTCAAACTTGAATTTGATCAAATTAAATTGTAAAGCAAGTAATGCTACTTCTATTGACATCACAGATTTAACAGCATTAGAAGAGTTACAGGCAGGTTTCAATCCATATACAACATTAGATGTTTCTACAAACGTAAATCTTAAAAAATTACAGTGTCAAGATTCACGTATAACAATGTTAGATGTAAGCAATCTTCCGTTATTAACCGATTTAAATTGCAGTTTTAGTTCGCTAACCACACTAGATGTTAGAAATGGAAACAACACAAATTTTACAAATTTTAATGCAGCCAATATTCCTAACGTAATTTGTATTCAGGTAGATGATGTTGCATACAGTACCGAAAATTGGACGAATATTGAAGCAACAGCTAGCTTTACATCAACAGATTATTGTCGCTATACAACAATTCCTGATAGTAATTTTGAAGCAGTGCTAGATTCATTGAATTATGATGATATTCCTGATGACGGACGCGTACCAACATCATTAATTGAAGGCGTTGCAAATCTATCCATCAACAATCAAAACATAGCCGATTTAACAGGAATTGAAGATTTTACAGTACTTCAAACACTGAATGCAAGCAATAATTCACTCACAACTTTAGATGTAACACAAAATACACTATTAGAATTACTAAACGTACGAGACAATCAACTTACAACTGTCGATCTAAGCAATAATACAGCTCTTGAAGATTTAGAAATTGATGCAAATAACTTAGAAAGTCTAGATGTAAGTACCAATACATTGCTTACTCAAATTGCAGCAGATAACAATTCGATTACAAGCTTAGACTTGACAACGAATACAGTTCTTGAAAATCTTTCTATTACAGATAATGGTTTGGAAACCTTAACGGTTGGAATGAATGATGTTCTTAGAGATTTTGAAGTCCAAAATAATGCATTAGTTTCCTTAAATCTTGATGGCGCTACTGCGTTAGACTTCATCAATCTATCCAACAATACTTTGGAAACATTGAGTATTCGAAACGGAACAAATACGAGCATTTCAATCTTTAATACGACAGGAAATGCAGCACTTACTTGTATTTCAGTAGATGACGCAGCATACAGTACGACCAACTGGACCACTATTGATGCTGCTTCCAGCTTTAGCGAAACTGACTATTGCAGATATACCACAATTCCAAACTCCTCTTTTGAAGCTTATTTAGGAAGCTTAGGTTATGATGATATTCCCGAAGATGGACAAGTACCAACTGCCTTAATTGAAGTGGTAACTTCTTTAGATGCTTCAAGTCAAGGTATTACTGGTATTACAGGAATTCAAGATTTTACAGCACTACAAACACTAGATGTTTCTTCAAATCTTTTATCAATTATTGATGTCAGCGGAATGCCTAATCTAGAAACTTTTGTTGCCAGTCCTATTTCATCTAGTCTAGAAAGTGTGGATGCTTCTAACACACCAGCCTTAAAATCATTGACGTTGACAGAAAGTTTTGTTTCTCAACTTAATATTAATGGAGCTGTAAACTTAGAAGAATTGAATATTTATACTACAAGCATTTCTAGTTTAGACCTAAGCACTAATACTTCACTAGAAGTTATTATTACCTCCCAATCTTCTTTAAATGTACTAGATGTAAGTAATTTAAGCGCTTTAAGAGAATTAGACGTAAGTCGAAGCAATATTCGCAGTTTAGATTTGAGCAATAATACTGCCTTAGAAATACTTGATGCTTCTAACACTAGTCTTAACAGTTTAGATATAAGAAATGGTAATAATACTGCAATAACATCGTTTGACGTAAGTTTTAATGGTAGTTTAACTTGTATTCAGGTAGATGATGTTACATACAGTAACGAAAATTGGACGAAAATTGATGCCACGGCAAATTTTACGTCAACAGATTACTGTCGTTATACAAGCATCGTTGATCCTAACTTTGAAGCTTCTTTAGGAAACTTAGGTTACGACGATATTTCGAGTGACGGACAAGTACCAACTGCCTTAATTGAAGAGGTAACTTCACTAGATATATCTTCATTAAACATAAGTGATATAACAGGAATTCAAGATTTTACAGCATTACAAACATTAGATGTTTCCAGCACAAATATTATCAATCTTGATTTGAGTGGAATGTCGAATTTAGAAACGTTAAATATGGCGTCTACTGCATCACTTACTACATTAGATGTTTCTGATGCTACTGCTTTACAAACCATTACTGCTTCAGATTCAAATGTATCTACAATCGATTTGACCAATGCAACTGCACTGGAAGAAGCATTCCTATTCAGAACACAAATTACCACACTTGATATCAGTACCAATACCGCATTAAAACATTTGGAAGCCTATGACAATGCATTATTAACAGGCATCTTAGACTTAACTGCAAATGGAAACCTTGAGACTATCAATGTAAATAATACAGGATTAAGCACTTTAGATCTTAGAAACGGAAACAATAGTGGCATTACAACATTTAGTGCTACCCCAAATGCTTCTTTGTTGTGCATTTTAGTAGATGATGTTGCGTATAGTACTACCAATTGGACGAGTATTGATGTTACTACGAGTTTTAGTACTACCTATTGTAGTTATACACAAGTTCCCGATCCGAATTTTGAAGCTGCGTTGGAAACTTTAGGCTATGATGATATTTCAGATGATGGACAAGTGCCAACCGTTTTAATAGAAGGTATTTCCTCACTAAATGTTAGTTCACAAAGTATTAGCGATTTCACAGGAATTGAAGATTTTACAGCATTAACATACTTAAATATTGCATTTAATTTAGCAACTACAGTAGACTTGAGTGATAATATACTTTTAGAAGAGTTTAGAAGTTTTCGAGGGGCACTTGAATCAGTGAATATATCTAATTGTACTAATCTAAGGATTTTAAATATAGATGAAAACGCACTAACAACTCTTGATCTTTCAAATAATAGTGCCTTAGAAGAATTGGTAATCAATCGCAATAATATAACAAGTCTTGATGTAACAAATAATATAAATCTAACCAAATTAGAAGCTGCTGGAAATTCTATTGGAACCATAAATTTGAGCACGAATACACTTGTAGAAGTGCTTTTCTTATCAGATTGTGGACTCACTACTATTGACCTCAGCAACAATGTAAATTTGAGAAATATAATATTATCAAATAACGATATTTCTACGATCAATCTTTCAAACAATACTGCATTAGAAAACTTTACAATGGAACGAAATCAGCTTATTGCTATTGATTTTTCTAACAATATATTGATAGAAGATATTGACATTCGAAATAATGATATCACAACGTTGCATCTTCCTGATCTTGATTTTCTAGAAGACATTAATATCGAGGAAAACTTTAATTTAAGTTCCTTAACTTTTGGAAATCTTCCTGTATTTCATGAGTTATTTGCCAATGAATGTGCACTTACAAGTATCGATGTATCGAATCTTCCCACTTTAGAGCGATTAGATCTTAGACAAAATCAGCTCACAGAATTAGATTTGTCGCAAAATATAGCATTAACTAGAGTATATATAAGTGATAACAATTTAAGTTTCTTAACGCTGCAAAATGGAAATAATACGAGTATAACTGATAGCAGATTTAATGCTACAAACAATCCAAATTTAACCTGTATATTGGTAGATGATGCCACATACAGTACTACCAATTGGACGAGTATTGATGCTACTACGAACTTTAGTGACACTTATTGCCGTTACACGCTAATTCCAGACCCGAATTTTGAAGCTGCGTTGGAAGCTTTAGGCTATGATGATATTTCAGACGACGGACAAGTACCTACAGCATTAATTGAAGTCGTAACATCATTGTCAATATCGAATCAATCCATTACTAATTTAGCAGGAATTGAAGATTTTACCGCGCTAACCTTCTTGAATGTAAATAGTAATAATCTTTCAACTATCGATGTAACTGCCAATGTGAATCTTGAAGAATTGTTGATTTCTACCAATAGCATTTCTACCATTGATTTGAGCACCTTGATAAACCTTACAAGAATACAAGCTAGATTGAATAATTTTACTTCTTTAGATTTGAGTGATAATGTGTTGCTTGAGGATATCAATTTAGAAGGAAATGCAAGCTTAACAACTATAACCTTTCCAAACAATGCACTGATAGATAGTATGGATATTTCAGGCTGTAATCTTACAGCAATAGACCTTTCTACTTTGCCAAATTTATTAGAATTAGATGCCGCAGATAATCAATTAACATCTATTGATTTCAGTAATAATTTATTAGTACAATATATTTACATATCTAATAACACACTAAGCACAGCGTTAGATCTAAGTTTGCATACACAACTGGAAGATTTAGAAGCTATCAACTGTAATCTTACAGGGCTAAATATTAAAAATGGTAACAATACAAATATTGGCTATTTTAATGTGACTTCAAATCCGAACCTAAGCTGTATTTCAGTAGACGACATTGCTTACAGTACTACCAACTTAACGAATATAGATGCAACAGCAAGCTTTACAGCAACAGATTATTGTCGTTACACAGCAATTCCAGATCCAAATTTTGAAGCCAGATTAGCATTGTTAGGATATGACGATATTTCAACTGACGGACAAGTACCAACAGCCTTAATTGAAGTCGTAAATTCGTTAAATGCTTCTAATGCCAACATTAGTGACTTAACAGGAATTAAAGATTTTACAGCGCTACAAGCATTAAATGTTTCTGGGAATACTATTGCTGACTTAGACATTAGTGAAATGCCTAACTTACTGTCATTAGAGGCAGTTGCAGCTATTACTTCTTCGTTAGATATATCTAATACACCACTATTAGAAACCGTAAATGTATACGAAAATTCTATGACCATCATCAGTCTTACGGGAGCAACAGCTTTAGAAGAATTGTATATATACAGAACACATATTAGCACTTTAGACTTGAGTGGAAGTAATTTATTAACACGATTGATTGCTTTTGAAATGCCAAATCTTACATACATTAATCTTGCAGATGCAGTATTACTGAGAGACTTAGAATTACAAAGAACTCACATGTCAAGATTGGATTTAACGTCTAATATATCTTTAGAATCTCTGAACATTTCTGAAACAGAATTAAGAATTGTAAATCTTCAAAATGGCAATAATACCTCCATCACATCTTTTGATGCTAGAAATAATATAGATTTAGACTGTATTATAGTTGATGATGCAGTCTATAGTACTGCCAACTGGAGTAATATTGACGCGCAAGCTAGTTTTAATGAAATGCATTGTCGTTATACACAAATTCCAGATGCTAATTTTGAAGCATATTTAGACAATCTCGGTTATGATGATATTTCTGATGATGGACAAGTACCAACAGTATTCATAGAAAATATCAATGGTTTGACGATTTCCAATATACCAATTGCTGATTTAACAGGTATTGAAGATTTCACAAACCTTGATAACTTAAGTTTAGTAGGTACAAACCTTACAGCGCTAAACTTTAGCACAAACACAAGACTTGAACGTTTACTATTAACAAATAATACGGGAATTGCGAGTTTAGATGTGAGTGGAAATATAGCCTTAGATTTCTTAAGTATCAACGGCAGTAGTCTTACAAGTTTAGATCTTACTAACAATCCTATTCTAAATTATTTATCACTAAACAATGTTGATATCACTGCATTAGATTTAAGTATGAATACTGAACTTGAAAAATTCTTTCTTTCCAATGCGCCAATTTCATCGTTAAATCTGCAAAATGAAAATAATACGAATATCAATCAATTCTCTATAGGCAATACACCAAACTTAACTTGTGTATTAGTAGATGATGCTGAATACAGTGATATCAATTGGTTTGCTGTAGATAGTACCATTACATTTAATGAAATGTCATGTGCTAGTAACTTTACAGTAGCTATTAAAATCTTTTTACAAGGTGCAGCACTCAATCCAAATACTGGAGAAGAAAGCTTAATGCGAGACGACTTACGCGTAGCTGGTTACATTCCAACGAGAAGTCCGTATGCTGATATGTTATCTTGTGAAAATACGGTATTTAACGCTACAGGAAATGATGCCATTGTCGATTGGGTTTGGGTAGAATTGAGAGAAGGTACCGATAATACCATTGTTTCTTATTCACGTTCTGCCTTATTACAACGCGATGGTGACATTGTGGATGTAGATGGTGTTTCTCCATTAAATTTCGCTACAGACGAAAATACATATTATGTAGTTGCAAATCATCGCAGTCACTTAGGGATTATGAGTAGTGCTCCGATAACATTTGTAGCTACAAATAGTATAGATTTTACGACAGGTTCAACCTATGGAAGCAATGCGCAAACCACTTCAGGCATGCCATCTGGTGTTGCGGCGTTATGGGCAGGAAATGCAAACAGCGATATGGTTGTGCAATATTCTGGGACAAGTCCAGACACACCAAATATCTTATCGACAGTATTAAACGATCCTGGAAACTTCCTAAATTTTCCAACCTATAATGTCATTGGATATTATGCAAATGATATCAATATGGATGGAATGATTCAATACTCAGGAACCAATCCGGATACGCCGTTCATTCTACAAAATGTACTGGCACATCCTGGAAACTTTCTAAACTTTAGCACCTATCAAATCATAGAACAATTACCACAAAACCAGCAATAATTCAAAACAAAAAAGCGCAATAACTATCCTTTGAAAGCAAACAATAGAGATGTTTAACGTGAGTTCGATATAACTATTTTGTTATGTATTTGATTTATAAAAGTTTACAAAAAGTGTCAAATCGAGCATTATCGTAGATACCGAGCGCAGCTCATGAGATTTAATTGAAATTCTAGTTTTTATAGTGTTCTCGACTGCGCTCCTTTACTGATGCTTTTGAAACCCAATCGTCACTTCGAGTTTTTTTTCAGAATAAAATGAAGAAAAAATGTATCGAGAAGCGCTCAAAATTCAAAGCTGTTCTCGATACAAGATTTCTTTGAAATCTCACTCGAACTGACGGTTGGAATAAAGACACTATTAAATACACAAGACGATTTGTGTGAATATTTATAAAGTTAATGATTGCCTAAACACTATTCGTGAATTCGTGACAAAAAAATGATCCACAATTATAAGTAATAGTGAAGTAATCAGTTTCACAAAAACACATAATTATTTTTATATCACACAATCCGTCAGTTCGAGTGATTTTCGTAATGAAATGAAGAAAATAGTATTGAGAACAACTCAGAAATTCAAAGCTGTTCTCGATACAAGATTTCTTTGAAATCTCACTCGAACTGACGGTTGGAATAAAGACACTATTAGATACACAAGACGATTTGTGTGAATATTTATAAAGTTAATGGTTCCCTAAACACTATTCGTGAATTCGTGACAAAAAAATGATCCACAATTATAAGTAATAGTGAAGTAATCAGTTTCACAAAAACACATAATTATTTTTATATCACAATCCGTCAGTTCGATTTCTATGACAAAAACAAATGAATTTTGATAAAGTTTGATTTCGTTATGTATGATTCGTCATCACGAGGAACGCTAGTGACGTGGAGATCTGTTTATCATAAAACATATCTGTTATAAAAGTTACAGATTGCTTTGTCATACTTCCGCGCAATGACGCATTATAACAACATTACTACATCGTCAAATTGACACATTTTTACATTAAAAAAGTTACCAAGTAGTTCTCGATACATTTTTATTCCGCTTTGCTCTATAAAAACACTCGAACTGACGTTAGATATTTCAAATTCAAGTTCAAGTTCAATTTCAAAAAATGTCAGTTCGAGTGATTTTCGTAATGAAATGAAGAAGATAGTATCGAGAACAACTCAGAAATTCAATGCTGTTTCAATACAACGAATCACAGATTCGCCACTCGAACTCACATTAATGTAATCAATTAAGTTATCTGTTTTAAAACCCAAAAAATGCTCTAATCCCTTAAAAAATGGAAGTTTTAACAAGTTGTTAATACTTTGTCAACCTGCTTTTTTTCCGAACGCATGAAGATTTATAAATATTTGTCAAAAAATATAAGAACACTCCTGAATAGTTTTTAAAAACATTCATGCAACAGTTTTTATAACAATCATAATTAAAATAAACTAAAAAACGATGTATAGAAAACTAACAGCTTTACTTCTGTTCTGTAATCTATGGTATAGTTACGGATATACAGAAACTGACAACAATGTGGAATGTGCTTCATTCATTCCAATTCCAGATCCTAATTTTGAAATCGCATTATTTAACTTAGGAATTGACGATATGCCAGGCGATGGACAAGTTCCCATGGGAATGGTTATGATAACGACAGACTTAAACGTGTCCAATCAATTTATCGCTGACTTATCAGGAATTGAGCATTTTGCAGCGCTACAAACCTTAAATGTTTCAGGAAATAATTTGACAAATTTGAACCTAAATGGTCTGCCTCAATTGACACATTTGTATGCGAATGACAATATGCTGAACATATTAGACTTAAGTAACAATCAATCGTTGCAATACATACAAGCTGATAATAACAATCTTTTCCAGATCAACATTCAGAATCTATCTGCATTGCTAGAAGTTTCTCTAAACAATAACAACTTATCAATGCTGGAAATTTTTAACAGCATGAACTTGGAAACACTTCGAGTAACGAATAATATGTTTATGACTCTTGAGGTTGGTACATTGACAAATTTAAAAATCTTAGATGTTAGTGAAAATTCACTCCAAAGCATTTCTCTTGAACCGCTCGTGAATTTGGAAAACCTAGTTATTTCTAACAATCAATTGAGTGCAATTGACCTAGGTTTCAATACTGCATTAATAAATTTTGATGCATCCTCAAATCAATTAACAAGTATTGATTTGACTATGAATACTGCATTAAGTACCATTCAGTTAAGCAATAATAACTTGACCTCAGCTAATTTGAGAAATCGTAATAACACCAATATTTCAAGTGTAAATCTAACTAGTAATACTGAGTTAACCTGTGTATTTGTAGATGATACAGCCTATAGTACAAGCAATTGGACCAGTATTGATGCACAAACACTATTTACAAGCACAGAGTATTGTAGATACACCATAATTCCTGACATCAATTTTGAAACGGCATTGGAAGCTTTAGGCTATGATGATATGTCAAGTGATGGACAAGTGCCAACAGCTTTAATTGAAAATGTAACGGCTTTAAACTTAAGTAGCACAGGAACTGCAAATCTAACAGGAATTCAAGATTTTGCTGCATTAGAAAGTTTTGAGCTGAATGGTGAAACGATTCCAACAGTAGATCTAAGTGCAAACACACAATTAAAAACTGTAGAATTTAGTGATTCCACAATCAACACCTTTTTAGTAGACAACAATCCATTGTTGGAAACCATAGAATTTGATAGCTCTGATGAGCAATCGGTAATTACAGATTTAAACCTATCCAATAGTCCTTCGTTAAGAGAATTAGATGCAAATAGTATTGGTTTAGTCAATCTTACCTTGCCAAATGACATTCAAAATTTAGAAAAAGTCTTTTTAGAAGGAAACAATTTCGAATCATTAGACTTGTCAGGTGCTACTTCTTTGACTAGGATTTTATTAGGAAATAGTACTGATCTTAACTATTTGAACTTAAAAAACGGAAACAATACCAATGTTACATTAATCAATTTATTAAACACTCCTAATTTGACCTGTGTTTTGGTGGATGATGCAACTTACAGTACGACCAATTGGACTGTGGTTGATAATCAAATTAGTTTCAGTGATACCTATTGTCGTTATACTGCCATTCCGGATGCCAATTTTGAACTGCGATTAGGAACGTTGGGATATGATGATATTGCTACAGATGGACAAGTGCCAACCGCATTGATAGAAAATGCGCAAAGTATTTTAATCGCTAACTTGGCAATTACTGATTTAACAGGAATAGAGGATTTTACCGCGCTACAAACGTTAGAGGCTGATTTTAACAATCTTACAACAATAGACCTCAGTAACAACCTTAATTTAACATATCTTAATGTAAATCGTAACGATTTAACGAACTTAGATTTAACCGCAAATACATCGTTAGTGACGGTTATTGTTACAGAAAATGAACTCACTGAGTTGGACATCCGCAGTGGTAACAATACGAATATTTTTGTCTTTAATGCTAGAAACAATCCAAATCTCACCTGCATATTTGTGGATGATGCAGCTTATAGTTCCGCAAATTGGACAGCTATTGATGCGCAAACACAATTTTCAGCCACAGGATATTGCCGTTACACTAGCATTCCTGACAGCAATTTTGAAGCAGCTCTAAACACTTTAGGCTATGATGATATTTCAGGCGACCAACAAGTTCCAACCGCTTTAATTGAAGTGGTGACTTCATTAGATGTAAATAGCGAATCGATAGCTGACATGACGGGTATTCAAGATTTTATTGCTTTAACCGAATTAGAAGCAGCTAACAATCCTTTTTCAACGATTAATGTTAGTACACTCACAGATTTGGAAATTTTAAATCTAGATTCATGTCCTATTACCAGTTTAGATGTTTCTAGCAATTTACAATTGAAAAACTTAGATGTTGAAGATGGAGGAAACTTGAACAGTTTAGATTTAACTACGAATACACTTTTAGAAGTACTAGATGCCAATGATGCCAGTTTGTCGAGCATTACTTTTGGGAATTTAACAAGTTTAAAAAACTTATATCTAAACAGTAATCAACTACAATCTTTAGACTTGTCTGAATTGGTGGCCTTGGAAGAAGTTTTTCTCAGAAACAACGCGCTTACATATTTGAATGTCAAAAACGGAAATAATACGGCGATATTGAGCGGGAATTTTGATACAAGCCAAAATCCTGATTTATCCTGTATCGTAGTAGATGATGTAGCTTACAGTACAACCTATTGGACAGCTATTGAACTAAATACTAGCTTTAGTGATACCTATTGCCGCTATACTGCCATTCCAGATTCGAATTTTGAAGCTGCTTTAAATGCGTTAGGCTATGATGATATTCCTGATGACGGACAAGTACCGACAACTTTAATAGAAAATGAGTTGGTATTAGATGTTAGAAACGCTTCCATTGCAGATTTAACAGGAATTGAAGACTTTACAGCCTTAGGATCCTTACGATTGACAAACAATTCATTGACAAGTATAGATCTTTCACAAAACCTTAACCTTGATTTCTTATGGTGTGATAAAAACTCATTAACAAGTCTTGATCTGTCAAACAATACTGGTGTTCGTTTTATTGCTGCCAGCGAAAATGCGATTACTTCTTTTGATGCAACTGGACTTAGTGAATTGACTAATTTATCAATTTGGTCCAATCAACTTTCAAGTATAAATCTAACCGATGCAGTAGCATTAAGAGAACTTGATTTATTTGGCAATTCATTGACTGAATTAGATGTTTCTGAAAATGTTTTATTAAAAGAAATTGGTATTCGAAATAATAGCATTTCATCGCTAGATTTAACCAATAATCCAGCATTGACAAGTGTCGATGTTAGAGATAATGATATGACGCATCTGAATGTAAAGAATGGATTTAATACCAATATTACCAATTTTAGAGCGAATTCTAACAGTAATTTAACCTGCATTCGTGTAGATGATGCAGTCTATAGTACAACCAATTGGACAAACATTGATGCGCAAACAAGTTTCAGTGATACGTATTGTCGTTATACGGCAATTCCAGATCCTAATTTTGAAGCATATTTAGATAGTTTGGGCTATGATGATAGTACTGCAGATGGACAAGTGCCGACGGCGTTGATTGAAGGACTTACTTCATTTACGATACTTCCTGGGAATACTATTTCTGACATTACAGGAATTGAAGCTTTTACTGCATTAGAAGAATTGAGAATTTATCAAAACAACATTACTTCTGTAAACGTAGATGTCAATACAGCTTTAACACTATTGGAGATAAATAGTAATCCTGTAACGAGTCTTAGTATCAATAACAATCCACTTTTGGAGTATATACTCATTGTAGATACAGGAACTACTATAGCAAGTTTAGACTTAAGCAATAGTCCACTACTTAGAGATATAGATATTACCAACGCTGGCTTACAAAGCATCGTATTGCCAGAGTTGCCAAATCTTGAAAAAATCTTTATGCCAAACAATAATTTAACAGATTCTTTAGATCTTTCTGCATCAACAGGCATACAACGTGTTGCGCTTCAAGGGAATAATCTTTTAGATTTTAATATGAAGAATGGTAACAATACGAATATTCTATCTATTTTTTTAGATAACAATCCAAATCTAAGCTGTGTTTTGGTAGATGATGCCGCTTATAGTACGACCAATTGGACAAATCGTGATATGCAAACAAGTTTCAGCGATTCCTATTGTCGTTATACAGCAATTCCTGATGCAAATTTTGAAGCTGCTCTAGAAGCCTTAGGCTACGATGATATGTCTAGTGACGGACAAGTACCAACCTTATTAATTGAAGGAATAACTTCGCTAGATATACAGAATCAAGCAATTACTGATTTAACAGGAATTGAAGCTTTTACGGCTTTGACAGATTTACAAGCCAATAATAATCTATTCTCAACCGTAAATTTACATGCCAATAGTGCCTTAGAAATACTGAATTTATCTAATTGTCCACTAACAGAACTCGACTTAAGCAGTTTAGTAAATCTACTAGAAATCGATCTGGTAAATAACAACTTAACAAGTCTGGACCTAAGTAACAACACTGCTTTACTATCTTTAGTTTCTACAGGGAATAGTATTGTATCATATGATTTACGAAATAATACTGCCTTAAATGAATTGGTCGTTGTTTCTAACGTAGCAGAATTTATCAATATAAAAAATGGCAATAACACAAACATAAGTGGGCATTCTATTTATGGAAGCCCATCTTTATGTGTATCTGTAGATGATGTACAATACGCAGTAAGTAATTGGAGTAATGTGCAGTCTTCCAGTATTTTCACTGATAGTTATTGCCGTTATACACAAATTCCAGATGCTGACTTTGAAGCGCAGTTAACCTCACGAGGTTATGATGATATTCCAGATGACGGACAAGTGCCAACCTTACTCATTGAAAGTATAACTACGCTTGTCTTAAATAATGATAATATATCAGATGTTACAGGAATTGAGGATTTTGCTGCCTTAACTAGGTTATCACTCAAAGAAAATGACTTTACAACCATTGACTTATCACAAAACACACTTTTAGAAAGTATCAATTTTGAAGAATCTGATGTGATAAGTATAAACATCTCTAACAATCCGTTGCTTAGAAGCATTGATTGCAACCAATCTGATTTAGCAAATATTGATATCAGCAATGTTCCTTTGTTGGAGTATTTAGATATTAGTGGGACAGAAGTAGCAAATTTAGACACAAGTAATACGCCATTATTATCAAATTTAGATGTAAGTGGCACGCTAATTTCAGTGTTGGATGTAAGTAACAATCCGTTGCTTACCAGCATACGAATAAATGGTACAGATATAGAATCATTAGATCTATCAGTATGTACTGGTTTGATTGAGTTCAGCGCCTTTAATGCTACCAATTTGACGTTTCTAAACATGAAAAATGGTAATAATACCAATGTAATCGATTTTGATACACGTAACTGTAACGTATTGGATTGTGTCTTGGTGGATGATGCTGCGTATAGTACCACCAATTGGACACAAATCGAAGCTGTAACTAGCTTTAGCGATACGTATTGCCGTTATACAGCAATTCCTGATGCCGTTTTTGAATCCGAATTAGGAGCTTTAACCTATGATGATATTCCAGATGATGGACAAGTGCCAACGGCTTTAATCGAAAACGTTATTTCCTTAGATGTTGGTGGCGCTGGTATTTCAGATATCACTGGAATTGAAGCCTTTGTAAATCTAGAAGATTTGAATGTTGAATCAAATTCATTTACCAATATTGATGTAAGCAATCTTACAAAACTAAAAGAGCTTAGACTGAGCAATTGTCCAATAACGAGTATAGATGTCAGTACGAATGTCTTATTAGAAGATTTATTCTTAGAAAATGCGGTCAATTTAGGAGTATTAGACCTAAGCACAAATACACAATTGATAAATCTTGATGCTACAAATTGTGGAATTACAGCTATCACCTTTACCACACATGATAATTTATTGTCTATTGTTGTTCCGCAAAATGAATTAACCAATCTAGACGTATCTTCTTTTGGCGCTTTGGCAGGAATTGAAGTAAACGACAATAACCTAAACTTTCTAAATGTAAAAAATGGAAACAACGGAAATTTAGAAATCATCGATTTCACCAATAATCCAAACCTAGCGTGTATTTTGGTAGATGATGCCGCAAACGCGAATACAAATTGGAGCAGTTTCAAGGATGTTACAGCAACTTATAATGATGTTTCATGCACCAACGATTTCTCATTAGATATCAGAGTCTATTTGCAAGGTGCTGCCTTGAATCGGAATGCAGGTGAACAAAACCTAATGCGAGACGATGTACGTGTGGCGGGATACTTACCAACGACGAGTCCGTATGCAGATGCAATTACCTGTGAAGCTACCGTGTTTGATGTTGCTGGAGCTAATGCTATTGTCGATTGGATTTGGATAGAATTACGTGATCCTACAAACAATACTGTTGTTTCACATGCACGTTCTGCACTACTACAACGCGATGGAGATGTAGTAGAAATTGATGGTGTTTCTACATTAAATTTCTCTAATCTTGAAGATACCTATTATGTAGTTGTAAACCATCGAAGTCATTTGGGAATCATGACCGCAAATGCAATAACATTTACTATAGGAGCTACAAATTCTGTAAACTTTGCAAGTTTTGGTAATTCTTCACTATTTGGAAGCAATGCGCGAACTACGTTTGGAATGCCTACAGAAATTTATGGAATGTGGTGTGGAAATGCAAATGGAGATACTGTAATTCAGTACTCAGGAACAAGTCCTGATACGCCAAATATTCTATCGGAAGTATTAAATGATCCAGGCAACTTCTTGAATTTCCCAACCTATAGCGTTACAGGTTATAATGTGAACGATGCCAATATGGACGGTGTTATTCAATACTCAGGTACCAATCCTGACACGCCATTTATTTTACAAAACGTACTGGCGCATCCTGGAAACTTCCTAAACTTTAGTACCTATCAAATCATAGAACAATTACCAGAAAATCTAATACAACAATAAACCTACAAACAAAAAAGACAAGTTATACTATTATGAAAACACAAAAAATATCAACGTTAGTCCTAATCATCATTGCGTTATTCTCGTACCAAGCAAACGCACAAGATGGATATACTTATACATTAATTGACAATGGTTCTTACAACTTTACCATTGGCGCTGTTCCGAATACAAGTTCTAATAATTTTGCTACATCCGTACAGAGTTATGGTTTCACCATTATCCTACCAGATGGTGTTACTGCAAGCATCACTTCCTCTTTAGGAGGTGCTGCTTCTGCTACCTTTTTCGATGGAACAAACGTTGCACAACCAGCAATTGATGGCTATTTAATTACAGAAACTTTGGGAAGTCCAGCATCTTTAACTGCACCGTCTGCGGGAACAACTTCCAATATTGTGACCATTCAAATTAATGGAGCACCAACATCTGGAAGCATGTATATTTTAGAGAATAATTCTGCTTTAGCGACTACGGTAACGCCGTTAAAAAGTTTTATGCAAGCTGATATGGTAGATAACGGAATGGCAGAATTTGTAAATGTAGTAGATCCGAATGCTACAGCAGTTTCGGGAATGTCTTCCTTTGATTTTTCAACACTTTCCGTAGAAGAAACAAACGAATTAGCTACACTTTCTATCTATCCAAATCCTGTAAAAGATATCATTCACATTACAAATGCAAATACTGACTTGATCAAAGCAGAAATTCACAATTTGAATGGACAATTGGTACTTTCTAAAGAAAATAATCTAAGCACAATGAATGTGAATGGATTACAAAGTGGGATATATATGTTAAAACTCTATTCTGAAAAGGCAGAAAAAACGATCAAACTGATCAAAAATTAAGTAGAAAAATATCAAAAAGAAACTGCTGTCCGTTAGCATCTATTGATGAAATAGATATAATTGATGGTTAGTTTATTTTAATTATGGTTGAAAGATGGGGTGGTTCCCATCTTTCTTTTTTTTATGAAAACACAAATATTTTTAGAATTAGCCATTTGAATATATAATGGATTGACAGAGTGAAGTTAAAATTTCTTTTAAGTTAAAACTCATGACCATACTAATCGTCTAACAGACGTTCATTAAAAGTGTAATTTTTGTAATTAACTTTGAATAAAACGCTATACATTGAAGGAATAAATAGCAGTGTAATTACAGTGCCAAATAATAAACCTATCATAATAGAAACAGCCATTCCTTCCCATAAATCTCCACCACTTAAGTATAAGGGAATCATTCCTAAAACTGTTGTAAATGTCGCTAGTATTATAGGTCTAAATCTTTGTAAACAAGCTGTAATTACGGCATCATGATCATTTCTACCTAAATCATTTAACTCTACTTCAATACGATCTACAAGTACAATAGCATTATTAATTATAATTCCTGCTAAAGAAATCACTCCTAAAAATGGCATAAATCCAAAAGGTTGTTGAAATATCAATAAACCAATAACAACACCGATTATAGCCAAAGGTATTGTTAATACAATCATCGTCATTTTTCGAACCGAGTTAAACTGTATAATAAGTAATAAAACAATAATAAATGCAGAGATAGGTAAATACCCTATGACAGAACCCATACCATCTGCTGTTCTTTTAGCATCTCCTCCAAATTCATAGGTATATCCTTCTGACCAATTTTGACTCTGTTTTTTAATCCAAGGTGATATTTCCTCCATTATGGCTGAGGCATTTGCACCTTCTCTTAACTCACAGCTCACATTAATTGTACGAATAATATTTAATCGTTTTATCTTAGCATATTGCCATGATGGAATTATGGAGGCTACTTGTAATAGAGGAACACTTTTTCCTGAACTTTGTGCATAAATATTTAAGGTTTCTAATGATGCTAATGTTTGTTGTTGGTTGGCATCGTTTCGCATTACAATTGGAATTGACTTATCATCTTCACGATAGCTTCCTGTTTGGACACCATCTAAAACTGTTAATAATGATGCAGCAATGTCTTGGCTTGTAACCCCTGCACTTTTTGCTCTATTCTGATCTATTTTAATTAAGAATTTTTTACTTTTTGGTCCCCAATCATCTTTAAGGTTTTTGACTCCTTGTATACTTGATAATTTTAATTTAATAGATTCCGAAATTTTTGATAATTCATCTGGATTTGCTCCAGAAATTTTAATTTCAATAGGTGCTCCAGCTTCACCAGCAGCCAAAGGATACACTTTAATGTTTGCGCTTGGAATTGCATTAAAAGCAAATTTATCCAACTTGGCAATCATTGCATTGTTTTCGCTAAAATGAGAAGTGTTAATAAGCAAATGTGCATAATTGGAATTAGGTTCATCAGGATCGTACCCCAAATCATAAGATTCTGGTCCTTTACCTGTATATGATGACCAACTTATAATTCCGGAAGTTCTATTCTCATTTACTTTTAAAGAATCTGCAATATAGTTTTCTATGCGTTCCACTACTTTAGCAGTACTCTCTATTTTGGTTCCTTCAGGTAAGTTTACATCTAGCGTAATTAAATTACGATCACTATCTGGGAAAAATATAAAAGGAACATATCCAAAACCGTAAAGCGAAATAATGAAGGAAGCAAAAACACCAATGATGACTTTCCATTTATGTCGCAATGCAACTAAAATTAAATCTTTATACTTACTTTTCATAGTATTTATAATCTTATCTACCATGCTCGGTTTTTTAGAACCCTTAGGTGTAATTTTCATAAATAAGTAACAAAACATCGTGATTACTGTTAAGGCAATTAGCCAAGATGATAGTAACGCAATAGAAATAATTACAAAAATTGGACCTACAATATCTCCCATAACATTAGGTGATAGGTAAAAGGCTAAAAATGCTGCGGATGTTGTTAATGTTGAAATTAGTAAAGGCATCCACAATTCTGAAAAGGCATCTATGGAGGCTTTCTTTTTATCGATTCCTTGTTCAAGTTTTACCATAATGGTTTCTGCCACTACAATAGCATTATCTACAAGCATTCCTAATGCCATAATTAAGGCAGCAAGTGTAACTTGATTTAATCCAATATTCATCAATCCCATAGTCATTAGTGTAGTAATGATTACAATGGGAATTAAACTGGCAATTATAAAACCTGTTCTAAGTCCTAAAAAGATTAGCATTACTAAAAGTACAATTGTTATCGATTGTACTAAGTTGACCATAAAGTCATTTATCTTCACATTGATAAAATTATCGATAGAAGAAACACGAGAAAGTTCAAGACCTACGGGAAGTCTTTTTTTCCACTTATTCATTAATTTATCAACTTCAACACCTAGTTCAACAACGTTTTCATTTTCTTTTAAGTTTACGTGCAGAGATATTGCATTCTTCCCATTTATTTTCACAATTTGATTGGAAGGATCGATGTATCCTTTATTTATTGTAGTGATATCACTTAGTTTTACAAGTTGCGTTCCATTTCCAACAGGTATCAACATTTCTCGAATATCATCAATTGTATTAAAATTCCCTGTGGGTTCTAAAATGATTCGTTCATCTCCTAAATTTATTTGTCCACCAGAATTTAAAATATTTGTGGCAGCAATGTTTTGCTGTAATTTGTAAGCCGTTAAATTGTACTCTTTTAATTTGGCATTGTCGAACTCAATAAATACACGTTCGTCTTGTACACCGCCTATTTCTACTTTTGCAGCAGCAGGAAGTTTTATTAAGTCATCTTTTATATCATCGGCGTATTCTTTCATTTCAGCATACGAGAAACCATCTGAGGTTAAGCCAATGGCAATTCCATATACATCTCCAATACCATCGTCGTCTAATTGAAATCTTACTCCATCAGGTAAACCTTGAATGACATTTAGTTTTCTGCGCAATCTATCCCATACAGCTTGCATTTTTTCGGGAGTCACTTCATCTTTAAGTGTTATTTCTACTACAGACAAACCTGTTCTGGATGTGCTAGTTACTTCATCCAATTCTGGAAGCTCTTGTACTTTTTTTTCTATTTTATCAGTAACTAATTGTTCTACACGCTCAGGACTTGCTCCTGGAAACACTGAAACTACAGTTGCAACACGCACAGTATATGGTGGCATACTATCTCTGGAAAGATTAAAGTATATAGATACACCTAAAATAAGTAAGGTGATTAACACCATAAAGGTGATTCTATTTTTTTCAATAGAAAATTTTGCTAAGTTCATAAAATAGATGTGTTTTTTCTTAACTACGCTGAATATTAATTTATTATGGTTTCACTTCTTGTCCGTCTAGCAATGTCTGCAAACCAGCAGTTGCTATTTTTTGCCCTAGTGACAAACCAGAGATCACTTCAAAGCCTTCTGCAGTTAAATTTCCGATAACAACTTTTTGTTTTTTTACTTTGGTGACTCCTCCTTCATTTGTAATTAAGAATACAAAGCGACCATTACTATCTTCTCCAACAGCATTGGCAGGTACTACTAAAATGGTATTTTCATTTTTGTGATCTCCGAAATTAAAAGTAATGTTTGCAGCCATTCCACTTTTAATTTCATTACTAGGATTGGTAAGTGCTACTCGAATAGGATATGTAGCCGTATTGAGGTCTACTGCAGGTGATACTTCTGTCACTTTAGCTTTAAACTTCTTGTTGGGAAGTGATGAAAAATTTACATCAACATCCATTCCTTGTTGTATACTATTAATAACATTTTCTGGAATTCCTAGCGTTATTTCCATAGTTTCGCCAGCATTCAGTGTTGCAACTACTTGTCCGGGCACAATATTTTCATCTTTTTCAGCAGTTACAGCAGCAATGATTCCATTTGCAGGAGCGTATAAATATCCAAAACGCACTTGTTCTTGTTGAATATCTACGCCTCTTTTAGCAGATTGATAACTTTCTGTAGCAGTTTTAAATGCATTTTTTGCTGATTCAAAATCACTTAAAGAAGCACTTCCTTTTTCATATAAAGAATGCACTCGATTTAGTGCAAGTTTCGCAGTATTCATCTGAGATTCTGCACTATTTAATTGCGTAAGTGCTTGCTCATACGATAAGCGCGATTGTACATTGTCAAGCCTTGCTAATAATTGTCCTTTTTTTACTTTTTGACCTAGTTTAATATCGTATACTGTGATGATTCCAGCACTACGAAAACTCATATTAATAATTTTATCAATTTGAGCAGTTCCATTAAACGTTCTCACCTTTTCATCACCCAAATACCCTATTTCCTTATATTTTATAGGTCTGACAAATTTTTCAGTCACTTCTTTTTCTTCCGAACAGGAAACAAGTACACTTGTTATGGCAGTTATATAAAAAATCTTTAGTAATGATTTCATTGTGCTATCGTATGTTTAGATTAATTTCTCTTGCTTAAGTATTCTAAAAATCGTTGTGTGAATTGGGTATTCTTTTCCTTTGTATTCAATAAGAAATAAGATCCTAAAAAGCGTTCTAGTTGTAAGGCATTAATTAAAAAGCTGTATGCAGCAGTAGTTCTGGCTTGTTGCGCATTGAGGTAATTATTTTGAGCATCAATTAACTGAATGATATTTACAGCTCCATTAGCGTATGAAACTTGTGTAAGCTCTAAGGCTTCTTTAGCTGTTTCTTCTGATACTTTAGAAAGTTCAATATTAGATATTTGGTTGGCAACATTGTAAACTGCTGTGCGTATGTTACTGGCAATTGCTAACTCTATATTCTCCTTGTTAATGTTTAATTGGTCTTTTTGAATAGAGGCAGTTTGGCGATTTATATTCGTTTTATTTTGATTGAATATTGGAATGGATACATTAACACCAACATTATAACTATTATCAACCAAAGAAAAACCTTGAGGCGGCTCGCTACCAGCTCCGCTTCGATTAAATGTTGAGTTGTATTGACCTTGTAAAGCAACGGTTGGCAAGAAGCGACCGTTTGAATTAAGTTTTAAATTACGCTCAACAGCTTCAAGATTGTAACCTAAAGATTTAAGTTCGGGCGCATTGTTTTTAGCTTCTTCAACTAAAAAATCAATAAAGGGTTCGCGTGAGGTAGGATCATCTAATAAATTTACAAGTAAATCATAATTATATTCTTTAAACACCTCATTATTAAGCGTTACATCTTCAACATCAATTTCAGTTTTTACAGGATTATTTATAACTTGATTTAAGGCTACATAACTTTGCTCTAATTGATTGATAGATTCAACCATAGATTGTGTGTTTTGAGCCATCTGACTACGAAATCGAAGCACATCTGATTTCCCTGATTGACCTGCGTCAAAGTTTTGCTGTGCAATTTGCAAGTTGCTTTTGGTTAAATTAAGATTTCTTAATTGAATTTGTACGTTCGCTTTCAAAATCAACACATTAAAATATGCATTGGACGCATTAAAAACGATATCTAATTCTGATGCATTAAAATTTTCTTGTTGTGCTTTTTGTAATTTTTTCTGAATTGTGATGTTAGCATTCGCTGCTTCAGAAAAAATGGTTTGTTGTAAAGTTATATTACCCGAAGTAGAGAATTCAGGATTTTGCCCTAAACTCACTTCGGCTAAATTTGGGTCAACATAGGTACCACTACCAGAAGCTGTTAGGCTAGGCAGATAATTACTTTTGGCAAGTTTTACATCTTGATTAGAGAGATCTATATCTTTTTTTTGTGCTTGTAAGGATAAATTTTTGTTTAAGGCATCGTCAATGACTTCTAAAATAGTATATGTTTTTTTTGACAATACGTTTTTAAATTCCCCAACAAAATCTGTGTCATTAATTAAACTATATTTTATAGGCACACCAACTTGTTCGGCTGTATTATAATTAATGGTAAGGCGTGGATTATACTCAACAAAAACGGGCATTTCGGATAGCGATTTCCCATTAACAAACCCTTCTATAGAAAGCGCTATACGTCGCATTAATTGTTTAGAATTTTCGTTAGATTCATTAGTTGCCATGAATCCATTTTGGACATAATCTATCCCCAGATTTGTAAAAGAGGGTATTTTTTTTTGAATTAAGTTTTGAGCTAATGAAGTTAAATCTGCATCACTTAGGTAAAATCCTCCTCCTAAATAAACAGCATCAACATCGGTAAGACTAGAAGTGATATCTGTAATAGTATCAAACGGTATCAATTTATAATTAGCATCTAGTTTTTTTAATGCTATATCGAATGATTCTTTTAGCGAAAATTGATCTACTAAAGGACGATCAATGATAATACCTAGCTTTTTAAAGTCTGTGAGTTCTTTGAATGTTTTAATATCGTCAAGAAAAGATTTAGATTCAATCAGATACGTGAAATTTTCAATTCCCGAAGTCTTTTTTGAAAAATTAATGTTATGAAAATCTTTATTGACTGCCCCAAATAAAATAGTGGGTTTTACATAGTTGGTTTGATTATTGACAATTTTGTTGTTTATACCTCCAAAAGCCAATATGATATCTGTATCATTTGTAAGAAGTAGCTTGTAATTATCTTCTGCCTTTTGTATATTAAAATCATTTACTAGCATAGAAGCATCTGAAAAATTGATAACTGCATCTTCCCCAACTACTGCTTTAATTTGCTTTTGTAGTTCAACTAAAATAGTGTCAATTTTTTCCGTTCTTTTATCTAAAAGAATGCCAATGTTATAGTTTGTTTTTTGTGCAAAACTTGTAATAGATAGTAATAAAAAAATGAAAAGGAGCAGTTGTTTATTCATTCCACTAATGGTTAGCCGTTATTTAATTTTATATAGTATTTTGAACTCTTTTTCTAATACTAAAAATATATGGCTAAAGTAAACTGCGTAAATTTCAAATCGATTGAATTAATTCAAGTCGGCTAATTTTTTTTGCATTTTACTATACCATTCTGGCGTAATTCCCATTAGTCTAGCAATGTTTTTATCAGGGATTCTATGTAATATAATTGGAAACTTTTCTTTTAAGTACATAATGAATTCTATTGGAGTATGTGAAGACATATGATTTCTAATTTCAAATAGAATTACTAAATCATTGAGCACATCTCTTCTTATAAATTCATTCAAATGTGGATACGTGTTTGCCCAAGATTCTATACTGCTGTATGAAAACTTAATAATTGTAGCATCTTCAATAGCTGTGACTTCATATTTGGTAAGTTCTTCCAAAAAAATACTATCTAAACAGCATATTATATTAAATAAGTCATCTAAAAAAAACCAAACCGTTTTTGATTCTCCATTCTTTGATACTAGTGAAATCTCAAAACTTCCAGAAACGATAAAAAACAGATTTTTATTCATTTCTGCATATTTAATAAGAACTTCTTTTTTTTTCACATTCATAACTGAACAATCTTTTTTTATGTGTTCCCATTGTTCATCACTAATTGGCGTATGTTTTTCAATTTTTTTTCTAAATGCATTTAACATGATACTATAAGTTAGGGGATTAATCTTAAATAATATTTTATTCGTGTAGAAGTAATTAGTAAAATAAAAAGCAGCTTGTGTTAAAACACGAACCGCTTTTATTGAGTAATTGAATTATATGTCATTCAGCTAAGCTTTTTTTAAACTTTGATTTTACAAACTCTTTAATTGGATTGTAAGAAACCCAAATGGCTACACATAAGAAAGTAAAAGACGGTAATGTAAAATAAAAAGGTTCGCTAATGCCATCCATGAAGTTAAACCATCCAAAAGCAATATGCGAAGCTACAGCACCTATTAATGTTGGTATTATAACGAGACCTCCGTAAACTCTAAATATCATTTTTTTTGTACCAATTAAATACAAGATTCCACCAAGTAATTCAATATAAGGAACTGATTTTAAAAATACTTCAGGCAAAGGATACACATAAAAATGAACCGACGGTCCATAATAGAATAGCTTAAAAGATGCGGAAAGCATCATTATAAGAAACATAAAATAGCAACCATATGTTCTTGATGTAATGTTTAGATTCATGATTTATTAGGGATTAAAAATGAACTTTAAAGATATGGTTGTTAAAAAACAGTTCTTTTAACAAATGTTAAATAATTACTTCTTAGCTCTTATTCTGCTTAGTGAAACTTGAGAAATACCAAAATAAGCAGATAAATCCTTTAAACTAACTTGATTAATTAAGTGACTCTTGTTCTTTAAAAAATTTGAATATCTTTCACTAGCATCGCTTTCAAGTAGTTCACGTACTCTACTCATCATTTTACCAGTTGCAATTGACAACAATGATGATGTTATTTTTTCAAAAGAAAGATGTTCGGCGGCTAATTTTTCTAACTGATAATAATCAATTTCAATTAATGAGGTATTTTGAATGGCAATTATTTTGTATTGAGAAGGTTGCTTGGTCAGTAAACTATCTAGAACAGCACAGAAATGGTGTTTGTCAAAAAAATTCATCACAAATTCTTTATCTTCATTAAAAAAGGAAATTTTTACTAAACCATCATTTACAAAATATAATTTTTTATTAATCTGGTGCATCTTTAACACCTCTTCTCCTCTCAAATATTTTTTTTCTTCGACTATATTCGTTAATAAAACTATTTCTTCTTTGTTAAGTGTGGATAGTTTATTTAGGTGTTTTAAAAAGTCTTCCATTTTAATTATTTCTTATACTTAAAAGTATAAGATACTTATTTTATTCGTTTACATTCTTTCTGTATATACTGATAATTTACATTAAGCAGTTCTAATTAATAATCTTGATTGTCAAAAATACTTTTTTAGATATGTAATTATCTTGAATTAATTCAAGTTCTTAACTCTGGTAAGTACCTAAACGAATCAACTACTAAGTTAAATAGTAATGATTAGCGTGAAATGTGCTTTAATGCTTTTTCACATAATGTTCCAATACCTCTTAAATATTTACAAAGTTGCGGTGTGTTTAAACGAATATATAATTTGTGTTTTCAAAATAAGAAAAATACATACGAATACTGGGATTGAAGCATTTTTAATATGAACAACCTAAAAAGTCAATAGGTATAGCTTTTAGCTATCTCTTTTTTAAAAAAGGATGCCACTTTTATCCTTAACACCTAGGACTACACAAAATAGAAATTTCTACCAAAGTGCTAAACCCTAAAAAAATCGTGACAGCACAAATTCAGAAAATATTCTACCTCTACATTTGTAGAATTAAAATTTATATTCTACATTTGTAGAGTAATATTACAGTGATTGGTGTAAAATGAACTGTTTTTATTTTGATGTCGACCGAAATAATGGCGTTTCTTTTTACAAACAATCAAAACAATACTTAAAATTTTGACGTGTGAAACTATCAAAAACAGAAGAACAATTGATGCAGCATTTATGGAAGCTTGAAAAAGCATTCATGAAAGATATTTTGGAACAGTATCCTGAACCAAAACCTGCAACAACCACCATTGCTACTTTATTGAAACGTATGACTGATAAAGGATACGTTTCCTATAAAACGTTTGGAAAATCAAGGGAATATTATCCATTAATCAAAAAAGCAGATTATTTCTCCAAACATGTCAATGGACTCATCAAAAACTTTTTTAACGATAGCGCTTCTCAGTTTGCTTCTTTCTTTACCAAAGAGACAAATTTGACCAAAGAAGAGCTTGAAGACTTAAGAAAGCTTATCGATAACGAAATTAAAAAGAAGTAAATAATGCTACTATACATTCTAAAATTTAGTGCAATTCTGGCTATACTTTTAGCGTTTTACAAGCTTTTTCTTGAAAAAGAAACGGCGCATGTATTCAAGCGTTATTATTTATTGGCAAGTTTGGTACTGGCGTTTGGTATTCCATGCATTACGTTTACAACCTATGTTGAAACTATTGTAACAACTACGGCTATTCCTGTAAATTTTGCAGTGGCAGAAGTTCCTTTACATAACTCATTGGAAGTAACAAATGTAAATTATTGGAATGTTATTGCCTGGAGTGTATATAGTATTGGATTGCTGCTTTTTGGAAGTAAATTTATTCGAAACTTGTGGAGCATGATTGTCAAAGTGCAGCAAAATCCCAAGCATTCAAATAAAGATGTTACGTATGTTTTAATGAATGAAAAAGTAACACCACATACTTTTTTGAAGTATATCTTTTTCAACAAACAGACATTCGAACAGCAACACATTCCAAAAGAAGTCGTTTGGCATGAAGAAACGCATGCAAAACAAAGGCATTCTATCGATATCATTCTCGTAGAAGCTTTGCAAGTAGTATTATGGTTCAATCCGTTGCTATACATCGCAAAAACTTCTATCAAATTAAATCATGAGTTCCTGGCAGATCAAGGCGTTTTATACAAAGGAGTACAACCTTCTATATATCAAGAAATTTTATTGAGTTTTTCTTCACGTTCAACCGTAGGAAGTTTGGCAAATGCCATTAATCATTCATCTATAAAAAAAAGATTTACAATCATGAAATCATATACATCAAAACGAGCGCTATTGCTGCGTAGTTTACTGTTGATTCCTGTCGTTGCTTTTACATTATACAGTTTTAGTTCCAGAGAAACCATCTTACAAGAAAAAGAGGGAAAAGAACAAGCGATAAAGCACATAGAACCAATACAGAAAACAGCGATAAAGCAAACTCATACAGTCAAAACAACCACAAAAAAAGGAAAGGTAACACCTAGCTCCTATTTTGAAGGTGTACGATTTGTTCGTTATAAAAACGGCATTCAGTACAAAGACACCATTGTTGGAGAACATCCAATATTTGATAAAAAATATGAGGAATTTACCGAAGCAGAAAAGAACTCTAAAGAGCTACGTTTTATGTTCTTCATGCCTAAACCAATGGAGAAAAGAACACCATCAAATGCAGAATTGAAAAAGTATTTGAATAAAAAAGTGTACGCCATTTGGATTGATGGAGAATCTGTAGATAATGCGGAATTGGCAAATTATAAACGCACCGATTTTGCTTCTTACAGCGCTCCAATGACCATTACCAAAACTGGTCGTTCTGAGAAATATCCACAACCTTTTTGGTGTATGTTTTATACACACGACTATTACAAGGCCAAAAAGTATGGGGAACAACAACAAAAATATGTTGGAACAGAGGCAATGTCCTTTGAAAATATTAAAAAAGTAAATAGAAAATTTAAACAGTAATTTCTAATTAAAATACAAACTCATGATCGCGTATATCATCAAATCAGGATTGTGCTTAGCGCTGGTATTACTAGTTTACAAAGTATTGCTAGAACGTGAACGCATGTATGTGTTTAACAGGTATTATTTGCTTTTCGGATTGTGTTTCGCGCTGATGGTTCCATTGATTACTATGGAAACCGTGGTAGAAATTCCTTTTACCGAAAGTACCGCATCTGTGAATTTACAGTATACAAATACTGGTGAATTTACGGGTCTTGAAGCTGAGCAGATTCAAGTAGCAACTACAATTTCTGTTTGGATTCTTGTAACGCTGAGTTTGTATAGTATTGGAAATATATTGTTCTTGTTTCGCTTTGTTAGAAATATCTATCAAATTTTCTATAAAATTATTAAAAGTGTACGTGTTCGTTACAAGACAGCATCATTGGTATTGCTGAAAGAAAATGTGTTACCGCATACGTTTTTACACTATATATTTTTAAAGAAAGAAGCGTATGATACACAAAACATTGCAGAAGAATTATACACGCACGAATTGGCGCATGTGACACAAAAACATTCGCTCGATATTATTTTAATTGAATTGATTCAGATTGTATTCTGGTTCAATCCATTACTTATTTATTACAAAAAGGCCATACAGCTCAACCATGAGTTTTTAGCAGATGACGCTGTATTAAAATCGAACATACAGATTCCAGCATATCAACATTTATTATTAGCAAATGCCGATTGGAATCACAACTTATACTTGGCCAGTAATTTGAATTTTTCCGTAACTAAAAAGAGATTACAAATGATGACAAAACATACAACTCGTGTACGCGCCTGGCTAATTGCCACGCTCACGATTCCCGTTTTTATAGGTGCACTATTTTTATTTAGCACAAAAGTAATTGCGCAAAAAACGACTGCTGAAATCAAAGAAATTCCAGCGATAAAAAAGACCATTCAACAAGATCCTAAAGCCGATTATTATAAAAATGCAACTTTTATTTTTGAAGATTTAAAAGGAAATAAAGTTACCAAAACCTATGCACAATTGAGTGTTGAGGAAAAAGCAATGCTCATTCCTCCTCCATCTAAACCAAAGGTAAATCGTCCCAATAAAAAACAATTGAACGATTGGAGAAACCACACTAAATATGCCATTTGGATTGATGGAAAAGTGAGTAACAACACAGAGATTTCCAACAATGATATTGTATATTATACGCAGAGTTTTGTTTATAAAAATGCACGAAGCGAACGTTTTCCGCAATCGTATCAAGTGCAATTATATACCGAATCAGGTTTTAATACATTAAC
The DNA here is from genome assembly GCF_947489565.1 of uncultured Kordia sp. Classification (GTDB taxonomy): domain Bacteria; phylum Bacteroidota; class Bacteroidia; order Flavobacteriales; family Flavobacteriaceae; genus Kordia. The sequence continues at coordinate 33,178 of NZ_CANLEA010000008.1, read as the reverse complement.
AACAGAATTTGCAAGTCCGCTAAGCAAAAGTGCTGTTTTACATTTTAAAAAAGGAAAACATAACAATGCAAGTTTAAAGAAGAAAAAAGTTGGTGCTACTCAAAATAACTCTGTACGTCATGAGCTTTCAAAAATTAATGAATTGCCTATTCATTATGTAAATGACAAAAATGGTCCAAATGAAATGGAAGTACCTTTTGTTAAAGAAACAGAAAAGAAAACAGTACAAAAAGATATTGTATTGCTCATCAATAAAAACGAACAATTTTTATTGAATGATAATTATGTTTTTAAATTCAAAAGTTTAGATAAGTTTATCAAATCCGAACTTGCAAAAATGAAGCCTAAAAAGTCAATCACAGCTTCATTAGTTTACGATATTACTGTTTCAAAAGAGTTTATTTCAAAAACCATAGCGGTCTTAAAGAGAAATAATATTTATGATATTACAACTCGAAATTCATCTTCTGAAGAAGAATTACGCTTGCCTCCGCCTCCACCAGCACCGCCAGCGCCAATAAAACGAACCATTATTAAAGAAGGAAATATTGCTAAACTTCATGATATCGTGATACGTTTTAATAAAAAACATGCGATTTCAGTAAATGATGTTGTTATAAAATCAATTGACATGCTTCCTGCTAAAGTCAAAGCGCTAGCTTCTTCGGTTAAAAACAAAAAGCCAACTGCTGCTATAGTGTATGATGTTAAAGATGATAATGCTTCAGATTTAAAGTCTAAAATAAAGCAAATTCTTAAACAAAATAACATTACCGAAGTTCGCACAATTTTTGCTTATGATTTAAAAATTGCTCCGCCACCTCCGCCACCACCAGCTCCCAAAAAGCCAACAGTTAAGGAAATAAAGGTCAAGAACAAGACTAAAAATAAAGCAAAGAACAAAGCAAAGAACAAAGCGAAAGCGAAGAACAAGGCAAAGGACAGTAAGAAAGTTGTACCGAAAGTGATTGAAGTAAAAGAAGTTCCTAAGAAAAAGTTGAAGGAGAAACAGCTATAATCTTATTAACAGAAAATTCAGATGCATTACTGCCAATACTAATACATTGTGGCATGTATGTTATGAAATATGAAAAAGCAGCTTATAAACTCAAAATAAGCTGCTTTTTTTGTAACATTTCTATAGACTTTGCGTTCTTATAGACATCATCAATCAAAAATCATTTTATGTTACAACAATTTTTTCTCGTCTGTTCGGGCGTTGATCGCGATCTTATACGCGAATGTAGCGCCAGAGAACAAACCAAATATGCAGGTATTGGCGCTACCGTTTTTTTTACAGCGCTCATGGCCTTTATTGCAAGCGCTTATGCTTTGTATACCATTTTTGACAACCTTTTTGCAGCCGTAGGTTTTGGAATTATTTGGGGATTGTTAATCTTCAACTTAGATCGATTTATCGTGTCTACACTCCGAAAAAAAGAGTCCAGGTTTGCTGAATTTCTACAAGCAACACCACGAATCATTTTGGCGATTATTATTGCTGTTGTGATTTCTAAACCTTTGGAATTGAAAATCTTTGAAAAAGAAATCAATCAAGTTTTACTAGAGCAAAAAAATGAATTAACACTTTCAAACAAATCGCAAATTGCACAACAGTATACTCCTGAAATTCAGCAAATCAATCAAGAGATCAGCGATTTAAAAACCGAAGTTGTTGCAAAAGAAAAAGAAGTAAACGACTTGTATGAAACTTATATTTCGGAGGCTGAAGGTAGAAAAGGAACACAATTAATTGGAAAAGGACCTGTATACAAAGAGAAGCGCGATAAACACGATGCTGCCCTACAAGAACTACAACTGCTACGCACTGGAAACACTAAAAAAATAGCCGTTAAAGAAAGTGCTGTTCAAAATTTAATTACACAACAAAAAGCGCAAGAAGCCAATACACAACCTATTATAGATGGTTTTGATGGTTTAATGGCTCGTGTAAACGCACTAAACGAATTGCCTTGGCTGCCTTCATTGTTTATTTTTTTATTATTCTTAGCCATCGAAACAGCTCCAATTTTCGCAAAATTATTTACATCAAAAAGTGAGTATGACTTTAAACTTCAAGATACAGAAGATGCAGTAAAAACGTGGGTAAAACAGAAAGTAGATCAACGAAAAACATTGTTGCAAACCGATATTTCTTTAAACAAGAAAGTATATTCGGATCTTGCCGAAGAGGAAGAAATATATCTTCACAAACGCAAAAAAGCGCGCGAATTAATGCAGCTACAAGCCGATGCCTTTTTTAATTTACAGAAAAAGCAATTTTAATTAATTCGTAATACTTTTAAGATGTTTAATCATGCGTTGTTGCGCTTTTGCTTGCGCAGTTTGTAAACTTGTTGCAAATTCACTCTCGGTGACAGCACGATAGAGGACTTCGCCGTTTTTATAGACGATCCACCAATATTTATGCTCTTGAATAAATTCGGCTTTCAAATGATAGCCATCTTCAGTGATGACTTCTTTGAATTTTTTATTTCCTTTCCATCTCATGAATCTCAGTAGGTTGTTGTTGTTGTTGCTGAGAATGTAAGAAATTTATTTGAATTAATTGAAGAAGACAGTCTAAAATGTTCTAAAGTTAAGACGAATGTATACGAAAGTTTCGACGAATGTTCTAAACTTATAATAAGTTTAAGCGTTGCATCAACTCTTTTCGGTTGGCTCTACTTACAGGGATTACATCTTGTTTTATCAATACACTATTATCCTCAATATCAACTATTTTAGTGGTATTGATGATATACGATCGGTGTACTTTTAAAAATAAATGGTTTGGAAGTTTTTCTTCTATCTTTTTAAGTGTCGAATGTACCACGTAGTTCTTGTCTTCCGCCTTTATTTTAATATAGTCACCTTTGGCTTCAATAACGCAAATATCAGGCACATTAATTTTCACCAAACGACGATCAATATTTACATATAAATCATTTCCAACGGTAGAAGCTTCTTCTAAACTTGTTGGAACTGGTTCTTCTGTTTTGGTAACAACACCGCGTTCTTTGATACGCGCAACTGCTTTTGCAAAACGTTCTGGCGTTATAGGCTTCACTAAATAATCGACTACGCAGTCGTATTCAAAAGCATCTAGTGCAAAGTTTTTATCGGAAGTTGTTAGAATTACAAGTGGCGGATTTTTCAAAGTCTGAATAAAATCGAACCCTGAAAAAGTAGGCATATGAATGTCTAGAAAAATTAAATCGACCGTATTGCCATTTAAATATTTAATAGCATCAATAGCGTTATCAAATTCTTCTGCAATGGTAAGTTCTTCTATTTTCTTACACAATTGTTTGGTTATAGCTCTTGCAGCAGCTTCATCATCTACAATAATACACTTCATAAGTAGGTAGGCTTATATCGTCTTTAAAAATTCTTCCATGTTTTGCAAAATACTGAGAAATGTTTCATATTGTTTGGGATCATCATTTTTCAGTTCTTCTTCAAAGGCAATGGCAAAGTCATAGCTTTTTTCAAGTCCCAAAATACTAATTTTATGTTTAATTTTATGCACATGTTCCGCTGAATTTTGATAGTTTTTCAAGCGAACACTCTCTATAAAGGCTTCTTTTTCCTTAGGAAGCTCCTTTTTTAAGATGGTAATTAAGCTGGCTTCAAATTCGGTATCACCGTCTGCAAGCTCTTTTATATAGGATAAGTTGGGACTATCTAGTTGCATATTATTTTTTTAATTTAAAAAAGAATGTAGTGCCTTTTCCTTCTTCAGATTCTAGTGAAATGGTACCTTTATAAAGCTCTATAATTTTTTTCACAATCGATAAACCTATTCCTGTAGACTTTCCTTTATTGTCAAGTGTCTGAAAGATTTTAAAGATTTTATCGTGATAAGCTTCGGCGATTCCAATACCATTATCAGATACAGAAAATTTCCAATAATTTTTTAGCTCAGTATATTGCACTTCAACGCGGCCTTTTTCTTTATCAATATGGACGATTGCATTGCTGATTAGGTTTTGAAATAATTGTTTGATTCTAGTTTTATCAGCAGCAATTACAGGCAAATCTTCTGGAAAAATGAATTCAATGTGCTCTGGAATGTACAAGATGGTTCTAATTTCCTCCAATATTTCTTTTATGCTTACTTCTTGCACCGTAAGAATATTTTTGTCATTCACACTCGAATAGCGTAAAATTCCATCAATGAGCGCATCCATTTGCTCCAGTTTGTTGTTCAATTTATCAAAAGTATCATTGGCTTCTTCATCCAACACATGTTCGTAATCTTCCTGAAACCAAGAAATTAAAGCATTGATACTTCGCAAAGGCGATTTTAAATCGTGTGAAACTATATGTGCAAAATCACGCAATTCTTTGTTACTGCGCTTTAAGTTTTCGAGTAATTCTTTGTTTTCACTTTCTGCAGCAATTCTTCGTTCTAAATTGACAGCATTTGTCAACTGTATCGAAACTAGATTCGCCACATTTTTTAATAAACGCAAATGTTCTTTTGTGAAGAAATTTTTAGAAGAATGTTCAGAATCAATCACTCCAACTACTTCTCCTTTGATTGTAATTGGCACCGAAATCTCCGAATAGCGACGCATATCATCTACGACATAGCGTTCATCTTTTGATGTGTCATGTACCAATGCTGCTTTTCCGGTTTGCGCAACATTCCCAACAATTCCTTTTCCAAACGGAATGTATAGTTTATCAATGATTTCTTTATTCTCGTCAACTTTGGCTCCGTAACCTGCAATTTGCTCTAATATATTTTCTTCTTTGTTGACTAAATACACCACGCAATCTTCAAACTCCAAATCGCGCGCAGTTACATTGGCAATTTCCCAAGCAATATCATGAATATTTAGTTTTCCAATAAAAGAGCGTGTTAAACTGTTTAATGTATTGAGCATTAAACGTCTTTTGTGTTTTACAGAAACATCTTCTACAAATGCGAGTTGATATTTTATTTTTCCTTCACTATCACGAACTCCAGTTACACTTGTTTTAGATAAAAATGAAGTGCCATCTTTTCGCTTGTATTTTTCTGTGAGACTGTAATGATCAATTTCTTTAGAAACCATTCGGTTGTAGAGACTTCTCGATTCTTCATGAGCATCTTCATAAGAAAGTGCTTCTACAGGTGTTCCTAAAAGTTCTTGTTCACTATATTGTATGAGTTTTTGAAAAGCGTTGTTGGTTTTGATGATTTTTCGATCTTGTGCCAATACAATTCCTAAGGTAGAATTGTCAACAATTGCAGCCAATTGTTCTTGCTGTTCCTCAAAATCTACTGCAGTTTCTTTGGACTCCGTAATATCTCTTACAATTCCTTGTGCTGCTATAATTTCTCCTTCTTCATTATAAATTAAGCTCGCATTAATTTGAACCCACTTTATTTCTCTATTTTTTGTAAAAATCCTTGCTTCGTAATTTGAAAAAGAACCTTCTTCAATAAGTGTTGCAAAGGAATTCATTGCATACTCAAAATCTTTGCTGTAAATTAAATTGACAACATTGATGGCTTCTTCTTTAATATCATACCCAAGTAATTTGACCGCAGCATCATTCATCTTGATCACATTTCCCATGGTATCCATGACAATAAAGGAGTCGAGTATATTTTCGAAGAACACATTGTACTCATGTGTTTTCGAAGACAGTGCTTCACGTATTTCTAGCAATTCGCTAGTACGCCTCAAGAGCAATTCTTCCGCTTTTTCACGGGCTCTTTTTTCGTTCTGCAGGGCTAGTTCTAGGGCTTGAATCTTTTCTTTCATTTAGAACGCAAATCTAGTTTCAAGGGATTTTCGCGTTTGAAGATAGTAAATTCCAAATAATTTTCGGTCAATAAACATAATTAACCGACGAACTGCACTCTTGAAGCTTTGTGTGGAAAGAAAAAATTAGGATGTTTTTAGAATTCTATGACTTCATTTACCATCCAATAATCAACTACTCGTTGTATTTTTTTGATGTAATCTTCGTAACGTAATGGCTTGATAATGTAACCTGCTATTCCTAGTTTGTAGCTTTCTAACATATCTTGGTGATTGTTAGAAGTGGTCACTATAATTGCTGGAATGTAGCGTAAATGCGAATCTTCTTTAAGTTCTTTCAAAAATTCAAGTCCGTTCATCTTAGGCATATTTAAATCCAAAAGAATGACATTAGGGAGCTCTTGTTTCTTTCTCAAGATATCAAGTGCTTCCTCTCCGTTCTTAGCTTCGAGTATTCGATGAGTAAATCCTAGTTTCTTTAAAGATTTTTTAAACTTCAATACTTCGATCTCGTCATCTTCGATGAATAAAAATGAAAGATTCTCTAACATTTGTTTAATTTATAGTTTTCAGCAATTAAAACGTAAATTTCCCCTTTATATGCGAGATAGCTTAGTTCTTTCGATTAAAGGGTTTTATAAGTAGGTTAATGGTCTTTTTTCATAGATTAATGGTTTTCCATTTCCTGCATTTTTCAGTTTCCGTTTATCGATACATCCGCTATTTTCCTATAATGAGCATGCATATCTATTAGTTTGAAACTCTTTTTTGACTTATAAAATACTTTTCCAGTAGCTTTTTGAATCGAACTTCCAACGATCTACATTGTATTATTGGTATTTTGCCAATTCAGCTTTTTGCTTTTTTGTCATTCCTTTCACCACCAAATCATAAGATTCATCGACCAATTCTTTTATAAATGTATTTGGCAATTCTCCATGATACAACTCAACCGTATTCCAATGTTTTTTACTCATGTGAAATCCTGGTGTAATGCTATCGTATTCGCAACGTAACTCTTCTGCTTTTTCTGGGTCACATTTCAGATTTACTGAAGGAATACCTTCCTCCCATTTCTTTAAAGACGTGAGTGCAAACATTTTCCCCAATACTTTAAAGACCAATGTATCTTGATCAAAAGGAAATTCTTCTGTAACTGCTGGTTTTTTAATGCAAAATTCGCGAAGTAACTCAATATTCATAAACTCTATTTGCAAACAAGATATAAAAATCTTGGCAATAGATTATGCTGTAGAAATGATTAAAAGATTATGCGTTGATATCTGTATGATCATGCAAACCTTTTGTGTTGTTTTTTTGCTTAGGCAACGTTTTTTGAATGGGCGCAATATCTAAGCTTACAAGAACATCATTTAAGTAATAAACTACTTTATCAATTAGTGACATCTTACTGTTATTTTAGGTTGGGACAAATATACGGTAAGAATGTGAAAGAAAACGTTAGATTTTCTTTAAATCAATATAAAATTTCGACAAAATACAGGATTCATAGACAAGTAGTCTACAAAAATACTAGAGAAGCATTTTCCCCAATTCAAAAACATGAATTTCAAACATTTATAAAATCATTTACGAATCTGTCATTTCCAGTTGATTTACCTCATCTTCTGGAAGTGTAATTTCTGAATAATCCAATTTCCAACCAATGGTTTCGACAATTTTTTGAATGACTAAAATAGCGTTTAAAGCTTCCTGTTTTGCGGTAATCAACAAACCACTTTCAGGAACTTTATCAATGATGTGCTGCTTTGCTTCTTGGTTAAGTTTCGTCAAATCATCTGCACTAAATTTATTGAACAAACCATCTTTGATGTCGTAATACGTAAAATCGGTTTCGATCGTTAAAATTTCTGGTTGCGGAACATAGACAATTCGTACTGTTTTTTCATTTTTATCTGCTTCTAAACGCAGCTTCTTTAAGTCATATCCAACACATGCTTTGGCTTTAATGACAATAAGTGCGCGTTTTTTACTGGAAATCATCCGTAAAAAATGTTCTGATTTATCTTCGTAATGATAAATCTCACTAAAATCACCTTCTACAGTTGTAAGGTTGCAAACACTTTTTATTTTATCGAGTAATAAATGTGCCTGTTGCGTAATACGCTTTTCTGATTGTCTTTTTCCTATATAATCATACACAAAGTACGATACAATTCCTCCGATCAATACTGCTAAAAATATATCCATATACAAGCGATTTACAAAAACCATTCCTGATTTTATCTCCTTGTAAATGTACTGTATTTTTAACTGATTGTTTTTTTACGAATGTTTTTTAGATGTAAAATATGACAAAAACAACTTACTATATTCCTAATATTCGATTTCTAGTTTCCTCCGTTTCTTTGATATCTTCTTGCGTACGAACAAATAGTTCTATAATAGCATTTTCAATATCTTCATTTTCATTTAAACCATTGAATACATTTCGAATCATAGATGAGCCATAAGGCCTTCCTTTTCTACTCATGATCTTTTTTTCTTTTAATATTTTCAGCACACCATCTGTATAATGATATCCCAATGTTTCTTTGAGTTTTTTACGCTGCTCTTTTCGTATCATTTTTATACTTATCGTTTTTATAATTAGTAAATTGCTATATTTGTGTCGCTTTTATGACACACGTTATAGAACTGACAGTATAATATTACAAACTATTTTCTACATAAAGAAGTTTTGTGCAGAAAAATTTCACCAAATGATGAAAATAATCGACAGAATTATCCTCTTTATTCAGCATAAAAAACTAAGCATGCGCGCGTTTGATAAGTCAATAAACGTAGGAAACGGCTATACTAGCAAGCAATCGAAATCAAAAGCTTCTGTAGGCAGTGATGTCTTGGAGAGAATAATCGATGTGTATCCTGAGTTAAGTCCGTTATGGCTGTTAACAGGAAAAGGCGCTATGATTCTCGATATTGATGAAGATATAACTCTTGATAAAACTAATGAGCCACCACTTAGCTATACTATCTTTGACGAAATTATTGAATCAAAAATTGAGCGCATCGTTGCACGGCAACTAAAAGCTTTTGGTGATAAACTTGAAAATGTTCCAACTATGGAAGAAATCCGTAAGGAAATTCAGAACAATCAAAAGGGTCAGGCATAACTAAAAAACCCACTTCACTTCAATGTAAAATGGCATTGTAAAAAAGTATCTTTTTTATACTTATTGAGAATCAACGGCATACAATTCCTGTCTTTTCCAGAAAAAACGCTATATCTCACACAAAATTATGTATATTTACGAGTTCACTAGTTTGTGCTGATTTACTGTCAGTTTAAGTGACGTTTTTAAATTTTAAAAACTATTTTCTACGAAAAGTTAATTTTTCATAGATAAATTTCTATATAAAATGAAAATAATCGACAGAATCATTGAGTTCATTAAGTATAAAAATATGAGCATGAGAGCCTTCGATATCTCAATAAAAGTAGGCAATGGCTATACAAGTAAGCAATCTAAATCAGGGGCTTCCATAGGAAGCGATGTTTTGGAGAGAATAATCGATACGTATCCAGATCTTAATCCGCTTTGGTTGATTACCGGAAATGGTGATATGACATTGCCTATTAAAAAATCTGGAGAACCTATGCCCGATTACGGAGAAACTATTGATGAAATTTTAGAGAATAAAATTAAAAGAATCGTTCAAGAGCAACTGAAAGAATTTAGCGATAAGCTAGAGTCTTTTCCAACCTTAGATCAAATTAGCAAAGAGATTCAGAAGAATTTACGCGGTGAGTAATTACTTTTCTATTTTGTACAAAATTGGCTTACTCGGTGTCGCATCGTTTTCAAAAGGAGCAATTTGAAGATTTATATAATACGCGCCATCTTCTATAGCATTAGCCACATAAATAAATTCTGTAATTGTAGCATTTTTACGAATGTCTCCCGAAGTATTCCAAAAGGCATTGTGCGCTAATAGTTCGCCATTATCTTTTTCTTTATCCACACTTGGCAAATCGATTAGTAAGTGTTGAATTCCTTTTTCACGCAAATATATAGCTGCGTCTTCTTCTAAATATGGCGGATTTGTATGCGAGTATTGTCGCTGTTTTTTTTCTTCAAAGTTTGGCAATGTACGAATGACAATTGCTTCCCGTTTTTTGTTTCCTATGTTCATTTGCAATTGCTTTTTGGAAATGATGTAATCGTCTCCTTTTTTTTCAGGAACAACCGTAATCAATTCAGCATAAAAGAAAAATTGCTTTAAATTTTCATTGATAGAATGTACTTCTTCTGTAATATGCCCAACACATTCCGTGTGCGTTCCATGTGAATGCGGATTGAAATAAATATTATTAAAATTAACATCACCACCTTCTTTCACGCTTCCAACCCAATCGTCAGCACGTACCGGTTCAATTTTTGGCGCGTCTACATACCACGCGTTTACATTGTCTTTAGCAGCTCGTAACGGAATAGAAATATCAAGCGGTTTTGATAGGTCTATTTGATGTTTGGTTGTTTTACGTTGAATGGTACAAATCATGCCGCAAAAATACGAATTGATTTTTTCTTATCTTGGTAAAGCGTATGAAAAAGCCTTTTTACCATAAAAAATCATTTCTTTTTGCTTTGATATTGTTTCTAATATCATTGGTGTTTTCTATATGGCTTTTACAAGAAAATGGCACTTGGGATTTATTTGCATTTCTATTTGTTGGATTGCCACTTAATATTATTTTAGGAATTATTCTTTTAGTAACAAGTCAAGATTAAACTTTAAAGAAATCTGCAGCAATTCCGTCACAAAGAAATTTTCCTTTTTGCGTAGTTTTGATTGTGTTTTCAATGACTTGAATTGTCTTTTCTTCCAAATGAGCTTTTGCTATTTTTTTTGTGTGATGTACATAATTTTCGCCAAATTCTTTCTGAATATAATCAAGTGAAATTCCCCAAATGGTGCGCAAACCTGTCATTATATATTCGTTGTATTGATCGTCTTTTGAGAGCTTTTCGGTAGTGAGCGGAAGTTTATTTTCTTCTATACTTTTTATGTATTTCGCATTGTTTGAAACATTCCAACTTCTGGTTTCTTTTTGAAACGAATGTGCACTCGGTCCAATACCTACATAACTTGCGCCTTTCCAATATGAAGTGTTGTGCTTGGAAAAATAGTCTTGCTTTCCAAAATTAGAGATTTCATAATGTACAAATCCTTGTTTTTGAGTTTCTTCAACTAATACATTAAAATGCGCTAACGAATCTTCTTCAGAAACGTCTTTATATTTTCCTTGTCGGATGAATTTTTCCAATGCTGTTTTTGGTTCCACCGTAAGTGCATAACTTGAAATATGATTGATTCCGTAACTAAAAACAGTCTCCATATTGGTTTTCCATTCTTCCATGGTCATGTCTGGAATACCGTAAATTAAATCAATCGTAATATTATCAAAATACTGTGCGGCAATTGCTAAACACTTTTTAGCTTCTTCGCTGTTGTGCGCTCGATTCATTAAAATCAAATGTTCTTCAAAAAACGATTGAATTCCGATACTTAATCGGTTTATCGGAGACTTAGAAAGCTCCATGATTTTAGCTTCTGTTAAATCATCTGGATTGGCTTCCAAGGTAATTTCTGGAGCTTCAGAAACCGTGTAGTATTGCTGAACCGTTTGTAAAATTTCATTGATTTCATCTAACGAAAGTACACTAGGCGTTCCGCCACCAAAATAAATAGTTTCTACCATCGTATTTCCCAATTCTGCTTGGCGTAATTGTAATTCTTTCTGCAAAGCATTGATCATGCGATCTTTCTTCGCCAACGATGTAGAGAAGTGAAAATCGCAATAATGACAAGCTTGCTTACAAAATGGGATATGTATATAAATTCCGGCGATGACTTTGGATGAATTTTAAGTTTAAGAACAACTCGTAGCAAGTCGAATCATTGCTACAATAAAAATAATAACGCTGACAACAATATTCAACACAGACATTGGCTTTCCTTCTTCTTCATGCGCTGTTGCTTCAATTAATTCCATTTTTTGTTTTGCCTGTCTTTCTTCTTCTTTGACGTCTTTTTCATAATCAGGACAGTTGTTGATAAATGCTGGTTTTTGATCCGTAAGTCCACATACAATTCCTTGTGAAGAAGAAAATTTTCTATTGGCGCATACTTTACATAATTCTATTTGGTTATTCATATCGGTTATTTTTGTGAATTAATTTTGTGGAATCACATACAAAGATGGATTTATTGTTTTGAGTGAATCTATATTTTTTTGTGAAATGTATTTCGGATTTACCAAAATACGTTCTAAACCTTCCTTATTTGCAATTGAATATGGAATATTTTTAATTGGTGTATTATGTATAACAATACTATAAACACTTTTTAAAGAGTCTAATTCTTTTGGAAATACTTCAATAGGATTTCCATCCAAAGATACACGTCCTAGACTGTCTAACTTCTTGAAAGATTTTGGCAGACCTTTCAATCGGTTTCCTGTTAAAGTTAAATATCGCAATATTTCTAGTCCTCCAAAAGATTGTGGCAATTTTTCAATTTTATTACCATAGAGACTCAAGTTTCTAAGATTGATTAGGTCTCCAAAGTTTTCAGGCAACGTTTTTATACGACAACGATTGGCAGATAACATGACCAATTGTGAGCAATACGCTACCTCAACAGGCAAACTCGTTAGTTTTGTTTGCGAAACATCTAATACTTGCAAGCACTTTAAATTTCCAATGCTTTTTGGCAATGAGCTTAGTTTTCTATTATTTTCCAATCCTAAGAGCTTCAAATTACGCAGTTCTCCAATAGCTTCTGGAAGTTTTTCAAAACGATTTCCATACATGTTCAAAACCAACAATTGATCTAAAAGCTTGATGTTTTCTGGCAATTCTTTGATTCCGCATTCGTTCAACAAGAGCACTTTCAAATTTGGAAGTTGACTTATGTCTTCTATCGTTTTTTCTAAATCTGTAAATTGGTTTAAAGATAGATTTAAGATTTGTAAATTTTTGAACGCTAATAAAGTTTTTGGAAGTTCTTTATAACCGTTATAGGAAAGATTTAAAGTATATACTTCATCTCTATTTTCTAATAACGCTTCCAAATCTTTAGTTCTTTCTTCTAGTGCTATTTTGTTCATCAGTTCAGCACGACGATATTCTTTGAACGGAAACAAATCGAGTTCATGACAATCATTCTTAATCGCTTTTTCCAATTCCGGTATCGTAAGTTTTGGCAAATGAAAGTTTGCAACTTCTTCAAATATGATCTTATCATCGATCAGTGCTTTCATTAAAAGTGAATCCTGCTCAAAACCACGATCTTGTAAAAAGGCAGTATCCCACATAGCGCCTTCTTTGTTACTTCCAAAATGTTTCGAAAAAACCATATAATAATAATTGTTTCTGATTTCCTCGTAAGTACCTGGCATTTTTGTGAGTTGCTCGTAGATTTTTGCAGCTATATCAAATTTTTTGTCTAAAAAAGCAGTATTTGCTTTCCATGATAATAGAAAAGGATTTTTTCCATGCCTTTGAATGACCGTTTCAATATCTTCCATGGCTTTCTCAAATTCAGCGGCATATAAGTAGGCTTGGAATCGATACATAATTGCCACAGAGTTTTCAGGGAAATTTTCAATATATGTATTCAAATCAGCAATAATTTCCTCAAGATCTAACGGCTCAATATTGGTAGCAATTCTAGCTCTTGAAAAATATGCTTCTATGTCTTCATTCGGTTTTCGTTCTAAATACTCATCAATTAAATCTTTGGCAGCTTTCCAGTTTTTTGACTTTGTTGCTTTCTGAAATCGTTCCAAAACTTCTTCGTCACTGAGTCCACAAGAAAATAATAGTATTGACAAAAAGCCAATAGTGAATGTCCTAAAAAGTTGTGTCATTTTATTTTTTCACTCTTTTTTCATTTTGCTTTACAAAACTTGACCAACCAGAATAACTTTTACCAATTTCTACTCTATCCGAATTGTAAAAGTGACACACTGCGGCTGCCAAACCATCGGTAGAATCTAGATTTTTGGGAAGTGTTTTGAGCTGCAATAAGCTTTGTAACATTTTGGCAACTTGTTCTTTACTGGCGTTTCCACTTCCAGTAATTGCCATTTTTATTTTTTTGGGAGAATATTCTGTAATCGGTACTTCACGCGATAAACCTGCTGCCATTGCTACACCTTGTGCGCGACCTAATTTTAGCATGGATTGTACGTTTTTACCAAAGAATGGTGCTTCAATGGCAATTTCGTCTGGATGATACGTATCAATCAATTCAATGGTACGTTCAAAAATTAGTTTCAGTTTTAAATAATGGTCTTTGTATTTTTGAAGCTGTAGTTCATTGAGTTGTAAAAAGTACATTTTCTTTCCCACAACTCTAATCAAGCCAAAACCCATAATAGTGGTTCCTGGATCAATTCCAAGTATGATTCTTTCTGTTTTTGGCGTCTTTTTCTCTTGATTCATCTATTTCAAACGGTATCACTATCACGAAAATAAACTCCATGATAGATTTGTATTCCGAAATGCTTTACTTTGTAAAATGTTCACTTCTGTATCACACAAAACTAAGCAATTCTTTGCGTTAGCTATAAAAGTAGCGATACTTATTGGTGCTGCCTATTTTATTTTTGATAAATTGGCAAATAATACACAGTTGGATTTTGATACTTTTTTCACCCAACTACAGACTTCCAAACTCTTACAACCTGCCATTATTTTAGGACTTTTAGTTGCTAGTTTTTTGAATTGGTTTTTGGAAATTATCAAATGGAAAACACTCGTGAGTTCTATAAAACCCATTTCACTTTGGGAAAGCACTGCACATAGTTTAGGCGGATTGACAGCGTCGTTATTTACACCAAATCGTGTGGGCGAATATGGCGCAAAAGCCTTGTATTTCCCGAAGTTTGAACGAAAACGTGTCGTAGGATTGAATTTTCTCGGAAACCTAGCACAATTGGTAGCCACCTTATTTTTCGGATTGATCGGTTTCACCATTTTCACCATTGAATTTGGTATTGAATTGCCTTGGTATCGAATACTGCGTATTTCTGCTTTTGTATTGGTTTTAGGTGGACTTTTTCTGGTTGGAAGCAAACAGAAACGGTTTCGCATCAAAGGTTTTTCATGGGAACGTGTTCGTGGTTTTATTCGGAATGTTTCTGGGGAAATTCACTGGAAAAACAGCAGCCTTTCTGTGTTGCGTTATGCTATTTTTTCACATCAATTTTATGTATTGTTATTATTTTTCGGATTGAACACATCCTATCTAATTGCCATGAGTACCATTACTGCTATGTATTTAATTACGTCTTTAATTCCGATGTTATTTATTTTTGATGTGGTTGTCAAAGGAAGTGTTGCCGTATGGCTTTTTGGCTATCTCAACATTCCGGAATTGAATATTCTTTCCGTAGTTTCTTTGATGTGGATTCTCAATTTTGTCTTGCCGAGTATTGTGGGAAGTTATTTTGTGTTGAATTTTTCGCCTGTAAGAACCACAGAAAAATCAATTGCTTCATGATGCTGATACTTATTTATTGCATTTGTATAAGCTATGCGTTGCTGATTCTAAGCTTGGTATATGGTTTTTGGAAGTTGCCAATCACAAAACCTATAGAAACAGAAGCAATCACCGAGTTTTCAGTTATTATTCCTTTTCGAGATGAAGCAGAGAATCTTCCCAAATTGTTAGCATCTATTGCGGCATTACGCTATCCAGAATCTAAGGTCTCTTTTTGGTTTGTCAATGATGCTTCCGAAGATACTTCTTGTAAAATCATAGAAAATTTCAGCAAAAAACATCCAACTCGCAACATACACATTTTACAAAATACGCGCGTTTCCAATTCGCCCAAAAAAGATGCCATCACTGCAGCTATTTCAACAATTCAAAGCGATTGGATCATAACTACTGACGCCGATTGCATCCTACCAACAAATTGGTTACAGCTTTTCAATCAGAAAATTGTGCTAGCACAACCAAAAATGATTGCTGCACCAGTAACGTATACAAAAGAAACTACATTTTTCAGCATATTTCAATTACTCGATTTTTTAAGCTTACAGGGAACAACAATGGGAAGTTTTGGTTTACAAATTCCTTTTATGTGCAATGGCGCCAATTTAGCATACGAGAAAGAAGCTTTTTTAAAAGTGCGTGGATTTTCAGGAAATGACACCATTGCTAGTGGCGATGATGTATTTTTATTGGAAAAATTCATTCAAAAATGGCCAACACAAGTCCTGTATCTCAAATCGAAAGATGCTTTGGTACAAACGTTTGCAGTGCGCACTTGGTCAACATTTGTTTCACAACGCATCCGCTGGGCTTCTAAAAGCGCAAATTATAACTTGTTCACAGGAAAATTGATCGGAATTATAGTAGTGTTGATGAACCTGCTTTTTTGTACACTTCCTGTATTTTTACTAACAGCTATCTCATGGAAATTTTTAGCTATTATTTTCATTTCAAAGATCAGTATTGATAGTCTTTTATTGCTTCAAACATTACATTTTACCCAACAAAAAGTACAGCCATTCTATATTTTTATAAGCGGAATTTTATATCCGTATCTCACTGTTTATATTTTTATACGATCACTATTCTCTACATACACATGGAAAAACAGAACATTTAGAAAATGATAAAATTGTATTAATTTTTTCAAATACCATGTTTGTAGCACTATTTTTTTCTAACTTTAAGTATATAACCAATACACCACCATATGCTTGCCAAGACTTCATGGAATATTTTCCAGAAAATAGGATTTCGTTTTTTCTTTATCTATGTATTGTTATATGTATTTCCGTTTCCTTTAGATGCTTTTAAATATTTACAAGAAAGTGTTGTCTCTTTTTTATCGGATAATGTGTGGGGAAATTTAATCCCGTTTATGGGCGATGTGTTTTTTGATCTTGAATTACCTAGCGAACGCCCCATAACAGGAAGTGGCGATACTACGTATGATTATGTACATTTATTTTCTTGTGTATTTATTGCTGTTTTGGGTACAATTATTTGGAGTATTATTGACCGTAATCGTAAAAATTACACCGAACTCTTGCGTTTGTTTGTCGTATACGTAGCATACTATGTATTGTTTTCAATGTTTGTATATGGATTTTATAAAATAATTCCACTTCAGTTTCCTTCTCCTTCTTTAGGACGATTGATACAACCCTACGGAAGTTCTTCGCCTATGGGAATTGCCTGGACCTTTATGGGCGCTTCTAAAGCGTATACTATTTTTTCTGGATTTGCGGAATTAATTGCAGGTGTCTTGTTACTATTTAGACGTACACGAACTCTAGGTGGATTGGTTGCTTTTGGCGTGATGCTGAATGTATTTATGATGAATATGTGCTATGATATTCCTATAAAAACCTATTCGTTCCATTTGTTATTTTTTGCTGCTTTTATTTTTATGCAAGACAGAAAACGCTTGTTTGCAGTATTTTTCACAAAAGCGACGACAACAGCCAGAAGCTTTCCAAAATATTTTAAAGAACCGAAACTTAATATTGCAGCCGTGGTATTAAAAGTTGTCATTCTTGGTCATTTCTTGCATACAACTTTAGGCGATTCCCTTGAAGCCAATGCGATGTACGGCCCCAATACGCCAAAACCTCCTATGTATGGAATTTACGATATTCAGCTTTTTGAAAAAAATAAAGACACCATTCCAATGTTAATTACAGATGATACTTTATGGAGAAGAATTGTGTTTCAACGTGAAAACTTTTTCTCAGTTTATTATATGAACGATCGCGGCACTTGGTTAGCTATGAAACTTGATACGGTTGCCAAAACTATCGAAGCAACAAACCGTAGAGATTCTACCGATGTTTATAATTTTAAATACACGCTAAAAGATAGTATTCTTACCCTAAATGGAACACATTTGAATGATACATTGCTCATTAAAGCAAAGCAATATGATTTAAAGAAATTTAAATTGATTAATAGAGATTTCCGTTGGATTAATGAATTTCCATACAATCGTTAACTCATTTATTTTTCGTGATATAAACGAGAATCAAAGCTAAATTTTTGAATTTTAACTACACTAATTTTATGAAAGTCAATATGCATTGGATTTAAAATGTAATTGAATTCATCTTTTACGATGGCAGAAGGCACTTTTAATACTGCATGCTTATTCTCTTCTACGAAACGCGTGAATATTTCTTGTGTTTTGCTGTTATAAGGAAAAGTATTCCAGCTTTTAGGAAGCTTCTGAAGCTCGTACACAGAAACTTCATCAGGAATATTGATATGAACTAAAATACGATCGCTTGGCAAGTCTTCTGTAATGTCTAAGTGCATCACCACTTCCAAGTACGCTAGTGAAATGTGTTGTGAAGTATATACGGCGCGTGTTCCTATTTCATTCCAACGCCCGCCAATTTTTTCCGCGCCAATTCCCGAAAGCAAGTTGTTCTTTCGTTTGGCTCTGTCAATTCTGTAAACTATCATCAAGCAAAAATTCCGTAATCAATACGTCTTATTTCGTCAATAACTAATTTTACACCGTAACTTGTATCTAGAAGGGAAAAAGGAGTTTGCCCGCCTAAAACTTTGCTTTTTTTGTTAAGCCATCTTGTGAATTTTTTTTCATCACCAAAAACTTCAAAGCCTTTTGAGTATACTTCGGCTATTTCAAACAAGCGTTCACTAACTTCTTTGTCGTAGCTGTTTTTTTTGGATAAGGTAGAATAGGAAGCCGGAACTATTTCCGATATTTTAGTAAGCGGTAACGCAATGCGCATGCTAAACTTTTTTAATTGTGAACGTGTGACACCACTTCTTGTAGCGTGAATAATTTTCAGTTTATTTTGTGGCGAGTCGTTTCGGTTATCGATATAGCTCGTTAGAGTTAAAGCTTCCATATTTTATTATTTTTACCTAGTACATTGTGTAAATTTACAACTATTTTATATAACTACCATTGCAAAGTGTATATTTTTATTATTTTTAACAAAACCTTATGCATGAGCTTATTCGGATTAAATACCTCAAATCCAGCGTTTTCTAATTATTTTTGGAAACATTCTAACACAAAGAAAGCAAAAAAAATGACGCTTAGCGGTGTCATTCTAAAATCTATTTTTTGTTTGCTATTAGTTACGGCAAGTGCTGCTTATACTTGGAAGTTATTTTTTGAAGGTGTTACCATTCAATGGTATACTACTGGCGGAATTATTGTAGCGCTTGTATGCAGTATTGTCATTTCTGTTAGACGCGAATGGACAATGCCACTCACACTTATTTACGCCGTTGCCAAAGGTTTTTTTATTGGTGGATTTAGCGCGTATATTCACCAACGGTTTCCGTATTTACCTTTTCAAGCTGTTATTATCACATTGCTTACTTTTTTTGTCATGCTACTCTTGTATATGACACGAATTATTAAAGTGACTAAAAAGTTTAGAAGTGTGGTTATTACCGTTATTTCCGTTATTTTCCTCGTTTATATTACCTCATTTATCTTGAATTTTTTCGGAATTCACTTTTCATTCCTTTGGGATAGTTCTTGGATTGCTATTGCCTTTAATGTTGTAGTTGCCATTTTTGCTTCGTTAAGTTTATTGCTCGATTTTGATTTTATGGATCGGTATATAGGTCGCGCCAAAAAACACTACGAATGGTTTGCAACTTGGGGATTATTGGTCACCATTATTTGGTTATATGTGGAAGTTTTGCGTTTGCTAAAAAAACTAGCGATCCGATTTTAATTTTCTTTCAACGGTTCTTCTACATGCAAAATGATAGGCAAGAGAAATTTTGTTTTTACAGGAATACCTCTTTTATAAGCAGGTGACGCTTTTGGAAGATTTTGCGCACTCACTTCAATCAAACTGTCTAAGCTTGGAATGTATTTATCAGTGTAGGGTTTTTTCTGAATATCAGAAACTTTGATGATTCCCAAAGTATCAATATATATGGCTACTTGAATGGTATCTCTAATCGTTTTGGTAACCTGTATATTGTTTTGTGCTAGTTGCTCGTAAATTTGATCTGTTAGGGTTTGAAAGAAACATGTTTTTTGTTGTTCTTTTTCTAAAGAATCACAATTTGAAAAAGATGGAAATACGTCAACAGTATTCAAATTGATACTTTCTTTTTCTTGCGCAACCAATTCTTCTTCTGTAACGACAGGCTTTTTAAAAAAGTCACAGGATACGCATATAAAAAAAATAAGGCAATATGTCCAAAGGTGTTTCATCAATACAAATATCATGAAAAATACAACTTTTCGACATTTTGCCGTAGTTTTTGATTCTTTTATTCTGATTTTAAGTGAATTTCTTCTTTTAACTCACGAATTCGCGTATTGACAATTTTCTTCATTTCAATCTTGGCTTTTGGAAATTTTTCTAGGAAACGCTCATACATTTTCAGCTTTGCTTTGGAATCAGAATAGTAATTATCTGCTACCTGCGCCAATCGAAGTTGTGCCAATTCATAGTCTGGATTTTCCTCTAAAGCCATATTGAATAATTTCATGGCTTTTTTGTGTTCTTTTCGATCAAAATGCACCATTCCCAAAATATAATAATCACCAGAAGGATCGGTCATTTTTCCAACAATAGCCTGAGATGCATGATGTTCCGCTTTATCCGGAACTCCATCTTGATAATACAATTTTGCCAATTGCGAATGGTAGAAATAGTTTCCGCGATCACGTTTTAATGCTTCTTCGTAATATGCAATTGATTTTAAAATTCGTCCTACACGATACGCGGCAAATGCTGCTTTTTCATATACATATCGCGTCGCTTTGTTCTGGTCGATTAATTTTTCAAACCATAGCAATGCTTTTCTGTATTCTTGATTCGCATAGTGTAATTGTGCTTTAAAGCCAATAACTTTTACATCGTCTTCATTATTCGTTAAACCTACCGTAATAATTCGATCTGCTTTTTTAAATTCTTTGGTTTCTATATAGTTTTTGATGAGTTTGTAAATACTTTTTTGATGTTGTGCATCTAACTCAAAAGCGGTTTGATAAGATTGTATATACGTTTCTTGCCGTAAAGCTTCTTTGGCCAAGCCAATTTGATAATGAAAATTAGGATTGAGCGTATCTTTTGCTTTTAGCTTTTCAAAAATTACTAATGATTTCTCTAGTTTTCCTGCCGTAAATAACAATCTTCCATAATCATACAATACCAATGCGTTCTCCGCATCAATTTTTAAGACTTTTTCATAGCTTTCTATGGCTTTTTTACTATTTCCTAAGGCTTTGTATGCTTTGGCAATTTGTGTGTTTGTATAAGCGCTCGTTTCTTGTTGCTGATAGGCTTTTATTGCTTTCGAGTAGTTTCCGAATGTGTATAAACTATCTGCAACAGCTAAAGTCGAAGATTGCGCTTCGACTTTAGTTATGATTGCTATAAAAATGCAGAGACTTAGTATGTTTTTCATGTATAATTATCCTTGTATTTGAAAAGTAATCGGCAGCAAATAATTAATTCTTACTGGTTTGCCTTCTTTTTTAGCTGGAATAAACGTTGGTAATGATTCCATGACACGTTTTGTTTCCTTTGACAAATCAGCATTTGGCGCTTTTGCTTCTGCCACTGTTACTTTTCCATCTTTTTCTATGATAAATCGTGCAGAAATTTTTTGTTTTCCTTTCAATCCTGAACCTTCAGCTATTTTCATATTAAAGTTTTTCAGCACATGTTTTTGTATGTTTTCTGTGAGACATTTTTTTATTTCTTCCTGACTTCCCAACGTTTCACATCCTGGATATATAGGAAGCTTGTCTACATCTCCCATAGCGTAAATTTTATTTTTATTCGCATCTTCATGCACCACTTTAGAAGCTATCTTCATATATCTTTTAAAATTATCGTGATATCTTTGATCATATAGATCGTGGATTTCATCTAAGTCAACATTATATTTTGATAGTAGTAATATGAGATTATATTCAACTTTATTTCTTTGCTCAAATTCTTCTTTGGCTTTACTTTCTTCTCCTGTATAACTTTCATAAAAATCACTCATAGCATCTATTGCGCTTTTAATTTTAGTTCGCAATGCTTTTTTATCAAGTTTTTCCACTTTATCAACATTATCTACAAGTAAGGTATCTTCACAAGAAGTATACAATAATGACATAATTAATACAGGTACTAAGACCAAGTATTTGAGTTTTAAAATTTGGCGGGATTTTTCTTTTGTTAACATAATGATTCGTTTTTTAATTAGTGAGTGTTTAAAAAATTGATTGGTAAACGAAAACTGTTGCGTCTGAAAAACTTCTGCTAACAATTTTTCATAATAATCGGATTTATTTTTGCCCTGAACTACAACTGCATCTGCAATGTATTCATGTACTTCAGAGATTCGTTTTTGATAGATGTATACAAGCGGATTGAACCAACACAAAATGCGCAGCAGCTCAAAATACAGCAAGTCTAGCGAATGTTTTTCGCGAATGTGCACCAATTCGTGAGAAAGGATATCTTCGAGTTTTTCTTCATGAATATCTTCACCAATAAATACATACCTAAAAATAGAAAATGCGATGGTGCTTTTGGGTATGATAACCACAGTATAGTTTTCCTGCTTTACAAATCGTCCTTTGAAACGGAGTTTTACTAATTGTACAATTTTATAGATAAATAGTAAGCTACTAACTGTAATTCCGATGATTAAAAACCAATTCCAAGTAGGTTCAATCGTAGCAACTGCTTTTTCTGGCGTGAGCATAATTTCTGGCAACAATACTATGTATTCTTGTGGCACCACATTCTGAAAGCTTTCAATTTTAATAAAAGGCAGCAGAAATGAAATTAATGATGAAAATATAAGATAGATTCTATTCCAATTGAAAAAGGTTTCTTTTTTGAGAAATAAATCATAACTCAATAAAAACAATAGTTGAAAAGCAACGACTTGAATAAAATATACCATCATGATTTCTAGTTATTTTTTTGATTTTTTTACGTATTTCTTCTAATTCCTCCGTACTAATATCATTTTCTTCATAAAAAATGACACTATACTTTTAAAAAGATCCAACCGGATACTACTTTTTACACCAACTTATTCAGCAACTTTAAATACAATTGGTAATACATATTTTACACTTACAGGTTTTCCATCTTGCATTCCTGGTGTTAACTTTGGTAAGGTATTGATTGCTTCTTCTGCCGCAGATTGTAAATCTGGATGTGGAGCTCTGACCATGACATCAACTACTTCCCCATTTTTATCGATCAGAAATTTTGCAATTATTCTTTGACGACCTTCTAAACCTGTATTCTCTGCACGTTTAGCATCAAAGTTTTCAACAATATGTTTTTGAATATTTAGTGTGAAACATTTTTTCAATTCCTCAAGTGTTCCTTTATCTTCACAACCTGGAAAAACAGGAGCTTTATCTAGTACCTGAAATGAAATAGCTTCTTGTTCAAGCTCACTATAGTTTGAGCCTTTTGCGATGCTTTCTTTTCTCGCAATTACATAATCTTCATACGATCGTATTTGTGCAAGCTTTGTTATTATTTCATCATCTTCAGAACCTAAAAGCTGTGCCATTTCTCTGAGCAACTCTGTTTGCTTGTCATAATCTGTTTTTGATAAAATTGGACTCGTATTCAGATTCACCGTAAGTTTGCTTAACTCATATATAACTTCTTGCAACTTCACTTTTTTAGCTTCTGCATCTACAATTTCAGTTTTAGACTTGGCTTCTTCAGAATCTGCTATCGTTGTATCTTCACAAGAAGTATATAAGAGTGATACAATTAACACAGGTACTAATACCAAGTATTTTAGTTTTAAAATTTGACGGGATTTTTCTTTTGTCAACATAATGATTCGTTTTTTGATTAATGAATGTTTAAAAAATTGATTGGTAAACGAAAACTGTTGCGTCTGAAAGACTTCGGCTAACAATTTTTCATAATAATCGGATTTATCTTTGTCTTGAACTACAATTGCATCTGCAATGTATTCGTGTAATTCTGATATTCGTTTTTGATAGATGTATACGAGCGGATTGAACCAACACAGAATGCGCAGCAGCTCAAAATATAGCAAGTCTAGCGAATGCTTTTCACGAATGTGCACCAATTCGTGCGAGAGCACATCTTCCAATTTTTCTTCATGAATTTCTTCACCAATAAACACATATCTAAAAATAGAAAATGCTGTAGTGCTTTTGGGTATGATAATGATGGTGTAGTTTTCACGTTTTACAAAGCGTCCTTTGAAACGGAGTTTTACTAATTGTACAATTTTATAGATAAATAGTAAACTACTAATGGCAATTCCGATGATTAAAAACCAATTCCAAGTAGGTTCAATCGTAGCAACTGCTTTTTGCGGTGTCAATACTATTTCTGGTAATAATACAATATATTCTTGTGGCACTACATTCTGAAAGCTTTCAATCTTAATAAAAGGTAGTAGAAATGAAATTAAAGACGAAAATATAAGATAGACTCTATTCCAATTGAAAAAGGTTTCTTTTTTGAGAAATAAATCATAACTCAATAAAAACAACAGCTGAAAAGCAACAACTTGAATAAAATATACAATCATGACTTCGGATTACTTTTTTCGATTTCTTTGCGTATTTCTTCTAATTCCTCCGTACTGATATCATTCTTCTGCATAAAAAATGACACCATACTTTTAAAAGATCCTTGAAAATATCCGTTTACCAATTTTGAAATTGACTGATTGCTGTATTCAGATTGTGCTAAAAGCGGAAAATACACGTGTCCTTTTCCCACTTTTTCATAGCCTACAAATCCTTTGTTTTCCAGAATTCGCACAATGGTAGAAACCGTATTGTAGGCAGGTTTTGTGCCTTTAAAATTTTCAATAATGGCTTTTACATTTGCTTTTTCTAGTTTCCACAGAATTTGCATGATTTCCTCTTCTGCTTTGGTCAATTGCTTCATAAATAAACTTCTTATTTTTTAACTAAACTTTTAGTTCTATAACACAAATATAACTAAATATTTAGTTCAAACTAATTTTTTAGTTATAAATTTATGTTCTTTTTAGAAGAAGTTACTCTGAGAAGTATGCTAATGTGCGTGTAGTCTTTTCTTTTTTAATACCGTTTTGAAATAAAATTCGTGAAGTCCAATTGCCGTGTTTATCGTAGATATATTGATACGAAGTCTCTTCGTTATATTCAAAATCCTGATGTTTACGTTGATCTCCGTATGGTGTATAAAAAGCGGTGTTTACTATAGTATCATTTTTAAAATAACATTCTTTAAAACCATCAGCTTGTTTTTCAACAGTTCTTTGAAGCTTCTTTATAAGCTTATTATCTTTTTCACGATCTACATGAATGGTTTTTATTTTATACAATTCACCTTCTTTTTCATAATATTCATACTCATACCCATTTCCGTGGTCTAAGTTATGGTAGGTTGTCATTTCTGAGATCAGTCTATTTTTTTGATCATACATCCGTGTGATAGTATTGGACGTTTTTTCTAAATAGCTCCCAAAATGTTCTCTTGTTTCTTTTATAATAAGATCTTGATCATTGTATTTGTAGGTGATTATTTGAGAAAGTGTATATGCCGAAAAGTCTCTGTGATCAATGGCTTTGACATTCGTTTCATCCAAATCATATTCGTATGCATGTATTTTTTCTTCTATCAGTCTATTTTTTGCATCGTACTTATACAGTTTAATATAGTCTGTATCCACCAAACTTCCTTTGCAGATTACATAATGTTCCGTTCGAATATTGGCATTCAGCGATTCGTATTTTGAGAGTACGTTCGCATCTGTATAGAAATATCTTTCTTTGAGAAAATAAGCATTTTGATAGGATGATTTTTGCCAAACTTCTTCTAATTTCCCATATAAATTATAAGTTCTTAATTCTCTTATTTGATGGACGTATGTGGAATCTTTTCCATTAAATTTCTTTTTGACTTCATTGTGTATGGTTTGATGCGCTAGTTTTCCTTTTCTATTATACACATTTTCTTTTTCGAGAAATAAGACGTTATCATTTTTTAACTCATAGGTTTTAATCAAATTCTTTTTCGCATCAAACTCAAAAACTTGATTCATATCTACAAACACATCTTTTTCATCATTTGATGTGGCATATTCAACATAGGAAGAATCTGGTTTGTGAAACGCGTACGTATAATTTCTTACTGTTACTTTCTTTATATTTCCTTTTATATTTTTTGCTTTCCAATAATAGTAGTCTCCGTAATCGAAAAGTTTTTCTGGATATATGTTTGTTTGCGCTTTCGCTGAAAACGTATATATAAAGAGAAATAATAGTAGTGTAATTTTTAGTCGCATCAACTATTTAACGTCGAATTCTAGGATTTATTGAAATTGAAAAGATAGATGAAGTATATTCTTTATGATTTTATGCTAAAATGCGTATTCATTCACGAGAATTCTGAAAAACAAGTTTCATTAAAATAAAAAAGCATCCCAATTTTCAGTAAAGAAAAAAGGAAAGCTTTTCATTGGTTTAACTACTAAACCAAGGTAAATCAAGGATTTACCTTAAACAACACAACTAAATCATTTTGCCAAAAAAAGCTTCTCTTCGAGGGAGAAGCTTTTTGCAATTTTAGCGGTCTGGACGGGATTCGAACCCGCGACCCCATGCGTGACAGGCATGTATTCTAACCAGCTGAACTACCAAACCGTTGCTTGATTGCGGATGCAAATATACACTACAATTCTATTTATACAAACATATTTGAATAAAAATTGAAAGTTTTTTTTCAATGATTACGCAAACTTTTGTCTTTCAACCAAATACGTGAGTAAAATTTTTTCAAATTTTTCGTTAATATCTGCTTCCACATATTTGATTTTGTATTGTGCACATTTCATTTTTAATTGAAGAAAATAATCAGAAACTGCTTTTTGATAGTTTTCCTGTACCGTATCTGCATAAATATCGATATGCTCACCAGATTCAACATCAATAAAACGTTTGGGTTTGTTATCAAAATCGAAGTTTAATTCTTTTTCAGAATCAAAGACATGAAATAAAATGACTTCATGTTTGTTGTATTTTAAATGTTGCAATGCTTCAAATAATTTTTCGTCAGCAACTCCATCTTGAAACATATCTGTAAAAAGGAAAATAAGGCTTCTACGGTGTATTTTCTCCGCGATTTGATGCAAATATGTGTATGTGTCTGTTTTTTTGTTTACACGCTTTGTAGTAACGGTTGTATCGAGCGCATTTAATAATAACTGATGATGACGTTCGCTTCCTTTTTCTGGCGCATAAAAATCATAATTATCTGAATACACACTCAAACCAATAGCATCGCGTTGTTTTTTGAGAATATTCATTAAAGAAGCTGTTGCCAAAACCGAAAATCCAATCTTATTTAAATTGTCTAATGATGGCGCAGTAACTTCCGGATAATGCATGGAAGAAGAATTGTCAAGAATGATATGACAACGCAAATTGGTTTCTTCTTCGTACTTTTTTGTATATAATTTGTCTGTTTTTGCAAACAGTTTCCAATCAATATGCTTGGTACTTTCTCCAGAATTGTAGATTTTATGTTCTGCAAATTCCGCAGAAAAACCATGAAATGGACTTTTATGCATTCCTGAGATAAATCCTTCTACTACTTGCTTTGCCAGCAATTCCAGATTTTTAAATCCTGAAGTTTTATTGAGTTCTTGTTGTAAATTCAAAAGAGCTTTTGTTTAATTTGAGATATAAATGTACAATTAAATATTAGTATTCGGAACACCGCTAACTTTATGATAACTTTTTTTAACGTTTGTCAAATTGCGCTTTCGCACAGAAACTAAATGACGTTTGTTTTTTATATCTTAAAACTAAATTCCATAAAAAAAGGCTTGACAGTATTGTCAAACCTTTTATATTCTATTTCAAAATGTATGTCTAAGCTAATAACTTGTCGATAACTTCTGTATATGCTTTTTTTGGTGCTACACCTACTTGACGACCAACTAATTCTCCATTTTGGAAAACTAATACCGTTGGAATGTTACGAACTCCAAATTGTGCTGCGTACTTTTGGTTAGCATCTACGTCTAATTTTCCAACGACAGCTTTTCCTTCATATTCACCAGCGATTTGCTCTACTACAGGACCTAACATCTTACATGGTCCACACCAAGCTGCCCAAAAGTCAACCAATACCGGCTTATCGCTGTTCATTACTATTTCTTCAAAATTTGCATCTGTGATTTCTAATGCCATAACTATATATTTTTTAAAATTCTACTTTATTTTTTGTGTATTATGCAATATTAGTCAAATATTTTTCCAAAACTTACATCACAAGTATTTGTTTTGATTATACGCCAATTGATTTTTCTTATTATTGAATTGAATTCCTGTAATTTAAGCAGTTAAAAGATTATATACTTACTTTTTAGCGAGTTACCTCAACTGTATATGTAGAAATTAGGTCATCTTTAATGTATAAGTGTACATCGTAAAAGCCTGCAAATTCAAACTTGTAATCAATGGATAATGATTGATTTTGGATAGAAATCTGTTTTGGATATATTTTTCGCTCCCTAAAACTACTTTCAATGATTAAATTGACATCATCTTTTTCTATTTCTTTGTGAAGCTCTAGCTTGAAGTTGAAGTTTGTATTCTTCTGAATTTCATTGTGTAATTTTTGCGGATAACTGTGATCGCTAAAATATGTATATGCTTTTCCATAAATAATTGGCGCATCTAAAAATGCTTGAAAAGAAGGCTTCTCTCCTTCTAATAGAAACCATTTTTTATCTAATGGATGATGATTTACCGCAAAGATTTTTGGATCTGATAGAAAAAATCCGCTATTGAAGTCAAATTGAAAATGATAGGTTTCCGGATTTGGAATTCCGCTTGCCCAGGTAGGATCGCATAAATACCATTTCCCATTAAGTTTTACGGCATTCCAAGAATGATTTGGCGTATCTAAAGTTTTAATATTCATGGTGCTGGTTCTAGCGTATCCATGTACCATTTCACAATCAATATCAGCCAAATTTGCCAATTCTTTCACCAAATACGCATATCCTGTACAGATCGTTGTACGGTCTTTTAAAAGTCTTCTAAAGACAATTTTTTGGAATTTTGTGTTCCATTGATCCAACCGAACACTGTCATTTTTAAAACGTTGACGTTTGCGCTTATTTCGATTATATAGTTTATAATCATTACCAACACTACTGCAAACCCACTTAAAGATCGCTCTAAAACGTTCGGCATCAGTCTCTAATTCTGATGTCAGTTTATAGACTAAATCTGGTAAATTATGTAATGTTTCATCTTTGTATTTCAGTGCAATTTCGTCGGCTTTTTCAAATGAAATATGCTGAAAATCAGAAATCTGAGCATTTGACTGAAATACAAAGATGAATAGAAATATGTGTATTAAAAGTATTCTCACAGAACTATAGTTACTGTTTTTGAGTTAGTTTTTACGTTTGGACTTGTAACGTTTGTTCGAATTTACAGCGCCCATAAACTCTATCACTTCATCAGATAAAACAGCTTTTATAAAAGATGTATCTGCTTTTATTCTTACTTCGATCGATTCATAACCTAAATAGGTAATCATTAATATATCGCCTGTTTTTAAGGCTACAGGAAACGTAAACTCGCCTTTTTTGTTCGTTACCGTTCCTTCATTTGCGCCTTTTAATATGATGTTTGCTCCTTCTAAAGGTTCTTGCGGATTGCTTACTGTTCCTTTTATGATTCTTCCTTTTTGCTCAGCACTTGTAGACTGTCCATACATTGGATTGAACGCAAATACAGCAACCATCAAAATGGTAACGTACCACATTTTTTGTGTAAATGTTACTTGTTTTTTCATCTGTTTCTTTTTTTAGATTAATTCCTTTCAAATAGCATACATCAAGAGTCATTTCTTAAAAAATTCATCCAATATGCTAACGCATTTTAAATTCTATACTATTTACACTATCAAATATATTTACCAAAGTAACTACTTCAAAGTTACATTGAGTAAACTTCTTCTTTGAGTGAGTGAATCGCTTATTTTTTTCAATTTCAGATCAGTATATCATAAAATAGAGTATAAAAATAGTGAATTTCTACGTCTAAAAACTGTTAAAATTACAATATGCAACCAAAAAGTTGCTTTTTAAAAAAGAATTCGTAAATTAGCAACCGAACAGTTGCGCAATTATAAAAACTTTACTCTTATGAAAGACATGATCACCAAAGAAAAAATTTTTAAGCATTCTATTGAAACTGTATGGAATGCAATTTCAAACGGAAAAGAACTCTCAACTTGGTTTATTCAAGCTGATTTTAAAGCCGAAAAAGGATATCATTATACCTTCACTTCTGATGAAGATGGATGTGTTCCTATCACCGGAGAAATAAAAAGTGCAGATCCGTATACGTTAGTGTATACTTGGATTGTAGAAGGTACAAACACGGAAACTACGGTAAGTTGGGTATTAGAAACTATTCCTGGAGGCACAAAGTTATACTTAGAACATTCAGGAATATCAAAATACGAAGGCGAAACTGCTGTGACTATGTTTGATAGCTTTAATGGCGGTTGGGACAATTGCACCAATAAATTAGTATCATATTTAAAAGAAAATGTCCATGCAGGATAAAATCACACGAATATTTAAAGCTATTGCAGATCCGACAAGGCGTGATATTTTTCATGCCTTGGTGATTGCAAGTTCAACATTATCTATTTCACAAATTAGCAATCAGTTTGAAATTACACGGCAAGGTGTAACCAAACATATTAAAACACTGGAAGAAGCTGGCTTGGTAGATATTGAACGTAAAGGTCGCGAACGTTTTTGCAATGCGAATGCAACACCTTTAAAAGAAATTAATAAATGGATGAAATTCTACGAACAATTCTGGGATAATTCACTGGATAACTTAGATGATTATTTGGATGGAAAGCTCTCATAGAAGAACCTTAAAATTTGGCTTTGTAAATGCAATCATTTAACTGAGAATTGTTGAATAACTTTTCTTGATAGATTATACTTAAATTAGATTTATCTAACAGGTATAATGGCTATAATTCACTACGGTGTATTTTCATTTTCGAAAAATCCTGTTATATTTACAAAGCTTAGGTTTATATCGAAAATACCCGCGTATTTTCGACGTAACAAAATCATAGTGAGACCGTTATATTTTATTATAGCGGAACTCAAAATGAATTTTTAAAAATAAGAAAAAATGAAACTATTAAAATTAATACTAATTACCTTATTGATAGGTTCTACTACATACACAAATGCACAAGAAACTCCTCCACCTCCTAAACCACTAATTATTGAGGTAGTTGAAGATAAGGATGAAAGCCTAGATACTCAAACTTATGAACAAAGAATCAATAATGCAACGCGCTTATATCAGAAAGGTAAATATACCGAAGCAGCATCAGAATATGAGAAAGCCTTTAAACTAAAAGAAGGTAATTTTAGGGATTACTATAATGCAGCCTGTCTATGGTCATTAGCAGGGAATACTACAAAATCATTAAAAAATTTGAATATTTCTGCAGATAAAGGCTTGAATATGGTTGAACATCTTAAAAACGATACAGACTTATCTAAGCTTCACGGAACTGCGGAGTGGAAAATGATTTTGAAAAAAGTACAACAAAACTTAAAAGAATATCAAAAATATTATAATGATGACGGTGAATTAAAAAGAGAAGTCATTGCTAAAGACAAATTAGCTAATTGGGTGAATGATTTTGGGCTTCAAAGACTTATTGAAGAAGCTGAAAATAATAGTGCTGTCGCACAAAGACGATTAGCGAGATATTATACATTTATAGACAAAAATGACAAAAAGAAAGTAAAATGGTTAAAAGAGGCTGCTGATAGTTTTGATTATACAGCACTAAATAATTTAGCATTTGCATATAACAAAGGAACAGGTGTAGAAACTGACAAAAATGAAGCCGCAATTTATTATACAAAAGGAGCTTGTGTTGCTCCATATGGTAAAACAAATTGTTTTTGGGCTATGAGAGATTTTTTTGGTTTGGAAGTTGCTTCAAATCTAAAAATGGAGACTATGATTAGTTTAGTCAATAACGATATGACTGCCTTGATACTTGATGATTATACGCTCGGGAACCTATTATACAATTTAGCTAGTTACTATGAGGATGGATTGGCAAGTGACTACCCAAAAGATATATCTAAAGCAAAGTATTACTATAAAAAGTCAGCCAAATATAAAAATGAATACGCTAAAAAGAAATTAGCAGAATTAGATTAAAAAAATCAATGACATCTCAGGTTTTTGGAAATTTTATTTACACATTCAATTTAATGTTTTGTCATAAAATTGACGTATCAAAAACTGTAAAATTTACAAAATGATGTTTAGCGCCCAATTGCTGAAGCTTTTCTTTATTATGAGAACCAATTCCAACAAATTCAATTCCTAAGTTGTTTGCAGTTTTTACATCCCAAATTCCATCACCTAGTGAAATGATGCGCTTGAAATTTGTTACCTTAAAATATGTTTTAGCTTTCGCAATAGCAGCATTGACAATCTCTTCACGGGTAAAATAGTTATTAGAAGCTTCTAGTAATGCTTGATCGTACTCAATTCCTGCACGCTCAAGTTTTAATTTAGCAGGTAACAACATTGAACCTGTAGCAAAACAAACTGCATAATTGGTTTCTTTAATGATGTATTGTAAAAACGAATTTGCTCCAGCGATTTCCGTGACTTGACAATCTTTGATTTCATCTAGAAAAGCAGCTTCAAACTTTTGTAAAAGCTGATTCGAAAACCCACGATTTACGTCTGTTTCATAGTTTTCTTTTGCGATGAAACTATCGGTTAAATGTGTATAATTCTCCCAATCAGTATTTACGAATTCGACACCAACGGCATGTAATGCATTTATAAAACCTGTTTGATGCACGTTTTCGCTATCTAACAGCGTTCCGTCAATATCAAAAACTAGCAGATTTTCTTTTTTCATAACTCTTTACAGTTAATTTACCAAACGTCTGATCGAGTGGTTTTTCGGAGTAAAACGAAGAAAAATTGTATCGAGATTTTCTTTGAATAATCTCAATCTTAATAAAAATTCGTCACGAATTCACGAATAGGTTTTTCTATTGCTTTATCTTAATGATTTCCAGAAATTGAACCGTTTCACAGACAATTCAACATTCAAAATTTAGCATTTAAAATTCCCTAGAAATTGTCACGAATTCACGAATGGTTTTTCTATTGCTTTATCTTAATCATTTCCACGAATTGAACCGTTTCACAAACAATTCAACATTCAAAATTTAGCATTTAAAATTCCTTAGAAATTGTCACGAATTCACGAATGGTTTTTCTATTGCTTTATCTTAATCATTTCCACGAATTGAACCGTTTCACA
>NZ_CANLEA010000007.1 GCF_947489565.1 uncultured Kordia sp. | reverse complement strand
CGCTTTTGGACTTGCTCTGTTCTTGGATTTATTCAATAGAATTATAGTCTCAAAACGTCTTTTCGAGTGATTTTTGTGAAAAATTGTATCGAGAAATGTTTGATTTTAGATATGCTTCGCTTTTAGACTTCTTAGACTTACTAAGCTCTTAGACGCGCTTTCGCTTTTGGACTTGCTCTGTTCTTGGATTTATTCAATAGAATTATAGTCTCAAAACGTCTTTTCGAGTGATTTTTGTAAAAAATTGTATCGAGAAATGTTTGATTTATCACTGTTTTTGCTAATTATATCTCGTTTTCGAAATACATTTTTTTGCATTTCACTCTAAAAATCTATGAGAAGTTTCAAATATTATATGAAACAATCTAACAGCGCAAGCGATCTAACATCTAAAAGTGAAGCGGTCTAAAAGGCAAAGCCGATCTTAGAACTATTCTTTACAACTTTTTTTACGTCGTGTATCAATTAAATAGATGATTTTCCATTTGCCATTGTCTTTAAACAATTGAAACGAGTTGACGCCACAATGTAAAAACTTTCCACCAAGCCAAAATTCGTATGGTGTCCATACATTTGCCATTGTTCCATCGACTTGTACATTGTAAGATAGGATTTTTTCTTCCCAAGTTGGACTATCAGCTCTGGTTACAACAGCATTTATAAAATTATCAGCATTGCCATTTTTAAGAACCGATTTGCCATCTTTCGTCATGAATGTGGTTTGTAAAACGATGTCTTTATGTACAACTTCTTGCATCATTATAGAATCTTTTTTGTGGAAGCCTTCAAAGAATTGAATAACAGCTTGTTTCGCCGCTGTTTCATCGTCAGTTTGTGCGTTTACACTAAAAGAAAGCACAAAAAATAGAATAAATAAATATGGTTTCATGATTGATTGATTTTGCAGAAAATTAACCTAAAAATATGAAACTCAATTAAATTTTAT
Organism: uncultured Kordia sp.; assembly: GCF_947489565.1. Taxonomy (GTDB): domain Bacteria; phylum Bacteroidota; class Bacteroidia; order Flavobacteriales; family Flavobacteriaceae; genus Kordia. The sequence goes on along the minus strand of NZ_CANLEA010000007.1, from coordinate 301,211 downwards.
AATAGTTTTAAGATTTTGAAACGTCTATCCACAAACAATATGGTTAAATTTACTTCCCTTAATTTTATACTCTCATGAATACTGTAACGCTGAAGAATACCATTTCTTGGTGGGAAAAGAAACGAATTGCTTTTAATTTTTTTGTAGGAATTACAGGAGTTATCGCTGTACTTGCCTTTATTCCACATACTTTTGGAATGGAAGACGCGATTGGAATTGTTTTGTGGGGAATTATGGCAAATATTTTATATTCTGCTGGAATTTTACTCGAAGTAGCAAATCAATATTATTTAAAAGGAAAACTAAATATTTTTCAATTTCGACTGTTCTTTTTTGTTGCAGGAACTTTTACATATATGCTTGTAACTTGGGCGTATACTGGGATTTATTATGATCCTTTCTTTTTTGTAATGTAAGATGTTGATGAATAAATTCATATTTACAGCAAGGTTTGAGAATAAATAATACTTTTGAATATGAAAAAATATTTACTCTTATTTTTCTTTGTCAGCTTCACGCTAAATGCACAAACGCAAGACGATGCATTTTCTCAACAAAAAAAGTTTCAACTGAATCCTTGGGACAATATAAACGGCTATCGATTTGCTTTGAATTCCTTAAAAACTGTAGAATTGGAAGCGAGTTATGTTCTTTCTTCTTGGCCTATTAAAGATCCTGGTTACGGCGGTTTAATTATGCGTTATCAATATTTAAGTACCGGAATTGAATATTTGCGAGTCGATCGTAAAGATGTATATGGTGTAAAATTCGCTTATGAAAATAGTTGGACATTATTTTCCGCACAAATTGGCACTGATTATCTCTTTTCAGACAAAGGTTCACAAGTGCGATTGATGCCCAAAGTAGGACTCTCTCTGTTAGGTTGGGTAACACTCTATTACGGTTGGAATATTAACTTGTTAAAAAATAGCGCATTGCAACCCAGAAAACATAATTTCATCTTACAAGTTACCGTTTTAAACTTCTAAAGCATTTTCAAAAAATAACAACTTACAAAAGTTCTTTTCATTTATTATTACTACATTGTTTAGCAAAATAACCACCAATGATTGTTACGATTTTAACCAAAGTATTACTTCCTTTATCTCTTGCTATTATTATGTTTGGGATGGGAATGACCTTAGTTCCAAAAGATTTTACACGCATTACTAAATATCCAAAAGCTGCTTTTATTGGTATTATAAATCAGCTTGTACTTTTACCAATTATAGGATTTTCCTTAGCAATTGTCTTCGAATTGAATGCTACAATGGCTATCGGTTTGATGATTTTAGCCGCAGCGCCAGGTGGACCAACAAGCAATTTAATTACGCAAATTTGTAGAGGAAATATTGCCTTGTCAGTGACTTTGACAGCAATTGTCAGTTTTGCTACCATATTGACAATTCCGTTGATTTTAACATATGCGCTCGATTACTTTGGTGGTGATTCCAGTGTTATCAAAGAACTGCCTGTTTTAGATATTATACTTCAAGTGCTTGTTATTATTGTGATTCCTATTTCTATAGGAATGTTTGTGCGTCGATCAAAACCTGAATTTGCTACACGAATGGAAAGTCCGATGCGAAAAGCTTCCACCGTGATTTTTGTGTTGATTTTTGCTGCAATTGTTATTGCTAAGTGGGAATTTTTAGGAAATGCCATGAAACAAGTCGGTTTGGTTACGTTGTTACTAAATATAGCTACGATGGCACTTGGTTATTTTACTGCGCGTTTATTCAAGTTAAACTTAAAAGATTCCATTACCATTACTGTAGAAAGCGGTATTCAAAACGGAACACTTGCCATTGTAATAGCCACAACGGTTTTAGATAATTTAGATATGGCAATTCCGATTGTAGCGTATTCTATTTGGATGTTTGTTACCGGAAGTATTTTAATGTGGTATTTTGGTGGTCGAAGAAACGCTTCAAATTAATTCATAATGACAGAACCAACAATACAAACGCTTCCGCAGAAGAAACTCATGGGGAAATCCATGCGAATGTCTTTGGTTGAAAATACAACTCCGATACTTTGGAAAAGTTTTATGCAAAATAGAAAAAGTGTCAAAAATACAGTTGGAACAGATTTGTATTCAATTCAAGTATATGATGATATTTTATACTTTAGAAACTTCAATCCGCAAACAGAGTTCACAAAGTACGCCATGACAGAAGTTTCTAGTTTTGATACAATTCCAGAAGGTATGGAAAGCTTAACTATTGACGCTGGACTATACGCCGTTTTTATCTATAAAGGACTGCCTCAAGATTTTTCAAAAATGGCAAATTATATTTTTAGTCAATGGTTGCCAAATTCAGAATATATGCTCGATAACAGACCACATTTTGAAGTTTTAGGAAATAAATACAAACCCGCAAGTGAAGACTCTGAAGAAGAAGTTTGGATTCCGATTAAAAATAAACGTGTATGATTTTCACTAGCGATCAATTTGTAGAGATAGCTTTTCTGTTTGAAAAAGAAAATGGCAATACGCTCGGCGAGTACGAGAACAATGTCATTGATGCTTCCACATTAAAAAATATTCCTGTTGATCAGTTAGAAGCCTCTATCATAGAAGGCTTGAAAAAGAATGCTTATATCGTTGAAAAAACACGAATTAGCGCTTATTGGGCTTTATCAAAACGATTCAATCCAGATTTAATTCCACATTTTAAAACTTGGCTTCAACAAGAGTTGGATGCCGAAAAAAATATTGCCATTTTTCAATTGATGATCGCTTTAGATAGATTGAATGAACCTGTTTTTGACGCTACAAGAACTGGTGTTTCTTTTGATGAATTTGATTTGAATGTAAAAGATGCGGTAAAGTATTTAACTTAGAATCTTGCCATGAAATTTTTACAAAAATGTATATACTGTTTCACAGTACTATTAATTGTTGGCTGTTTTTCTAAAACTCAAAACGAGAAAAATTTATCCAATGAAAGAAACATTTTTGAACCTATTGGTAATGTCTATTTTAATGATTTACTGAAAAAATCTGCGGAAGCAAAAAAACCGCTACTCTTCTATTTCTCTTATTATTCGTGTACAAGTTGCAGAGAACTAGAAGATATGATTACAAACGATCAAAAACTATTTAGCAGCTTCCAAAACGATTATATCATGGTTCCTCTATACACAACAAACAGAGAAACACTTCCTAAAAAAGAATGGTTTTACAGTAACATATTGGGACGAGAAGTAAAAACCATAGGTGATAAATATTTCCACTGGGAAATGGAAAAGTTTGAAACAAATGCACTTCCGCTCTTTGCTATTGTTAATGAAAAAGGTGAAAAAGTAAAAACTTTAATTTATACGAGAGATCTTTCTGAGTTTCATGAGTTCTTCTTAACTTCTGAATGAAGTACTATTATGCTCCACTTAGCCAAGTCACTGTGTTTAACATGTATTGCGCATTATCGCCATTTTGATATTCTCCTGGTCCTGGCCAATCACTATCTGTATTTCCCAACCAACCAGAATCGCCACAAATAACCACTCTACCTTTCCCCACACTTTTAGGATCACTAAGTCCAATACTCCATAAAACGCCATTGGTTATCGGTTTTGAACTTTGTGTATTTACTACATATTTTAAACCTTCCAATGCCGCAATAGAGGTGCTAAATGCATTTGGATAGACAGCACAAAAGCTACGAGTTACAATGGAGCTTACTACCGTTGTAGTTCCGCCTTTTACAATGGGCCAACCTTTGGCTCCAATAATGGTAGGATGATTTGATAAATTAGTTCCCGTGAGTGGCACTTCATTATCTTGCCTATCTGTACTACTATACGCTGCTGCTTCATACGCAGACCAAAATGTAGAACAAACTGATCCTGTGTAACGTACGTGGTTGTTATTGATATTTCCTAAATTAAATCCAGAATGATTCGCCATACACCAAAGTCCGCCTCCATTTGTCACAAAATTAGTAATTGCTTCGAGTTCTGCTTTTTCAAATGGATCATCCATTCTATTCGTAAGAATCAAAACATCATAACCATTTAAAGTTGCATCACTCAAAGCACCTTGGGCTATATCGTATGCATAATTAGCTTCCGTTAAGGTTTCAAACATTCCTGTCAACCGATTTCCTTGATTAATTTGTACTTGAATTTGTTGTCCGTAGCGATCAAATAGAATTTTCATAATGTAGATGTTAAATAAGTATCCTATAAATGTAGTTCTAAAATAGGCATTCGTGTAGCGCATAAACACCTGTTTATAAAACAAGTAGAAACCACTTACATGCTGTTGATTTCATCGTTCATTTGTAGGATTATAGCTTTGATATCTATAAAAAACAGTTCACTTGTCTACAGCTTACTTTTTATTATTATTTTTACAGTCTTACAAAATAATATCCTATGTCAGTCGCAAAGAAACAGTACAAAAGAGTGACCACAAAATCGGTGGTGGAAATGAAGACTAATGGAGAAAAGATTTCCATGTTGACCGCTTATGATTATACCATGGCAAAAATTGTAGATGGTGCCGGAATTGACGTCATTCTTGTGGGCGATTCTGCTAGTAATGTAATGGCAGGACATGAAACAACTTTACCAATTACTTTAGATCAAATGATTTATCATGCTTCTTCGGTAATTAGAGCTGTAAAAAGAGCTTTAGTGGTGGTTGATATTCCGTTTGGAAGCTATCAATCTGATCCGAAAGAAGCGTTACGTTCCGCAATTCGAATTATGAAAGAGTCTGGTGGACATGCAGTAAAGGTTGAAGGTGGAAAAGAAATTAAAGAATCTATTAAACGTATTTTGAATGCGGGAATTCCTGTGATGGGACATTTAGGATTAACGCCACAATCTATTTATAAATTTGGAACGTATACCGTTCGTGCCAAAGAAGAAGAAGAAGCCGAAAAACTAAAAGAAGACGCTAGAATGCTTGAAAAAGCAGGTTGTTTTGCAGTTGTTTTGGAAAAAGTTCCTGCAAAGTTAGCGAAAGAAGTTGCAGATATTTTAACGATTCCTGTGATTGGAATTGGCGCTGGAAATGGTGTGGACGGACAAGTATTGGTAACACACGATATGTTGGGAATGACGCATGAGTTTAATCCGCGATTTTTACGTCGTTATTTAAACATGTATGAAGAAATGACCAATGCCTTTGAGCAATATGCTGCCGATGTAAAGTCTGTTGATTTCCCTAATGAGAAGGAGCAGTATTAGTATATTTAGACTAACTTAGATTGTTAGATTTTTAGACTTGTTAGATATACTTGTGTAGAATAATACCCTTTTTGAAAATACTCATATTTAATCAATTAAATATATGAGTATGCACCGTTTTAAAGAGTTAGTAGTTTGGAAAAGAAGTAGACAATTTTGTTCTTCAATTTATGAAGTAACTTCAGAATTTCCATCATCAGAAAAGTTTGGATTAACGAATCAGTTACGAAGAGCTTCAGTATCAATTCCATCTAATATAGCAGAAGGAAGTTCTAGAAACTCGAACAAGGATTTTGTACGCTTTTTAAGAATCGCCATTGGTTCAGCTTATGAGATAGAGACACAATTATTAATTGCTTATGATTTAAAATTCTTATCACAAGAAAATTTACAAAAACTCACACAGGAATTAGAAGAAATTATAAAAATGGTTTCAAAATTTATAGCAACACTTAAAATATAAAGATAATACTTGTCTAATTGTCGAAGACAATCTAAAAATCTAAGAAGTCTAATATGTCTAAAGTCCTTTCCAACAAAAACAATCTCCAAGTACTCTACGAAGACAATCACATGATTATTGTTAATAAACGTGCTGGTGATATTGTACAAGGTGATAAGACTGGCGACAAACCGTTGAGTGATGTTGTGAAAGAGTATATTGCTGAAAAATATAACAAGCCTGGCAATGTATTTTTGGGTGTTGTACATCGTTTGGATCGACCTACTACGGGAATTATTGTATTTGCCAGAACTTCCAAAGCGTTGCCTAGATTAAACGCCTTGTTTGCTGAAAAGAAAGCTAAGAAAACGTATTGGGCAGTGGTAAAAAATATGCCTCCAAAATCACAAGATACTTTAACGCATTGGCTTCGAAAGAATCCGAAGAATAATAAATCTACAGCGGTCGCAAAGGAGATTGCAGGAAGCAAAAAAGCGATTTTAGAGTATACTGTAAAGAAAAAGTTAGATCGGTATGTACTGCTTGAAATTGCACTGCATACAGGAAGACATCATCAAATTAGAGCGCAACTTTCATCAATTGGTTGTAAAATAAAAGGTGACTTAAAATATGGTTTTGATCGTAGTAACAAAGATGCAAGCATACATTTACACGCTAGAAAGTTAGTGTTTACTCATCCTGTAAAGAAAGAATCTTTGGAAATTATTGCTCCACTTCCTAACGATCCTGTTTGGAATGCTTGTGTATAAAAAAACAGCTTTCAGAGTTTCTAAAAGCTGTCATTATACGTTTGTAATCCTATGTTTATATTCCTGCTTCTGTAGCTGCTAATACGCTAGAAGAAGCCGTTACCAATCCTATCTGCTGTTGTGTTAACTCAATGTCATACTTTTTTGCTGTATACCTTAATGCCATGATCATTTTTTTTTCGTAAGCCTCTTCTAAAGAATCGCAGAGAACTTTTGTAATTTTTCCATCTTTTGTAATATGCATCATTTCTCCTTGATCGTTATAGGTAAGTACACCTGAAGTTGGTGCCTCATAATCATCATCATGATCTCTTGAGAATAAGTCAATACTTCCTACTACAGAAAATAAATTTCCATTCAAATCATATGTAGATTGCATGATGAGGTGATCGTCTTTTTCATTGTCAGTCACCGCATCAATTTTTACAGAAGATAACATTCCGAATTGATTATCATAAAAACTACTGTCTGGATAATACGATCTATATGGATAGCCATTTACTGAAAATTCAACATACGCATTATGTTTTGAATTGTTCCAACTACTACCTCCTAATGAATTTAAAAATTTAGTACCGTCAAATGTGAGTGTTTCATTTTCTACATACAATTCTTGATAATACGCCAATACCAAACGTGCAATACTGTGCGATACCATGGCAGGAAAATACATAGTTCCTCCATCGTCTTGAAGTGTAAATACAGCACTTAAAACGGTATTGATATGATCTACACAAAAAGAAATGGCTTTTGCGGTATAATCTATCAATTTATTGGTATCTACCGTCGCTACAACTCCTACTCCATCGGTTAATATAATTTCTGCTCCATCAGCTAGTAATTTTGCAGCATCCGCAGCTACATCAATGGCGCCATCAATGATTTTAATTAGCCAATCTGGAACTTGAGTCGCTTCTTGTATTTCATACGTTACTTGAATTTGATCTGTAAAATTCCCATTGAAATCCATTGCAAATGTCACCGTCGCATGATCGTCTTGTTCTCCTTGAATATGATCTAAATTGATAGTGAATGCCACTTTAGAGCCATCTAGAATAATTATGGGATCATATACACGAAAACTAGAATCTTGTGCGTACACTTCACTATTGTATAGATCGTCTTTTTTAGTATGTACACCATTAGGATAGAGCGCAATAAAATTATTGGTGATATTAGTGGTATTTACTGCTGGTTCATGATCGTATAATTGAAAACTGGCAATGGTATCGTCCATATCATCTTCGTTATTATCATCTTTTAAATCTTTTAAATTATAGCTTGAATTGGGACCTATCAAAACCGTTCTACCTTGATAATTTTCTTTGGAAAATACGCGAATCCATGCTTGCGAACCTGTTTCAATAGAACTTGCATCATCTTTCATATCGTCTCTATTGGAATCATCATCCCAATTCACATCATTAAGATCGGATACTTTTTGTGCTTCTGTAAAAGTTCTATTTTTTCCTGAATAGTCTTTGTCCTTGTAAAATGTTACTGTGCAATTTGACATAATTAATAATTTTTAATCGTTAATAATTTGTTTTTGGTAGGGCAATTCTATGTTTTGAATTGTTGAAACAAATGAAGAGATAAAATGGCAAATTATTGCAATACTTGGGTACTACAAAAGTACTACACATCAAAAAACAAGGGTTTTTACTTAAGAACTTAAAAAAGAAATGCGAACTATTTTTTATTGTAAATCTTGAATAAAAGTATATATGTCAGTTTCGCGATTGAGTGCTAGTTTTTTCTTTAATCGATAACGTGCCATTTGTACACTGGAAGCACTAATATTCATAAGTTGTGCAATTTCTTTGGTTACCAAGCCCATTTTTATATAACTACAGTGTCGTAAATCTTGCTGGGTGAGATTGGCTATTTTTGATAGTTTTTCGAAAAAATTTGGATGCACGCCATCAAAATGGATTTTAAACGTAGACCAATCCTGATCGAGTCGATGTTGACTTTGCAGCATACTTTTCAGTTTTTTTACTTCTTCTTCGGCATCTTTGTTATCTTTTCTTCCTAAAATATTGACACTTTGCTTCAACTCTTGAAGCATTTCGTTTTTTTGAAGCATTTGCAAGGTCATACTCGTAAGTTCTCGTTGCTTATGATTCATGGTTTCTTCGAGTTGCTTTTTTTCAAGTGCATTTCGTTTTTCTCGTTCTACAACGAGTTTATTTTGCAATCTATATTTATTGAAAAACAATAGTAATACAATGACACTCAGTAATAGAATAAAAAATAGTGTATTGCGTAATTTTTTATGCAAACTTGCTTCTTCTTTCAATGCTGTATTTAACTTTCTTTGAATTCCTAACTGCACTTCTTTCTTTTCAGTTTCGTAACGTACTTTTAAATTTTCAGATTCAAACAAGCGTGATTTCTCATAAAGCTTTTGATTGACTTCCAAAATACTATCTGTATACTTTTGAACCATGACAGCATTATTACTATGTGTATAATAACTGATAAACAGCTTATAGGCATACATAAGCTGTTCCAAAGCATTGATACGTTTTAACATTACTAAACCTTCATTCATAATTGTTTTCGCTTCTTCCCACTTTCCTAATTTTTTATACATGGCAGCTTTGGTCAATAATGAAGAAGCATACAATTGATCGTAATTTGAAACTTTCAATAATTTCAGCGCTTTCGCTATATTTTCTTGGCATTTTTTATACTCATTTAAATTCAAATATACCTGAGCCAAATTCCCATAACAAACTCCTTCTCCACGCGTATCTTTTAATCGTTGCATCACAGGAATACACTCTTCAAAGTACGGTATTGCCTCTTCATCTTGCCCATATAGCATCAAGCTGATTGCCAAATCTTTTAGTCCATATCCTAATCCCCAATCATCACCATCTTGTTTTGCATCTACGATTACTTTTTTTATGATTTGCATAGACTTTTCTTCTTCTCCTTGCATATCATGCACTGCAGCAATATTCAACAAAGATGAATACTTCGAATCACCTCTAAATACATGATCACCTCTTAATTCAATAGCTTTATAAAATTGCGTTAATGCTTTGTCAAATTGCCCCCAATCTCTATACACTAGGCCTGAGAAAATATACCCATCTTCGGCATATTCTATATGCTCTCCACAATATTGAATCATCCAATTGCTAGTTGCTAACGCGAGTTGAGGTTTGCTGTATAGATATCGACTTGCATATCTTTCCATTGCTTTTAATTCGGATATTGAAAATATTTCGGGCGTGACATAACTGCTTCCTTTGTGAAATAAAATCCACAACAATCCATCAATCGATTTCAATTCTTTTGCTTTTGCATACGCTTCTGAAAAATAAGAGCTTGCTTGTGTCGAATTCTCTTCCAAATCGGCTATTTCTCCTAATCCTGTTAAAATTTTGATTTCTGTTTCTGAAGCTGTTTCACCAACTGTTTTAAGTGCTAACTCATATACTTTTTGGGCTTCTTTGATGCGATGTACTTGTACTAATACTTGTCCTTTTTGTTGAAGTGCCGAAGCTTTTTCCGTATCACTTTTTGCTTGATTGATAATACTATCAAAGTGTTGAATAGTTTCCTCAATACTGGTTACTTGTATTTCTTCAGGTATTTCCCAAGTTGGAATGGATTTGTCTTGCGCATGCACAGCAGTTTTTAAAAGTATACATACGACTAAAAAGATATAAAGTTTATAGCTATTGTAATCTTTTTTTGAAAGTTTCAATATGGTTCGTTTTAGGAATAGTTTTTATAAAAATAGCAAAAACAAACTATTCCAAAACTGTTGATAACCTGTATAAAAAATCATCTCATAGAAGGTAGCTTATATAAAGATAAATTTCTACTTTTAGTTACAACCAATTCCCGAATACTATGCGCATTGAAAGTGGAGTAAAGTTAGGCTTTAAAGATGTTATGATTCGTCCAAAACGTTCCACGTTAAAGAGTCGTTCACAGGTTTCTTTAGAACGTACTTTTAAGTTTTTACACAATTCTTATGAATGGACAGGCATTCCCATTATGGCTGCCAATATGGATACTGTAGGAACTTTTGAAATGGCAGAAGCTTTGGCTTCTAAACAGTTATTTACCGCCGTTCATAAACATTATACGATTCAGGAGTGGAATACATTTATTAATAATACGCCAAATTCTGTAGTATCTCATATTGCGGTAAGTACAGGAATTAGTGAAAAAGATAATGAGAAACTCCGTGTTATTTTTACCATACATCCACAACTTAAATTTATTTGTATTGATGTTGCAAATGGCTATTCTCAACATTTCGTAGATTTTGTAAAACAAGCTAGAGCTCAATTTCCTGATAAAGTAATTATTGCCGGAAATGTAGTTACAGGTGAAATGGTGGAAGAACTGATTCTTTCTGGCGCTGATATTGTGAAAGTAGGAATTGGTCCTGGTTCTGTCTGTACTACACGTGTAAAAACTGGAGTCGGTTATCCGCAACTTTCTGCTATTATTGAATGTGCAGATGCTGCTCATGGTTTGGGCGGACATATTATTTCGGATGGCGGCTGTACAACACCTGGCGATATTGCGAAAGCTTTTGGCGCTGGTGCAGATTTCGTTATGCTAGGCGGCATGCTTTCTGGACATCATGAAAGTGGTGGCGAATTGATTGAACGCAATGGCGAAAAATTCAAGCAATTTTATGGAATGAGTTCTGCTACTGCCATGGAAAAATATGTTGGTGGTGTGGCTGATTATAGAGCTTCTGAAGGAAAAACTGTTGAAATTCCGCTGAAAGGACATGTAGCAGATACAGTTCACGATATTTTAGGAGGCATTCGAAGTACCTGTACGTATGTTGGCGCATCTCGATTAAAAGAACTCACCAAGCGCACTACTTTTATTCGCGTTTCAGAACAAGAAAATAGAATTTACCAATAAATAAAAAGGGAACATTATTGAAAATGTTCCCTTTTATATTTTTATAGATATCTTATGTGCTCTATGCTTGCTTCTCTTTGAGCGCATTGGTATGAAACGCTACCAAACCTTCAATAGGTCTTCTGATAAAGTTTCCTACCGTAAAACCAAACTCTTTGGCAACTTCTTTGATTTCATTTTCAGAGAAAAACGCAATAGAACCTGCAAAATGTACAGGAACGGTTTTGAGTTCTTCTTCGTATTGCATGATCATATTTTGTGCAAATTCTCTGAATCCGTTTTTAATCAATTCTAGGATATACTCTGAATCTTTGTGTAAAAACATAAATTCTGCAAAACTTGCTAAGTATGCGTTCGGATTGGGTTGTTTGTATAAGTTGTATTTGATATAATCGCTATCAAGATTGTATCTTTCTTCAAAAGCTACACGTATTACATGCGGCATTTTGTGAAAGTAATAATCGCGAATGAGTTGTTTTCCGTAGTAATTTCCACTGGCATCATCCATTAAAGTATAGCCTAAAGAATTGACACGTTGGTGCAATTTTTCACCATCATAATAACTACAATTAGAACCAGTTCCTTGAATACAAACCACCGCAGCTTCTGCTTTATGATTTACCGTAGCGTATACCGCAGCCAATGTATCTTCATTTACATCGACCAATGCATTTGGGAAAAAGTCTTCTAAAACTCCTTTTAAAAGTAAACGTGGATTTTCTGTTCCGCAACCAGCGCCATAAAAGAAAACATGTGTAACTGTATGACGATGTGCCGAAAGTTCTTTGCTTTTTTTGATGGTTTTTTTCAATTTCTTTTCAGCAAGAATCGCAGGGTTCAATCCTTTCGTACGAAGCTTATCTATTAATTGTTTACCATCTTTGTCCACTGCAATCCAATCGCATTTTGTGGAACCACTGTCTACTAATAAAATCATGGTGTGAATATAAAATAAATTCCCAAATTTCTAGGAACGTTTTGGATGAAGTATCTAACCAAAATAAGCACAATTGAGTACAAAAATGTCAACTGTGCTTATCTGTTATTATATTATAAGTTATTTACGTGTAATGCTAAGTCTACTAACTTGTTTGAGTATCCAAATTCGTTATCGTACCAAGAAACAATCTTGAAAAATTTTGAACTTAATTCGATTCCTGCTCCAGCATCAAAGATACTTGTACGATCGTCACTTACGAAATCTTGAGAAACTACAGCTTCTTCAGTATATCCAAGAATTCCTTTCAATGCGCCTTCTGAAGCAGCTTTGAATACATTTTTAATTTCTTCGTAAGACGTCTCTTTTTCAAGTCTTACTGTTAAATCTACTACAGAAACATCAACTGTTGGTACACGGAATGCCATTCCTGTTAACTTTCCGTTTAATTTAGGAATTACTTTCCCTACTGCTTTTGCAGCTCCTGTTGAGGTTGGAATGATGTTATTCATTGCAGAACGACCTAATCTGTAGTTTTTCTTTGATGGAGAATCTACCGTATATTGTGTTGAGGTTGCTGCGTGAATTGTTGTCATTAATGCTTCATCAATTCCGAAGTTATCATCTAATACTTTAGCAATTGGTGCCAAACAGTTTGTCGTACAAGAAGCATTTGAAACAATATTGTCTGATGCTTTTACCTCATCGTGATTTACACCCATTACAAACATTGGTGCATCTTTTGAAGGTGCAGAAATTACGACCTTTTTAGCTCCAGCTTGAATATGGTAATCAGCCGTTTCTAAGGTTGTAAAAATTCCAGTACATTCAGCAACTACATCTACTCCAGCTTCATCCCACTTTAAGTTTTTCGGATCTCTTTCTGCAGTTACACGAATGGTTTTTCCATCAACGATAAGATTTCCATCTTTTACTTCAATCTTTCCATCAAAACGTCCGTGTACAGAATCGTATTCTAGTAAATATGCTAAGTGATTTACATCCAATAGATCATTGATTGCAACTACATCTACATTATCACGCTTGATTGTTGCTCTAAATACAATTCTTCCTATTCTTCCAAATCCGTTTATTCCTAATTTTGTCATTTGTTTTCCTTTTTGCTTATTATTTTGTTTATACTGATAGAATATCAGATATTCTTAATAATTCTTTATTTATACTATGTTCACCTTTTACGGCTTTTTCTATACTTGTTATTAACATTTTATTATCGGAGATTCCAACCATTACGTTTGATTTTCCGTCTAAGATCAATTCTACAGCTTTTACGCCCATTCTACTTGCCAATACTCTGTCAAAACAAGTTGGTTTTCCTCCACGTTGCATATGTCCTAATACTGAGACACGTGCTTCATAGTCTGGTAAGTTTTCGGTAACATACTCTGCAAGTTCAAATACATTTTTACCAATTTTATCACCTTCAGAAACTACCACAATACTCGACGATTTTCCACTTCTACGACTGCGTTGCAATGATTCTAGCAAACGATCTAATCCTAAATCTTCTTCAGGAATTAAGATTTCTTCTGCTCCTGCTCCAACTCCAGCATTTAATGCAATAAATCCAGCATCGCGTCCCATAACTTCTACAAAGAACAGTCGGTTGTGCGAACTCGCTGTATCACGAATTTTATCAATCGCTTCTACTACTGTATTTAAAGCAGTATCATATCCAATAGTAAATTTTGTACCATATATATCATTATCAATAGTACCTGGAACACCAATTACCGGAATGTCGTATTCTTTACTAAAAATCATTCCTCCTGTAAATGTTCCATCACCACCAATAAGTACCATGGCTTCTACACCTTCTTCTATTAAATTCTCGTAGGCTTTTTTACGTCCTTCTTTGGTTTTAAATTCCATAGAACGAGCCGATTTTAAAATCGTTCCTCCTTTACTAACAATATTTTTTACACTACGTGCTGTTAGTTCCATACTATCGGCTTCAATCATACCTTGGTAGCCTCTAAAATAGCCTACACATTTTACATTATAATATGAACAAGCTCTTGCTACAGCTCTAATCGCAGCATTCATTCCTGGAGCATCTCCTCCAGAGGTCATTACGCCTATTTTTTTGATGTTACTTTGCATGCAATTTTTGATTTGAATAGTAAAGCTAGAAAACTTATTTTGATTTCAAAGTACGCTTTACATGAATTTTACATAGTTTTAAAATTTCAAACGTTTTCGTTAATAAGTTCTCAGAATTTTAACGTTTTAGATCACATTTTTTCTAGTATTCTCAAGTTTTTAAAGTTTGAAAATGAGGATTTTTTAACTTTTCAGAATTGAATTTTTAGACTAATTTTTTAAGAGAAGAAAGTCTACTTTTGGAGTTCAATTTTACGATTGAAAATGATTAAAATGTAATTTTTTTGATCTGGTTTGTTGCACGAAAATGAAAAAAGTATTCGCTGAAAATAATGGTGGAATTATTCGCCCTTTTTATTGTTTGCTTTTTTCGATTTTTCAGTCGTTTTTTTAGGAGTTTCTTTTTCTTTTTTAGCTGCTTCCTTTTTGGATTCTTTTTTCGCTTCTTTCTCCAATTCTTTTTTGGTTGAATAAGTGACTACGCCACCACCAACTTGATTTTTTTCTTCTAGTTCTTTCTGCAGCTTTTCTTCTAGTTCTTTCCGCAGCTTTTCTTCCGCCATTTTCTTTTTCCCTTTGAAGACTTTGTCAACCAATTCTTTTAAGGTATCAAAATCAACATGATACGACAGTCCAACTCCTTGCGTGAATCCTTCAATTTCTCCCACATATTGAATTTGATTTTGTCTGTTGAAGATTTTTGCTGTGAGCGAACGATCTTCATTTAAAGAAATTTCTATTTCGGCATCACCTACAATCGCAGTTTGTGTAACACCGCCAACTGGAACTCCAATTTGTCCGTTGAATGTAATCTTATCACTAATTTGACTAGACACTGTTAACCCTAATAGATCAGCTGTGTCTAGGTTTAAGGAGCGATCTGCTTGACTGTAGTTTACACCTACTTTTACAATATCATCATCATCAGAAAGTGCATCATTAAAAATACCTGTAGCAGTTTCGATGAGGTTTCCTGTCAATACATTCTGATTGATGTTTACATCATTTACAAATCGTCCTTGCGACAATAAGGATAAAGCTTGTAATCTTCGTTTGTCATCGTCATTTAACAAGAAATCCATTAACTCAGAGTTTGCGCCACCTTGTGTCGATGGAAATGTGATGTTAAATATAGGATCAGGTTTCATTAAATCACCTGTAAGTCTAATTCCAACTTCTACAGGAATTTTTTTGTTATAGGTTGGTGCATCTAATAATACATCTGGATTTGCTTGTAAACCGTATACAGCCTCTACATTTAACTGTGCTTTAAAAGGATCTCCTTCCCATCGTATGGTACCCGCAGGTTTTAGCGTGAATTTTTTATTGATGATTCCACGGTATTTAAAGTTATATTCTCCAGTATCCGTGATAAAATCTCCAAACATATTAAACTTCCCATTGGTATTAATTTGCATCAGCAAACTTCCAAAACCACTTCCTTTAATGCTACTTCCTGCTTTTCTGTCTACTTCTATTTCAACAACAGCATCTGGTGTAACATCTAAATCAAACTCCAATTCTAAGCCTTTAAAATCATCTAAAGCGGTTTCTTCTTGACTTTTAGGATCGTAAAATTCTTCTTTCGTCACAAATTTTATAAAAGACGCATCTCCTACAGAAGCCACATAACTAATTGGAATTTTTAAATCTGTTCCTTTTTCGGTTCGTCCTTCTACTTTTATCGTCAATTGGTCGGTTGGTCCATCAATCCAAGCTTCTCCACTTATATATCCTGTTCCGTAGTATAAATTTTCTTCTTCTTCTTCTTCATTATATTCTGTATTTAAGACCAGTAATCGATCTGTCGAAAGTTTTAATCCCAATTCCCAATTGTCAAAAGCAGTATGTTTAATAGTCCCGTTTAGTTGCCCTTTGGTATAATCTTGTGTATCCAGAATGGTAACATCATCAAATTCAAAGGTTTGATCATACAGTTTAATGATAGAACTGTTGGCTAAGTCTACATCAACATTTAGATACGGAATATACAATCCGCCAGCAAGCATGCTCAATTCTCCATTGATTGCTGGATTGCTGAGGTTTCCGACGACTTTGGCTTCTCCTGATATCAAACCGCGAATTTCGGTAATGACATCTTCTCCAAGTGCACTAAACGGTGATATATCAAATTTATCAATTTTAGCATCAACATCAATAGTATTTACATTATTGGCTACATTGATAGAACCAAATGCTGTCAGCGATTCCAACGTTTCATTGACCAATTTTGCATTGACTCCAAATCGTTCTAAATTTTCATCGCCTGTAATATCAATATTCAAATCGCCCAAGAGTTTGTCATTCACTTCTAAACTGGCGATTCCTAGTTTTGATTTTGGAATATAGCCGCCATTTATTTGCTTAATATCAAGTTTTCCATTGACTTTTCCGCCCAAGCGAATACTATCAATAGATGGCGTAATTTTTTCCAATCCAACATTTATAAATTCAAGCTTAATGCTTTTGTTGTTTTTTCCAAAAAGTTCTCCTTCCAGATCAATTTCTTCATTTTCATGATTCATCACAATTTTTTCAATGAAGATTGAATCTAGATTCTTGTCAAAAATAAATCTGTTTTTACGATCGTTCTTTTCATTGATAAACCATTTATTTCCACGAAATGAAACATCCGATTTTTTGAGTCCGACAACCGATTTGTTTGAACTATCGATGGTGTGATAAAAGCTTAAGTTATAATTATCGTCAAAGCCTTTTCCTCCTTTAAATTCTGTTTTAAAGAACAAAGTATCTTTCAACGTTGTATTAATCAAGCTAAATTCTTTTGCATCGTACCATTCTGTCGTTACATTGGCAACTTCTATATACGTATTGAATACTGGATTTTTATTATCAATAACCATTTCCACATTATCAATCGTACTTCCATACGCTATAATTTGTGGCGTTTTAAATGTCAATTTAAACTCGTTTTGATCTCCTCGTATACTTCCACGAAGCGACGTATTTTTAGACAATTCAACGTCTGGCAGAAATACATCTACAATTTTATTGTAAATCTTAAAGTTGAAGTTTAAGTATTGGTTCGGAAGTACTTCAATAGGTCTATAATTGGTATAAATACTTCCCACAGAGTTTTGTACAAGGTCTAACACTTCGTCAAAATGAAAACGTCCTGTAACAGTTCCTTTTATGATATCTGGTGAATCTATTGTGAGTTTTCGAATGTCTTCTTCGCTAAATTCTGAATGTACACTAAAGTTTTTAAATGTATAGGTTGAATTTTGATTCGTGTATGATATTTTCTTGAAGAAGATATCTCCTGCCATATCATCAATGGTATTTCCAACAAGATCTAAAACCATATCACCTTTTAATAGTGAAATGTCGTCTCTTTGCACAAAATTCAGTTTGTTTAAATCTAACGTGTTGATTGAAGCTTTAAATCGGAATTCGTTTTCAGCACCTGCAAAATTTGCCAATCCTTCAAAGTTAAAATCTGCATTTGGATCTCTGGATACCAAACTTCCGTCAAACAATTGATCTTTTAAAACGCCTGAAACATTCAGGTTTTTGTACATATAATCATTGTAGTATATAGAACTTACCGTTCCTACGACTTCTGTATTTAGACTTTCTTCCGTAAATCCTTTTCCATCGACAAATACGTCCGAAGAAATTGTTCCCAACATCGGATCGTTTAAATAAACGCCCAAATTGAAGTTTTCAAATTGTATTTCTCCTTCATACAAAGCATTTTCACGATCGCCCACATCAACAATATTGATATCCAAGACTGAGTTTCCGATTTCGGTATTGATACGAACATCTGCATTGATCACATTTTCAGTGATTTCTGTGGTTCCTGTCATGCTAAACTGCCCTAAACGATTTAAGGTTTTTGGTAGATTTACACCTAATATATTCGGCAATAAAGTAGTCAACTGATAGTTGTTAGATGAAAAACGTTCAAAATCACCTTTCATATAAAACATTCTACTCGAATTGAATAGATTTTTATACTGAACATCTCCTTTTATGATTGTACTTGGCGATTTAAAGTCAAAGTTTTTTGTGGTAAAGTCATTTAAAACACCTACGATTTCTGTACTGAACGTTCCTTTTTTATTTCCAAACTCATCATAAAAATAGTTGAGTTCATTGAAATCAATTTTTGAATCTGTAAACTTGGCAGACAGTTTTACTTTGTCCAAAAAGTTGGCAAAATCCTTTCGTTCATAATCAAATACAACACTTCCATTTAGTTGCGAATTGTCTGTTTTTATGAGCAAATTATCAAAACGCATTTGAGTGAGTGAGTAATGAAATATGGTATTCATTTCATTGACTCGCAGTCCATGCACATCTAAAAAAGTTAAATTCTGGACATCTCCAGAAACATTAGGACCTTGTACTTTAAAGTCATACACCGTTCCAGAAAGCTCTTTAAAATCGAGCATATCTGGCGTTGAATTGTTTTGGTCTTTGTATCTAAACTTGCTATCATTAAGTTTCAACTTAGAACTTGTCAATAAGAAATTAGAAGGTGTTCCGTCGGAAGGTTCAGAGTCAAGTTTTGCAATAAAAACGTCTAAAGTGGTATCGGTAGAATCTTTTTCAGTATTGATATTAAGAGTAAGTCCTTCAATATTTACCGTGCCAAATTCAAGTTTATTATTCAGCACATTGTTAAAACTTAAAATAGATGTTTCTAAAGCATTGATATGGATCAAAGTATCTTTTAGATAATCTTCAATATAAATATCTTTCATGGAAATGTCTCCATTCCACTTTAAGCCAATTCGCTCAATATTGATATTTGTATTGTACTTTTCGTTTAACCAGTTGGTCGCCTTTTTTCCAACCGCAGTTTGTACCGCAGGAATCGAAAAAATAATCAACAACAGTAGAAATAGCAGTATAATTGCTAGTAACACACGTTTGATTATTTTCCAGGCTCTTTTAATGATAGTTTTTATTAAAGGTTATATGTCGTTTATGACATTGCAAATTCACAAAAAAAATATTACAAAACACGATGTTTAGCATATCTTTGTGACTTTATATCAATTTTTATGCCTTTTAAAACGTATGAGCACAAAAGATGTATATATTTTAGCTATTGAATCATCTTGTGATGATACTTCTGCTGCTGTTTTACAGAACGGAAAAGTATTGTCAAATGTTATAGCCAATCAAAAAATTCACGAAGCATATGGCGGCGTTGTTCCTGAATTGGCATCAAGGGCACATCAACAAAATATTGTTCCTGTTGTGCATCAAGCACTAGCTAATGCAAATATCGATAAAAAACAGTTAAATGCCATAGCTTTTACGCGCGGACCAGGATTAATGGGATCACTATTGGTTGGGACTTCCTTTGCGAAGTCGCTCGCACTTGGTTTAGACATTCCTTTAATTGAAGTAAATCACATGCAAGCGCACATTTTAGCACATTTTATTGAAGATGAAGCGCAAACGATTCCTGAGTTTCCATTTTTGGCTATGACCATTTCTGGCGGACATACACAAATAGTGGTCGTAAAAGATCATTTTGAGATGGAAGTAATTGGCGAAACTATTGACGATGCTGTTGGAGAAGCGTATGATAAAAGTGGGAAAATCTTAGGATTGACTTATCCTGCAGGTCCAATTATTGACAAACTTGCCAATGAAGGAAATCCGAAAGCATTTCCGTTTCCAAAACCGAAAGTAGCTGGATTGAACTTTAGCTTTTCTGGATTGAAAACCGCTATTTTATATTTTGTACAAAGACAAACTAAGGAGAATCCGAATTTTGTAGCAGAGAATTTAAAAGATATTTGTGCGTCTATACAATACACGATTGTCAATATTATTTTGGACAAATTGAAAAAAGCATCCAAAGAAACTGGTATTAAAACAATTGCTATTGGTGGTGGCGTTTCTGCAAATTCTGCGATACGAAAAGCCTTGAAAGATGGTGAATATAAGTATGGCTGGACAGCACATATTCCAAAATTTGCTTACACAACCGATAATGCTGCCATGATTGGAATTGTTGGATATTTGAAATATTTGAAAAAAGATTTTACGGATGAATCGGTGACGGCGAATTCGAGAATTAAGATATAGGTCTTGGGTCTTGGGTCTTGGGTCTTGGGTCTTGAAAAGTATCATTTTATTTCAAATTCAACATTCATAATTTAAAATTTCTAATCCATGGCATTCAACGAACGTTTAGCAAACAGAATTCGAGCACAGTTTTCTTTTTTTCCAGAAACTTTTACGGAAAAGAAAATGTTTGGTGGCATTTGTTTTATGTATGAAGGAAAAATGGTTGTTGGGATTGTAAAAGAAGATCTAATGGTTCGAATCAAATCTGAAAAGATGGAAGAAAACCTCGCAAAAGATTTTGTGCGTCCGATGGATTTCACAAAAAAACCAATGAAAGAATTTGTGTATGTTTCTCCCGAAGGTTGCGAAACTGAATTGGAATTGTTACACTGGATTGAACTCGGATTGGAACATGCAAAATATAAATTGAATCAATAATTGGGTTTTGAAATAAATACTTTTTCATTTATAATTTAGCATTTATAATTATATATTTAGCATTCATAATTTCGAATTTCACAATGCAACTTTTTTACTCACCAGACATCACACCCGAAACAAGTCATTATACATTTTCCAAAGAAGAAAGTAAACATATTGTGCGTGTATTGCGTAAAAGAGAAGACGATATATTACATATTACCAACGGAAAAGGGTATATTTTTTCAGCGAAAATTATGCTTGCTGATCAGAAGAATTGTATTGTTGAGGTAACTTCATTTGAGTTTCAGAAAGCGAAAAACTACAAATTGCATTTGGCTGTAGCGCCAACAAAAATGAACGATCGGTATGAATGGTTTTTAGAAAAAGCGACCGAAATCGGAATTGACACGATTACACCAATTATTTGCGATCGATCGGAACGAAAAGTGATTAAAGCAGAACGTTTTGAGAAAATTATACAATCGGCAACCAAACAATCGTTAACAGCTTATTTTCCTAAGTTGAAACCTGCAATTTCGTTTTCAAACTTTATCAGTACACACAAAAACGAACAATTATTTATCGCACATTGTGAAGAAGACCAAAAACAATCTTTAAAAACTGCATTAGAACTTCAAAAAGACGTTACCATTTTAATTGGTCCTGAAGGTGATTTTTCAGAAAAAGAAATTGCGCTTGCACTTCAAAACAACTATGTTCCTGTTACTTTAGGCGAAACACGTTTACGTACCGAAACTGCTGCCATTGTAGCATGTCATTCTGTGGTGTTTTTGAATGAAGTTTAATTATTAAAAGTTGGATTTATATTCATAGTACTTCTCGATACAAATTTGCGTTGCAAATTCACTCGAAGTGACGTTTGAGAAATGCTAAATGTTGAATGTTGAATGTTGAATGTAAAAGTATTTTAAGATAACACGCGAAGCGATCAAAAAGCGAAGCGATCAAAAAGCGAAGCGATCAAAAAGCGAAGCGATCAAAAAGCGAAGCGATCAAAAAGCAAAGCGATCAAAAAGCAAAGCGATCAAAAAGCAAAGCGATCAAAAAGCGAAGCGATCAAAAAGCAAAGCGATCAAAAAGCAAAGCGATCAAAAGCAAAGCGATCAAAAAGCAAAGCGATCAAAAAGCAAAGCGATCAAAAGCAAAGCGATCAAAAAGCGAAGCAATACTAAAAGTACGAAGTGCGTTCTAACAGCGAAGCGCATCTAACCTTCTAACAGGCAAAGCCGATACTAAAATTCCAACTTCTGTGCACTCAAAATATCTTTCTGCTTATTTTCAAGAATTAGAAAAACACTTAAAGTATCGTCTTTTGATACAATTTTAGGAATGTCAATTGTAGTCGTTCCTTTTGTAGCAACATTTGTTAGATAGCGTTCATTGACAACTATATTATGATTTTTTAAGGTTCTACGAGCGTTTTCTCCACGTTTTACTTTTGTGGTGCGTTCTTTGATTGCCAACACAACACGTGCTTTTGTATCTGATAAGTTCCCGTCAATTTTGTAATTAAATTTGATGGTTTTTGATGCGTTTTCTATCGCGCTAAGCGAAATATCATACTGAGAAGACTTCTGTTTGTATTCTTTGATTTTTGCATACATTTTTGCACGGTTTGAACCCACAAAATGCTCTTGACCATTGACAATTACTGCTGGCGTATAAATTTGATTGTCTCTAAATTTTTGCGCATAGGAACGTTGCTTTTGCGTATATTCTTTTTGACTAAACGGATCTGTCCAGCCTATATAATTCCAATAATCAACATGATACGATAAGGTAAATACATTGTCGCCTGTAAACTCCTTTCCTACTGTTTCCAACAACACATCTGCGCTTGGACAACTAGAACACCCTTGTGATGTAAATAGTTCTAAAACTACTACAGGTTTGTGTTTTTTATCAATCAAATTTGTAAAAGAAGCTAAAAATACGAGTGTAAAAAGTGAAAGTGTTATTAAATATTTTCGTTTCATAATCTTAAAGTTTACCTTGCAGTACATAAGACGATTTTACATGAAGAAGCTTACGATATTTTTATTTTTATTGAGTTTTTCGCTCGCACATACACAAGAAATTGCCATTTTAAAATATTCTGGTGGTGGTGATTGGTATTCAAATCCGACAGCATTGCCAAATTTGATCACGTTTTGCAATCAAAATATAAACACAGCCATTAAAGCCAAACCGCAAACGGTAGAAGTTGGAAGCACTGATTTGTTTCAGTTTCCGTTTGTGCATATGACAGGGCATGGAAATGTATTTTTCTCAGAAGATGACGCCGAAAATCTACGTAAGTATTTAACTTCGGGTGGTTTTGTACATATTGATGATAATTACGGAATGAATCAATACATACGAAAAGAGTTGAAAAAGGTTTTTCCAAACCAAGAATTACGAGAAATTCCTGCCACACATCCTATTTTTAAGCAACCGTATTCCTTCCCAAAAGGATTGCCAAAAATTCATGAGCACGACGGTTTGCGTCCGCAGGCTATGGGATTATTTTATGAAAACAGATTGGTATTATTGTTTACATTTGAAAGTGATTTAGGCGATGGTTGGGAAAATAAAGAAATTCACAACGATTCTGATGAGGTTCGTTTGAAAGCTTTGCAAATGGGCGCTAATATTGTCAACTATGCTTTTAAACATTAATTAAAATCTTCCAAAAAACATGAAACTTGGTTATTACTGTGCTTCCTATTCTTGTGGTAAAATTAATTACCTAAAAGTAGCTTCTAACAATAGATATGATTTAAAAGGTGAAATTGGTACGGAATTCAATGAACGTTGTAAACACTGTGGAAAACATACCAAAAAACATATAAATCGACTTCATGGAGAAATGAATACGACCGTTTTATTGATTGCAGTAGCTATTGCAATTGCAGGAACGATTGTTTTATGGAATATAGGATTTATTGCAAGTCCTGTTACCTTCGGAATTCCTGCATTAGCGTGGTACAACGAACGAAAAAAAGTTAGTGATTTTAATAAATTAATGATTGATTAAATCTTCATCAAAATGAGTTACAACCTTTTTTTAGATGATATTCGTGTGCCTGAAATGGTATACAGAAATCCTGATGACTATAATTTTGTGATTGTACGTACGTATGAAAAGTTTGTTGCTTATATTGAAGCCAACGGACTTCCTAAGTATATTAGTTTTGATAACGATTTAGGCTTGAATGCCAACGGAGAAGTTGCTGAAGATGGTTATGCAGCAGCAAAATGGCTAGTATATACTTCTGGTTTAGACATCAAAAATCTTGAGTTTTATGTGCATTCTGCAAATCCAGTAGCAGCAAAGCAAATTGAAGGTTTATTGACAAATTATATCAATCATTTAAAGTCAAATTCTTAGTTCTAAATATGTCACAACTCACCCATTATACTACTAATTTTGAGAAACGCAGATTTCCTATTACGTTGGTGTCCGATCAAGTTTCCAATGCGCCAAATATTGGTTCGTTGTTTCGTATTTGTGATGCTTTTGGTGTAGAAAAAATTATATTTTGTGGGGAGAACATTCCTGTGTTTGGCAGAAAAATGACGAAAACTTCTCGCGCTACCGAAAAAGTAGTTCCTTTTGAAATTCAAGAAGACATTCATCCTGTTATTTTAAAACTCAAAGAAGAGAATTACACAATTATATCATTAGAAATTACAGAAAAAAGTCAATCCATTCACACACTAGATTTTTCAAAGTTTGAAAAGATTGCTTTGGTCATTGGTGATGAAAACTTTGGTGTAAACCCAGAAACCATCTATGAATCTGATGTCATCACACATATTGAGATGTTTGGGCAAAACAGTAGTATGAATGTTGTGCAAGCGACCAATATTGTATTGTATGAAATTACAAGACAATATCTTGCAAAATGATTTTTAAATAGTAATTTTAATATCAAATCCGCAAATATGACTTCTAACACAATAGCCAATGGTATTTTAAAAGCTGTAGCAATTATTCTCGGTGCGTTTTTGATACTATATTTCTTTCATAAAATTCAGATGGTGTTAGTGTATATAACAATTGCGGCAGTAATATCATTGCTCGGACGACCAATTGTACAATTTTTGAAGAAACGCTTAAAGTTTAGCAATACATTGGCTGCTATTTTCACAATGATATTCTTAATAAGTCAATTCATAGGACTTGTTGCGCTTTTTATTCCTTTAATTGAAGATCAAGGAACAAAACTCGCTTTGTATGACATAACTGAATTGGAAGGAAATGTGAAAAATATGTATTCCGAAGGATATAAATATTTCCACGGAAAAGACGCAGTTGTACCTCCAATTGAAGAATCTAAGCTGTTTTCAAAATTAGATTTTTCGTTCATTCCTAGTTTTTTCAATTCATTAATCAGTGGTTTGGGTAGTTTTAGTATTGGACTTCTTTCAGTACTTTTCATCTCCTTCTTTTTACTAAAAGATAGCAAATTGCTACAGGACAGTGTATTGGTGTTGGTTCCTAATAATAAAGAAGATCGATGGGCACGATCGTTTGAAAAGATCAAAGATTTACTATCCAGATACTTTGTAGGATTGTTGTTTCAAATCCTCATTCTGTTTATTATTTATACGGTTGCGCTCTTAATTTTTGGAATTGACAACGCCATTGTGATTGCCTTTTTATGTGCATTGCTAAATCTTATTCCGTATGTCGGACCTTTAATTAGTGGTGTATTGATGATGATTTTATGTGTTACAAGTAGTATAGAAACAGATGCTTCTGGTGTTATTATTGATAATTTTAGCACCGTAATTTTACCCAATACTATCGGTGTTATGATCTTTTTCCTTGCCGGACAATTGATTGATAACTTCATAAGTCAACCCTTAATATTTTCAAGTTCTGTAAAATCACATCCGTTGGAAATTTTCTTGGTCATTATTATTTGGGGAATTTTATTCGGAATCATCGGAATGGTTGTAGCGATTCCTTCGTATACAGCTATCAAAGTAATTCTGAAAGAATTTTTATCCGATAACAAAATTGTGCAATCGATTACTAAAGATATTTAATTCTTGAACTTAGCTTTACTTCAATCTGAAATTCAACAATTTATCAACGATCATTTAAAAGATGATCCTACCAAGCTTTTACTAAAACATAAAGAGGTTTTAGCCATTCCATTTGCGGAGATTATGGAACAAATTCAGGCAAAAGTCAGGTGCGAAAAAAAATTACCAACTTGGTTTTCTTCAGAACAAATATATTATCCAAACA
The DNA here is from genome assembly GCF_947489565.1 of uncultured Kordia sp. Taxonomy (GTDB): domain Bacteria; phylum Bacteroidota; class Bacteroidia; order Flavobacteriales; family Flavobacteriaceae; genus Kordia. The sequence goes on along the minus strand of NZ_CANLEA010000007.1, from coordinate 275,082 downwards.
AGCTCAATATTGAGCAAACTTCTTCTGAACAAACAGCCAATTATAAAGCTTCATTGGTCACAGGAAACTCATTAATTGATCTTACAGGAGGTTTTGGAGTTGATTGCTACGCGTTTTCTAAACATTTTCCAGAAGTTACACATTGTGAAATTTCGCAGAAACTTTCAGAAATTGTCACTCATAATTATAAAATACTTGAAGTCAATAATATTCAGACTGTAGCAGAAGATGGAATAGCGTATTTGCAGCAGACTTCACAAACTTACGATTGTATTTATATTGATCCTTCTCGGAGAAATGATGTCAAAGGAAAAGTATTTTTATTGGAAGATTGTTTGCCTGATGTCGTTACGCATCAAGAACTACTTGCCAAGCATGCTACTACTATCTTAATTAAAACATCGCCTTTGTTAGATATAACGAATGGTTTACGAGTTTTAAACAATGTAAAAGAGATTCATGTCGTGGCTGTACAAAATGAAGTTAAAGAATTATTATGGTTGATTGACACAAAACAGCAAACAACACAGGTTTCCATTAAAACTGTCAATCTGACCCACAAAGAAGATGAATTTTTCAACTTTCAACTTTCAGATGAAAAGCATCAAGAAGTACAGTATGGACTTCCCAAAAAGTATTTATATGAACCCAATGCTGCTATTATGAAAGCTGGTGGATTTATAAGTATTGCCAATTCGTTTCAGTTAGAAAAATTACATCCGCATTCACACTTATACACTTCTGATTCATTGATTGATTTTCCTGGAAGACGTTTTGAAATCCAAAAAATAGTGCCTTTCAACAAAAAGATTTTCAAAAAAGAATTACATTTATCCAAAGCAAACATCACAACACGCAATTTTCCGGTGTCAGTTGCAACAATTCGCAAAAAATTAACAGTTGCTGATGGAGGTACTGATTTCCTGTTCGCAACTACCTTATTATCAGAAAATAAAGTGCTCTTACATTGCTTAAAAACATAGCAAAAAACTACCCGAAAAATTGCTTTTACGGTTTTACCGTAGCTTTTATAATACGACACCTTATCCCATACTTAAGACTTCTGCCTACATTTGGTACATGCAATACAGTTTTAGGGATTTAGGGGAATCCACTATACTTTGGGGAACTTTGGGAAAAGTTCCCCTTACTTCTTTTATAAGGGATATGTATCGCATTGATACATTGTAGTATAGCGGGATATTTTCTGTCATTTAGCGCGCGCTGTCGAAAAAAATTACCTTTCAACGAGCAAACAGTTTTTTTAGCTAGATGAATTAAGAAAAGAATACTAAATCTATAGATTTGACCTATCCTTTTAGGTAACTAGTATATAACGATACTTAAAGAACCGTATCTTGAAAAATAGATACGGTCTTTTTGTTTTTATATGGTATCTTAAATTCATTTTTCATACAACTTCATCAAAAAAGTATTTTTTTACTATAGATATTTCCTACAATTTATAGCATTAATCGATAAAATGGGGAGTTTGTAGAAAGAACTTCAAATTTTAAGTATTTCTCTCTCTTATTCAATAGTTTTACCCGCAGAATACATCACTAATCTCTTATGATTCTGATGTATAACAATCAACTTTTAAATACATGTATAATTTTTAAGCCGAAAAACTATACATGAGTTTAAAAAACAGCAAATAAAAATTCGGAAACGAGTTTTTACTAGGTTGTATGCAAATACAACTTTTCTAAAGGGAGGTTTATGGTAGGGCCTCCCTTTTTTTATTCCCAATAGTCAATCTATTTGAACGACTTTTTATATAATTTTTTAAAAATTTAACAGCTATTTCTTTCTCAAATCAAAAACATATTTTAATATTGCAATATGGGAATAACTAAAACAGTAGGCTTTTCAGAAGAAGTAAATACAATGTCAGAAGTATTAAAAGCGCTTGGACATCCTGCACGCTTATCAATTATGCACTATTTAGCAAAAAGTCCTTCCTGTATTTGTAATGATATTGTGATGGAATTGCCGTTGGCACAACCCACAATTTCTAGACATTTATCAGAGTTGAAGAAAGTAGGATTGATTCAAGGTGAAATTGCAGGGAAAAATATTTGTTATTGTATCAATCAGAAGAAATGGCAAGAAGTTTTACAGTATTTAAATACTATTACGACTTCCCTATCACAAACAAAAAAATGCTAATTATTTATATCATACACTCATGAAATTATCAGAAGTAAAGAATCATTTACAAACATTAGAACAATTAGATTTTTATTTACCAAACTCACAAAAAGTAGAAAGTCATTTTCACGTAACAGAAGTTGGACAGATTTCAAAACATTTTATTGATTGTGGCGGCGTTGTTCGTGTAGAACATGTAGTCAACTTTCAACTGTGGTCTGCAGATGATGTAGATCATCGTTTAGAACCAAAGAAATTGATGCATATTATTGAACTTTCTGAAAAAGTATTAGGAATTCAAGATTTAGAAGTTGAGGTAGAATATCAAGCAGAAACCATTGGAAAATATGGCTTGGATTTTCAAGATAATCACTTTGTATTAACAACTAAACAAACCGATTGCTTAGCCAAAGATAATTGTGGAATTCCAGCAGAAAAACCGAAAGTAAAATTATCAGAATTGCAAGCGCAAATGAATGGTGGTCGCGATCCAAATTCAGGTTGTTGCTAAGAAATTTACATTAAATCGCATTCTTACAGTCGATATTGTAAAAAAACTATAACTTTGGCGCAAATTTTTAAGCTATTTATAGAAACAAAGTTTTAGCAATGGATAAAGAACTTACGATTGTCGTTCCTGTTTATAATGAAGAAGATAATTTAGAAAGAGTTGAAAAAGAGCTTGGCGCATATGCCGCAGCCGCAAAAATTCCTGTCAAAGTCTTGTTTGTAAACGATGGCTCTAAAGATAAAAGTCAGGAAATGATTGAAAAGATTTGTGCCGATAGCACCGTTTTTAATTTCATTTGTTTTGCTGAAAATCGCGGATTGAGCGCTGCAATTAAAGCTGGATTTGACCATACTGAGACAAGCTTAGTAGGGTATATTGATTCCGATTTGCAAACGGCGCCGGCTGATTTTGATTTACTCCTAGAACATATTGGCGAATTTGATTTGGTAACGGGCGTTCGTGCCAACCGAAAGGATTCGTTTGTAAAAAATATGTCTTCAAAAATTGCCAACGGTATTCGTAGAACTTTTACCAAAGATGGTATGGACGATACAGGTTGTCCATTAAAAATCATTAAAACAGACTATGCAAAACGCATTCCGATGTTTAAAGGATTGCACCGTTTTTTACCTGCCATGATTTTATTGCAAGATGGAAAAATTAAGCAAATTCCTGTACAACACTTTCCACGAATTGCTGGAGAAGCCAAATACGGTTTATGGAATCGTTTGTTAGGTCCACTTATGGATTGCTTTGCCTATGTATGGATGAAGAAAAAATACATCAATTATTCTATAGCTAAGAAAGGATGATGACTTGGCTCATTTATGGAATTGGTGCGCTTGCACAATTGTTATTTTCGGGAAGAACCTTGTTACAATGGGTTATTTCTGAAAGAAATAAAAAAGTATTAACGCCAGCTTTGTTTTGGAAGTTGAGTCTTATTGCTTCCTTCCTACTCTTTGTTTACGGTTATCTACGAAACGATTTTGCCATCATGCTTGGGCAAGTTTTAACGTATTTTATTTATGTTAGAAACATGCAATTGCAAGGCGAATGGAGTCGTATGCATCAGTTGGTGCGTATTTTCATCATCATTTTCCCGTTGATTATTATCGCCATTGGTTACAACAATAACAAACAAGATATCTACAATTTACTCAACAGTGAAGACATTCCAGATTGGTTGTTGTATTTAGGAATCATTTCTCAAATTATTTTTACCTTACGCTTTGTATATCAATGGATTTATTCGGAACGAAAAAAAGAATCGAGTTTACCGCTTGGTTTTTGGGCGTTGAGTTTGCTAGGTGCCAGTTTGATATTTACCTATGCAATTTTCAGAAAAGATCCTATTTTGATTGCCGGCCATACTTTTGGAATTGTTACTTACGTTAGAAATATAATGCTTTTAAGAAATCAATCATGAATTTTATACAGGAGAAAAATTACGTTTGGATACTCGTTATAGTATGTTTTTTTATCTTTTTTATGAATCTTGATGTGTTGTATCCTAATATTATGGAAGCGCGAAACTTTATTACTGCGCGCGAAATGGTATCGGATGACGGCTGGTTATTGACAACCATGAATGGTGAACCGCGTTATGAAAAACCGCCATTACCAACATGGTTAGCTGCTATTGGCGGCATGCTTTTTAGTTTTAAAAATTTAATTGCGTTGCGAGTGCCTTCAGCAATTATCACCTTGATATTAGTTCTTTTTTCATATCGTTTTGGTGTATATTTCTTAAAAGATAAAAAACAAGCTTTTATAAACAGTTTGATTCTAGCAACTTCTTTTTATATGGTTTTTGCTGGAAGAAATGGAACTTGGGATATTTTTGCGCACGGTTTTATGATTATTGCCATTTACTATATTTTTCAATTCTTTGCTACTGATGAGAAAATATGGCGCAATGCATTGCTCGCAGGAACTTTTATTGGTTTGTCCTTTATGAGTAAAGGTCCGGTATCACATTTTGCATTGTTTTTACCTTTTTTAATCGCGTATAGTATTGTTTATAAATATTCAAACTTTAAGAGAAAATGGTTGCCATTAGTAGGTCTAATTGTAGTCACTGCGATTATTTCTGTTTGGTGGCCTTATTATATTAGTGTGATGGATGGTGAAACTGCTAGAGCCATTGCAGATAAAGAAACAACTGCTTGGCAAAATCGTAATGTGCGTCCGTTTTACTACTATTGGAGCTTCTTTACGCAATCAGGCGCATGGACGGTAGTTGCCTTTGTTGGTTTGCTATATCCGTATTTAAAAACACGCGTAGAGAACTTAAAAGCGTATAAATTTAGCTTATTTTGGACTCTGGCATCGGTTATATTGCTCTCTGTAATTCCTGAAAAGAAATCGCGCTATTTATTGCCTGTATTAATTCCGTTGGCATATACGACAAGCTTTTATCTCATGTATGTTTTTAGATCGTTTAAAGAGAAAATGAACAAATACGAGCGCATTCCTGTGTATTTGAATTTTGGTTTGATCGGATTGGTTGGAGTTGCTTTTCCAATCGTAGGTTATATTTTCTTAAAAGATACATTGACAGGTTTTTACACATCATTTGCCCTTACTTCAATTGTGTTGGTGTTGGTTGGCTTTTTTATTTTAAAATATGTGTATCAGCGAAAAATTCAATTGGCATTTTATGCAATCATTCTGTTTTTTATGTCCGCAATTACATTTGGTTTTCCGTTAGCAAATTCGTTTTTAGAAAATCCGAAGTACAATTCACTACAAGAAATATCGCAAAAAGCGGAAGCTGAGCAAATTCCTGTGTATATGTTCAATATTCAATCGCCAGAATTGGTATGGGATTATGGAGGAAAAGTTCCGTTGCTTCACAGTCACGCTTTAGAAACTCCTAAAGAAGACACTTTTAAAGCATTGGTTATGATTGACGCAAAGAAGAGTCTTGAAAAAGCATTTCCAAATCATAAAATTACATACGTAGAAACTTTCGATTTAAATCCTGTAGACGATTCAAAAGGAGGTTATAAAGATCGTTTGCGTACCGATATGTATTTGGTAGAGAAGAATTAAGTAAAAAAAGCGAACCAAAGTCCGCTTCTCTTCTTTGTTAATTAGCAGATTAACAATGTCCAATAGCTGAACCACAAGTATCAGCAAAATCAGATCCACAGTTACATACTGAATGCGGATTTGTTTCTGGAGTTGGTCCAGGTTCTTCAATACAACCTTCTGTAGGACACCAATCTGACGGTTGATATGGAGGTCTTCCTCCTGCTACATTGTCAATCTTAGAAATTTGCTTTTTGTTTAATGTTAAACCTTTTAGATTTCTTTTTTTCATAATACATGATTTAGATTAATAATGATGTAAATGTACCTTAGAGAAAAAGGTAAAAAAAGAAAGGTAACATACGATTCCGTGAAACATAGCGTCAAATTCCGTGAATTATCGTAAATAAAAAATTTGTACTAAGTATTCTTACTATTTTGAAGTTAGATTATTGAAAATCAGCGTGTTTTTAATTTTATTTTACAACTCTCTAAACCATGCCAATTGTTCGGCAACACCTTCTTGTAAAGTAACTGTCGGATTGTAATTTAAGAGTTTTCGAGCTTTATCAATGTTTGCTTTTGTTCGTTGTTGGTCACCAGATCGCGGTGGCAATTCATCAAATTTTATAGTCGTGTTGAGTAGTTTTTCAACAGCATCTACACCTTGTTGTGTTGTGTATTCTGCTTCGGTTCCAATATTAAAGATTTCACCATTACAGACTTCTTCTTTTCCTATAACACTTACAATTCCTTTTACAATATCGCTTACATGCGTAAAGCTTCGTAAATGCGTTAAGCTGCCTTGAAACAGTGGAAATTTCTTATTATTCAAACCACAGTCTAAAAGCTTCGTAAATAGCTTGTCTGGACGTTCTCGCGAACCGTATACCGAATATAATCGCAAGGAACATGCTTTGAGTTTGTTCAACCTTGAGTTGCATAAAACCAATTGTTCTGCGGCTAATTTTGTAACTCCATAATGTGAAGCAGGTTGAGGCGCCACCGTTTCAGGAAATGTAGCATTTAAACCATAAATAGACGAAGTACCAATATTTACAAAGAGTTTCAAAGAATCTTGCTGCAAAGCATATGTCAATAAATTTTGAGTCGCAATGACATTATTCGTCAAATAATCTTCAAAAGTTGAGGTTGCTGCAATACCAGGTTGTGCGGCAAAGTGAAAAATATAATCAACTGTTGCGGGAAGTTTTTCAATGGAAGTGGTTTCTCGTAAATCTGCTAGTATAATATCGATTCCTTTAGCTCCTAAAACTGCAGCATTTTTATTTTTTAGTGTCACTGGATAATAATCTGAAAAATTATCGATTCCAATAACTTCATGACCTAAATTGTGCAAGTGCTCTGCTACATGCGAACCAATAAAACCTGCGATTCCCGTAATAAGTATCTTCATTGATATACTTGGTAAATGTTCAATGCATAAAAGTATAAATAATTTATGGAACGCTTTTACTATTTTTAAATTCTATGTGTGTATTCATATTCAAAAGGCTTTCCATTACAGAAAGCCTTTCTCCATATGCATAATCAACGCAAAAATTTGATACAGTTTTTCAGTTGGTCTGAGTATGTATCTATTATACATATTTCCCTTTTTGTTGTTAGCATTAGTATGGATTCCAAAAGTTTATATCATGACGCGCTGTTGCCATTACAAATAATAATAAATCTTTACTTGAAGATGGTAAGTTTGAGTTTACAACCATATTTTCAATTTGTATGGAATATTGAATGTATCCATTGAGCGTATTAGAACTCTCTTGTGCTTGAAAATACATGATCAAAATTTGCCCTTCGCTCTGTGTTAATTTCCCTTCTCTTAGATCTTGCTGCATTACCTTTGACAGTAGATTATCATTAGCTCTGATCTTATTAACAACATGCTCATAAAATGCATTAAATTCATTTTCAGAAAGCATATTTTGCACAGTTATATTCATGTAATTATTTGAAAAATTAATTGAGTTTGTATAGCTAAATTCTCCATTTGGATACACAATTTGATGATTTTGGTATATGGCAGATGCTAATATTTCTGCATGAAACCTTCCTGTATAATCTAGTGGATTATTTGGATTTACAACTGCTACTACAGGGTTTCCTCCATATCCGTTTGCAGGTGCTATAGCTTTCTCTGCAGCTTTTTCAGAGGCAGCTATACCAGTATCGACCGCATGATCATAATCATGATGCTGATCATAATCTTCTTTTCCTGCAGTAATATCTACCATATAATATGTAGGGTCAAAAGCCTTAGCGCTTACTATTGTTTCGTCTTGTCCATCTATAAAATCTGATGTAATGTCAGCAATCTTAGTAAGTATATTGCTTTCTGTTTCTAGGAAAGTTGCATCCTCTTTAGAACAACTACCGATACCTGCTATTAGCAAGAGTGCCAATACGGTGTTTTTTATATTTTTCATATTCTCTGTTTTTTTTTAATGTTATTGCCAGTAATTAAAGTCGTGACGTGCTGTTGCCATTGCACTCAAAAGGAATCTTTTGGTAGGATGATTATAACTTGAATTAATTATAATGTCTTCAATTTGTATGGAATATTGAATGAAATTAGTTAAGGAACTTGCATTTTCTTGCGCATCAAAGTAATGATACAATATGTTACTTTCTAATGTTGAAATTTTCCCAGCTGCTTCCATTGCTAAAATTGTTTGAGAAATCAACCCATTTGCCGTCTGTAATTGTTGTTGTAAATGTAGATACCACATATCGAATTGATTATTAGACATCATATTTGTCATATTCAATTGAATTTGATCCTGTGCTAAGTAATCTGAAGTTACACCTATTGATCTGTTGTATTTAAAAACATTATTGGGCGACACATAATTACTTTTATTCCTTATTTGATAATCTAAGATATCTACATGGTATTTTCCAACATAGTCGTATGCATTTGCAGTATTATCGACATTTCCTCCTGGGTTTGGAGGTGCCACTCCTTCTGCAGCTTTGTAAGATGCTGCTATTCCATCTGCATAGGCATCGTTTAAATCGTCATCTGATGAATTTGGTCCACCATAAGAGTCTAAAAAAGCTGTAATATCTATTTTTGCAATTGCAGGGTCAATCGCCTTAGCGCTTGTCGTAATCTTGTCTTGTGTTTTTAAAAATGTATTCGTTAGCTCAAGAATATGTTGAAGCGTTGCTTCTTCAGAATTTTCTATTGCTTGGTCTTCTTTTGTACATCCAATGATCAAAAGTGAACAAACACAAGGAATTAGATAGTATATTATTTTTTTCATGGTTCTGGTTGTTTAATGACCTCTACTCTTTTAAAAGGTTTTCGAGTTTTCCCTTGATAGATCTACATCTATATGGGAAGTTTTGAAAGATTCATTACCCAAGAGAACATAAAAAAAGCTAGTCATTTAAAAAAAACTAGCTTAACATATTATTTTTAAACACCTTACACTATTTAAATATTTTCTTTCTATTGTAAAATACAAGTAGTAAAATCAGCAGCATTGTGCCAATAGTAATCGTTACAACATTAAACCAAGAAGTTTCTGCAACTGCTTTTGTACTTCCTGTAAGTGTAAATGCTGCCCAATAATACGGTGTAACTTGCTTGATGTCATACGCATGCGTTTGCAGATATTTTTTTTTGGCCAACTGTAAAGCTTTTGATTTGGAATGTCCGTTTTTTAATTCACTGTAAAACGTTTGTAATATTTCATTTCCTGTTTTTTCATTAACATTCCACTGTGAAGCCAATACACTTTGTGTTCCGTTATAGAAAAATCCTCTGGAAAGATTGATAATTCCTTCTCCAGAAAGATTGACACCATCATTAGTTTTACACGCATCTAATACTACCAATTCTGCCTGATTTTCGAGTCCAAAAAGTTCATTCAGCGTCATATTACTGTCTTGAAAAGCAATCCAAGGTGTTTGCGTTATACTGTCTAAACCTGCATGTGTATTAAGATGAATGATATTGAAATTATTTCGATGTTTTAAAAAGTTTTCCTTGGTGGCTTCTGCTCTTTGTAAAAATACGGAAGCTGTTTCTTTTTCAAAAGATACAAATACTTCGGTAGCTTCTGATAGTGTTGGTAATTCTTTGTTTGCAAACTCAATTGGCGTAATTGCTAACAAGGTTTTCGTCGGTGCATTTTGTTTTTGCTGAATTTGCTCAAACAGTGAAAATGATTGTAGGTATGAAATTTCAGTGGTATTGACCAAATAACTTTCTGATAGTTTTCCGGTAGCTTGCATCGGCAATACTTCAAACGGAATGTATTGCAATGTATGATCGGGAATAATGGTGATTTTTTTGTTTTGTAAACGTTGTGAAGCGTTATTGAATGGAAACAATTGTTGAAATACTTTATAACCAATTGTATGAAACTCTTTCTGTTCTTTGGTATCCAAATCACGTTTTACCATAAACGTACGTAAAAACGAGAGCTGTTTTTGAAAAGCTTCCGCTGCATTTATTTTAAAAACGACAGGATTTTTTCCGTCATAAAAAATACCATAACCATCATTTTCATGTAAAATATATTCAACAAAAGCAGTTTTATTTTGTTTGTGAATTTCTACAATATCTTTTAAAGAAACTATTTCAACTTTTTCCTTTGTTTTTGTGTACTTTGGATACATCCGTTGTAAAGAATCCATAAAAATCTGATATTCTTTCTTTTTGTCTGCAAACACTTGTTGTATTGAATCGTTATCAATTTGTTGCTGAAACTGTTCTTGTAAACTGATACCTTCATAATACAATTGATATTCTTGTTCTCGCAATTCTCTCGGAACATCGGATGCTAATTTTGTTTGCAGTGTTTTTATTTTCTCTTGTAGCAATAATGCTTTGTTTTTCTCCATAAAGTAGAAAACTTTTTCAGCATCATTTAAAAGATAACAAATTTCTACGGCAAGCATATAAGTATTCACGCCTTTTTCAATCCAAAATAGCTTTGAAGCTTCTGAATCCACATCATACCGAATTAAAGACACCAATTGATCTATTAAAATGACTGTTTCTTTAGCTTTGAGAAGGTATTTTTTTTCTTTTTTCTCGTGAAAAACTTGTACATAATGATCTGCCAAATCGATCAAATAGATCAATACATCTTGTTCATAATCCGATTCATTAATTTCGGCTATTGTTGGCAATCGAAAATTATTTCCCAACTGTTTATCCAATTCTAAAATGGTAATGACAGCTTTTTCTAAATAGGGAAGTTTTTCAGTAGATGACTTTGCGTTTAAATAATATCCTTTACTATTATATGCATTGGCTATTTGATCTACATCATCAGCTTCATCAATAGCACGTTGAAACTGTTGAGCGGCAAGTACATGCTTTTTTTGTTTCGAATATAAAATACCAATGTTTATAGTTACATCTAATTCATTGTATATATCTCCACTTTCTCGATATATTTCTTGTGCTTTTTTATAGAATATTAATGCTTTTTCTAATGCTCCAAAAGCATCATACACAATCGCTAAATTATTATAGATATCAGGAAGATTATACTCATTGATCAATGCTAAATTATCTTCAATGATTTTTTCGTGTAAAAGAACGGTTTGAAAATCATTTTTTTTGTCTTCAGTACCTATACGACTTTCATAAATACAGGCATATGCGTAGATCATAGTTTCCGATAAGAGACTTAATAACTCCCTATTTGATGTAATTTTTTTATTCGAAAAAGCTTCATTCAAATATGCTAACGCTTTATGAAAATCACCTTTATCTAATTCTATTTCAGCTAGCGTTCGATATGCATAACAAGTATATTTATCACTTCCTTGTGCTTTTATTATTTGTTCACATAATTGATATGTTTTTTGTGTTTTTTCTTGAATTTGATAGATGTATGCTGCTAAAAATAAACTTTTATTTAGGGAGACTTTGTCCGAATATTGTATTTTAACAGCAATTGCTTTAGTTAAATACAGTAATGCTTTTTCATAATTTTCAATCTTGTAATAATTTAGACCAGCTTCATGAAAAAGCATTCCTATAATTTTTGTGTTTTTTGTAGTATCAGTAGCTGCTATGCATTTTTCAAATAACTGTGCACGATTTTCTGCTCCTTTGACTGTATTAATACTGTCGATCGTTTTTAACAAATTATTCTGCGCAAACCCAGTACTTCCAAGGCAAAGAAAAAATACAACTACAATTCTTAAAGAGAAAGTCATTTTTCCTTTAAAAATAACCATTAATAATTAATCAAATGGGATAATCAATTTATTATAATAGGTATTTCTATCTCCTAAGGTAAAAACTCCAGATACATGCGTTCCTCTTGCTGCCAATTGGTCAAATAATGTTGCTACCATTAATATACCATCTACTGTAAATATATCTACTTCAGGGTCATTTATTAAATTTGCAATTTGAATCGTTACTTGTGGTGCTGCAAACGAAGTTCCTTGTACTTCCATTTCGTAAAAAGGAATATTTTCACCTTGTGCAAAAAAATCGACTCCTATAGCTCCATAATTTGAAAAATCTGATATTTCGTCGTGCGATCCATTTGCAGACGCAACCGCAACGATATTTGGGTTTTCAAAAGAAGATGGAAAATGTTTTACATCATCGTTATTATTGGTGTTATTCCCTGCCGAAGTTACTATGATTGTATTTGAATGCGTTCCTGTAATATTTTCAAATATAGTTCGCACCTCTGGATATTCTCCTGTATCATACCAACCCATACTGATATTAACAAGTTCAGCTCTTTCCATCGCGTATAAACTACCACATAAAAAGTCAAAATAAGTAGTCTCGCCACTTGGTCCAGCAACTTTTATAGGAAGTATTCGAAACGGAACTCCGTGATTTCTAAGTGCACTAAAAATTTGTTTACTAATAATACTACCATGTTTTCCTGTATCATCGTCAAAAGTATTAGGATCTTCATCTACAAAATCCCAGCCTGACATTTCATCTGCTACAGCAGTGTCTCCAGATTCATATAAAAACTTTATTGGGTCTTCTGCTACTGTATTAAATACTGTAAGTCCCGGAGCAATCCCAGTATCTACAACAGCAATAGTAATACCTACTGGTCCAGATGTACTTGATTTTATATAAGGCAAATAACTTACGTCATCTGCGGTTCCTATATAGTCGCTACCAATATCAAAACCAAATGTAAATTGATAATCTACTTCTTGAAGTCCTGTTGTACTTTCTGGATCAATCTGCCCTTTTATAGCTCGTTTTTTGGGTTCAACATAAAGAGCTCCACCAAAATGCCAAAGTTCAATATCTTTGTTTGTACAGTGACATTTTTCATAGTTTGCTACCCCATTAAATGTTCTAATTGCACCTTTTTGCGGATCGCTAGTTCCACTTTTAAACTGAACTACAATAGAAGTATTTGAATAATTAGGCAAATAGGAAGAGCTACCTGCTTTGGGTATAATACCAGATTCTACATTGTCATTTGATGTTTCTATGAAATCATCTTTTGTGCATGAACATGCCAGTAATACCAATACAAATGCAATAAGTTTTTGTATATTTCTCATAATATTTAATTTTTGCGTTTACTTATAGGGGAAGAAACACTGAAATCATTACCCAATATTTTTAATCATAGTTATATTCATGAAAGATAGTGAAAGATTTATTAACGCCCTTATCACTGGAAATGAGAAAATTACGAAAGAAATTTACGTCAAACTATTTCCGAAAATAAAATCATATGTCCTTAAAAATCGAGGTGATTCTCAAGATGCTTCCGATGTTTTTCATGATGGATTGATGTATATTATTGTCTCTCAAAAGGAAAAAAGAAGCGAAATAAAGTCGTTTGAAGCCTATTTATTTGTCGTTTGTAAAAATATTTGGAAAAGAACTTTAAAAAATAAGGTAATAAAAACCGATACTTTGACCCTAGAGGATAAAGAGGAAGAATTGAGCACTTTTATAGTCGAACAAGAATTGTTTGATTTTTATATTGAGAAGTTTGATTTGCTCTCTGGAAATTGTAAAGAAATTTTGGGTAGTTATTTTAACGGATTAAGCTACGAAGAAATTTTAACCGAATACGCATATGCATCTATCAATACGGTACGCCAACGTGTTTTTAAATGCAGAACCAAACTTATAAAATTGATAAAAGAAGACAAACTGTTTCAAAAACTTAAGAAATGGCAATAGAACTTACGGAACAATTACTAACGCAAATTGATGGTTATTTGAAAGATACGCTATCAATTGTTGAAAAAGAAGCTTTTGAAAAACGTTTACGTTCCGAACCTGAACTTCAGGAAGAAGTACGTTTGCAACAACAGCTATTTGATATTCTTGGCAACGAAGAATGGCATACAATTCAACGGCCAGAACATAAGGAGCGTTTGACAGCTTTAAAATCGAAATTAAGAAGTAAAGAATATCAGGATTTGTCTGCCAGCATTCGCAATGCAGAACAAGCATATTTGACTGATGAGGTAAAGGTTCATCCTTTGAAAAAATACTATCGTCATGTTGCCTTTGCTGCTTCCATTATTGTATTTTTCGGAATTTATTTTACACAGATGAATGCTTCCTCCTATCGTTCATTGTATGAAGACCATGTAAACTGGTCTCAAGAATTACCTTCCTTTGTGGAGAAAGGACAACAAAAAGATATTTTTTTACAAGGAGAAACAGCTTTTAAACAGAAAAACTACAAAGAAGCTTCCGTGTTTTTTGAAAAAGTAACGCCTTCACACGAATTATATAATTACAGTTTACAGTATCTTGGCGCTGCTTTTGATAAGCTTGATGAGAATGACAAAGCGATTGCAGCTTTTCAAAAACTAGCCAGTGTAAATGATCCGCACGAGCGTTCCAAAGGAAATTGGTATACTGCAATGATCTATCTAAAAATGGAGCAAAAAGATAAAGCTATTGCAGAATTACAAAAACTTGTAAAAGATACCGACAGTTATAAATATACCGCAGCCAAAGCTTTGCTTGATAAACTCGAGTAAACGACAATGCAAGCAAAAAAAGCTAACACAATAAATAACAGTATTTTACACAAAATATTTTAAGATTTTTCATATATTTATGTTGACATTTAAAACCAACCAAATATGAAAAAATTATTTCTCTTACTTTTTGTCGTCACCATGACAATGAGTTGCTCTACAGACAATGAAACGGAGCAAGAACCTGAAGAAGCTATTGAAAATGTAGATCCTGTTACAGTGCCAACCGAACCTTCTGAACCCAATGAACCTACAGAGCCCGAGCAAGAAAACTTAATGCTTGGCAACTGGAAACTCATGTATATTTATACGCCTTTTTCTGCACAATCAACTACTGATTATACTACACAAAATATAACTTATGAGTTTAGAGAAGATGGCATTGTTGTCGTCTCCGATGACAATTTAGAACATGATGCCGGAGAATACAATTATACGTTTACATTGGAAGTACGAAACGATTTTGATGGCAATGGTGATCCAATTACAAATGATTTTTTAATCGCAAAAATTGAAAACAGTCCATTTGAATATTATGAACGATCAGATGGCTTAACTGTATTGTCTTTATCTTCTTTTGACGGACAAGATTTATTTTTTGAAGCCATAGAATAATAAAAGATCGATTTTGAAAATTTTAAAAAAGCGAACTAAATGGTTCGCTTTTCTTTTTTAATGTCATTATTCTATTGCAGGAATTTCTGTTTCAATAGCTTTTTTTTAATAATAAACCTCTATAGATTTCGCTCGCATTTTTGATTTTAATATTAATTATATAAAAGCATAGAATCGTAGCTGTAAGTTTTTCAAAAAGAAAGTTTTCTCTGCATGAATGTATCCTTTGATACGTATTGAAATAAATATGTCTGTTTTGAGCGCAGTTAAGAACAAATGCTAATTTGATGATTTGAAAATTTACACTAAATCAGCAAAATAACATGCTATACAACATCAATATTGAAGGTTTAACTTCTGGAGTTTACTTTGTAAAAGTATATGACGAAAGTGCACTTTTAAAAACCTTAAAATTGATTAAAAAGTAAAAATTCCCAAACTTAATTTTTTAAAAGCCGAAGCGAACCTTTTCAGGTTCGCTTTTTAATTTTATCAAGAACATGGATCACTATCACATAAACATGTATTCGTAAATGGTCCTGGACAATTACATTTTGTATTTGGTTTTGTTGGGCATACTAAAACTAATCCTATAGACGTCTTCACATGATCCGTTGAACATGCAGCGCCACCTTTTACTTCCTCATTTAACTTGGAGATTAATCGCTTTTTTAATTTTAAAATTTTCACATTTCTTTTTTTCATAACAATTGTTTTTAAAGATTCATTTTTAACCTTTAGTTATGATTAATAAAAAATGTTACCCAATTAAAGCGTCGTAGTACTTAAACTTTTTTAAAACAGCGTAGAGATATATTGAACCCGACCTTGACTCAATGCTAGCGTGAGTTTCAAAACCAATGTTAGCGCGAGTTTCAAAACTCGTGCTAACAAACAAACTAAAATAATTCGTGAATTCGTGGTCAAAAACACTACTTGATTATATTAGCAAACACAATTGTTTCAGAGTACTTCTCGATACAACGAATCACAGATTCGCCACTCGAAGTGACGTTTTGAGTTTGATACGTCATTGCGAAAATTTCATACTTCAACTAATATGAGCATTATAATATAAACACACTACTGCATCACTTTTTTCCTCGTAGTGATATATTGAAGATAAATTGCTGAATATTTTAAAACTAATGTCAAATCGAGCGCAGTCGAGATTCTCAGGAAATACTAACATTCCTAGTGTTCTCGACTGCGCTCGAACTGACATGTAAAGTTTACTTAGAATTTTATCTGCAGTGTCGTATAAAAGTTTCTATTATTAGACGGAATAATTCCCGGTCCTGGATAACCCGTAGCACGACGTGTAAAGTATTCGTTGTCTAATACATTATTGATTCCAGTTTCTAGCTTGAAGTTTTTATACGTATATGAAAACGAAATATCTAAAATATCATACGCAGGAATTTCACCAATTACGCCGCTTAAGTTACTTTCTACAGCGTTCGAAGCATCTGTGAATTGTTGTGATAAGTACGTATACTGAATGTTTGATAAGAAGTTTTTGTAACCGAAACGAATTCCCGTTTTTAGATTCACGTTGGGTACAAATTCTACATTATTTCCTTCTACACCATTCTCATCTGACTTTGTATATTCAGAATTCGTAATGGCAGCATTGATAAAGTAGTTAAAGCTATAATCGTTGTTTTTAAGAAAAACTTCATTCAGATTGAAATCTAATAACCCTTCAAAACCATACATCACAGCATCTCCTATATTTCCGCGTTCACTTTTTACACTTCCATCCGAAAAAGCACGTTGTACAAATCCAATTCGATCGTTGTAGAACAATCCAAATGCACCAACATCATACGAAAGAAAGTTTTTATAATTTCCACGCAATCCAAAATCAATAGTCATTCCTTTTTCATCATCAATTGTTGGACTGATCGCAAAGGCTGGATTAATAATACTTATATCTGTAAACGTCACCGAACGATAGTTTTGTGATACATTTCCATAGATTTCCAACGCGTCTGTTGGCTTGTAACTTGCTCCCAATCCAAATAATACAAACGAACGTTCACGCGTTTCACTATTGTCTACTGTTTCGTTTAAAATCACGTTTCCAGCACCATCTAAATTGATTCGCTTGAAAAATCCGTCACTTTCTGTTTTGATATGTTCAAATCGGAATCCTGGCGTGATCGATAATTTATCATTCACATAAAAAATATTCTCTCCAAAAATCGCCATATTCAAGTTTGGATAATCATACGCAGATTGGTTTTGATAGTTTGGAAAATCTGCTGTTTGAAATTCAAAATTCGGATCGCTTCCAGTACTTCCCGGACCTTGCGCACTGGTATTATCGGCTTTGTAAAATTTTGAACCAATTAAAAAGGTAGATTTCTTCCCAAAAATTTCATAGTTACTCAACAAACGTGCTTCAAATCCGAAGTTGTTAAAGTCACCTTTTATCAAATCACGTTCGCCACCTGGATCTACTTGATTCACACGATTGGTTCTGAATCCTAAAGCATTTCGTTCCGCATTCAAACCAAAAGCATTAAAGGTGAAATTGGTGTCTTCAGAGAATTTATGAGAGAATTTTAAGTTGTACAACAACCAATCAATCTGAAACCAGTTACGCGCTCTGTTGCTCTGAAAAGGATTTTCTGCAAACATCGCGTCTGTTAATCCGCCAGCTTGTTTTGCCAAATAACGCAAATAGGTAACTTCTGCTTCTAATTTAGTTCTGTCATTGAATTGATAGCCAATATGGGCGTAGGCATTTTTTGATTCGAATTCAGAGTTTGGACGAAATCCGTCACCTTTTTTATAGTTAAAAAACGAATAGTAACTAAATTTTCCTGTCGTTCCGCTTACGCTCGTAAAGTTGGTGTATAGATTGTTGCTTCCGATGGTGTTTCGGGTAATAAACTCAAATGGTTTTGCTTGATTTGGCTTTTTCATTACAAAGTTGACCAAACCACCAAACTGTGTTCCATACTGCAACGAAGCCGCGCCACGAATGATTTGAATTTCCTGTAAACCTTCTGCCGCAGGCGAATAGTAACTTTCTGGATATCCTAATACATCAGCACTGATATCATACCCATTTTGACGTGTATTAAAATTTGCTGTTCTGTTCGGATCTAATCCGCGTCCACCAATATTTAACTGCAATCCTGCATCATCATTTTGGTAAATATTTAAACCAACGACTTGACTGTATATTTGACGTGCATTGTTGGAAGCTAAATTTGCCATCGATTGTTCTACCAATACTACTTCCGTCTTTTTTCCTGCGTAAATTGCTGTTTCTTCTACATCTTTTAATCGCTTTAGCGCGAAGATTTTATTCTTACGAACATTCAGCTCTACTTCTGATAATTGTTCGCCCAAAGGTTTCAATGCAATGTTTAGAATTACTTCTTTTTCTACAGTAATTGATTTTTCTATCACATCATATTCATAAGAGAAAAATATAAGTGTTAGCGCTTTTTCTTCTGTGGTAAATTCGTAATATCCTTTTGCATTCGTAGTCGCTAACTTTCCCGAAGTTTGATCGTAAATATCAACATTTGCAATAGGCTTCTGAGTTTCAGTCGAAGTTACAGTTCCAGAAATTTTTTGTTGTGCAGCTAGGGAAATACTGAACAAGCAAATGATAATAAGTGTACTAAAATCCTTTAATCGCATCATCTTTAAATGGTAAAATCCAGTGTTTGTGTTTGAATGATTCTTTTTGCTGATATAAATCAACAGTATTGTCTATATATGGTTGGCTTATTCGTCCGTTGAGTGCTACATGACTGTCTACAAAAACTTGTACATTTTCATGTCCTTGACTCGTAAAATGATCGCCTAAATAATGTGCATATTCGAGAATGAAATCGGATTGAAAGCTCATTTGTTTTTCTTGAAATTCCGTTAAGAAATCGCTGTTTTTCACATAGAAATAGTTTCCCGTTTTTCCATCTACAATTTTAAAGGTTGAAATTCCTGCCTTTTCCATCAGCATGACACGCCATGAAAAACGATAGCCTTGTTCTGTCCAAAATAATTCACCTGGATATAGCATATATCGAAACGGAAATAGAATTTGAATGGCAAAGAAAGCAACTACAATAGGAATGACCATAGATTTGTATGATAAATTGTAATTTGATAGTGTTTCAACGGCTGTTGTATTGACCTTAATCACCGTATGAATACCTTTTTTGATGAACGCGATGACTTTTTGATGAAATCCTGCATCAAAGAAAATTAAAGTGCCCACAATCATGACAAAAGGAAACATTCCGATAGGAAATAAAACTCTTGTAAAGACATGAAAAAACACGACTAATACAAAGGCAAATACACGTGTTCTTTTGTAGAGTAATAGGAACGGAATGCATAAATCATACAACATTCCTGACCAACTCATGGCGTAGTGAAACCAATCTTGTTGCAGTACAGTTTCTCCAATTAATGGCAGATCGAATTTGGAAGGCAACCATATTTTTAATGGCTGCGCTTTGAATAACCAATCTGAATTAAGTTTTGCCAATCCTGCATAGAAATAGACAATTCCTAACAATAGTTTAATCGCATCAATGGTCCATTTTGGAATTTCTTCATAAGATCTTTTCCTCCATAAATTGTCAATTGAAAAGGTGGCATTCGCTGGAAGGAAAATCATCAGAAAACTCAAAATACTGATAAAATAGTAATGATTGAGATAGGTTGTTTTGTCCATCAATTCGATGTACGTAAAACTTAAAAAGAAAGTGATGATTGCTAATCGATATTTGAGTCCTAGTGCTACAAAAAATGCCGATAATCCACAAAGAATAAAGATGAGATACGTAAAACTCCCTAGTGGTTTTGCCCATTCAAAGCCGTAGTATGAGAAATGAAATGTAGGTTCAAGGTAGAGACTTTCTATCCAACCATGTGCCCAAAAACGAATGATTCCGTAACACATCATCAAACCAAAACCAATACGAAACACCGCTAATGGCGCTGCATTTGTTTGCTGTTGTAGATATGTTTGAAAACGATTCACTCGATAATCGAGATTTAGATGCTTCAACGTTTAGGTTGAAATACTTTTAATGGTTTCTTCTAAATACTTCGTAAGATTGCCTTCGAAGTACGTTTACTTTCACACAAAAAAAGGTTGCCTACAAACGACAACCTTAGTTTTACGAGTAATTTTGCTATTTAGTCTCCATCTGCGTCCACATAATCTACACTGATGTTGAATGCTTGAAGCATGTCTACTTTTAATAAAACAACAGCGGCTTGTAGCGCATCATACGCTTCTGTCATTTTAGTATTGTCAGTATTTATTTGTGTCGCAAAGTTTGCGTTTAATTCTTGAATTTTTCCACGTGCTGTATTGAACTGATTGATAATTAATGTGGCCAAATCAGCTCTATCTAAAGAAATTAGATACGTTTTAAAACTTTCACCTGAAGCGCTTCCTCCAAATTCAGTTCCGTTAAATACATTTTGTACAGCAGTTAATGCTTCTAAAGCTAATTCTTTTGATACTTCTTGATTGTAATATGCTTCTACTCTATCTGGTAAAGGTGTTGAAGAAAAGTTTCCGGCTGGAATACCAATTTTGTTCGCTCTTAATCCTTTTTCGTAGTAAAAAATAAAATCGTTGATGAATTTATTTGTAGCACTTGTCGCTGTGTTTGAAGTACTAGACACAAAAGTATCTCTGTAATTTACGATCCAATCACTCAACACTTCTTGCGTTAATGTTTGCATTTGATTGACAACATCAGAAAGATAGGTTTTGTATTTTCCTGCTTCTGCATCTGTGTCATATTTGGTAATAATGGCAGCATCTGTTGCATCTAAACCATATAACATATAGTCTAATGCTGGAAAACCAACAGCATCATTATTATTTGGATGTGTTAAATCGTAACTTCCACTCGTGACATTATTTTCAACATCTGTCGTGTTTAAAGGATAGGTATTCATTTGAAAATGAAATAGAATTTCCTCTGCTTTTCCAATATTGAACGCTTCTACATGTTGCCAAGCTTTGTAGGCTGTTAACCAAGCAGAACGCAAAGCATCTAAATTTGTTTGATTTGGCGTTGCTGTAAAATTATCTTTTGCAGTAACTAATGCACCTAAGTTGGTGTCTAAAGCTTGATA
The DNA here is from genome assembly GCF_947489565.1 of uncultured Kordia sp. Lineage (GTDB taxonomy): Bacteria > Bacteroidota > Bacteroidia > Flavobacteriales > Flavobacteriaceae > Kordia. The sequence continues at coordinate 253,643 of NZ_CANLEA010000007.1, read as the reverse complement.
AGATGGAATAATGATATTATCTGCAATGTTTCGTAACATATCTGCTCTATCAAAAGCAGTTCCGTTTCCGCCTCCATTGGTATCGTTTGAATCATCACTTGAGCTACAAGCTGCAATAAATAAGGCGACTAATACTACTGAGAAAAGTTTCTTCATTCTTTCTTATTTCTATTTATTCTAAATAAACACGGCAAAAATAAAAAAGTAGCGAGTGTTATCCTAATACATTCGCTACTTTTTTATACTAATTCTAAATAATTTTTTTTAGCTTCCTGCTTGTGCTGTTGTAAAGTTGAATTCAGCTGATATTTCGTCAGAAATTGCGTCTAGTGTTGCTGGTGTTACATCCCAAAAACCGTTTCCAGTCATTAACTGAGAAATAAATCCGTCAACTTCTGATTTTGTAAAATATGGCGCGTTCGTTCCTGGCTTACGTGTGAATTGCAAGCTGTAGATAAATCCAAATCCCTCCGATAAATCGTGGAATGCACTTGCGTTATCAGTTCCTAAGTTATTTTTTCCTTGTTGTAAATAGTATACTGCTCTTACACCAATTACAGTAGATATTTTTTCTCTGATGATATCCGCTTGTTGATCACGAACGGTATAGTTTTTAGCAACAATTGCTGCTCTTCCTAGTTTGAATGCTTCGTATATGTCAGAAGCAATTCCTGCGAAGTCTGTATCACCTTCTACTCTAGCTAGGTATTTGTTTAAGAAACTATCTTCGTTTAATATTGGAGCGGTTGCATTGTCTGTTCCGTAAAGGTATCCAAAAGCTTCATCCCATTTGTGCTCCATTGTTGTATAGTTTTTACCTTCTGCAACAGTTCCTGCATCGTTATCAGCTCTGTTTGTTCCAGCATCTAATACAGAAGTACTTAGGTAATTATTCAACATTTGGTCAGCCATTAAAGCTCCAATCAATCCTTTGTTTACTGCTTGATTGTATTCTAATCCTTTTCCACTGATGTAACGTGTAGATCCGCCACCAGCTTCTTGTAATTGTCCAGCGTTTCCAGCGGTTGCATTGTTTGCCCATGCTGGGAAAACTTCAGAAACTTGCGCTGCAATCCAACTATCAAAATCAGCTTTAATTGCATTGGCATCTGTAGTATTTGCAGAAAAATAATCTGAAGAAGCCGCCGTTTTGCTACGGATACTTTTATTAGACGCGTTTAAAGTAGCATCACTAAAGTCATTATTTCCTTCGGCATGTGCAAACATTCCATCTAATTGTGCTTCTGTTCTTGAATTATCTTTAAGAGCCGTAATAAACTCTTCTCCCATTTCAATTCTTGTCGTTTGACCATTATAATCTACGGTAGTAGCTCCATTTCTGCTGAATGTATACGTTGCTGGAGCAGTTACTTCATTCAAATCAATTGGAGGTGTATCATCATCATTAGAACAAGATGTAAATATAAATGTTGAAAGTGTCAATAATCCTAGGATTGCTTTTTTCATTTTGATTGTTTTTTTGGTATTTCTGTTTGTTTTGGCAAATATATTATGTGGATTTGAATTGAGCAAGCTTATTTAGAATTAATCTTAGTTAAATTAAAAATAAGAAATCAAATAACTCACTATCAATTATTTAACAATTTACAATCTTCGATTTTCATATAAAAACTGGCTAATTCGATCGCAATAAATAGACATTTTCACCATTTTTTATGTCATTTTTTTCAAACAGTAACCAAATGTTTTCTGAGTCGTCATAAGAGTATAACTATTCATCAATCAAAAAACACAATCCATGAAGAATTACATTTTACTTATTCTCTTTTCGGGAATATTTTTAGTATCAAACAATGCATTTTCACAAGAATCAACTATTAAGACATCAGAAAATTTAGAGGAAAAAATTTTGACTTTAGATTCGCAATTCTGGAAAGTTTATAATTCCTGTGAGGCAGACGATTTTAAACAGTTTTTAACGGGCGATTTAGAGTTTTATCACGATAAAGGCGGACTGACAAAGACTTCCAATACGTTGATTGAATTGGTCAAAAAAGGACTCTGCGCCGATCCGAACACAAGATTACGTCGAGAAGCTGTAAAAGGAAGTGTAAAAGTGTATCCGCTTCAGAATTACGGTGCAATCATTACTGGCGAACATCTTTTTTATTTGACTGAAAACGGTAAAAAAGAACAACTTGTAGAGTCTGCCAAATTCACACATGTTTGGCAAAACGAAAATGGAACATGGCGTATGTCGCGCGTGCTGAGTTACGATCATCAAAAAGCATCAAAGAATTCAGCAAAGCCGAATGTTCAATTGTCAGCACAAGCTATGAAATCACTGACAGGAACCTACAAAGCACCAAATACTGGAATCGTAACTATTTATGCAAATGACAGTACATTACGTATCAAAGCAGGTAAAATGAACTCTGAATTATTCGCTGCATCAGAAACTTCGCTGTTTATCAAAGAAGCTCCTTTACGTTTTGATTTTGAGAAAGATTCACAAGGAAAAGTTGTAAAGTTTACAGTTTTTGAGAATGGGAATGCTGTGGAGGTTGCTGTTAGGGTTGAATGAGATTTCTATTTTAGTACTATAAAAAAACCGTAACATTCCATGCTACGGTTTTTAAATTATATATTTTTTCTTCAAAAAATTACTCTCCCATCATCTCTATCAACTTCGCAGAAACTCTTTTATACGTTCCATCTTCTAATCGTGTACGAATTGCTGAGAATGCTACGAGCGTTTGTTCTACGTCTTCTAAAGTGTGTGATGCCGTAGGAATCATTCTTAATAAGATTAATCCTTTTGGAATTACTGGATATACCACAATAGAACAGAAGATTCCGTGGTTTTCACGCAAGTCTTTTACCAAGGCCATTGCTTCTGGAATGCTTCCTTTTAAGTATACTGGTGTTACACAACTTTTAGTCGTTCCAATGTCAAATCCGCGTTCTTTTAATCCGCTTTGTAATGCATTTACAATTTTCCAAAGGTTTTGTTTTAGTTCTGGCATGGTGCGTAGCATGTCTAAACGCTTTAACGCTCCAACTACCAATTGCATTTGCAATGATTTTGCGAACATTTGCGAACGCAAGTTGTATTTTAAATAATCTATGATTTCTTTATCTGCTGCAATAAATGCTCCTGTACTTGCCATTGATTTTGCAAAAGTTGCAAAGTACACGTCAATATCATCTTGTACGCCTTGCTCCTGTCCTGCTCCAGCTCCTGTGGCACCAAGCGTTCCAAAACCGTGTGCATCATCTACAAATAAACGGAAGTTATATTTTTTCTTAAGTGCTACAATTTCTTTTAATTTCCCTTGCTCACCACGCATTCCAAAAACTCCTTCAGAAATCACTAAGATTCCTCCGCCAGTTTGTTCTGCCATTTTGGTAGCACGTTCTAAGTTTTTCTCTAAACTAGCAATATCATTGTGCTTAAACGTAAAACGTTTTCCCATGTGTAAACGCACACCGTCAATAATACATGCGTGTGAATCTACATCGTATACAATAATATCATCTTTGGAAACTAAAGCATCTACGGTAGATACCATTCCTTGATATCCGAAGTTTAATAAGTAAGAAGCTTCTTTTCCAACAAATTCAGCCAATTCGTTTTGCAATTGCTCGTGTAAGTCTGTATGACCAGACATCATACGTGCGCCCATTGGATATGCTGAACCGTAGGCTGCAGCAGCTTCTGCATCTACTTTACGTACTTCAGGATTGTTTGCTAAACCTAGATAATCATTGATACTCCAGGTAATGACATCTTTTCCTTGAAATTTCATTCGGTTAGAAATTTCTCCTTCTAATTTCGGAAAAACAAAATATCCTTCTGCTTGTGATGCCCATTTTCCTAGTGGTCCTTTATCCTTATAAATTTTAGCAAATAAATCCTTCATCTATCTCAGTTTTTCTTATTGTATCAATACGGGTTATTGTAATGTATGAAGTTTTTTTGAAAACTTCAACGGCAAAAATAAATATTTTTACCTGCCTATCATAATTATTAGCCCTTTATGTTAGATTGCTATTTTTTTCAGAAATTTTTTACGGAATTTGAGGCTATAACATAAAAAAGCAGCATAATCTGTATCATGCTGCTTTTGAATATGTTAGAATAAATATTTTTCTTCTTATTTAATGTATTCTATTTTCTGAGCTTCTTCAATATTTTTACTATCAAAAAACCCTTGTGAACTCATCCATTCGTCACTGTACACTTTGCTCATGTATCTTGATCCGTGATCTGGAAAAATGACAATAACATTGCTATTTTCATCAAATTCACCTTCTTCTGCCAATTGCTCTATAGCTTGCATCGCTGCTCCACTAGTATATCCTACAAATAAACCTTCAGTTTTAGAGATTTCACGTGCCTTGTGTGCACTTTCTTCATCTTTTACTTTGATAAATTTATCAATTACGTCAAAATCTGTAGCTGTTGGAATTAAGTTTTTTCCTAATCCTTCTATGCGATACGGATAGATTTCGTTAGCATCAAATTCTCTAGTTTCGTGGTATTTTTTTAATACTGAACCGTAGGCATCTACACCTAAAACTCTGATATTTGGATTTTGTTCTTTTAAGTATTTTGCGGTTCCAGAAATAGTTCCTCCTGTTCCACTACACGCTACAAAGTGTGTAATATTTCCGTTGGTTTGTTTCCAAATTTCTGGACCAGTTGTGTTGTAATGTGCATCAATATTTAATTCATTAAAGTACTGATTGATGTATACTGAACCTTTTGTTTCTTCATGAATACGTCTGGCTACTTGGTAGTATGAACGTGGATCGTCGGCACTTACATGCGCAGGACACACATATACTTTTGCTCCCATAGAACGCAACATGTCTATTTTATCTTTCGAAGATTTAGAACTTACCGCTAATATACATTCGTATCCTTTAATGATACTTACCATTGCAATACTAAATCCTGTATTTCCTGAAGTCGTTTCTATAATAGTATCACCAGGCTTGATGATTCCTTTCTTTTCTGCCTCTTCAATAATATATAAAGCGATTCTATCTTTTGTTGAATGTCCTGGATTGAATGCCTCAACCTTTGCGTAGAAATTTCCTTTGATATTTTTTGTGATGTGCTTCAATCTAACCAAAGGGGTGTTTCCGATAAGTTCGAGTACATTATCAAAAGCATTAATTTGTTGTTCCATAAAAACTATTAAGTTGGTACAGGGTTCTATTTTTATATGTTTTGAAAATAAGCAAAACCTTGCAAATTTAAGTTAAATTTTTTAATTACTCCTTTATATTTTCTAAGTCCAGTAAAAACGCGTATTCTTCGGCAACTTCTTTCAAAGCTTCAAAGCGTCCAGAAGCACCTCCGTGTCCTGCTTCCATGTTGGTATGTAAGAGTAAAATATTGTCATCTGTTTTAAGTTCTCGCAACTTTGCAACCCACTTTGCAGGTTCCCAATATTGTACTTGCGAATCGTGCAATCCGGTTGTGACTAACATATTAGGATATGCTTTGGCTTCTACATTATCATACGGCGAATATGACTTCATATATTCATAATCCGCTTTTTCATTTGGATTTCCCCATTCATCATATTCTCCAGTAGTTAACGGAATACTATCGTCTAACATTGTAGTGATAACATCTACAAAAGGAACAGAAGCAAGGATTCCATTATATAATTCAGGGTTCATGTTTGAAATTGCGCCCATTAACAATCCTCCTGCACTTCCTCCTGAGGCATATAAATGTGCTGGTGAAGTATATTTTTGTTCTATTAAATATTTAGAGCAATCTATAAAATCTGTAAAGGTATTTTTCTTGTGCATTAATTTTCCAGTTTCATACCAGTTTCTGCCCAAATATTCTCCACCACGAACATGTGCTAATACAAAGATAAAACCTCTGTCTAATAAACTTAATCTTGGAGAAGAAAAATAAGGATCTATGGTAGAACCATAAGAACCATACGCATATTGCAGTACAGGATTTGTCCCGTCTTTTTTGAGACCTTTACGATAGATTACTGACATCGGAATTTTAGTTCCATCAGCAGAAGTTGCCCATAAACGTTCAGAGATGTAATTATTTTTATCAAATTTTCCGCCCAATACTTCTTGCTCTTTTTTAACCTCTTTGGTTTTTGTTACCATATTAAAATCGATCACAGAAGCTGGTGTCGTCATTGAGTTATATGAATATCGTAAGATATCCGTATCAAAGTCCACATTGACACTCGTATCGGCTGTATACGTTTCATTGTCAAACGGCAAATAGTAATCTTCCGTTTCATCCCAACGAATGATTCTAATTTTATTTAAACCATTGTCACGCTCGCTTACGACCAAAAAGTCCTTAAAGATTTCAATGTCTTCCAATAATACAGCTGGACGATGTGAAATAATGTCTTCCCAATGTTCCATTCCTGTATGAGTTTCAGGCGTTTTAGACAGCTTAAAATTAACGGACTCATCTTTATTACTCATCACATAAAAATGATCTTTATAATGCGATATATTGTATTCTAAACCACGAACACGCTCTTGAAATACTCTAAATTCCCCATCTGGAGTATCGGCTTCTAAGATTCTGTATTCCATTGTCAATGTACTCATCGAACCTATGACCAAGTATTTTTTAGATTTTGTTTTGTAAACAAAAGTCATAAATGTTTCGTCTTCTTCATGAAATACAACTGCATCACTTTCAACAGCATCACCTAGTGTATGTTTGTATATTTTTTCGGAACGCAGCGTTTGTTCGTTTCGGTTGGCATAAAACAACGTTTTGTTATCAGCTGCCCACGTAGCGCTTCCTGTGGTATTTTCAATGCGTTCCTTGTAGATTTCTCCTGTTTCTAGATTTTTGATATGAATTACATACTGACGTCTACTTACCGTATCGACACCAAAAGCCGCCAATTTATTATTGGGACTGATACTGATTCCTGTAAGTTTGTAATACGAATGCTCTTTTGCCATTTCGTTGACATCAAATAAAACCTCATCAGGTGCGTCTAACGAGTCTTTTCTACGGATGTGAATTGGATAATCTTTTCCTTCTTCAAACTTCTTTATATACCAATATCCGTTTAATTTATAAGGCACTGAGGAATCATCTTCTTTAATTCTTCCTTTCAATTCTTCAAATAAATTTTGTTGAAAATCCTTCGTGTGTGCCGTTAAAGCATCATTATATGTGTTTTCTGCTTCTAAATAAGCGATGACTTCTGGGTCTTCTCGGTCGTTTAACCAATAATAATTATCAATTCTCACATCGCCATGCTTTTCAAGTTTTGTAGGTTTCTTGGCAATAGTGGGTACAGGTATATTTTTGTTCATGTTTGAAGTATTCTTTTTACAGGAATTTATGAGTATAAAACTTATTAAAAAGATGGTTACTCGTTTTTTCATTTGAAAAATCTCTTAAAAAGCTCACAATTTAATAATTTTGCAAATAGTAACCTTTAATTATATATACAAATGTTTGGAGACTTAATGGGAATGATGGGGAAACTCAAAGAAACCCAGAAAAAAGTAGAAGAAACGAAGCAACGTTTGCATTCTGTTTTGATTGATGAGAAAAGTTCTGATGGTTTAATAAGTGTGACTGTAACTGCTAATCGCGAGATTAAGGCAATTACGATTGCTGATGAACTTTTGGAAGATAAAGAACAATTAGAAGATTATTTAATTTTAACATTAAATAAAGCTATAAAACGCGCTGGTGAAGTACATGAAACAGAAGTATCAGCCGTAGCCAAAGATGGAATGCCTAATATTCCTGGTATGGATATGTTTTCTTAAAATAATTACATCTACTATAACATAAAGAAAGAGTTACTGTAAAAGTAGCTCTTTTTTAGTTTCAGCAATTGAAAAGGTATTTTCAGAAATCTCCTCAAAAATTTTAAGGATTCTCAATCTAATTTTAAACAACTATTAATTACTCATAAACGTTTAAAATTATTTATTATGAAAAAAAGAAGCTTAAAGAATCTTGCCTTAAACAAGCAAGCAATTTCAAATTTTGAATATTGTATTACTGGAGGACTTTTCCCTGAATCAAAAACAGGCGGATGTAATACTGTCAGCCTAATTTTGCAATGTCCAGCTCCAGAACCAACTAAAGACCCTGTTCCTTCTCCAATAACAGATGCTGTTGGATGTCCAGGACCACGTTAGTATTCACAATTCTTTAAAACTTGCTATATCTTTTTAGGATGAGACAGTTTTTATAAGTAAAAAAATATCCCTTTTTTGAATAGAGAGTTACTATAAAAAGTAGCTCTTTTTTTATTTCAGCAATTGAAAAGATATTTTCAGAAATTTCCTCAAAAACTTCAAGGACTATCAAGCTAATTTTAAACAACTATGAATTACTCAACAAACATTTAAAATTATTTATTATGAAAAAAAGAAGCTTAAAAAATTTGAGACTTAACAAAGAATCAATTTCAAACATTCAAAATACTATTTCTGGTGGTGCAGAGACTGGTGGTTATTGTGAGACTATATTGAGATCATTTCTTTACGGTGGTTGCCCAAAAGATGATACTCCAGAACCTCTTCCTTTAACAGCAGATGTTTTAGACTGTCCAGACAACAGCTTATATGGAACTTGCTCTTTAGGACATTGTGTAGATTCTTTTTGGTGTCCGCTCTAGATCAATTCTAATTATAATACCAAACAAAAAAAGGGAAGTCAATTGACTTCCCTTTTTGTATTTTATCAAAACTTAGTGTTTTAGATTATTTTTGATCTAATACTCTAAATTGAGTTCTTCTGTTAGCTAAGTGCTCTCTTTCTGTACAAGAAACACCATCTTTACATCTGTTTAATAATCTTCTTTCTCCGTATCCGTTAGAAACAATCTTACTAGCGTTGATTCCTTTAGAAATTAAGTAGTTAGTAACTGCTTGTGCTCTTCTTTGAGATAAAGCTTCGTTACTAGAAGCAGTTCCTCTTGAATCTGTGTGAGAAGCAATCTCTACAGAAACTCCACTTTGTAAAATTGGTAATAATTTACTATCAATTTCACGCTTAGCTGCTTCTGTTAAAGTTGCACTACCTAAGTTCCAGTTAATGTTTAAGTTGTTATATGTCAACAATTTACAATCAACTTCTTTCCAAGTAGTTAAACCACCTTTTTTAGTCAATACTTCTTTCGTTACTGTTTTGTAAACCGCAGGAATTTCAGTTTCAACTACACGAGAATCTTCTACTAATTTTGTAGTTTTTAAAGTAGCTTCTTTTTGAGAAATTGGAATTGTTCTTGTGCTTGGTGCAGAAGTCATTACCGTTTTCTTAAACGTTTTGCTTGTAGATGGAATATCTTCCACACGTGTGCTTTCGTTTGTAATGATTGTTTTCTTTACTGTTTCAGTTACAGCAGGAATTTCAACTCTTTCCGTAGTTGGAGGAGTTACCATTACTCTACGCTTCATTGTTTTAATTTCCGCAGGAACATCAATGACACGTGTTGTTGGAGGTGTTACCATTACTGTTTTCTTGATAGTTTTTGTAACTTCAGGAATAGGAATTACACGTGTACTAGCTGGAGTTACCATAATAGTTCTTGTAAATGTTCCTTCTCCACATGGCTTTCCACCATTGTTGTTAGGATCACAATCAGGAGTTCTTACTGAAGAAGCATCAGCAGCTAAACGTTGTACTGGTACAATTTCATTTTGAGCTGGAATAGCTTTGTAACACCAGTATCTACAATCGTCTGGGTTAGAAGAATTACAATCTGCTGGAGGAATTTCACTCATTTGCCATTCAGCAGCAGCTGGTTTTACTTCAATAGTTTCAAAATCACTTGAAAAAGATGCTTTTACAACACTAATTGAAGATCCGTATTCTCTCTTCTTATACGTTACAGTTTCTTTTCCCCACTCAGCAGGAATAACCTCTAAACGTTGAGAAGCTTCTTTCACCATGATGACTACATCTCTTGTTTCATACACAGCTGGTACAATTTCTACCTTTTGATATGCAGGTCTTGTTACAACGTCAAAAGTTCTAGTTTCATACACTGCAGGAACCAATTTCAATCTGTAACTTGCTTCTTTCACAACTACAGTTTCAGTATCTCTACTTTTTTGTGAAGGGACTTTCACTAAACGTTGAGATGCTTCCTTAGTTACTACTTCAAAAGTTTCAGTTCCGTACTCAGCTGGGACAATAGCTAATTCTTCTCCTGCAACCTTTGATACTACAGTTTCGTTTACTGTGGTATACTTAGCTGGGACAACTTTCAGCTTTTTGTAAGCTGGTGATACCATAATCTGTACATCCTGATTCTCATACACATCAGGAGTGACACAACGAACATAACATTTACCTGGCTCGGGATTTGTTGGTAAATCTTGTGCGAATGCAAAAGAACCAAAGGCTAAGGCTAGTCCGAAAAATAGTTTTTTTCTCATGTCTTAAATGATTAATTATTTATTTATTGTTATTAATGATTAACAATGTACGAAATTATTTATTTGAAACAGAAAACCATTATCTAAATGTTATGCCAGCATAATATTTGGTTGAACTACTTTTTTTTATCGTTAAAAAGCATTTTTTAGGGAAAAACCCTGTATAAACTTCCAAATTGAACTTTATAGCATTTCTTTTCCCAATATATTTTGATATATTTACTCATCTAACTAAATCTCTAATTAACTATGTTTGAATTATTCCAAAGTGAAAACAATCAAAAATTCTACTTTAATCTAAAAGCTAAGAATGGGCAAATTATTATGTCAAGCCAAGGATATGCTGATAAGAGCGGGGCTAAAAACGGTATAGATTCTTGTAAAAAGAATTCAACTGATGATAGTAAATTTGAGCGTAAAACTGCTAAAAATGGAAAGTTCCACTTCAATTTAAAAGCTGGTAACGGACAGATAATTGGAAGTAGTCAAATGTACGCTAGTGAAGCAGGAATGGAAAACGGAATTGAATCTGTAAAGAAAAATGCTGGAAGCGCAGAAACGAAAGACCTAACAGAGTAGAAAAAATACTATTATAAAAAAAGCAGCTGAAATCGCTGCTTTTTTTATGCTTTGTTTTTACTTACATTATCTGCTGTATGACTTTTAAAAACTCTTGATGCATAGCCGCTGTATAATCTAAATGTGTGACAATGCGGAGTTTTCCACTTCCCATACCAATTAAGTCTATTCCGAGTGTATCTAATTTGGTTAAGAAATCTTGTTCGTCAATATCATCTTGCAGATAAAAGATGATGATATTTGTATCTATGGGTTCTACTTTTTTGATAATGGCCAAACTTTCTAGCACTCTTCCAATTTCTTTTGCCTTGTCATGATCTTCTGCCAAACGTTCTATATGATGGTCTAATGCATATGTTCCAGCGGCAGCTAAATATCCAGCTTGACGCATTCCGCCACCTAATATTTTTCGAATTCGCAGCGCTTTATGAATCATTTCTTCATCAGCAACCAATACAGAACCTACAGGACAACCTAACCCTTTAGATAAGCACACAGAAATTGTATCAAATAGTTTTCCATACTGTTCTGGTGTTTCTCCTTTTTCTACCAAGGCATTCCATAAACGTGCTCCATCTAGGTGAAAACCTAAATCATTTTCACGCGCTACTGCATGTATTTTTTCAATCTCACTAAAATCCCAACAAGCGCCTCCGCCTCTATTGGCCGTATTTTCCAACGCAATTAATGCACTTAATGGACTGTGATAAAAATCTGGTGGGTTAATAGCTGCTTTGGCTTGTGCTGCCGTAAACATTCCGCGATGTCCATCTATTAATTTACAAGAAGCGCCACTGTTGAAACTTACGCCGCCACCTTCATAATTATAAATATGTGCATCTTTATCACAAATCACTTGATCGCCAGGATTTGTATGTAATTTGATGGCCGTTTGATTTGCCATGGTTCCGCTAGGAAAAAACAAAGCGGCTTCTTTGCCAAACATTTCAGCAACTTTTTTCTCTAAATGGTTGATGGATTCATCTTTTTTAAAAACATCATCTCCAACTTTTGCATCAAACATAGCTTTTAGCATTGCTGGAGTCGGCTTTGTAACCGTATCACTTATTAAATTAATTCGCATTTTTTATATAAAAGTATTGAGGTTTTAGTATTGTGTATTGAGATATTTTATGGTTTCAAGACATTCTCATGAGCTACGCTCGGTATCTACGATAATGCTCGAATTGATAATTTATTTTTTACCATAACGTCACTTCGAGTGATTTTCTATTAAGAAAATTGTATCGAGAAGTGCTTCATAATTCAGTATTCAGTATTCAGTATTCAGTATCCAAAAATCGTTAATCAAAAATCATCAATCGTTAATCTTCAATCCTTAATGATTATAATGACAATTGTCAGTTCCAATTGGAGAACCATCAGGGATTTTTGGAGATGCTTCTTTTTTAAATTTTTCAGGATATTTTTTAAACTGATCTAACATTTCTAAATAATAAAATTGGTACGCTTTCTCCGACTCCTTATATTTTTTACTTGCAATTTTTTGCTTGAGTGTATGCAATACATATTGACTTTGTGCTTTTACCGCTGGTGATGCGTTTGGATGTTTTGCCAAGTACATTAAATGCTTTAATACATTTATATTCACGGCGTGTCCTAATTCACTTTCATACGCTTTAGCATAGTTTTTATATAATGTTTTCTCCAAAATCATTTCAGTCATTTCCATAAAATCCAATTGTCTCTTATTCAGGCTTTTTTGTTGAATTAAACGCGCTACACGTTCTGGATGAAACAAAAACGACAATGTCATATCACTTGCTGTTGCAGCTGGACTCACCGCATCAAAAGCGACACCTGTATTTCCTTTAAATGATTCTCTTGATCTACGGTATGAATACGCTCTTGGTGGAAACATATCGAGTATTTCTTTCGGAATTTCCAGCGTTTTGGCATTTAGTGTTTCCAAAATTGCACTTAAGGCTTCGCGCTGTTTTTTTGGTGAAACAACTTCGGTAATTAACTGTCCATCACCTTTTGTGGCATAATTGTATTCCAATCCTCCAATTAGCTTAGAAGTAGCTTCTGTTTGATATCTATGGAAGAAGTATAACGGCACAAACACGTCTTCTAAAACAGTATAAGACTCGTAACTACGAATATTATCTTTTGAGAAGTTTTTGATTGCCAATGCACGGACATCTAGTACATTTTCTAGTTCCGAAACTGCACTTTTCCCATTGTCCCACAAATGTGCATTTGCATGTGCGCCACCAATTGGTCGTGCATCTGCATCCGAAATAAAACGATGTCCCGCTTTATAAGCTTTGTCTAAAATTTTTCGCAATTCTTTTTTTTCCGCTTCCGCAGATTTGAACTCCGAGTATGAATATGCTACCGTAACTTTATCCCAAGATCCAATTCCCACAGCATACGCATCAGATAAGTCAATTTTTCCATTCTTAATGTTTATGGTCGGATGCGGATAATCCATCACAGAACTTCTATTATTGGTACTTGCTGCAAAATTATGTGCAAATCCTATGGTATGTCCAACTTCATGTGCCGATAATTGACGAATACGTGCCAATGCCATTTGTAACATTGGCTGATAATTGGCATCATTTTTTTCAAAAGGAGCATTCAATAAAGCTTGTGCAATTAAAAAATCTTGACGAATACGTAAACTTCCTAAACTTACATGTCCTTTGATAATTTCTCCAGTTCGAGGATCCACCACACTTGCTCCATAACTCCATCCACGTGTAGAACGATGTACCCACTGAATTACATTATAGCGTACATCCATCGGATCGGCATCTTTTGGCAACATTTTTACCTGAAATGCATTCGTATAGCCAATAGCTTCATACGCTTCATTCCACCAACGAGCTCCATCTAACAATGCCGAACGTACTGGTTCAGGTGTTCCCGGATCTAAATAATATACAATAGGCTCTTTAGCTTCGCTTTTTGTTGCATTCGGATTTTTCTTTTCCAAACGATGACGCGTCACAAAACGTTTCATCATCGGTTCTTGAATCGGCGTGGCATAATCGTAATATGAAATATAAATCGCGCCACTACGCGGATCAAAGACTCTTGGTTTATAATTATCGTCTGGCAATGCTACAAACGAATGATGTTGAATTACAGAAACTAAAGAAGCGTTTGGTGTAACACTTGTAATATTTCCGCCTTTAGGTTTTCCTTTAAACGTTAATAAAGCTTCAAACTCTACATTTTGGGGAAATGCTTTGGTTCTTTCCATAGACAAAGCACTTTTAGTTTTGTCAATTTTATACACACCTTGCTTTTTTGATGCCAAAGTTTCAATTACGCCATGTGCATCTTCCAGTAAAAAAGGAGTTATATCAATCGTATATTTTTTGTCTTTTTCAGAAATAATCGGGAAACCAAATAACACTGATTTCGCAAAAGCTTGCTCTACACTTTTTTGTTCCAAACTGTTGGTTGTATTGGCTCTGTATTGCAAATTAGGCTGTACCAACATGAGTTTGTTCCCCATTTTTTGAAATTGCACTACAACGCCATCGCCAATCTGTCCTCTATCCAAGCCTATATCATTAGAACCAACACCGCTTGCTAGTGAATATACATATAGAAAATCTTCATCCAGTTTTTCTACTTCCAAAAAGATTTTATCGGTTTTCTCTTCGTAAGAAAAATTAAAAAGTCCTGTATAATGTTCTCGCGGATAGATTTTCTTTTTCTTTTCTTCTTGCGAAATACCAACAGAGGTGCATAAGAAAATGAAAATCAAGAAAGTATATTTATTCATTATTCGTTTTATTTATATAAAGCCAACACTGTTGATTTTGTGACATAAAACAGCAGTATTGTTGATTCTAGCGGTTTTTTTACTTTAGGCTATGAATATACGTAAAACATCTTATTTTTGTAGGAATTAAAAGAATAAACATGATAACATCAGATCAGATAAAAGATCTTATCAATCGCCTTGGTGCGTTAAGGAGGTATCTTTGACATAGATGCCAAACTGATAGAAATTTCCAACGAAGAAGAAAAAACCTATGCTCCTGACTTTTGGGACAACCCGAAAGAAGCTGAAATCATTATGAAACAGCTCCGTGGAGAAAAAAAATGGGTTAGTGATTATAATGAAGTTTCCGATTTAATCGGCGATTTGGAAGTGCTCTATGAATTCTATAAAGAAGGCGACGCTTCCCTAGAAGAAGTCGAAACACAATTTGAAAAAACAACGACTAAAATAGAAGATTTAGAGTTCCGAAATATGTTGTCTGAAGAAGGCGACAGTATGAGTGCTGTACTACAAATTACGGCTGGAGCTGGCGGAACTGAAAGTTGTGATTGGGCAAGCATGCTCATGCGAATGTACTTGATGTTTGCCGAAAAACAAGGTTATAAAGTCAAAGAACTCAACTACCAAGAAGGTGATGTGGCTGGAATTAAAACTGTTACCTTAGAGATTGAAGGCGATTATGCTTTTGGTTGGTTGAAAGGTGAAAATGGTGTGCATCGTTTGGTGCGTATTTCTCCTTTTGACAGTAATGCCAAACGTCATACGTCATTTGCGTCTGTATATGTATATCCTTTGGTAGATGACTCAATTGAAATTGACATTAATCCTGCAGATATTGAAATCATTACATCTCGTTCTAGTGGCGCTGGTGGGCAAAATGTAAACAAAGTTGAAACCAAAGTACAGTTAAAACACAAACCTTCTGGAATTCAGATTTCTTGTTCGGAAACACGATCACAACAAGACAACCGAATAAGAGCCATGCAAATGTTGAAGTCGCAGTTGTATGAGATTGAGTTGAAAAAACAGATGGAAGCTCGTGAAGACATTGAGGCCGGGAAAATGAAGATCGAATGGGGATCACAGATCCGAAATTATGTAATGCATCCGTATAAATTAGTAAAAGATGTACGTACGGCGCACGAAACAGGAAATGTTGATGCCGTGATGAATGGGCAAATTGATGAATTTTTAAAAGCCTATTTAATGACTATGGGACAGAAAAAAGATGAAGAAACTCTTTGAGTTTAGACACGCCTTGCTTTAGACACGTTTTCGCTTGCACGAAATCTTTTAGACCGCTACGCTGTTAGATTTGTTAGATTTTTTCACTTGTGTAAAACCACTCAATACTCAATACTAATACCTAATACCTAATACCTAATAAAAAAACATGCTAAAAATATATCATAATCCAAGATGCGGAAAATCCAGAGAAGGATTGGCTATTTTGAAAGAATCTGGAAAAGAATTTATAATTATAAAGTATTTAGAAAATAGACTTTCGTTAGACGAATTAACAAAGATTATTGAAATGCTTGGTATTGAACCGATTGATTTGGTACGACAAAAGGAAGCTTTTTGGAAAGAAAACTACAAAGACAAAAGGATTTCTAAAGCACATATTATCAAATTGATGCTTTCCAATCCTAAATTGATGGAACGACCAATTGTTGTCAACGGAGATAAAGCCGTTATCGGAAGACCTCCAGAAAATATTAAAACAATTTTATAACTCAAAAACCTAGCCTCATCGCTAGGTTTTTCTTTTAACAGAACTTTAACCATTATCGGTTAAACCATACCGTTTCTTTGCAGTCCAACCGACATCAAAAAGCTATATACACAAAGAAACGAATCACCAAAATGAAAAAATTACTCTTTTTCCTATGCTTTATAGGAACGATTACTACTGTATTGGGACAAAATAAAAAACAAGCTAAAAAAGTCACCATTACAGGAAAAGTGTTTGATAAATCTACCAATCAACCACTAGAATATGCTACTATTATTTTTCAAGATACTGCCAAAAAAAGATCGGTTACAGGCGGAATTACCACTGCCAAAGGCACTTTTTCTATTGAAGTTGAAGCTGATGTCTATGATATTACGATAGAGTTTATTTCGTTTAAATCGCAACAAATCAAAGGAAAGTCATTACAAGAAAATATGTCCATCGGAACTTTTTTCCTTGCCGAAGATGCACAAGCTTTGGAAGCAATTGAAGTTATTGCCGAGAAAACAACGGTTGAAATTAAACTCGATAAAAAGATTTATAATGTTGGAAAAGATTTAACCGTTCGCGGTGGAACCGTAAGTGATGTTTTGGACAATGTACCTTCTGTTTCTGTAGATGTGGAAGGAAATGTAGCCTTGCGCGGAAATGACAACGTTCGTATTTTAATTAACGGAAAACCTTCTGGTTTGGTCGGTTTAAACTCTACAGATGCATTGCGACAACTTCCCGCAGAAGCGATTGAAAAAGTAGAAATTATTACTTCTCCATCAGCACGTTATGATGCCGAAGGAACGGCTGGAATTTTAAATATCATTTTGCGTCGTAGCAAATTACAAGGTATCAACGGAGCTATTACTACCAATGTTGCATATCCAAAAGGATATGGTGTTTCTGGAAATATCAACTATCGTACTGGCGATTTTAATTTCTTTACAACATCTGGATATAATTATCGAGAAGTTCCCGGAAATTCAAACACATTTACGGAATATTTTAACGGAGACGAACCCAATACATTTTTAGAAGAAGACCGAGAGTTTGATCGTATCCGAAAAGGATTCAATTCTAATTTTGGAGTAGAATGGTATGTGAATGATAAAACTTCGCTGACAGCTTCTTTGGTCTACCGAAATAGCGATAATGAAAGTGAAACTTCTAATATTTTAACGCAATTTGATTCTGGTTTTAACATAACCAATGTCAGTACGCGTTTTGATCCTGAAACCGAAGATGATAAAACGATTCAGTATGCTTTGAATTTTGACAGAAACTTTGAGGAAAGTGGTCACAAATTAACTGCTGACTTCCAGTTTGAAAGTAGTACCGAAGCTGAAAAATCGTTTATTTTAGTCAACGGACAATTAGCAGAGCAAGTTGCTACTACTGAAGATCAAGATCGTATTTTATTACAAACTGATTATACTGTTCCATTAAGTGAAACCGCACAATTTGAGATTGGGTATCGCGGAAACTTCTTAGATTTAAATACTGATTATTTAGTTGCCTTTTTGGAGAATGATACATTTGTGCCAGATACTAATTTGAGCAATGTGCTAAACTATCGTGAATATGTAAATGCTGTTTACACGCAATACGGGAATAAAGTCAATAATAAATTTTCTTTCTTGTTAGGTTTACGATTAGAAGATACTCGTATTACCATTGATCAATTGACAAGTGGCGATTTTGACCGAAAAACATACGTCAGCCTCTTCCCTACGGTTAATTTAGGATACGAAATTTCAGAAAATCAAAGTATCACATTAGGGTATAATAGAAGAATCCGCAGACCGCGTTCACGCTTTATCAATCCATTTCCTTCGCGTTCAAGTATTACGAATGTTTTTCAGGGAAATCCAGATATTGATCCGAGTTTTTCTAACGGAATTGACTTGGGTTATTTGAATCGTTTTGGAAAGCTTACATTGAATACATCGGTGTATTTTCAACGCTCAACAGATGTTTTTAATTTTATAAGTGAAGATACTGGACAAACGACTATTTTGAATGGTGAAGAAGTGCCAATTATTCGTAGAACGCCTATTAACTTAGCTAGAAATGACCGTTTTGGATTTGAATTTACATTGACTTATAATCCTTCTCGCAAATGGCGATTGAATGGAAACTTTAACTTATTTCAATCGTATAATCGTGGAGAATTTAATGGTGTTAATTTTGATGCTGACAACTTAAGTTGGTTCGTTCGTATCAACAATAAAGTAACACTTCCTGGTAATATTGATTGGCAAACACGTTTATTTTATCGCGGACCAAACGAAGATGCACAAAACATCCGCAAAGGATTATTTTCTGCCAATTTAGCATTCAGCAAAGATTTATTCAAAGACAAAGCTTCTATAGCTTTCAACGTAAGTGACGTGTTTAATTCTAGAAAAAGACAATCAGAATCGTTTACAGACACTTTTAGAAGCGAAGGTGAATTCCAATGGAGAGAACGTACTTTTAACTTGTCATTTACTTATCGTTTCAATCAGAAAAAGAAACGAGAACGTGGTAATGGTGGGCGAAACTTTGATGATGAAGGCGGATTTAGCGCTGCACCATAAATAGCTGATTTTAAAGCTTATATTTTATAAAACGTCACACACTTTTCTTTTTTCATCAAGATTTCTACTGTTATTTAGCCCATTATTAACTAAAAACTTTAGAACATGAAAAGAAGAAGTTTAAAATCATTAGAACTAAACAAAAAGTCCATTTCGAACTTAAATTTAAATGAAGTTAGAGGAGGACTTTTCCGTACACGTTTACTTTGTAGAAAATCAAGAGGCGAGCGTTTGTGCGCTTCGGAAGGCAGTGCATATTGCTAATTTATAATGAAACATGATGTATTGAGGAGATGTGGTCTTAAGGTTGCATCTCTGATAATATAAGCTGGTTTGTTCGTATCAATAATAAAGTGACATACCGTAAGTAGCACAGCAGCCTAAACAACTGGTTTTAAAGCCTATATTTCATACTGACATTTCATAAAGCGTCACTCACATTTCTTTTTTTATCAAAAGATTTACTGTTCTTTCGAGGCATATTAATCTTAAACTTTTTTAAACATGAGCAAAAGAAATTTAAAATCATTACAACTTAACAAAAAGTCTATTTCTAACTTAAATGCAAACGAAGTTAACGGAGGTTTACTACGTACTGCAATTTGTCAAACTTTATTATGCAGACCATCAGGAAGGAAATTATGTGGTTGGTAATGCAATTATGATTTATTGCTAATTTATAATAAACTATAATTTATTAAAGAGATGTAATTAAATTAATTGCATCTCTTATAATATAAGCTGATTTGTTCGTATCAATAATAAAGTGAAACAAATAGCACAACTCTCTAAACAACTGGTTTTAAGGAACATAATTTCATACTGACATTTCATAAAGCGTCACTCACATTTCTTTTATTATCAAAAGATTTACTATTCTTTCGAGGCATATTAATCTTAAACTTTTTTAAACATGAGCAAAAGAAATTTAAAATCATTACAACTCAACAAAAAGTCTATTTCTAACTTAAACGCACATGAAGTTAATGGAGGTTTACTACGTACTGCAATTTGTCAAACTTTATTGTGCAGACGAACAGGAAAGAAAGGATGTGGTTTGTAATGCAACTTTGCTTATTGCTACTATGTAATGAACAATGAATATTGTAGAGATGTGATTGTATGATTACATCTCTTTTTATATACAAATTCTTTCTCATAAGATTTGACTTACGTAATTATTGCTGATTTGAGTGATAAATTTAAGTTGTCGTTTTAAATTTTGGACTTTTTTAGTACTTTAGGAATCTATAAAACAAATGTACCATGGCACACGCAGCTCCTAAAACAGAAAGTACTGATAGAGTTAAATTACCTTTTTCTTTTGATGCCGAAAAAATGTTGGCTGAATTTGAAGCACTAAAGCTTCAGCAGTTTGAATATTACAATGTAATTCCGCTTCGTGCGCCTGCACATACGGTAGATACTTCATTGCCATTTCCGCCACCAGCGGATGATTATGCAGATGGTTCTTGGTGCGATTGGATGGATACTAGTTATTTGGCAGATTCGCCGTATTTACAAAGTGTTATCGATACTTTTAAAGCCAATACCAAAGTAACTTTGGTACGTTTATTACGTTTGGCTCCAAACTCTGTAGTGCAGCAACATACCGATCCGACTTTGGGCTTGGAAGTTCATAAATCTGTGATACGATTAACGGTTCCTATTTTAAACAAAGATGGTATTCAGTTTTTCCTCAACGATTCTGAAGTTCCTATGCAACCTGGTGAATGTTGGTATTTGCGTTTAACCGATCCGCATAGAGTCATCAATAACGGAAGTACAGAACGTGTCAACTTAACTATTGATATGATTCCAAATGATTGGATTCGAAATATTATTAAAGAAAGTGATTTATAATTTTACATAAATACGGTACACCATAAATTGTAATTGAATGATTTATTCGAAATAAAACCACATATCATGTCAAAAAAAACAAAACCACAACCCGAAAGTTTTCCAACAGCTGTAAATTCACAAATTACAGATTCAGTTACACAAGCAAACACAAAAGTTCTTGGCGATGCACCAGCAATAGCTATGGGAAATCTTATGGAAGTAACTTCGCAAGCTTTAGCAAATGCAGCACACAATGCAACTACGAATCAAACTTCTTCCAATCCAACTTCACAAGCAGCCACTACACAAGGTGTTGAAACAATATATGATATTGATACTGCTAGTTCAGCTAATGCAACTAGTAAAATTTTGAATGACGGTGAATAATTAACCTTTATTTTAATAATAAAAAAGCGAACCGAAGTTCGCTTTTTTTTGTACTACTTTGCTTCCCAACACCAAGATTCATCTTGTAAGGTATAACACTGTATCAAACAAGTAACAGTTATCAATGTTGTTGTAATGTGTCCTCCTTTTACATTGTCTTGAAATTTTGCAACGGACTTCTTGTTGAGTTGTAAGTTTTTGATACTTTTTTTCTTCATGATTTCTGTATTTTAAGATTCATATTTTCTTCAAGATAATACGTATTTCATCTATATAAAAACTCAGTTGTGCTGAATTTATAAATACCGTATACAAACTACCTCTTAGTATCTACCTCCGAAAGAATCTTGTTTCACAACTTCTCCATTTCGTTCCAAAAAAACAACATCTCGTTCCAACATTTTTAAAAATCAATATTTAATATACTCTCTTTGTATAGAATTGCTAACTTATAGAAAAGCAATTCTATACACAATTATTACGAATCAATACCTAAAAATTATGAACACTAAAAATGCAACATTGGAACATATTTCATTAATCACAGAAAATGACCAACAAAAAACAAAATCGACGAAAGATCCTAGATATGCAAAAATAGAAGATCTTCAACCCAGAGAACGTTCAACTAGTGGCTTGGCCTTCAATCATGAAGTCATCGTAGTTCCTCCAGATTCAATGATAGAAGAAATTGCGCCTTTAGAAGTAGAAGCTGAATATGACGGCAAAAGCAAAACGATACAACTAGAGGTTTTAATTTATGTACATTCCGATTATGTCTTTGATAAAGTTGCTATTGAAGAAGAGGATACTTTAGATCCAAGAGGTGCGCTTAAAATTGATATCATTTTTCCAAAGCCTGTCGAACCTCTCATTCCTTTAAAATCTCGCTACGAATTTATTCCTTACAGAATAAAGTATACTGTAGAATACCCAGATTCAGAAAAAGTAACCTCTATAATTACCTACCTTCAAAGCAGTAATCCAAAAACTTCACGAGGAACTATTACTACAGTAAAAAGGCCAACATAAGTAAAAAATGGCGGAATCTGAAAAGCCTTATGAGTAAGAACTAAAACCTTAAAACTAATTATTATGAATCATCAAACCACTTTAGAACATAACTTAGTAGAAACCCCAGGAAAACTCTTAACCACCGAAATTACTGTTTCATCTCCTATTTTGATTGCAGGAGAAGGTGAACAAACTGGACAATTTGATCGCGTATTAATAAGTCTTTCAGAATATGAAACAAATGACTTATTTCCACCTTGTGTAATGGCGTATCATGAAACAGGTAATGGAATCATAAATGTAAACGCCATGGTATTACTTCCAGTAAAAGAAATTGATCCAAGCAAATTTGCAGTAACACAACAATTTGTATATTCGGAAGGAGGAAAAAATCAATTAAATTTACACATTAGTTATTATGCTAATGAAGCAACTACCAATAAATACATTCCGATATTAATCTCTTTTAAAACAGATCCCGTTTATAGAGATGGAAGCGCGATATTAATAGACTGTACACAAACTTTCTTCAAAAATATAGATCCAAAAACATCTAGAGGAACAATAACTACCGTAAAAAGACCTATGTAATAAAATTAATTTGACATGAAACTTGTCCTTTAAAAGCAGTGATTGTAACATCGCTGCTTTTTTTTGTTTTGATATTTAACTACATTGTAAAAAAATATCACATGTATTTTGCAGAAAAAAAGTATTTACTAATACTATTTATATTAGCTCCTGTCCTACTTTTTTCTCAAAAAGCAGCACAAAGCAATGTCTTCACACAACAAGTACTGGATAAGAGTACGAAATTTGATACCAATCCGTATTTCGCAAAAGCCAAATCATTTTTCGTCGAAAAAGAATGGGATTCTACATTAGTTTATACCATGAAAGAATTGAGTACAAAAACTACAAAAAGTGAACTTACAGATTATTGTCATTTTATAAGAGGAATTAGTTTTTACGAAAAAAAAGTATTCAAAGAAGCCATTAAAGAATTTGCAAAAACTGCTGACGATTTTGAATTTCACAATAACCTGTTAATGTATTTGGGTTCTATAGCTTTGGAACAAGAACAATTCACAAAAGCGATTGGCTACTTTAAAAAGATTGAAACCTTCTCTGAGCAAGAACTTCTTGGCATTAAAAAGAAAAACATTGAACATAATATTGGCTTATGCTATTTGCATTTAAAACAGTTTCCGGAAGCTGAAAAATATCTTAACGAAAGTGTACGATTGCACGAAAAAGATAAAGATACTCTTGAACTGGTTGGCGCATATGGTGATTTAGCTTCGTTGTATTATGAGCAGTATAAAGATGCTGAAGCAATTCCTTATTTTGAAAAAGCATATGGTTTGGCAAAAACTACCAACGATTTTTTATTAAAGCAACATACGGCTAATAATATGGCTGTCGTTGAAGAACATCGTAAAAATTACCCGAAATCTATTCAATATTATAAAGAATATATGATATGGACCGATTCAATAAACGATCAGGAGAAACTATATGCATTAGGACAAGCTGAACAAAAAGCTACTGTTGAAATCAAACAAAAAGAAGTTGCAGTACTAAAAGCTGAAAATAAAGCGAAACAAGCAGAGTTGGATACGTATTTATATTCTGCGATCATTTTATTTGTCATGTTTGGTGTAAGCATGTATTTGTATCGTGAAAAAGTAAAACGCAATAAGATCATTAATACGCAAAAGGAAGATTTAGATGAATTGAATGCCACAAAAGACAAACTGTTTTCTATTGTGAGTCACGATTTACGTTCTTCAGTGAATGCTATTAAAACAAGTAATAAAAAGTTAATGACGACGATAGAAACTAAAGATTTTCATAAAGTTGGCAATCTATTACAGAATAATAGTTCTATTGTAAATGGCGCTTATAATTTATTGGATAATTTATTGAACTGGGCATTGCTGCAAACCAAACAAACACGTTTTGAAATATCCAAACTTCGCCTGACTTCAATTATAGATCATGTTGCGTATAACTACAAAGCTATTTTAACAGATAAAGAACTTAAGTTTGAAAATACCATTTCTAAAAAAGAGGTGGTTTATGCCGATCAAGAATCGCTTAAAATCATTTTACGAAACCTGATTGACAATGCTATTAAGTTTACAAATCCAAACGGTAAGATTACGGTATACACTCATAATGATGATCCCGATTTTTGTCAGTTAATTATAGAAGATACAGGCATTGGCATGAATGAAACTACACGTTTAGAATTGCTCAAAGACACTACACTACTTGCCAAAAAACAACATGAAGACATCATCGGTACAGGATTAGGTATGCAACTCTGCAAATCTATGATCAAAAAAAACAACGGTACTTTTTCTATAGAAAGCGAATTGGGAAAAGGCACAAAAATGATGGTTTCGTTGCCTAAAATGATGCCATCATAACTATTACTTTTCTCTTTTACTTTTTAAAATACATTTTATTGTCTATTTGGTGATTTTTCAGCTTATAAAAGTTTGTATTTCTACCTCCAAAAAATTCCATACCCAAATTTTTGAGTTTTATTCCAAAAAAGTGAACTCTCGTTCTTTTCATTCAGAAAATCAACGATTTAATCTTTTTCTTTGTATAGAATTATTAAACTAATAAAGCTAATAATTCTATACAAAATTAAAATAACGGCGGAATCTGAAAAGCCTTAAAAGAGTAGGAAATCAACTAAACACTTAAAGTATGCATACAGAATATTCAGATCATTCGGTAATTGGTCAACTAACTAATCTTGCAGTAACGAAGTCAACAATGCAAGAAATAGAAAAAATTATAGACCCACTTTTAGAAGATTTTGGTAAAGGAGAAATACTAATTAAAGGACAAGCTCCGTTGGGGCAACCATTTTATGAATCTGTAGGTCATAATTCATCACTGATTAATAAAATGCCTCATATTGACAGAGCAATAGATCATCTATTATCTCCCACTCCTATTGCTTTTTCTACAGTAAATGGAAGAATTACATTTGGCTTGTCTTTAATTGCCAAAACTAAAAATCCTTTAATAAACATCAGCCATCGAAATTTCACGTATCAACTTACGTTAAGTCAATACGGAACTCCTCAATTAAACATTTATGTATTCTTTGATGAAAGTAATAATCGTTCAGGTCAACTGGAGTTTTGGGATAATACTTTTTATATAGAATTTCCTGCGGGATCCATTCCTCATTTAACAAACCCAAATACTATTGAACATATACAAGCATTTATCATAGAAAATGACCCTAGAACTTCTAGAGGAACGGTTACTACAGTAAAACCAACAAGTAATTAATGTTAAAATTATGTATCTAAAGGCGAATTCCGAAAAGCCTCTAAGAGAGTAGGAAGTAAACTAAATAATTATAGCTATGAGCACACACGATAAATTAGAAGAAATCAAAAAAATAGTAACTGAAATTGAAAATGATATAACGCAACTTGAAGGCATTAATTATCAAATTCCAGGTATAAAGTTAGCCCCAACCTATTACAATCATAAACTTATAAAAAACATACCTGATCCCAATAAACTCCTTTTAGAAGCTACTAGGCAGCAAATTACAGGATTAATCTCTTATTTAGAAGGACATGATTATAGTAATCCAGAAATTAATGGAACTTTACAAAAATATGGAACCGAAATCGTCGATATGATGATTAGTTTTTTAGGACTTACAAAAGGAAATACTGAAATTTCACAGGAATATGAAAAATTGTATTACGAATTTATAAGGACCGCATCTGATAGTGAAATCTTAATTCAACCTACAATTGGAGCACTTAGAGATGATAAAAATATTTATACTAGTATTTACTTTTTTGAAAATTATGCTAAAGAGATGACAAAAGATGATTTTGACATCTATCAAAATTTCTCAATTGGTCCTGGTGGAAGATCTCAATTGAGTTATTACGTATGCTTCAATCGCCAAGATAAAGAAAGAGGAGGCTCCTATCGAATGCATAAGTTTACTGTAAAAAATTTAGAAATTGAATATGCTACTTTTAACTCAAAAACTAAAACAATATCTCAACAACCACTTGATATTAATAACATTGAAAATGTGATGGTTTCAGTAATAGATGTAGATCCAAAAGCTTCTCGTGGAACAGTTACTACTGTAAAACCTACGGGCAATTGATTTTTGTGTGAAATAAGATCATTTTGCTAATTACATAGTAAGATTTATGTTAAAAGTAATAAAATGAAGCAGTGAATATTTTTTAGAATACTCACTGCTTTTTTTATATTTTAAATTTTACTTAAATTGTTGAAAAATGATACATGCATAAGAAACTAAAAACTACATTGATTTTTTTATTTATATGTATTCCTTCATTTCTTTTATCGCAAGAGAAATCAGAATCTAGTGCATTAAACAAATCCATACAGCATAACACTACTTCTTTTACTACAAATGCGGATTTTAAAAAAGCGCAATCATACTTTTTTAATAATCATTGGGATTCTACACTAGTACTTACGACAAAAGTATTGAGTACATCAGCAAAAGATGAAAAACTAATTGATTATTGTCATTTTTTTAGAGGTATTAGTTTTTTCGAAAAAAAGCTATTTAAAAAAGCGGAAGATGAATTTTTAAAAATTTCAAAGAATTTTCAATTATTACCCAATGTAAAAGCAAAATTAGGTTCTATTGCATTAGAATCGTACTTATTTGAAAAAGCTCTTTCTTATTATAAAGAAGTAGAAAAAATACCAAAACTACATAGTCAAACGATTAATATGGAACATATTAAAGATAATATAGGTATATGTTATCTTCATTTACAAAAATATGAGAAAGCCAAACCTTATTTATTAGAAAGTGTTAGATATCAAGAGGAACAAAAAGATACTGTATTGCTCATTGGTTCGTACGGAAACCTTGCTACACTATACTATGATCTATATAAAGACAATCTAGCAATTCCGCTTTTTCAAAAAGCCTATGCACTAGCTAAAACGACTAACGATTTTAGTACGCTACAGACCACAACCGAAAATATGGCAGTAGTAGAAGAAAACAGAAAAGATTATAAGAAAGCACTGCAATACAGAAAAGAATACGAACAGTGGACCGATTCATTGAACGATCAAAATAAAATTTATGCTACTGCGAAAGCTGAAGAGAAAATAGCTGTTGAAAAAGAACAAAAAAGAATTGTAAAACTTGAAGCTGAAAAGGAAATTGAAGCAGCCGAAAGAGATACCTTTTTATACTCAGCCATTATCTTATTTGTTATGTTAGGTGTCAGTCTCTATTTCTATAGAGCAAAAGTAAAGCGTAATAAAATCATTCATCAACAAAAAGAAAATTTAGATGCGTTGAATACCACAAAAGATAAACTATTTTCCATTGTGAGTCACGATTTACGTTCCTCCGTAAACGCCATCAAAACGAGTAATAAAAAATTAATAAAAACACTTGAATCAGAAAAACGTTCGAAAGTCAACGATTTATTGCAAAATAATAGTGCTATTGTCAATAATGCGTATACATTGCTAGATAATTTACTAAACTGGGCATTATTACAAACAGATCAAACCTTTTTTCGAATGACAAACCTGCAGCTTTACAATACCGTAGAACATGTTGCATACAATTACACCGCCATTTTAGCTGACAAAGAAATTTCCTTTGAAAATACGGTTCCAAAAAACGAAACCATCTATGCAGATAAAGAATCGTTAAAAATTATTTTGAGGAATTTAATTGACAATGCTATTAAGTTTTCTCATTCAAAGGATCAAATACGTATTTACACAAAAAACGATGCGACAAATTTTTGTCACTTAATTGTTGAAGATACCGGAATTGGCATGGATACAAACACACGTCAAGAATTGCTTAAAGACACTACCTTACTCGCAAAAAAGCAACACGAAAACATCATAGGAACAGGATTAGGCATGCAGCTCTGTAAATCAATGATCAAAAAAAATAATGGTACTTTTTCAATAGAAAGTGAATTAGGAAAAGGCACTAAAATGATAATTTCACTCCCTAAAAAACTTATCTAATGGAAAATATTAATGTATTAGTTGTTGAAGATAAACCCGAACAGAGCACTAAATTAGTTGAAATATTAAAAGAAAATAACTTCACTATTTCTGGTACAGCAACCTCTTTTAGAGAAGCCGTTGATATTTTTTATGCACAAAATATTGATATTGCCATTATTGATATTTTCCTCAATGGTCGCCCAGATGGTATTGCCTTTGCCGAATTTATTGATGCGCAACCCAATGGATTAAAACCTTTTATCTTTTTAACCAGCGCTACAAGTCGTGAAATCTTTAATCGCGCAAAGCTTACCAAACCCTACGGTTATATTGTAAAACCTTTTAATGAACTAGAATTGATTTACGCCATTGAAAATACAATTGAAAAATTTTATGGTCAGGAAGATTCTTTTTCTGCTGAAGATGAAAACACCATCATTAGCGATGACAACTTATTCATTAAAAAAGGAAAAGCTCTCAAAAAAGTAAATGTAGATGATATCATTTTAATTGAAGTAGAAGAAAAGTATTGCAACATTATTACGGAAAAAGAAAAGTTTGTCATTCTCATCTCGCTTGTCAAAATTTTAGACCTTTTAGACACTACAAAATTCTACCGTACGCATCGTAATTTTATCGTAAACATTCGCAAAATAGAAGAAATCATTCCGCAGGACAATTTAATTCTTTTGGAAGGAAATCACAGTGCAACTTTAAGCGGGAAATACAAGGACATCATCAATAAGTTTCGAACGCTTAAATAATACTATAAAACTGTTCATTCAAACCACCAAAAAATAAAAAAATGAAAACCGTAATCGTAGAAATTACTACAGAAGATTTAATACAACTAAAAGATGCTAAGTACAATTTATGCTTTGCAAAAAAACTCAACGATAGTTTTAATGTGGTTTGGCAATCCTATGACAATTTCTTGAATACTAATCATTTCTCATACGAACCAAACTATGAATTATTTTGTTCAAATACGTTTGAAGAAAATGAACTTGTAGTTGTATCTACTAATATTCAACCTTGTGATTTAGGGAATTATTGTACTCTTACTGAAGCAGGTGTTCTTGATCCACAAACAAGTGGCGGAATTAATAACAGTTTAACATTAAAGAATGATTACGATACAATTCATTCTGGCGTACAACAATCTTCTACAGGAATAGATGGAAAAACCATCAGTACACCTATTTATGTCTCTGAAAAAGCCATCATAAAAGGCTACGATGAACTCAATCCAAAAGACATTGTCAGAGTTTGGTTTCAACAAGACATTGAAACTAGCACAATGATTCTGCCACCTCCATTTCAACAAAGACTAGCTTCTTCATATTATATTGATGTAGATTTAACATCCACTAATGAAGTAACCTGTGTTTTTGAAAATGGCGATTGGAAAACTAGCTAAACTCATCATCCTTTAAGAAACCTTTTTTATTTACAAGTGCCAAAACCAGTTCTAAAAACATTGGTTGTTGCTTATGATTTCTACTTTATAATCTAGTTCTACAAATATGAGTATTCGTGGACAAGAATCTCCATCTTGTTCCATTAATCTCTTTTTTCTTACAACTTACCTCTAATTTTACATCAGAAATAAAACGCTAGCAATTTTATATCTACCATTATTAATTAATCATTCTAAAAATAGAAATTATGAGTAAAAATATATCACAAGTAGCTGCTTTACAGTTACACGAAGCTTTAGTTGCATCACAAAAAGTAGTAAATGTAGAAGTTGCTTTAGATGACTTAGAAAACTTAAAAAAATCTGGATACAAATTATGTTTTGCTAAAAAAGTAGGCGACAGTTTTAATGTGGTTTGGGAATCATACAGTGACTACTTATTCACTAACAGTTTTTCTTGGACACCACAATATGAATTATTTGGAACCAATACATTCCAAAGCGGAGTAGAAGTAAGAGCTACTACAAATATTCAGCCTTGTAATTTAGGAAATCAATGTACCTTAAATGAATTTGGAATCTTAGAAGCACAAGTAAGTGGCGGACCTGACACTAGTATGACGATGGTGAACGAATATGGCTCTATTCATCCTGGAGTAAATCAACTTTCTACAGGTATTGACGGACGCACAACGATGACACCAATTTATGTTGCTGAAAACTCAATTGTTACTGGAGAAGTAGTATTAACTCCTAAAGAAGAAGTGAGAGTTTGGTTTCAACAAAATATTGAAACAAGCACAATGATTAGTGACTCTACATCTAATTATATTGATTTAAACTTGACACAGATAAACGAGTTATCTTGTAAATATGAAAATCAAAAATGGACTCTTGTGTAATGCAATAAATTCATAAATAAAAAGGCTGTTTTAGTATATAAACAGCCTTTCTAATTTTTTTAAACATTGAATAGTATGAAAACCAATGCAACATTTATCTCAGACGATACTTTAGAAGTATTACAACAAAAAAACTTAGTGTATAACTATAACTTCTTAAACTTTAGCAACAGAGGAACTGCCATAACTCCTGATGAATACGGACATCCTGATGGTTGGATATATAAAGCATCTGGATCTGGAGCTATGATTGGTCTTGATGAATCTTTAGGAGCTTGTCGGATTAAAAAAAGTGCCGATGACTCAGAAGTAATTTTACAGCAAAATATTAGCGAATTTCCGCGTTGGGAACAAACATTAAAAAACAAAACGATCAGTGCAGAAATTGTTATAACGAATCAATGGACAGATGCTTTTGAAATCACGGTCGAATTATCTGACGGAGTCACGACAAGCAGCACTTCCAACAATATTTCAAGCGATCAAACAAATACGATACGATTGCAACATAAATTCGATTCAAATGCAACCACTTTGGTACTTGCTATTAGATCTTCAACCCAAAATGCCGAAATCTTAATTCAAAAAGCCTATGCTAACATTGGAAATTTTGCTATGGAAGCACTTCCATGCATGGTAAATGGGTTTATAGGTGAACGTAAGCAATATCTTTCTACTGAAACAGCGCCAGCTACTGAAATCTCACTCTGTGAAGCCACAAAAAAATTATCAGAATATAATGGTTCATACACACGCTTAAGCTCCTTCTTAAACGGGCGATTTGGCGGTGATATGGAAGATTCTTTCCTTCCAGATATGCGTGGATATTTTAGCAGAGTTTGGGACAATGGCGCAAAAACAGATCCTAATGCTGATGAAAGACTTGCGCTTGGCGAAGGAACTGTTGAAGGAGATCATGTAGGAACTGTAGAAGAAGATATTTTTGAACAACATACACATGAACTAAAATATGATACAGTTTCAATCTTCTATGAAAAAGGAAGTCCTACGTATGGTCTTGACATTACGAAGACTTCAGAAACAGAAGTAGCAGGAAAAGATAATCGAGAAACTCGTCCCAAAAATATTTCTGAATTATATACCATGAAATGGGCATAAGCAACAGAGTCAATACACATTTGGAAACGAATCACATAAAAAATTGGGCAAACGATACTAAAATAGAAAAAAGATGAGTCGTTCCATTATGACTATAATTTATCAAAAAGAATAGCTTTTATGCAGCACATAGAAGCTATTTTGCTTTTTTGTTTTATTCGCAACAAAAGCCTACTAATTTTATAGATTTATAAAATTTTACACCATTTATACTGTGAAATTTAACAATTTAACAAAATACCTCGTCTAGATTCTGTATATTTGCACGGCTTAAAAATGAAAGAGTCTACCCTAATAGACAATCCTGAATGACTGAAAAAGAAGACATACTCAATCTACCAATATCCTTTAAAAACATTCGACTCATACGCCTAAATCTACCACAAAAAGAACAATTTGTGTCTGGAATTGGTGTCCGAAACTCACGTGAAGCACTCATCATTGAATGGGAAGATATGACCGGAACGAAAGGCTACGGAGAATGTTCGTGTCGTCCAGATCCTTATTATTCAGATGAATTTATTGATGGCGCTATTGCTTTAGTCAATCAATTTATTGTTCCGTTTTTAAAGCCTACACAAACCTTTGGCGATCTTGTTCAATTGCTAGATAAAATTCGCGGTTGGAATTTTACCAAAGCTGCTGTAGAAATGGCCGCTTTGCAAGTCATTGAAAAAAATACAGGAAAATCGCCTTTTGAATTATTACAAAACAAACCTTTAGCAACGGTACCTGTTGGCATCTCACTTGGTTTATATACGGAATTAGATCGTATGAAAGAAGTGGTGAAAAATGCCTTAGAAACTGGTTACAGACGCTTAAAGTTTAAAATATCACCGAACGTACGAATTGACTTTTTTGAAGAAATCAATCCGATGTTGTTCAAAGCTGACACCTACGTAAGTTTTGATGCAAATGGTAGTTTTGGAACACATGATTTTGAAATCTTCAACTATTTTGCCAATACGTATCAATCCATGATTGAGCAACCGTTTGCTCCTACTCGATTTGATTTGTTGTTGAAAGCAAAACAAGAAAATCCAGATGTTTTTATCTGTTATGATGAAGAAATAAAATCCTTAGGAGATGTATTAAAATTACATCACTTAGGTGTGTTGGATGAAGTCAACTTAAAAGTAGGTCGTGTTGGCGGTGTCATGAAAAGTATTGAAATTATTCAGTATTGTGCCCAACATAACATTCCATGTTGGATTGGCGGCATGTTTGAAACTGGTATTGGAAGAACGCTCAATTTACGCATGGCTTCCTATTTACCAAATGCACGCGCGCATGATTTAAGTCCGTCAGATCGTTACTTTTTAGAAGACGTCATTGCGCCAAATGTGGAAATGAACAAAGGATATGTTTCCATAGAAAGCTTACAACATTGCCAAGTGCAACCCAACTTAATAGAAAAATATACTATTGATCAAAAAACGATAGAAGTTACATGCTAGATTTTTATATACAAAACGCAAAAATTTGTACCGGACATAAGGAAAATGCCAGGATTGGAAATGTTGGTATCCTAAATGATCGCATTGCATGTATTCATTATGAAGGAGAAGATTTTGAAACTCCAACGGCAAAAGAAACCATCGATGCTACGGGACTTATTTTAACGCCTGGTTTTATTGATCCGCATGCTTCTACAGGTTTTGGATATTTCTTTCCAAATGCTGCCGATCATAAATTATATCAAGGAATTACTACCGAAATATTTGGAAACTGCGGAACTTCGCCAGCGCCAATTGCACCACATTTAGACAAAACCATGAACCGTTTATCGGACGAAATTGGATTTCCGTTTGAATGGCGATCACTTCAAGAATATTTTGATCAAATACAAGATAAATTACAATTCAATATTGCAACCCTCGTCGGTCATAGTACGCTTCGTGCAGGAAATATGGACGACTGGCACAATTTACAACCTTCGCAACTAGAAATGATGAAAACTGCATTAGCAGAAGCCATGGACGAAGGTGCTTTAGGAATTTCCACAGGATTGATATATGCGCCTGGTTGCTTTGCCGAAATGGACGAAATTGTAAGTTTGGCAAAAGTAACTGCCGAAAAAGGAGGTGTATATGCTTCACATGTTCGTAATGAACGTGATGGATTGGAAGAAGCAGTTGCAGAAGCATTAACCATTGGTAAACAAGCAGACATTCGTGTACTTATCAGTCACATCAAAGCTGCTGAAAAAGAAAACTGGGGAAAAATTCCGAAAGTGCTAAAAATGCTTGAGGAATATAATAAAACCAGCGAATTGCAAGCTGCCTGTGATGTATATCCGTATACGGCAGTTTCAACAAAACTACGCGCGTTTATTCCTAAGTACATGTTACAAGATGGGATTGCTGCTGTAGCAGAAAAAATGAACGATGCCGAAAACGTTGCAGCTATTGCTAATTGGATTGAGAAGAAAGATTACGACATGTCACGCATGTTGATCATTTCAGACGATTTAGAAAAATATTACAATAAGAATGTTTCTGAAATTGCAGAAGAATTTAATATTTCACTCGCACAAGCTGTGGCTGATATATTAGCAGCAAGCACAGAAACGTGGGTTGTATATCATTGCATTGATCAAAAAGATATTGATACCGCAGTAATGTGGTCAAATGCAATGATTTGTACTGATTCTTGGAGTTATCCGATCAATGCACCCAAAAGCATTGGACAACCGCATCCAAGATCATACGGAGCATTCACGGAATTTTTACAGCGTTTTGTCATTGATGAAAAAATGTTGAGCTGGGAAGAAGCCATTCATAAAGTAACGTATTTGCCTGCTGAGTTTTTTCAACTAAAACACAGAGGTTTGATTGCAAAAGATTATTATGCTGATATTGTGTTATTTGACCCAAATTCAGTAAAAGCAAATGCTACCTATTTAGCTCCTAGAGAATTATCGTCGGGAGTAGAACATTTATGGGTAAATGGTTCGCATCTCATTCAAAATGCAGAAATGCAAAAGGCAACACCTGGAAAAGTATTGACATTGAACGATTGATAATGCAACAGAATACAAACATAAGAGAAGCAAACACTTGTGATTATCAGAGTATTGCTAACATATATAACGAATATATTACACTTGGGACTTCCAATATGGAAGAAACCTTTAAAACCACTGCAGATATTGCAGGTTGGAGGAAAAAATTCAACGATCGGGAAAAATTATATGTCTTTACAGACCATGAAATTGTAATCGGTTGGGGAATTATAAAACGCTATAGCGATCGAGAAGGTTACCGTTTTGCATGTGAAACTGCTGTATATTTCACCGAAACGGAATTGGGAAAAGGATATGGTACACAAATGAAAAAGTTTGTCATTGATGCTTGTAAGCAATTGCAATACAAACATTTGGTTGCCAAAGTTTTTGCCACAAATACAGCAAGTATTGCATATAATGAAAAACTAGGTTACACCATTGTTGGACGTCAACATCAAATTGGATTTAGAAATGGACAATGGTTAGATATGATTATTATGCAATACATAATTGAAAACGAGTAAGAAGAAATTAATTTAAAAAACCACAAAGGACATGATGTTACAAGAAGAAGTTTTAGCACCTGCTTTAGAGAACCTAAAAACATTGATACAGGATGCAGTTGATAGTGGAGAAAAAGTCACTGCCTCACGTATTAAAGAATTTGTAGAGCAAGCTCAAATTACACAAAAAGATTTGGAAGCCTATGCCGACTTTGATCACCCAATTGAAGATGGTTATGGACGTAAAATGATTTACGATGCTGGAAAATTTGAAATTATGGCAATGTCTTGGAATCCTGGTGACTATTCTTCTATTCACAATCATGGATATACACAATGGGGCGTAGTTCAGGTATTTGGAAATGTACATCACTTTATTTATCAAAATAGAAACAATCAACTGCGTTTTGCGAAGAAAGAGATTTTAACATCTGGTTCTGTTGTAAAAGTAGTAAACGCAATGATTCACCAAATGGGAAATCCTTCTACAGAACGTTATATGACCTTACATATTTACGGTTGTTGTGACAAAAGCGGTGATATTACTGCCGATGCAAAAAACTATGAATTAGAGCACGATCGTGTAAATCATACGACTGGTGGTGCATTTTTCAACTTGCCAGAAGATCAGATTTATGATTTTGAACCAGGACCAATTCCAACAGACGACGTATTTATCAATTATGCAAAACTAATGATTGATTATTATCACCGTCAAGAACAAACTCCTGAAATTATTGAACTAAAAGAAAAATTGATGAAAAAATTGCATGAGCGCATTTGCCTTTCGTAATTATCATTCCTTTTTTAAATATATACAGAACCAATCATTAATTTGATTGGTTTTTTTATGGCTTTTATTGATTATATATGATGATCTTATTTTTTAGAAAACAAAAAGTAAGTCAAAAAATTAATTCAAAATACACGTATTTTTACTGATTTAAATTAGAAAAAGAAGACCTATATTGTAGCAATACAATCGTTAATACCATGACCAAAAAAATACAAATAGCGCTTATATTGGCAGTTTCACTCTTTTTTATTAGCTACAGTAGTTCATCTTCAAGTGATGCAGAAACTACTGAAAATAAGATTCCGCCATTAGAAATTTACATCGTTGATCAAGAAACAATGCCCAAAGACGCGGGTGTTCCTAATACATCGTATACAGCATCTGTTTTTGTCATTGATAATGAAAAGAAGCAAGTTTTTGGTCCCTTTAAAGGAAGTAGCTATCCAAACTCTAGAGAAACAGAACCTGGTTCCGACAAACCCAATACCGTAGATACAGGAATTCATTTATTCAATAATGAATACGGACATAAAGGCGGCACGGTAAAAGGATTGAATCTTATAAATCAAGAAGAACAACGAAAAACTGATGGATATTCTTGGACCAAAAAACCAACTACGATGTCATATGTAAATTTGCATCAAGGATATTCTGATTTAGGAAATTATAACAGCCGAGGCTCTTTGGGTTGTATAACAATTCAACCTGATGAAGTGGGTCAATTTTGGTCACATTTTGACTTTAGCATCAACGGTACAAAAGGTACTTCAAATGGTGTTGTATATGTATTTAGAGAATCCGAAGAAAAAAGAGAACAATTGATTAATGAAATTAAAAATGTATACCAATAAATTCCTCATCGTACTCATTCTGTTGTCCTGCTTTTTTAGTTGTATAAAAGCTCCTAAAGGCAGTGCAGAAGCTATACAATCAAATGATGATTCTATAGCACGTAAAATAAAGCTTATCAACGCAAAATTAGATGCCATTGGTGACAAAATTGGCTTGAATCTAGATTCTATCAAATTAAAAGATGATACTAGTAATATTGTAGGCAGCTCAACATATATAGACAGTATTCGGTCTGAAATGCATTTAGCCTATAACAAAGGAAAAGCAGAAACTACAAAAGCAACCTCATTTGTTGTAAAAGATAGCACATCACTTTGTACTCCTTGCGATATGAGTTTCTTAGCGTATTTAGACAAAAAAGACGATTATAGTAAATACGACGTTCAAGTATTAATGTGTCTTGATGATAATGGCGTTTGCGATGATTCTGCCGAATTTGTAACTTATTATAATGAAATTGTCTTTAAAGTATTTAAGAAGAAAATTAAAACCATGTCTCCCGAGGACATTAAAAATTATCTAAAAGACAACGAACTCAATCTTGAGTTTTTAAATCCTGTGATCGATAAAAATTCGAGCTCGTTTATTGATTCGCTCAAAGCAAGAATAAAAGAAAAAATGAAGCGATAATAAGCTTTAAAAAAACAAAGTCTTACTCCTATGTAGTAAGACTTTGCAACGATACTTATGAAAACGTGGCGTGATTTATTATTGATATTGAATAAACCACATATATATAGGCATTCCCAATGTAATATTGAATGGAAACGTTATTGCCAATGCCATTGGTAAATATAAACTTGGATTTGCTTTTGGCGCTGCTATTCGCATTGCTGCTGGCACAGCGATATAAGAAGCACTTGCTGCCAAGATTGAAAGTAATAAGCGATCACCTTCACTACTCAATATATGTGATGATAAATACGCTACCGTAATTCCGTTCACAATTGGAATAAAGATGGCAAAAATTAACGCAAACCAACCTTTTTTAATCAGTGCGCCAATTTCTTTTCCACTCGTAATTCCCATATCTAATAAGAAAACGGCTAAAAAT
The DNA here is from genome assembly GCF_947489565.1 of uncultured Kordia sp. Lineage (GTDB taxonomy): Bacteria > Bacteroidota > Bacteroidia > Flavobacteriales > Flavobacteriaceae > Kordia. The sequence continues at coordinate 215,660 of NZ_CANLEA010000007.1, read as the reverse complement.
CCTTTAAAAATATCTGTGGTAAATGGTTTGATACCTTCTGCTTGCGCATCACTTGCCATAAAACCTATGACCAAACTTCCTAATATTAGCAGTACACTTCCGTTGGTGACTGCATGTTTTACGAGTCCTATTATTTCTTTAGATGATTTCTTTCCATTCGAATGAATTCGCATCAACAATACGCCTACAATAATTGACGGAGCTTCCATCAAAGCCATTACAGCAACCATATGTCCGCCAAATGAAATGTTTTTCATTTCCAAAAAGCTAATTGCTGTCACAAAAGTTACGGCACTTACCGAACCATACGCCGCAGCAATAGCACCAGCATTTTCTACTGTAAACTTTAACCGTAAAATATAGTATGAATACAAGGGCACTATAATGGCTAATACGATTCCTACAATGAGCGACCAACCAATATCTGCTGTGTAATTGCTATGTGCTAACTCTTGCCCACCTTTAAAACCGATGGCAAGCAAGAGATATAAAGAAATAAATTTTGAAGAGTTTTTCGGAATTTCTAAATCGCTTTTTACTTGTGCTGCGATAATTCCTAAAACAAAAAATAATAATGCTGGATTCGTTAAATTATCGAATAGTAAATGTAAATCCATTAGTTTTTTTTAAAGACAAAATTGTCTTAGTCGATGATTTCTATTTCTAAAATTCCATTGATACGTACTTGCTTCCCTGCTTGCTTAGCTTCCATATAAATTTCTCTAAAACTCTCCTTTTCACGTATCAACTGCCCTACTCGGCTATCATCATAAGTTGTATCGCTATTCATATCTCCTTCACAGATTGCCAAACGATGAATTTTGTGAAAATTAATTTTTTCATCAATTAAAGAATTGATTACTTCTTTTGCTTCCATCGCTGTAAACTTACCGTCTACTAATTGTACTTTGTGCGTTACTTCTGCTGTTGTCATCATACTTAATTTTTAACTTTATACTTGATTGAGATTTTATTGTTAAGAGACTTTTCTCTTTTTTTAAACAGTGCAAAGTTTATATTTAATATTCATATATTTTTATTTATATTTATTATATAAAACATAAGCATCATTTATGAACTATACATTACATCAACTCAAAGTCTTTGTAGAAATTGTAAACAAGCAAAGCATTACCAAAGCATCGGAAGCTTTATTTTTAACACAACCTGCCGTTTCTATTCAACTTAAAAAATTTCAAGATCAATTTCCTTTACCGCTCACAGAAGTCGTAGGTCGTAAATTGTATGTCACAAATTTTGGAAAGGAGATTGCGGTTACGGCTCAAAAAATTCTAGATGAAGTTTCTACAATTGATCATAAAACCAAAGAATACCAAGGGAAATTAGCGGGGAAATTAACCTTAACTTGTGTTTCTACAGGAAAATATGTCTTGCCATATTACCTTTCGGGTTTTGTGAATCAGCATGCAGGAATTGACTTTACGATTGATGTAACGAATAAACAAAATGTGGTGAAGGATTTGGAACAGAATAAGGTCGATTTTGCCTTGGTTTCTGTATTACCCACACATTTATCTTTAGAAACATTGCCTTTGCTTAAAAACAGTTTGTATCTCGTTGGTGGAAAGGAACGCGAGGCGCAACGCAATGGTAAAATTGAAGATATTTTTCAAGAAGAACCGTTATTATATCGTGAAAAAGGTTCGGCCACTCGAAACGCCATGGAAGCTTTTATTGATGGGAAAAATGTATCTGTACAGAAAAAGATTGAGTTGACTTCCAATGAAGCTTTGAAGCAGGCTGTCATTGCTGGTTTAGGCTATTCAATTATGCCATTATTGGGAATCAAAAATGCAGTGGACAATGGAGCTATCAACATTATAAAATACAAAGGTTTGCCCATTCATACCCAATGGAATTTAGTATGGTTAAAAAACAAATCGCTTTCTCCGGTCGCCAAAGCATTTATTTCTTATTTAGAAGCAGAAAAGCTGGCTATTAAAACAAAATACTTTGATTGGGTTGAAGAATAAAATTACACAGATATTGACTGAAAGATGATTGTTTCAAAATTATCCGAAAAACCAAAGTGATTCCTCCTGTAAATTAGATGATTTCATGATGAATCTGCCTTTTACCTATATGTAAATCACAAAAAACGTAAGTAATTACTCTAAAACTTATAAATATTTTATTTATTTTAGGCTAACCATATTATTTCGTTATTTAACTACAGAATGACGTATTACTAACCTAAAACCCTTTCCATAATGAGTACTAAATCATTAATTAGTGAATTAAAAAATATAAAAAAAACCAAAACACGGGGAAATTCATATAAAGACAATTGACTCCTATCAATAATGTATGATTGAAATACATGGTACAGAAAAAGGATTTTCTCCAGATCAAATTTAAAAATTAACCATCTTACGACACTTACTACTGAAAAAATTGATCGTTCTAAAGGTGTCGGACTAGGATTATTGCTATGTGTGACACTTATTAAGAAGAATAATAGTACATTGAGTATTGAAAACAATCAACCCGAAGGATCGATTATAAAAATTTCACTACCAAAAATTTAAGCACCATGGAAAACTTACACATTTTAGTCTTAGAAGATCAACAAGATGATGCTGACGTACTTATAGATATCCTTGAAAAAAATGAATATATTGTTACACATGTTCTTAATAGACAAGAAGCGCATGAAGCTTTGAAAGATAAAAAGTTTGATATTATGGTTCTTGATATTATGATTCACGGAAAGCCAGAAGGAATTGATTTTGCGCAACAATTAGATACTGAAGGAATTAGGATTCCATTTGTTTTTTTAACAAGCATACATAGCCGTATTATTTTTGAAAAAGCCAAGTATACCAAACCCTTTTCATATCTGTTAAAACCATTTAATGAAATGGAATTGCTGTATACGATTGAATTGGCCATTGAAATGCATCATGGTCAAGAAAACACTATGAGTGTTACGGAGAACAATGCTGTGATTGCGCCTGAGTTTTTGTTTGTTAAAAAACAACGGAAAGTTGTGAAAGTAAATGTATCTACCATCAATTATATTGAAGTGAGTGAGAAATATTGTAGTTTAATTTGTGATGCAGGAGATTATCTTATCAAGCTTTCGTTATCAAAAATTAAGAATATATTGGCGAATCCAGATTTTAAACAAACACATCGTAACTATTTGGTTAACATTAAAAAAATAAAAGAACTCTACGTAGAAGACAACTTAATTATTTTAGAAACCAATCATAAAGTTCCTTTTAGTGAGCGCTATAAAGCTGCATTTTTACGCGATGGATTGTTTTTCAGGTAATTTTATTCTTTGTAAATATCTTTCAAATTCCCAAAAAACACATCCAAATCATCCGTCGTATTTTCAAAATGATATGAATCGCTTTTTTGCCACAAAAACAAGCCTTCTTCTTCCCAAATAATTGGTAATTTGGGAAAGTTTTCGTGAGTCCACGATGCTAAATAGAGTTTGTATTTTGCAAATTCTTTATTGTCTAAATAATGATTTGCGAAAGAAGTATCGACATAAATAATTGGATTTCGTTCAGTTTTTGCGGTTATATATTGTAAAAACAATAGCAAATCGTGTTGTAAAGTGGCTTTCGTAATATCTTCTCCATTAAAGCTCAATTCTTCGATATCTAGTACTGGTGCAATATCATTTGTATCAAAATTTCCTACTACTTGCAAAAAATGTTTCGCTTGTTGTATGGGAGACACTTCTGCATCGTAAAAATGATACGCGCCACGAATGATCTTTTTTTCTTTGAGTTCTTTCCAGTTATTTTTAAAAGTAGGATCTACAAAATAATCGCCTTGTGTGGCTTTGCAAATTACAAAATGTATGCTGTCTTTTGAATTTAGCAATGAAACAATATTGCCATTATAATGCGATATATCTAAACCATATTGTATGTTTTTGATATTGTAATTTTTTGAAGTTGTCGTTGGAAAATTTGATGCTACAGGTTGTGTTGTCTGTACTATTTCATGTTGCAACTTAGTTTGCGCTTCTTCTTTAGGATGCTTTGTAAAATACATATACAATAATGTTATCAATCCGATAATAAGAAGAAAAGTTATTGAGCTTAGTATTACCAATAATTTGTGTTTCTTTTGAAACCATGCTACATGTGATGTTTTCTTTTCGATTACTTCTTCAATTTTTTCTTCTTCATTTTTAAGTACTGTTTGTCGTTTTGTCACTGCTGTTTCTGGAATTGCTATTGCCTTTTTTTCTCCTGATTTTAAAACTTTTACGGTAGGTTCTATCTTTTGATTGATGAGTTGTTTTAGTTGTTCACAGAGTGTTTCATTTAAAAAAGTCCCTTTATAAGCTACTTTCCCTGAAGCATTCTTAATTACTGTTGGATTGTTTGTGTAATAGCCATTTGAAAACACAATTCTTTGTTCCTCTATCGCTTCAATTTCTAATAAATTACTGAAAATGATAATATCCTCTGATTGTTCCTTATGCATTGCCGATATTTCAATTTCTTTATCAGCTTTCATTTCAAGAATCTTAGTCATAAACTCTTGCAAAACATTTTCTGTCACACAAGGTTGATGAATATCATCCACAGCACAATATAAAATTGCTTGATTCAACTCTACATGAAAAAGACCGAATAACATTTTTCTATTTTGCTTAAAATATGCTTTTAGAAAATCTGTAAACAATAAGCTTTTATCCTTTTGATACACTCCTTGTAAAACTGTTTGTATGCTTGATAGGTTCATAACTGTTCTTTTGATTCGTATTTCTTTTTAAACTTTCTTTTCTTAGCTTTTCCTCTCTATTGTACGAAAGCAACTCCACATACAAATGTTGGTTATCTCTTTGTATTGAATGGTTTATTGACTTAAATAATTATATGCTGATTCTGTTATGTAAAAGTCCATAACTTCTCTGAAAAAGATATGAGTGTTTTCCCTCGCTTTTCAAATTAGAAGAATTCTCTGATAGAATAATCGCTTCACTTTCAGAGATTTGTATAAGAAAATTTAACACACCAACCAACATGCAAGAACATTGTGAGCATATCAATCTCATTATAAGTATTGTTTAATCATTATTAGAAATTATGGCAGACAACTCTACAGTAAACGGACAAGTCACAGATGCAGTAACACAAACCAATGTTACCGTACTTGGTGAATCGCCAGCACAGGCATTGAGTAATTTATATCAAATGGCAACACATGCGAATGGTATGGCTATGCAAAATTCAGTTTCCAATCAGCAGAATTTAAATCAGCTAAATGCAGTAATTATAGCTGATGCTATTAAAATGTTGAAATAATAATTTAAAAAACTAACAAATGGCCAATCAAGAAAATAATACCCAAGGAATGCAGCAAACGCAAAACGCAATTGAGTTTATCAATAAAAGCGTCCTTACACCAAACGTTAAGCCGATGAAAGGAACCGCTTCTCCAATGATAGACCAAGCAACTGGAATGATGGTACAAGATTTACAGTCTTTCTTAAAAGGGTTTGAACAAGTTGGATTGGTTGCTTTGGCGCGACTTGCTAATAATATTTTAACCTACGGAAATTATTACGGCCCAAAACCAGATAGTGATGGAAATCCTGAAGGTGGAGAAGATAAAAAAAGTAACGCAAAAACAACACTTTCTTTCGATAATGCTGAACAAATTGGCTCAGATGCAATGAAAGGGTTATTTTCTGTAGTTGGTGAATATGGTAAAATGAAAGCTGAAATTAGTTCTATGATTCATAATAATCATTTTAAAGGAAATGACTCAAGTCAACCAATTCCTCCAGAAGATCCTACTCCTAAAAAGGCTTCGCACTTAGTAAACGTTGATAATTTTGATACAAAAACACCAACTCCAAAAGAAGCTGCTCCAGTAGCAAATGCTGCTGTAGAAATTCCTAAAACTGAAATACAGAATACACGAGTATCTGCTAGTGATTTACATCAAACATCACAACCAGAAAATGATGAAAAAAAAATTCTAACCAACAGTTTCGAGGAAATTTTTGAGCTTTTGATTGATACTTCAGAACAGCTTACTGAAGATTTACATAAAGAAGAAGATAATTTTGAACATCGCACTGATAATGAAGATGATAACGACGATGATGATACTGCATCTGATCAAAAAACATATTGGTTTCCTAAAAAAAAATAATTGAATTTATAGTGAAGTATCTATGGAAAATCAGGAACAGTCTCAACACAAAAGTACAACGTATCATTCGTTTGAAGAACTCGCTAAAATAGCGCATGAAAATGAAGAAGAAATCATAGCATATATTAAAAAGAAAGCTCTGAAAGCTACTTTAGAAGCAATTCAACCTTTGCTTGACAAGCTAGAAGAAGCTGCCCAACAACAGAAAAAAGCAGCAAATCAGAATCCTACAATTAGTTATGAAAATCAGCTGCAAAAATTACAGGCAAACGCTCTTGACAAAATGAAAATTCAAGAACAACGAATTCAAGCCAGAATGCAAACATTACAGAATAGAATGTCTAAACATTAGTAAATACTATAAAAACTAAGCATACATATGTCAATGAATCCTTCTTCCAATACAATCAAAAATGAGCAGAATACTAATGAAAAGTTGAAAATGGAGCATGAAAAATCCGTATTTGAAGAAGCGACTCAACAACAAAAACATCAGTTTCAAACAGGAATTGATAATCTTCAAAAAGAAATCGAAAGCATATTTCAATTGAAGTCAAAATTCACACCTATTGTAGGGAATCGCGTAAGCCGTTTTATAAATATTAAAAGTAGGTTTCAATAGCATTAAACAGTATTTAATTTCAAAATAAAGCATACAATTGGAAAGTCCAGTTGTGTATATTTCTAACCAAGAATGAAAACATTCTTAAAACCAATTAATTATTATGTCAAATCATGTAAATCCACAAATTACTGATGCAGTAACACAATCAAATGTAAAAGTCGTAGGAGAAGCTCCTGCAATGGCTTTAGGAAATGTGTATCAATCGGCTGCACATTCAACAGGATTAATGTTTGAAAATGCAGTAAATGCACAAAGTCAACAAAACATTTTAGCACAAACAGCTACAACGCAAGGAGTTATGCAAATTTATAGTATGGATACTATTGCAGATGCTATTGGAGTTGCAAAGATGTTAAATGCTTCTGTGAATGCAAGCTAATATGCTGCAACTTATACAGTGAGAAAAAGATAGTTTTTTTTCTCGCTGTATTTTATCAATCAAGCAACAACAATTCGTCTGGTTGTACAATTTTATTTTGAATTGCATAAATGATCAAACCTGCTGTATTTTTTACACCAGTCTTCAATAGTAAGTTTGTTTTATGCGTTTCTACGGTTTTGGGAGAAATGAATAATTGTTCGCCAATTTCTTTCGTAGTACATTGCTGGCAAAGCAATTTTAAAATTTCTGTTTCCCTAGAGGTAAGAGATTCTTTGCTATTATCTGTGTATTCAGGTGTTTTTTTAGAAAGCTGTTGACGCATCACTTGCAACTGTTCTTTTGAAAAATAATGACCTCTTTTATATACCGTTTCTATAACTTCTATGAGTTCTTCTCCTTCAATATCTTTAGGTAAAAAAGAACTCACTCCTAGTTTAAGCATTTGTCCCATAAATGAAGTTCTGTAATAGGTAGAAAGTACAATAATTCTTAATTCATAAGCTTCATTTTGTAACTCACGCAGTACATACAAGCCACTTCCATCATCCATACGTAAATCTAGTATTAAAACATCAATGGTGTATTTTTCAATATTTTCGATCAATTCTTTTCCATTATTGGCAATGTATACCGTTTCCATGTCATTTTGCTCATCAATGAATCGGCTCAATAATTGTGTAAACAATTTATCATCGTCAACAATAGCAATTTTTATAGTTTCATTCATAATTCTTCTAATTGTATTGTGGAATAAATATAATAAACATTGTGTATTTTCCTAACATTGTTTTAAACTTATACCTACTTTTTATGATTTCTGCACGATATTGAATGTTTTTTAATCCAATTCCTTGCATGGTTTTTTCTGGATTGAATCCACATCCGTTATCTTTTACAAATAATATTGTTGATTGTGTCGTGTTTCGAAATTGTATTTCTATTTCTGTGGCTTTGGAATGTTTCAATATATTACTGATGAGTTCTTGAAAAATTCTAAACATATTTAGTTTTACGGAAGCGGAAAGTTTTTCTTTTGTTTGCGAATTCAACACCGTATAATTGATCTGTATTTTGTCTTCTATTTGTGAAATATAATCTTCTACCATAAGCGAAAAATCATCCGTATGCGCTTCCATAGGCGCAAAATTATGCGATAGCGCACGTATAATTTTCATGGACGTTTTAAGGTTTTTATGAAGCAATTCTATATCACCATCTAACAAGTTTAGACGCATTAAATGGAATCGACTCATAACGTTATCATGCAATTCTTCTGATAAGCGTTTTCGATCTTCTTCTTGAAAATGAATCAGTTTTTGAAGGTATTCTTCTTTTAGATTTAAAATGACTTGAGCGGAATGATTGGAAATGTTTTTTACTTCAGCATTGAATCTGCCTGTCAAAAATACAAAAGCTACAGCATACAATCCGAAAACCAGCAGTGTGACACCGATTTGGCTGAAAGCAATGATATGTTTTGTATATATTTCCATTTACAATCCTTTGAAGAGGATTACAAAATTGGGCGAATAAAAAACGAAGCCTGGAAAAATGTCCCTAAGCGCTGTATAGTAATTTTTTAGTGTATCTTTTTTTGGTATGAACGAAGCAAATAGCGCCTTATCATAAATACAAGACGCTATTTTTAAAGATTATATTGGCTTATCTAAAATGATCATTCCGTAAATCAGTGTATCACTTTCCCGGATTTGTCGCCACTTCATGACCTCAACATTGAGTTTGTTTTTTAATGAATCTTTTATCGCGACTTTAATTTTCATTGGTATTCCCGTAAAAGCTACCGAAATATCGTAGTTATGATACATATCGGCTACGCGTTTTGGATAATATTCATAATCTGTTTTACCTATATAGATATAGCGATTGTATCCAAAATTATGTCCTAACAACTTTACATACGCAGGATTAAAATATTGCGCAATGAAATCGTTTCCGCGTTTTAATTTTTGAAAAATTGGCATCGGAAATGTTTCAAAACTTCGGTTGTATACGATCATGTTTGAAACCAAAGTTTCATTCAAGGTTTCCAATCGTGCGACTCGTTGCACCAAACCTTCATTTTTTTGGCGTAAACTAAATGACGAGATTGAGAGAACTACAATAGGTATGTAGGTAAATAATCGATACTTTTTACAGGCTTCTAAAATAAGTTGATACCACTTTTTTATATTTTCTTTTTCCATAGTTTCCATTAAGAGAATAATTTTTTAAATGCATTTTTCACAAACAGTCCAAGGTTATTATTAACCACACCAATAAACTTTCCACTCGAACACAAAACAAAACCTACGATGATCAAAATCGTTCTTGTTTTTGAGAATTGAATTTCTTCCATGCCAATAATCATATACGCATGCATCGGTTGAATTAATGGAATGACGAATATTAAAAAACCAATAAAACGCACTATAAGAATCCAATATCGCTGCGTTTTGTTATTTCTATTTTTTATTATTTTGATTGAACTCATCTTGTAAATTTTAATTAATACTGATACAAGAATTTTAGTCATGCATTCGCATTCCAACTAGTTATATGTCTAGTGGTGTTTGGTTTTTGGTTGGTTATACTATTGGAATACGCAGGATGTAATGCGTTGTTATTTTTTAATTAAAAAACTTAGTTTTTAAGATTCATAGAAGAGGGAAATCATCACGTAATTCTGTGTATCAATGCATTACACTTGTCCAAATGAGAAGAAAATAATATGACTCATGTAAAATGTTATCGATGCTTTTAGGTGATATCTATGATAAAAATACTCGGCAATTTTTTGACTAAAAATCCTTTGCTATACAAAAATACAAAACAGGAAATCTTTGAAAGATTCTTTAAGAAGGGTTTGTCTGTAGTTTCAGTAAGAAGTAATAAATGATTTTTTCATTGAACAAGAAATATATAAAAACAAGAAAGCCTCACTATTTTTAGTAAGACTTTGTCTTGTGATCGCGAACCTTCTAAATTCAAACTTTTTGACGGAAGATTTGTTAAAGATTCATATGCTTATCAAATCATTTAGTTAAATTTTAAAATTTTCAGTTCAGCATTTTTATTTAAAATAATAAAATGAGTCATCCCTTGTATCACAATTTTCTGAATGGATTTTGCTTCTGAATGGTTGAGATAACTAGTATCTTTTTTATATTGATATTCTCTTTTGTCATTGCCTAATAGTAAATACCCTTTGGAAGCATCATAACGAATAGTCTCTACCTCTGCCTCATAGACGTTTCCAACACCAAAAATATCTGTAAAACCATCATTATTAAAATCGTGTGTTATAATACTTAAAGTTGGACCAAACTGTGCATGATTTGGCAAAATTTGAATGTCAAATTCTCCCTTTCCTTTATTTTTTAAGATCAAAGATTTAAAGTTTTTTACTTCATAATGTGTCGCATTCGCTAGGTTTTCTTGCCCGTAAATGTCTAACAATGTAGAAGTAGCAAACTCTTTATAGGTTTTTATTTTACTATTTAAAATTGGTGTTTGTTGAGAAGAACATTGTTTGCCACGTACTGGAAGTAGCTCCCCTGTTTTAGAAACCTTACTCAATGCCATGTCAAAAGAAGCATTGTCGTCAAAATTTCCAGCATAAATATGCAATGGCTTTTCTTTTGTTGGATGAAACTTATTGTTAGTTCCCCAATTTCCAATGATATAATCTTGATCGCCATCATTGTCAATATCAGTTGCGGTAATACTTTGATACCAACCGCTTGAATGTTCTATTTCAGATAGGTTCTTTTTGCTGAATTTTCCCTTTTTATTTTCAAATATGATTATTGGCATCCATTCACCTACTACAAGTAAATCCATGTCACCATCTGCATCATAATCAGAGAATACTGCATCATTTACGATGCGTAATTCATAAATTTCAGAAATAACAGTATCATTTGTATTGATGAATTTTCCGTTTTCATTTTTTAACAAATACGATGTTTCTGCAAGTGGATATTTTCCATGTTTAGTACTTCCACCAATAAAAATATCAAGATCACCATCATTGTCATAATCACCATACGCAATTGCTTTTGTATTGGAGTGTATTTTTGGCAAACGATCGGATTTTGTATAGTTTCCTTTCCCATCATTTATGTACAAGCGATCTTGTAAAAGCGGACTGTTTTCGGCATTTTCATAACCTCCAGAAGTTATATACAAATCTACATCGTTGTCATTATCAACGTCTATAAACTGTGCATTGGTATCTTCATACTTTTTGTCTGTTTCAAATGTTTTTTGACTTTTCTCAGTAAATGTTCCATCATTTTTTTGGATGAATAATTTCCCTGAAGCATCTTTTGCATTTCCTACGAAGAAATCGTCTAAACCATCATTATTAACATCAGCCACAGCTAAAGGATTTCCTTTTTCAGATTGTTTTTGAGGTAACAATACTTGCAAATCGAAATCATTAAAATCATTTTCTTTTTGAGCATATTCAATTCCTAAATCATTTGGAGATATCGTTTCAAATAAAGCTATTGAATTTGAGTTTTTTACTTTTTCCTTGATGGCATTTTTATATTCTATAGTAATTGTTTCGCCAATTTTTAAATTAGATAGCAATTGCCTTTTACCATCTTGCCAAAAGACTTCAACACTGTCAACTTTTGTAAGTTCGCCTAAACCAAAATGCAATTTATTGGTGATCGAAGATTGAAAACCTCGGCTCAATTGCAGTGTTTTGGATTGTTGCAATCCATTAGCATATACGTGAACCGTAGTTCCAATACCATGTATATTTTGAGAAGTTCCAATTAGTGAGATTGTAACGGAATTTCCATCGGAATAGTTTTTATACACCTGCGCTTCTGCATCTTGATTGTTTGTCACAAGATCTAAATCTCCATCATTGTCGAGATCAACATAGACAGCACCGCTAGAGTTGACTTTTGTTGTAAATCCCCAATCTTTTGTTCTATTAGAAAAGCTTAAATCTTTATTGTTTTGAAAAATATAATTGCTCAGCGTGTTTGAAGGCATCATATTAATTGCTTCTTCTAGCGATACTTTTTTTCGATTTTGAATGTTGGTTTTCATCTTATTTCGAAAGTCTTGATTGGACAAATCGTGCTCAATTCCGTTGGTCACAAATACATCATTGTATCCGTCATTATCAAAATCGGCTATCAAAGGCGCCCAACTCCAATCCGTTTTGGCAATGCCTGATAATTGCCCTATTTCGCTATACGTTCCATCGCCATTATTGAGTTGCAACATATTAGACATGTATTGATGATGATACCCTGCATTGACAACCGAATGGAAGTTTTCCGTACTCATGGTCGCCATATTTTCTTTGCTTCTGATGTGATCTTCCGCTAACATATCTAATACGATCAAATCAGGTAATAAATCGTTATTGATATCTGCAAAATCTGATCCCATACTATTTGCAGAAATATGTTTGAAACGCTCTAGAATTTCATCTTTAAAAGTACCATCACCTTGATTTATATATAAAAAGTCAGGTTCTAAAAAATCATTCGCTACATAAATATCTGGAAGATTGTCATTATTAAAATCTCCAATAGAAGCACTTAATCCCCAAGCTTTGTTTTCAATTCCCGCTGCGCTTGTTACATTCGTAAAACGTTTTCCATCATTTCGAAATAATTGATCTGAATTGAATGGTTCTTTGCGTTGTTGAATTCGCGGATCAATATTGGTATTATTCTGAAAATCAAAACGATGATTTACCAAGTACAAATCTAAATCGCCATCCGTATCATAATCAAAGAAATAAGCTTGTGTAGAAAATCCGAAATGATCGATGCCATACGCAGCAGCATTTTCTTTAAACGTATTGTCTTTTTGGTTGATGAATAATTTATTTTTTCGAAGATTGTGATTTTTTAAAGAACCAGACTTGCAGACATAAATATCCAGCCAGCCATCATTGTTAATATCAATCATGCTCACGCCAGTTGTCCAACCATGTTCATCAGAAACTTTGGACTTTTTAGTAATGTCTTCAAACTTAAAATCACCTTTATTTAAGTACAAAGCATTGCTCCCTTGATTTGAAGAAAAGTATAAATCGTCTAGTCCGTCATTATTGATATCTCCAACGGCAATTCCGCCGCCATTGTATATGTAAGAATAGTTTAAAAAATTAAAATAGAGGTTTTCTTGAACTTCGTTTTTGAAATGAATATTTGTGTGTTCATTATTGATCAAACCAAATAATGTATCACTTTTTTCTGATGTTTTTTGAGTACAGCCAACACAGAAAAGTAAGAGTAATACATAGACGATTTTATATTGTTTAAAAAATTTCATTTCAAAAGACTTATTTAGTGTTATGGCGTTGCTATTTTAGAGCGATCATTCCAATCTAGTGTTTTATAATGCTTTGCGAGATAGTTTTTAACAATAGAAATATCTTCCTTCGCCGTTAAATCGGGAACATGTTCTGAAAATGGAATGCCAAGAACTGTATTAGGATGTTCTTTCACCATATTTAGCAAAGCGTTTGGCAGCTCTTTTTCATTTCTAATAGGATGAATAGGACAGTTTTTAAGGTGTTTTAAGAAGATAGTTCCTTTAAACTTAAAGATATTCATACTCACTCTCAATACACCTGAAACATCTTTGTAGTTATCCACTTCTGCTAAGTCAGGTTTTTCTATAATGTCTGCTAATTGATTTTTTGTATTTAATTTGGCCAAAGCAAAGCGTGCAATTCTTTCCATAGAAAATTCTAGGGCATCTCTATTATATCCAATAAAAGCATGATCGCTCGTCGTTTTTCGTAAAGCTAAAAATGCTTTCGAAGAATATAGGTTATCACTATTGCAAACCGTGTAATAATCTGTATTCAATTCAGGATATTGTATTACAGCTTGATAAACAGCGTCAGCAGTACCTAAAGGCTTGATTCTTTCTTTTGGAATATGCTGTGTTGCAAAGGAAATATTGAGTCCGTGGAAGTCATTGTCTTTTTCTTTATTTCCGTAGAACTTTTTAAACAGTTCGCTTTGTTTACCAACAACAATATAGATGTTTTTATAGCCTGCTAGTTTTGCATTGTATAGCAAATAATCCAGTATTGGTCTACCATCAGGAGTCAAGCTTATAAGGCTTTTACTTCGTTGATTCGCTTCTGCAATTTCTTGCTCACTTAGGTTGCTACCTGTAGTTTGCTTTTTCATTCGCGAAGAAGCGCCGCCTGCCAATATGATTAAATTTGTATGCATGTTCCTGCTAATTATATTCTATGCTGGCACCAGTATCGATGGATACTAGATACGCATCTACAGCACCAGCATGTTTAATACTGTCAATTACTGCTTGTTCTTTTCCTTCTGCTGCTATTGCTACAATGCTTCCGCCTTTTCCCGATCCTACTATCTTTGTGCCCAATGCACCTGCATTCATAGCTGCATCAATCATATTGTCAATTCTTGGAACTGTAATGTGTAATAAGTCTCGCAATATCTCATGATGTTGATACATGAGATCGCCTATTTTTTTATAATCCAATACTTCTTTTTGAAATTCGATTAATGCTTCTTTCGTAATCAAATAATTTAAAATAGCTGCTCTAAAATATGGTTGTAATTCTGGAATTAGATAGTTTTCATAGGTTTCTATATCATTTTTCTTGACTTTTCTGATATCAAAATTCCCTTCAAATTCTTTTACCTTTTCAATAGATAGTATAGCGTTTGTCTTTAATTCTTTTAATGTTCCCAAAGTGTCTTTAGGAATGCCCGATTCTCCAATAATGAGTCCAGGTAATTTCTTAGGAATGGTTTGATATGCTAAACTTTCGTCCGTTTCTAAGTAGATAATATTGCCCAAGCTAATACTATATTGATCCATTTTTCCACCAGATGATTTCTGCTCAACTACTTCTGCTTCATAGGCTATTTGGGCAATAAATTCTTGTGTTACTTTTTGAGTGCACCCAAAAGCTTCTAGTAAAAATTGTGTCCAAGCAACTACAACTGCCGACGAGCTAGAAAGTCCGGCATTTATAGGAATTGTTCCTGTAATGGTGATGTCAAATCCTTTGTTTGGAATACAGTTGTACTTCTGTAGAACTTTTAAAACTGCCAAAAAGTGATCTCCAATGACATCGGTATTTTCGTTTACAGTATCAATTTGTATCATTCTTTGTTCGCCAATATCTGGTTTTGATATGTTGAACCATTCCGAATCATTTTCTACTGCTACTAATTTGATGGATTTATCAATGGCACAAGCAATAACTGGCAAACCTAAATAGTCTTGATGATCTCCAAAAAGACAAGTTCTACCAGGCGCTAATGATCGTATTTCCTTCATTAGTATGTATTTTTAATCCAATTGTATGGCGTTCGTTTTACCCACATTCCTCGTGTGAAATCTGGGAAATCTTGTGGCGCACCATTGTTTTCTATAGAAGCTTCCGAAAGTGGTGTAATGGCACTCCAAGCAGCTGCATCATACGCATCTAAAGGTGGCGCACTATTTTCTTTGGCAGATTCTACAAAAGCATTCAACACAAAAAAGTCCATTCCGCCATGACCAGAACCTGCGGCATATTCTCCATATTTTTGCCATAATGGATGATCGTACTTTTTAAGCCATTCATCAGCAACGTCCCAACGGTGCGGATCTGATTTTCCTTCTATATAGATTCTGTTTCCGTCTACTTCCCACAAACCATTGGCGCCTTGTACTCTAAAACCTAGAGAATACGGTCTTGGCAAGTTACAATCGTGTGTTACAATGATTGTTTCTCCTTTTGCAGTTTCAATCGTTGTGGTAATGACATCACCTTGTTTGAATTTTACTTTTGCATTCGGATGATCTTCTCCACCATGTTTTACAATATAATTATGAAGTCCAATAGCTTTTGAAGCGTTTGATGTTAAAGAAACAAAACGATTTCCTCTGTTGATATCGCACATCGTTGCCACTGGTCCAACACCGTGTGTAGGATATACATCGCCATTTCTAAGTACAGAATGTTGTGTACGCCATTTAGATTCTGAGATTCCTTTCTCTCCAAATTCAACACCTTTTCCATACGGAGTTTTTCCATCATTTAGTTTTACAAAACGTAAATCATGTTGGTATCCACATCTAAAATGAACCAATTCACCAAACACATTTTGACGTACCATATTCAGCACAGCCATCACATCTCGGCGATAGTTTACATTTTCAAGAATCATGAGATGAGAACCTGTAGCTTCATGTGTATTTACCAAATCCCAGCATTCTTCTAAGGTATTGGCCGCCGAAACTTCCAAACCTGTATATTTTCCTGCTTTCATAGCATCAACAGCCATTCTGGTATGCCATAACCAAGGTGTTGATATGATGACAGCATCTACTTCCTTTAAATCTAAAAGGTTTTTATAATCATGATCTGATTTCCCAAAGACTTTCGGTTTTTTATATCCAGCTTCTTCAATCTTTTTTAAGGCAATTTCTATTCGTTTCGGATCTATATCGCAGATGGCAGTCACTTCAATATCCTTTCGTTGTAGCGAATTGTTTAAATGGTTTGTTCCTCTGAGCCCAACACCAATAAAGGCTAGTTTGAGTTTTTGTTTGTTAGTATTGAGTACAGACCCAAAAGCAATATTGGGAACCATAGAAATACCAACTCCAGCCGCAGCGATGTTTTTTATGAAATTTCTTCTAGATTTCATTCTGTTTTTTTGGTTTGGTTAAGTATTGTCAATAAAACTAGAAAATTATAAACGATTAAAGAAATAGATGTTCTACTATTTAGGCTTGCTGTAGATCAATATGTTAATTCAATTCCACATGAAAGTTATCTTCACGTAAGTGATGAATTAAGTTTTCCATAGGTCTTCTTACAAAACTCGCTGCCAACAATCCTTTTTTTGCCAATTCATTATTGATGAAATCTTTTCCATGATACGCAATAGAACCTACAAAATGTAAGGGAACTGTTTTGAGTTCTTCTCGATATTGTAGGATATGATTTTCTATAAATTTTTCCATGCCTTTAGCGAGCAATTTAGCAATGTACGGATGTTCTTCATTTTCAAACATAAATTTTGCAAATTCCGCTAAGTACTTATTTGGTGTCGCAGATTTGTACAATTTGTCAATGACTTTCTTTTCTTTTAGGTTAAAAGCTGCCCCGAAAGAAAGTCGCAATTCTTCGGGCATTTTTTTATAAAAATAGTCTTGTAGTAATCTTTTACCAAAATAGTTTCCGCTTCCTTCATCCATTAGGATATATCCAAGAGATGGAATTTTTGAATGGGTAGTTTTTCCATCAAAATAGCAACAATTTGAACCAGTACCCAAAATACAAACTACCGCGGGTTCATTGGTAGTTGCCCAAACCGCTGCCATTATATCTTCTCGTACGATTGATTTTGAGTTCGCAAAGAACCTGTTTAAAATATGTTCAACTTTTACCTGATTCTTTTTAGTACCACAGCCAGCACCAAAAAAACAAACAGAGGTAACTTTGTCTTTGTATGTAGTAAGTTTTGAGTTTTCTGTAATGATTTTTTGAAGTGCTTTTTTGGATAATATGGTAGGATTTAGTCCTTTGGTACGGATTCGCAAAGGTTGTTTTTCTTTGTTTTCATATAATATCCAATCGCACTTTGTAGAACCACTGTCTGCTATTAATACCATTTTTTTACGTTTAAGAGTTTTTTGCTAATAGATTGTATACAGACATGATTTCTTCAATTAGATCAATGCCTTTTTGTAGCACTTTGCTTTTTAAATGAATTTCAGCAATAACTGTCGTTTCTGTTTTTGTATCGCTTTTAATGTGAAACTTTCCTTCTGGAAAGAACACATGCAATCCATTGGATTCATCTTGTAAGTACAAATCAAATTCGCCGCTTACCCAATTTAGAAACTTATCATACCTTTTGGAAGATGAAAATGTCGTTTTTCGAATGAGTTCGTGATACGGATTTGTATAGGATATGTTGGTTTCGTTGTCCACTTTTTGTTGTTTTACGCACTTAAATTCAGTTGCTCATTTTCAATTTTCCTCAATAGTTTTTTAACACAACATTGCCCAGTTTTAAAGCCATCTTTTTGTGAACAAGCACTACTTTGTTGAACCTCATCAGAAGAAAATTTGATGTTGTTTTTTATATATACTACAGGCAATCCTTTTTCAGTAATACTTTTGATATGCGCTACTTTTTTGGAAGTCACTGTTTCTTTTATGGAGGAAAAAATTAAACCATCAATAATGTTGCTTTCAGACAATAATTTGGTGTATGCAATTTCTTTTTTATAGTCATTACACGATTGATATACCATAATTTTGTAATCATTCTTAGAAGATTCTTCCGTAATTCCAATCAAAGAATCTAAAAAGAAAGCATCTTTTAAATCTGGTAAAATCACGCCTAATATCAAGCTTCTTCTATTGCGAAGTGCAGCTGCTATAACATTAGGTTTGTAATTCAGCGATTTTGCTACTTGATGTACTTTGTTTTTGGTAGCTATACTGATTTCTGGACTATTATTTAAAGCTTTTGAAACAGTAGAAATAGACAACTCTAAGATTGTTGCCATATCTTTTAGTGTAACATTTGTATGTTTTTTACTTGAGTGGAACATCTTTTATTATTTGACAAGATATTTTGCTTTACAATAGAGCAATAGTTTTTGCAATGCATCCACGATGACTACTTCTGTATCAGCAAATGGTTCTTTGAGTTGTTTGATATAGTTTTTACATTGATCAAATTCTGCTTCAGTGATTTTTTTAGTTTGAAATGAAGTGTGTAGCAATTGAGAAACTTCTGCTAAGTTTTTAGATAAAGGCACTAATGATTGTAGTATTGGATTTTTTGAAATTTGCATGAATGCTTCATGATTCTCAGTCCATTTCATTAAATATTCTTTAATTTTTGAGGAAGTATTACTGTTATTATCCTCTAGAAATTGTGTTGTATTTTTATTAAAAACAACAGCATCTTTGGCGTCTACAACACAGGCATCTGCAAATAGTGTGAATGGAGAAAAAGACTTGTATTCTGTACCACCTTTATTTCGAGAATATACTTTTAACGGTTCGCAAATGTTTGATAAAGTAATTAATGAAGAAATGTCTTTTCCTTTGGTCATATTTCGCAGAATGACATCTTTGTTACGAATGTGTGTGATGCCTAATTCTTCTAAGTGCAGACTTACCTTTTCGAGTCTATGCAACATATTATCAATATCTGTGATCTCTTTGGCTGACCAATAACGTTCCGCAATTGCTGCAGTTCTTGGCCAAATTCTAGAATCAATGGTTAGTGGTGTTACTAGTTCGCTCCACATGGTCGTTTCGGCTCCTAAAATTCGTTTGCGTTCTTCTTTTGTCAGTACAGCATCAGCAATCGGATCTACACTATAATGATGTTGTACCGAAAGCATTCTGTCTATATAATATCCGTTAGAAAGTACGGTGTTATATCCTTTTTTTGCAGCTTCAATCAGTGTACTACTTTTTAAACCTTCATTGGTGCCTCTCCATGAGTGAATTACTGCAGTTGTAGGCATGGTTGGTGTCATAATTTCATCCCAACCCATCAACTTTTTGTCTAATTTCTTTAAGATTTTTTCCAGTCGAATATTAAAAAAAGTTTGTAAGTCGTGATTCGTTTTTAGTTGATGTTTCTTTTTAAATTTTTCAATTTCCTTGTTTTCTGTCCAATGTTTCCCTTCATTTTCATCGCCACCAATGTGGAAATATTCATCAGGAAATAGTGGTGCGATTTCAGTAAATAGGTTTTCTAAAAACACATAGGTTTCTTCTTTGATCGGATTTAATGTCGGATCAAAAACTCCCGCATATCTTTCAATACTATAGGTATAATTGTCTTTACTTCCTAATTCAGGATACGCTGTTAATAATGCAGAAGCATGACCTGGCACATCAAATTCTGGAATGACTCTGATTCCTAAATCTGAAGCATACTGAACTACATCTTTTATTTGTGCATGTGTATAATACAATCCGTCTGATGCTAATTCTTGTAGTTTTGGATAGGTTTTAGATGCTACTCTAAATCCTTGATCGTCTGTTAAATGCCAATGAAAAACATTTAGTTTTACGGAAGCCATCGCATCCAAATTCCTTTTTATAACAGCTACAGGTTGAAAATGTCTGGCAACATCGATCATTAAACCTCTCCAAACAAATCTTGGCGTATCTTGAATGGTAACTCCTGGAAAGTAGTTACCTAAATTTGTATGTGTTGTTAATTGTAATAAGGTTTCTAAAGCTCGTAAAGCGCCAACATCGGTTTTTGCCTGAATTAGAACCTCATCACTTTTTATATGTAAAGTATAAGATTCATCTTGATGTATTGTTAAATCTGAAACTGATTGAAAATCAATTTTGATAGCTGCATTCTTGTTTTCAATAGGAAAACCAGTATCTATAAAAACTCCTGTTCTATCAGCTAATCTTCTTAAAAATTTAGTGCTTGCTTTTTGCACTCTTCCTTCCGAATCGTTTCCAAGAATAGTTATTGTGAGCGATTCATTTATGTTGAATTTCGAATTATTTTCTTGGATTTCTTGTGGCCAAGGCATTAAGTTATACTTCTCTGACAATGCCTGTTGAGAAGTTGCAAATTGACTAAAAAGTCCAGTTATTATGATGAGAATAATTCTATTCATTTCTTTAGTTTGATGTATTTTTCTATGATAAATCGGTCAATACCTGCGTCTTCAATTCTTTCAATTCCGGATTGAATTAGTGTGTCTCCTTTGCGTTTAACGGTAAAAGAGAATGTATGGTTTTTAATAGCTTCAACCGCTGTAAAATTCAAGGTTTCGGTATACTGTTTTCCTTCTAGCGTATAGGTTCCTGCTCCTCCATAAAAATTAGCATTGCTGTTGTTTTCTTGATTGAAAAAAGCAAAGTGATTTTTATTGATAATTTTTATAAACGTTGTGTTTGTTAAGTCTTTAAATTTGATACTGTCGCCTTCAATGGTTTTGGCTGCTATCATTTTCCATGTACCTTCTATATTTTCAGATGTTTCTTTCTTAGTACAAAAACAAAGACTGAAAAGTATTATTAAAAAAAGAAGCGTCTTTTGCATTTTAAAAATGATAGCGTTTAAAGGCTTCAATAGCTGCATAATCTGCCAATCCTAAGTCATTATATTTTTTAGCAGTTAATCTATTTCGATCTTCAGCTCTTACCCAAAATTCTCTAGAATCGTCACCTTGAAACATCACTCCATCTTTTTGTGATTGATGATAAAAGATAGCATGTCGTTTTTTTAGTATTTGATCTGGACTCATTGGTACCGCCATTTCTATTTCATACGATTCCCATTCATGCCAAGCGCCACGATACAACCAAACCCAACAATCGTCCATATATTCATTTGTTTTTAATTGCTTTAAGGCGATAAAAAGAGCATCTAAACATACTTTATGTGTTCCGTGCGGATCGGCTAAATCGCCCGCAGCATATATTTGATGAGGTTTTATTTCATCAATAATATCTTTCATGATTTGGATATCATTTTGAGTAAGGTTTCCTTTTTTAATAGTTCCTGTCTCGTAAAATGGAAGGTTTAAAAAGTGTACATTTTTATCTTGTAAACCAAGATATCTAGTTGCAGCTAGAGATTCACTTTTTCGAATAGCACCTTTTAGCTTTCGCACATCTACGGAATCTAAAGTATCGTTATCTTTTTTATTGTTTAAAAAGTTGATAATACCGTTTGCATTTAAAGAAGTTGGTTCGAGACTTCTCGTGATTTCTGCAAACTTTAGTGCTTCTTCATCAGACACTGCTATATTTCCAGAGGTTTGATATGCTACATGCACATCGTGTCCTTGTTCTACCAATCGATCAAATGTTCCGCCCATAGAAATTACATCATCATCAGGATGTGGACTAAAAATGATGATTCTTTTTTTGGCAGGAAATGCGCGTTCTGGTCTTTTGGAATCGTCTGCATTTGGTTTTCCTCCTGGCCAACCTGTAATGGTATGTTGTATTTTATTGAACATTTTTATATTCATATCATACGCAGAACCTTCTTCCGTTAAAAGTCCTGACATTCCATTGTCGTTATAGTCTTTGTCGGTTAATTTTAGAAAAGGTTTTTCAAGCAATTCACTCAACCAAACAACAGCTTTTAGTTTTAAATCTTCTGTCCAAACGCATGAAGTCACTAACCAAGGCGTTTTTACGCGAGTCAACTCAGAAGAAGCTTCTTTATCTAAAATGAAGGTTGTATTTTCATGTTGTTGCAAATATGTCGCAGGTACATTAGCACTTATATTTCCTTCAATAGTTTGTCTTATGATGTCACTTTTGTTAATTCCCCAAGCTAATAGAATGATTCTTTTTGCACTAAGTACAGTGCCAATTCCCATAGTAATGGCTTTTCTTGGCACATTGTCAATTCCTAAAAAAGCAGGTGCAGCATCAACACGCGTTAAATGATCTAAGGTGATGATACGTGTTCCTGAATTTAGGTGCGAACCTGGTTCATTAAATCCAATATGTCCAGTTCTTCCAATGCCCAATAGTTGAAAATCTAATCCGCCAACATCTTTTATTTTGAGTTCATAGTCAATACAATATTGATATAAGTTTTCGGCATTTACTTTGCCATCAGGAATGTTGATGTTTTCTTGTAAAATATCGACATGATTAAAAAGATGTTCATGCATGAAGTAATAGTAACTTTGAATATTACTTTTCTCCATAGGATAATATTCGTCAAGATTGAATGTAATTACATTCGCAAAACTTAAGCCTTCTTCTTTGTGCATTCTCACAAGTTCTTCATATAATCGTATAGGAGAAGAACCAGTAGCTAAGCCTAAAACACATGGTTGGTTTAAGAGCTCTTTTTCTCTGATTAAAGAAGCAATTTCTTGTGCGACAAGAATAGACGCTTCATTGGACGTTTGAAAAATGACATTGTGTATTTTTTCGAAACGTGTTTCTTCAAACTTTCCTGCTTTGGTGTAAGAAATGTTTTTGTAATCTGCAAAATCGACTTCCATTGGTTATAAAGTTTCTTTTTTTGAATTCATTTGGTAGGGTAAGACAACGAGAACCGAAGTTCTCGTTGAATAAACTAATTAAACTTGAAATATGAGAGCGTTATTTTTAAAAATTAGATCCTCCAGTGTCCCACCATAAACGTGTTCCACCATTATCAGGACCGCCTAATAATCCTACAGCAATATCTACATTAGCGCTGTTGGTATTTCGTTCGTTTTCAACAAAATTGATTCTTCTTATTTGAATATTTGTATCAATAGTTCCGCCACTGTTATTGACAACTACAGGATAAATTCTTGGATATCCTGTACGTCTGAATTCACTCCAAGCCTCTTGACCATCAGGAAACATTGAAATCCATTTTTGAGTAATGATTTGTTCTAGTTGTTCCTCATTGGTTCCGCCAGCATTGTAGGCTATTTTTACATCGCTTCCGTAGGCAATATTGTTCGTTGCAAATAAAGCATCCACAAAATCGTTAGGCGTACTTGTATTGTCTGCTAAGTAATCTGACACACCAGAAACTCCATGTTGTGTAAATGATGCTGTAACTCCAGCTTCATAATGTGCTTGTGCACTTCCAGCACCAGCCCAACCTCTTAGAGCAGCTTCAGCTCTTAAGAAATATACTTCTGCAGCTGTCATCCAAGTGATGGTTTCTCCATTAATAACACTACCAATAGAAGCATGATCTAAATATTGTGCTTTGGATTCAATATCGATTCCCATTCGAATTCCTTTATAATCGCCTGCAAGAGATTCGTCTACAGAAGGATTGAAATATTTCTCGATACGACCATCATTATATCCTGTTAGTATTGACTCCATTTCTGCGCCCATTCTAATATCTCCCCAAGAACCACTGATAACTGTGATAGGATGAGGAAAACCTGTATTGACAACCATATCTTCGGTTTCTAATAAACCTGCATTGCTCGCTAAGGCTAATTCTCCTTGTGTTTTAGCAAGTGTAGGATTTACTTTTGAAATTCGGATCGCTAATCGTAAACGTACACTATTCGCAAATTGTCTCCATTTTGCAATATCACCAGCTAAGGTTGATTTATCAAAAGGAATAAATTGTACATCTCCAATAAAAGGTTCTAAACCATCAATGGCAGCTCCTAGGTCATCAAAAAATGCTTGGTATGCTACTTCTTGTGAATCATATTCTCCAGTGGTTGCAAAATCATCAAACTTGGTATAGCGTATTGGGCCATAAATATCAGATACACGATGCATTGCTGTTACTTTTATGATGTTTGCCAAGTGCACAAATTTGATCGCATTGTCATCTCCCGATAGTGCTACCGCATTTTTAATATTTAGTGCTTGTGGCATTACATTTTGATAGGCATCTGACCATGGAAAACCATTCCATCCATCTACTAATGAATACGTCATGTTATTTACATTTCCTGCAAATGGAGTTGGAGGCGTCATATAACCTGAATACACATCTCCAATAAGACCTTGTTGTAATTGATAATTCCATGCAGGAGTTGCATTAAATACATTTAAGAACATTGGTTGAAATTCATTTCCAACATTATTGTTCATTTGGGTCAAACTCTCTTCAGTGATCCCATTTGGGTCTGTGTTGATGTCTTGAAAGTCATCGGTACAGTTTGATAAACTCATTGCTACTAAAATAACAAGTGAGTATTTTATAAATATGTTCTTCATTTTCTTAGAAATTTACATTAATGTTTAAACCTATGCTTCTTGTAGAAGGTTGACCATATATATCAACACCTTGTAATCCTATTCCTGTACTTGAAGCAATATTTGGATCAAATGGAGCATCTTTGTATATAAAGAAAAGATTGTTTGCAATTACTGACAAACTGATAGATTCAAAGTAATCGCTTTTTATAGGAAGTCTGTAACCTATAGATAATTCTCGTAAGCTAACGTTTGTTGCATCGTATACATATTCTCCTAATAAACCTGCTCTACCACCTGTTTTTGTATAATAATCTTGTGCTGTCATTTGAAGTTGATTTCCATTGGTATCAACTACATTTATCATTCCTCCATTGTTATTTCTAGCATCAGCACTTGCTTGTGATACTCCGTAGAAATCATTTACAGCTTCCGTAACACTTACAACATCTCCTCCAAATTTTCCATCGATCAAGAAGTTTAATGTAAAGTCTTTGTATGTAAATGTATTGCTCCATCCTAAGGTAAAATCAGGTTGTGCATGTGCCACTGTTTCAAAGTCGGTAGCTTCAATGGTTAGGTTTCCACTTCCATCGTCTGTAACTACTGGTAATCCTGCAGCATTTCTAACTACAGAACGCGCACGGATACTACCAAAGTCTTCTCCTTCTACCAAGGAATATCCGTATCCATTTACTCCAGGTCCTGTGATGATAGCTTCTCCATTATCTAGTGATGGATGCACCGATACCACTTTGTTTTTGTTTGAAGCATAGTTTAATGCTGTGTTCCAATTAAAATTATCACTCACATAAGGTTTTGCATTAATGATTAATTCAACACCTTTGTTTGTAATTTTACCTGCATTCACAATGTTTTGTGTATATCCTTGAATGTTTGGTTGTGCAGCAATAAAGAATATTTGATTTTCTGTGGTTGAACTATAATACGTGAAATCGATTCCTAATCTGTTCCCAAAGAATCTCCACTCTGTTCCAATTTCGAACGATTTTTGATTTTCTGGTTCCAAGGTTTCTCCTTCTCTAGGCGCAAATGTTGCTTGGTCGGCAGAACCTGTATTGCTAATAGTTCTTAAAGGAATTGTTGCATAGGCTGGAATGTCTTTACCAACTTCTGCATAGGAAGCTCTAATTTTTGCAAAAGAGATAGATTCAGGCATTTCAAACATGTTTGATAAAATACCTGTAAGACCTACAGAAGGGTAAAAGAAAGAACTTGATGCTGTATTTACTAATGTAGAAGACCAGTCTGTTCTACCTGTAATGTCTAAGTATAACATGTCTTTGTATCCGAAGTTAGCAGTTCCGAAAACCGATTGTACTTCTCTGTTGGTTACACTTTGCGATATATTGTTTGTTTGTACAAAGTTGGCAATGGTAAATTCGTTTGGAAAACGCAAACCTCCATTGGTACCTGAGTCTAAAGTTACTCGATCACCAAGAGAATATTTCGTAAGACTAGTTCCGAAGGTGAATCCAAAATCAAAATCTTCTGAGAATTGCTTTGTATAGTTTGCAATTAAGTCAACATACTGTTGCGTATTTTCTGTTTTTTCAAGAATATACCTTCCTGTGTCAGGTACAAAAGTTAAATCGCTACCTGCATACATTCTTTTGTCAAACGTAAAGAACGATTTGTCAAAACTTCCTCTTGATTGAAGTGAGAAGTTTTCACTGATTTGATATTTTATACTCACACTTGCTAACACTCTTTGTGCAATATCTTTACTTGGATTACGATTGATTAACCAATATGGATTTTGTTGAATATTTTCATCAAAAGAAGTTGCATACTGATCCATCATGTTGGTTGCGGTATTGAAGTATTCAAATTGATCTCTGTAATTATTTAAATCAATTCCAACTGGATTTAAATACAATCCAGTTAAAGGATTTGAGTATAATCCGTTCGTTGGTCTATTCCAAATTCTTTGATCGGATAAATTAATATTTGCAGAAACTTGAATTTTATCATCTAAGAAACTTGCTGTTTCTCTTAGATTAAGTACATTTCTATTCAATCTATTTCCAGGCATTACTCCACCTGCATTTGTATTTGCAAATGAAAAATACGTTTGTGCTTTACTATTTCCAGCACTTAAAGAGATTGATTGTATGGAAGTTACTCCTGTTTCAAAAAAGTCATCTACAGTATTTGATAAACCACTAGCTCTTGCTCCCCAAGATTTAGGATCGGTAACTCTTCCGTTTTCAGCAATTGGTTCTCCTACAGATAACGATTGGTATTCTGTTTGTAATTCTGGCAATGAAACAACATTATCAATGGTTAAGGTTGAACTGAAGTTTACTTTTACCCTTCCTTCTTTTCCGGTTTTTGTGGTAATAAGTATCACACCATTAGCTCCTTGACTACCATATAAAGCTGCGGCAGAAGCTCCTTTTAATATAGAAATGCTTTCTACATCATCAGGATTTATTAAAGAAGTAATATCTCCTCCATCTCTGTTTCCTATTTGACTTCCAAAGATATCGCCTCCTGGTTGTGCGCCATTACCATTGTTTAACATTGGCACACCATCAATAACATATAAAGGGTCATTATTTGTTGTAGAAGAATTTCCTCTTAATACTACTTTGGTAGATCCTCCTACACCCGAGGAACTTCTTGTAATAGCTAATCCGGCAGACTTTCCCGATAAACTATTGATAGGATTTGTTTGTTTTACTCTAGTTAAATCGTCTCCTTTAACATCTTGTGCGGCATACGTAAGTGTTTTTCTTTCTTTTTTGATACCAAGTGCCGTCACAATCACTGCATCTAATGCTTCTTGGTTATCTTCAAGTTGAACGTTAATGACATTTGAATCAGCAACAGTTACTTGCTTTGTAGTCATTCCTATAAAAGAGAATGTTAATACATCTCCAGGAGATGCTTTGATAGAGTATTTTCCATCGAAATCTGTCTGTGCTCCTTTTGTTGTTCCTTCTACTGATATATTAGCTCCTGGAAGCGGTATACCATCTGATTTAGATGTCACTATACCAGTAATCTCCTTTTCCTGAGCAAAAGAATATTGCACAGATAATAGAAAAAAAGAAAACAAAAATAACACTCGTAAATTTTGTTTCATAATGTTGGTTATTTACAATTTATTGACGGCAAAGTATTTCAAACAAAAATAATTTGGAAAAAAAATATATAAACAACATTATTTTACACACAGACGACAATGAATTGAAGACTAATGATTTTTGCAAAATAAAGAATAATCAATTTTATTGTTAATTAATTATTATATCGTTAAAATTGCTGTATAAAATTGATGATTCATTATTAATAAAACTAAAAAATCGTGCTCAATTCTATCTTTAAAGAAGGTTCCAGTCATACTATACCAAGGAAGTATCATATTGCTTTTTGGATAGGATATTTTACACTAAACTTTATTAGATGGGGAAGCTATTATCAAGATTATTGGTATTCTTTTAAATCGAATTTATTAACAGTTTCTATAGGAGTTGTATTGGTATATGTCAATATTTACTTCTTATTTCCAAAGTTTATTTTAAATAAAAAGTACACTAGCTATATATTTTACTTTTTTATTACACTGAGTATTTTTTATGTAGTGCGTACCGAGTTGATTTATGCGTTGATTAATGAAAATGTTTGGCCAGAATCAGATACACCTCAAAAAGCATATTCTTTTAATCATATTATAGTCGTGTTTATGATTGGGATTTATGATGTGGCTTTAGTGACTACTTTAAAATTAACGACCGATTGGATTTTTGAAAGAAAGAGAACTGAGCGATTGAAAGAAGTACAAATGCGAACAGAGTTAAATCTTCTAAAATCTCAAATTCAGCCACACTTTTTCTTTAATACATTAAATAGCTTGTATGCTTTGGCAATTAACAAATCAGAAGATACACCTAGAGTAATTTTGAAGTTGTCTGATATGATGCAATATGCTTTATATGAGGTAAAAGACTCAAAAGTAGAATTGTTAAAAGAGATCAACCATATCAACAATTATATAGATATTGAAAAGATGCGATTCAATGATCGTATAGAATCCAATATGAACATTACAGGAAATATTGATGATGTTGAAATTCCTCCATTACTGTTTTTATCTTTTGTGGAAAACTGTTTTAAGCATGGATTAAAAGGTGTGGAAAAGATCAATATTGACATCAGTTTTGAAATTACTAAAAAAAACGATTTAGAATTTAGACTTATAAATAATTTTAATGCGGACGCAGAAGAAGAAGAAAATCACGGAATAGGAATTATGAATTCCCAAAGAAGGCTAACATTGTTGTACGACAATGATTTTATTTTAGAGACTCATGTAGAAAATAACACATACAATTTATTTTTAAAGATTCCAGTATTATGAAAATCAAGTGCGTTATAATAGATGATGAACATTTGGCGATTCAGGTGATCGAAAATCATTTAAAGAATTTTGATCATGTTGAGGTCATTGCCACCTTCAATAATCCGCTAAAGGCATATCCGATTTTGGAACAGGAAAAAATCGATGTCATTTTTTTAGATATCAATATGCCGCAAATGACGGGTTTTAAGTTTATAGAAAACTTGAGCTACAAGCCGCTTATTGTCATCACAACTGCGTACAGAGAATATGCTGTAAAAAGCTTTGAATTGAATGTGTTAGATTATTTGGTAAAGCCGATTCCTTTTGATCGCTTTTTAAAAACTATTAATAAGATTTACCAGCAAGTATATATGAATAATGCAACCTCAGATGTTGGGTTGCAACAAGAACCACATATTTTCTTGAAAGTCAACAAAAAGCTGGTCAAAGTAAATTTCAGCGATATTTTATTCATTGAAAGTTTGAAAGATTATATCAAAGTGAATACAACCATTGGTGATTATGTAGTTCATAAATCACTTTCTGCTATTACGGAAGAATTACCACAATCCAGCTTTTTAAGAATACATCGATCTTATACAATATCCATCAATAAAATAACGGCTTTAGAAGGCAATACCGTTGAAATTTTGAATAAAAAAATACCAATAGGTAGAAACTATCTTAAAATCACCAAACAACGTATTTTCAATATTAACGACGATACTAAAAATTAACTAATTTTCAACGCATTATAATGTCTACAACTAACGATACATTAAAAAAGTCAACAATAGTTCCTATCGCTATCATTGCAGGTTTATTCTTTGTTTTTGGATTTGTAACTTGGATTAATGGCGCGCTTATTCCTTACATGAAAACCATTAATGAATTAACAGATTCACAGTCGTATTTAGTGGCTTCTGCTTCGTATATTTCTTTTGTGGTAATGGCGCTTCCTGCTTCCTATATCATTAAAAAAATAGGTTTTAAAGGCGGAATGTCATTAGGTTTATTAGTCATGGCTGTAGGTGCTTTAATTTTTATTCCAGCAGCAAATGCAAGAACCTATTGGATGTTTTTAGTCGCTATTTTTATCCAAGGAATTGGAATGACTTTATTACAAACGGCTTCTAATCCTTATATAACCATATTAGGACCTATAGAAAGTGGTGCCAAACGAATTGCTATTATGGGAATTGCCAATAAAGTAGCTGGCGCGTTAGGTTCTCTTATTTTTGGAGCTATTTTATTGACGGGTATCGATGATGTAAAAGAAAAATTGACCACTATTAGTGAAGTTGAAAAAGATCAATTATTAAATAGCACAGCAGATGGAGTTGTGATGCCTTATATTATCATGGCAATTGTGCTCGTTATTTTAGGTATTTTAATAAGAAAAGCGCCCTTACCACATGTAGAAGCAGCTCCTATAGAAGCATCAAAAGATAATGAAAAGTCAAAAACAAGTATTTTTCAATTTCCACATTTATGGTTAGGTGTTTTGGCATTGTTTGTATATGTTGGCGTAGAAGTGATTGCTGGTGATACTATTATTGCCTATGGAATTGCTTTAGATATTCCTACCGATCAGGCTAAATTCTTTACACTATTAACACTTATGGCAATGGTATTTACCTATGCATTAGGTGTCTTTTTAATTCCAAAATACATAAGTCAGGCTTTGGCATTAAAAATAAGTGCGTTTTTAGGAATTGTACTTTCAATTGCCATCGTTTTCACGAGCGGATTTACCTCTGTTCTTTTTGTAGCAGCTTTAGGATTTGCCAATGCACTAGTATGGCCCGCAGTATGGCCTTTAGCCTTGACAGGATTAGGGAAGTTTACAAAAACAGCTTCCGCCTTGTTAATTATGGGAATCTCAGGAGGCGCTGTACTTCCTCCTTTATATGGAGCATTGGTAGATCATAAAAAAGAAGAATTGATCGCTAGTGGAATAGAAGAATTATCAGCAACAGCAGAAGCAGCATCCTATGGATATTGGATACTGCTGCCATGTTATGTCATTATTTTATATTATGCGTTTTGGGGACATAAAGTAGGACTTAAAAGATCGTAATGTATTTCTATTATGGGAAAAGAAAGAATAGCTTCCGTTGATATTTTAAGAGGAATTACCATTGTAGCAATGATTCTGGTAAATACTCCTGGAACTTGGTCACATGTGTATGCGCCATTATTACATGCGGAATGGCATGGCTTAACACCAACTGATTTAATATTTCCTTTCTTTTTATTCATTGTTGGAGTTTCTATTGCATTTGCTTATAAAAACAAACCTAAAACTGTATTTACGTACAATAAGATTTTTATTCGAAGTTTAAAACTTATTGGACTAGGCTTATTTCTAAACCTATTCGTACCGTATTTACCATTCATTACAGATTTAGAAACCATGCGAATACCAGGTGTTTTACAACGCATTGGTATCGTATTTTGTATTTCTGCAATACTATATCTTCATTGCAATTGGAAAGTTTTATTAGGCTTATCTGTAACTACTTTGCTTATTTATTGGAGCTTTTTAGGTTTTTTCCCTTTTTCAGATGGAACCCTACCAACTTTTGACAGAGCTCCTAATAATTGGGTAAACTATATTGATGTAAGTGTATTGGGAAAACACACTTGGAAACCCGATTATGATCCTGAAGGAATTTTAAGTACAATTCCTTCAATCATAACCTGTGTGTTAGGAATTTTGATTGGTAAAGTATTGATGAGTCATCAACATAGAAAAGAAATTAATCTTTTCTTCATAGCTATAGGTTTACTTGCCATAGGATATATTTTTAGCTATTGGTTTCCTATAAATAAAGCTTTATGGAGTAGTAGTTTTGTTTTGGTTACTAGTGGTTGGGCAGTGTTCATATTATCAATTATTTACGTTATAACGGATGTACTACATTTAAAATTTGGAGCTGTTTTTAAATATGTTGGAACGAATGCTATTACTATTTATTTCTTGTCCAGTTTCATTTCTAAAGTCTTTTATTTAACTAAACTTGGAGAAAATGACAATATACATTCATATCTATATAAAAATCTCTTCGTACACTCCTTTTTTAGTGATGAAATGTCTTCCTTACTGTATGCTTTAGTTGTGGTGTTATTTTACATCCTATTGGGTTATATTTTATTTAAAAAAAGAATTATTATTAAAGTTTGACTTTCATCTACATTGTCTATGAATTG
Organism: uncultured Kordia sp.; assembly: GCF_947489565.1. Taxonomy (GTDB): domain Bacteria; phylum Bacteroidota; class Bacteroidia; order Flavobacteriales; family Flavobacteriaceae; genus Kordia. Next base: position 183,232 of record NZ_CANLEA010000007.1, on the reverse strand, counting down.
AAACATTATCATACTTTAGTACGTATTTAGTATGTTTTGTTTGTTATATGTAACAAAATGCATGTTATAAAAAGCAAAATTTGAGGAAGAAAAGAAACGTCTAAAAACAACAAAACCCCAGTTATACTGAGGTTTTTGTGTTGTGATCGCGACAGGATTCGAACCTGTGACCGTCTGCTTAGAAGGCAGATGCTCTATCCAGCTGAGCTACGCGACCGGACTAAGTGTTTAATGAAAACGCCATCCTTACGGATAGACATCATAGTTTTACACTTTTTGCTTTTAATAATTTTGTCGGGGTGGCAGGATTCGAACCTGCGACCTCCGCGTCCCAAACGCGGCGCGATAACCGGGCTACGCTACACCCCGAAAAATTTTAAATTCTTAGCGTAATTTATTTCAAACAGAATTGAAAAACTACACCTAGAAACAGTATGATAATTCAAAAAAAGCGGAGAGACTGGGATTCGAACCCAGGCATCCCTAAGGATGACAGCTTAGCAGGCTGCTGCATTACCACTCTGCCACCTCTCCAATATTCTTTATGAATTAAGAACTTATACAATTGTGAAATTGCGGTTGCAAATGTAACTGTTCATTTCGTATCAAGCAACTATTTGCGTGTTTTTTTGCACTTTTTTTATTGTTTTTTTTACAATATTTTAATTTTCAGTTGACTACCGATTATTCTGGATATTCAATTCGTAAATGATAGATGTTGTTTAGCTTCTTTTTGAGCACTTTTTTTATAGTCACAATTTCCTTTAATGTAATATCTGCATTCATAAATTGTTGTGCTTCCATTTGCTTATCAATTATACGTTCTACAAATTGATCGATTTTTTGAGATGTTGGTTCTTTTAAACTTTTAGAAGCCGCCTCCACAGAATCTGCCATCATCAATATTGCCGTTTCTTTAGAAAAAGGAATCGGTCCAGGATATTGAAATTTTTCTATCGCTACATCGTCATCGAGCTCTTTGGCTTTTTGATAGAAGTAATATACCGTAGATGTCCCGTGATGCGTTCGAATGAAATCAATGATTCTATCTGGCAATTTATTACTTTTTGCAATTTCAATTCCATCCAATACATGATCAATAATGGTTTTTGCACTTTCATCTGGTGCTAATTCGTCATGCGGATTTACAGAAGTGGCTTGATTTTCTATAAAGAACGTCGGATTGTTCATTTTTCCAATGTCATGATATAAAGCTCCTACCCTAACCAACATAGTATTCGCTCCTATTTCGCTGGCTGCTGCTTCCGCTAGATTTGCCACTTGAAGTGAATGATGAAATGTTCCTGGTGCTTCATTGGCGAGTCGCTTCAAAAGTTTTGAATTGGTATCTGAAAGTTCTAACAGAGACACATCCGACACCAGTCCAAACATCTTTTCATAAATATAAATTAAAGGCTGCACAAATAAGGTTGCCAATCCACACAACATAAATTGTAGAAAGTACACCCAAATTACATGCAAGTTTCCAGATTCGTTTCTGCTGAATACTTCCGAAAACTTGATTCCGCCTTCATGCGTAATGTAAAACGCGAAATACGCCACGATATAGATTAATGTGATCTGTCCGACAGAAATAAAGAGATTCGCGCGCTTATACAGCTCAGAAACGGTCAAAATTGTGACAATTCCTGCTATAATTTGTAAAAAGATATATTCCGAGCTATTCGGCACAATAAATCCTAATAATAATACCGTAAGCACATGCGCAAATAAACCTAATCGTGCATCAAAGAACGCTTTTAAAATCAAAGGTAAAATACATAAAGGAACCACGTATACGTAGTTTGAATCATATTTTACCACTAAAGTTGTCAATACAATCATGAACACGATATTCATGAAGATGAAGGTGACTTTATTGTTGTTTTCATAAATCTCAGGACGATATTTTCGAATAAACAACAACAGCATCATTAAAGCAAGTGCCACTAAAATACTATATCCAAATACAATCCAATTGTAGTTTGATTCATTCCAAACCTGCGACTCGTATTCTTTTTTGAGCGAGTTTAATTGCTCTAATTTTTGTCCTTCAACCACTTCTCCTTTCGCAATAATCCGAATTCCTTTTTGCACGTTTCCTCGAGTTGGAGAAATTTCTTTTAACTTTTGGGCCAACATCGAATTTGTATGCTCCTGATTGATCACAACATTAGGCTCAATAATTTCAAAAAAGAGATTGTATAAGAGCGTTTCGTATTTTTCGAGCATCTCCCGTTCTACAAAATCATTGATATAATCTTGGAGACTATTTAGTTTGATAAATTGATTGTAGCCTACAGTTCCCAATTCTATATTATTCTCTACCAAGCCTACAAGTTTGCCAAATTTAGACTCATCTAGTGTAGCAATAATTCCATTGCGATAAAAATTACTTAATAAGCGACTTGTTTTACGTTTTAGGTTATTGTAGCCACCTGTATCAATAAGACTGTCAATAGAAAATAGTTGCTGAAATTGGGTTTCAAAATTATTTGTTACACGTGTTACCACCTCACTATCGTATTCGTAATAGGTTTTAGCACTAGCAATACCTCGCGCTTTGTCTTCTTCTATTTCTTCAAGTGTTTTTACAATAGGAAAATCGAAAGGAGCAATTAAGGTTTCGTATTGCCAAGGTTTTCCTTTTTGAAACTCAAACTGAAACTTTCCTCCTTTCGGGAAAAGATATACTACTAAAACCGTGGTAAGTATGTGTAAAAGTAGTTTATATATAAACGATTGATTCTTATATAACTTAGTGATGAGCTGCTTCATTAAACGAATATAGGTATTATTCAAAAGTAATAAAATTAACGATGTCTTAAATATTAAAGCAGTTCCATTTTTTAAACGACAAAAAGCAGAACTCAAAATTGTAATGTTGAACGAATGCGATAGAAAAAAGAAGTCTCAAATTTAAAACAGACTTGTTAGTCATATTGTACACTTTAAATTTATCCTAAAATTGGATATCTTTTATTGCTTAATTGATAATTTATACGGATATCTTCTAAAAAATAATTAAATTCGCAGCTATTAAACTATAAGCAAAAATCATGAGTAAAAAAGTTGTAATTGTTGCAGCTGCAAGAACTCCAATCGGAAGTTTTTTAAGCGCTTTATCTACTATACCAGCTCCAAAGTTAGGAGCAACAGCTATTAAAGGTGCTTTGGCACAAATAAATTTAGCTCCAGAACATGTTGAAGAAGTGATTATGGGGAATGTTGTACAAGCTGGTACTGGACAAGCTCCTGCAAGACAAGCCGCTATTTTTGCTGGAATTCCAGATACAGTTCCATGTACTACGGTAAATAAAGTATGTGCTTCAGGTATGAAAGCCGTTATGCAAGCCGCACAAGCTATCGCTTTAGGTGATGCTGACATTGTAGTTGCTGGAGGAATGGAAAATATGAGTTTAATTCCACATTATTTCCACGCAAGAAACGCTACCAAGTTTGGACCTGCTAAAATGGAAGATGGAATGCAGAAAGATGGTTTGGTAGATGTATATGACAATGTTGCCATGGGCGTTTGTGCTGATGCATGTGCTACTGAATATGAATTTTCAAGAGAAGACCAAGATGCCTTTGCAATTCAATCATACGAGCGTTCTGCAAAAGCTTGGGCAGAAGGAAAATTTGCAAATGAAGTTGTTCCTGTAGAAGTTCCACAACGAAGAGGTGAACCTGTTGTTGTGAGTGAAGATGAAGAATACAAAAACGTAAAAATGGAAAAGATTCCTAATTTACGCGCAGCTTTTACAAAAGATGGTACAGTTACCGCAGCCAATGCTTCTACGATTAATGATGGCGCTGGAGCTATGGTATTGATGAGTGCTGAAAAGGCCGCAGAATTAGGATTAACACCATTAGCAACTGTAAAAGGATATGCAGATGCAGCACACGAACCAAAATGGTTTACTACTGCGCCTGCAAAAGCACTTCCAAAAGCTTTAGCGAAAGCGAATGTAACTCTTGATGATGTAGATTATTTTGAATTTAATGAAGCTTTTTCAGTAGTTGGATTGGCAAATATGAAAATTCTTGGCTTGACAGATGATAAAGTAAATGTAAATGGTGGAGCGGTTTCTTTAGGACATCCATTAGGTTGTTCGGGAGTTCGTATCTTGATTACTTTATTGAATGTATTAGCTCAAAATGATGCAAAAATTGGAGCAGCAGCCATCTGTAATGGCGGCGGTGGTGCTTCTGCATTTGTGATAGAAAGAGCCTAATTACCAACTAAAAAAATACCCGATTTTAATACATGCAATACGGAATTTGCAATTTAAGTATTGTTCCGCTTCGTGCTGAACCAAGCGATATGAGTGAACTTGTATCGCAAGTACTGTATGGAGAACATTTTAAAGTACTGGAACAACGCAAAAAATGGAGTCGAATTCGTATCGCTTTTGATAAGTATGAAGGTTGGATAGATAATAAACAGTATCTAGAAATTACCGAAGCTATCTATAAAGAAAAAGACAAAGAGGATTTAATTTTGTCTTCTGATTTGGTAGAATTTATTACAGACGAATCACTTTTGATGCCCATTCCTATTGGTGCAGTGCTAAATTCTATGGAATTGCTGTCGCATCAACATGATGGAAATACCGTTAGTGGTATTGTATCAAAAGAAAATATCATCAAAACATCGTATATGTATTTGGGTGCGCCATATTTATGGGGCGGAAAAACACCTTTCGGAATTGACTGTTCAGGTTTCACCCAAATGGTGTATAAACTTAATGGTTATAAACTATTGCGCGATGCTTCTCAACAAGCAACACAAGGTGAAGCTTTAAGTTTTATTGAAGAAAGTGAACCTGGCGATTTGGCATTTTTTGATAATGAAGAAGGAAATATTATCCATGTTGGTATTATCATGGAGAATAATTACATCATTCATGCACACGGGAAAGTTCGTATTGATCGTATTGATCACTCAGGAATTTTTAATGTAGAGACCAATCGACATACACACAGACTTCGTGTGATAAAAAAGATTATTTAAAATTTATTTTTTGACATAAAAAAAACCTCGTATTGATACGAGGTTTTTTTGTTTTATAAGCGTAAGGATTATTGTCCTAGCTCTGCTAATTTAGCTTTTATCTTTTTGAATTTGTCATCTTCTCCTAAGAAAGAATACAATCCTTTTAATTGCTTTAAGATCCCTACATCATCAGGAACACTTTCTACAATTCCTTCTAAGATTGTCAATGACTTTCGGTATAACGAAGTTTGTTGTTCTTTGTACTCGTCAAATTTCTTATTATCCTCAGCAGAAGTTCCTAATTCGTTCATTTTATCAACGACATCAGAAGCTTCATCTAAATACGTTTTAGATAAGTTAATACCTGCATTTACATATCCAGGATCTAATTCCAATACTTTTTTATATGCATCTCTCGCTTCTTGGATATCACCATTTTCAGCACTAATTACTCCAATATTGTAATAAGAATCTACATCATTTGGATTTTTAGTAATGATCTCCTTCATGATTTCCTTGAACTTAGCTGTATCTCCCATTTTGTAGTAGATATTTCCTTTTGTCAATAAAAGAGAAGGATCATCAGGATTCACAGCAATTGCTTCTTCTACAGCTGCCAATGCTTTATCGTTATCTCCAACATGGTTTGTGTAAATCCAAGAGATATTCTTTACGATTTCTGGAAATCTAGACTTCGACTTTTCTTGCGTTGGACTTGCATGTGACTTTGATTTTACAGATAAATCTCTAACCGTTTTATCTTGAAATGGTTCTTTTTTTCCTGTAGAAACATTGACTGCATAGTACTGAGTTTTCACTCCTGTATACTCAGCATTTTTCAATTCTTCATAATACTTCAAAGCTTTGTCATAATCTTTCCCTGAAATTGAGTTAGAAGCTGCATAGTATAAGAAATCTTTATTATCTGGTTGCAACGTATACGTTAAGTGTAAAAGATCTGAAGCTTGAGCATAATCTTTCGCATTTTGTGCGTTGATAGCTTTGTCCACCATTTTACTAATCATTGTTTGTAAATTTGGCTTCGCTTCCTTTGTATAATTAAATTCTTTTTGCTCTCTTTCAAAAGCTAATAATTTATTGTATGCTTCTCCAGCAGTTTTTAAAGATGCATCTGCATCCATTCCTTTATCTGCTAAGTCTTGGTACGTTTTTCCTTTTAAAAAGTAATATTTTGCTTTGTACTTAGCTTCGGCACTTTCAATTGTAGATGAAATACTGTTGAGCATGTCTTTAGCTTCTGTTGTATTTCCTTTTTTTAATGCTTTCTCAGCGGCTTTTAATTCTTTCTTTTGAGCAAAAGAAAAGGCTGTAATCAACAGTGCTGAAAAAATTAAAATTGTCTTCTTCATTTTGTTAATGTTTAAAATAATTGAGGTTTTTTATTTATTATTATTCTTGTGATTCTTGATCACTATTGTTATCCATATCAACTGCCGTGCCATTTTCTGTAGCGTCTGTGTTTTCAACGTCTTCCACTACATCTTCATCCTCTTGTTGCTCGTTACGAACTTTGGCAACAGCCGCGATTGAATCTTTTCCTTTAATATTAATTAATCGAACTCCTTGCGTTGCTCTTCCCATAACTCTTAAATCAGCTACTGCCATACGTATAGCAATTCCAGATTTATTGATGATCATTAAACCATCTTCATCAGTTACGTTTTTAATAGCGACTAAATTACCTGTTTTTTCTGTAACGGAAATAGTTTTCACTCCTTTTCCACCACGATTCGTAATTCGGTAATCTTCTAAACTTGATCGTTTTCCATATCCGTTTTCAGAAACTACTAAGATGTTGCTTTCCATATCGTTTACAGCAACCATTCCAACAACTTCGTCGTTTTCGTTTGCCAAGGTAATTCCACGAACTCCAGAAGCATTTCTTCCCATTGGACGCGTTTTCTCTTCTTCGAATCGGATGGCTTTTCCAGATTTAACGGCCAACATTACTTGACTGTTTCCTGTAGTTAACTTCGCTTCTAACAATTCGTCTCCATCTTTAATCGTAATTGCATTGATACCATTGGTACGCGGACGTGAATATTGCTCTAACGGCGTTTTCTTCACTTGCCCTTTCTTCGTAGCCATGATTACATAATGATTATTGATGTATTCTTCGTCTTTTAGGTTTTGTGTACAGATGAACGCTTTTACTTTATCTTCTTTTTCAATATTGATTAAGTTTTGTATCGCTCTACCTTTAGACGTTTTACTTCCTTCAGGAATTTCATATACACGCATCCAGAAACATTTTCCTCTTTGCGTAAAGAATAACATATATTGGTGATTGGTTCCAACAAATAAATGCTCTAGGAAATCTTCATTTCGTGTCGCACTACCTTTTTGTCCAACGCCACCTCTATTCTGTCTTTTATATTCATTAAGTGAAGTTCTTTTAATATAACCAGCGTGAGAAATGGTAATTACTACTTTTTCATCTGGAATTAAATCTTCAATACTTACATCTCCACCAGCATATTCAATCATCGAACGTCTTTCATCACCATACTTATCTTTGATGACTGCCAATTCTTCTTTGATGATATTCATTCTTCTTGACTTATTTGCCAAAATATCACGGTAATCTTCAATGCTCTTCATGATTTCGTCGTACTCTGCACGTAACTTGTCTTGTTCCAGACCTGTTAACTGACGTAATCGCATTTCAACAATCGCTTTCGCTTGAATCTCTGTCAATTCAAAACGCTTGATTAAGTTGTTTCGTGCGTCTTCAGCATTTTGCGAACCTCTAATAATAGCGATTACTTCATCAATATTATCAGAAGCAATAATGAGTCCTTCTAATATATGAGCGCGTTCTTCCGCTTTCTTTAGTTCGTACTGTGTTCTACGTGTTACAACTTCATGTCTGTGCTCTACAAAATGATGAATCATATCTTTTAGATTCAACAATTGCGGACGTCCGTGGACTAAGGCAATATTATTGACACTAAATGATGATTGTAACGCAGTATACTTATACAATTTATTTAATACGATATTTGGAATAGCATCACGTTTTAATATATAAACGATACGCATACCTTTTCTATCGGATTCATCACGAATAGAAGAAATACCATCTATTTTCTTATCATTAATCAAGTCAGCAGTTTTCTTAATCATATCTGCTTTATTCACTTGATATGGAATTTCAGTTACAATGATACATTCTCTACCTTGTACTTCTTCCATGACAGCTTTTCCACGCATGACAACGCGTCCACGTCCTGTTTTAAACGCTTCACGAACACCATCATATCCATAGATAATTCCACCTGTTGGGAAATCTGGTGCTTTTACGTGTTGAATTAACTCATCGATTTCGATATCATTATTATCGATATACGCGTGAATTCCGTCTACAACTTCAGACAAGTTGTGTGGCGGCATGTTGGTTGCCATACCAACGGCAATACCTGAAGCTCCATTAATTAATAATCCAGGAACTCGTGTAGGCAACACAGTTGGTTCTTTTAAGGTATCATCAAAATTTAGGGAATGATCTACGGTATCTTTGTCAATATCTGCCAACATATCATCTGATATCTTGCGCATTCTTGCTTCCGTATAACGCATTGCTGCAGGACTGTCTCCATCAATTGAACCGAAGTTTCCTTGCCCATCTACTAGCATATAACGCAAACTCCATTCTTGCGCCATACGAACCATAGCGTCGTATACAGATGTATCTCCATGTGGGTGATACTTTCCTAATACTTCTCCTACGATTCTTGCAGATTTTTTGTGAGCGGAACTAGACCTTACTCCGAGTTCATGCATTCCAAAGAGTACTCTACGATGTACGGGTTTCATACCATCTCTTACATCTGGAAGCGCACGTGACACAATGACTGACATCGAATAATCGATGTAAGCAGACTTCATCTCATCTTCAATATTAATGGGGATTAACTTTTCTCCTTCTGCCATGTATTTTAAGTTTTAATATTTCGAGTTTTACAAATCGGGTCAATATACAACATTTACTAGTATTCAGCGAGGATTTAGCAAGTCATTTTAAGGTTTTTTTATTAACAATTTTTAATAAGTTTTTTGATATTTTACGATGACAATCTGTGATTTCTGTGTTTTTTTCCGTCTAATGCGTTAAATATGCTTTCATGACGGAACAATTTTTGTATTATTCAGTTTGAAGTATTAATTTTAATGTCGAAAGGAAATAATATATATGGATGATAATTTCTCCCCAAGAGTAAAGGATGTAATAGCCTACAGCAAGGAAGAAGCGTTGCGTCTTGGCCATGATTTCATTGGCACAGAACATTTAATGCTCGGACTTCTGAGAGACGGAAGCGGTAAAGCTATCAATATTTTGAACGCATTAGATGTCGATTTGACACATTTGCGTCGAAAAGTTGAGATTTTAAGCCCGGCAAACCCAAATGTGGCAGTCGCACCAAACGAAAAGCGCAACTTACATTTAACGAGACAAGCCGAAAGAGCCCTCAAAACTACATTTTTAGAAGCAAAACTTTTTCAAAGTTCTTCTATCAACACGGCACACCTATTGTTGTGCATTTTACGAAATGAAAACGATCCTACAACCAAACTTTTGAATAAGTTGAAAGTGGATTATGATAATGTTAAAGAGCAATTTAAGTATATGATAACAAACGATGACGATTATATAGATACACCGCGTTCTGAATCATTCTCGGATGACAGTAGTGGATCTCAAGAATCTTCTAAAGAGAATCCTTTTGGTTCTTCTAATTCAGGTGGAAAAGTGAATAAAAAATCCAAAACACCTGTATTGGATAACTTCGGAAGAGATTTGACTGCATTGGCAGAAGAAGGTAAATTAGACCCTGTAGTTGGTCGTGAAAAAGAAATTCAACGTGTGTCTCAAATTCTGAGCAGACGTAAAAAGAACAATCCAATTTTAATTGGAGAACCTGGTGTTGGTAAATCTGCCATCGCCGAAGGTTTGGCCAATAGAATTGTAAAGCGTAAAGTTTCGCGTATTCTCTTTAATAAAAGAGTTGTTACGTTAGACTTGGCAAGCTTGGTCGCTGGAACAAAATACAGAGGTCAGTTTGAAGAGCGTATGAAAGCTGTGATGAACGAATTGGAAAAGAATGATGACATCATCTTATTCATTGATGAAATTCACACAATTGTTGGTGCAGGTGGTGCTACTGGAAGTTTAGATGCTTCCAACATGTTTAAACCAGCATTAGCCAGAGGAGAAATCCAATGTATTGGTGCAACGACATTAGACGAATACAGACAATATATTGAAAAAGATGGTGCTTTAGAAAGACGTTTCCAAAAAGTAGTGGTAGAACCTACTACTGTAGAAGAAACTATTGAAATTTTAGAGAACATCAAAGACAAATACGAAGAACACCATAATGTATTGTATACACCAGAAGCTATTAAAGCTTGTGTGATGTTGACAAATAGATACATGTCGGATCGTTTTCTTCCAGACAAAGCTATTGATGCTTTAGACGAAGCAGGTTCAAGAGTTCATATTACCAATATTGATGTGCCAAAGCAGATTTTAGATTTGGAACGCCAATTGGAAGAAGTACGTGAATTGAAAAATTCTGTAGTAAAAAAGCAGAAATATGAAGAAGCTGCCAAATTGAGAGACGACGAAAAGCGTTTGGAAAAAGAATTGGCAATTTCACAAGAAAAATGGGAAGAAGAGTCAAAACAACACAAAGAAACTGTTGACGAAGAAAATGTGGCAGATGTAGTTTCGATGATGACAGGAATTCCTGTAAATAGAATTGCGCAAACAGAAAGTAATAAACTAGCACAACTTCCAGAGTTAATTAAAGGAAAAGTAATTGGACAAGATGAAGCGGTTGGAAAAGTCGTAAAAGCGATTCAGCGTAATCGTGCGGGACTTAAAGATCCTAACAAACCAATTGGTTCATTTATCTTTTTAGGACAAACTGGAGTTGGTAAAACGCAGCTAGCAAAGGTTTTAGCACGTGAGTTATTTGATTCTGAAGAAACATTGATCAGAATTGACATGAGTGAATACATGGAAAAATTTGCAATTTCTCGTTTGGTTGGAGCGCCTCCAGGATACGTTGGATACGAAGAAGGTGGTCAATTAACAGAGAAAGTTCGTAGAAAACCATATGCCGTTGTATTATTGGATGAGGTTGAAAAAGCACATCCTGATGTCTTTAATATGATGCTTCAAGTATTGGATGATGGATATTTAACGGATAGCTTGGGAAGAAAGATTGACTTTAGAAACACCATTATCATTATGACATCAAATATTGGTGCTCGTAAACTGAAAGATTTTGGAGCTGGAGTTGGTTTTGGAACAAGCGCTCAAAAATCGCAAGCAGACGATCATGCAAAAGGTGTGATTGAAAATGCTTTGAAGAAAGCTTTTGCTCCTGAATTCTTAAACAGAATTGATGATGTAGTAATCTTTAATGCTCTAGAACGTGAGCATATTCATAAGATTATCGATATCGAAATCGCAAAATTGTACGAAAGAATCGAAGGTTTAGGATACGATTTATTATTAAGCGAAAAAGCAAAAGACTATATCGCAGATAAAGGTTTTGATAAGCAATATGGTGCCAGACCATTAAAAAGAGCGATTCAAAAATATATTGAAGACGCGCTTGCAGAAGAAATCATTACTGCAAAAATTCATGAAGGTGACAAAATTTTCATGGACTTAGATGAAGATAATGACGAGTTAACGATTAAGATTGAAAAAGCGGAAAAGCCTGCGGAATCTTAACCAACTCACTTACTCTCAAACATATAAAATCCTGTTTTTTCGAAAACAGGATTTTCTTTTTTTACCCCTTTTCGTGTCTTTTGAAGATAAAAACAGGTCGTTTATCTAAAAAGAATACTATTCATGCATAACAAATTAGTTTTTATAGCACGCTTCATAATTTAGCCAAAAATAAAATACTACCTACATGAATATTACTGGAAAAAAGTTAAGAGATGTATATACATTCGGAGATGGGAAGTTATATCTATATAACAACTTGGTCATAGGAGAGATTAATGAGGGCGTGCATGTTACTATTGATGTGATGCTTTCCTTCTTCGAATTCTTTTTAGAAAATTATAAAATTCCTTTTGGATATGTTTCATATCGAAAAAACTCCTACTCTATCGATCCGCAAGTATACAAAATGCTTCCTAAAAACGATTTGCTCAAAGGAATTGCTGTGGTATCAGACCAAAAGTTTTCTTCATTGAATGCCTATGTTGAAAAAAGTTTCTTCAATGGACGCTATGAATTATTCCCAACTATTGATGCTGCTGTAAATTGGCTAGACAAAATTGTTCCTTTAGAGAATAATGATATCAATGTTTCAGATAATTCAGTAGCCTAAGCTATAATTTTACTATACTATTTGCAAGAGAAGAAAAAAAAGTAGTGTATTTTTGTGCAGTTCATCTATTATATTAGTAGAACGAAATTAAAAATCCTATATTTAATAAAATTCAAAAAGTGCAAGTAGCAAACGGAAATAGCAACTCATTCATTAAAAAGTATACTTTACAGATAGGTGAAGTAGAAATTTATGATCAATATATGCTTGCGCAACTTAATGAAGGCATTACTTTAAATATTGAATCTGTTGGTGAAATTATTTCAATTGCCAATAAACATTTCCCAACAGAACCTTTTGCATATATCACCATACGTAAAAATTCGTATGCTGTTGATCCGATGATGTATTTAAAAGTATTTGAAATTGAAAATTTAAAAGCCATTGCTATTGTTTCTGATAAGTTTATTGACAATCATAATGTAAAGATTGAAAAACACTTCTTCAATAAGCCAATGAATATCTTCAAAACGAAAGAAGAAGCTATTCTTTGGACCAAAAACTACTTATAATTTCTTTTTTTACTTCAAACAAAAATGCTCTATTGTATTGATACTTGTGGAAGTTTTTATTCTAAATTTTAGATGGTAAATTTTAAATTACTTCGTTCTAACAAACTCTTTTGATTCAAATAACAGAACGCACTCTTTTATTGATACTTGTGTAAGTTTTTATTTTAAACTAGTCAAATAAAACCTCGTTTTCAATAACCATATCTTGTATAAATGACAAGGTATCTCTAATCGCAATATGTAATTCTCTGTCTTCATCTACAAAAGGAACTTCTGCTCTATACATCTGTAAAAATGTTTCTATGAATTCTGAACTTTTTAACGGCGCTCTAAACACCAATGCTTGTGATGCATTCAACAACTCAATTGCCAAAACACGCTCTACATTATCAACTACTTTGATTGCCTTGGTAGCTGCATTTGCGCCCATACTTACATGATCTTCTTGTCCGTTGGAAGACACAATAGAATCAATACTTGCAGGCGTAGCATATTGCTTATTTTGACTTACAATACTTGCCGCTGTATATTGAGGAATCATAAAACCAGAATTCAATCCTGGATTGTTGACTAAGAATGCCGGCAAACCTCTCAAACCAGAAACCAACTGAAAAGTTCTACGTTCCGAAATGTTTCCAAGTTCCGCCATCGCAATTGCCAAATAATCTAACGCCAATGCCAAAGGTTGTCCATGAAAGTTTCCTCCAGAAATAATTTCATCTTCTCCAATAAAAATATTTGGATTATCAGTTACCGAATTAATTTCAGTTTCAAACGTTTTGCGAATAAAAGCCAAAGTATCTTTCGTTGCTCCGTGTACTTGTGGTACACATCGGAATGAATACGGATCTTGTACATCTTTCTTCTCTTGAGAAATCAATTCGCTACCTTCCACAAACGCTTTGATTCTTCTTGCTGTATGCAATTGACCATTGTGTGGACGAATCAAATGAATTAAATCATTAAAAGGTTCAATTCTTCCATCAAAAGCTTCCAAAGAAATAGCCGCAAAGAAATCTGCATAATAAGACAACTTATACGCCTTTAATAATGAATATACACCATAAGCACTCATAAACTGTGTACCATTCAACAAAGCCAATCCTTCTTTTGCTTTCAGCGTAATTGGTTCCCAATTAAACTCCGCCAAAACCTCCGCAGCAGGCACTTCTTTTCCTTTATAATACACACTTCCCTTTCCTAAAAGTGGCAATGACAAATGTGCCAATGGCGCCAAATCGCCTGAAGCACCAAGCGAACCTAGTTCAAAAACAACAGGTAAAATATCATGATTATAAAAATCAATCAAACGTGCTACGGTTTGCAATTGCACTCCTGAATGTCCATAACTTAACGATTGTACCTTAAGCAACAACATTAACTTTATGATTTCTTGCGGAACACGATCTCCTGTACCACATGCGTGCGATGTTACTAAATTCTCTTGCAATTTGGATAAATGTTCATCTGAAATCTTCACATTACACAACGAACCAAAACCAGTATTTATACCGTAAATCGGTGTTTTTTGATCTTGTAAACGCTTATCTAAATATGCACGACAAGCACTAATTTTTTCTATAGCTTCCGCTGATAATTCCAATTTTGCATTGGTATGTAAGATTTCTTGAATATTTGTAACATCAAGAATTTGTGAACTTATTTGGTGTATCATGATGGTGTAATCAAATTATCTTTCAAAAGTCAAAATTCAATCTGTATTAACCAAATAATTGTTAATAATTTATTGATTAAAAGAAGAATCTATTACATTTGAGTAAACAAACTTTCACAAAATGAAAAAATTATTGCTATTAGTTGCAGCATTCGCAATCTTCTCATGTAAGAATGAACCTGAAGCTCCTAAAGATTACGCAACACTTTCTGGAAAAATTGAAAACCAAAACAGCGATTCACTTGTCGTTCGAAATAGAACCTATTCTAAGACGATTAAAGTCAATAAAGACGGTACGTTTAAAGATACTTTGAAAGTCGAAAGTGGCATGTACAATATTTTTGATGGAAAAGAAGGTACAAATGTATATTTAGAGAATGATTTTGACTTAAAGCTTACCTTGGATACAAAAATGTTTGATGAAACTGTTAAGTATAGCGGAAAAGGCGCAGTTCACAGTAATTTTTTAGCGGAAGACGCGTTATTACAAGAAAAATTGCTCGATGTAGATGTATTGTCAAATCTTGATGCAGCAGGTTTGGATAAAGAGATTGCTACGATTTCCAAAAAGTTAACAGACTTTTACAATGCTAAAAAAGATGTTGATAGTACCATCATCGCTGCAAAATTGAAAGATGTTGAACCTATGCTAAAAATGTACAAGCAATTTGCTGGAGAAGCAATTTCGCTGAAAACAAAATTACCAAAAGGAAAGCCTTCACCATCGTTTAACTATGAAAATCATAAAGGAGGAAAAACTTCTTTAGCAGATTTAAAAGGAAAGTATGTATATATTGATATGTGGGCAACTTGGTGCGGACCATGCAAAGCAGAGATTCCTTCTTTGAAAAAAATAGAAGCTTCATATCACGATAAAAATATTGCTTTTGTTAGTATTTCTATAGATAAAAACAAAGCAGCATGGCAAAAGATGGTTACCGATAAATCATTAGGTGGCATTCAGCTGCATTATGGAGGAGACAACACATTTACAGGTGAATATATGATTAACACTATTCCAAGATTCATCTTATTAGATCCAGAAGGAAATATTGTAAACGCAGATGCTCCAAGACCATCAAATCCAAAATTAATTGAACTATTCAATGAACTAAATATATAAGTAACCAAACATCACAAAATGAAAAAATTATTGCTATTGATTGCGGGATTTGCAATCTTCTCGTGTAAAACAGACCCAAAAATAGAGTATGCCATATTTTCAGGTAAAATAGAAAATCATAAAAAAGGAGACACCATTACAATTTCTGGTGGCGACTTTACTCATAAAATTCCATTAACAGATGACGGAGCATTTTTAGACACCTTAACTGTTGACCAAGGATACTATATGGTATATTATGGAAGAAACCGTGCTTCCCTATTCTTATCTCCTGGAGATTCGTTACATGTAACAACGAATGGACTTAAGTTTAATGACGAAATAAAGTATATTGGAAAAGGAACTGCTTCCAACAGTTATCTTGCTCAAAAAATGTCTGAAGGCGGAAACCTCAACTTTCAAGAAGTATATGCTAAGGAAGAGGCTGATTTCTTAAAGAAAATTGAAGAAATGAAAACCGAGGCTTTAAACAGAGTCACTGGAAATAAAGACTTAAGCAAAGAGTTTGTAGACTTAGAAAAAGAAAGTATTAACTACGAATATTTAGCAAACCTTGCCAGATATCCTTCGTATCACCCATATTTTGCTAAAAAAGAAGACTACAAAGCTTCCGACGATTTTCTAAAGCCGTTAGATAAGGTTGATTATGACAATGAAGAAGACTACCGAAACTTTGATTCATACCAGCAAATAGTATCGCAACATTATATGGAAGATTACTATACTGATTCTCTAAAAGCAAAAGCGTTAGAGCAGATTAAAGGTTTAAAATCACAAAACATCAAAGATGCATTAGCTGGTGAATTGGCATATGGAATCTCTCCGTCAAACAAGGAAAATGAAGCACTTTTTGGCGCTATCAAAGAAATGGCAAAGGATGAGAAATTATTAGAAAGAATCACTAAAAAATATAACAAAATCCAAAATTTAGTTACCGGAAAAGACTCTCCTACATTTAACTACGAAAATCACGCTGGTGGAACAACAAGCTTGGCAGATTTACAAGGAAAATATGTATACATCGATGTTTGGGCAACTTGGTGCGGACCTTGTATTGGAGAAATTCCTTCTTTGAAGAAAGTAGAAAAAGATTATCATGACAAAAACATAGCTTTTGTTTCTATTTCTATTGATCAAAAAGGAGCTTACAAAACTTGGAAAGAAATGATTAAAAACAAAGAACTTGGAGGCATCCAATTGATGGCAGACAACGCTTGGAAATCTAAATTTGTAACCGATTATGCTATTGAAGGTATTCCTCGTTTTATTTTAATCGATCCAAATGGAAAAATTGTAAATGCAGATGCGCCTAGACCATCAAATCCAGAATTGATTGCATTGTTCGATGAATTAAAAATATAAGCAACTTCCAAATTATAGAAACCATGAAAAAAATATTCTTATTCATTGCGAGTTTTGCTGTCATTTCTTGTGCAAATGATCCAAAGCCAGATCCTATAGATTATACGATTCTCTCTGGAAAAATTGAAAACTCAAAAAAGGGTAAAATTTTAGTTTTCAATGATAACTTTAAAAAGGAAATTACGCTAAACAAAGACGATGGTACATTTCTAGATACCTTACGTGTACAAACTGGGTATTATACACTCATGCACGATAAAGATAAAGCGACGTTGTTTCTAACCAAAGAAAAAGATGTAAAGCTAACTACGAATGCTACCAAGTTTATTGATCGCATGAAATTTGAAGGCAAAGGTGCCGCCGAAAATAACTTTCTATTAGCAAAAACTACCAGAAATAAAAGTAGAGACGCCATCGCCATTTTTTCAATGGAAGAACCTGAGTTTATCAAAACTATCAACGGTTTTGGGGAAATCACCACAAAATTGCTCACTGAAGCAACTGATTTAGACGAGGAATTTATTGCTTACGAAAAAAAGAATATCAAATATGCCAATTTGATAAATCTTTCAAAGTATCCAATGTATTATCCGCATTACTCGAAAAATGAAGACTATAAACCTTCTGAAACGTTTAATGCATACTTTGAAAATGTAGATTATGACAATGAAGAAGATTTTAATGTATACAAAAACTTTAAGGAATTAGCTATCAGACATTATTCTGAAAAGTTAAATCCATTTGAAAATATCAAAGGAGCTATAGATACATTGAAAGCTTTAAAATCACAGAGTCTCAAAAATGTTTTAGCACAAAACTTATCATTCTTTATTTCTCCTTCTGGGAAAGATTCTGACTATTTATACAAAGAACTTTCTACAATCTCTAAAGACGACGAATTCAAAAAAGAATTAACAGAAAAGTACAATACCATCAAAAAACTAGTTGCTGGAAATGCTTCTCCAAAATTCAATTATGAAAATCATAAAGGTGGAAAAACGACGTTAGAAGATTTAAAAGGAAAGTATGTATATATTGATGTTTGGGCAACTTGGTGCGGACCTTGCATTAAAGAAATTCCATCGTTAAAAAAGGTGGAGAAAAAATACCACAACAAAAACATTGAATTTGTGTCTATTTCTATAGATGACAAAGACGATCATGCTGCTTGGAAAAAAATGGTAGACGATAAAGATTTAGGTGGAATTCAATTAATGGCAGACAACGATTGGAAATCTCAATTTGTAACTGAGTATGCTATTGAAGGGATTCCAAGATTTATTTTAATCGATCCTAATGGAAATATCGTAAATGCAGATGCGCCTAGACCGTCAAGTCCAGAATTAATTGAACTATTTGATGAATTGAAAATATAAGTTTTCAAAAACATATAGATATAAAAAAAACGCTTTGGAATTCCAAAGCGTTTTTTTGTGCTTATTGTGCTTCTTCTTCTGAAGGTTCTTCGGGTTGTTTGAATAAATCCAAATATGCATCACCAATATGATATATAATATCGCTGGCAGTCAAAGCCTGATATCCTAAACCAGATAAGGCAATATCTCCCGCTTTTCCATGCATATACACGCCAAAAATAGCTGCAGGTATCGGATCATACCCTTGTGCCAACAATCCTGTCAGCATTCCTGTCAGTACATCACCACTTCCTGCGGTTGCCATTCCAGGATTTCCTGTATTATTAATATATAGATGATTATCATAAATGATAACAGTATGCGCGCCTTTAATAATTAAAATAACACCATACTTTTTTGAAAATGCTTTCGCTTTGGTAAGCTTATCAAAATCATCCGTCCACTCACCTATCAAACGTTCCAATTCCTTTGGATGCGGTGTCAAAATAGATCCTTTTGGTACAGATTTTAATAACTTTTTATGTTCTGAAAGAATATTCAAAGCATCGGCATCAATCACCAAACGATCGTTGTTCTCCTTTAAGAATTTTTCGAAAGCTTTTACAGTTGCTTCAACAGTTCCCATACCTACACCTATACCAATGGCTCTTGGGACAATATCATAATCAATATTGGTCAAATGTTTTGCGTTTTCATCGCAAATAACCATTGCTTCTGGTAATGATGTTTGCAAAGTTGTATACCCGCATTCCGGAATATACGCCGTTACCAAGCCTGTTCCAACACGCAAACATGCAGAACTCGCTAAAGTCACGGAACCTATTTTTCCAAAACTTCCTCCAACAATCAAACTATGTCCGTAAGTTCCTTTATGTCCATATTTCTCTCTTGGAATATATAAAGGTAATACTTCAAACTTATCAATCAACTGTACTTCAGTATCTGTAGTTTGTAAATATTCCTGATCGAGTCCAATATCAATCGCTTCCCATTGTTGCATATAAATACCTGTTTCTGGTAAAAAGAAACTCAATTTTGGTGCTTGACTCGTCAAAGTAAAATTACTTTTAATGACAGCTTCTTTATCTTCTGGGCCGTGATCTGGATACAATCCAGAAGGCACATCAAGAGAAACCGTATATGCTTTTGAATCATTAATATATTTAATGAGTTCTTTAACCCAATCAGAGGTTTCTCGGTTCAAACCAATTCCAAAAATGGCATCTACAATAATATCTTCTGTTTTCATTACAGGAAATTCTTCTCCTGAACTTAGCAACTTTGGCCAAACTTTAAATTCTTTAATGCGATCATAATTCACCAAAAAACCTTTCGTTCGCTTATCGCTAAAATTTACTACGTACATATGCACATTATATCCATGGTGTAATAATTGGCGTCCTAACACCAATCCCAAACCACCATTATTTCCAATTCCACAATAAATATGAATCGGAACTTGTGCGCCATGCATGCGTGTATGAAACCAATTAAACAATTGTGTTCCTGCAAATTCTAGTAAGTCATTGGACGTAATTTGATTTTTTTCGATCGTAAGATTGATTGCTTCGTAGATTTGAGCTGCTGAATATATCTTCATGTATTCTTATATTAGTGTAAGCTATTACACATTTGATGAAATTCTTTACAATTCACTATGCTTTTTTAATGCATTTTTAAAGAAATGCTACTTTCACTAGTAATCCGTAAAAAATAAATATATAGTTTGTTTATGGTTATAAAAGTAATACTTTTGAATAACATCATACGATAAAACATGCCTTTAGTAGCAACAATTTTTTCTTCAACAACAATTATTACGAGCACGCGTAGCATCGTAACTATTGCTACTACAACCCCTTTTGGGGTCTAAACAATATATTACCAGTAAGGTGTTTATACACACCATTTTCTAAATAAGAATTCAAGAAATTACCAATAATCATACAAAACAATACTCATGAACGTACTCAAATTTGGCGGTACTTCTGTCGCCAATGCGCAAAATATAAACTCAGTCTTAGACATTATTACTAAAGCTTCTCAAGATCAAAAGATAGCAGTTGTAGTTTCTGCTTTTGGAAATACAACCAACATGCTCCTGAAAACTGCAGAGTTAGCCGCTGTAAAAGATGAATACTATAAATCTTTACTTCAAGAAATTGAAAATAGACACATTCAAGTTGTAAAAGATTTAATTCCTGTTACAGAACAAAGTGCTATTATTAGTCACACAAAACGGCTGTTAAATTATTTAGAAACCTTATATGAAGGTTGTTTTTTACTGCGCGAATTGACTCCAAAAACCTTGGCTACAATTGCTAGTTTTGGTGAATTATTGTCTTCATATATCATCTCTGAAGTCATGGCTGTTCGTGAGTTAAATAGTGCTTACAAAGACAGTCGCGAATTGATCATCACTTCTGAAAGCTATGACAATGCGCAGGTTGCCATGAAAGTGACGCAGGAAAATTGTCGCTCATTTTTTAAAACGAATGAAAAACAAATTATCATCCTACCAGGATTTATTGCTGCTACTGAAAATGGAGAAACAACAACGCTTGGTCGTGGAGGTTCCGATTATACAGCTGCCATTATTGCTGCCGCTATTCATGCTGATGAATTACAAATTTGGACAGATGTAAGCGGAATATACACTGCAAATCCACGAATTGTAAAACAAGCTACACCAATTCCGCACATTTCATATCAAGAAGCTATGGAATTATCACACTTTGGTGCGAAAGTAATTTATCCACCAACCATTCAACCTGTACTCAAAAAAGAAATTCCAATTCTAGTCAAAAACACCTTTTCGCCTGAGCAAGAAGGAACACGCATCACCAAAAATCCAAATGGAAAACAACGTGCTGTAAAAGGAATTAGTTATATAGAAAACATTTCATTATTAACATTGGAAGGAAGCGGAATGATTGGAATTCCAGGGTTTTCCAAACGCTTGTTTGAAACCTTATTGTCTGAGCAAATTAACATCATCTTAATTACGCAGGCATCTTCAGAACATTCAATCTGTATCGGAATCAACGATAAAGAAGCTTCAAGAGCTAAAATGGCCATCGATGAAACTTTCGCTTATGAAATTGCTTCTGGAAAAGTAGATCCGATTCTTGTTGAACAACAACTGGCGATCATTGCATTGGTTGGTGAAAACATGAAAAATCATCAAGGATTGAGTGGAAAAATGTTTAGCATGCTTGGAAAAAACAATGTAAACATTCGCGCAATCGCACAAGGAGCTTCTGAGAAAAATATTTCTGCGGTTATCAACAGCGAAGATGCAAAAAAAGCACTAAATGCCTTGCATGAAGAATTCTTTGAAGAAAAAATAAAGCAACTCAATCTATTTGTAACTGGAGTTGGAAATGTTGGAGAACGTTTCTTAGCACAATTGTATCAACAACACAATTACTTGCGCGAACAATTGAAACTCAACGTTCGAGTTATTGGTATTTCTAACTCAAGAACCATGCTTTTTGAAGAAGAAGGAATTGATTTAAATAACTGGAAAAACAACTTAGCGAATGGCGCAAAAGCTAGCTTAGAAAAATTTCATCAAAATGTAAAATCGCAGAACTTACGTAACAGTATTTTTATTGACATTACGGCAAGTCATAAAGTATCAAAAGTATACGGAAGCTATTTACAAAACAACATTTCGGTAGTAACCTGTAATAAAATTGCTTGTGCTTCTGAATATGAAAACTATCAGAATTTGAAACGTGTTTCACAAAAATATAATGCGCCATTTTTGTTTGAAACCAACGTAGGTGCAGGATTGCCAATTATTGATACATTGAAAAATGTAGTAGCTTCTGGAGATCGAATCCATAAAATACAAGCCGTTCTTTCAGGAAGTTTAAACTTTGTGTTTAACAATTTTAGCAATGAAAATACCTTTCATGACATTGTTACACAAGCGCAAAAAGAAGGCTATACAGAACCTGATCCAAAAATCGATTTAAGTGGTGTTGATGTTGCACGTAAAATTCTCATTCTAGCACGTGAAAGTGGTTATATATTAGAATTAGAAGACATTGAAAACAATTCGTTTTTACCCGAAGAAACTCTAGCGACAGACAATAACGAAGACTTTTACGCTTCTTTAACAAAACACGAAGCACATTTTCAACAAATATTCAAAGAAGCCAATGACAAAGACTGTCGCTTAAAATATGTAGCTACTTTTGAAGATGGAAAGGCAAAAGTTGGATTGCAACACATTCCAGCCGATCATCCTTTTTACAATTTAGAAGGAAGTGATAATATCGTATTGTTCTTTACGGATCGTTATGTGGCACAACCATTACAGATAAAAGGTGCTGGCGCTGGTGCAGAAGTTACAGCCTCAGGAATTTTTGCAGATGTAATACGAATTGGAAAGTTTTAGGAATTTTAAATGTTAAATTATAAATGTTGAATTGCTGTGTCATTTTAAACTGCTCTTCTTCAAAACCTAAAACGTCACTTCGAGTGATTTTTCAAAATGAAATGAAGAAAAATTGTATCGAGAAGTACTTTGAAAATAATAGCTGGTAGTATTGAAGCTTTCTCAATTCTCAATACTAACATCTCAATACTAAAAAAAATGAACGAACTCAAAATATTCGCACCAGCAACCATTGCAAACGTTTCTTGTGGCTTTGACGTCCTCGGACTATGCTTAGATACGGTTGGTGACGAAATGGTGATACGCAAAACTGATGAAAAAGGAATTAAAATTTCAAAACTTGTCGGACAAGATTTACCATTAGAAACTGAAAAAAATGTCGCAGGCGTTGCAGGTTTGGCAATGCTTGAAAAACTAGGCATTGATCATGGTTTTGAAATTGAAATCTATAAAAACATCAAAGCTGGAAGTGGTATTGGAAGTAGCGCCGCAAGTTCTGCAGGCACGGTTTGGGCAATGAATCAATTGCTTGGAAAACCCTTTACAGATAAAGAATTGGTTCCGTTTGCTATGGAAGGTGAAAAACTTGCCAGTGGTACAGCGCATGCAGACAATGTGGCTCCTGCCCTTTTGGGCGGATTTACCTTGGTGCGAAGTTATGATCCGTTAGATATTATTAAAATTCCAACACCTGATGAATTGTATGCCACAGTCATTCATCCACAAATTGAAGTAAAAACATCTGATTCTCGTTCAGTATTGAAGCAAAATATTTCATTGAAAAAATCAATCATTCAAATTGGGAATTTAGGTGGATTAATTAGTGGATTATATACTTCCGATTACGATTTAATCAGTAGATCATTGCATGACGAAATTGTAGAACCGTTGCGTTCTATCCTAATTCCAGGATTTGATGATGTGAAACAAAATGCGATCAATTGTGGCGCGTTAGGCGCTGGAATTTCAGGTTCTGGACCTTCTATATTTGCTTTGAGCAAAGGAAAAGAAATGGCAGAAAAAGTCGCAAAAACAATGTCTGAAACTTATAAAAATCTAACTATCGATTATGACATTCATGTTTCTAAAATAAATACGAATGGTTGTCGGGTTATTTAGGTCTTGGGGCTTGGGGCTTGGGGCTTGGGGCTTGGGGCTTGGGTCAAAATTAAATATCAAACGTCTCTTCGAGTGATTTTTCGAAATAAAATGAAGAAAAATTGTATCGAGAAGTACTTGGAAACATAAAATATAAAACATCAAAGCAGTTCTCGATATACCAAATCGCAGATTTGCCACAGGAACTGATGATAAAACAACAAACAACTAGCAAACGAATACAAAAATGAACTATTACAGTCTACATCATAAAGCACCAAACGTTTCTTTCAAAGAAGCTGTAATTCGCGGATTGGCTCCCGATAGAGGAATTTATTTCCCCGAAAATATTACACCATTGTCTGAAGAATTTATTCAAAATATTGGCAACTATTCACATGAAGAAATTGCCTTTGAAGCCATTCAGCAATTTGTCGGAGACGACATTCCAACAGAAAAACTAAAAGAAATCATTGCAGAAACGTTGAGTTTCGATTTTCCTATTGTTCCGATTGAAGAAAATATTGGAACCTTAGAATTGTTTCATGGTCCAACGATGGCATTTAAAGATGTGGGCGCACGCTTTATGGCACGTTGTTTAGGCTATTTCAATCGTGATAAAGAAGAAAAAGTGACCGTTTTAGTAGCAACTTCTGGAGATACTGGCGGCGCGGTTGCCAATGGGTTTTTAGGTGTAAAAGGTGTCGATGTTGTCATTTTATATCCAAGTGGAAAAGTCAGCGATATTCAAGAAAAGCAATTGACAACCTTAGGTCAAAATATTACAGCATTAGAAGTTGACGGTGTTTTTGATGATTGCCAAGAAATGGTAAAAACTGCCTTTTTAGATGATGAAATTGAACGTACACTAACTTCGGCTAATTCTATCAATATTGCACGTTGGTTGCCGCAAATGTTCTATTTTTTCTTTGCCTACAAAGCATTGCACCAAAAACATAAAAACATTGTGTTCTCTGTGCCAAGTGGAAACTTTGGAAACATTTGCGCAGGAATTATGGCGCAAAAATTAGGTTTACCAATTCAACACTTTATTGCTGCGACGAATGTGAACGATACGGTTTCAAACTATCTAGAAAATGGTGAATATGTTCCAAAGAAATCAATCGCGACCATTTCAAACGCTATGGACGTTGGAAATCCGAGTAATTTCATTCGCATTCAGGAATTGTATGATAATGATTTAGCAACGATCAAGCAGCATTTTTCATCGTACAGTTTCACTGATGATGAAACAAAAGAAGCTATGAAATCCATCTATGATCAATTCAATTATATTGCAGATCCGCATGGCGCTGTTGGCTATTTAGGGTTAAAGAATCACGATTTACAAGATGCTTATGGTGTGTTTCTGGAGACAGCACATCCTGTCAAGTTTTTGCCTACGGTAGAATCGACTTTAAGTCTAAAACTAGATATTCCAACGCAAATTCAAGAAATCATGCATAAAGAAAAACACGTTGTAGAAGTGGCAGATTATGACGATTTTAAACGTTTTATGAATAGTTAGTACCATTGTCATTCTTCTGCAAACAGGAATCCATCTTAGTATGAAACTAGATTCCGCAATAAATGTGGAATGACAAATCTTTATAATTAAAAAGACATTCAAAAAATCTCAAAACATTCCGCATTTGTGAAAATTTAAAAAAAGTAGTGTTAAATTAAGAATGATGAAGAAATTCATCATTTTTTTAGCCCTATTTTTCATAAATTCGCAATCAATTTAAGAAAAACAACATAATGAAGGATACTGCTCTATCAAAAATTCACGAAGCATTAGGCGCTAAAATGGTTCCTTTTGCAGGATATAATATGCCTGTACAATATGAAGGCGTTAATGTTGAACACGAAACGGTTCGTAATGGCGTTGGTGTTTTTGACGTAAGTCATATGGGAGAATTCGTAATTTCTGGACCAAATGCATTGGCATTAATCCAAAAAATTGCAACGAATGACGCTTCAAAATTGAAAGACGGAAAAGCACAATATAGCTGCATGCCAAATAATGATGGTGGAATTGTAGATGATTTAATTATCTACAGAGTGAATGAAGAAAAGTATATTTTGGTCGTAAATGCTTCTAATATTGAAAAAGATTGGAACTGGATTTCGAGCCATAATGATGTTGGTGCTGAGATGAAAGATGTGTCTGACAACTATTCTTTATTGGCGATTCAAGGACCAAAAGCGGTAGAAGCGATGCAGTCTTTGACAGAAGTTGATTTAACAAATATTAAATATTATACCTTCCAAATTGCCAAATTTGCTGGCGTAGAAAATGTAATTGTTTCTGCAACGGGCTATACTGGTTCTGGTGGATTTGAAATTTACTGTAAAAATGAAGATGTTGCCGAAGTTTGGGACAAAGTGTTTGAAGCTGGTGAAGATTTCGGAATCAAGCCAATTGGTTTAGCAGCAAGAGATACATTGCGTTTGGAAATGGGATATTGCTTGTACGGAAACGATATTGATGATACAACATCTCCGATTGAAGCTGGTTTAGGATGGATTACAAAATTCACGAAAGATTTTGTGAATCGCGAAGCTATTGAAGCACAAAAAAGAACTGGAACTGAGCGCAGATTGGTTGCTTTTGAAATGCAAGATCGTGGAATTCCGAGACAAGGATACGATATCGTGGACGGAAACGGAAATATTATTGGAAATGTAACTTCTGGAACGATGTCTCCATCTATGAAAATTGGAATTGGTTTAGGATATGTTCCTACTGTTTTTAAAGATGTTGGAAGCAATATTTATATTCAAATTCGTAAAAATAGAGTTCCTGCGAAAGTGGTAAAACTTCCTTTCTACAAGAAATAATATATATAACTTATAGTTTTTACGTTATGTAAACTATAATAAACAACGAATACAAACCCAAAAGTTAACTACAATTAACGGTTTGTCACTTCGAACGCCGTCGAGAAGTCATAGATACTTTGCTTTTATTGAATCTCGACTGCGCTCGATTTGACACTTTTGCTAAGTAGGATTAGTTCAACTTATAACATATACTTTTGAATAGAATATTAATATTAGGTGCTAGCGGATATATAGGTCAAGCGATTTATAAAGAGCTTTGCTCCTATTTTGATGTATACGGAACATTTTACAGCAACAAATCGTTTGCAAAAAATCAGCATTTTTTTCGATACGATTTGGATTATGATGGTATTGATGAAATTGTATTGCAAGTACAACCTACGATCATTATTTCTGCCTTACGTGGCGATTTTGCCGCACAAATTGAAGCGCATATTTTTTTGACCGAATATGTAAAGACAAAACCCTGTAAACTCTTCTTTTTATCGTCTGCAAATGTGTTTGATGCGTATAGCAGTTATCCTTCGTATGAGTTTGACAAAACGCTGTCGGAAAGTATTTATGGGAAGCTAAAAATTCGTATTGAAAATATGTTGATGCGTTTGCCGCAGAAAAAATATGCCATCATCCGTTTGCCAATGGTTTTTGGACATAATTCACCGCGAATTCTAGAAATAAAGCAATGTTTAAAAGAGAAGATTCCCATTGAGGTTTTTCCACATTTAGTGATGAATACGATTTCAGATAAAAAACTGACGCAGCAAATTCACTATATGATCAACCGACGTAAAAGCGGAATTTTTCATCTAGGCGCAGAAGATTTAATTCATCATGAAGAATTCTTTACGGAAATCTTAAAAAGTATGAACGTTGAAAAACCGTTGTTTAAAAACGTATATACTTCCAATTTTGATCGTTTTTTAGCAGTTTTACCGAGAGATAATAAACTTCCAAAGCATTTGGCTACCACCAACCAAGAAACGCTGGAATATATTTCTGGAAAGATTAAAGAGTAAAACAGATGAATTTTTCTCTAGCTCATAAAACCATTCTTCTATCACTTTTGGTATTATGGGTTTCTTGTTCCCCTAAAAAAGAAATATCACAAGAATATACAATTATCAATTCGGTATTAGATTCTGTTATAAAAGTATCAAGACATGATAGTATTGGATTAAATCTGACTCCAATAAATCATCAAATTTCTAAAGAAATAATCCTAAATCCTGGACTTCATTTTTATGAAAATGGAAAGGCTGTCAATAAATGTCCTGAAAATAATATTGCTAGCGAACAATTCTCTAATTTAAAGTATGAAACTTTCAAATTAGATACTGTAAAACTTGACATTACACAGATAACTAATACATATATCAATACTGATTTTACACTTAAAAAACGAGCTTCCAAGAAAAAACTAGACATTTTCTACAAATACGATAATGGATTAAACAAGCAAGAAGCTACTCAATACTTATGGGAAATAGAACGCAACCAGCTTATTTATCAAATTTCTCGTCCAATTTTTTCTAATGATAATCATATTGCGGTTGTGTTTGTTGTAGCAAGAAATCATGGTGTTCAATCGTGGACATTGAAATATGTTGATTCTGAAACTTGGCACATTTTCTGTGTTGAACAAATTACCTATGAATAATTAAATTTACTTTTTCCTATTCATTTTTTTATCTTTCACTTGTTATGGAAATTATTATCAACAAAGGAGAACACAGAAATACACTGTATTGCAAAAGAGCTGATGGTACATTTACAAGCGAGAATTTAGGACCAGAAATTCCAAACCACGATATTGCACATTTTGTCGTGGAGAAAAAATTCAATCTTACTAAAGGGTTTTATGGAAATATTGCTGCTGGAATGACTATCAAAGATTTATCTAATAAGGACATTATAAAAAACCTAGATTCCGAAAGTTGGTTGGCAGAAATTATGACCCGAAATCTACAATCACTTGGCTCTGGAGCTGCAATTATTGAGGAATATATAGAATTGGTTACTTGGGAAGCGTCTACAATGAAAAATATTCAAATTCCAACGATGAATTTACCTCAAATACATGAAATGAAAGCTGAGTATGACGCACTTTGCAAGCAATGGAAGTTACTTCCGATACATGGAGAACTTCGTCTTCAATTTTAATAAAAAATTCCTAGCTGCTGTTTATATCCTGTAATACGTACTAGTTCTCAGACATTTTCAGCTTACTTTCCTACGTAATGAGCAAAAGATTTGTTAAATTCGTAACTTTACGACACTACAAATTTCATTCGCATTCATGCATACTATTTTACGTTTTATATTGCTTTTCGTTGTCACTACAACATTTGCACAAACTGAACTTTCTTTCTGCAATAAATCAAGTTTGATTTTAGACATGTTAGAAAAGAATCATTACAAACCAAAAGCAATTGATGACGAATTTTCTAGCTATGTATTTAATAAATTATTAGAACGCTTAGATGACAGACGTTTGCTGTATTCGCAAGCAGATATTGAAGAACTCACAACTTTAAAAGATAAACTAGACGATTATTTGTTAAATGGCGAATGTGATTTTATCAATGATGTCACTGTTTTTTATGAAAAACACTTAAAACAAGCCCAACAAACGATTGAAGAAATTGAAAAAACCAAACTTGATTTTTCAGGAAAAGACACGGTTACTTATGGAAGTTTCAAAGAAAAATCACTTTTCTCAAAAACACCAAAAACACTTCAAAAACGTTGGTCAAAGAAAATTCGTGTAGACATTATTCGTGATTATTTATCATTGTCAAATCCAGCAAATTTCCCAAAAATAAAAGCTCAGTTAAAACAAAAAGTCATTGCCGAAAACAAATGTTTTATTGTTGACAAACTACAAGTCGTAAATGGATTGCAATCGTATGTAGAAACGACATTTCTGGATATCATGTGTACGTATTTTGATCCGCATAGCAGCTTTTTTGATCCAACAGACAATGCTACATTTATGAGTTCTATCGGAACAGAAAACAATTCTATTGGTGTGTGGTTTTCCAAAAATAATGACGGGAAAATTGTGGTTTCTGGCTTGCAAACAGGAAGTACTGCTTGGAAAGAAAAAGAAATTAATGCAGGTGATTTGGTGCTTTCATTAGAAGCAAACGACACCAAAATTAGCACCACATGTCTTTCGTTAGAGAGTTTGTATGACTTTGTGAACGATGAAAATAACAAAACCATTACGTTCAATGTCTTGGATGATAAAAACATCAACAAAACGATTGTGCTGCGAAAAGAAAATTTAAAAATTGAAGAAAATGCAGTGAACAGTTTTATCCTAAAAGGAGAACAAAATGTTGGTTATATTTCGCTGCCAAGCTTTTATACCAATTTAGATTATGGCTTTGGAAGTGCCAATGATATTGCCAAAGAACTTTTCAAACTCAATGCCGTTGATATTGATGGTTTAATTTTAGATTTACGTGGAAATGGCGGCGGTTCTATGAAACAAGCTATTGATTTAGCTGGAATGTTTATAGACAAAGGTCCGTTGGGAATTTACCGCGATCAGCAAGACAACAAAACCATTGTAAAAGACTTTAATCGAGGAACTTTATTTACCAAACCTTTGGTCATTCTAATCAATAATGAAAGTGCTTCTGCTTCTGAATTTATTGCTGCCGCTTTGCGCGATCATAACCGAGCATTGATTGTAGGTAGTCGAACATATGGAAAAGGAACCATTCAGCAAATTGTGCCTTTGCAAGGTGAAGAAGGTTTTTTAAGAATTACCATTGAAAAAATGTATGGTTTCAAAGGAAATTCGCATCAAGCAATTGGCATTCAGCCAGATATTGAATTTCCAAGTTTACTAACGGGCATTGAAGATGGCGAAAGTGCCAATCCAAATGTCATTATAAGCGATACCATTTACAAAGATGTTTATTTTAAAATTCCGGAAGCAGCTAATTATAAAGATTTACGTGCTAAAAGTTTGGCTAGAATTGAAAAAAACAAAGCTTCTTCAACCATCAAAGAAATCAATTCCAACTTAAGAAACTACTTAAACAGCGAACGAAAATTACCGTTATCAATTAATGGTTTACAAGAAGATAGAGATACTTTCAATGCAATTTTTGAAAAATCGGATGATATCGAAATGACACATGAAACCTTTGAAGTTGTCAACTTAGCGGATTACAAAGAAATATTAGCTTACAATAAAAACAAAGCCAAAGAAAACTCACATGCGATTAAAAGTATTCAAACCGATCATGAAATTGAAGAAACCTATCGTATTGTGTCTGATTATATTAAACAACTAGCCAACTAAATCCATGAAAAAAAACTACCAAAGCCTACTTTTTGTGTTCCTCTGTGTCTTTATGTTTCAAGCTGGAACTTCTCAAAATTTTAAAAATCCGAATGAGTACTTGTCTTTTATTGGAAAAGAAAATAAAAAGATTAGCCGAAGCATGTGGAAGTATACCAAATCGGTGGCGCACAGCAAAAGTCCTCGAAGAATTGAAGGCGATCGAAAACGTTTGGTAAAATCTTTAGAACGTGCAATGATCAAAATCAAAAAAGCAAAAGCCTACGAAGGAGAAGATGCATATAAGCAGCAAGTATTGGAATATATGGATTTGCGCACCAACATCTTAAAAAATGACTATGCTAAAATTGTAGATATGAAAGAGGTTGCAGAGCAATCTTATGACTTTATGGAAGCCTATATTTTGGCACAGAAAAAGGTAGATGAGCGCATGCAAGAAGCACAAGAAAACTATACAAAAACCTTAGAAGCGTATGCTGCGCGAAACAATATTAGATTGACTGATGATGAGAGTGATTTAGGGAAAAAGATGAAAATCTCAAACGAAGTATTTGAACACAGAAATGATGTCTACTTATTATTCTTTAAAAGTAATATTCAAGAACGTTTTCTGTTAAGTGCTTTGTCTTCTGCTGATATCAGCGCCATGCAACAAAACCAAAATGCGCTTCAAACATTTGCTCAAGAAGGTATACAAGCATTAGATACAATTACCTTATACAAAGAAGATGCTACGCTAGTAAAAGCCACTAAAAAAGCGTTGGAATTTTATTTAGAAGAAACTCAAAACGAAATTCCAAAAATGATTGAGTTTTTCCTATTCAATGAAAAATTCAACGCGATCAAAGAAGCAATTGACAAGAAAAAACCAAAAGATCGTACGCAAGAAGAAATTGACAAATACAATGGTATGGTCAACGATTTTAACAAAGCGGTGACCGATTTCAACAAAAGAAATGAAGAATTAAATAAAAAACGAACCAAAATTATTAATCAATGGAATGAAGCTTCTGGAAAATTTTTAAGCCGACATATTCCAAAAGACTAATACAAAATATATATTTGTAATCCTTAAATAAAAGTACACGCATAATGGGAAGAGCATTTGAATTTAGAAAAGCACGAAAAATGAAACGTTGGTCAGCAATGGCAAAAACCTTTACACGTATTGGTAAAGATATTGTCATGGCTGTAAAAGAAGGAGGACCAAATCCTGAGACAAATTCTAGGTTGCGTGCAGTAATTCAGAATGCAAAAGCTGCCAACATGCCAAAAGATAATGTTGAGCGTGCTATAAAGAAGGCTTCTGATAAGAATACCGATAACTATAAAGAAGTATTGTTTGAAGGATATGGACCGCACGGAATTGCCGTTTTGGTAGAAACCGCTACCGACAATAATAACAGAACTGTTGCTAACGTTCGTAGTTATTTTAATAAATGTGACGGAAACTTAGGAACACAAGGTTCGGTTGAATTCATGTTTGATCATACTTGTAATTTCCGAATTCCTTCAGAAGGACAAGATCCTGAAGAACTTGAATTGGAATTTATTGATTTTGGTGTAGAAGAAGTCTTTGCAGATGAAGATGGTATTCTATTGTACGGACCGTTTGAAAGCTTTGGAGCAATTCAAAAAGAGTTAGAAAACCGAGAAATTGAAATCTTATCTTCTGGTTTTGAGCGCATTCCACAAGTCACCAAACCTTTGAATGAAGAGCAAGTAGCTGATATTGAAAAGCTATTAGAAAAGTTAGAAGATGATGATGACGTGCAAAATGTGTATCACACTATGGCTGAATAAAAACAATTTATAACTCATAAAAAAACCACGCTATTATAATGATAAGCGTGGTTTTTTGTTTTAAGAATTATGGTTTTACCCTACTAAAAATTCTCACAATTCCTTAATTTTAAGCTTATTAACTCAAATTCTTAAATCATGAAAAAAAAGAAGTTACACAAATTAGAATTGCATAAAAAATCTATTTCTAAATTACAATCACAACTGGTAAAAGGTCAATTCAACAACCAAGAGGAAGATGATAAATTTCAATCTTGGGCGTGTACATTCAATTTTGCTTGTTGGTCAATTGTATGTCCAACTGACTTATGTTCTGCTAATTGTTAGAAATTATACTATAAATACTATAAAAGAGTTCTAATTATTATGGTTACCTGTTAAATACATATAATGTTTCATTATGTATCAATCTAACCCCAAAAAAGGGGAAAACAATCTAAATAAAAAACAATACACATAATAACATATCATAAAGTCGTTTGCTAAGCAAGCGACTTTTTTTATGGTATTCCCGTAGTAAGCTGGGTTTAAGATATCATATCTTCAATCAGAATTAAATCAAACCTAAAAAATTATGAA
This sequence comes from uncultured Kordia sp., assembly GCF_947489565.1. Lineage (GTDB taxonomy): Bacteria > Bacteroidota > Bacteroidia > Flavobacteriales > Flavobacteriaceae > Kordia. The sequence goes on along the minus strand of NZ_CANLEA010000007.1, from coordinate 149,750 downwards.
AAAAAGAAGTCTAACATTTTTACAACTAAACAAAAAATCAATCTCTAATTTATCAATGTATAAAGGAGGAAATGAGGAACCTTCAGGACGTTCAGTAACTGTATGTACTTTTAATGATGAATGCTTTACTGTGGACGACAAAAGTAATCAGGCAACACAGTGTAGAAATAACCAATGTGTTTCTGAAATTAATAGCTGCTTCCCAGTTGCGGCGTGTACTTGGTAAGTTTTACACAAAATATTATTGTATTAAAAAACCACGCTGAAATAGCGTGGTTTTTCGGTTTATAAAGTATGTGTCTTTTATTGTTTAATGATTTTGTCAACGAATACACCTTTTTCAGAAGTCGCTTTTAAAATATACAAACCTTTGGAAAGTGATTTTAATGAAAAATTTACAGCTGTTTGATTCCCAATAAACTTTTTTGAAAGTACTAGTCTGCCTTGCAACGAATACACATCAATTGACTGAATCGAATTTTCTGCTGAAATAAATAATGTTTCTGTCGCTGGTTTTGGAAATGCTACAATACTTTCGTCTATCTGTGTTTCATTAATACTCAATGGTTCAGCAACGGTGGTCATTTCATCATTCGTAATAATTGGCGCATTGAAATCGAAGAAAATTTCAGCTTTATTCATAAAAGTATCATTTACTACCAATGTAGATTTTGTTTTTATTTTAAACAAAACATAACCGTCTAAATATTCTAAATTAGTAAATGCCTCTATACCTACAATAGAGTTGATTGACTCAGAAGATATTATCAAATTATTTACCACTTCTGCTTCACTTAGTTGTACTTGACCATCATTAAAAAAATTACCTCTACTACTTCATCGTATTCAAAGCGCAAATTTGCTTCTCCATTTTCACACTTATTTATTTACAAAAATTAGTAGTAAAAATCTATTAATAGTGTTAAAACTCAAATGCAATAGTAAAACTACGGATTCACCGTAAATAACTGATAATTAGAATATATACTTTTATCGTATAACCAACAACCTATACACCATGTTAAAAAATATTCGAAATCTAAAAGGTGCAAAAACACTGTCGAAATCTTCACAAAGAGAAATTTTAGGAGGACTAAGAAAGCTAAGACAATGCAACTCACAATCTGATTGTACTATTAATCAAATCTGTTTGAATGGTGCATGCTTTAATTGTTATGATCCATTCACAGGATCGTGGTTTTGCTAGTATTTTAAAACCGTTACTCATTTTTAAACGAAAAAATATACGGTTTTACCTTACAAAAGGTATCAGTTTATAAATCGTTTTAGTCAAAAACTAAAGTACTTTTACAGTAATATAATTAGTTTATTTAAATTTTATAGAACTTAAAATTTGAGTGTTAGTGCATAAAATATTTAAGGAGAGAAACTGTCTAGAATTTGTATCATTTTTTCATATGTGAATTATTAAGTTAATACTAAGTTTTCTTCAAATTTAATCGAGACGTTTCTCTTCTTTTTATGCTAAAATAGTACTTCGTTCTATATTCGAAGAATTCTTCTACAACAGAATAAATTCAACTTACAGTTTCATTAAAAAAAGCAGGCCGTAAGCCGAATCCTGTCAAGCCTTATCATTTATCTAAAATTACCGTTACCAATAACTTTTATCTGCCTACCCTTGAGCATCGAACGTGCCGTTCTCAAACGCTCATTTACATGGCATTGCACCTCGTAGAGTTTACCTGATTTCACTACAGCATTACCTGTACATTCTTTCTGCTGCACTTGTCCTCGCCTTACGACGGACGGATGTTATCCGCTACAATTGCACTATGGTGTTCGGACTTTCCTCTCCTTCCTAAAGAAGCAGCGATAAGGTAGCCTGCTTATCGGCAAAAGTACACAATTGCTTTAGATGACAAAATAATTATGTACTACTCTTTATCTTCTATGCCTTTTTTTAAATTAAATAAACGCCATGACGTCAATTATTGATACAATCACGAAATACGTTTTTCTTGAAATCATTCAGAATTTTATTTGTAATAATCCTAGAAGCTCTTATATAAGAAGCCAATTCATCTTGATTGATTGGAATCGTTTTATGAATCGTTTCTGCATTGAAAGGAAAAACTCCCAAACTGTCACCAAACTCAGATATGGTTTTACAAAGTCGTTTTTTAATAAATCGATTTTGTAATATCATAATTCTTTTTTCTAATAAACTATATTCTTTCCCAACACTAAAAAACAATTCACTTTTAGAAATAGCATTCGTATCTAGCATTAAATTAACATGCGATATGTAAAATTCATGAAGTACTGTGCCATCTAAAATAGCTTCATAACTATAATTTATATTGGAATCACAAAAAAACTGTGCAAATCCAAAAAATTGATCCTTCATTAAAATGATAGATGTAATTTTTTCTCCTAGTTCATTAGGATAACTAATTTTTAAAATTCCACTTTTTACAAGATATACTTTCCTAGAGTTCGTTTGATAAAAATGCTTGACGGTTTCATTTTGCGAATAGGTATTACACTTATACAAACCTTTCATTTCAAGAGCTTTAAACAATTTATGAGCCATATATATTTATTTCTGTTTTTTCGACTTATAAATGCAATACTTATATATAACAGGAATTCAGAAAATTATCCTACTTCAAACACCTACAACTCCATAGAATCGTAAGAAAAAATAAACTCAAAAAATGTTAGAATTTTTACAACACAATGAAAGATGTTGATCTAATTTTCCGCTTTATAACCAAACTTAATTACCAAAATGAAAACTATTAATTACAAGAGTTTATTACTGTTGAGCGCCGTAGTTACGGGCACTATTTTATTGATGTCACTTGTTTCAAACCCTACTTCAGAAACCGTTGAAATCAATTACAAAAACTCCGTAGTGAGTTATTATGGACCTCAAAAAGTAACAGAAAAAGAGCTGTTGAAAGCCGCTAAACTAATTGACGTTGCCGATCGTAGATTTGAAACAAAATGGGTAAACAAAGATCCTAAAGGTATTTCGGAAGAATATACCACAGAAGGAGCCGTGTTTATGAAACCAGGAAAGAAACCTAGACTGGGACGAAAAGACATTGAAAAAGAATTTTCTCTAAGCGTCAAAGATGTGGATCGTGTAGCGTTTTTTCAAGATGAATTAGAATTCTTTGGAGAAATGAACGTTGCCTTTCAAAGATGTCATATGCTAGGCTATGTAAACTCAAAAAAAGAGCACATTTTTGAAGGTTCGTATGTAATTCTCTGGAAAAAAGAAAACGGAGAATGGCTGATAGAATACGACATGTTCAATTCTGACAAATAAGCTTTCTACAGAAAATCACACACATCTTATTTAAAATCTTCAATCTAAGAATAGTTATTCAACACTACTCTTACCCATAGCTTGTACCCAAACATGAACCAAGCTATTAAAAACACTGTTACACAAAATGAATAAATCGCAAATAGTCGCTGCCGTAAACAAATACGGCACTCCAGCATACGTTTATGATGGAGCACAATTACTCACCAACTATACAAATCTTAAAAATGCTTTGCCCGATTTTGTAGATGTTTTCTATGCGTTAAAGGTAAATCCAAATGTATCTTTAGTAAAATTATTACGATCCAAAGGAGCTTGCACCGAAGTATGTTCTGTTACCGAAATGGAAATTGCGCTAAAAGCCGGATCAACTCCACAAGACATAGTATACTTAGGTCCTTGCAAAAAAGATTATGAATTAAAAAGAGCCATTTCTTTACAAATTTTTGCCATTGTTATAGAATCTGAAATCGAACTTCAGAGAGTCTCCAATTTTGCAAAAGAATTAAACACAGTTGCAAATATTGCTATTAGAATAAATCCAGATTTCTCCGCAGAAGGTTCTCCATGGAAAATGGGCGGAAGACCTACACATTTTGGAATTGAAGAACAACGCGCTGTTGAAAATTTCGGGAAGTATTTAGCAACACCTTATGTGAATATAAAAGGAATTCATGTATACAATGGCACTAATATTTTAGAAGCTTCTTCTGTATTTGAAAACACGAGATATATTTTAAAATTATATGATAAAATTGTTCAAAAATATCAGTGCAAATTTACGATGGTAGATGTTGGTGGCGGCATGGGAATTCCGTACTTCCAAAATCAAGAAGCGCTGCATCTTGGAGAATTCAAAGATCTTATGGTTCCTTTGTTTACTGAGTTTAACGAGAAATATCCAAGGACTCGAATTATTATGGAATCTGGTCGTTTTATTATCGGAACAGCTGGAGCTATGGCAGTTCAAGCAAATAACATTAAAGTAAATCACGGAAAAACGTTTGTTGTTACGGATGGCGGAACCAACTGTCATTCAGCCGCAGCTGGATCTGGAAGAGTTGTAAAAAGAAACTTTCCGATGGAAAATATTTCAGCTCATGAAACTGCGGAAACACATACCTATCAAGTTTCAGGTCCTTTATGCAGTCCTGATGATATCATTGGTAGAAATATCGTGCTTCAAGAGGTAAAGTTGAATGATATTTTACTTGTAAAACTCTCCGGAGCCTACGGTCCTACTTCATCGCCCGTACTTTTTCACAGCCATGGTTATCCATCCGAAATTCTGATTTATCAAAATGAAATACAATTAATTAGAGAAAAAGACTGCGCAGCAGACATCATAAATAAGCAGATTGAAGTCGATTTCAAAAAAAACGAATTAATCAACCACTAATGAACCTACACATGGACACACATACAATTTTAGACACTATAAAAGACGGATTGCTTGACAGTATTCCAAACATCACTAAAGACCAAATCAAATTAGATTCTCATCTCAAAAATGATTTAGGAATTGACTCACTTTCCTCCATGTTCTTCTTAACCTATCTTGAAGATAACATCCGCGGATTTGTCGTCAATGCTGATACCATTGAAGCCAGACATTTTAATACATTACAGACCATTTTTGAATATGTTTTGTCTGAAATGAACATTGAAATTCCTTCAACACTCGCATAACTTTTTATCACCACTTACTAAAAAATAATTTTCATACAACATTGTAGTCCTTAGCCAAACAAGGACTGCAATGCTTGTCATGCATTTATAATACACAAACTATGATACCAACATTGCAAAATTTCTTGGAGGCATCTGCACATACCTATTCTCACAAAACAGCAGTATCATTTTCAGGAAACTCTTATACATTTTTAGACATTCAGAAACAATCTGATATACTTGCCACTTATTTTCAAAAACAAGGCGTTCAACGAGGTGATAGAATCGTATTACTTTTGGGAAATACCATTGAAACGGTCATTTCTTTTTGGGCAATTTTAAAAGCCGGCGCGATTGTAATTCCCGTGGGAACAGAATTAAAACCGAGTAAAATTGAATACATTCTAGATGATTCTGGCGCAACATTGCTGATTACAACCAATAAAATTGCTTTACAGAACAGTACACTTTTAGCAAATTCTGCACTTACCGAAATTTTGGTCGTTGACAAATCTGAGGAACTCATACATGAGAAATTTACTAGTTATCAAAAAGTGTCAATAGCAAATCATGGGCAAAAGCAAGCTTCTCGATTAATTAGCAAAGATTTAGCCGCTATTATTTATACATCTGGATCAACAGGTGAACCGAAAGGTGTCATGTTATCTCATGAAAATATGATTGCTGCCACCAATTCCTTAAATGCATATCTAGGATATCAAAACAGCGATAAAGTCCTTTGTGCATTGCCTTTGTCTTTTGATTATGGTTTGTATCAAATGATCATGTCTATCTCAACAGGTGCAGAATTAGTCCTAGAAAAAGAATTTACGTGGCCCATTTTTCTTCTCAAAAAAATCATTAAAGAACACATAACCATCGTTCCTGCAGTACCAACCATGGTCATGCTACTTCATGAACAGAATAAAAAATATCAATTTGATTTACAAAGTGTTCGCGCGGTCACCAATACTGGTGCAGCACTTACTCAAAGTAACATTCAAATGGTGAAAGAATTGTTTCCAAAAACAAGCATTTTTTCTATGTATGGACTTACCGAATGTAAACGATGCACGTATCTTCCGCCAGCCGAAATTGATACAAAACCTGCCAGTGTTGGCATTGCGATTCCGAATACAGAATTATGGTTGGTGGATGAAAACAATCAAAAAATAACAACTCCAAATACAATTGGACAATTGGTAATTAGAGGCGCTACAGTGATGCAAGGTTATTGGAAGAAACCCGAAAAAACTGCTGAAAAGTTGAAAGAAGGCATCTATCCGAATGAAAAAGTGCTGTACACTGGCGATTACTGTACTCTTGATGAAGATGGCTATCTGTATTTTAAGGCGCGAATGGATCAAATGATTAATTCCAGAGGCATCAAAGTAAGTCCTAAGGAAGTAGAAGATTTCATTGGTGCAATTCCGCAAGTAAACTCCGTAGTTATTACCAGTGTTCCTCATAAAGATTATGGAGAAGCTTTATTTGCTTTTGTGGTGTTGAATGAAGAAACTATGATTACAAAAAGTGAGATTCTAAAAGTATGCGCAGAAAGCTTAGAAACATACAAAGTCCCTGAATATCTGAACATTATTGCATCCATTCCTAAAACACCAAATGGAAAATTCAATATTCTTTCTTTGAAAGAACAAGCGCTCGATTTTATCAATTCTGATGCAAATGCAATGCCTGTTTGATAATGAAAGAAATAGAATTTAACATCCATGGATTTGTATTGAAAGCAAAAACTTGGGGCGACAAAAACGGGCAACCTATATTAGGCATTCATGGCTGGCTAGATAATGCAAACAGCTTTGATAAAATTGCGCCGCTTTTAGCTGCAAACACCTACTTTATTGCTATTGACTTGGCTGGTCATGGATTATCGAATCATCGGAAAAAAACGAGTTCGTATTATTTATGGGATTATGCTTTAGATATTTTAGAAATTATAGAACAGCTTCAATCACAAAAAGTAAACATCATAGCCCATTCTATGGGAACTGGAGTCGCTGCAATTATTGCAGGAGCATTCCCGAAACTGATTCATAAACTTGTTTTTATTGATGGTTTAGGCGCTCCATTTGTGGTGAAAGAAGAAAATATGGTTCACAGTTTTCATCAGTCCGTTCGGCAATTAAAAATGGCTAGAAAAACCAAACTATATGGCTTTTCCTCAAAAAACAGCATTCAATTTGCCTCCAAAGAAGAAGCTATTCAAGATCGTATGAAGAATCAAATAAGTACTATTTCTTATGATGCTTCTGCCTGTTTAACAGCGCGTTCTTTAACACAAGTTTCTTCTGGATATAGATGGCGAAATGATCCGCGTATTGCTTTACCAGAATGTTACAAAATGACCGAAATGCAAGCACAATTATTTATTGAAGCTATTGCCTGCGAAACCCTGATTATACTTGGAAAACAAGGATTATTTTCAAAAGGTATGTTTCTTTCTAGAGTTGACAAGTTTAAAAATGCAACACTGCATTGGCTTGAAGGCGGACATCATTTACACTTAGAAGAACAACACGCTAACACAGCACAACTTATCAACGATTTTTTATAAAACTTATACTATGAAAACAATAAAAATTACCCTAATATTATTCCTAACAGCGACTACGTTTTTATTTGCTCAGGAGAAAGAGAAAGAAACTGATACGCCCAAAAAAGCAACTTTTGCTACAAAAATTATTCACAATAGCGTTGCTGGGTTCTACCCTATTTTCTTTGGGAATTTTGAAACAAATAAAAGTTTCGATATTACATTTTACACGATTTTCTGGACAAATCCTTCGTTTGGAAATTTACAATCTGGAAGTGATCTTCTTTTAGAAACTTCTGTCGGATTGGGTTTTAAATTTTTAAATAAATCACTGTATGTAAATCCTTCTTTTGGAATTACAAGCGGAAAATTCTCATCCAACAGTACAGGAACTAAAATTGCGGAAGGACTCGTTCCTAGTATTTATATCAATTACCAGAAAGGTATTTTTGACTTTGAAGGATATATCGCGTATTATAAATCGATTCGAGAAGATGACAATATCATTACTAAAGACTATTTGCTCAATTGGATGGCGCCAGGAATAAAAGTAGGGAACAGAGTAACGTTGGGTGCTTTTTATGAATCCTTTGGAATCACACGCCAAGAAGATGCCGATCCTCTATTGGTATATCAATGGTTGGGTGCTTCTGTAAAACTTAAATTTGACAGCAATATTATTTTTAGAATATCTGCAGGTTCTACACTAAATACAGATGTAGGAACTTCGGATGAATTTTACAAAGTTTCTGCATTTATTCCACTATAAAACGAGTTTAAAACTTTTTTTAAAATGCAACATAAACCAAGCACTCAGGTGTTTGGTTTTTCTTTTATAAGAGGAAGTAGTGAAAAAATTATAATCAAACTTACTTATCAAAATCTGTTAATAAAAAAGCAGAACTATCTGCATATTTACTATGTTTGATTAGATATGTATTGCTATATTTGTCCTTGTAAGATTACCCGAATTCTATGGAACATTTCATTGTATCAGCTCGTAAATATAGACCGCAAACATTTAAAGATGTTGTCGGTCAGCAAGCGATTACAAATACTTTAGAAAATGCCATCAGAAGTAATCATTTAGCACAAGCTTTATTATTTTGCGGACCGCGTGGTGTTGGAAAAACAACCTGTGCGCGAATTTTAGCAAAAAAGATCAATCAAGATGGTACGGAAAATCCGGATGAAGATTTTGCTTTCAACATTTTTGAATTGGATGCTGCTTCAAACAATTCCGTAGATGACATCCGAAGTCTCATTGAACAAGTCCGCATTCCGCCACAAGTAGGAAAATATAAAGTATATATTATTGATGAGGTACACATGTTGTCACAAGCAGCTTTTAATGCGTTTTTAAAAACCTTAGAAGAACCGCCAAAACATGCTATTTTCATTCTGGCAACGACCGAAAAACACAAAATTATTCCAACGATTTTATCTAGATGTCAAATCTTTGATTTTAAAAGAATTGGTGTTAAAGATGCGAAGGAATATTTAAAGTATATCGCCGAAAGTCAAGGTGTAGAAGCCGATGATGATGCACTGCATATTATTGCACAAAAAGCAGATGGCGCCATGCGTGATGCATTGTCTATTTTTGATAGAGTTGTGAGTTTTTCTGGAAAACAATTAACACGACAAGCCGTTACCGAAAACCTGAACGTTCTCGATTATGAAATCTATTTTAAAGCCACTGATTTGATGTTGGAAAACAACATTCCGCAATTATTGGTTGACTTTAATGAAACCTTATCGAAAGGATTTGACGGACATCATTTTATCGCAGGAATCGCATCGCATTTTAGAGATTTATTAGTCTGTAAAAATCAAGCTACGATTGCACTTTTAGAAGTAGGCGATCAAACCAAACAAAAATACTTAGAACAATCGCAAAAAACGTCACAGCAGTTTCTTATGAAAGGAATTGAGTTGGCAAATGATTGTGATTTAAAATATAAAACCAGTCGAAATCAGCGACTTTTAGTCGAATTATGCTTGATGCAATTGGCCTCTATCAATTATGATGGAGAAAAAAAAAATAGCAAGCGGTTCATAATTCCTGCCACGTTTTTTATAGCACATGGCAAAAAAATTGATCCAATTGCCAAAGTTACCTCAGCAAATACAGCAGCTTCAATTCCGCAAGAACAAACACAGCTCAATACAACAGCTTCTCATCAAGTAGCTGAACCTGCAACACCTGTTCAAGCTACGCCACCAAAAGTAGAAACGCCGCCACCGCCAAAACCAAAAATTGATATTTCCATGATGCGAAATAAGGTTTCTGGGTTGTCACTTTCGAGCATCAAAGCAAAGCAAGAACATTTAAAGAAACAACAGAGTAAAGTTGTGGATCAGAAAGCATTGCCAAAAGATCCATTTACAGAAGAACGTATGTTGGAAGTGTGGAATGCGTATATAGAAAAGATTGATAAGAAAGGGGAAAAGATTATGGCTTCCTTATTGGCGACCGATGTTCCAAAAATGAAGGATGACGTAACAATTACTATTGAATTGCCTAATGAAACCATGAAAATTGAGATTGAGCGTGCACAATATCCTTTATTAGAATATGTGCGTTCTGAATTGAACAATTATGATGTTTCGCTAGAAATTGATGTCAACGAATTGACCGTAAAGAAATATGCGTTTACTACACGTGATAAATACGAAAAGTTAAAAGAAATTAATCCGTTAGTAGAACGACTCCGAAAAGATTTTGATTTAGAAATTTAATACATACAATGATGTTAGGATTAAAATTACCAACCGATCCACGTTGGGTAAATATTGCAGAAAAAAATATTGAAGAGATTTTAACAGATCATGCTTTTTGTGAACAGAAAGCTACCAGTACTGCAATTTCCTTGATTGTAAGTTTTCCTGAATATTCTGAATTGGTCGAAGATATGATTGCTTTGGTAAAGGAAGAAATCAGTCATTTTAAAATGGTGCATGATCGAATTCTTGCCAGAGGTTGGAAATTGGGTCGCGATCGAAAGGATGAATATGTTTCTAAATTGCTGCAATTTTTCCCAAAAGGCGGAAGTAGAACGACACAATTAGTCCATAGATTGTTGTATGCAGCACTGATTGAAGCCCGAAGTTGCGAACGTTTTAAATTGTTATCTGAAAACATTAGCGATCAGGAATTGGCAACTTTTTATAAGAATTTGATGGTGAGTGAAGCCAATCATTATACAATGTTTCTTGGTTATGCCAGAAAGTATGGAGATCGTTCAGAAGTGGATGAAAAATGGCAAGCTTTGCTAGATTTTGAAGCTGAAATTATGAAAGATTTGGGCACTAAAGAAACGATGCATGGGTAGTTTAGACGCGCTTTGCTTTTAGACGCGACTTCGCCTTTAGATTTTTAGACTTGCTTCGCTTTTAGTACTAATTGAAGCGTAATTAATTATTTGATACTACTTTTTTAGCAATCTCACTTTTTTCTTAATAGTTATTCAACGTCAATTCGAGTGGTTTTCAAAATGAAATAAAGAAAATTGTATCGAGAATATTTTTGAATTGCTGATGCTTTTAGATTTTAGACTTACTTAAATTTTGATGCCTTTCTTTCCACTTATACCTCAATTTGTTCGTGATTTATAAATTGTGACTAGTAACTCGATAGTAACAGATTAAAATTCTCCATAGATAGTGATCTTTGTTGTAGTTTTATGGTAATAAACATTACTAGTTTACTATGAAACACATCTACATTTTATTTTTAGTATTATTTGCTTCTTATTCCCTCAAAGCACAAGACGATCCAGATCTTTTGGGACAATGGTATTTGCATTATATTGAAAGTAATGGCGCCACCATATATGTCCCTAACGGAAATGCGCTTACTATTACTTTTAGCAATCTTGATCCTAATCCATTTGCAGAGAATGTAGTTGGTTTTGGAACTTGTAATGAATTTTTTGGCAAATATGAATTAAACAATGGTAATACTTCACTGGATATTGTTGATCTTTCCCAAACACTTGTAATGTGCGATGGTGATACTTTTGAGTCTGTTTACTTTAGCATTTTAGGAAATAGTAGTACTAACTTTTTTGACTACACTATTAATCTTACTGATGAAACCTTAACTATGATCGATTTACTAGGGGAAAAACTCGTGTACGGAAGACAAATTTTATCTACTAAAGACAACAAATCATTCTCAAGCAATATTAAAATTTATCCAAATCCTGTTCAGGAAAAATTTTCTATAACGGGAATTTCTACGAATTCTAAAACAAGTTATTCCATTCATAACCTTGTCGGAAGTGTCATTATTTCGGAACGTTCTATGACGCAAGCCTCTTTGGATGTTTCACAGTTAAAAGCTGGAATTTATTTTATAAAATTTCAACAACAAGGAAAAACGGCAGTGAAGAAGTTTGTGAAGATATAGTTTTTAGACGCGCTAGCGCTTTTAGATTGTTAGACACGCTGCGCTATAGATCGCTTCGCTCTTAGACATAAAAAACGTCAAACTGAAAATTTCAGTTTGACGTTTTTTATGTTTTATAATTTGTCTAAAAATCTAAGAGCAAAGCGATCTAACATTCTAAAGGCAAAGCCGTGTCTAAAAGCTCAGCGCGTCTAGAGTCTATACGTTAATCCAATTTGAATGACTGCATTTTTTCCTTCTATATTTGGAGCTCTGTCTTCATCAAACATATCTGCTAGTCCAAGATTATAACGTGCTTCAATAGCTACATTTTCTAAGATTGTCAATCCAATTCCGCCATTGACACCAAAGTCAAAGTTTTTAAAATTGTCTTCAAACTCGTGAATTTTCACACCTATTTGTGGTCCTAATTGAATGTTTAAGAAGTCTGTAAGTTCGTACTTCAACATTAACGGTACTTGCAAATAATCTGCTCGCAAGTTTTCTTCTTTCGCACCTTGTGCAGAATATAAAAATTCTGGTTGAAAGCGTATTTTTTCAGTCAAACTCATGTCAATAAAGAATCCGGCAACAAAACCAATTCTCGAATCATTCAAACCATCTTGAATGTCATTTAAATTGGTGCCGCTGTAATTAGAAATGTTGACTCCCAATTTGAATCCATAACGCGTTTCTGTATCAGCACTTACGTAATCGTTTACGTCTATTGACTCATCCGATTCTTTGATGGTCTCTTGTGAAAAGACTGTGAATGAACATAGTAAAAACGAGAAAAGTATTAGTTTTTTCATCTGTAAGATTTATTTTAGGTTGTTCAGATTCTATTTTCTAAAGGAATCTGTTGAATTATTTAGTTAATTCTTAAAAGTAACTATCCGTTTTTCAAAAATTTAAAATATTCGATCCTAATTTCGTTTTTTTCGATGTTTCGAAGAATAATGTCTTTATAATACCATCTGAAAGTCCAATTTTAGGTACATATATTTTACGCGCGCCGCTCCATTTACATGCAGAAAGGTAAATTTTAGTCGCAGGAATGATAACATCGGCTCTATCTGGGTTTAACCCTAATTCAGAAATACGCTCTTCATAGGTAAGACTTTGCAAGAATTGATATTGCGCATTTAAGTAGATATACGACAACGGTTCTCCAATAGGAGTTCCTGACATTTTGTATAGTTTATTGATGTTTCCGCCAGAACCAATTAACGATAAACGTTTTAAGTCTTTGGTATTTTTCTTAATCCATTTTTCAATATCTTCCCAAAAAGTTTCTGTAATCATCCCATTCAACAAACGAACTGTACCAATTCTGAAAGACCTAGATGTTTTTATTTTTCCATTCGAGAAAATCGTAAATTCTGTACTTCCACCACCAACATCTACATAGAGATAGTCTTTTTCTTTGGCAATGACATTGTGAAGATCGGTAGAAGCAATGATTTCTGCTTCGCGTTTTCCGTCAATAATATCTATTTTGATACCTGCTTTTTTCTTGATTCTTTCCACAACAGCAGCTCCATTTTTTGCATCACGCATTGCGGAAGTAGCACATGCCATATAATTTTCAACACCATGAACATCCATTAATAAACGGTAGGATTTCATCGCATTGGTCATACGATCTATGTTATGTTTAGAAATTTCGCCGTTGGTAAAAACATCTTGCCCTAAACGAATTGGCACACGTACCAGTGAACTCTTTTTGAATTTTGGTGCTTTATCTTCCTCTTCAATCACATTTGCAACTAACAATCGTATAGCATTCGATCCAATATCAATGGCAGCAAATTTTCTAATTCTCAAAATGGGGTTGTTTTATAAATTAATTTGACATTTTTTCTAAATAGTAATCATACGTGGCAAATTGTGAACGCACTTTTATCAATTGATTTTTTCGGTATGCATTGTCTTGTTTTTCAGAGAATACACGTGCTTTCACATTATCGCTCCAACCAATATTAAACGTATCTAGCAATTCTTTTTTAAGGTCCTCATCGTATATCGGACAGGTAACTTCTACCCTTTTGTCTATATTTCGCGTCATCCAATCGGCAGAAGATATATAGATTTTTGGATCTCCATTGTTGCCAAAGATAAACATTCTTGGATGTTCTAAAAACTTGTCAACAATACTTATGGCTTCTATGTTTTCGCTCATTCCAGGAACTCCGGGAATTAAACAACAGATTCCACGAACAATCAACTGAATTTTTACGCCTGCTCTGCTGGCATCATACAATTTATCTATGATTTTATAGTCTGATAAACTGTTGACTTTTATTTTGATATAAGCTTCTTTTCCTTCTTGTGCATTTTTGATTTCCACATTGATCAATTTATTGAGCGAATTTCGCGTATAATGTGGCGATACTATTAAATGCTTGTATTTAGCAACTTTGTAATTTGTTTCAAAGAAATCGAATACTTTAGATACTTCTTTTAGTATGTTTTGATCGGACGTGAAAAGCGTATAATCCGTATAGATTTTTGCCGTAGATTCATTTACATTTCCAGTACTTACAAAACCATAGCGTACAATTTTCCCTTCTTCCTTTCGCTCTATCACACAGGTTTTGCTATGTACTTTTAAACCTTGCACACCAAAGATGAGATTTACACCTTCGCTCTGCATTTGTTCTGCGTATTTGATATTGGCAGCTTCATCAAATCGTGCTTGTAATTCAATTTGAACCGTTACTTTTTTACCATTTTTTACGGCATTTACTAGCGAACTCGCTACATGCGAGATTTTTGCCAAACGATATACCGTAATTTTTATGTTTTCTACTTTTGGATCTAAGGCAGCTTCACGCAAAAAACGAACTACGTAGGCAAACGTGTGATATGGTGCGTATTGCAGGTAATCTTTTTGCGCTATTTTTTCAAAAATACTACCTTCTCTACTGAGTCCTTTTATTGGCAATGGCGGATACGATTTGTAGAGTAAGTCTTCACGACCTAAACTTGGAAAAGACATATAATCTTTACGATTGTGATAGCGTCCACCAGGAATTAAACTATCAATATCATCAATTCCCATTTTTTGTAGTAAGTATTCAAAGGTATCTTTTTCGATGGTTTTATCGTATACAAAACGTACAGGTTCACCACTTTTTCTTCCTTTGACACTGCTCGATATTTTTTGGATAAAACTTTTCGTTAAATCGTTATCAATATCCAATTCGGCATCACGTGTAATTTTGATCATGTGTGCCGATAAGCTTTCGTATTCAAAAATACTGAAGATATTCCCAAGAGAGTGACGAATTAAATCATCTAGAATAATGATAAATTGTTTTTCTCCTTCACTTGGCAATACAACAAAGCGATCGATTGTTTTTGGAATTTCAATCAATGCATATTTTACTTTGTTTATTTTCGGTTTGAAAAAGCGCGTTACTTTTTTAGTGTTTTTCGTTTGCTCTTTTAGCACCATCCGAATTGCCAAATATGCAGCTTTGTCTTTTAGACTTGGCATTTCATCAATATCATCTAAAATGATCGTTACCAGCGCCGGACTTACTTTTTCGAGAAAGTATTTTTCGATGTACGTACTCTGACTTGGCGAAACTTTTTGTTCATTGATGACAAATATGTTTTCTGTTTCTAAGGTTTTTTGAACTTCGTTTAGAATGCGCAAACTTTCCGTTTGCTGCTTGATTACGATTTTAGTAATTTGTTCTAACAGGTCTTTGGCTTTGGTACCTCCTAGTACGCTTCTTCCGCCTTTTCCTGCTTGTGCAATACGTTTTACGGTTGCATAACGTACTTTAAAAAACTCATCTAAATTGTTTGAAAATATCCCAATAAAACGCAAACGTTCAATAAGCGGAACAGTTTCATCAGCGGCTTCTTGCAATACACGTCCGTTGAATTGTAGCCAGCTTATTTCTCTGTTAATATACTTGTTTTTGGTATGCTGCATTATTTTAAATCTTTAGGAAATACTTTTAAAATTGTTTTACCTTCATTGATACTTCCCCAGGAATCTGTATTAAATTGTATTACGACAACGCCGCTGGTTGGGACATTGTCAAAAAATTGACTTCCGTATGTGTTTGCGACTGCTGTAATGGCGTGATTGTGTCCAAAAACCATTAATGTGTTTACTTCATCATCACAAGATTTTACAGTGTTCACCAATCCTGAACCGCCAAAATCATACATATCTTCTTTGATGATGACTTTATCAAAAAGATATTCAAGATTGCGCGTAAATATGGCACAAGTATGCAACGCTCGGTTTGCGATACTTGAATAAATTACCTCAGGTGTTTCTATTTTATCAGCAATGTATTTTGCTACTAAATGTGCATCTGTTATTCCGCGTAATTTGAGAGTACGATCTTTGTCATCTACAGGATATTCCCAAGATGATTTTGCATGTCGTACGATGATTAAGGTTTTCAATATGCTAGTTTTTAATTAAGGCGCTAAACGTTCAATTTTCCATGAGTAATCGGTTTGTAATTGGTAACGCATTCTATCGTGCAATCGGTTTGCTCTGCCTTGCCAAAATTCGATTTCTTGTGGTTTTACAATATATCCGCCCCAATATGCTGGGCGTTCAATTTCTTTGCCCTCGTAAGCTGCTTCTAAAGCTTTCAATTTGTGCTCTAGATACGTCCTGGATGGAACTACCGAACTTTGATCAGACACTAAAGCTCCAAGTCTACTTCCTCGTGGACGCGATTCAAAATATCCATCCGATAAGTTTTCTGCGATCTTTTCAACCTTTCCTTTAATGATGATTTGTCGTTCCATAGCTGGCCAGAAAAATGAAATACAGACATTCTGATTTTCTGCCATTGCCAATCCTTTTTCACTTTCATAATTCGTGTAAAAGATAAATCCTTCGTGGGTATATTTTTTTAATAGCACGACTCTACTTTTAGGAAATCCGTCCAAACCAATCGTGCTTAAAGTCATTGCATTGACTTCGGCAACAGTTTCAGAGCGTTCTACTTCTAAAAACCAATTTCGAAACATCTCTATAGGATTTTCGACACAGTTTTCTTCTAATAGTTCGCTTTTTTCATAGGATTTTCTGTAATCACTTAAATCTTGTTTCATTCGTTTTCTTTAACGTACGTATCTACAAATTATAGGCACTGCAATTTACAGCTTTTCGTTTGCATTGAGAAGTAAAAACAAGTGCTTTTATATTAATTTATTATAAAATTATTCAACAATTTTTGCCCATAAAAAAAGGGAAAACCGAAGTTTCCCCTTTTCTCAACATAAATTTAAGTAGCTTATTTTTCTTGTTCAAACGTACAACCGCCTCCAAACTCACTCGGCGCACCATCACAACCCAATATTGTTGGCGGCAATGTCGATGTACATGTTTGCCCAATTGTATGTGGACAAGGATAGGTTTCGCCTCCACCAATAATGCGGTTTAGTTTGAATGAAGAAATATTCTTTTTGTTCAATCTAAGTTTCGTTTTTTTAACTTTTTTCATAATATAATGTTTTATAATGCCTACGTTTTTATAGGTTTTCGGCAATACCTTTTCAATCGATTGTTTCACCAAATTAAGAAGGATTTGACATGAAAAAAAGAGTCTTTAGCGTAAATTGGATGATTTAAGGGCATAAAAAAAGACAACTAAAAGCTGTCTTTTCTTTTCGCTATTCTTTATTGTATAGCATAACAAATACCATTTTCATCTGGTACTTGCGACATTTCATATATTGGCGGATAAATAATTGGTTCGTTATGCGAATCACATTCTGAAATCGTGTCCGTATGCACTTGCCCACCTTCTATTGTTTGCTGTGTAAGCTTATCAATTCGCGCGATTGCCATTTTGGACAATTGTAATTTTCTTGTTGTTGTTTTCTTCATAATAATCAAATTTTAATTAAGTACTAAAGCTATTAAATATGAACTGATAGTTGAGTCAAAAGAAGCTTAAATCATCTAATTTAAGCATGCCGGAAACGCCCAAAAATCACTATATATCAACACTTTAAACCTAAATGCACAGATTTTAGTTTATGTAATTTAATTCTATAAAAAAAGGAGCGATAAACGCTCCTTTTAAACATATTGCTTTGTTTTTTAGTGACACTGCATGTTTCCGCAACGAGAATACAATGCTGTTTGCGTACATGTTGGCGTACATGAATAGTGTCCACCTTTTACTTCTGTTGCATCTAATGTTGATACTTTCTTCTTGTTCAATCCTAATTTTAAAGTTCTTGATTTTTTCATGGTTATAATTTTAAACGTGCCTACATTTTAAAAAGGTTTTCGGCTTTACCTTATCAATCCTTATAGGTTAAATTGATAAGTGCAATCTATTGAAGATATCATTACTTTAAAAAGCAAGATTCCGTAAATTAGATGATTTAAGGCGGTATTAATGACACATTTGATTTCCACAATGTGAACCGTGTGCAGAGAATATCCCATCTGAAATAGGATCCGTTCCTCCTTTTAGTTTTACAGAAAGTTGTGTGTTGATTTTTGAGATTAACTTTTTTGAGAATTGGAGTCGTTTAGGCTGTCGATTTTTCATTATTCTAATATTTTAAATGAGGTTAGTAATGGTTTTTTTGTGTGTTTAAAGCTATTGAATAAGATTTGTTTATTAATTTTCTCAAACCTTAAATTGTCTAATTTAAGGCAATGAAGATTGCTTTAAAACATAAGGTTACACCTTGTTTTCTAATCGTTTTTCTAATTCTTTGATATAGTATGAAGGATTTATTCCTGCAGCCTTTTTAAAGTGCTTTGTGAATGATTCTGGACTTTTATAGCCAACTTCTAATGCAATGTGCTTGATAGCGTATTTACGAAATTGATGATCTGTATTTAAGCGATCAATCGTATAATTGATTCGTAATTCATTCAGATATTGATAGAATGTTTTTTCCTTGTATTGTTTGAGTATTTGTGTGAGATAGGTTGTATTTGTTTTTGTTTTTTTTGCCATATTCGCTAAAGAACAAGACGATTCTAAAAAATAATTTTGTTCCTCTAGCTTTTCTAAACGTTTTAAAACGGCTTCTACTTTTGAGTCCGTAATGACAATTTCTTTAGGTTTGGATCGCTCTTGATTTTCTTTTTCTTTCTTTTCTTGTGATTGTACTAGTTTTTCAAAAATTTCCTTGTTCTTTTTTGCTTCATTTTTATAATGGAATAAAAAGTAGATCGAAGCCAAACATATAATTCCAATAATAATTAAGATACCTTGATATCTTGACAACGTTTGTTTATTGGCAGCCAATACCGTTTGAATAAATTCATTATTAATATTGAAATCACTTTCGTGCATCGCTCTCGCTATTTCATTATTTTCTTTGTTTTTAACTCTGCTTATTTGATCTCGTTTTGTCTCATACATCGTTGACTTTACTACATCTTGTTTTGCCAAATAACATTTTGACAATAAATCATACATGTCTTCCAAGTAGATAGGATCAAAACCTTTGCTGTTTAATTTTTCTGCCTGTTTGATGATGGTATTTACTTGATTAAATTGATCAATAGCAGTGTCATACTCTTGTAGTTTGTAGTAACATCTTCCAATATTGAATAGCGTTTCCGACAAACGTTCGTCATTTTTTAAATAGGTAATGTATGTCTTTGCGGTATCTAAATGCTGCAATGCTCTCGAATAGTCTTTCTTTAAATAGTAAGCCACTCCAAAGTCATGTTGAAAAAAGCTTTTTCCCGATTTATCATTGATAGATTCACTAAGTTTAAATCCCTTTCTACTGTAATATAATGCGGAATCTGGCTCTTGCATTTTTAGAAAAGTTCCACCAATTCCCATCAAAACTCGAGCAACATTTTTGGGTTGAATGTTTAGTAATTTTCTTTGTTTGTAGGACTGTTTGTAAATTGCGAGTGCTTCATCAAAACGTTTTGCATTCCGCATGATTTTTGCCATGTTCGCATGTGCTAAAAAAATTTCCTTTTTATTGTTTTTAGTAGATGCATCTTCATACACTTTCGTATAATAGTTCATTGCAATGTCACTTTCGTCATCAAGCGCATATACATTTCCAATACGCAATAAGAACAAATTTTTTAAAGGCAAATCTTTAATGTCTTTAATCATATTTACTCCACTAATTAAAGTATCGCGCGCATTGATAAATTCTCCTTTTTTTGTGAGTAATACACCGCGTTTTAAATACACATTTGCTTTGAGCAATAGATCATTGTTTGTTTCTGCTTTTTGAAGTAATTCTTCAATCAATAGATCTGCTCTTTCAATATCTTCATTGATCATATTTCCGATGACAGACAATTGTTTTTTATCTTCATTTGCTATTTTTAGCGAAGTTTTTTCTTTGTTACAATTCCACAAACAGAAGAGCATAGCGATTGCGATAGTAATTCTTAGAATTCTATACTTTATGATACTTAATGTCATAAACATGTTAATTAATTAAACTCAAAAACTTTTCCATCGTCTGCTAATACTACATTTTCAAATACCGTTTCGGCTTCTTCTTTGAATGCATCAAAGCCATCGTAACGCGTTGAAAAATGTCCTAATATTAGCTGACCAACATTCGCATCTTTGGCAATCATTGCTGCCTGTTTTGCGGTTGTATGCTTCGTTTTAGCTGCTAAATGATCGTGCTTATCTAAAAAAGTAGCTTCGTGATATAATACATCTACTTCTTTGATTTGATCAATTATTGGTGGGAAATATATGGTGTCGCTACAAAAAGCGTAGCCTTTGGATTTTGGAGGATCAAAAGTTAGTTTTTCATTAGGAATCACTTCTCCTGAATCTAACGTAATGTCCTTGCCGTTTTTTATGTTTTGATAGTAGCATTTTTCTATTTCATGATTCAACACCGCATTGATATTGAGCTTGCGTTCTTTTTCTTTTTCTTTGAATAGAAAACCATTGGCATATACACGATGTTCTAACGGAATGGTGGAAACCGTGACTTTATCATCTTCAAATAAAACCTCCGATTCATCGCTTTCTAACTCGTGAAAACACAGTTTATAATTTGTCCACGATTTCGACAGTTTAAGCTGTAATAACGTCAGCTCTTTGAGTCCTTTTGGACCGTATATATGCAAGTCTGTATTTCTACCCAATAACATAAATGTAGAAATTAATCCTATCAATCCATAGAAATGATCTCCATGTAAATGTGAAATGAATATATGCTTTATTCTATAAAATTTTACTTTGCTACGACGCAATTGCACTTGTGTTCCTTCACCACAATCTATAAGAAAGATGTGATTTCGAATTTCCAGTACTTGTGCAGTAGGATTTGTATGTTTTGTTGGTGTTGCTGCATAACAGCCTAGTATTGTTAACTTCATTCAGTTGTTGTTCTATACACTAAAATCCTAAATCGCGTTCGATTTCTTCCATTTCAATGATGTCAAAAGCTTCTTGCAGTGTTGGCACTGTCATAATGGCTTCTGGCAAATCGTCTGTACTTATTTTATTGGTGACAATGACAAACGAATGTTTGGCTGCACGGTGTTTTTTTGATAGTTGTAAAAATTCTACCAAATTGCTTTTTGTTAAGTTTCCAAATGAAAACAAATTGACGATAATATTGTCGTTTTTAACTTCGTCGTAGCGCGCTTCTATTTTTTGCACAAGTTCCACAGTATCTGTAGATTCTTGTGTGATGATCAGTATGTTTTCTTGTTTATCTAAAATCATAAGTTCAAAGTTTAGAGGTTTTTGGCTGTTTTATGATATGTTTTATAACAATTTACAAAATTTACCGCATACTTTCGAATTCAAAATACGTTTACCTCTATTTTAATATAAATAATAAGAAAACCAAGAATTATACTATTTTTTAATTTTTGCAGCTAATAGATAAATTACTGCCATACGGACTGCAACTCCATTTTCTACCTGATTTAGGATGATGGATTGTTTGGAGTCTGCCACATCACTGGTAATTTCCACTCCACGATTGATCGGTCCTGGATGCATGATTACAATTTCCTTACTTAGCGAATCTAACAAAGCTTTCGTGACTCCATATTGTTGTGCATATTCACGTGTTGATGGAAAGTAACTGATGTCCATACGTTCGTTTTGAACACGCAACATATTAGCGACATCGCACCATTCTAACGCTTTTCTCAAATTCGTTTCTACACCAACACCTAAGCTTTCAATGTATGTTGGCAACAAGGTTTTTGGTCCGCATACTTTTACATTGGCGCCTTGTAATTTGAGTGCGAAAATATTTGATAACGCAACTCTACTATGCAAAATATCACCTACAATCACGACATTTTTTCCAGCTACATCACCTAGTTTTTCGCGGATAGAATACGAATCTAACAATGCTTGTGTTGGATGCTCATGTGCCCCATCACCAGCATTTACAATACTTGCGCTTACATTTTTTGATAAAAATACACCTGCACCAGGGTTTGGATGTCGCATCACTACCATATCAACCTTCATCGATAGGATGTTGTTTACAGTATCAATCAACGTTTCTCCTTTTTTCACAGAAGACTGAGAAGCTGAAAAATTAATGACATCTGCAGACAAGCGTTTTTCCGCTAGTTCAAACGAAAGTTTTGTACGTGTGCTATTCTCAAAAAATAAATTTGCAATCGTAATGTCTCGTAAAGAAGGTACTTTTTTTATAGGACGGTTGATCACTTCTTTAAATTGATCGGCCGTTTCAAAAATGAGTTGTATATCTTCTTCTTTAAGATATTTAATTCCTAGCAAGTGGTTTACACTTAATTCACTCATTTCTAATTGTCTTTTTCTTGATTAATAAGATATACCATGTCTTCTCCTTCATTTTCAGACCAGTTCACTTTTACTCTTTCTTCATTGATGGCATCTACTTGTCGTCCGCGATAGTTAGGTTGAATTGGCAAATGTCTGCTAAAACGTCTATCGATCAATACCAATAACTCAATTTCTTCTGGTCTTCCAAACGATTGAATAGCCGTTAATGCTGCACGAATACTTCTTCCTGTGTATAGTACGTCGTCAATAAAAACAACTTTTTTATTTTCTACCACAAAGTTGATATTCGTTTTGTTGGCTTCTAGAATTTTCTCGCTACGGCGGAAATCATCTCTAAAAAAGGTAATATCAAGATAGCCTAATTCAATATCTTTTACCTCATATTCATCGCGTAGAATACTTGCTAAACGTTCCGCGAGGTAAATTCCTCTAGGTTGAATTCCAACCAAAACTGTATTTGAAAAATCAAGGTGATTTTCGATGAGCTGACATGCCAATCGATGCAGAATAATTCCGATCTCTTTTGAGTTCAATAAGGTTTTTTGACTCATAGTGTTTGTCCAAATGGTATTTGGAATACAAAAGTACAGATTTATTTTTTATTAAACCTATTTTCTAATTTGGTTATCGTGAATAAGATATCATTCCAAACGAATTTTCAATATGCTACTTATTGTATTTTTTCGGTGTTACTCGTAGATTTTTCTTTGAATTTAATTCGTTCTACCTCTCTTTTCACGCCATGAATAGTTGCCGTTTTTAATATTTCTATCAATGTATTATTAATATCATATTGCAAATAAAATGTATTGTGCAAATCTTTGTATTCAAGCAACTTCCCTGTTTCATCATATATAAACTTAATATTTGCAGAATACCCTGAGCCAACTCCATTAAACTCCACAACTTTTTCCAAACCTTTATTAACAACATGCTTTTGCTGTTCAATGCAAAGTTCTGTTATTAATGTATCTTTCACTGGTTGGCAAGCACCTAATCTTAATGTTGCGTATGTCCATTCGTTACTGTAAAGTGTATCAATAGATTTCCAAAAATCTTCTCCAAAACTAATATACTCAACAGACATTTGTTCTAGATAGTATAGATGATTTGTTGCTAATAAAGCTTCAAAATTTGATAAGGTATCTGCCACTTCTACCCAAGTTATTTTTAAAGAATCTTTACTTTTCGATATACTTTTTGAAGCATTTTTCATCGAGTTGTTAGAACAAGAAAAAATACTTATCAAAGTGACTATTAGTATACATTTTTTCATTGTGGTGGATTGTTTGAAAATTGAATCTATAATTTTAATTGGGTTTTCATTTCTAAAGTAGGTATTCTGATAGATATATATTGTAGAATTTCATTAAATCTCCATTTTATATTCCAAAAAAAAATATTTTCAGAAAAAGTTTGGTTACCTTTTTGTGGTTATACCATTAAGTATATAAACAGATTCAGATGAAAGATAAATTCGTATTACAAATGCTAACTTCTACACAGAAAGAAAAAGCCTTTGTAAAGATTTACAAATACTTTCCAAAAGTATCGCGCTTTATATGCAAATATGGAGGAACCAAAGAGGAAGCTCAAGATGTGTTTCAAGAAGCTTTGCTTATTTTTTATAAGAAAGCGAACACTCCCGATTTTAAATTGACTGCACGTATTGAAACTTATATTTTCAGTATTTGCAAGTATTTGTGGAAAGATCAATTACAACAAAAAAATAAACAGATAAACGCCTTTGAAGAAACGTTTGTAAGAGACGAATCCATTCCTGCAGATTTTCATTTGCAAGAAGAAGAAAAATATCAATTGGCTGAAAAAGCTTTGCGATCTATTGGAGAAAAATGCCTAAAACTGCTCTCGTTATTTTATATCGATAAAAAGAAGATGCGAGAAATTGCGCATGCATTAGGTTTTACTTCCGAATCATCTGCCAAAACACAAAAATACAAGTGTTTGGAACGTGCTAAAAATGAATTACGAACCTTAAAAGCAAACAGATGAGAGCAGAATTAGAAACGATTGCATTGATAGAAAAGTACTTACTAAATGTACTTTCTGACGCAGAAACCAACCAATTTGAAGCACGCATGGCAACTGATCCCAATTTTAAAAATGAGGTAACGTTACAAGAACAACTGATACAAGGTTTGGAACATATTTCAGTACAACAAAGTATTCAAAACGCACAGCAAACCTATCAATTTTGGAAACTTATAAAAGGGATTGGACTGATTCTTCTTCCAATTATACTCGCACTTGTGACTTGGTATTTTGTGAATGCTTCCGCAGAAAGTTCAATAGAAGCTGAGACCATTCCAACGAAAGTTGAACAAACCATACAACAAAACAAAAAAGTTGACGTCGTAAGAGAAGTTGTAATAGTTCCTGATACGATTGTAAAAAAGAAAACTCCAAAAGTGACACCGTTAAAGACTTCACTTATTGCAGCAAATTTTAAAAACGATCCTTTGGAGCTGATTCCTTCCGAAATTTTCACCATTTCCTCTAAAAAAGATACGATTATAGAAACACAGCACGGAATTGTGTTTTTAATTCCTGAGAATGCTTTTGTGGATGCAGATCAGAATGTAGTTACAGAAAATATTACGTTGGAAATCAAAGAAGCAGTTACCTCAGAAGCGATTATGTTTGCTGGCTTGGGAACACTTCACAATGAAAAACCTTTGGAAACTGGCGGTATGTTTTTCTTGAAAGCTTTGAAAGATGGCGAAAAATTACAAATTCATCCAGAAAAGGAAATTACCGCAGATATTCCGACACAAGATTATAAAGAAGGTATGCAATTGTTTGATGGCGAAACTGCTCCTGACGGAACTATCGATTGGGTGAATCCAAAACCATTGAACGTCGCATTGATTCCGGAAGATATTGCTAGTTTAAATTTTTATCCACCAGCATATTTGGAAACGCTTGCCGAGAAAGGATATGATACTAGCAATAAGAAATTTACGGATAGTTTGTATTATTCCTTTGGAAAAATGAAAGATACTGTCAAAACAAAGAATTATATTCTAGATCGTATTTTTAAAGAGGAAAAAAGAGGAAAAAATCGAAGAAGACGAAGAAATGATATTCCTAAGGATACGATCAGACAAACTTATGATTCTGTTCGTAAAACGACTAAAACTAAAGAAACACTTTTAGGTTTAGATCCCTTAAAAGTGAAAACTATTTGGAATGAACGCTACCAAAATACATTTATAGCTACCAAAGCTTTTGAGGAACGTTTGGCAGTGATTCATCAAAATTGTAAAGAAGCAAATACTATTTTTAATCTGTATGCCCAAAATCTTAATTACAATTTATATGAAGTAGATAAAATGGTTGCAGCCACCATACACAATGCTTCAATTCGCGAACAATTTAACTTTTTCGCTGCACAAAATTTAACAAATGTTGCAACGCTAGATACCGATATTTCTAAATTGAATCAATATTATATAGCACAGCAACAAGTATATCGTTTGGCATTGGAAAAAACACAACACACTATGGATTCTATCTTAGCTGTTGATACAAAATATCAAGCATTTTCAAAACAGCAATTAGATAATTATTATCAACAAGAATTAGCGATCACTACAAAAAAAGTTGCCAAAGAATTAAATACGAATTTACCACGTATATTCAATCAAACTCCAATAAATCGAAGTGCTGTTTCTACTAGAAATACAGTAACTCGTGTTCGTAATGTTGAGCAAGTTTCTGTATCAAAAATCATTAAAAAAGAAAGAAAAAAACGTCGTTATAGAGCGCCCATTCGAACGACAGGCTGGAAAAATATTGACCGAATTATTTCAGAAGACATCATTCCAAGTCTTAAAAACAGAAAAACTGTCACCGTTAAAAACAAATCCAAAAGTACCACAATTAGCTATTCTAATTATGAAGTAACTATTGAAAACTCCCAACGTTTTGAGCGCCTGTTTGTATATCTTGTTCCGGCAGAATTTAATAGTTTTATTCGATTGGAAGCCAATAATGATCGCTTTACATACAGCGTAAATGATTTACTAAGTTATCGTGTGCATTGTATTGGATATTTGAATTCGGTTCCTTTCTATTTTGAAAAAACTGTCCAAAATGCTTCTGATAAGATTCAACTTCGTCAAATTACTACGGAAAAATTACGGGAGAAACTTGCGAAGATCAATACTGAACAAAGTTCTCTAGAAACCGAAATTTTCTATCATTATCATCAACAAGAAAACAAGCAAACCATCAAAAAGTATCGTGAAATTGTACAACTTAAAAAAGAGATTGAAGCTGTTGTTTTTCCATGTCAGCAAACTAAAGTCAGTACATTATTTACAAAAAAAGCGATTTTGGCAGAACCTGTTGAAGTTATACTAGCTGATGAACCAGATGATACAACAATTCCTTTTGAACTTGTTGAGCAAGTACCTATTTATCCGGGTTGCGAAACTTTAGAAACCAAAGTTGAACGTAAAAAATGTATGAGTGATAAGATTCAGAAACTTGTCAATCGTCAAACGGATGTAAGCATTCTTTCAAAACATCAAAAAACCAGTGGAAAATTTAAAATTCTCTCATCATTTGTAATAGACACATCAGGAGTCGTTACAAATATTAGAATTCGGGCAAATCATCCTGAAGCAGCAGCGGAAATACAACGCGTTTTAGAGTTGATTCCTAAAATGATCCCTGCAAAACAAAAAGGAAAAAACATCAATGTCAAATACATGTTACCAATTATCTTTCAAGTAAGTAATTAAAACAAAAGATCCGTTTCAATTTGAAACGGATTTTTTGTGTTGAAAACCTAACGAAACACCTTAAAACACTTCAAAAGGACATTTTCAAAATATCGTATTTGAAACATTTCTAAGCGAATATGAAGAAGCTTTCCGCAGTTTAGCATTGTCTATTTTAAACAGCATTTATAGTAAGTACATTTAAAATAAATACTAACATTTCTAATTTTTATATGATGAAAAAAAAATATTTATTTCTAATCGTACTGTTATTTACTGGCATGTTATCTGTGACAGCTCAAAACAGAGAACAGCTTCAAAAAATGACTAATGCGTATGTTGAAACTGAAATCGTTAACTATGACATTTCAAAATTAAACAATCGTGAAGTTTCTGGGTTAAAGTCAAAGTTGAAGCTAGAATTTCAACAAAAAAACAAACATTTATTCTCTCAAGAAAAAAACGCAAACCGTGGTGGATTCATTGCGACTCCTGTAGGCGATGGTGTTTTAGGACCTGCTTTGTTGGTGCAACAATTATTCACAAATAGTTGTGCTACATTTACAAACATCGAATCAACATCAAGTGGTGATTCTCAGTTTGGGAGCTTGCCTGAAAGTTTGGGAAGTTTTACAAATGGCTCTTCTAACATACCTTTTAACAGCGGAATGATTTTATCTACTGGGTTTATAAATCAAGTGCAAGGTCCTAATGATCCTGATAATCCTTCATCAAATGGAAACGCTGGTGCTTGGGCATCATATGCAGATCCATTCATTACTCAGTTTGGAGAACCAGGTAGTAATTATAGAAACGGAACTACGATTTCTTTTAATTTTACACCGATTGCCAATCATATTTCTTTTGATTTTATGTTACTTTCAGAAGAATACAATCAACAGTATGAATGTAATTTCGCTGATTTATTTGTGTTTGTTTTAGAAGATTTATCTAATGGAACAGTTCAAAATTTAGCCGTAGTTCCAAACTCAAATACACCTATTCAAGTAACGAGTATTAGACCTACTATATATTTTGATGACGGAACTGGAGGCGTACAATGTGTAGCTGTTAATGAACCGTTTTTCTCGAATTATAATTACGTAATCAATCCAAATCCAGATAGTGTATTAACGATTCCTGCCGCTCAATCACCAACATCCTTTAACGGGCAAACTCACGATTTTACTGCTTTTGGTGATGTAATACCAAATCAACAATATAGAATCACGATAGCAATTGCTGATGAAGGAGATGCTACGTATGATTCTGCAATTCTTATAGAAAATGGTTCATTTAATGTGGGTATTGAATTAGGTCCAGATATTGTAGCTTGTGTTGGGGAAAGTAGTGAAATTGGAGTCCCAGCAATTCCAAATGCTACCTATCAATGGCAAAAATTAACGAATGGGAACTTTGTGAACATTTCTGGAGCAACACAAAATACTTATACGGTAACTGAAAGTGGCGAGTACCGTATTTTGGTGACTGCAAATGGTTGCTCGTATGAAGATACAATTACAGTAACGATTTCAGCTGCTCCTGTGGCACAAATTCCTGATGATATTACTATATGCGATGAAACACCTAATGATGGTTTTGGTATTTTTGATTTGACTTCCGTTTCTACAATTATTCAAAATGGTCAAACAGATGCTACCGTTAGTTTTCATACAAGTTTAGCCGATGCTAACGCTAATGTTGGCAGTATTGCAAGTCCTGGTAATTATGAAAATACAACTTCTGATCAGCAAACAATTTATGCTAGACTTACAGGACCAAATGGTTGTTATACTGTTATTAATTTCAATATTATTGTAGAAGTTTGTTGTACTACGGTTCGCTGCCCAGATATTTATTTGAGCAAAACCGTTCGAACGATATCTCCAAAATGTCCGCGTTTTGATCCAGGCGATCAAATCACATTTAATATTTGTGTTAGAAATGATGAAGTAGATAGTTGCCCAATCAGCACAACGATTGAAGATACTTTAGATCCACAATTCTTTGATATGACTTCATTCAATCCAGTTAATTTTTCTGCATCTATTGTAAACAACAGTTTTGAAATTCAAGTAGATGATTTAGCGTATCAAGAACAAAGATGCTATACTTTTAGAGTTAATTTTAGAGACGACGTACTTCCTGCAGAAGGTCAAAACTGTACGTCAATTACAAAACTTGCGTGTCAGACTATTGAAAGTTGTGCTCAATTTTGTCTCAATTTACCTAACAAGTTATGGCCAAGAACTTTTGGAGCTAAAACTACAGTGAAAAGATATCCGTATGATCTTGAACAAGATGATCTTGGAAATACGTATGTGGTTGGATTGCTAGCCAATGGAGATACTTCTTTTGAAGATCCTAATTTTACAGCTACTAGCAGCAATTATATTATGAAATTTGATATGGATGGAAACTTGCTTTGGACAAGATATCTGACGAATACTATTGGAAATGGTAAAAAAGTAAAATACTTTAACAACCATATTTTCATAACTACTAGTAATGGATATATACTTAAATATAATTTGAATGGTACTCAAATTGACAGTTATAAGTACGGATATAATGAAGCGAATATTGATATTGACACTTCTACAGGAAATATATTTTTAACATCATTATTCACCCAAAATTTCCCAAATAATGGAGACTACTTTGTAAATGTTGGTGCTGGATTAATTAGAAGGTATGAAACCAAAGTATTTAAGTTTGACCAAAATTTTAATTATATACATAGTGTTGAATTTGAAGCTTTGTCGCCAAGTAATGCCAACAATCATTTTTATCGTATTCATGATATTGCATATATAGAAAGTACCAATTCCTTATATGTTACAGGAGAAATGAACGGAAATGTTTTTATCCCAGAAAACACAGCACATGAAGTGGGTATCGATTATTTTACAATTGCCATCAATGATAATCCTAATGACGGTCCTGAACTGGAAATTTCTACAAATAACATCTATGAAGACGAAATGACTTCAAGTATTACGCATGATAATAATACCATTTATTTATCTAGAGATAATGAAGTGTATACGTACGGAATTAACTTAGCTACGGATCCTGTAAATTTTTATGGACGCATCAATGATCCTTTGACTTATACCACAAAACTAGTATACGACAGTAACACCAATAGTATTTTTGCAGCTTTCAACAATAAGAACTTCTTTACATATCAAAATAGTTCTGTTGCCAAATTAGGAAATACACAAAATATCAATGGTTTGTTCTGGCAAGAAACCGCTACTGACAAAAGAGTATTTAGCATTTGTTTAGGTGTTCAGAATCATATTATGGTCGCTGGAACATATAATACGGATACAAATTTTGACACTTCTTACAGAGAAAGTTATAGTAATTTTCATGATGCTTTTGTAGCGAGATTGCGAGATGAAGGCGGAAGTAGTATTTTTGACAGAAGTCAAACAAGTACTGAAACACCTTTCTTCAATCAGTATAAATTTACATTGTATCCGAATCCTGTTTCTAGTAATACTACATTATCTGCGAAAGATAAAAGTACACATATTGAAAATGTTATTGTTAGAGATTTTTACGGAAAAACCGTATTAGAAATGACAAACGTTCAAAGCACGAGTATTTCTTTTGATACATATAAACTGAATCCTGGAATTTACTTTGTCAAAATCTATGATGAAAATCACAAACAAGAAACCATAAAAATGATCGTGAAATAATTCTCAATCAAAAAAAACTAAGTACAAAAAAAGCCGTTTCAAATTGAAACGGCTTTTTGATATATGATAAAATGTTCAGAATTATTTTCCTTCCATTTTGTCTTTTAATTGCTGTAAAGCATTTAAGTCTCCAAGAGTTGTTCTCTCGTTAGCTTGTTGCTTCTTAGCAGCAGCTTGAACATTACGTTGCTCTTCTTCTCTAAAGATTGCAGTGTGAGAAGCTACTACTCTTTTGAATTCTTTATTGAACTCAATTACTTTGAACTCAGCAGTATCACCTTTCTTCAATTTCTTTCCGTCTTCTTTTTCTAAGTGACGAGAAGGAATGAATGCTACTACATCTTCATTTAATGCTACGGTAGCTCCTTTATCATTAGTGTCAGAGATTTCCGCTGTGTGCGTTGTTCCAACACCAAACTCATCTTCGTACTTATCCCAAGGATTTTCAGTAGTTTGTTTGTGACCTAAACTTAATTTACGTCCTTCTACGTCTAATTCTAATACAAGTACTTCTAATTTGTCACCAACAGTAACAAACTCAGATGGATGCTTCACTTTCTTAGTCCAAGATAAATCAGAGATATAAATCAATCCGTCAATTCCTTCTTCTAATTCTACGAATACACCAAAGTTAGTGAAGTTACGTACAGTTCCTGTGTGCTTAGAACCTACAGGATATTTTGTAGTAATATCAGTCCATGGATCTGGCGTCATTTGCTTGATACCAAGAGACATTTTACGATCTTCTCTATCTAATGTTAAGATTACCGCTTCTACTTCATCTCCAACTTTTACGAAATCTTGTGCAGAGCGTAAGTGTGTAGACCAAGACATTTCAGAAACGTGAATTAATCCTTCAACACCTTCTGCTACTTCGATAAATGCACCGTAATCAGCAATAACAACAACTTTTCCTTTTACTTTATCTCCGATTTTTAATTCAGAATCTAAAGCTTCCCATGGATGAGCGCTTAATTGCTTTAATCCTAATTGGATTCTTGATTTGTTATCATCAAAGTCAAGGATTACAACATTTAATTTCTGGTCTAATTCAACAACCTCATTTGGATGGTTGATACGAGACCAAGAAAGATCTGTAATGTGGATTAATCCGTCAACTCCTCCAAGATCAATAAATACACCGTAAGAAGTAATGTTTTTCACAATTCCTTCTAGTACTTGACCTTTTTCTAATTGACCAATAATTTCTTTCTTCTGTAATTCAATATCTGCTTCAATAAGTGCTTTGTGAGATACAACCACGTTTTTGAATTCATGGTTAATTTTAACCACTTTGAATTCCATAGTTTTATTCACATACTGATCGTAATCTCTAATTGGCTTCACGTCAATTTGAGATCCTGGTAAGAACGCTTCAATTCCGAATACGTCTACAATCATACCTCCTTTAGTTCTGCATTTTACAAAACCATTAACGATTTCACCTTTGTCATGCGCAGCGTTTACACGATCCCATGCTTTGATTGTTCTCGCTTTTCTGTGAGATAACACTAACTGTCCTGTTCTGTCTTCACGAACGTCAATTAATACTTCTACTTTGTCTCCTACTTTTAAGTCTGGATTGTAACGAAATTCGTTTAAAGAAATTACTCCTTCAGATTTAGCATTGATATCAATAATCGCTTCTCTGTCAGTCATTCTTACTACAGTTCCATCTACTACAGCGTCATCATCTGTATCAACGAAATTTGCCGCTACTAATTTTTCGAACTCTTCTAACTTTTCGTCTTCTACTTGGTCAATTCCTTCTTCGTAATTGTGCCAGTTAAAGTTTGCTAGAAATTCTTCAGGATTTTTAACGTCCTGAACGTCTGTGTTTGTGTTTTCTTCAGCCATTTGCTGATGTAAAATTTGTATACTGCTCATTTAGAGATTCTTTGCATGTAAAAGCAGTAGATTGTTATGTTTCTTAAAATTTTCTTTGTCCCTTTTCCGATTCTCCATCATGCTAAAAAGGAGTGCAAAAGTATGATTATTATTTTGATTTACAAACAAATAGTACTTCAAACAGAAGCGTTTTTTTCAATTTAGCTATGAAATATGATTTTTATCGAAAAAAAAGATTGTAACACTGTCATAACACGAAATTTATTTTTTTGCTTTATATTTATGATATTAATAATTAAAATAACAAAAGAATGAGTGTAAAAGCGAAATATCAAGGAGTTCTAGATCTTGGACAAGAGTTAAATATTCAAAACGGAAATGTAGAAGAAGCAGATGGTGTATTAAAAGTAAGTGGTACAGCTGGTACGCAGTATGAAAAAAACTTGATGTGGGATAAAATTAAAGAACTTGGAGGAGAACTTCCACAAGACATTGAAGCTAATATTGAAGTAGCTGATGAAACTGTTTTTCACCGCCACACAGTAGCAAGTGGAGACACGTTAGGTAAGATTGCAAAGCAGTATTATGGAAAAGCTGGTGAATACCATGCTATCTTTAAAGCAAATGGAGATATTCTTGAAAATCCAGATGTAATTCATCCAGGACAAGAATTGATAATTCCACATTTATCATAAAGAAATAAAAAAATCGGAAAAACCGCCTTATTTTAAAGTAAGGCGGTTTTTTATTTATCTCATTTTATTAAAGGTAACCTTTGTCTCAAAATCCCAAGTTTCTCCAATGGCAAGGTCTACATTTTGAAGGTATCTGTAATACTTACTGTAATATTGAGTATCCCATATATATTGCTTTGAAGAATTGTCATTGATACTAAAGATACTTTCTATTTTTGTAGAAAGTTGATTGGTTTCACTCCATAAGAAAATTTTATTGTTGACTTCTTCCATTTTTCGATCGCCATTTTGATTGAATGTAACAGATTCATCGAAGTTGTCCGTATATCCATTTTGGCCAATATCAATACTTACCGACACTAAAGAACCATAACAAGTACTCAAGGAAATATTTTCCTTTCCTATTAAGGTATTTTTTGTAGTATAACCGCCGTCTTTTATCGTTGTTTGTTTTATGTGCTCTGCTTCTTCTCCATGAGACATGTCATCTTTATGCATCATGCTTTTTTGTTTATATGAAAATTCTTCACACGGTTTCATAGCAAAAGCAGTAGATAGATCGGTCATTACTGTATTGTCAATAAAGAATTCTATTTCTTCTAATGTTTCATTTCCATGAAAACCTCCTGTAAAGTTTGAAGCACCATTTTTTCTATATGTAAACTCCGATTCGCCAAAATGCAGTAAGGTAATTTCTGTTGGAATCATTTCCTCTCCATTGTACCTAAATTCTTCACAATAGGTAATTCTGAATTGATCAACATATACATCATCAGACAAATTTTGTTCATGTCTAATGGTAAAACCCCAATAATAATCAGGTTTTGCTTCACTTTGTGTAAATACGGTAAAAACAGCATTGCCCTGATAACCTACAGGATCATAATTTATATAGCCTTTACGAAAGTCTTCATAAAACGCTCCTTGACGAACTTCAACTTCATAAATATCTCCCGTCGTTTTAATTTTGATCTTCCCTTCTCGTGAAGAATAATCTTCATTTTCAAAAACTGTGATGTGTAGTCTATTGATATTATAATCAACTTCTTTTACGACTTCTAGCCAGTCAGGATTTGATATTATCTTCCAATCAGTATTGGTAGAAATATCAATTTCAAATTCAGTTTCTTCAGGTGGAGAAAATAATTGAGTTTCGGTAATTTCAAAATAGGACTCAATTTCTATTTCAGTTTCTTCTTTTGAACAGGAAGATATAAAGAGTAAAATAAGGGTGTTAATGGATATTAAAAATATCTGTTTAGCAATTTTCATACAGTTTGGTAACTTAATCGATTTTCTTTTTCGATTTGAAGATAGAACAATAATTTTTATTTTCCTAAAATACTCTGTATGAGCAGTATTTTATCAGACTTAAAACACTTTTTAAGCGTTTATGGTTCGCTTGACTAAATTGAGAATGCGTTCAAATTGTTCTTTCAGTCCCATGTCACTATTATCAATAGCAATGGCGCCTTCCGCTTGTCGTAAAGGTGAATCTTCTCGATGCGAATCTATATAATCTCTGTTTTGCACATTTCGCAATACGTCTTCATAATTAACATCGTCGCCTTTTTCAATGAGTTCTTTGTAACGACGGATCGCTCTTTTTTCTGGAGAAGCCGTCATGAAAAGTTTTAATTCTGCTTCAGGAAATACAACAGTCCCAATATCTCTTCCATCCATTACAATGCCACTGTCTTGCCCCATTTTTTGTTGTTGCTTTACCAATTGATACCGTACTTCAGGAACTGCAGCGACTTTACTCACAAAGTCAGAAACTCTTAAGGTTCTGATTTCTTTTTCTACATTTTCTCCATTCAAGTACATTTCGGCGAAGCCTACTGCATCATTATATACAAAGTGTAAGTGAATGCTATCTAAGTCTTCGACCAAAGCATTGATAGAAAAATTGTCTGGATTGATATATTCGTTGCGAAGTGCGTACAAAGTTACCGCGCGATACATAGCGCCTGTGTCTACATATATATATTCTAATTCTTTGGCAAGTTGTTTAGCAATCGTGCTTTTTCCTGTAGATGAGAAACCATCAATGGCAATGATAATTTTTTTCATGATCGCATTCTTTTTTGGTGGTAACGCGTCGTTTTATTGCAAATTAATTGTAACACCAAACATACTTGTGTTTGCCGCAATAGCGTAACGTGCGTAGGTATAATCGAATTTTAGTTTATTGATTCGAAGTCCAAATCCAGCCGTAATTCCAGAGAAATTACGTTGATCTATAATTTTTAATTCTTCTCCTCTACGGAAGTTGTATCCTAATCGAATATTAAATCCTTTGTCTGGGAACAATTCCATTCCTACAATGGTTCGTCGAATTAAGTTTTTAAAGAATGTCACTTTTTCTTCCGTTACGCCACCTTCAATCGATTGTTCTGCTCTATTTGGATTGGCAAACGCAATATTCCATTCTTGTAAGTTTTCAAAGGTAACATGCCAACGAATAGGAACGTGTTCAAGCTTTTGCGATAATCCTAAAATTAATTCAAAAGGCAATTGTTCTTGCACACCTGCATAAGTTGTAAATTGAAGTCCTAAGTTTCTAGCTACTAACGCAACATTGAATTCTAGTTCTTCATTTATATACATAATTCCTAAATCTACCGCACCACCAAAAGAATTGTATTGTTCTAATTTAGAGTTGATAAATTTTGCACTGGCACCAATATGAATATCTGTCCAAGGAATATTGTATGCATATCCCATTGACAACGCAACTTCATTTCCTGTAAAGCTTCCTGTAGCATTTCCTTCTTCATCATATCCATCAAATTGACCGTATGATACATAGGTAACTCCTGCATGAAACGTTTGTACTCTTCTGTCCCAAGTATACGCATAGGCAGCTGAACCGTAATTTACATCTCCTAGATAATTGACATAATTTACTGACAACTGATTATCCATTGTATAGTTAATAGTTGCAGGATTAAACAATGCCTGATTTACATCTTTATCGTAATTCGTAATTACTTTTCCTCCAAGAGCTGCTTGCCTTGGAGAAGAAATTAAGTTTAAAAACTGGTACGTGTATCTACCTCCTATTTGAGCGGAGGCCAGCGTAGTTATAAACAAAAAAAAGGAAAAGAGGATCTTTTTCTGCATGTGTACAAAGTAACTAAAATCTTTATTCAAAACGTTTAGATATTATAAATATTTTATACGCTTTTTAAAAAAATTCAGATATTTCTGTTAATTGATTTTTTTCTGCGGCAAAACTACACTTTTTATTGGCAATCCTTTACTAATATGGCTTTTAAAGCACTTTATTTTTATTGATATTTTATAAAACCGCACCTCATGTCTTTGTTTTACAACATAAAACAACCGTTCTTCAAAAGAATTTCTGAATCAACGACATGCAAAACATGTAAGAACTCGGAGATGTTTAATTATGTAACAGTTGCTCAATAACAAAAATGTTTCGTTTCGTTTAGTTTAACACATTGGGCAGCTGTTCTTTTTTAGTTACTATCAAATTTGTATGATGCAAAAAAGACTCAGCGTTATGTAGTAACTCCAAGTCTTTTTATATGATGGTAACATTGAATTTAAAATTGTGTACAACTTCAAGTCATTGTCAATTTTGTTAATCTACAGATAATGTTTTTGCATTTTTTACAGCTTCATTGGTCACTGCATGCTTAATTACATCGCTCATTTCGGTTACATAATGAAATGTGAGTCCTTTTAAATAAGCTGCTTTGATTTCTAAAATATCACGTCTGTTTTGTTCGCACAAAATGATTTCTTTGATTCCTGCGCGTTTCGCTGCTAATATTTTTTCTTTGATTCCACCAACAGGCAACACTTTTCCTCGCAACGTAATTTCTCCCGTCATGGCAATATCTTTTTTCACTTTTTTCTGTGTGAATAACGAAACCAAAGATGTCAACATGGTAATTCCCGCACTTGGTCCATCTTTTGGAGTACCACCTTCTGGAACGTGAATGTGCACATTGTATTTTGAAAATATTTCAGGTTTTACGCCTAAAAAGTCTGCATTCGACTTCATATATTCCATCGCAATCGTCGCAGATTCTTTCATCACTTTTCCTAAGTTTCCTGTGATGGAAAGGTTTCCTTTTCCTTTTGATAAAGTAGATTCTATAAATAAAATATCACCTCCAACACTTGTCCAAGCTAATCCTGTAACAACTCCTGCCACATCATTATTTTCATATTTATTGCGCTCCATACGTGCAGGACCTAATACTTCTTCTATGATAGCATTGGTTACTTTTTTCTCGTATTTATCTTCCATGGCAATAGATTTTGCCGCATAACGCACCATTTTAGCGATTTGCTTTTCCAATCCACGTACACCACTTTCACGCGTATATCCTTCTACTATTTTTTCAAGCTGCTTCTTCCCTATTTTTAAATCTTTTTCAGAAAGTCCGTGTTCTTTCAATTGCTTTTCTAGCAAATGTTTTCCACCAATTTCTACCTTTTCTTCTGTCGTATATCCTGTGACATTGATAATTTCCATACGATCGCGTAATGCAGGCTGAATGGTACTTAGACTATTTGCCGTTGCAATGAACATTACTTTTGACAAGTCGTAGCCCATTTCTAAGAAATTATCATAAAAAGCGGTGTTTTGTTCTGGATCTAATACTTCTAACATTGCCGATGACGGATCGCCATTGTGACTGCTAGAAAGCTTATCTATTTCATCCAATACGAATACAGGATTTGACGTTCCTGCTTTTTTCAGACTTTGAATAATTCGTCCTGGCATGGCTCCAATATATGTTTTACGATGTCCGCGAATTTCAGCTTCATCACGCAATCCACCTAAAGAAATACGCACATATTCTCGTCCTAAAGCTTCTGCAATTGATTTTCCTAAAGAGGTTTTTCCAACTCCTGGAGGACCATATAAACATAAAATCGGTGATTTCATATCGTTACGTAGCTTTAGTACTGCCAAATATTCTATGATACGCTTCTTTACATCTTCCAAACCTGAATGATCACGATCTAAGATGGTTTGTGCTTTTTTCAGATTGAATTTATCTTTACTGAATTCATTCCAAGGTAAATCTAAAAACAACTCCAAATAGTTACGCTGAATAGAGTATTCGGCAACTTGCGGATTCATGCGTTGCATTTTTGACAATTCTTTATCAAAATGCTTCTTTATATTTTCGTCCCACTTTTTCGTTTTGGCACGAGCGCGCATTTCTTCTACTTCTTTTTCATACGAAACGCCTCCACCTAATTCTTCTTGGATTGTTTTCATTTGCTGATGCAAGAAATATTCACGCTGTTGCTGATCTAAATCGTGGCGTACTTTTGACTGAATATCATTCTTTAACTCCAACTTCTGCATTTCCAAGTTCATGCTTTTCAGCGTTGCTAATGCACGTTGTTTTAAATCGGTCACAGCCAATAATTCTTGTTTCTCCTTTACGGTCAAATTCATATTTGAAGATATGAAGTTGATTAAAAACGAAGAACTTTCAATGTTTTTGATGGCAAACGATGCTTCCGACGGAATGTTTGGACTCTCTTTGATGATTTGTAATGCCAAATCTTTGATCGAATCTAAAATCGCGGTAAACTCTTCATCATCTTTTTCCGGACGTGTTTCTGGCACTTCTTTCACCGTTGCTTCCATGTATGGAGTATCACGCAATAAAGTATCTACTTCAAAGCGTTTTTTTCCTTGAATGATAATCGTTGTATTTCCATCTGGCATTTGTAAGACACGCAAAATACGCGCTACAGTTCCTAGAGTATTGATATCTTCTAATGCAGGATTTTCTACTGTTTCATCTTTTTGAGAAACGACACCAATTACTTTTCCGCCATTATTAGCGTCTTTGATCAATTGAATTGATTTATCGCGTCCAGCGGTAATTGGAATTACAACTCCTGGAAATAATACGGTATTTCGTAACGGTAAAATTGGCAATGTAGGTGGTAACTCTTCTCTATTGATTTCTTCTTCATCTTCGGGCGTCATCAACGGAATCAATTCCGCATCTTCATCAATGGATTGAAATGACAAACTGTCCATATTTAAAAACTTTGTCTCGCTCATATATATTGTTCTAAGTCATTCTGTCATATAAACAGGATGATATCTTTTTATTTTTATTTTTATTTTACTGTGTAACCGCTTATAAATCAACTAAAGTCGTTGATTTCATTGGTCACAACGATCATTTAAAGACAATTGTTATGCCAAGCTTTCCTTGATAAATAGATAAAAATCAAGAAATATTAAATAATTTTAGATAAAAGTGTAACAATTTAATTTTTCACTAATCTTTACAATAAACTAAACTTTTTGAGCCACCAAAAGTTACATACTGAACAACTCATTACGTTGTGCAAAGAAGGAAATCAATCTGCGCAAATGGAGATTTACAATCGCTATTACAAAGCGATGTATAATACTGCATTTCGAATTTTAAAAAATAGCGCAGAAGCAGAAGACGCCATGCAAGAAGCATTTTTGAATGCTTTTATGAAGTTGGATACTTTTAGCGAACAAGTTTCTTTTGGCGCATGGTTAAAAAAAATCGTAGTGAATAAAAGTATTTATCTGTATAAAAAGCAACAACGAAAAGAAGAAGTTCCTATCGACACTTTGTTACATAAGGTCGAAGATAATGATGGAGTTGCTTCGGATGAGGAGTTTACAAGCTTACAGGCTCAAAAAGTATTGCAAACTTTAAAAACACTGAAGGACAATTACAGAGTTTCTTTGACCTTACATTTAATTGAAGGGTTTGATTATGAAGAAATTTGCTCAATTCTAGATATTAGCTATGCAAATTGCAGAACTACGATTTCGCGTGCAAAAGAAAGTCTAAGACGAAAATTGGAAGTATACGTATGAAACGAGCATTAATAAATTTAAAAATTAGTTTGCAAAATGAAATTTTGAAAGTTTTTAATGCGAGAGCGGAGCGGTTGCACACGTTCTCAATTTTATAAAAAAATTATTATCAGATAATAAAAATTTAAACGTGTGAAAGAGAACGACAACATTACAAACTTATTTGACCGATTGAAAGATGATTTCGATATCGAAACACCTGAATTGGGACACGAACACCGTTTTTTGAGAAAATTACAGCAACAGCAGGAAGAATCTCAAGAAACAGCTGACATCAGCAAACCGAAAATATTGTTTACTTGGTGGAAGCAAATTGCGGCAGCCTGTGTAATTTTATTGAGCTTGGGAATTTTTATCGGTTCTAATTTTGGAACTACCACTATAGAATCTCCAGAAGTTACATTTTCGCCAGAAGTAGAAAAGTCACAAGTCCATTTTGCTTCTTTGATTGAAAAAGAACTCGAAAAAGTAAAAGCTGCTGAAGATGAAGACACTAAAGAAATTGTACAAGATGCTTTGCAGCAACTAAAACGTCTTGAAACAGAATATGACAAGTTAAAAGATGAACTTGTTGCATATGGAGAAGATAAACGTATTTTACAAGCAATGGTCGCAAATTTCCAACTTCGTATACAGCTATTAGAGAATGTATTAGTACAAATTGAAGAAATTAAAATATTCAAGAATGAAGACACTGTTATATAAACTAACCATACTTGCTTTTTTAGTACCTTTTATTACGCTTGGCAATACAAAGCATAAAGGAAAGTATACTAAAGAAAAAACAATTAGTAAAGAATTTAATGTAGATGCAGATGCTCTTTTAAAAATTTCAAATAGCTATGGAACTATTCATATGACAGCTTGGGATAAAAATACAGTAGCTATTGAAGTAGTCATTAAATCCAATGGAGATTCTGAAAGTAAAGTAGTTGAACGTTTGAAACAAATTGATGTAAATTTTAATAATACAGCTTCCATGGTAAGTGCAATGACAAGTTTTAACAAAAATCAGTCAAAGTCATGGCGCAAATGGAACAAGCGTAACAGAGTAAATGTAACGGTAAATTATACGATCAAATTTCCGAAAGGAAATGAGTTAAATGTCTCAAATGATTATGGAGGAATTTTCTTGGATCGTGCCGAAAATAAAGTTTCGTTAAACTGCGATCATGGACGTATGGAAATAGGTCAGTTATTAGGAAACGATAATTATTTGAATTTTGATCATACAAATAATGTCACTATTGCCTATATGAAAGGTGGACGTATTAATGCAGATTACTCTTCTTTTTCCGTAAAAGAAGCTGAAAACATTGAATTAAATGCAGATCATACAAAATCAAGTTTTGAAGTTGTTAGCAACATCGAATACAGTTGCGATTATAATACATTACAAATTGGACAAGCATATAATGTAAAAGGAAGTGGAGATTATTTGTCACTACGTTTAGGAATCATTACTGGAAATTTGGACTTATCAGCAGATTACGGTTCTATTAAAATAGCTGAAATGACAGATGATGCAGGAGATATCAGAATTGATTCAGAGCTTGCCGGAATTAAGATTGGATATCAACCACAGTATTACTTTGACTTTCAGTTAGACTTAGAGAATGCAAGTTTAAAAGGAGCAGATGGTTTTACCATGAATAAAAAACGAGTGGAATCTAATGAAAGCTATTACGAAGGTTATCACGGAAACGGTTCAACCAGAAATAAAATTTTAATTAGTGCAGAATACGGAAGTATTCGATTCATAAAAAAACAATAATTCATCAAATCATAAAACAAAAAAATCAATCTAAAAAATCAATTATCATGAGAAAAGCAACAATATTTATCATCACATTATTATTAGCCACTACAGTGTCTCACGCACAATGGGGAAAAAAGAAAGTTAAAGGAAACGGGAATGTAACTACTATTACAAGAACTACTTCCGATTATGACGCCGTAAGCGTTGCAGGTTTTTTTGACGTAGAATTGGTAGCTGGAACCGAAGGAACTATTACACTAAAAGGAGAATCTAATTTATTAGAACACATTACTACGGAAGTGAAAGGAGATGTGTTAAAAATTAAAACTAAAAAAGGATACAACTTACGTGTAAGTAGAGGAAAGCAATTAATTATTACAGTTCCGTTTAAAGATATTAGCGGAGTTTCTTTATCTGGTTCGGGAGATGTATATACTAAAGACACCATTCAAGCAGATAGTTTTAAAATGGCATTGGCTGGTTCGGGAGATGTTATTATTGATATCAACGCAGGAAAGTTAAAAATGGCTGTTTCTGGTTCGGGAGATATGACCGCTAGAGGAACAGCAGATAATGCAGAAATAGCATTGTCGGGTTCTGGAGACATTCACGCATATAAATTACAAGCAAAAAGTGCTAAAGTAAGCTTGGCAGGTTCTGGAGATATTCGATTACATGCAACTGACTATTTAAAAGCACGTGTAGCTGGTTCTGGAGATATTACTTATAAAGGAAAACCAGCAAAACAAGATACTAAAGTAGCAGGTTCTGGAAGCATTTCTATGAACTAGAAGATTCAACAATCAAAAAATGGACAACAAAAAAACCACTCGATATGAGTGGTTTTTTTATGTGTTATGATGGTGTGTTTTATTGTCTTGTAAATACAGAGTTACTGGAAACAACGGATGTTGTTTCAATTCCTTGAGATACAGAAGTAATTGTTTGTGGATCTTGTTGAAATGTCAATGTTTGTCCGTCAGCACTGATTGTAAATTGTGCTTCTTGCGGAGAAGTTGCTAATGCATCAGTATCAATACCGTCTACTTGTAAATCGTAAAATGCTCCACTTATGGTCATTGTGTTGTTACTTGTAATCTCGTAGGTTCCATCTCCCATAACATCAGTTACAGAACTTGTATTCGTTTGTGTAATATCTGCCACTGAAACAGTAGAAGTTACGTCATAGCTTCCTTCTGTTGCAAAAGTATTATCGCTATTAAAAGTAACCGTATAGTTAAGGTTAGATCCTGACGATTGCATCATTGTTGTTGGTAATCCTGCAACATCTACACTTATTTCTGCGTTTGCACTAAAAGAAACTGCCTGCCAAGTTCCAATAATGGAAGTTGGATCATCTGTATTGTTATTATTATTATTGTTAGCATTTGCTGTTTCTTCCGTTTCTGGATCTAATGCTTCATTTTCGCAAGTAAATGCTGTGAGGGAAATAAAAATTAACAGTAATAGGGATGCTTTTTTCATATAGTATAATGGTTTTAATTTGAGTCAAATGTAATAAATTTTATATCGTAAGCAATTATTTTACTTTTGATTACACTTTATTATTTATAGTATTCATAGGTTCGAATAGCTATTTTTTCTGGTCTTTCTGAGTCTTCTGGAGTATAACTAAATCTTTTTGTCCAATTGTCATGTTCGTCAAATTCTACATACTCAAATTTTGTAGTCACGACTCCTCCATCTGGATATTTTTTTTCTATCGCTGTAGTCATTCCATTTTCATCGCGTAAAAATTTCATTTCAACCTCAAACTCTACACGTCCCTTGTATAATGTTTTAAAATTGCGTTTTATTATTTTACCATCTTTATAAAAAAGTTTTCCCGTTCCAACTTCGTTTCCATCTGGATCATAGGATACAAACTCAAGTTCTGTTTCTGAGAGATACGTATATTTTGTTATGCCTTCCGAATTTCCTTTTGCATCATACTTTAATTCTTCAACCATTTTACCATTTTCTTTTTTAGAAATCTGATGTGCGCTTAAATCGTTGTTTTTGTCAAAAATATCTATTCGTTCATGATCGCCTTCTTTTGTGAAACTCACGCTAGAACTTCCGTACCCTAAAGGCTTTCCTTTTTGCCATTCGCCAGATTTTTCAACAGGATTATAATGGTTTTCGTTATAGGTTTTTACCTTTCCTTTCAATTCATATAAATCCCAATCGGTTTTTTTATTTGTACAAGAACTCAGCATTATAAAAGCGC
Organism: uncultured Kordia sp.; assembly: GCF_947489565.1. Lineage (GTDB taxonomy): Bacteria > Bacteroidota > Bacteroidia > Flavobacteriales > Flavobacteriaceae > Kordia. The sequence continues at coordinate 105,204 of NZ_CANLEA010000007.1, read as the reverse complement.
TGATCAATATTGGAATAATCGTGTATTTTTTAGTTTTCATAGTAATCATAAGTTCGGATGACTATTTTAGTAGGTGTTTTGCTATCATCTCCTAGATAATCTAGTCTTTTAGTCCAGTTGTTTTGATCGTCAAATTCTAAATACTCAAATTTACTGATCGTAATTTTCCCATCTTCATCCGTTTGTTTCATACTGCTTACATGTCCTTTTTCATTACATTCATAATTTACTCTAATTTCGTAGGTAACTTTTCCATTTGTAAAGATTTTGTGATCTCGCCTAACGATTCTATGATCCTCTAAAAAAGTGGTTCCTTGCACTTTTATATTTCCATCTTCATCATAGTTTGTAAATTCTAGTTTTGAATCTGAGATGTATGTATATTTTGTTTCACTTTTAAATGCTCCATCTTTATCGTATGTAACTTCTTCGATGATTTTTCCATTGTCCCATTTAGGAATTGCTCGTTCTGTTAATTCTCCATTTTTATCTAGATAATCCATTCTTTGATAAGTTCCTTCATCATCAAAATTGACACTATAATTTCCATATTCAGCTGCTTCTCCTTGTTTCCATTCTCCAAATTTTATTTCGGGCTCGTAATAATTTTCTACGTAAGTTTTCACTTTTCCTTTCAATGCATATATGTCCCAATCGGTTTTTTTACCACAAGAACTCAACATTGCAAAAACAATGATCAGCATTGGAATTACAGTATATTTTTTAGTTTTCATAGTAATCATAGTTTCTAATGACTAATCTTTCGGGCATTTTACTATCATCTACATTGTAATTCAGTCTTTTTGTCCAGTTATTTTGATCGTCAAATTCAAGATATTCGTATCTGTAATTTTCAACATTTCCATCTTCATCTGTTTGTTCGAGTGCACTTACTAGTCCATCTTCGTTATGCTTGAATTTCATTCTAATCTCAAAAATAGTTTTCCCGTCAGAGAATTCCTTATAATCTCTTCTGCTGATTCTACCATTCTCTAAAAAAGTTTTCCCTGAACCGACCTCTTTTCCATCTTCATCATAAAGAATATATTCAACTTTAGAATCAGAGAGATATTTACACTTTGCAACTTTTTCTAACTGTCCATCCTCATCATACTTAAATTCCTCAATGACTTTACCGTTCTCTCTTTTTGGAATCGTGCGTTTTCTCAATTCATTTTTTTCGTTGATAAAGTCTATTTTTGTGTAATTTCCATTCGAATCAAAAGCTACGCTATGATTTCCATATTCATACTGTTCTCCTGCGTACCATTCTCCAAACTTAGTTTCTGGCTCATAATTTCTTTCTACATACTTTTTCACTTTCCCTTTTAGTTCGTACACACTCCAATCTGTTTCTGTTTTTTGAGAGCATGAACTAAATAGTGTGAAAACAATAATTAATACTGGAATTACACTATGCTTTCTAATTTTCATAATATTCATAGGTTCTTATTACAATTCTGTCTGGCGCATCTGAATCTTTAAAAGGATATTCCATTCTTTTTGTCCAATTTTCATGGTTATCAAATTCTACATATTCAAACTTTTGAACGCTTGTTGTATCGCCTTTTGTATCCAGTTGTATTTGATGAGACATATTTCCTTTTTTATCATATTTGAAAACAGTTACTACTTTATCTTCTGTCTCTTTTCTGTCAAAAAACTCAAAATCTTGCTTTTGTAATTGTCCATTTTCATACCACATAGTTCCTTTGAGTGTTTCAGTACCATCTTTATCATGAGTCGAATACACTAGCTTTTTGCCCGTATCAGTATGGATCACTATTTTTCCAAGTATTGCTTTATTAGCATCATAAATAATTTCTTCTACCAACTTACCATGTGCTCTTTTAACAATGATTTTTTCTGAAGGCTTGCCTTCTGTATCAAAACCTTGTCGTTCTGTGTAATTTCCATCAACATCAAAAAAAGTGGTGTGATTTCCGTAAGCAACCAATTCGCCTTTTGCCCATTTGCCAGCTTCAATTATTGGTTCATAGTTCTGTTCTGTGAAAGATTTTACGTTTCCACGAATCCCGAACTTAACCAAATCTGTTGATGTCGTATTTGAACAGGAAGCAAGTAGTATACAAATAATGAAAACTATAGGAACAATGCCCAGTTTTTTACTTTTTGAAATTTTCATGAATTGTTTTTTAAAATTTATAACTGGAGTTATTGTACATATTTTGTTTTCTTCACAAAACTTAATACTATGAAAGAAATAAGGAAGAATATGGCCAAGAATAGCACTGACCATTGCATAGAACCTGTAATCGATTTTAAAGCTCCAAAAACAATCATTCCTAAGACAATTGCTACTTTTTCCGTAACATCGAAGAAACTAAAATACGTCGCCGTGTCTTCTGTTTCTGGTAGTAATTTAGAATAGGTGGAGCGTGATAAGGATTGAATCGCGCCAAGCACTAAACCTATTAATCCGCCTAATATATAAAAATACAACTCTATATTTTCTTGTGTTTTGTCAAGTGAGAAAGCAATAAAACAAACTACTCCCCAAATGATAATCGTAGTTTTTAAAGCTGTTAAGTTTCCATATTTTTTAGATACGTTTGAAAAGATATACGCTCCAAAAATAGCCACCACTTGTACTAATAATATAGCACCAATTAAGTTGGTCGTTGGCAATCCTAATTCGGTACTTCCAAAGATTCCTGCCATATAGATTATGGTTTGTACACCAACACTGAAAAAGAAAAAGGACAATAGATATGTACGCAACTGCGGATAGTTGGTGAGTTCTTTCCAAACTTTCCCTAACTCTTTAAATCCGCTAGTTAAATAACCTTTTTGAGGTTTTCTATTATGCACATTATTTGGCAATCTTCTATAGGTTATTTGTGCAAAACCTAACCACCAAATTCCAACTGCAATGAATGAAATACGCGTCGCCAAACCTTTATCAATTCCAAACATTTCGTGTCCTTCAATCAAAACCAAACACAGAATGAGTAATAAAATAGAACCTATATATCCGTAAATAAATCCTTTGGCACTCGCTTGATCTTGTTGTTCTGGATGCGCTACTTCGGGCAAATATGCATTGTAAAAAACAATACTTCCCCAAAAACCAATTCCGGACGTTACGGTTAATAAAAGTCCGATCCACAGCGATGATTCATCTTCAAAGAAAAATAATCCCATGATAGACAAAGAACCTAAGAGACAAAAGAATTTTAAAAATTTAAGTTTGTTTCCTGTATAATCAGCAATTCCCGAAAGTATTGGTGATGAAATGGCCACAATTGCCATAAAAAACGCAATCGTATAATCATATAATGTTGTTGGATCCCACTGTGTTCCTAAGAAATTGATTTTTTCATTAATTGCATATTGTTCAAATTTTGAAGTCACTGTGGCATAATATATCGGAAACACTGCTGTGCTTATCACGAGTGAATATACAGAGTTTGCCCAGTCATAAAATGCCCAAGCACCAATTAGTTTTTTGTCTCCTTTTTGTAATTGATTCGTTTTTACCATGTTGTATAAAAATAAAAGCTGCCCATTATGGACAGCTTCTAAAATACAGATTTATTTTGGAATGCGTTTTAACTAAAAGTTTTTTATTGGTCTAAAATTCGTAACTCCAAATTTTCGAGCTTCTGCTTTAGCTAAAGACGCTTCTGCTTGTAAGTTTTTGATACGTGTTTCATTTGATGGATGCGTACTTAAAAATTCTGGTGGAGCTTGTCCGCTACTTTTTGCCCCCATACGTTTCCACAATTCTGCAGCTTCATCCGGATTGTATCCTGCGATTGCCATTAAATACACGCCAATTTTATCAGATTCGTTTTCGTGTTTTCTACTAAATGGTAAAATTCCTAATACCGTTGATCCAACTCCGTAGTATTGATTGAAAGCATTTCTTGTTTTATCATCTTTAATTAAAACATTTCCTCCAACGGCTCCTAATTGCTGCATCATTCCTGCACTCATACGTTGTTGTCCATGGTTTGCCAATGCATGTGCAACTTCATGTCCCATAATTGCAGCTACTGCGGTTTCGTTTTGTGCTACATCTAAGATTCCTGTGTAAAAAACAATCTTTCCTCCTGGCATACACCAAGCATTTATCGTTGGATCATTTACTAAATTGTATTCCCATTTGTAATCTTTTAAATATCCTTGTTTTCCATTTGCATCTAACCAACGTTCTGCAGCTACAGCAATACGCTCTCCTACTCTTTTAATCATATTGGCTCTTGTGGTACCTGTTTCCACTTTATTTTCAGTCAAAAACTGATCGTACTGTGCAAAAGCTGTTGGGAATAATTGAGAATTAGGAATTAATGCTAATGTTTTCTTTCCTGTAAACGGATTTGTGGCACAGGATAATATGAATATAAAAACTGATAATGCGATTACTTTCTTCATGTCCTTTGAGTTTTTTAAGTCTTTATTGTTGTGTTTGAACTTTATATTGGTTCTAACAAAATTAGCGATTATTAAATAATTGACATAAAACTATAAAATGTATTTCCGAAGCTCGAAAATTTATCTCAATTTTGAATGATCTTAGATATCTTACCAAAAAATGAGTCAAACTGCACCAAATTTGAAGCCTGAACCCGCTGTACAAGTCCCAAAACCTATTTTATATACAGGACGTTTTTTACAATTTATTTCTACGTCACTTGCCGCGAAATATGCAAAGCGCCTGTTTATTACGCCTATTAAACACAAGATGCCGAAACGTGAATTTCACATGGATAAGCAATCTACACAAACGTTGATGCGTGTTCCTGCCATTGAGAAAGATATTTTGGTGTATTCGTATGGTGAAAGTGATAAAAAGATTTTGTTGGCACACGGTTGGAGCGGTCGCGGAACTCAGTTGGTAAAAATTGCAGATCATTTTGTGAAATTAGGTTATCAAACTATTAGTTTTGATGCGCCATCACACGGAAAGTTAAAAGGAAATAAATCTTCATTATTAGAGTTTATTGCTTCCATACATGAGTTAGAGAAACAATACGGACCTTTTGAGTTTGCTATTGGTCATAGTTTAGGAGGAATGTCTTTGCTAAATGCGATTCAGAATGGTGTACAAGTGAAAAAACTAGTTACTATTGGCGCCGCAGATATCATTTCGGATATTATTGCTCATTTTATCAAAGCACTTACGCTAAAGCCGATAGTTGCTACAAAAATGAAAGCAATTCTTGATCGCCTTTTTGGAAGTGATATCAATGCTGTTTCTGCAAGTTATTCCGCTAAAGAAGTACAAATACCAACATTAGTTGTTCATGATGAAAATGATGCAGATGTTCATGTTAGTTGTGCACGTGCCATTCATAAAGCCTTGCCAAATGGAGACATTCATATTACACAAGGTTTAGGACATCGCAGGATTCTGGGAAGTCAAGAAGTGATTGAAAAGATTGAGGAGTTTTTGTTGAAAGACTAATGGATTCCGCATCAGGTACGGAATGACAGATTCAATAAATATTCAAATGTCAGATCGAGTGATTTTTCATAGAAAAATTGTATCGAGATCTACTATGAATTTCTCATTACTTCTCGATACAATTTTCTTCTTTTCATTCGAAAATCACTCGATCTGACGGTTTAGCGATTCATCTCTGATTCGTCATTACGAACCTTAGTAACGTAATCTGTTTCTAGTACAATACTTATTTTCTTTGAAATCACAGAGTGCTTCGTCGCAAAGACGTATCATGATAACAAAAAGAGCCAAAACTCTAAAGTCAAGGCTCTACTTTTAAATTCTATTGATTTTATTTCAAATATATCTCGACTGCGCTCGATATGACATATTCAAAATTTAACATTTAGCATTCAGCATTCAGCATTCAGCATTTAAAATTTAACATCTAACATTCATAAATCATCCAATAATGTGAATTTCAGAGAAGTTTTTGTCTACAATCATCGCTCCAGATGCATCTTTTTTCACTTCTGATAAAGAAACTGTTTCATTGTCTATTTGGATTTCTTTGACTTTGAATGGCAATCCATGAATATTCAACTTAAAGTTTTCGTATGTTGTAATGTACTTTCCTTGTTTGTGTTGCTGTAAGATTAATTCTTTCGGTTTTCCAGTCAATTTGAACGTTCTTAGACTGTAACGTCCTTTTGTATAATCGTATCCATCATGCGCATCATCAAATAATTGCGAACGCTCTTTTCCTTCTGTATAGTAAATATCTAAGGTTACTTCGGTAATTTCTTTTTCACCAACATATTGTTGTACAGGATATTTCGGAATTACAGCACCAGCTTTTACAAAAATTGGCATGCTATCAATTTCGGCATCTACCCATTTTTCTTTTCCTCCTTCAACCAATTCATCTGTCCAGAAGTTATACCATTTTCCACGTGGAATATACATTCTGCGCCCTTTGCTGTTGGGTTCCTGAATTGGACATACTAGTATTTTATCTCCAAATACAAATTCGTCCGTTCTGTAATGCGTTTGATGATCGGCTTGATCAAACATTACTAAAGATTTTAATAATGGCGTTCCATGATCAACCAAATTCCAAAATGCTGTGTATAAGTATGGTAATAGTTGATAACGCAATTCTACAAACTTACGTACTACATCCGTTACATCTTCATCAAATGCCCATGGTTCTTGATCGCCGTGATCTCCCGAAGAATGGACTCTACAAAACGGATGAAAGATTCCAAGCTGAATCCAACGTGTAAATAGTTCTCCTTGCGGTTGTTCAGCAAATCCACCAATATCACTTCCTACAAAAGAAAAACCAGACATTGCCATACGTTGTGCTTGTACATTGGCAATCCACAAATGTTCCCAAGTTGCTACATTGTCACCTGTCCAAGTTGAGGTATAACGCTGCGTTCCTGAATAGGCTGCTCGTGTAATGACAAATGGACGTTTTGGATAGTTGAATTTCTTTAATCCTTGATAAGTTGCACGCGCCATCTGCATTCCGTATACATTATGCGCTTTTCGGTGACTGCAAGGGTTTCCATCATAATCGTGACGTACATCGTCTGGAAATGTTTTGTTTGGCACTTCCATCACAGCAGGTTCGTTCATATCGTTCCACACACCTTTGATTCCGATGTCTTCAATCAGCTCTTTGAATAATCCTGACCACCAATCACGCACTTCTGGTTTTGTAAAATCGGGGAAATAGCATTCGCCTGGCCATACTTTTCCTTTCATATACGGTCCATCAGCACGTTTGCAGAAATAATCTTTGTCTAATGCTTCTTTAAAAACACTGTATTCTTTGTCTATTTTGATTCCGGGATCAATAATCGCAACGGTTTTAAAACCATCATCTGCCAATTCTTTTACCATGCGTTTCGGGTCTGGAAAGTGGTTTTTATTCCACGTAAAACAACGGAAACCATCCATATAATCAATATCCAAATAGATGGCGTCACACGGAATTTTTAAGTCTCTAAATTTCTTAGTGATTTCTTTCACATTACTTTCTGGATAGTAACTCCATTTACACTGATGATATCCTAATGCCCATAATGGCGGTAATTGATGCGGTTTTCCCGTTAAATCTGTATAACTTTCTACGACATCTTGCATTTCTGGTCCATAGAAGAAATAGTAATTCATTTCGCCACCTTGTGCCCAAAAACTAGTTACATTTCTGCGTTCGTGTGCAAAGTCAAAATAACTTCTAAAAGTATTGTCAAAAAAGATTCCGTAGGCTTTGTTATGATGCAATCCTGTGTAAAACGGAATTGCTTTGTAGATAGGATCTGTATGTTTTCCATAAGCGTATGAATCAGTCACCCAATTTTGGAAACGCTTTCCTTTTAAGTTAAGATGTTCTGGCTTATCGCCTAGTCCAAAATAGCTTTCACGTTCATTGACGGTTTTGCTCATTTTTACGATGTTTCCACCGTACTCGTAACTTTCTTCCCAATGGAAACCAAGTTCGTCTTCATTGATCAAGGTATTGTCTTTTACATCATATAATTTCACACGCATGTTTGCTTTGGAAATATGACAAATCAATTTTGAAGTGGTTATGATGTATTTTTCGTCGTCTTCGTCTATTTCTAAATGATTGTATCCTGTACTTGCATATTTTGTAATGGCGTACGAGAAATCATTTCCAAATGTTCCTGTGGTTGTATATCGAAAACGCAAGACACTATCGCGTACAATTCGCAATTGCAAAACCACATCATTTTCTGCTGTAAAATACAACGTATCGACGTCTTTGCTAAAGTCTATTATTTTGGATGGAAACAAATTTCCTTTTTGTTCTAACTCTGTGTTTACAATCATCTTGTAATTTTTTAGATAATATGTAAAAAAACGCAAAAGTTTAGAGAATTGAAAGCTTTAAAACCCTGATTTATTAACGATAACGTTATAGTTGATCATAATTATTGAAATGTGAATTGTTTTGGGACTTTTTTATGATTTTCTTATTCTTAGAGCTTTAAATTTCATTATTGATATTTTTGTTTTTACTGGGTTAATGGTACAAATTTCTCTTATCTGTGGTTTGTCGAAATAAACTCTCTCTAGTAGCTTTTGTCACGAATTCACGAATAGTTTTTTGATTATTGTTTACGTAGAAACTCACACGAATTTTTCTTACTCTTATATGAAGCTGGATTAAGTTCAGGTGAACGTTTTATATTTTGTTATTTATCAAAACGAGTTTGGAAACGCTCACTAACTATTTTTTGGGATGCTTGTTTTTTAGCTTTTTGTATTCTATAGCACGAGTTTCAAATTCGCGCTAACGTATGGTAAATTTTTGACTTGTTTTTTGGCACTTTTCAAAGCGTGAGAATTCTTTACTTTATATATTCAATTTAATCAAATCCACTAAATTATTGAATCATGAAAAAAAGAACCATTAAATCATTAGAATTAAATAAAAAAACAATTTCAACTATTGAAACTGATAAAATACAAGGAGGATCATATTCTGTTTGGACAGCATATTTGGCAACTGTTGGATATGCGACTGCAGCTGCGGCTGATGCTTTGATTGACTATTTAGATAATGAATAACTTTAGTTGAATTGAAATACGTCTTTACATACATTTAAACTTGTAAAGCATTCTCTACTATTTCTTTGAGACAGAGAAATAACTTAAGAACTAACTACCAAAACATTAATTATGAAAAAAAGAACTATCAAATCATTAGAACTAAATAAGAAAACTATTTCAATTTTAGACAGTTCAAAAGTTAAAGGAGGAAGTACTGCTCCTACGAGTACTGCTGTGTACACGCCAGTAATGGTGGTGGCAATTGATGCAGCTTTAGACGCAATAACAGATTTTTTTGACTAAACAATCTGCGCACCTATTAAAAGCTAAAAATCAAACATTTTTATTATGAAAAAAAGAACGATCAAATCATTAGAATTAAACAAAAAAACGATCTCAAATTTTGAAACTGCTAAAGTGAATGGCGGAAGCACAACACCTACAAATGTAACGGTATACACGCCTGTAACTCCTCATGCTGTAGATGCTGCTATGGATGCAGTTGTAGATGCTGTAGAATTTATCACTGATTATTTCAACTAAACTGAATATCAAATATTTATCTAAAAAAAATATATTATGAAAAAAAGAGCTATAAAATCACTAGATCTAAATAAAAAAACAATCTCAACTTTTGAAACTTCCAAACTTAATGGAGGAAGTATTACATCTATTAGCTGTACGTTTGGTGTTTTTTGTGTAACCGTAGAAATCGCAATTGATGGATTTATAGATGGTTGGAATGAAAGTGCAAATAATTAGTATTTTTACACATATAAGTTTTCATGCAAAGCGAGCTTTTTAGTTCGCTTTTTTTATGAGCAACATGAAATAATTTTTACTACAAATTGTACGATTTCTGCTCCAACTACTCTTCTTACTTTTAAAGCACTTTTTTTAATTCATTCAAAAATTTAACTATGAAAAAAAGAACTTTAAAATCATTAGATCTTAAGAAAAGAGCGATTTCAAATATAGAAACTGCTAAAGTGAATGGCGGTAGCATGACTGCTTCTATGACCTGTACTTTGGGTACTATCTGTATCGAAATTATTGAGGCGACTATCGAAATTTCACAAGAAATAACTGACTATACTAATTAATAAATATAACTTCAGAAAGTATTGTTGAAGCGGACTTAGGTTCGCTTTTTTGTGTCAATACTTAAGATCTATATTTTAATACGACCATTCCTAACGGCGGAATTTTTATTTCTGTAGAATGATTTCTGAATTGCCATTCAAGTTCATCAGAAGTAACTTTGGTATTTACAAAATCGTTCGTTCCAGCGTATTGTTTTAAGTCACTGTTGAAGATTTCTTGCAAATTTCCTTTTCTTGGCAATCCAATACGATAGTTTTCATGTGGAATTGGTGTCATATTACACGCAATCACCAAATCATTTGCTGGCTTTTTTCCTTTGCGGATATAGATTAATACTGAGTTTCCAGCATCGTTATAATCGATCCACTCAAAACCATCTGCTGTAAATTGTTTTTCGTGTAATGCTGGTTCCGTTTTGTAGAGATTGTTTAAATCCTTGATGAGCGTTTGCACTCCTTTATGCACGTCATATTCCAGCAAATGCCAATCGAGACTTTGCTCAAAATTCCATTCTTCACTTTGTCCAAATTCTGAACCTTGAAAGAGTAAGTTTGTCCCTGGATGTGTAAACATATAACTGTACAACAAACGTAAATTCGCAAAGCGTTGCCATTCATCGCCTGGCATTCTTCCCAAAATGGAATGTTTTCCATACACAACCTCATCATGTGACAACGGCAACATAAAGTTTTCCGTAAACGCATAAGTCATACTAAAGGTTAAATCATTTTGATGATGTCTGCGATAAATAGGTTCTTTCGCAAAATATTGCAATGTGTCATGCATCCAACCCATCATCCATTTCATTCCAAAACCGAGTCCGCCAATACTCGTTGGACGTGATACCATTGGAAATGACGTCGATTCTTCGGCAATGGTTTGTACGTCTGGAAACATTGTATACACAGCTTCGTTCATTTCGCGCATAAATGCAATGGCTTCTAGATTTTCGCGTCCGCCAAATTGATTCGGTTCCCATTCGCCATCGTTTCTAGAATAATCTAAAAATAACATGGAAGCTACCGCATCTACACGTAAACCATCGGCGTGATATTGTTCAAGCCAAAAAATAGCATTACTGATTAGGAACGATTTTACTTCGTTTCGACCGTAATTAAAGATCAAACTTTTCCAATCGGGATGATAGCCTTTTCGTTTATCAGGATGTTCATACAAACAGGTTCCATCAAAAAAACCGAGTCCGTGCGCATCTTCTGGAAAGTGTGATGGAACCCAATCTAAGATGATTCCGATATCGTTTTGGTGTAATTTATCAACCAATAATTTGAATTCTTCAGGATAGCCAAATCGGGAGGTTGGCGCAAAATATCCTACCAATTGATAGCCCCAACTTGGATCGTACGGATATTCCATTACGGGCATCAATTCGACATGTGTAAAGTTCATTTCTTTTACATACGCCACCAATTCATCTGCCAATTCAGTATACGATAAGAATTTGTTTTCTGCTACTTTTCGCTTCCACGAACCTAAATGCACTTCATACACAGAAAATGGCGCATCTAAGGCATTGTGCTTTTTACGTTTGGTCATCCAATCGGCATCTTTCCAATCGTGATCAGCATCCCAAACAATGGAAGCAGTTTTTGGCGGATGCTCACAACGACGCGCATACGGATCTGCTTTTTCCGTTTTGATGTCGTTATGATGACTTTGTATTTTGTATTTGTATGTAGTTCCTTTTCCAACATTGGGAATGAATCCTTCCCAAATTCCACTTGCGTCCCAACGTACGTTGAGTTGATGTTCGCCTTCTATCCAAAAGTTAAAATCACCAATGACAGAAACCGTTTTTGCACTTGGTGCCCAAACTGCAAAATAGGTTCCTTCTACACCATCGACAGTCATGATATGCGAACCAAATTTTTCATACAATTTGTAATGTTTCCCGCCTTTGAATAAGTCAATATCAAAGTCAGAGAATAAACTATGTGGAACTACTTTTGCCATAAATTAATGATTGATAATGTTTGTGATTCCTTTGAGTGGAATGACTGCCCAAAGTGGTCGTGAATTGAGTTCATACCCAAGTTCGTAAATCGCTTTTTCGAGCAATGAATATTTTAGTAAAAAGATGCGTTCTTGACTGTAGCCAATGTTTAAATTGGCAGCTTGAATTTTGGTAATGTATGTTTTTAAGAATACGCCAATGAAGTATGTATATAATACTTCGCCCGCTTCAAACAATTCTTCTTGATTGCGTTTGTATTCGTCTTTGTGATTGAATATAGTAGCATAAATAGCATAGTGAAAGCTTCTAAATAATCCTGCTACATCTTTGAGCGGCGGCTGTTTTACTTTACGATCGCGAATGGTACTTTCGGGTTCACCTTCAAAATCGAGAATGTAGAAATCGTCATCTTTAACCAAAATTTGACCTAAGTGATAATCGCCATGCACTCGAATACGTTCGCCTTTCAACTTTGTCCAATCAAAATTTACCAAACGTTTACGAATGCTGTTTTTATTGTCTAAAAATTCTTGTGCTAGTTCTAATGACAAACCTTCTAGTTTGTGCAGATTATTTTCGACGGTATTCAATCGGTTTTGGAATTGATAGAGCAATCTATTTTTCAACCAAACCGTATAATCGCCATTAAAATGCGTTGGTGTAAAAGCTGTTTCTTCAAATTCACTTCCCAAAGCAATGTGCATTTCTGCGGTACGTTCTGCCAGTTTTTGAACCTTTAGGAATAAATTCAATCCAACCCAATCAATGATTCTTGGAGATACATCGCGAATGCTTAAACGTTCAAATAATTCCGTTTCGGGTAGTTTGCGAATGTCTATATTTTTAGCTTCCAGATTTAGGAATACTTTGTGTAATTCTTTCAACATATAATCCCAAGCATCACCTTCATTGGGCACCATTTCTTGCATGAGTCCGATGGTAATATTTTCCTTGTCGGAATCTACAATGCTGAGACTTCCAAGATATGCTGGCGTATTTTTGTATTGCTTTTTTTCTGATAAAAATCGACTCATTTCATAGTCAGGATTTTTATTCGCATAGATTCTTCTGAAGAATTTCAACACACAAGTTTCATTGTACACAATCGACGTATTGCTTTGCTCTAAGCCCATAAAACGGGACGATTTGTATACATCGTTAAATTGCAAACTTTTATGATACTGCACACGTGTTTGATCGTTTGGAATTGCCGTTTGGATACGCTCAAAAACCAATTTACGAAACGCTTCTAAGTTGATGGCATCAATGATAAATCCTTCTTGATTTTTGATACTGATTGGCAAAATTCGATCTTCTTTGGCAAAACTTTCATCCGACACAAAAGCAATCGGTAAGAAATAATGCTGATAGAAAGCTTCTACAAAATTGACTTCCAAAATTAAACCATAATAGACTTCGCCATGTTGCTGAATGCGGAAATATTCCGACAGTTCAATATATTTTAATTGACTCGCTTTTCCACCATACCAACGCTGTTTGATGATGTAATCTTCCAATACATCTGAAAGAAATGCCTTGACAAAGTCTTTGTTTTCTAACAAGTCTTCCCAAGCATCGTTAAAATTATATTGCGTTTTGTTTTTGGCGGTCTTTTTAGTCATGGTAGCAAGTTTTATAGCTATTTTCTGATTTCAAAAATGTGGAATGGTAAAGTTGGATGCAATTCTATATAATTCCATTCGTCATACCAATTGTAACTGTTTCCAGTCACTAAATCATGTACTTCTACTTTCTGTCCTTGATGAATTCCTAAATCGTGCAATGGCAATTGAATTGTTCCTTGCTGCATATAGTATTGATCTAAACTGATAACCACCAAAATTTCACTGGTTCGATCTTGATTCCACTTGTAAAATCCGATAAGATTATCATTTTCTATATGACAGAATTTGATATTGTTCGTTTGTTGCAGCGCTTCGTGTTCATGGCGAATTCTATTGATACGCGAAATGAGCGTTGTAAGTTTGTTTTCTTTGAACCAATCGTAATGACACAATTGAAATTTCTCCGACATATAATATTCTTCCTTTCCAGGAATCGCATGATCGAGCATTTGTTCAAAAACGGGTCCGTAGATTCCGATATTTGAACTTAAAGTTGCTGCTAGCGCATATCGCTGAATGTACTTTGATTCATTCGCGCCTTGCAAATGATATGGATTAATATCTGGTGTATTTGGCCAAAAATTCGGTCGCATATACTCTTTTTGCTCCGTTTGCGTGAGTTCTTCTACATATTCTATGAGTTCTTGTTTGCTGTTTCGCCATGTAAAATATGTATACGATTGTGTGTATCCTTGTTTCGCCAATTGTTGCATTACTTTGGGTTTGGTAAACGCTTCCGCGAGAAAGAGTACGTCTGGATGTTTCTTTTTAACTTGAGCAATAATCCAATTCCAAAAGTAGTATGGTTTTGTGTGCGGATTGTCTACGCGAAACATACGAACGCCACAATCAATCCAAACCATCAAAATGTCTAAACATTCGTTCCATAAGTTTTTATAGTCTTCACTTTCCCAATAAATTGGAAGGATATCTTGGTATTTTTTCGGTGGATTTTCAGCGTATTGTACCGTTCCATCTGGACGCCATTTGAACCAATCTGGATGCGAAGTCACCCAAGGATGATCGGGCGCAGCTTGCAAAGCGTAATCCATCGCAATTTCTATATTATGTTCTTTTGCTTTCGCTACCAAGGCTTTAAAATCGTCCATCGTTCCTAAAGCTGGATGTACGTCTTTATGTCCGCCATATTGTGAACCTATTCCCCAAGCGGAACCTACATCACCTTTTTTGGCTTCTGTAGTATTGTTTTTTCCTTTACGGTTGACTTCTCCAATAGGATGAATTGGCGGGAAATATAACGTATCAAATCCCATGTTTTCAATACGTTCCAATAAACGTTCGCAATCTTTGAACGTTCCGTGTGTTCCTTCTGTTTCTGAGCTTGATCGTGGAAAGAATTCATACCATGTACTGAATTCCGCTTTCTTACGGTCTACATATATTTGTAAATCGTGTGATGTATTTGCTAAATGCTTTTCTGGATATTTTAAGAAGATTTCGTGCAAACGCTCACTTTTGGCTTCTGTAATCGCTTTTTCATATTGTGTAGCATCTTGAAACGCTTCAATACATTCGCCTAAATACTCTTTTTCCGTTTTGGAAGCTTTTTTAAGCAATGGTTTTAACAATTCAGCACCTTCTAGCAATTCCGAGCTAATGTGTTGATTGTCGTCTATTTTACGCTCAGAACCGTGCTGCCAATTCAATGCATAATCTACCCAACCTTCTACTTTGTAGGTATAGAAACCTTGTTTTTCAACTACAAATGACGCTTGCCATTCATCATTTCCTAATTCGTGCATGCGCACTTCTTTCCAAGTTCGTTCTTTTTCGTGTTTGTACAATACAGAAGCTGCAATTACATCATGTCCATCAACTAATACATGTGCATTTACAGTGACGATTTCGTTTACAATTCGTTTGATAAAAAATTCACCACCATTTAATTGTGGAGAAATATGATCGATAACGACACGTTTTTGGTTTTGCATTTTTAGGAATAATTAGCGTTTTAAGTTCCGAAATTAGTAAAATTTAAAGCAATTTCCCTACTTCTAAAGCGATTATCTTACTGATTATGAAACTACAACGATTGCGTAACAATTATTCAACAGTGGAATAACATTAATTTGATTTTTTCACCCAGAAAAAGGATCTTTTTGGTAGTCATTTTTAAGTTACTTTTAAAACTGAATTATGAGCGAATAGTTTAATCTCTTGTAAATAACTTATCTTTAGAAAGTATCTATGAAAAAACAAATGCTATCTAAAGAACAGTTTTTAAAAGCGAGAGATTTTATCCTGACCAATGCACGAATGATTGAACGACGCTTGTTTGATTTTCATTTTGGCAGTGGAAATATAGAAGGTGTGTATCATGCTGTTTATGCATACCGAAATGTAGATGGTGGTTTTGGACATGGCATGGAACCTGATACCGCTTCGCCAGAAAGTCAGCCACTTTTTAGCATTATGGCATTGGAAACCTTAGATGAGATTGGTTACTTGACTCCTGAGTTAATTTTAAAAGACTTTATGCCTTATTTTGAAAGTGTGACTACTGCCAAAGGCGGAATTCCGTGGATGTTTCAACCAAAAGGAGAGTATCCTTGTGAAGATCATTTTAAAACAGTGAAAGAATGGGCAGCGTTAAGCACCACAGCTCCTTTATTAGGTATTTTAGAAAAGCATCATATTGATATTCCTTGGATGAAAAAAGCAGAAGAATTTGTTTGGGACGAGATGGAACGCATCCAAGAGCGACATGTTTTTTGCAATCTTTGTGTCCCGAGAAGACTTCAGTTTTTACAATACACTAAAAACCGAGAAAAAGCTGAAAAAGCCATTACTGATTTAAGAAAATGGATCATGGCAGATGGTATACTTTGTAAAGACAGATTGGATGATGGTTGGGGATTGTATCAAAAGCCACACAGCTTAAATTATGCTCCAACTCCAAATAGTATATTACGCTCGTTATTTAGTGATGATACTATTGAAGCTGACTTGACAAATCTAATTCACAAACAAAAAGATGATGGTCGATGGGGACACTTGGTACGGACTCAGTGAAGGCATGAAATTGGAATGGGCAGGTATGCAAACTTTGTGGACGCTAAAAGTCTTGAATAGCTATGACCGCATCGAATTCTAAAATATTATATGATGTATTAAAATTGATATCTCAAATCGAACGCCATTGAGAAGTTAAAAATGGTATACTATTCATAATATATCAAAGGCGCTCAATTTGATATGTATTTTAAAAATCTCTATCAACAGGAACGTCACAACGAATCGCTCCGATACTTTTTGGGTATTGACATGGACCGGGATTTCCTTGATATCCTGGACAGGTTACACGATCAGCGGCAAACGTAGGACATACATATTGCGTTCCTCCAGTGATCTTCTCTTTGGTAAAGTTGCAAATAACACTTCTTTTCAACTTTAAACTTTTTAGATTCTTTTTTTTCATGGTTCTAAAGGTTTTATTTCTAGTTTTAAAATACGACAAAAATCGCCTAGACTAAAAAATTTGTGACGAATGCATTGCTTTTGTGGTGAAAAAAGTCGTCTGAGATTTTGTAGAAGTATATTATTAATAGAACTTAGTGTAAAAAAGTAAATTATATATCTGTATTTTGTTCATACATAGAGAATAATGAAAAATTAGTTCTAATTATACATTTTGAGAAAACGTACGAAATGAAAAAAAAGTTACAAGTCATCCTTCTATTTTCAGTATTCTTATCCTACAACTGTAGCAATGATGAGGTGAAAACTAAATATGCAGCAACACTATTGATGGACAGTGCGTATTTAGCAAATACAAAAGACCTAATTCAAAATAACGATCCAACACTAAAATTTGCGTACGATCGATTGATTAAAGAAGCCGAAGCAGCGCTAAAAGAAGGTCCATTTTCTGTGACTAATAAGGAAAAACTTCCTCCTAGTAAAAATAAACATGACTACGCTAGCTACAGTCGTTATTGGTGGCCAGATTCAACAAAAACTGATGGCTTGCCTTATATTTGGCGTGATGGAGAAACCAATCCTGATAGTCAAAGTTTGAAACATTCTGACCGACAAAGAATTGAAACTTTTAGTTATAATACCGAAACGTTAGGACTTGCATATTACTTCACGGGAAAAGAAAAATATGCTAAAAGAGCAGCAGAGTTACTTCGTGTTTGGTTCTTGGATGAAGAAACGAAGATGAATCCAAATGTGAATCATTCACAAATACGACTAGGGCATAACAATGGAACAAAGTCTGGAGTTTTAGATGGACGTCTTATGATACGTGCTTTTGAAGGCGCTTTATTAATTAAAGACTCCTCATGGTTAAGCAATACAGAACAAGAAAAATTAAAGAATTGGGCAGCAATGTATTTTGAATGGCTTACCACGAGTGAATTGGCACTTCAGGAAGCGGATTCAAATAACAATCATGGTTCTTTTTATGATGTGCAGGCCATGTACTTCGCGCTTTATTCTGGTAATGAAGTGGCAGCCACACAAATTGCACAAAAGTTTATTCAAAATCGTTTGTATTCACAAATTAAACCAGATGGTTCTATGCCCGAAGAGATGGCGCGTACACGTCCACTGTTTTATAGTATTTATAACTTGCATGCTATGTTTCTTGTAGCGCATCTTGCCCAAAAAGTTGAGGTAGATATATGGAAAGCTAAAGAAGAAGATTCTCGTTTAAAAACGGCACTTGATTATCTTGCGCCTTACGCAGATTCAAACAAACCATGGCCACATAACACGATTGGAGAAACTGACCGAATGAAATTATTCATCATTCTACAAATGGCCGATCGTGTATATCCAAATCAAAACTATTTGAAAAAAGCAGATATTTTACCATTTCATAAACGTAAAATACAGCGTTCTAATATTGCATTTCCTTTGATTCGATGATTTTTAAGATAAAACCAAATTACACATCTGTTATCTTTTTTATATTTATAGAAGCTAATCAGTAAATTACTATCTCACAATACGCTACAGAGACTACTATGACATTTTACGAAGAAAAAATAAAGGAGATTAAAGACAGCTATTTTTCTAATGATAAACAGATAGAGACTGTTATTGGTATTAAAAGACATATTGATAATCATTATGAGACAGCTATAAACTTAGATACTTTATCTCAAACTGAGTTTGTGTCTAAATTTCATTTGTTGCGCTTGTTTAAAAAGTATTATGGACAAACACCGCGTCAATATTTGATTGATAAACGGATTGAAAAATCGAAAATATTCCTAACAAATGGTATGTCGGTCACGGAAACTTGTTTTGCTGTTGGTTTTGAAAGTGTCGGATCATTTAGTACATTGTTTAAGACTAGAATTGGCAAATCGCCCAGTATATATCAAAAAGAGCAATTTTCGAGAAGCTGAATACTTTGAGAATTCTGAACTTTGGCATCATCTTAAAAAGATAAAAATATGAAAGTTACCCTAATTAGCATTCCCGTTTTAGACCAAGAAAAAGCTTTAAAATTTTACACTGAAAAATTGGGTTTTATTAAAAAGAAAGACATGCCGTTGGAAGGTGGCAATCGATGGATTACACTTGTTTCCAAAGATGCACAAGACGGACCAGAAATTTTATTGGAACCTGCTCCACTCCACTTTGAACCTTCTAAAGTATTTCAAGATGCCTTGATGTCCGCAGGAATTCCTTGGACGCAATTTGATGTTGATAGTGTAGATACTGAATATGAACGTTTGACAAAACTTGGTGTGGAATTTAGCGTAAAACCAAGCGTAATGGGAACTTTTAAATTTGCCGTTTTTAACGATACTGTTGGAAATAATATGCAAATAGTTGAAATGATATAACCTTTACACAACCACCTAACACCCTAAATATGAAAAGAATAATACCAATACTCGCCATCGTTATACTAGCTTTTAGTTGCAACAATACAAACGACAACAAGCTTTCAAAAGAAGAACTCAAAAGCAAAATGGCTACAATTGATAGTTTAGAAAAATTAATCAAAGAAAAAATTAAAATGAAACCAAAAAGTCAAATTTCCACATTCTTTACCTTTCAAGAGCACAACGCCGAAGAAGCCATGAACTTTTATATCAGTTTATTTGAAAACTCAAAAGTTACGAGTATTCAGAAATATGGAAAAGACGGACCTGCCAAAGAAGGCACTATTATGTATGCTACATTTGAGCTCAATGGAAGTCAATTTGCTTGTAGCGATAGCCCTATAAAACACGAATGGGATTTTACACCAGGCGTTTCTGTCTTCGTAGAATGCAAATCGGATGCAGAAATTGAAAAGTTAGCGACACAACTAGGCGAAAATGGAAAGATCTTTATGCCTATGGGAAATTATGGATTTAGCACAAAATTCACCTTTATCCAAGATCGATTTGGCGTTTCTTGGCAGTTGAATTTGCCTTAGAAAAGGTTACAGTCACACTTCTAAAAACTTTTAAACAAACAAAAAAAGACTTTTTAACAAAATTAACTACATAATTTCTCAAGATTTTTGTACCAGTAAATTCGTATAAAAAAGAGGAATTATGAAGAAAACTCATCAAAATAAATTTGGAAAAAAAGGTTGGACACCTGAAAGGTTAAAAGATTTAACTGGCAAAACATATCTCATAACAGGTGCAAACACTGGAGCTGGTTTTCAAGCAGCCAAAATATTATTACACAAAGGCGCTACTGTGATCATGCTTAATCGAAACGAAGAAAAATCGAAAAAAGCAATTAATGATCTTAAAGAACAATTAGGAACAAATGCGAATGTTTCGTTTATTAAAATGGATTTAGCAGCACTTTCTTCTGTTCGAAATGCGGCGACCGAAGTGATGGAAACTTTACCAAAAATTGACGCATTAATTTGCAATGCAGCTATAGCACAAGTGCCCAAACAACTATTTACTGCTGATGGCTTTGAAAGTCAACTTGGCGTCAATCATTATGGTCATTTTCTCTTGTGTGCATTGCTTTATGAACGCATCGAAGAATCACAAGGACGCATTGTAGTTGTTGGTAGTGAAGGATATAAAATGGGCATAAAAACCATTCAGTTTGATGACATGAATTGGGATAAAAATTATCATCCAATGAATACCTATTGCCACAGTAAACTAGCTCAAATAATGTTTGCTTATGAATTACAAGAAAGAATCAAAGCGAACAACAAAAATGTAAAAGTGTATGTATGTCATCCAGGAGCTTCTGCCACATCACTGATAAAAAATAATGGTGGTTTACGAGATCGAATTATTTTTAAGTTAATGTCCTTAACACCTTTAGTTCAGTCGGCTGAAAAAGGAGCTTATCCAGAAGTAATGTGTGCTACAGAAGAAAACTTGAATCAGAAAGCATATTATGGACCAACTGGAAAAATGCAATGGACAGGACCTGTTGGTGAATGTAAACTTGAACCTTTTGTTTTTGATCGCGATATTGCTTCAAAACTATGGACAGATTCAGTAAATAAAACTGGACAAAAGTTTCCGTTTTAGGTCTAATAAAACACTTTACCAATAGCCTTTACCCAAACACTACCTAATTATTAATACTATTTTTGTGAGATGGAATTTCTAAATACAACCGAAAAAGGCAAAATTTTCATAACCTGTTCAATAGATCAAGAAAACACTTGGGAATATTTTTCGCCACAACATATTGTTGCCTATATTTATTCAGGTGAACTTATCATATCGTATGGAAAAAGCACGCAAACTTTTGTTGCAGGAGATGCTATTTTAGTTCCAAAACATCAATTGTCTAGAACGATAAAAAAACCTATTGGTGGGAAACCGTTTAAATGTGTATCTATGATTCTTTCAGAAACACAACTTCGTGAATTTTATTTAGACAGACCTATTTTAGAAACTTGGTCTGAACATATTATGAAACAAAGACCGATAAAATCACATTCGTTATTAGATAGCTTTTTTAGTTCGTTATTGCCTTACTTTGAAATGCAAGATGCTCTTCCTGAAGCACTCGTCGCAATTAAAACGAAAGAAGTATTAACCATTATTGACTCCATAGATAAGAGAGCTAGTTCTATTTTAGGAACTTTTAACGAGCTTGGGAAGATAGACCTCGAAAAATACATGGAAGAACATTTTATGTATAATCTTCCCTTAGAAAAGTTTGCTTTTTTAACAGGTAGAAGTCTCACTACTTTTAAATCTGATTTTAAAAAAGTATTTAAGAATACTCCTGGAAAATGGCTTACTGAAAAAAGACTACACTTAGCGCATTATAAGCTTCATACAGAAAAACTCAAAACCACGGACGTGTATCTTTCCGTGGGCTTTGAAAACCTCTCCCATTTTTCATTTGCATTTAAAAAAGCCTTTGGATATAGTCCGAGTAGTTTGCAGGGCAATTAACACTATATTCTTTCCTAAGTATTGTAAAATCAGATTGTATATGTGTAATCTTTGTTTTATTTTTAAAGAAATCAACGGAAATTCCTGTTATTATGTATGTTCCAAATTAGTTCAGCATATACGTTGAATGGAAACTAAATTTAAAAAACTATGAATCTACAAACGAAACAATTACTCATATATGGTGTGATTTCCGGGATTATTTTCGCCGTAATGATGGCTGGATTTGATTATTTTAGTGGAGAAGAATTCAGTGGATTCAAATTTCTAATACACGCTTCACTTTTTGGATTTTTTATGGCAATTACCGACAGATATGTGTTGAATAAAAAAGGGAAAAAGGAAAATACAGAAAGAGAATAACAGCATAGTTGTAAGTATTTCTTGTACGGAAAACCGTAATGTTATTTATAAGTAATTGTCTATTATTGATTACTCTAATTCTTCCTTGTTAATATAAGTGCTGCTTATAGCTGTGACTATAAGGTAGAAAGATAATGATAAAACAAAACTATTCCTTGATTAAGATTAATATGAAAAAGTCTATCCTATTGGTTATCATAGTCCTAACGACAATGATTTCTTATGCTCAATCAGATTTAGAAAAAGATGCAGCTTTTGATCAAAATACTTCAAATGTTACATACAAAATCTTTCCAACTAAAAATATGTGGAATTTTATAAAATTAAACACTAAGACTGGACAAATGTGGCAAGTCCAATTTGATGTGAATGGCAAGGATAGATTTCAAACAGATTTAAATATTTTACCTCTAGTGATAAAAGAAAAGCAAGTTGATAATAGATTTACTCTTTATCCTACTCAAAATACTTGGACTTTTATATTGCTTGACCAAATTGATGGAAATACGTGGCAAGTTCAATGGGCTATAAAATCAAAAGACAGAATGGTCATTCCGATTAAATGATTAGAAAAACAAAAAATCCCACTCTAACAAGCAGGATTTTAATTTATAATTTCACAAAAACTTAGTCATTCTTTAAGTAATCTATCTTTAGAAAAGTAAGATCTCGATTTTCATCGGGATAGTTCAACTTACCGTTTTGTGTGCGTCTTTTAGACTTCACAAAAAAGGAGTTTCGCTACTGTATAATCGTCCCTTTAGGAATCACAGCATCCTTTTTAATCACCACAATACCGTCTTTAATAAAATACGTGTCCGTTTCTTCATCTGCTAAATCTGGACCACCGTGAATTTTGACATCATCACCAATGCGACAGTTTTTGTCAATAATGGCGTTTTTGATATAACAACGTTCTCCAATTCCTAAAAGAATATCTATCTTCTTCTCCTCTATTTCCTCTAAAGATTCGTACGAATCACTTCCCATCATATACGTGTTTACTATTACGGTATCGATTCCAATACGGGAACGAATTCCAATGACAGAACGTTCTATTTTAGACGCCTGAATGATACATCCATCAGAAATAACCGTATGATTTAAGGTAGTTCCCGAGATTTTAGAAGTCGCCAGAATACGCGCGTTGGTATAGATGCGACGTTTTTGATCGTAGAGATTGAATTTTGGAATATCATCCGTCAAACCTAAATTGGCTTCAAAGAACGAATCAATATTACCAATATCTGTCCAATATCCTTCATACTGAAAACTAACGGTTTTATGTTTGTCGATACTTTGCGGAATGATTTCCTTTCCAAAATCTACCGTATCAGGATTGTCCATAAGTTTGATGAGCAAATCTCTATTAAAAATATAAATTCCCATTGAAGCCAAGTACAAACGCTTTTCTTTCTTCATTTCTTTACTCACATCCGACTTCCACTCTGGCAATAATTCTGCCGCAGGCTTTTCAATAAACGACGTAATGACATTCTCTTCATTGGTTTTCATGATTCCAAACGACGTCGCATCTTTCGCATTTACCGGATAGGTTGCTATGGAAATTTCCGCACCCGATTGTTCATGCTGTTTGATCATTTCGTTAAAATCCATCTGATATAATTGATCTCCCGAAAGGATCAACGCATACTCAAAATCATTCTTTAAAAAATGATGCATACTTTGTCGTACTGCATCGGCGGTTCCTTGAAACCATTTGTCACTCGAAATAGTTTGCTCTGCCGCCAAGACATCCACAAACGCCGAACTAAAGAAACTAAAGTGATAGGTTTTTGAAATATGCTTGTTTAACGAAGCCGAATTGAACTGCGTCAATACATACATCCGTTTGATATCGGAATTGATACAGTTAGAAATTGGAATATCTACCAATCTGTATTTTCCAGCAATCGGAACTGCTGGCTTTGAACGTGCTTCTGTTAATGGATAGAGTCGTGAACCTTGTCCGCCTCCGAGAATGATACTTAGTACTTTGTCGTTAATCATGGTGGTAATTATATGATAGATTTATATAGGTTTTCGGTTTGTTTTGCAATGGCTTTCCAGTCAAAAAAGTCTTCTACACGTTTTCTACTGGCAATTTCCATCTGATGTCTGAGTTCGCTATCATTGACAACTTTGTTGATTCCGTTTGCTAAATCTTTGGCGAATTTTTCTGGATTTACAGGTTCAAAAGGCGCTGTGTTTTGTTGCTCCACTTCTATTAAAATTCCTGTTTCATTTGGAACCACGACTTCTTTGATGCCGCCAACTGCACTAGCTACTACAGCCGTTTTGCAGGCCATGGCTTCTATATTGATGATTCCGAAAGGTTCATAAATCGATGGACAGCAAAATACTGTTGCCTGCGAATACAATTGAATAATTTCTTCTTTTGGTAACATTTCTTCAATCCAAAACACATTGTCACGCGTTTCTTTGACTGCAGCTACACTTTCTTGCATTTCTTTTGCAATTTCCTCTGTATCTGGCGCACCTGCACAAAGCACAATTTGCGTGTTTGTATCAATATGTTTGATGGCATTGACCAAATGAATGATTCCTTTTTGGCGTGTAATGCGTCCCACAAACAATACATATGGTTTGGAAGCGTCTATATTGAACTTTTCAAGTGTTGTTTTGTCGTCTGTGTATTGATACTGCTGTAGATTGATTCCGTTGTAAATCACCTTTATTTTATCTTCAGCTACGTTGAAATGTGCTAGCACATCTACTTTCGTTTCTTCTGAAACAGCAATGATCGCATCTGCCATTTCGATCGCTGTTTTTTCTATCCATGAAGAAGCATCGTATCCGCGACCGAGTTGTTCGCGTTTCCAAGGACGTAACGGCTCTAAAGAATGTGTGGTAATTACCAAAGGTTTACCATAACATAATTTTGCCATAATACCCGCAAATTGCGCATACCAAGTATGACAATGCACTACATCTGCATCGATACCATTGGCATTCATATGCAAGTTTGTTTGCATGGTATTAAAGATAGTTTTTAACTTTTTATCTGTGGATTCAAAGCTTTCGTGATTTCCTAAAAATCCTGTAATGCTAAGATTTTCTGTATCAATATTTTGATCTCCAAAACTGCGTACATCAACCTTCATCAATTCTTTAAGTTCATCTGCTAAATATTCGACATGAACTCCTGCACCTCCGTAGACATATGGTGGAAATTCTTTCGTAAAAAAAAGTACTTTCATCGTTAATTTTTAACCCTTTTTCTAGTTTATTTTTCGGTAATAAGTTTAAAGCTAAGTAATTAATATGATATAAGTACTATAATTAAGTGACAGTTAACGGAATATTAAAACGAAAAGGTTTTCGTAATGATTCATTTTTTGTTACGACAGATCATTTATGTAAAAAACCGTATTTTTAGAGTATAAAATTGGCTTTGAAAATTTAAAAAAGAAGAGATGAAAAAGATTTTTTTAATCGCCTTGATAGGCATGTTATTTAGTTGCAATACTTCTGCTCAAAAACAAGCAGTAAAAAATACCGAAAAAGAAACTTTTAAGGTTACAAAAACGGAAACTGAATGGAAAAAGCAATTAAGTGCCGAAGCATTTTATGTGTTGCGAAAAGCGGGAACAGAACGTTCATTTTCGAGTCCGCTGAATAAAAACTATTCCAAAGGAACCTATCATTGTGCAGGTTGCAATACACCTTTGTTTAAAAGTGATCATAAATTTGATTCAGGAACAGGTTGGCCAAGTTTTGATCGTGAGATTGCAGGAAATGTTTCTTTCAGCACCGATTATAATATTGGCTATGCCCGAACGGAAGAACATTGCGCTACTTGTGGCGGACATTTGGGACATGTTTTTGATGATGGTCCACGAAAAACTACAGGAAAAAGACATTGTATTAATGGAGTTGCGTTGAAGTTTGTACCTGAGAAATAGACTGCATAGATTATTAGACTTACTTTGTTCTTAGATTTTTAGACTAGCTTAGATAATTAGAATTTTTGAAACGTCATTGCGAGGAAGTATGACGAAGCAATCTTTTTGTTCAAATAACAGACATATTTTTTAACTGACAGACTACCACGTCGCTGTAACTCCTCGTAGTGACGTTTGATTGTTCATTTTGATATCGATACTACTATGGAAAATTTATTAGAAGAAATATTGGGTTGTACTATTTGTAAAGATTTTTTACCGCTTGGTATCAACCCGATTTTGGCAGCGCATGCATCTTCTAAGATTATTTTGATTGGACAAGCGCCCGGATTAAAAGTCCATCAAAATGGTATTCCATGGAATGATATGAGTGGAAAGCGCTTGCGCAATTGGCTTGGTATTACCGATGAAGCTTTTTATGATGCTAAAAATATTGCCTTGATTCCGATGGGATTTTGCTATCCTGGAAAAGGAAAATCAGGTGATTTACCACCACGAAAAGAATGTGCAGAAGCTTGGCACGAACAGTTACTTTCTAAAATGCAAGAAGCAGAATTGGTATTGCTCGTTGGGCAATATGCTCAGAAATATTATTTAAAAGAGAACGCTAAAAAAACCTTGACAGAAACGGTTTCCAATTACGAAAGTTATTTACCAAAGTTTTTCCCTTTACCGCATCCATCACCAAGAAATCGTTTTTGGTTGAGTAAAAACCCTTGGTTTGAAGAAGATGTAATTCCGAAATTGCAAGCTGAAGTTGCTCGGTTGTTGGATTTTTAGACTTTCTTAGACCGTTAGACTTTTTAGACTTCTTAGACGCACTTTGTTTTTAGACTTGATGAGGAATCTCACTCGTTTTTTAACTGCTTACTGTTACTTAAAATTTCACCACGAATTCACGAATGTTTTTTTGAGTTGTTTGATACGTCTTTGCAAAGAAGAATAACGAAGTAATCTTTTACTTTAAAATAACAAAAATGCTTTCTAACAAACAGAATACCGCATCGCTTTGCTTCTCGCAATGATGTTTCATCGTAGTTTTTAGTATCTTTACTATATGGAAAAACGCTATTTTGTTTTAAAGAAAGGCTATTTAAATATTAATGAAGAATTCTTTTATTTCAACGATCATGGGAATTGGCAAACTTGTGAAATTTTGAAAGAAACAGAAACTCCAAAATTGACTTTTTTTTATGCTTCAAATTATATTATCAACATTATATATACAGGTCTTGTTGTAATTTTTGCTTTTCTGATTATACAAAAAGAAATAAGTTTTTCATTCATTCCTTTATTGGTATTAACTGTTATCCATCTTTTAAATCGTAAGTACCAACTAAAACATTTTAAAGTACCACTACATAAAATTGAACATATTATCCTTAGGAATCAAGATTTGACTGTCAAATTTGCTAGCGTTAAAAATGTCCCGATTACGTATACTGTAACGCTAGATGATGAAAGAGAAACAAAGGATATTCAACTTTTTTTACAAGAGCATTTCCAACCTAAACTTAGCATCGCATGAATTCTATTTCCGAAAATTATTTAGAAAGTACGCGCAAACAATTTGCCTATTATAAAAGTTTGGGCGATAAAACCTTTGCGCAATTAACTGACGAAGAAATTCATTGGCAACAAAACGAGGACAGCAATAGCATTTCCATCATTGTAAAGCATATTGTTGGGAATATGTTGAGTCGTTGGACAAACTTCCTCACAGAAGATGGCGAAAAAGAGTGGCGACATCGCGATACAGAGTTTGAAGCTACCTATAAAACGAAAGCCGAAATGATGACCGCCTGGGAAAAAGGTTGGCAATGTTTGTTTGATGCGATCAATCCGTTGCAAGCGGAAGATGTTTCACGCATTATTTACATCCGAAATCAAGGACATACCGTTTTGGAAGCCATGACGCGTCAACTGAGTCATTATTCATATCATGTTGGTCAGTTGGTCTATGTTGCTAAATTGATTCGTTCTGATGCTTGGGAATCGTTGTCTATTCCAAAAGGAAAATCATCAAATTATAACGCTGATAAGTTTAGCAAAGAGAAAAGCAAGAAGCATTTTACGGATGATTTGTAGACTTCTTAGACTTACTTTGTTCTTAGACTTACTTAGATCGTTAGACTATCTTAGACGCACTTTGTTTTTTGACTTGTAGACTTGTTTCGATTGTGTTTATTGAAATATTACCAATAAGTAATGTCTCTGGTTTCTAATAGATAGAGATCAAATGTTTCGCCAGATGCTGGATTTCTGTTTATATGCGTAATTTTTTTAATCCAGTTTCCTTGCGCATCATATTCGTAGGTATAGGTAAACACTTTTTTCAACGCTGCGTTTTCGTAATGACTAATTTTAACAGCATTCTTATGTGCATCATAATTGGTAATCATATCCAAAAACACTTCTTCGCTTAGCGGAATGCTATAGTTTTTCATTTCAACACGTTTCCCATTCTCATACGTATATTCGTCTCTAAATTTTAGACTTCCAATGTTTGCTTCATGTTTTATAAGATTTCCTGAGTCATCATACACATTCGATTGTACATTTTTGATATTTTCTTTATCAGAAGTCTCTATGATTTTAATGATACGATCCTGATCGTCCAAAAAAGTTTCCGCAGTTTTGGTCATTGTTTGATTATTATGCAAATACCTCCATGTTGTAATATTCTTTTCGGTATCATAGGTCACATCTGCCTCAAACACAAGCTTTTGATTTTGAAAATGCTCTTGATGTTCTAATAAAGCATCCTCATTGTAGGTATTCAATTCTCGTACTTCCATATTTTCATCTCCTGAAAAGCTTCGCATTTTAAATTCTACTAGGAGTTCATTGTTGTTGTATAGAAACGCACTTCGTGTGTCGAGTTTGCCAAAATCATTGAAAATTTCAGTTTTCTCAAAGTTTCCAGCTTCATTGAAAGTATATATAGCATGTACTACCGCTTCTTGAAATTCCGTTTCTGAATCTCCTAAAGGATATGCCTTTTTCAGCGTAAATTCTTTTACATTTCCATGTAGGTTTTCAAATTGTAAATCATTTTTCAAATCTTTGTCGGTGGAATGCACTTCTTTTTTGTTTTGACAACTGATAAGAATCATTAAAAGACAACTGATAGATGCTATTTTTTTCATAAATCATGCGGAGTTTGGTAAATAATCGGTTTTAATGTTACTGTTTTTATATGTGTAGTTGTTTGAATGATTTTGTTTCAGTAAAAATACATTTTTTTTACGTTTTTAGTTCTCGTACTCCTTTAAAATTAGCTTATAAAAAAGTCCAAACTAAACTAGCTTAGACTTTATAAATATTGGTGTTCGCGATGTTTTTTATACGATTGAATGCTTAAATATTTTTATAGGATCTTCTCCAAATATTTTTTCAATTTTAGCATGATAAATGTTTGCAATTTCTCTGTAACCTGAGTTTTTTAAGTGAATTTCATTGTCCCATTGCGAATCGTTCGGGAATTTTCCACGCAAGTCAATATGATGAAAGTTATTGTATTGTGCATCTAAATCGATCAGCATTTGATTAAACTCATCTACTAAATATTTTATAATTGCTTTATGATCTGACTTTCGAGAAATTTGTTTCGCAACAAACGATGGCAATAACCACGGTCCTTTTATATTTCTGAAAATAAAATTATAACCTTTTCCATTCACTTTTGCATAATCGTATCCATCCATTAAAATATTACAATCGACATGTGTGGCACGAACCGATTTTATAAAAAACTCAATCGCAGTTTTCATTTCTGCCAAACGCGCTTGAAAAATCTCTTTATTAAGTAAACTCGCCGGATTGGATACACTGTGATTTAAATATCCTAAAATTTCACTTCCTACAATATCATTTCCTCCTGCGCTAAAAAGCACTATTTTAGGTTTGTGTTTTCGAATGGAATTTAAAGTTTTTTGCAACGATATAGCGCCTTTGTTACTGTACGAGTTCCGGCGTTTTTTTACTTCTGTTCCATACACCATATTTTCTAAGGTATCGCCCGCTTTGGCATATTTATCAATTGCGTATCCTTTTTTAATTAAATAGTCAATGATATCTTTTCGAAACGGATAATCGAACCAAGAATCACCTTCTGCTACAATAGTTAATTCTCTTGGATATGTTGTTTTTAGTCTTTTCTGAGAAATGCGCGCTTGTTCTTGCTTGAACTGTTTGAGTTGTTGTGACATGATCTTACCTTTTGTAATTACCTAAAAATAAGCTAATTCTCTGTAAAATCATTACGGTTTTTCTTATTAGTCACTAGCAATCAACTTTTATTTCCGCACAAAACGTACATTCTGAATACGATCTGTCGTTACTAGAATTTCGTTGATTTTCCCATTGCTGTCTTTCTCAAAAGACAAATTGTAATCGTCGACAAGCATTTCATTTTCATACACTAACAATCCTTTCATGATATCTTCTCCAAAGATGATTTCGTAGTTTTCTTTTCCTATGTTTTTGATGGTAAATGAAACATTGGTTTCTGAATTTAGATAAGAACCATTCAACATTGCAAAGTCAAATTTGCTTAAATCACTTTCAATACGCGTTAATGTAAATGGTTTTACAGATGGATAATACGCCGTAATTTGCATGATTCCTTCTTTGTTTTTGGTAAATTCTTGTTTGAAAGGTGCATCATTCCATTGATGGAAAATATTATCGGCTTCGCGTACAAGTTTAATGTCGTTTCTTCCAGAACGAATCATGTATAGATTGCCTTCTCGTTCTTCAAATTTCATGATATAACCGCCTTTCGTACGATAGATTCCCAAGATATCTTGATTTGTTACCTTCGCTCCTATTTTTTCAGGAACTATTGGAAAACTTTCTTTTTCATTGGTTTTGTTGAGCAATACATCTGCCATTTGCAAGGTTTGCATCATGGGATCAATTTTTCCACTGTTCGTTAACGTTACTACGGTGAAATTGCCTGTTTCAAATCGTGCAGTAATGGCTTTCCACGCGCCAGTTCCTCCAGCATGATAACGGTATTTTTCACCTTTGTGTTCCATAAATTCTACGCCGTATCCGTAGTTTTCAATGTTTGTGTTGACAATTAACTCTTGACTTTTGATGATGATTTCTTTAGAGAAGTTTTTACTTTTTTTAGTTTGCAAGATTTTTTCCCAATGCAGCTGATCTTCCAAAGTAGAAAATAGGTTTCCGTCTCCGTGTAAGTTGCAAGTCCAATCATACGTTGTCCAAGTATCAAAGTTAAAATACGGTTTTGCTATAGGTTCTTCGATGTTTGTATAATCGTTTACGAATGAAGTATTTGGCATGCCCAAATCGTTAAACATCTGATTGGTAACGTCTACAAACGATGTTTCAGTCACTTTTTCTATAATCTGAGTCAACACAATATAATTGGAATTGCTGTACAAATATTTGGAACCTGAAGTAAAGTTCAAATCCTCTTGTTTTTCTAACAATTGCATAGCATCTGCGTTGTTGTATTGCTGTTTCCACCAAGTATATCCTTGTAAACTCCATAAACGATATACATCGCGAATTCCACTAGAATGATTGAGTAAGTGTTTTATTTTAATCGGATTTTCAATGTTTTTATAGAGCTTTGGAAGGTATTTTCGAATGTCGTCTTCTAGACTTAATTTACCTTTTTCTTCTAAGATTAAAATGGCAAAAGCGGTAAATTGTTTTCCGTTGGATGCAATGTTGAATCGTGACGATTTTCCAATGTGCATGCTATCTTTTAAGTTGGCATAACCTGCATATTTTGCATATATAATTTTACCATCTTTCACAATTCCTCCGGCAACTCCAGGTGCTTTCTTCGGAACATCTTGTGTCGTGATTTTGTTTAATTGTTCACGTTGCGAATTGGTGATTTCTTGTCCAAAAGTGAGCATTGATGACAAGAGAAAAACTAAAAATATTATGTTCGATTTCATTAGATTGTTTTTTACGTTTTTTGATGCTACAAATGTTGTAATATATCCAATGTAATGCGCGCCAAATCGTGATTTGACACTTCTTTTTTAGTTCTTTTGGCTAAAATATTCTTTGGGAGTTTGCTGTGTTTGCTTTTTAAAAGCTCTGTTAAATGTTGATTTTGAGTTAAATCCGGAATCTAAAGCAATTCCCAATAACGTTTTGGAAGTATTTTCATTGGAAGTTACTTTTTTGATGACTTCTTCTGTTCTGTACGCATTGACAAAGTCGTTAAAGTTCATTTTGAAACCTTTGTTGATGATATTTGACACCTTTTTTGGATGCGTATTGAGTTTTGAAGCCACATCAAACAAGGTCAAATTTGGATTTGTAAACAACTTCTCAGAAACCATAAAATGTTCGAGCTGTTTTTGCAAAGCTTTGTCTTCTTCTGTGATTTGGATTGCTACTTTTTCTGAAGTTTTTACAGGTTCATTTTGTGCTTCTGCTTCCGCGAGAAAATCTACAGATTCCGTCGAAATTAGTTTTGGTAAATACGGAAGATTTATTTTGATGCTATGTATATATCCGCTTAAAGCGATATAATAAAATAAGATTGAAAACGCGAGATAGTACCAATATTTATTTCCAAAGTTTGCCCATTCAGGATTGAGAATGAAGAATAAAATTCGGATGAGTAATAATCCTAAGAAAGCGATTAAAAAACGTTCCATCCAAACGTATAAAATAGAATCTGCAAAACTTACGGTTTCATAGGTTTTCTTTTTGTATTGCGCATACAGTTTTAAAGACGCAAATAAGTAGAATACCATCATAATAAAACCAGCTATTTGATACCAAAGTGCTAAATCTTTATCTCTTTCAATTGCATAAAAATAGTATTCATCCAACACGATTGTATCTGTAATCCAAATAATTAAACTATAAATTCCATACAGAATGGTAGGAACAAAGTGCAGCCAATCTTTCCGTTGAAATGTAAATGAAGGATTCAAAGAACTTTTTATATAGAAATACAATAATGGCGGCAATAAAAACAATTGCTGAAATGGTATAAAAAATAGAATATCTCGATACGGATCTTTTGCATACCAACCTGCATAACCCAACATAAAAGGCGCAATGTACATGGAACATAAAAAGATAAAAGCTGCCAGCCAAAAACTCGATTTGTGTTCGTTTCGGATGCCTTTATACACTAAAAGTAACGTAAATATCAATCCGTGAATAAAGAAGATAAGTAAGGTAGAACTTTTGAATCCGAAACCGAAATGCATATGTAACGCTTATTAATTGATCGTTTTATAATTATTTTAAATGCTTGCGAATATCTTTTAACCAATACAATATTAAAAATAAAATTGCAGGTACTACAAAGAAAACTAACATTGCAGAAGATAGGTTTTCGTCTTTATGAGAATGCGCAGATGCTGCGTATATGACAGTCGCAATATATATGACTTGAAATACGGTGTATATGTATAATCCTTTTCGTTGTTTGAGCAACATAAATACGGCTCCCAAAATGGTTCCGACGGAAGTGACTACATAAATAATGGCTCGGATTCGAATGCTGTCATCATTGGTTGCGGAACCAAATAAATCATATAAAAGTGCGCGTCCTATGCCAAACAGTGATCCGCAAATGGTTAAAACTGCCAATATGATAATAATTGTTGGAGGTTTGGCCTGCGCTTCTTGTTCTGCTGTATTTGGAATGTTTGCTGTTTGCGATGGTTGTTTTGCTCCACAGTGAGGACAAAATTTAACTTCAGCTGCTATTGGTTGATTACATGCGATACAGTTTTTCATACGATCTACTTTTTCTAAATATAATTAATAAATATTAAAGTAGGTCAGGTAGGTTTCGATCATAACGTGTTAAATAATCGAGTCTGTTGAAACTGAAGATTTCTAAAAGCTGATCTATTGAAATTTTTATATCTCTTATATCAAATGTTTGCACACCTTCACTAATAGTTCCCAAAATTAAATCATAATATCCTTCTTTTCCTGGCTTGTGCATGATGCGAAAATCTACAATATCATGCCAAAAAATTCTCTTGCGATGTATTGTCAATCCTTGCACATCTGTACTAAAACCTACTTTTGCTGGCGTATATGTATCAATAACTAATCGTATTCCTAAAAAAACAACCGAAATAAAAATTAAGAAGCCAAATAATAGCTTATAAGCATTGCCTTCAGTATTGAATATTGCCATTATAGATGCAAGTAAAACCATAGAAACAATGGTAGTCCAAGCATTTTCATCCTTGGGTCCTTTTATCTTAATTTTCTGTGTATTTTCTTTGGAGTAGTATTTAGAATAAAAGGGTTGATTTGGTAAAATATAGTGTTCCTTTTTTAAATAAAACGAATCGTATTTTTCTCG
The DNA here is from genome assembly GCF_947489565.1 of uncultured Kordia sp. Taxonomy (GTDB): domain Bacteria; phylum Bacteroidota; class Bacteroidia; order Flavobacteriales; family Flavobacteriaceae; genus Kordia. Next base: position 70,512 of record NZ_CANLEA010000007.1, on the reverse strand, counting down.
TATGTAATCAAGAATTGCATTGTGAAGATCGATTTCTTGCCCTTCTACTTCTTCAAAATCAATACGTATAGATGGGCATTCACTTTCAAAATCGGCAACATTTTTTGTCAGCGCACAAGTAATTCCTTTTTGATTATCAAAGTCTCTGTATTCACAAACTTTACAATACGCAAGTTGATTGTTTCGTTTGTCTGAAAGGTGTTTCATTGAGATTGTTCTTAAAAAAAAATCTAGCGAATAATTAAAAATAACACAGCGGTAATTCCTCTGAATACCATAGAATTACTCATCTGTTCCACTCTAAGTAATTGTGTAAACATGAATAATAGCAGCGGTCGCCATAATATTAAAAACCAAAAATGTAATGGAACTCTGCCCGAATTAGGTTCCATTCCTGACACCATCATAATTGCTTCATGATACGCATAACATACGATCAGCGTTGCAAATATATATACGATTCCAAGTATGGAAATGACTTTACAAATTTTCTGATCGATCCTAAAAAACTTTGGTTTTATTGCATCTGCGAGTTTTAAGGCAACTAAACCTAGAGAATACCAGAAAAAAATAGGCATCAATATGCTGTCAAAAATATAAGTACTTTGTTCTATAAATTCGTACACGTATGTTGTTTTTATTTTCTAAATTGAGAATCGAATAATGCTTTTAACATGACCTTTTTGTCTCTCTCATTATTATAATTAATATTTACACTGAATGAATGCCCATTAATCAACTTGATATACATCAATTGGTTTAGGATCACTTCTCCACTTGTTTTTTTTATTGTAAATCCATAACGTTTAAAATCGAGTCCATCAATGCGAACTGTTGTGGTTGCTGTTGAATCTACATTGACTCCATTATTCTTAAACATTTCATATAGATAATATTTTAAATCTGCATTATTTTGTTCCCATTCACCTTCAAAGTCTTCTTTAAAAGGCTCTGAACTTGAAATAAATATATTGAACTGATTCTTTTTAAAACTTATTAAATCTTTTAATTGAGAATCATCTATCTCGACACCAAGTCCTTCTTTAAATATTTCTTTCCCTCTTTCTGAATATTGATCACTTTGTTCTTTGGTCACAATATCCCAACCATTAGGAATTAGTATTTGCCATCCAATTTCTTTGCTTGTATAGACTTGATCACTCACATAACCTTCATCAATTTGCTTGTTGGGATCAACTTCTTTACAAGCAAAAACAAGCAGACATATACTCAGAAAGAATAATTGTTTTTTAAACTGTATTTTTTTCATGATCAATATTTATTTCGTCAAATAATCTCTAATATCTTTCGACCAATACAACACTAAGAAGATTATTGCGGGTAATGCCACCAACATGGTATAACTTGTAGAATAATATACATCTGCCGAAGGAATTCTACTCAATATAAACATGGCAATAAAAATGATTTGACATGCCGAATAGAGATACAAACCTTTCAGTCTTTTGGAAAGCATCATAATAGCGCCAATCATTGTTCCTGCACAAGTTAAAGCATATACCCAATAAGTATAACTTCCGCCAAAACCAAAATATGATTCCACCGTATCATAGAAAAGCGATTTTCCCATAGAGAACAACGATCCAATGATGGTAAATATCACAAGAATAGTCAGCATCGTTGGTGCGCCTCTTCTTTCTACAAATACTACTTCTCTTTGTTGATTGTTTCCGTCATGTGGAGGAAACTGAATGTCGTCAATATTATTTTTTTGAGGTTTTAATGAATTGCTCATGCGTTGCTTTTTGTTTTTTTATTCATCGTAATATGTAATATCTCTCAACATAACGCTAGTTTTTGTAAAATCGCCAGCTTTGTCAAGGACTGATTTATAATATTTTGTCTTCTTTATCCAATTTCCTTTTGCATCATATTCATACTCAAACTTATCTTCCATTACAGTTTTCTTGTTGTCAAATGACTTGTATATTGGATGGTAGTATTCATTAAACTTTTGTATTGAAATATCGTAGGCGTCTCCTGCTTTGTTTACACGATATGTTTTTTGTTGTACCAACATGTCTCCTTCATACGTATATTCTTCTTTGTATTGGGTAAAACTAAGATACGTAGTTTCTTCAATAACTCGTTTTTTATCATCATATATAAATGTCCCCAACGTATCATCTGGTTTCGCTTCCTGAATTTTGAGTCGTAATGCTAGTTTATTGTCATGAACATATATGTTGTTATATGTTTCTTCTAAGGTTGTTTCTTTGTACGATCTTATGGCTTTATATTGTCGTGTTTGTCATCAAAATACGTCATTGTATAGTCCAAAACACTATCTGTATATACTTTATATGTTCTAGATCGTTGCTCTTTGCTTTCCGCGATACGTAAAAGCATTTCTGTTTCTGTTTTAAATATTTCATCTCCTGGACTGACAACATACTTTTTCGTCAACTTATTTTCATCATCATATGCATATGTTGTTTTTTTATCTAATTCTCCTTTGTAATCGTACACTTCAGAATTTAGTAAAAAACCATCTGCTGAAAATTCTTGTACTTCAGCTAGTATTGCAGGTTCCAGTTTGTCACTTGAAGAACTTTCGAAATCTGCATTTTGTGTTACTACTTTTTTTACTTTCCCTTGAAACTTAAGTGTTTCTAAATCATTTTTAAAATCTTCGTACACAACACCTTCTGCTGGTTTTTGTGTACAGCTCACCAAAATGATGATTGCTAGAAAGTAGGGAAAAAATTTATGCATTGTAATTCGTTTTAAAGATGAAATCATCTGTTATTTTTATTATTTAATGAAATGCAAACATACTCGATTTCCTTAAATTTATGAGAATCCTTATTTAAACGTTCTTAAAATTTCACTAAACCTTCTTTGTTGTGAATAGGTTTGTTTTTTTTGACTTCAAATTCGGATACATATTTTAATTTTAGACCTAAATTAGAAACGCCCGTAATACACATGCGCCAATAAATCTTTACATCTTTTTGCTCCATCGTTGCATAGCTCAAATTGCCTGGATACGGAAATGTGAAAGCTGTATTTTTTTTAAAACTCTTCATTTCTTTACGAAATGATTTATATAACTCCTGTCTATTAGTACTAGAACTTGTACCTCGATTGTCTACAACTTCTTCAATGATTTCATAATAGACATGCTGTTCTTTTAAATTAATTTTTTTTGTCTTTTCAATCGCGCAATGAAAGTTTTCATCATCGTCATCTGCTAATTTCATGGTCAATCTTCCCAAAGCATCTTCGAGATAATAATGTATCATAAACGTAAACGTAATCAAGATTACAATACCCAGAATCGTAAAACTAAGATCGAATTCTGGAATCAACGATATGTATATCAAAAATAAAATTACAGCAATTGCTAAGGGTAATATATAATTGAGTTTCAGCTTAAAATCATATGTACCTTCTTTTACACTATAGGTATTATGAAGGTCTGCGACTTCAAATTGTTTTTGCGCGCGTAATCTTTTATCGGAAGTGATGAATGATTTTACACTTGCTAAAAAATTCAATCCTAACTTTTTAAAATCTTCCTCATCTACATGCATCATGACCTCGCATGTGTACGTAAAACTCACATTTTTGCCTTCATAGCTTTCCACAAAATCATTGATTTCAAATGAAAAAGGAATGCTATTTTCTTCTCCTGCTTTTATCAATATTGGTTCTGTGATGATGGAAAACGAAAGTACTTCGTTTTTGTAACCACTCATTTTTCCACGCGCTTCAAAGTATATTTTGGCAGTAATTTCATCCATGAGAATATCTTCAGTAGATACAATATCCAAATATCCTGTACAAACTTCGCCTTTGTGTACTTCATCTATACATATTTCTGCTTGTAGTGTTGAACTGCTCATTGATAGTTTTCGTATAATTTATTTATAATTCCTCGGTAATTGTCTCCATATTTTTTGATGAGTTCCTGCAACTCGCTTTCACTTACCTGTATTTCTTGCTTTTGGTTATCTTTTTGTGCTAATGATAATCGATTGTTTATGATTTTTTTTAATGTGTGAATATCAATTCCTTTGAAACGAATGACTTTCAGCTTTTTCTGTGTCAATACACACGAGAGTTTTCGCGTATAATGTGTGGTGTAAATCACGACTCTTTTTGCCTTAAATAGCTGTAAGCGTTCTTTGAAATTTAAGTGATGAATACTATCCACAAAAACAACTTCCGAAGCATGCTGAAGTATCTCGGTTATCTCTGTATTTTTTCCTAAATGAAAGATTGGATATTCAGGTAATTGCTGTTGCAACCAAATCAGATGTGTTGTTTTTCCGCGTCCTTGTTTGCCTATCAGTTCTATGGCAATCGATTGATTATTTTCTATTGCTGCAACAATCTCTGAAATAGGAAATCTCGGTACAATCGTATGATTGACTTCATGATCTAAAACACCTGCAAAAGGATTAAAATGATAGTTTTCTTTCAATAGTTTATATTAAATTTCTAGCTGAGATCTTCACTTTTGGTTTTCAAAAGATACAAATTATGTGTAGTTGTATTTTAAAAAGTGTTACAACTTCTTTTATTTTTAATTGAAACGACTTTGTATTTTTAAAACGTTATTTTGTACAGAATCTTCACTATTGATCTCCATAATTTCACAAGAAAGTGACGCCAACCAATCGCGATGAATTTTGATAGAACGACCTGTAAATGTTGGATTGTCATACTGTTTTGCCCAATTGAGAAATGCTTCCGAAGTCGCTTTGATTTTCGAATCCGTTTCTAGTTGATTTCCGTAACGTTCATATTCTCGTTGTTGTAAGCGTATCATGCGAATGTCTTTGTCTAAGGTGACAAAAACTACCAAATCGAATGCCGTTTTCCAATAATTTCCCCAACTGACCAACGAACCGCTGACAATGACATTTTCATATTTCTCAAAAGCTGTTTGTAAATGTGCTTGTCTCTCAGCTACATCAACTTTCTCTTGAAATGGCGGATTCGTAGGTTTCCAATAATAAGCATCTACATCTAAGTGTGGAAATGAAGTTGCTTTCGCCAATGCTTTTCCAAGTGTTGTGGTTCCTGAGCCTGAGGCACCGATGAGGAGGAGTTTCATTTTTTGGGTGTTGGGTGTTGGGTGTTGGGTGTTGGGTGTTGGGGAAATTACTTTTACATTTAAAATTTAGCATTTTACATTTTATTTTATTTTAAAAACTCTCTTTAAAAAGCGTACCATTTCTGGAGAATTGATTTTAAATCCGTTCAATTTAAATTCAGTAATTGTTACTAAGCCACCAAAAACCTTTTCTTCATTTTTTTCTTCTAAAACTTGCAATTCAACAGAAGCTTCTTGTTGGTAAACTTTCATATTCAAACTCTTAATTTGTTTGTCTTTCTCTTGTAACATCACACTTGCTAAAGCTAATTGAGATTTATAAAAATAGACTTGTGAAGCTAACCTTTGTACAGACATATCTGTAAACTCTGAAGCGACACTTTCAAACTCTGGACTTTCTGGTAGCGACAAATATATTTGCAGTGCTTTTTTGATTTTATCCAACGCTTCTTCTCCATTTGCTGGAATTACGGTAAATAAGGTTTTATGTGCTTTGGATTCAATTTTGGTTTCTGCATTGATACCGATGTCTTTTAAGAATGTGGCGAAGTAGATAAGATATTGCTCACAGGAACTTTGGATTTCTGGTGGGAATGTGAAGGTGTTTGATAGGTTTGAGTTATTTTGTTGAGTTAATTCTGAAATTGTTAAATCTATTTTTAGTTTTAACTGTTCTACGACCTCTTCATATAAAACTTTAATTTTTTTAAATTCTATATCTATATCAAAATACAAGGAAAATACACTTATCGTTGCTAGGCTTGGATTCTTTAGTATTTCTGAATCAATTCTAATAGTTTCATCATTTTGAATGAAAACAGATAAGGTTTCAATAAAAGATTTTACACTAAAAGAAAAATCCCAACGGTACAAAAATAGACGAAGATCAACTATAGGCTTACATGATCTAGACAGATAAATATGTGAACTCGAATTGGGATACCATTTGTAATAAGCTGGGGCTGATTCTTTCAACCAACCATAGCATGAAAAAAAAATCTCATCAAAAGTAATTACCAAATCTTCAAAATTATATTTAAACAAATTTGAAATCAAAATATCGTCCAACTTAAATACATCTTCAATAATAATTCTGTCTCCTTCTTCCTTTCCTGAATACGAATTAGATGTATCTACTTTACCTATGATCTCCCCATCCAAAAAAACTTTTTTTTGCTCTCTATCTATTACCAAATTCGGCTTTCCCATATCTTAACTCGTATTTACAATAAGTTAGTTGCTACAATGTACTCAAATGTTACATTTCCTACAAAAAAAGAAAAACTCAAAATGTAAAAGTGTTAGTATCTGAGAATGTTTTGAAAAAACGGATAGTAACCTAACAATAGAGAAACAGATTACTTCGTCATGCTTCCTCGTAATGACGTTTCTAATTCTATTCTAGAAAAACTCTAAACGTCACTTCGAGTGAAATTTCGAAGAAATTTAGTATCGAGAAGTACTTTGATTTTCTGAGCTGTTCTCGATACATTTTTGCCTATCCCGACTGCACTCGATATGACAAAAACACTCGAACTGACGGTTAGAGAATAAAACACAAAAGAATAAATGGGCGAAAAAACTAATCAACAATAAATCAACAAAAGATAAAATACTCAGTATTCTCGACTGCGCTCGAATTGACATGCAGTGTATCAAATAAAAAGCGTACTTCGAACTGAGTTAGTGATAGCAGTGGAAAGCCCACAGCGAGTTTCGAGCGCGGACTTGCAGCGAATAGCGCGACCTGAAGCGTAGCGAAAGGGAACTTCCTTATTGTGTCAATTTGTTGATTTGTCTTTTTGTCTATTTGTCAATTTGAGAGTAACGATAAACGTACTTTGGAATTCTTGAATGAAATTGATATACGAAATGAACGAATAAACAAATTGATAGATTGACAAAGACACACAATCCCAAAGCGCAAGCGTGTCTATAAGCAAAGCAAGTCTAACAATCTAAGAGCAAAGCGTGCCTAACAATCAAAAACAAGTACATATAGTTTATTCTTAAAGCAGAATTCCGTAAATTTGCATCTTGAAAAACAGACAACAAAATTTTAAGATATGAGTACATACGATATCATCGTTTTAGGAAGTGGTCCTGGTGGATATGTAACTGCCATTAGAGCTTCTCAATTAGGGTTTAAAACCGCAGTCGTTGAGAAAGAAAGTCTTGGTGGAGTTTGCTTAAACTGGGGATGTATTCCAACGAAAGCTTTATTGAAATCAGCACAGGTTTTTGAATATTTGAAACATGCTGGAGATTACGGATTGTCAGTGAAAGAATACGATAAGGATTTTGACGCTGTCGTACAACGTAGTCGTGGTGTTGCTGACGGAATGAGCAAAGGTGTTCAGTTCTTAATGAAAAAGAATAAGATTGATGTATTGAACGGTTTTGGAACCTTGAAAGCTGGAAAGAAGATCGATGTAAAAGATGCTGATGGAAAAGTAACCGAATATAGTGCACAACATATTGTGATTGCTACTGGAGCACGCTCGCGTGAGTTGCCAAGCTTGCCACAAGATGGAAAGAAAGTTATTGGCTACCGCGAAGCAATGACCTTGCCAACACAACCAAAGAAGATGATCGTAGTAGGATCTGGAGCGATTGGTGTGGAGTTTGCTTATTTTTATAACTCAATGGGAACAGAAGTTACTGTTGTAGAATATATGCCTAAGATTGTTCCTGTAGAAGATGCAGATGTTTCTAAACAGTTAGAACGTTCGTTTAAGAAAAGTGGAATTAAAGTGATGACTTCTGCAGAAGTTACTTCGGTTGATACTTCGGGCGATGGCGTAAAAGCTACCGTCAAAACGAAAAAAGGAGAACAAGTTTTAGAAGCTGACATTGTATTATCGGCTGTTGGAATTAAAACAAATATTGAAAATATTGGATTGGAAGCTGTTGGAATTGCTACCGATAGAGATAAAATCTTAGTAAACGATTACTACCAAACGAATATTCCTGGATATTACGCAATTGGAGATGTTACGCCAGGACAAGCTTTAGCTCACGTTGCTTCTGCGGAAGGAATTTTGTGTGTAGAGAAAATTGCAGGAATGCATGTAGAAGCCTTAGATTATGGAAATATTCCTGGATGTACGTACTGTTCTCCAGAAATTGCTTCGGTTGGTTTAACAGAAGCACAAGCAAAAGAGCAAGGATACGATATCAAAGTTGGTAAGTTCCCGTTCTCTGCATCTGGAAAAGCTAGCGCAGGTGGAAATAAAGAAGGTTTTGTAAAAGTAATTTTTGATGCTAAATACGGAGAATGGTTAGGCTGCCATATGATTGGTGCCGGTGTGACTGATATGATTGCCGAAGCTGTATTGGGTAGAAAATTAGAAACTACAGGACACGAAGTATTAAAAGCTGTCCATCCGCATCCGACCATGAGTGAAGCAGTCATGGAAGCAGTTGCTGATGCGTATGATGAAGTCATTCACATTTAATGATATATTTTGAAAAGCTGCTCCTAGAGCGGCTTTTTTTATACTTTTTTACGTTTATATTTATGGACTCAACTATCAGAGAAACAAAAACTTTAAAAAACTTTCGTTGGATTGCCATAGCGGAAGGAATTTCATACATCGCATTTTTTATTACAATGCCATTAAAGTATATGATGGAAATTACCATGCCGAATAAGATTGTAGGAATGGCACATGGTCTTTTGTTTGTAATTTATGTGGTATTTGCTTATTTAGTTACGGAAGAACAAAAATGGACAATGAAGCGTTTTGCTATTTTATTTATTGCATCGTTAGTTCCTTTTGCAACGTTTTATATTGAGAAAAAATATCTGAGAACAAAAACTCTTGAGCACAAATAAAAACTTGCGTATAACCATTGATTTCTAGCAATTTATAAATAACGAGTCGTGATTTATAAATGCAGAGAAATAGCGTTTTTATTCTGCTGTTCATCTTTTTATCATTGTACTATATCAATGTAAATATATATACTATGAAAAAAAAGAATCCAAAAAATTTACGCCTTAACAAAACGCAAGTTTCTAATTTTACAGCATCAAAAATTAAAGGAGGAAGCATTACTACATTCAGATTTATTTGCACAAATCATCCAACACAGGATACTGATTTTTGTCCACCTGGAGGTACTTTTTTTGGTACTTGTGCTTGTGTCACAGAAAATAATGAACATTCCTGTGATTGCTCAGTTGCCTAACAACTTATAAGCGAACTTCGGTTCGCTTTTTTTGTGCAATTTCATAACATAGGGTAACATTTTACTACTTCACGAACTAGAAAGTATTAACATAAAATCATTTAGATTATGAAAAAAAAGAGTTTCAAAAGCCTAGCGCTTAACAAAACGCAAGTTTCTAATTTTAATGCGCTACGCGGAGGTCAAATTCCGACCTATTCTAGAAATTGTGCAACAGTTGTTGTAGATGTATGTTTATCACAACAAACGCATTGTACGCAATGTGACCCGCATACTATAGAAACTGTTTGTGATGGTAAATCGAACAAACCAACAGGTTGCTGGTATTCATCAGATGATACTTTTAACGTTTGTTAATTAATGTAATTATCAAATTAAGCGAACTTCGGTTCGCTTTTTTTATGTCTATTTTGTTTTTACGAATATGAATTAAAACACTACAAATTTGTATTCTCTATTGTTTCCGCTCATTATTTACCTGACTTTTAAACAATTAATATTAAAATCATTTATTATGAAAAGAAAGAATCTTAATTCTCTTAAGCTTAACAAAAAATCAATTTCCAGCCTTCAAGTTCGCGATTTGACAGGAGGTAATGCAGGATCATGGTTATTTCCTGGTTGTGATTCGCATCCAAAAATATGTGGTTCACACACTTGCCCTTCAGTAGCGAATGACTGTCCTTCAATAGATTTTGGATGTAATACTACAGATCCTGGAGAAATAGGACCTTGTACAGAAACTGTAAGGTAATTTTTTAAGGCGAACCGAAATTAGTTATGGTCGGAAGAAAAAATCTTCCAGCAATGACTAAACCGAAGTTCGCTTTTATTTTAATGTCATTCGACTACTAGAATTGTATTGCCAATATTTCAATTCATAAATTGTGCAATACTTATGCCTGTTAATTTATAAATTGCACGCTGCACTACATAAACACTTACTCATAATAGATTCATTATCAATACTTTTAATTCATTATTAATTTTAAAATTTATCTATTATGAAAAAACGAAATTTAAAAAATTTACAGCTTAACAAAAATTCCATTTCTGACTTAACTCCAAATCAAATTATTGGTGGAAGAGATGGATCACAGACTTGGTCCATTTGCAGTAGAGTGATGTCATGTATTACCTATACACAGCACAACAATACATGTGTTTCTTGTTTGAGCATACAATTATGTATCACCAGAGACATTCCTTGCCAACAAGAACAGTAGACTTTAACTAACTATGATAATTATTGAGGTCGTTTTAAAGGCAACTTTAACGACCTCTTTTTTTATTGTTTCTTTTCTCTATTTGCTTTTTATTTGCAATAAGAGATTTTGTACGTTTTAAGATGGATAAAAAACAAAAAAGATGGTTGTGGGTTGTCATCGTATTAGCAGTGATTGCTTCTATTGTGTATACTGCTATTAAATGGTTACTTCCTATAGCTGTAATTGTGTATTTTAAAGAGATTTTTATGTGATTTTTATAAATGCAAAAAGCCATTCAATCTCACTTGAATGACTTTTCCCTCAACCAACCTAATAACTGATATCCCACCTTCAGCTATGAAAAAATTGCTGTGAAACTTCGTTTTGTTTCACATTCAAATATAGCTTAGATGTGTCTTAATTTGTTCTTAAGTAATTGCCAAAACTTATGTAAAGTTTTCACAGGGAAATGTTAATTTTTAAGAGATTTTGTCTATTTCGGAATCAAATCACAATACCAAAAAGCCCGATCCCAACTAGAATCATCTGAGCCACAAGTATCTTCCTCTTTTTTAGATGGTGCGTAGGTTTTTAACACTTTTTCGCCAATTGTAAAATCAATCGGAGACGAAAAAATAGGTCCATCAAAGGTAAATGTATGAAATTCTCCGTTTTCGCCACAAGGATCAACGTTTTCAGGCAAGTCATTGATAAAGTCTTCATCTAAAATTCTACCTACAAACGATTCATCCAACAATTTCGCATTGACACAAACTGTAATGGCTTTAAAGCCTAACGAGAGAAATTCTTTCAATAAGGCTTTTGTATCTTGCTTCCAAAGTGGAAAAACACCTGTAATACCGACTTCTTGTAGTTTTTCCTCACGATATTTTCGTAAATCTTCTAGAAAGATATCTCCAAAAATTCCATACTTATAATCTTGCTCAATCAGCTTTTGAGTAGCGTTGCGCATTGCTTTGTCATAATCGGACATGGTGACTTCCGCTGGAAAGTATATTTTTTGCAAAGGCAATTGCAAACGTTCCACTTGCGCATCCAACAGTGCTTCTCGCAAACCATGCATCGAAACACGTTCGTAATCTTTATTGACCGTAGTCACTAATTGCGTTACATTGTATTCTTTTTGTTGTAAAATATGATATAAAGCCAGCGAAGAATCTTTTCCTGTACTCCAATTAAAGTATGCCTTTTTCATCTGTGATTTTTTGTTTTAGTTTTGGGTCAGATGGAATTCGTCAACAAAAATTCAGGGAATGATGACAAATTGATATCGTTTATTTCGTGAAATTAAGCTAAGAAACTCTGAATTGCCAATTGATAACTTTGCATTCCAAAACCTAAGATGACACCTTTGGCATTAGGAGAAATATACGATTGATGACGAAATGCTTCTCTGCCAAATGTATTAGAAATATGTACTTCTACTACAGGCGAAGTAATTCCTTTGATTGCATCGCCAATGGCTATAGATGTATGTGTATATGCGCCTGCATTGAGTATGATGCCATCGTATTCGAAACCTACTTCTTGTAGTTTATTGATCAATTCACCTTCTACATTGGATTGATAGTAGCTTAAATTTACTTTAGGAAATTGAGATTTCAGTGTTTCAAAATAATCTTCAAACGTAGCACTTCCGTAGATTTCTGGTTCGCGCTTTCCAAGCAGATTTAAATTTGGTCCATTGATTATAATGATATTCATGGCAATTGTTTTGGTAAAAATACAAATTTCAATGCACAAAAAAAGAAGCCTGAAGCTTCCTTTTTATGATTTGTGTATGTGCGTCTTATTTTCGTAAAAAATAACCAATGGATAGTTGTGCTACACCATATCTGTTTTTATCCGTAAAACCACTCACATCATTTATATTTGAGAGTCCTGCATTGTAACGTACACCAAAGTTTAATCCGTTTGAGAATTTATAAGCTATGCCAAAATTCACACCAAAATCGATACTTTTTATACGATCTTTTACATCTATAATTTGTCCTTCTTCTCTTTGCTCTGCGGAAAGCAAAAAACCTATTTGAGGTCCTAATTCTATACTCAATCCTTTTACAATATAATATTTTGCCATGATTGGCAGATTTATAAAATTGTAACGCGCTTCCAATTCCCCTTCTAAAAGAGGAAATTCACTGAATATAAAAATCGCATTATTATTTGCGCCTTGTTGTGAATACATTAATTCTGGTTGAATTGAAAAGTTACTAGCTAACTCAAATTCAGCAACAGCTCCTAAATGAATACCATGGCGCATTTTAAATCCATTAGAATTATCTCCTTGTATACCTGCTAAGTTATATCCGCCTTTAAAACCAAAAGAAAAATTTTGCGCATTGGCGGTAATTCCAACACATAGCAATAGGAAAAGAATAGTCACTTTTTTCATATAATATTCGATTTTAATGATTGTTAATGTCTTACGAATGTATTAAGTTTAGAAGTATTATCAATATGTTTTCCACAAAAAAAGAAGCACAAAGGCTTCTTTTTTCAACTTATATGTCGTTTTAAAAATTATTTAAAGAAATAACCAACGGATAATTGGAATACGCTATTATAATTTGTTGCAGATACACCTGATGTCCCATTCAAATTAGTTAAACCAAAATTGTAACGTGCACTTAGGTTCAATCCATTATTAAATTTATAACTAGTTCCAATCGCAGCTGACAGATCCACATACTCCAAACTGCTTCTTACATTTACTTCTGCACCAGCAATGTCACGTTTTGCAGAAAGTAAAATTCCCAATTGAGGACCAGCTTCAACACTCCAATTGTTTGTCAAATAATATTTTGCCAAAATAGGTACATTCAAATAGTCGTAACGTGATTCCACCTCTTGGATCAAAGATGGCGCAATAGAAACCAAAGCATCTTGTTTGACTCCTTGTTGCGAGTAGACTAATTCTCCTTGTAGTGAAAACTTATTGGAAAGAGATAGCTCAGACATAACTCCAACGTGAAATCCGACTCGTGGACTCGTAATATCTGAGCCCGTATTTGTGCCTGAAACAGTGGACAAGTTACCTCCAGCTTTGACTCCAAAAGAAAATTTTTCTTGTGCATTCGTGGTAAATCCAATACACAGTAATACAATTAGGATAGTAGTTTTTTTCATGTAGTAATCGATTTAAATTATGAATTAATGTTACTACGAATCTATCTAAAAAGTTCTATCCATTACTATTGCTTTAACTCACTTTAACAAAAAAAAGAAACTGAATACTTCCTTTTATGATTTCTATAAGAACTTGATAAGTTTATTTTAAGAAATCCCTTTACAACATTTTCTATAACAAAAAAAGGAAGTCAAAATTGACTTCCTTTTTAGTTTGTATGTTTGCGTATTATTATAATCCGAACGCAACTCCTAATCCGATAGTATCCCAAGTACTCAAACCTGGCGAATCAATGGATATTCCTGTATACGACAAGTTAATGTTAATTTTTTCAGTAACATCATACCCAACTTTTGGTCTGTAGTAAAATCCACCATCGTTTCCATCGTTGATTCCAATTGCGTACCCTAAATCAGCACCTACATAAAATTTACTAGAAACATTGTAACGTGCAGCTCCAGCAATAGGAATAAATTGCGCATCATCAACAGAAACGCCTGCAATGTCTTTTGCAAATGCATTTGTAAATCCTGTTGCAACACCTGCATCAAAATCTTCAGATACATTCCATAATGCAGCTGCATCTATTCCGATACTAAAGCTCGAAAAATCTCCAGCATCTCCTATAGGAATAGCTCCGTTAATACCTACTTCAAAGTTCTGTGCGTTTGCAGAAAAAGCAAATGCAAAAACAGCTACTGCTGCTAAAATTAGTTTTTTCATTTTATTATAGTTTTTTAATTAATTCAACAATAAAGTAACTAATTTTTGTAATTTCAGCTACATTTGTTAACTAATTATTAACATTATAGAATAGTTCAATTGCAATAAAAAACTGACAACCAATCCTTTAAAATCAAGGTAAAAACTTACACAAAAGCGATTTTCTATGAAATGGATACATACTCTTAAAGACTTTAAACATTTTTTAAAGATTGAACGTGGCTTATCCGACAATACAATTGTAAACTATTCACATGATATTGAAAAGCTGATTCGGTATATTGAACACAATGAAATCAATCATACTCCTATATCTATTGACGAAGAAACGGTACAGCAATTTATTTATGAAATTGCCAAAGTACTGAATGCCCGATCGCAAACGCGTATTATTTCTGGCTTGAAAAGCTTTTTTAATTATTTGGTGTTTGAAGATTACCGAAAGGACAATCCCATGGAAATGATTGAAGCACCTAAAATAGGAAGGAAATTACCTGATACTTTAGCGCTTGAAGATATTGAAAAACTGATTGCTGCAATTGATTTAAGTTCGGCCGAAGGACATCGAAATAAAGCAATTATTGAAACTTTGTACGGTTGTGGTTTGCGTGTCAGCGAATTGGTCAATTTAAAGTTGTCTGATTTGTTTTTTGATGAAGGTTTTATTCGAGTCACTGGAAAAGGTGACAAACAACGTTTTGTGCCTATTGGTGCTGTTACGCAAAAGTACATTACTATTTATGTAAAAGAATCACGCCCTTTGGTCAAAGAAGTTCCTGCTTTTAGCGATACTGTTTTTTTAAACAGACGTGGAAAACAACTGACGCGCGTTATGATTTTCACGATTATCAAACGCTTAGTGGCAAAAATAGGTTTGAAAAAAAATGTGTCTCCACATACTTTTCGACATTCGTTTGCAACACATTTATTAGAGAATGGAGCCGATTTACGTGCCATACAACTCATGTTAGGACACGAAAGTATTACTACAACAGAAATTTACATGCATGTGGATAGAAAGCATTTAGCCCAAATTATGGAGCAATTTCATCCACGAACATAAAAAAAGCAGAAACCTTTTGTAAGATTTCTGCTTTTTCCTCTTTTTCTAGCATTACTGATTTTAACAAGATTTCCAACAATCTTTTACGGATCTTTTTTCTCCGATAAAAATACTGTTACAGTAACACATAAAAGAAGATGCGACGGAGGAGTCTTTTCCTCCATTGGCTTGCACTTGGTCTATTTTTGTAAGTGCATCAACGCCAGTCAGATTCAAGATTTTCTTTAACATGTTGGGTTCTTATTTAGGTTATACTTAAAGATACCCATAAAAAAAACCGCGCCGTCATAGGTTTGCCATAAACAATAAACGTGAATACCGTAGTTTCATAAAACCTCGATATTCACGTTTTGTGAATGTATTTTGATAAACGTTGCCCGTTTATTTTGCAATATTTACAGCTCTTGTTTCACGAATTACTGTAATCTTCACTTGTCCCGGATAAGTCATATCCGTTTGTATTTTTTGTGAAATATTGAATGATAATTCAGCTGCTTTTGCATCGTCAACTTTTTCACTTTCAACAATAACACGTAATTCTCTACCTGCTTGAATTGCATACGCCTTTTTCACTCCGCTGAATCCGAAGGCAATGTCTTCTAAGTCTTTTAAACGTTGAATATAACTGTCTAATACTTGACGACGTGCGCCTGGTCTTGCTCCTGAAATTGCATCACAAACCTGAACGATTGGTGATAATAATGAATTCATTTCAATTTCGTCGTGGTGTGCTCCAATAGCATTGCAAACTTCTGCTTTTTCACCATATTTTTCAGCCCATTGCATTCCTAAGATTGCGTGTGGCACTTCTGTTTCTGTATCTGGCACTTTTCCAATATCGTGTAGTAATCCTGCTCTTTTCGCTAATTTTGGATTCAATCCTAATTCAGCTGCCATCACACCACAAAGTTTTGCTACTTCACGCGAGTGTTGTAACAAGTTTTGTCCGTATGAAGAGCGGTATTTCATACGCCCTACCGTTTTTATCAACTCTGGATGCAATCCATGAATTCCTAAATCGATTACAGTACGCTTCCCTACTTCAATAATTTCTTCATCAATTTGCTTGCGTGTTTTCTTAACTACTTCTTCGATACGTGCTGGATGAATACGTCCGTCTGTAACCAATCTGTGTAATGATAAACGTGCAATTTCTCTACGAACCGAATCAAAACATGATAAAATGATCGCTTCTGGCGTATCATCTACAATAATTTCAACTCCCGTAGCAGCTTCTAAAGCTCTAATATTTCGTCCTTCTCTACCAATAATACGACCTTTTACATCGTCAGATTCTATATTGAATACAGAAACACAGTTTTCTACAGCTTCTTCTGTTCCAATACGTTGAATGGTATTGATAATTACTTTTTTCGCTTCTTGTTGTGCGGTTAGTTTTGCTTCTTCAAGTTTTGCTTGAATATAGCTCATCGCATCTGTTTTCGCTTCTTGTTTTAAGGAAGCTACTAATTGTTCTTTGGCTTCGTCTGCAGATAATCCTGAGATAACTTCCAATTGTTCTACCTGACTTTTATGAAGTCGCTCAACTTCTGATTTCTTTTTATCAATAAAATCCAATCGATAATTGTAATCTTTTACTTTTGATTCTAATTCTTGATTGAGTTTCTTATTCTTTGATAATTCACTAGAAATTTGAGATTCTTTATCTCGTGTACGCTTTTCAGCTTCTGCCATTTTCTTATCCTTTGATAAGATAAATTTTTCGTGTTCTGCTTTTAATTCGAGGAACTTCTCTTTGGCTTGAAGAATCTTGTCTTTCTTCACATTTTCGGCATTTGCCTTCGCATCTTTTAGTAAAGAAGAAGCTTCTTTTTTGGCTTCTTCTATCATTTTAGAAGCTTGTTTTTTCTCCAAACTCTTTGCTATGAGAAAGCCTATGATTAAACCAATCGCTCCTACCGCGACTGCAATTATGATTGTTGTGCTATCCATCATCTATCGATCTTAATTATGTATTCGTTTTTTAAGGTAAAACCTTAGTTTCCGCGTTGCAGCGGTATCAGTTCAACTTTATTTTGAGTGCATCTCGATTGTGTTTGATGTGACACGCTATAGACTTCTCAAAACTGAGTTTCGCTAATAAAAAAAGCCTACATTGATTAGAGTTTTGTATAAACTCCAAAAAACAAGTTTAGAGCTAACAGATTGATCAAGGATCCGTCCAAATACAAAGTAAATTTGTATTGACAGCGTGCTTTTACAACCATGACTCACTCTTTTTAATTAAATTAACGTTGAGTTTATCAAAAATAAAAACCAATGTAGGCAGTAACCTATTTATATTTTAAAGAACTTATGAACTAAGCTGCGCTTTCAATAAATCGTCAAGCGCTTTTAATTTTTCTTCTAATGCTGTTTGATTTGTGTCTTTATCTATAGTTTTTTGCTCTACTTGAGCTGCAAATTGCAAGGCACACATGGCCAATACATCTTGTTTGTCTCTTACTGCGTAGCTTTGCTCAAATTGTTTAATCATAGCTTCTATTTTTTTAGCCGCTTTCCGCAATCCTTCTTCTTGGCCTGCTGAAATGGTTAATGGATAGACTCTATCCGCAATAGAAAGCTTTATTTTGAGCTTGTTGTCCATAGTGTAAAGAACTGTCTTCTTTTATTCGGCCAATTGTGCAATACAATGGTCAATTTGCCGAATTAATGTATTTATTTTAAGCTTAGCTTCTTTTTTGTTGTTATCACTGCCAAGCATTGAATTTGCAATTTTTAACGTGTTATACTTTTCTTCCCATTGTGAGATTTCTTGTTGTAAACGTTGAGATTCTTCCTTTGAATTGGCTAATTCTTGACGTAGTTGATGATTTTTTTGCTCCAAAACCTCAAGTCTGTGAAGCATTTTACTCACTCTATTCTCAAGAGAATCAACGATTTTCAAAGTACTGCTCATTACATTTTAATTCAATGCGTATGGATACAAATTTAACATTCATAAAATTAGTTCGCAAGGGTTTTGACTATTATTTAAAGTAAAGCTTTAAGATTCCTTTAATTTTTGGTGCAGTTTTTGAATTTAAAGATTCCAAATTAACTAAGTATTAGCTATTTTAGCTCTTCGAAACGCACTTTTGATTTATGTACAGACTGTTTTATATTTTTTTATTTTTCTTTTCATTTGCCTTTTCTCAAACAAAAATTAAGAATGTCGATTTTAGATCGCCGTTAGATATTCCTATTATTTTATCGGGAACTTTTGGCGAATTGAGAAGCAATCATTTTCATTCAGGAATTGATATTAAAACAAAGCAAAAGGAAGGTTTTGAAGTGTTTGCCATTGGCGATGGCCATATTTCTCGTATTAAAATTCAACATTGGGGATTTGGGAAAGCATTGTACTTAACACATTCGAATGGATATACTTCTGTGTATGCGCATTTGAAAAAATTGTCTCCAAAATTAGAAGCGTATTTAAAGAAACAGCAATACAATAAAGAAAGTTATGCGATACAGTTGTATCCAAAACCAACGGAATTAGTGGTTAAAAAAGGAGAAGTTATTGCCTATTCTGGGAATAGTGGTTCTTCTGGCGGACCGCATTTGCACTTTGAAATTAGAGATTCTGCATCAAAACCTATGAATCCGATGTTGTTTGGTATTGAAGTGAAAGATTCACACAATCCGACAGTAAATGGTGTTTATGCTTATGCACTTTCAGATTCCGCACAAGTAAATGCTTCTAATAAAATTGTACAATTGCAATTACGAAAAGGAAAAGAGAAAAATAATTTTATTTCTTCAAAAATATATGCTTCTGGCGAAATTGGTTTAGGAATCAATTCTTTCGATCGACAAGATTTAGCATTTAATAAAAATGGTGTCTATCAAGTAGAAAGCTTTGTAAATGGCGCTCCAAACTTTAGCTATACTTTCAATAAGTTTTCGTTTGGCGAATCGAGATATATCAATACACTGATTGATTATGCGCGTTTTAAAAAATTAAAGCAACGTGTACAACGCTGTTTTATAACTCCTGCGAATAAGCTGAGTATTTACGATAATGTGATAAATAACGGACGTATTCAAGTTGAAGAAGGAAAAGAATATACCGTTGTGTTGAAGGTCAAAGATTTTAAAAATAATATTACCACGATTACCATTCCTATTGTTGGTAAAAAACAAAAAATCACGCAAAAACGACAAAAGAATGTTACCAATAATTTAGTGACAAGAAACGCTGAACATACGCTGAAAGAAGGTGATGTTAGTGTGTATGTTCCTAAACATACGTTTTATGAAGATTTTTATTTCGATCTATCAAAAGATAAAAAAGGACGTTACAACATTCATAATGATAAAGTAGCCGCACATAAAAACTTTGTAATTTCGTTTGATGTTTCCAAGTATTCCGCAAAAGAACGCAAACAGTTATTTATTGCGAGTTTGAATAGGAAGCAAAAACCATCTTATAGTAAAACGAAAAAGAAAGGCACAAAATTTACCACAAGCACAAAGAGTTTAGGAACTTATTTTCTTGTAAAAGATTCTGTTCCGCCAAAAGTAAAGCCTGTCAACTTTTCAAAAGATAAATGGATTTCTTCCAAAAAATATTTAAAAGTTAAAGTAAGCGACGATCTTTCTGGTGTCCGAAGTTTTCGTGGAACGATTAACGGAAAGTGGATTTTATTTGAATATGATCCTAAAAAAGGCATGCTTACCTACGATTTTAACGATATTAGTTTTACCGAAGCAAAACATAATTTAAAGTTGATCGTTACTGATAATGTTGGAAATAATACTACTTTTACCAGCACATTTTATAGAAAAACTAAAAACTGATACTATTGAAACCCACACGTTGTATACTTTTCTTGAGTTTTTTATTGTTTGCTAGCGTTATGTTGGCACAAACAGGAACTGTACGAGGAGTTATTTTAGATGGCGATAAGCAACCGATTGATGCAGTAAATATTAAAACTTCTGCCGGCACAGGAACACAAACCAATAAGAATGGTTTTTTCAAAATTGTAATTCCTGCCAATGAAAAGGTTACCTTGACATTTACGCATATTGCTCACAAACCTATTATTATAACTGTTGAATTGAAAAACGGTGAAGATTACGATTTCTTCCCTGTAATGTCTACAACGGCAGAACAAATTGGGACTGTTATTTTAGATTCACGCAAACGAAAAGCGGTACAAGGTATTGAAGTGCTTTCTGCGGAAACGGTGCGTTTGATTCCTGGCGCAACTCCTGGTGTCGAAAACTTACTGAAATCGCTTCCTGGTGTTAGTGGGAATAACGAACTAAGTACACAATATTCGGTTCGTGGTGGAAACTACGATGAGAACTTGGTATATGTCAACGAAATTGAAGTATATCGTCCGTTTTTAATTCGATCGGGACAACAAGAAGGATTGAGTTTTGTGAATACAGATTTGGTTCAGAATGTAGATTTTTCTGCTGGAGGATTTCAAGCGAAGTTTGGTGATAAATTATCTTCTGTTTTAGATATTACGTACAAAAGACCGTCTCGCTTTGGCGGAAGAGTCAATTTGAGTCTCCTTGGCGGAAGCGCTTCTGTTGAAACTGCAAGTAACGATAGTAAGTTTACCACAATTTCTGGAATTCGTTATCGAGACAATAGTTTATTGGTAAATAGTAAACAAACTGAAACGAATTTTAGACCGCGATTTACAGATTTCCAAACCTATATGACGTATAAGTTTTCAGATAAGTTTCACTTGAGTTTTTTAGGAAATGTTTCTTTTAACGATTACGATTACGAACCTTTAACTCGTCAAACGAATTTTGGAACCTTACAAGATCCGATTGCCTTATTGATTTTTTATCAAGGACAAGAACAAGATCGTTTCCGTACGTATTTTGGAGCTTTTAAAGCGAATTATTTCTTGAATGATGATGTCACGTTGAAATTGATTACTTCGATGTATCATACCACAGAACAAGAACATTTTGACATTTTTGCGCAGTATCGTTTGGGAGAAGTAAACACAAATATTGGCGATCAGAATTTAGGTGATGTTGAATTTAGTGAAGGAATTGGTTCGCAATTGAATCATGGTCGAAACGATTTAGATGCCTTAATTGTAAATGTAGAACACAAAGGAACTTACGAAATAGATGAAGACGAAAACCAAGTAGATTGGGGATTGAAATATACACATGAAGACATTCGTGACCGTTTGATTGAATGGGAAGTGATTGATTCTGCAGGTTTCTCTATTCGTCCTCCATTACCAGGTTTAGGAAATAATCAACCGTATGAAGCATTTGAAGGTCCATTAGAGCCTTTCCAATCGATTCGTGCGCGTAATAATACACAAATTGATCGTATTTCAGGATACGCACAATGGAGCAAGCAATCAATGATTGGAGAACATGAATTGTACACTAATATTGGTGTTCGTGCACATAGTTGGACCGTTAGTGGCGAAGGAATTCAGAGTAAAACACAAGCTGTGGTGAGTCCAAGAGCACAAATTGCTATCAAACCGAAATGGGAAAAAGATATGTTGTTCCGTTTGTCGGGAGGATTTTATCATCAACCACCATTTTACAGAGAATTACGTGGTCCTGATGGTGTTGTAAATCCGAATGTAAAAGCACAGCAATCTATTCATGTCGTATTAGGAAATGATTATAGTTTTAAGTTGTGGGACAGACCTTTTAAGTTGACCACCGAAGCGTATTATAAAAATCTATCTGATGTAAACGCATATACCATTGAAAACGTTCGTATTCGATACCGAGCGGATAATAATGCCAAAGCTTTTGCTTATGGTTTGGACATGCGTTTGAATGGAGAATTTGTTCCTGGAACGGAAAGTTGGGTAAGTTTTGGATATTTAAAAACAGAAGAAAACATTAACAATCGTGGATTTATCAGACGACCAACGGATCAGCGTTTGAAGTTTGCTATTTTATTCCAAGATTATATGCGAAAGATTCCGAATTTGAAATTATACCTGAATCTAACGTATAATACAGGATTGCCTGGTGGATCGCCAAGTTATTCAGATCCGTATTTATTCCAAAGTGTATTGCCAGATTATAAGCGTGCCGATGTAGGATTCTCGTATGTTTTGGTTGATAAAAAGAGACAGTTTGAAAGTGGCTGGCGTTCGGCATTCAAAGAATTAAATGTAGGTTTTGAGATTTTCAACGTATTTGATGCACAAAACTCTATTACCAATACGTGGGTTCGTGATGTATATACCAAACGTCAATTTGGAATCCCAAATTTCTTAACTGGTCGTGTGTTTAATGTGAAGATGGGAATGCGTTTTTAGGTGTTAGGTCTTGGGTGTTAGGTTTTAGGTCTTGGTTCTTACTCATGGACTAAAAACACTAATTATAATTTGAAATTGAAAAAGATTGGATTTCTGCTTGCATCTGACTTCGTTTGATGTGACACGCAGAAATGACAAAAGAATAAACATGAAAAAGATACTTACTTCTTTGCTTATTTTAATCGTTGGAATGCAATTTGCCAACGCACAGAAAAAGATTTATGAAAGTGATAAGTTTGATGAACTTTCAAAAGATCATAAGATTATTGCCATTCTTCCTTTTCAGACAACACTGAATCTTAAATCCAAAGATAAAACGTATACCAAAGCACAAATTCAAGAATTAGAAGAACGCGAAGGTGTTGCGGTACAGGAAGCTTTGGAAAGTTACTTTTTGAATAGAAAGCGTAAGAAGAAGTTGAAAATTGAATTTCAAGATATCAATACAACGAATCGTATGCTGAAAAAGGCTGGCGTTGTTTCTGAAGATATGGACATTTATTCGCCGCAAGAATTGTGTAAAATTTTAAAAGTAGACGCTGTCATTAGTGGTTCGTTGACTTCTCGCCTATTGCTTTCAAAAGATATAGATACTTCTTTCGACTTGATTACCTATTTAAAAGGAAAATCTGATTACGGTAAAATCATCATTAAATTGAGTGATAAAACCACAGGAAAGTTGTTATGGCGCTACGAAAAAACTATCAATCGTAAATCGGGAAAAAACACGCAAAATATCATCAATAGAATGATGCGAAAAGCGAGTCGTAAGTTTCCGTATGAGGAAAAGCGATAGTGCTTCTCTATACACTTTTAAATACATTGAACGGAATCTACTTTAACAATTAAATGGCTTCACTTATACATATAGACGTCATAGAAAATGACAAAGGCGGACATGAAGATCTAGTGTTTGAAATTCCTAATTTAATTAGTCAGAAACAATTTGATACGTATTATTTTGCTTTAACCATTGAACCCAAAAGTGGCATACGAGCAATTAAAAATGCCGTATCTCAATTAATAACTTCGTGGAATAAAAGATTGATGACCTTGAAAAATGGACACATTATTTATTTACCTATTGATTTTTCAGACCAATATACAGGCTGTTTAAAAGTAGAAAAGAATAGTGATTTGCATTTGACTTACGGATTTTCTAGACGAGAAGGTTGGAGCGTCAATCCAATAAATCCGATTGACTATTTTGAATCAATCACTGATTTTGAGGCAAACGACGAAAAGTCAATAACCGTACCTCAAGAGCCGTTTCAAAAGTGTTTGACTGAACTCAGTGAAAAACTAAAATCTATATAAAATCGTGTTCGTAATTTTCGGTTAATTCATTTAAAACAAACCGAGTTTCAAAATACAATACATGGCTCTTACGCCATCTTTCCATCTTTTTCCCTTCATTGTATCTTCTGTTTTCATAAGAAATGGGAGCTTCTTGCAAAAGAAGAGTTCATCGTGAAAAGAAAAAATATTAAAGTTGATTTTAAAATTCCCTTGTGAGATGATTAAAATCATTTCAGTAAAGAAACATGAGCACAAACTAAAAAAGGTCAATTATAATATTGTAAGAACATACTTTTTATTATTCAGAACAAACTACTATTCAATCAAAACATTTCCTATCTATTACATAAGAATAATCTCTACATTGATTTAAAAGTAACTAATTTAAAAATGTAATTCTTATGGAAGAAGCAGAAATTAAAAAACAAATTGAAGATGCTAAACTAGCATTTGAACAATCAAAAAATCCAGAAAACTCAAAAAACTCAGGTCTTGGCTGGGAAACTGATGAACACGCAAAATTGGGTCCTAAAGTTGATATATACATGAGACCTCAAGGATACTCTATGACCTATGGTGAAATAGTTGCATTGGCAGGTGATTGGTTTGAAACTCCTGAAGATCTAATAAACGCTAGCAAAGAAAAAATAGATGCAATACTAGGAGGCGAAGGTGTAGATGATAGACCTTATAATAAGGAATTATATAATGAAGCCTTTGGAGAAATGGCCACTATTGCGCTAACTAATACTTCACATTTTAGTCCCCAGAATATTGAAACATGGAAAAAATTTAAGGCACAAGCAGAAGATTATGCTATGAAAGCGTTTCATTCGCATACTATTACTTTAACTAAAGACGTGGTGAATGACTATTTAAAAGGTGGTGATTTAGAAATACGAAACGCATTTTTATATAATGCATTTGCTGACCATTTTTTATCAGACAGCTTTTCAGCAGGACATATCAGGACTCCAGCAAAAGTAATGAGAGAAAATCCCGAAAGAATAGAAGTAGGAAGGGAAAGTAAGATATTAAATGGCGCATTGTTTATAGCTCAACATTTTCCAAAAGGCACAACTACACAAGTTTTTCTAATTTATGCAGGCGTACTAATAAAGGAAATGCACGATGAAGATGGCAAAAACGGCTTGAATGTACAATCTTCAAATGGAAAAAAATGGAGAGCGTATGGAGATGGAAGATTAGAGACTAGTGAGAATAAAGAAAACTATGATTTAGTAAAAAAAGCAGTGGATAATTCGGCTGAGTCTATTTATTACATTCTTCAAACTGGCAGAAAGACTCCTACTATAATAGCTGATATTGAAAGCAGTGTTCCTTATGCAAGTAATGACAATAGTCCTCCAATGTGGAAGGTTAAGACTAGTTGATCGGTGTAAATTAATTA
This sequence comes from uncultured Kordia sp., assembly GCF_947489565.1. GTDB lineage: Bacteria > Bacteroidota > Bacteroidia > Flavobacteriales > Flavobacteriaceae > Kordia. Next base: position 45,094 of record NZ_CANLEA010000007.1, on the reverse strand, counting down.
GCAAAACAAACAGCTTTCTAAAATCAATAAAAAAACAGAAATCAAAACCTTTGAAATGTTTACAGCACTCTTGGAAAAATTAAAGCAAAGAGAATTATGTGATAAACAAAGAGAAGGTTTTGAAAGTTACATTTACAATTTGAACTGCTATACTACTTATTGGTAGCGTATTGATAGATGTAAAAATAAAGCGATAGAAACGCTCTTTCTATTTTTGAGTACTTAGAGTCAATTCATTCGAAACAAACCATATTTCAAAATACAATACATAGCTCTTACGCCGTCTTTCCAACCAATTTTTTTTCCTTCGTTGTATCTTCGACTTTCATAAGAAATAGGAACTTCTTGCAAACGAATTCCTTTGATTCTGGATATTTTCGCCGTGATTTCTGGTTCAAAACCAAAACGTTTCTCTGTAATCGTAATGGATTGCATCATTTCTGTATTGAGTAACTTGTAACAGGTTTCCATATCTGTAAGTTTCAAACCTGAAAATAGGTTCGAGAGAAAAGTCAAAAACTTATTCGCATTGTAATGCCAAAAATAAGACGTTCGTTTTTCTTTTTTGTTTAGAAAACGGGAACCATATACCACATCGGCATCTCCTTTTAGTATAGGTTGTAAAAGCAAATTGTATTCTTCTGGATTGTATTCTAAATCCGCATCTTGTATGATAAGACATTCACCTGTAGCTTTGGAAATTCCGGTTGCTATGGAAGCGCCTTTTCCTTGGTTTTTTTCGTGTTCGTAGAATTTTATCGTTACTGATGGATTTTCTTTAAGGAAAGTCTGCACCAATTTCTTTGAATCATCTTGCGAACCATCATCGACTATAATGAGTTCTTTTTCAATATTCTGGATCAATTGCACCGCTTTGATCTTGTCTAAAATTAACCGAACTGTAGCAGCTTCATTGTAAACCGGGATGATGATGGAGAGTTTAGTTACTTTCATTGATCACTTCAATTTTTGCATTGTCTTTATACATACTTTTCTCGATAATGACACCATTTGCATCTCTTTTTACGGCTTTTCCATTTAGTTTGCCGTTTTCCCAGCTTCCTTCCAAACTTTCCCCATTGTTAAAATATACTGTTCCTTTTCCGTGTCGCACATCATTTTTCCACTGACCTGAATATTTTTGACCATCTTTCCAAAGATAATTTCCAAAACCATTTCTTTTTTCATCTTTCCAATCGCCCCAATATCCTAGTTCTGGCTCAAATTTCATCAAATAGGTATTTGGATTTGGTAGTTGTAAGATGGTTTTAAATTTGTTTGGATACCGATCTATCGCAGGCACTAAATATTTACTTGTCGTAGAATAGCCTAATTGTTCTACTACTACGTAGCTAATATTTTTTTGTTTTAAGTATTCAATTTGTGCTTCTCTATCAAGTGTTTTTTGATAATTTGTCACCTTCTTTTTTGAGAAGAGATAGAACAATCCTTCCTTTCGAGTTACTGTAATAGCATCGTCAGCAGCATTTTTATGGATCCATTCCGCCAAAGCAAAATAGTTTTTATAATTATCAGCATAATCACTGTTTGCTTGTTCTCGCAGTTTTGAAATAGAATTACTTCCGTAGAAAAAAGACCAAAAAATTAACAATACGACTACCACTATTGGTACTAATGATGTTGTTTGTTTTGGCAACATTTTTATTTGAAGCAAGCTTAAGAATTCTATCAATCCAAAAATGAGTAGAAACATACAAAGCGGAATGAGTGGTACTAAAAAGCGTGTTCCAAACCAAACGCTTGGCCAAACCATGAGCAATCCGAAAAAAGCCAACATGTAGAATACTATAAAGGTTCTGTATTTTTTTAATCTGTAAATTCCGAAAGCAATCGTTCCCAAAATAAAAAAACCTAAAAACCATTCAGCAATTGAGATAGACAAATCTTTATACACTATTTCTTTAGAAGAAATTAGTCCAGACGGTATTTCTATGGCAATATAACGTTCAAGGTTTCGAAAAACTCGGGAACAGATATCTATAATATTTGCTTGTCCTAATTCAGGTTGATACGGATTTTTCAATGATAATTGAGATACATACGTATTTCCAACCGCATTCATATTTCGGATCATCCAAGGCAGGTATAGTATGATAAAACCTCCCATCAAAGTCATGGCGTATTTCCACTGTTTTTTAGATCCTAAACTGCAAACCATGCTTACTAATAACGCCAATCCGACTGAACGAATGTAGAATGAAAATACTAAACACAGTAGCATTAAAAAGAAAAGCCAATTTTTAAAAATAGGTTTTGAGAAGTCTATTTTTAAGAAAAGCCAAATACATAATAAGGAGAAAAACAGAAACGGAATTTCACTCATCATAATCGTAGAATACTCTAAAATATGGTAATTCAGTAGTGTAAGTAAACTTGCTGCAAAAGCAATATGATCATTTTCCGAAAGTCGTTTTACGATAAAAAACAATAATAAAATAGCGCCTAAAAGAAATACGCCGTTTAGTATTTTTATGGCTATAATATCGTTTGAAAATACTGTGGCTACAGCAGCAATAAGTACTGGATATCCTGGCGGATAATGATAATGTGCTTCTTTTTCAATATGTTGAATGTTGGTATATCCTTCGCCATTCGCTAAGGAGTTTCCCAAAATATAATAGTTTGCATTGTCGCCACCTAGACTTACCTTTTCGTCAAAAATAGTACTGTAAATCACAAAAAAACCAATGACCAGCGTAAGAATGTATATAATTCTGATACGTTCCGGATGGGATGCAATAGATTTAATCATTTTAGGTTCGGCATTTTAAAAGCCTAGTTTCTGATTGGTGTTTCAATATAAAGATATTATTAAATATAATTAGTGCCAGCGCTACTTAAAATTGTTGTTATGCATTGCTGTTCGTAATTTCCTCTATATTTTTTTCTACTTCATTCACCTTTTCAGTCCAATATTCCACCGCTTTTTTTAGATCCGTTTTTTTGTTCTTTTTTGTTCCTGTTTCATATTCAGCGGGCAATCTGTATAAGAAATGACTGTTCTTTTTTTGGTCTCTATTTTTTTCACTTTCAGTCTGTGGTTCTATTCTTGTCATCCAAAAACGCAGATGTTCAATATAGGTTTCCCTTTTTTCATTCAGAAAGTCAATCAGCGTAGATGTATCTCTTGGAATATAACCAGGACCAGAACATCCGCAAGAATGAAATGTAATTCCTGTTTTATAAAGATCTTTTACGTGGTTCCACGCTTTCAAATCAGACTTTTTTGGCGATTCAAAATCTAAGCCCATATTTGCGGTCATTCCACCACATTCAGGACATTTGTACGGTTGCGATTCAAACTCTCTTGAACCCTTATTTATATCAATAAGAAATCTTCTTTTAAATGTTTTTCGACATTCAAAACAAGCGTAATGTGGTTTGTAATCATGAAATCCGTATCGACACATTTTTGTTCAAATTAGTAGTAGTTATTAGGTGATAAAGTTAGAAAAAAGAGCTAAAACTTCAGTCTATTTCAAATAAAAAAGCGAATCCATTTCTGAATTCGCTTTCGGTATTTTGTTATGTATTAGATAAGTTCAGATTACGAATTTGCATATTCGTGTAATGTCTGTACTACATAATCAATTTCTTCTTTGGTATTGAATTTAGAGAATGAAAAACGCAACGATGGCTTTTCTAAATCTTCATCACTCAAAATAGCTCTTAATACATGCGAACCTTTGCTGCTTCCAGATTGGCAAGCACTTCCTTTGGAACAAGCAATTCCTTTTAAGTCCATATGAAATAATAACATTAATGCTTTTTGCTGATCGAATGGCAAACAAACATTGATCAATGTATAGGTACTTTTGGTTGTTTCATGACAGTTTCCGTTGAATTTGACTTCTGGCAATACTTTTTTAAGTTCCTCCATGAAGTATGATTTCAATCCTTCTACATAGCTTTTTTCTTCTTCCAAATTGTCATACGCCAATCGAAATGCTTCTTCTAAACCTACAACATTGTGTACAGCTTCGGTTCCTGCTCTGAATCCGCGTTCTTGCGATCCTCCAAAAATTAAAGGTTTTAATCCAGAATCTTTTCGGATAAATGCAAATCCAATTCCTTTAGGTCCGTGAAATTTATGTGCCGCAGCTGCCATAAAATCGACTGGTGTTTTTTGTAAATCCCAATCAAAATGTCCGATAGATTGTACCGTATCTGAATGAAATAATGCGCCGTATTCTTTGCAAATACCAGCTACTTTATCTACATCTAAAAGGTTTCCAATTTCATTATTTACGTGCATTAAACTCACTAATTTCTTAGAGTTATCCGCTTTCAACAATGCTTCTAAATCCTCATAATCAGGTGTTCCGCAAGATTGCAATTTTACATACGCAACTTTTATATCGCTTTCTACACGCAATTGTTCTACGGTATGTAATACGGCATGATGCTCAATTGGAGACGTAATAATTGTGGTAACACCTAAATCTCTCACGGAACAACGCAATGCCATATTATCGGCTTCCGTTCCTCCAGAAGTAAAAATAATTTCCTGAGGAGAAGCATTTAAATATTTTGCAATGGTTTTACGTGCCGTTTCAATAAGCGTTTTGGACGAGCGTCCGTAACTGTGCGTCGAAGATGGATTCCCAAAATTCTCTTCTAATGCTTTCTTAATACGCTCTACAACTTCTGGTCGAATTTGCGTCGTGGCTGCACTATCAAAATATACGTTTTTCATTTAGTTATGTTTGTAAATAGGGTTGGCTTAATAGATGAACAAAAATAGAAGAAATAAAATTATTAACAATAAGTTTGGATATAAATAGAGTTTTCTTAATACATTTGTTTACAAATTTGACGGAAAATTATAATTGTACCTTTATGAAGAAAATAGTACTACTTTTTGTACTCGCATTTACTTTTTTTAGTTGTGATGATGGAGATTTAACTTTAGATGAAATTGATTTGACAACCAGTGCTACTGTAGACGCTTGCTCAACAGCATCTGGAGTTACATTACTGTTTAAGATTAATAGTGCAGAAACCTTGATTTTGGAAGTTCCTAATGATTTGCTGATCAATGAAGTTACCGAAGATACAGATACGCCTAGAGTAAGTCCATTAAATAGTGAATCCTCTTGTTTTTATAGAAGCTTTGAAAGCAATATTACTAGCGGTTATTTTTGTGACGAATTACCTTCAGACATTGCTATTACTTTAGAATATACGGCAGTTTCTGGTTCGGTAGAAGTGATTACTGAAGAAGTTATAGAAGGAACTACATTAACAGGTTATAAGCATACCATTTTACTAACAAATGTAGTGTTTACAGGTGATAACGGACAAGATGTACGCTATAATGAATTTCCGTATGGCGAATTTGAAACTACGTTATAATAAAATTTTAGAAGGAAATTATTAATTGATTTTTACTCCGTTTTCAGTCAGATATTTAAATTTTTCGCGACTGGATTGGAAGATTTCTCCGAGTTCTTCAAAAACCTTATCATATTCTTTCTCTGAAAGATTCAACTTTTTTGCAATCGTTTTAAAACCTCTTGATCTGATGTTAATTTCAGTTTTATAATAGGTTAGTTTTCCATTAATTCGAGCTGATATTACATTTGGATGCACACCTTCTTCGAGCAATTTGATTCCTTTGTCAAAATAATATAGTGAAGAATCATTTATCCTTTTCATTTCCGATTGAAAGTGTTCAATTTTCAATTGTTTATCACTCTTTGTTGGTGTACAAGAAATGTGTATGATGAATACGATAAATAGTATGGAAATGTATTTTTTCATGATGAGAACTAAACTTTAAAAAAATTACTTCGGATTCTGGTAAATATAGACTTCGGTTGCGCCTAAACCATATTTTTGGTAATTAGCATCGTAATATTTTACATTGTCGTAACGGCGAAATAAATATTCCAATTCTTCTCGCAATACACCTGCGCCAACTCCGTGAATAAAAACTACTTTCGGAATGCGTTTTCTAATGGCAAATTCCAATTGTCGTTTTGCAGTATTTGTTTGCAACTCCAACATTTCATAATTGCTCATGCCTTTGCTTGATTTCGTTAATTGATGAATATGCAAATCGACTTCCATAACGTTTTCTACACGTTCTTTTCGCGTTTTCTCTAGCGTACGTTTTGGCTTTTTTGCAGCTTCCTTCTCTTGAAGTGCACTGTATATTTTTTGATTGGATAGTTCGCGTGAAATTTCATCAACTGACACTTTCACCAATTCGGAAGCTTCAAATGTTAACGGAAAACCTTCATTTGTTTCAATCGTAATTGTTGTTCCGTTTACAGCTTGCACAACTCCTGCAAGCACATCATCAATTGTTTCTACTTTATCTCCTACTTGAAAACTCATTATACTTCTTCTTTACTCTTCTTCTAGTTCTTCTTGTTGCGAATATTTTTCTCTGTTAAAATATTCTTGATCATTGTATTCTTTTTTTTGATTGGACATTTGACTAGAAGTTACTTTGTACAAGCCAAACATCATCACGCAGACAGCAATTACCGTTACTACGATTTGCGTTTCACCTTTTATATCTTCTCGAAAGAGCAATAATCCGCCTCCAAGAAATACCATAAAGAAATAAATTGCTGTTTTATATTTAGAATTCACGTTGCTACAGTTTTAAAATACAAAAATAGTACTTTCTGTATAAGCACCATTTTTTTTGTGTAAAACTACTATGTAATGTGATGTGAAAGTGGTGAAGATAAATTTCAGGCTTCAATAAAAGAAAAGTTATTTTTCTAGCAGTATCAATTTTTTACGAATTACTTAAAAGAATTAAAAACAATATTCCTAAAATCGCTACGAAGACGACACTTATAATGGCTAAGACTAAAAACTTATAGTATGATTTTAGTTTGGAAAATGCTGTAGTTAAATCTTCTGTATCTTTCTCTGACAAAGCGACTTTCATTTTCCTGGAAAAGGTATATAAATATAATGCTGGAAAGAAACTTATCACCGCAATGAGCATGTAAATGATGGAATAAGCATACGGAGGCAATTCGCTCAAACTTGCCAAAACTGTCGCGGCATCGTTGAAAAAGATCAATGAAAAGATGCCTACAAATAATAGAAAACCTGATAACACAAACCCAATGATAGAAAGCACGAAAGCCCATTTTGAAGTTTCGCGTAGAAATTTCTTTGAGCTTTCGTTTAATCGTAATTCGAAGTTATCGAATACGTTAGTATCTTGTTTGCGTATTGGCACTATTCAAATTCTTTAAGTGTTTTTGTGATAATAGCAACACATTCTAATAATTGTTCTTTGGTCATTACTAATGGTGGCGCAAAACGGATGATGTTTCCATGTGTTGGTTTTGCTAATAATCCATTGTCGCGTAATGCCATACAAATATTCCAAGCAGTATCACTATCTTCAGAATCGTTGATTACAATTGCATTCAACAATCCTCTTCCTCGTACTAAAGATACAATTTTACTTGTTTCAATGTATTTATTTAATTCGCTTCTGAATAATTCTCCTAATTGGAAAGCATTTTCTGCCAACGATTCGTCTTCTACAACTTCAAGTGCTGCCATTGCTACTGCGGCTGCAATTGGATTTCCTCCAAAAGTTGAACCGTGATTTCCAGGACGAATGACACTCATAATATCGTCATTTGCTAATACTGCAGATACTGGATATGCTCCGCCAGATAATGCTTTTCCTAAGATTAAAACATCTGGTTTTACGTCTGGTGTTCCGCTACAGTTTTTCTTTTCACAAGAACAGTTTCCACAAGTTGCTAACAAACGTCCTGTACGTGCAATCCCTGTTTGTACTTCATCGGCAATGAATAATACATTGTATGCTTCACATAAGGCTTTTGCTTTTGCTAAATATCCTTCTGTTGGCACATATACTCCAGCTTCACCTTGAATTGGCTCTACTAAGAATCCTGCTACATTTGGATTGTTTTTCAACGCAGTTTCCAATGCTTCTAGATTGTCATATGCTATTTTGATGAATCCGTCTGTGTAAGGTCCGAAATTTTTACGTGCTACTGGATCGTTTGAAAATGAAATAATAGTTGTAGTTCTTCCGTGAAAATTGTTTTCACATACAATGATTTCTGCTTGATTTTCTGCGATTCCTTTTTTCTCATATGCCCATTTTCTACAGATTTTTAAAGCAGTTTCTACCGCTTCTGCACCTGTATTCATTGGTAATAACTTGTCGAAGTTAAAGTATTCGGATGCAAATTTTTCATAGCGACCTAACATGTCGTTGTAAAATGCACGAGATGTTAAGCTAAGCGTTTGTGCTTGCGAAGTCATTGCATTGACAATTTTTGGGTGACAATGTCCTTGGTTTACTGCAGAGTAAGCAGAAAGGAAATCAAAATATTTTTTTCCTTCTACGTCCCAAACATACACGCCTTCTCCTCTACTCAATACTACTGGTAATGGATGGTAGTTGTGCGCTCCATACTTGTCTTCTAATTCAATTGCTTGCTGAGATGTTAATTGTTCTATAACAGCCATTTTTAATAAAGTTTTTAAATGATACATAAATTACCATTCCTTCTCTACCTTTATCTTTCCGAAGGACTCGAAAATTCAGCGTGGGAGAGAAATCATCCCTAGAGGCTTGCAAATTAATAAATATTCACCTCGAAATAAAATCTTATTCAGATATTTTAGCTGATAAAGAAGATACTTGCAATTCCAAACGCTTCATTTCTCGTAAAATCGCGCGTTTGTCCATTTGCATCCAAGCGTATAATTTAATCATTGCATTAAACATTGAACAGATTAAAATTCCCAATCCCCATTTAAGCATTTCGTTAGTTTCTGTAACCGTGAAAAATTGTATTAAACAATATACTAAAACTCCAAACGCAGCTAAATTCACAATGTTCATAATAACGGCAAGCCAGCCTAATTTGCCCATAAAGATGCTTTTGACAGATCCCCACAGCCCTTGTTCTTCTAACTCATCATAGAATTTAGATTCTTCTTCCGTTAGTGTTTCTTTAATTAATTTGTCGATGTCTTCTAGTGTGCTCATAATTTCTATTTTTTTAATTGTTTTTTTAATTGTTCTCTCGCATGATACAAGCGTGATTTGGCAGTTCCAACGGAGATTTCTAAGGTTTTAGCAATGTCTTTTAAACTTAGTTCATGTACATAAAATAAACGAACTATTCGCTGTTGTGAAATGGAAAGCTTTGCAATGGCTTCCTTAAGTTGCTGCTTTACCAACGATGTATCTGCTGACGGAATATCACGAATGGATTGTGTGACTTTGTAATCGCTCTTTTGTTGCTTTTGCTTTGCCATCGTACGTGTCCAATCAATGGATTTCCGGTGTACAATGCGCAACGCCCAACTTTTGAAACGCGCTGGATTTTGCAGTGTTTCCAGTTTATCAATAATGAGTTTCCAACTGTCTTGAGCAATATCTTTTGCGACTTCTGCATCTTTGACAATCCAATACGCATGATTACAAAATGTTTTATGAAATCGCTTCACCAATATTGTCAATGCTTTTTGATTGCCTGCAACATATTGTGTTACCAATTCGCCATCTGATATGTGATTTTTTTTATGCATAAAAAACATTCCGTTTACACTAGAGACGGGAAAAAGTTGGAAAGGTTCATTTTTTGAAAAGAATTTTGTCTTTTCTAAAGATACAAAGAAGGTCGGAAATGTATAAAAACAGCAACTGTGGTAGATGATTTGATGCAGAAGTATGGGTAATTGCTGGTTGCTGGTTGCTGGTTTCTGGAAATTAATTTAATAGTTGTTCAATTTTTGTTTGTAGATGAAAAACTCTATGTAAATCAAGACAAAGAATATTCCAATAAAACCCAATACCGTTATCAAGTCATTTGTTAATCTACTTGTACTTAAGAGTTCATACACATTTGCCAACAAAGCCAAACAAAGAATAATTGATAGTAAGAATGTAAAAAGTCCCAGTTTTACATTGAACTTTTTATTCTTTTCGAGTTCAGGAAACTCTATAATTAATTTTGGTAAGAATCGTAATACCGAAAGTCTACGAATTCGTGTAATTGATAACACTTCATTTTCATATTTCCCATAAAAATCTTTATCATTTTCGGTCATGTTTACGGTATTCATGATACTTAGTGTTTTTCCCGTTTTTAAGGTTTTATGCACTAATACTTTTTCAAATTCTGCTGATTTTTTAGTAGAATCAATTTTACTTTTAAAAATAGTCATTATCATGAAGTTTGTGAATCGGTTTTAAAAATAATGAAATATTACTGTGATCAACTTATTTTTTGTTTTTATGTGGAAGAAAATTACTTGTTTCAACAAAATAGGTGTTTTCCTTCTTTACCAGACTGTAATAACACTATAATTTTGTAATGTAAACTTTTATTATTTACAAAGGTGTTATCTGAAAAACCTATAAAAAAAGAGTAGGAAACCTATCAAAACCAAAAATTATGAGTAATCAATGTAATTCAGTGGTTGTGAATCCAATTAGAAACGGAAACAACCTAAACATTATGGTCGGAGCACAATCTGGCACAAATCCAGCTATTTTAACGTGGATTATTGTACGTCAAGGAGGTCTTACACGTTATTTTTACCCAGACGATTTTAATATTGGCGGACAATATGTGTATCCTGGCGTAAGTCAATCGAAACTCAACATTAATATCTCTTCGGGAGATGTCAAAGTAACCGTGTATTATAGTGATTCTAATTGTACGGCTTCTGCAGGAGCATAAACGCTTTTATGAAGTGAATTTATTTTTATTAATATTTAAAAAACAAACACTATGAGTACACAAACAAAAATTCGTCAGATTTCTCTGAGTGCTGACGCATTGCATATAAAATCTCAATCCATTGAAGTAGCCACAGAAGCTTTTATGGAACACATTCAAGAAGCTGCTTTGAAATTAGCTCATGAAGGCGTAAGCGTTGGCAACGCACGTATTGTAGAAGTAAAAGCGGAAGAAGATGTGTTTCACTTTAAGTTTGACGATCCAGACAATTTTATTGATCATATTGCTTTGCATCTCAATGCAATAAATCCGAAAGCAAAAATTGAAGTTCATCATACTTCTGCTAGGAGTTAGTTATTAGTTACTGCATCTCGACTCTGCTCGATGTGACAGTTACTAAAGGATATTTTAAAAACCAACTTGAGGAATGTTTTTTCTTGGGTTGGTTTTATTATTTCTAAACATTCAGAGAATTATCGTAGATTATTTTTTTCAATAGTATTTTTTATTTTTAAATATTTTTGATCTAAAAATCTTATCTGATATTTTCTTTTTAATCTTTTAGTCCACGCAATAGTTTCTGTAAGTATAACACTAGTCAACAATAAAATTGAAGATATCAAATTTTCTGAGTTTATTTTCAAATAAGATTGGATATCTGTTTCAAATTTTCCTACAGTAATTAAAAGTGTAAAAAAAATGAAGCTTAAAGCCCAATTCCTAGAATCTCTCATCCAATTACTAGAAAAATAATCCCAAAAAATTCTATTCTGAAGCTTTTCAACTTCATTATACTTATTGGCTCTAAAAGTATCTGTTACTCTCTTTTTTATATATGGTTTAAATGTTTGCCAAAACAACATATCTAAAATCCAAAAAAGAAGATATAAGATTATGAATAATTCAAAGTTTTCAGAATGATAAATTATCATTGAAGAGAATGATACTGTAAAGAGTAATAAGAGTATATAGCCTTGCCATGGAAACTTATTACTGCTAATTTTTATAAACTCTCTCTTCATTTCTTTTAAATCCATAAATACCCCATACAATCTGGAATTAAATAAAAATATTAACATTATTTTCAATACTAACAAGTAACTTAAGTTATTTATTTCCTCTTTAACTAAATCAGTGAAAGGTGAAAAAACAACATATTTTGCAAAAAGAATACCTATTATCAATGAAGCAAGCCTTAGAAACCAAATAGATTTATTCGCTAAATCCAAAACGTCTTTTTTATCTTTATTTTTTGTCATATCGCTGTATTATAAAAGTTTTAAACTATGGTATAGCAATTCAATAAGAATAATTAATTCAAAATTTTGATTTTAGATAATTCTTGTAAAATTAATCTAAAGACTTATTAATACCTTACGGCTTTCCTTAACCACAGAAAAAAAATAAAAACAACTCCTATCATCACCTACTTCGTTAGCTAACAAAACTTTTAGCATTTTTTTAAAGATTCGCCGAATAAATAATATATATATTTACCGCTATTGTTATTTTTGCCGCATGGGAAGAAAGAATCGTAAGAAATTGTTTGAGCAGGTTGAAGTAGTTGATACAGCTACGAAAGGAAAAACGGTTGCCAAAACGGAAGAAGGCACCGTGATTTTTTTACCAAACGCGGTACCTGGCGATGTAGTAGATATTCAAACATACAAGAAGCGAAAAGCGTATTATGAAGGAAAAGCCGTGAAGTTTCACACGCTTTCAGAGAAACGTACCGAACCTGTGTGCGAACATTTTGGAACTTGTGGCGGTTGCAAATGGCAACATATGGCATACGAACACCAATTGTTTTATAAGCAGAAAGAAGTACTGAATAACTTAACGCGTATCGGAAAGGTTGAATTGCCTGAGCTAACGCCTATTTTAGGAAGTGCCGAACAATATTTCTACCGAAATAAAATGGAGTTTTCGTTTTCCGACAGTCGTTGGTTGACACAGGAAGAAGTTGATTCACAAGAAGATTTAGGCGATAGAAATGCGTTAGGTTTTCACATTCCAGGCATGTGGGACAAGATTTTAGATGTAAAGAAATGTCACTTGCAAGCCGATCCTTCAAATGCGATCCGTAATGCGATTAAGGAGTTTGCTACAGAGCATAATATTGCTTTTTTTAATACACGCCATCAAACAGGATTGTTACGAACGTTAATGATTCGTACCTCATCAATTGGTGAAGTAATGGTGTTGATTCAATTTTATAAAGAAGATAAAGAGAAACGCGAATTACTCTTAGATTATGTACAAAAAACGTTCCCTGGAATTACAGCATTGTTATATGTAATCAACGGAAAAGGAAATGATACGATTTACGATCAGGAAGTGATTACCTATCATGGTCGTGATCATATTTTTGAGGAAATGGAAGGTTTGAAGTTTAAGATTAATGCCAAATCATTCTATCAAACAAATTCTGATCAAGCGTATGAATTGTATAAAATTACACGTGATTTCGCAGGTTTAGAAGGTGATGAATTGGTATACGATTTATATACCGGAACTGGAACCATCGCACAGTTCGTCTCAAAAAAAGCAAAAAAAGTAATTGGCGTCGAGTCTGTTCCTGAAGCCATTGAAGCTGCCAAAGAAAATGCTGCTTTTAATGATATTACCAATACTGAATTTTTTGTCGGTGATATGAAAAAGGTATTTAATGCTGAATTTATCAACGCACACGGAATTCCAGATGTAATCATTACCGATCCGCCACGTGACGGAATGCATGCAGATGTGGTGCAACAAATTTTAAATATTGCACCTAAAAAAGTAGTCTATGTAAGTTGTAATAGTGCAACACAAGCGCGCGATTTGACACTGATGGATGCAACATATAAAGTGACAAAAGTACAAGCTGTGGATATGTTTCCGCAAACGCATCATATTGAAAATGTGGTACTTTTAGAAAAAAGAAGTTAACGAAGAAGTAAAAAATATATGAAAAAATTATCCTATATAGGACTTTTAGGAATGCTTATGACCGTAGCATTTTTATCGTTTTCCTGTGAAAAAGATGATATTTGTATTGAAGGTACACTAGCGACACCATTGTTAGTGATTGAATTCTTTGATATTAACAATACTACAGGAACTGAAGTTGCAAAAAATGTGACTGATTTATGGGTAGAAGCTGTAGATCCAAATACGGAAATCATTGATGGTATTCCTGTGATTGTAGATGCAATTCAGGCAACGCCACAAACTGTAAGTACCGTTTCTATTCCGTTACGTACTAATGAAACTAGCACTCAGTATCGATTTATCTCTGAATATGAAGAGGACGTTGATGGAAATCAGTTAGGAAACGAAGACATACTTACATTCAACTACGAAACTCAGGAAATTTTCCTTTCGCGCGCCTGCGGATACATTACCAATTATACGTTAAATGTTTCTGGCGGTGCTGTAGTGACTGACGATGGCAACAATTGGATTAATCTTACCAATGGTATACAGATTTCAGAAATAAATGTTCAAAATGAAACCGTTACACATGTTAAAATATATCACTAGTATACTCGCAATTTTAGTTTGTAGCGTAAGTTTTGCTCAAGATGCTGAAACTACAGTGGCAAATGATACACTTCCAAAATTAGAAACGTTTCCATTACGTATTGGAATTGATATAAGCAAGCCGATTCGTATGTTGTTAGAAGACGATTACCAAGGTTTTGAAATTGCTGCAGATTTTAGATTGACTAAGAAGTTTTATATCGCTGCCGAACTCGGAAATGAAAAGAAAACCGTTGATGAAGAACAACTAAATTTCACCACAGAAGGAAGTTTTGTCAAATTAGGATTTGATTTTAATGCCTATGAAAATTGGTTTGGAATGGAGAATTCTATTATTGTGGGAATGCGTTATGGATATAGCACACACAAACAAACGCTGAACAGTTACAGAACTTATCAAACCAATCAGCATGTAGAAGGTGAAAGTTTACTGACACAAACTCCAGGTACTGAATTTTCAAGTCTTAACGGACATTGGGTGGAAGTAGTTGCTGGGATAAAAGTAGAAGTCTTAAACAACATTTACATGGGATTCAGTGTACGTTTAAATCGATTGATAAACACCAAAGAACCTGAGAATTTTCAAAATCTATTCATTCCGGGATTCAATAAAGTAACTACCGATAATAATGTAGGTGCAGGATTCAACTATACCATTAGTTATTCCATTCCAATTTATAAAAAAGCCAAAAAGAAAAAGGTAGAAAAAGAAATAGAAGAAGAAACGGAAGAATAAAATTCTTAAAAGCATATAAAGACAGAAAGCGCCCTCAAATATTTGATGGCATTTTTTTATATAAGCGTATATTTTTTACGATTTATAAAACG
Organism: uncultured Kordia sp.; assembly: GCF_947489565.1. GTDB lineage: Bacteria > Bacteroidota > Bacteroidia > Flavobacteriales > Flavobacteriaceae > Kordia. The sequence goes on along the minus strand of NZ_CANLEA010000007.1, from coordinate 30,005 downwards.
TAGTTTAGCTATATTTTTTGAGTGTATTCAATTCAATATTTACTACTTTTAGATAGAAATTTAATTTTTATGGGAATTACCATTATCAACGAAAAAGCACGCTTATACGCATCTGAAAAACATAGAGATGCCAATCATATGTACGATCAGTATCCGTATGAGTTTCATTTACAAATGGTTGTTAATGCTGCTGAACAATTTTTACATCTCATCCCTCAAGAAGCGCAACACAATGTATTGGCTGGCTGTTGGGTTCATGATGTCATTGAAGATGCCCGTGAAACTTATAATGATGTAAAAAAGGCTTTGAATGAAGATGTTGCCGAACTCGCCTATGCTTTGACAAACGATAAGGGACGCACACGAAAAGAACGCGCTGGAGATAAATATTATGCTGGTATTCGAAATACACCGTATGCCACCTTTATAAAATTATGCGATCGTATTGCGAATGTGACACATTCTAAAAATACAGGAAGTCGTATGTTGAATGTTTACCGAAAAGAAAATCCTGCCTTTATTGAAAAACTATATGATGAAAAGTATGTGGAAGTGATTCTGTATTTAGAAAAATTACTGGAAGAATAGCTTCATAAAATCACTTATTGATTCAAGATAACCTTATCAAAAAAGACTTTTTCAAAATGTGTTTTTACTGGGATAGTTGTTAAATCACAACTCCCTAATATCCTTACTAAAAATGGTTTTCATAATCAGCTTTTCTTTTCCTTGATCTTTTACTACAAAAAACTTAGGTGCTAAAATACTTGTAATCACTGCTGCAATAAATGCTAACCATAATCCATCTGTAGAAATGATATAACCTAATACTAAGTAACGTAACACTACAAAAAGTGATACAAAGGCAATAAGGTTCAAAATCAATGCTTTTGTTTTTGGTGTCATGTTGTTTAAATCTTTTAAGAGTTTTTATGTTGATGTTTGGCTTTTTTACTTCCTGCGTACATTTCATACTTTACCAAACGTGATTCTAGTTTTCCGTTGAATACTTTTATTTTTCGCGATGGACGCAAACCTACAAATTTTAAAGCTTCCAGATTTGAAGTAATAAACCAAGCATTTGTATTGGAATATCCTTGCTTTAAAGTATCTCCTATATCTGCATAAAATTCTTCCATGTCAATATGCAAACGTTCTCCGTATGGCGGATTGAACAAAATATGCAACTTTTCTTCTCCTTCTTTTTTCGTTTCAAAGAAGTTTGCACGACTAATTTTGATGTAGTCATCCAAATTAGCATTTTTCACATTGTCTTTTGCTTTTTGTACTGCCGAAGGCGCTTTGTCATATCCGTAGATATTGTAGTGGAATTCACGAATTTTTTTCAAAGAAGATTCTTCTATCTTTTCAAACAAATCGACATCCCAATCTTGCCATTTTTCAAAACCAAATTCTTTTCGGTTGATGTTTGGCGGAATATTACACGCAATCATAGCCGCTTCAATAGCCAATGTTCCGCTTCCGCACATTGGGTCGAGTAAATCAGATTGTCCATCCCAACCAGACATCATCACCAAACCAGCCGCCAATACTTCATTGATTGGTGCAATATTGGTTGCCGTTTTGTATCCACGCTTGTGCAATGAACCACCCGAACTGTCTAAAGAAATTGTACAATCATTGTTTTGAATATGTACATGTATGCGTAATGTTGGAAACTTTAAATCTACATTTGGACGTCTGCCTTCCGTATTACGAAATTTATCGGCAATAGCATCTTTGGTTTTTAAAGCAATAAACTGCGAATGTGTAAATTGTTCCGAAGCTACTGTAGCATCAATCATAAAGGTATCGCTATGCGTTAAGTATTTATCCCAATGCATATTATATACCTGATCGTACAAGTCTTGTTCGTTTCTAATTTTAAAATAACGAATTGGTTTCAGGATTTTAATTGCTGTACGCAAGCATAAGTTCGCCTTGTACATAAACCCTTTGTCGCCTCTAAAAGTAACATTACGCGTTCCTTTTCGGATGTCTTGCGCACCTAACTTTTTAAGTTCGTCTTCCAATAAGTCTTCAAAACCATGTAAGGTCTTGGCAACCATTTTAAAATTATCTTGTCCCATTTGCTTCTCTAATCTGACTGCAAAAGTACATTAATTTGTTGCCTTATAAAATTTGTTTTGAGAAAGCTTACCACTAAACAAACTAATTTAAGATTTGTTAGCCTGCTTAGTGGTACTTTTAAGATTATTGAGCTGCCGAATTTTCCAAAATATAAATAGCAGCTGTTAGTGTTGCCATTGGACTGAACCATAGAAATAGTTCACCAACTTCATTTTTTAAAGGTGTTGATCCTTTTCCCTTAGGCCAAGTTGGTGTTGGTGCAGCATTGGCAGATTGAATAATTGCATTATTTTCTGTACTTAATATTGAATCGACCGCTTTTTTGACTGTATCGTTGGTTTTATACGTTTGTAAAAGGTAACGCCAAAAAACTCCTGCGCCAGACCAATAATCGCGTAAGCAAAAAAGATTGGCATGACTTCCCCACTCTTCATACGGTTGAAAATGCTGCAAACTTCCTCCAGAAGAAGCGCTTTGTGGATAAAACAGTTTTCCATCAACATCAAGAGTACTTGTAATTAAGTTTGTAATTAGTTCACTTATTTCTTCAGAATTTCCATTTGCAAGTTCATACTCCACAAGTCCACCCAATAACAACCCTTGATCACCTGTCCACACTCTATTTGTGGGGAAATCTGGATTCGGAATAGGTGTTCCATCAGTCTCCGCTTTATCAGAAGCCCAATATCCACGTACTTTCATTTCTTCCAACTTTCCTCCTGCTCCTTTTTTAGGCGCATACGTACCAACACGTTCGCGCGCTAGAATTTTAGTGCCACTTATATCATCATCATAATGCCATAATAATTGATTGTCGGCAGTTTTTCCAGAAACTCCTTTTAGAGTAAACCAATTATCTAAGAATCCTTTCACACCTTTGGCTACATTTAAATAAGCACTTTCTGGAGTATCCGATTTCCATGAATGTAAACGTGATGCATATACCAATACCAATCCGCTCATTAAGGTATTTTGAAAAGGTCCAATACGAAAGTTTGTGTTTTTTGGATCACCATTCTGCGCACAACATTCTTGGGGCGTTCCATCTTTATAACTATCTGTTTTATTTACCGGATCCCAATAGTAATCATACTGCCACATTCCGTTTGGATAGCGTGGTTCTACATAACTATTCGCGGACGGACTGTCAAAATAATCTTTGACTCCTTTCGGAGTATCTTCTGTAATCCGTTTCCAAACATTTGGTGAACCGCCATGATACGCTTTACGAGCTACAAATTTTGTTTTAAAATCTTCGTCAAATCCAGGATAATCCGCTGGAATTGTACTAAAGATCGCTTCATATTTTCCATTATTTACAACTTCCCAAATTTGAGTTGCCATATTTTGAAACGTTTGTACACCTTCGCTTCCAAAAAGATCTAAAAATAAATGGTAGTAAGGACTTTTAGGATACGCTTTCGCTGAAACAATTCCCCACCAAGCAAAATCATCATAACAACAGGAAGCACAGAATTTAATCATGGTTTTTAAATATTGTCCATACGGATCTACACGTGTTTCCCAATTGGTCGTATTTTTTAATTGCGTTTGAAGTGAACTTTTATAAGCATTATATAGACTTATATCTTCTTTAAGTGTAGAATCTTTAATCAATAATAGATAATCTGTCATGGTATCAAAAGAGCAACCCATTCGCCAATAAGACATTTCATTGGTAGTTCCCTTTCCTGTATTGGGATCATTATTTGGGTTTTCGATTGCCGATTTTAACTTCCCAAAAACGATTCTTGCTTGTTCGCGATATGCGCTTGTGTCTATTGCCATATATAAGGTTTGTTACGTAATTTAAGTGTTACATTTTGTAATATAAAGCTAATAAACGGTGATTGATCTCCTTTTATGTTCTTATTTCTATTTCAGTATAAATACATCAAAACACTTACATAAAGTTGTAGTCAAGCACTTTATTTTATTGCTTTTGCATCTGCAAAAAGCTTATCTCATAAATCATTTTGATATTCAATAAGATTATTATAGTTTTAATCCGATTCAAACTACATGGAAAATTTCGACTACTTATTTACCATTGTCACCATTTCAATATTCATTTCTTTATTTTTAGCAGTATTCCTTGTAACGGTATCTTCTAAAAATAAATTGAGCAATCGACTTTTCGCATTGTTTTTAGTATTGACAACTATTGATGTTAGCGGTTTTTTGTACCAACCTGCTGCAGGAGAAATGTCTAATTTGGCAATGTTTCGGAATTTAGTCATCTTTTTGCAACTGCCTACCTTGTACTTGTATATCCTTTCTGCTTCTTATACCAACTTTATATTGAAATGGAAACATCTTTTGCATGTGCTTTCATTTGTGTTGGTAAACTTGGTGTTTGTACCACGTTTTTATTTGGCAAATACTTCTGAAAAAATAAGCTTTCTAAGCGATTTTAAAAATGTGTTTGAAGTGCAATTCAATCATGTATTTCTGCATGTACAAGTAGCATTTTATATTGTTTTAATTTTTCTCGCATTACGAAAAGCTAAAAAATTATATCTCCAAAATTATACAGGAAACAGTTTACAATCGCATCAATGGTTGTTTCAACTTTCTGTGGCTATTACTATTTTTTATGTGCTTGCTTTGGTGAAAAATATCTTTAAATTTTCAACTAATGACGATGTTTCCGATCAAATTACGATTGGATTGTATGTGTTGAATTTAGTTATTATTTGTTGGTATTTATTCAAAGCGCTTCACCATCCGACATTATTTAAAAGTGTCAATTCCAATTTAAAACTGGTAGAAACCATCATTTCTGAAGAAAAAAAGAAGTCAACGGCTACGGTTGACAATATTACTTCCAATGCTGAATTGCAAAAGCTTCAAGCATATATGAAGACTGAAAAACCTTTTTTAAATGCTTCCTTAACGATTCAAGATGTTTCGGATGCAATTGATATTCCGGTACGCGAATTATCGGTCTTGATTAACCATACTTTGGAACAGCATTTTTTTGATTTTGTAAATTCATACCGCATCAAAAAAGCGCAAGAATTATTAATAGATACTACCGATACAAAACGCACTGTACTTGAAATTTTGTACGAAGTTGGGTTTAATTCGAAATCTTCTTTCAATACGGCTTTTAAAAAACATACGGGCGTTACACCAACTGCTTACCGAAAAAACAACTCATAATCAGCTGTTTGTAAAAAGTCGTACGTTTTTATTTTAAAGAAATCCGTTCGACTTTACGTAATCGGTCGCACAGCAACTGTTTCTATTGCACATTTGTATCCAACAAAATCACAAATACATTTTTGCAACATGAAACATACCGCTACACTTTTATTCGTCCTATTATTTATTCATCAGTTTTCGTTCGCGCAAAGCAACACACAACAACTAGATTCTATTGTACAAAGTTATCATCAAAAGTATCCTGAAATTAGTATGAGTATTGGTTTTATACAAGATCAACAAGAGTTTTATACGGCATACGGAAACCTCAGCAAAGAAAGCGCTGTTAAAGTAAATAAGAATTCCGTTTTTGAAATTGCTTCCATTACTAAAATTATCACCACAAATTTAATCGCGCAAGCTGTTCATGAAAACAAATTACAGTTAGATGAGTATATAGATGTGTATTTACCTAAAGTATACACACTTCACAATAACATTCAACAAAAAATAAAGATTTCAGATTTGGGCGCGCATATCTCTGGCTTACCTGATATTGACTTTAAGGAATTAATTGCGCAAAATCCGCAGCAACCTACAAGTAGTGTAACGCAAGCAACACTCACACAACTTATAAATAATTGTACCACATTGACCGATTATGGTACCTATCGTTATTCTACCATTGGATATGCCTTGTTGGGACAAATTTTAGAAAGCGTATATGGTAAAAGTTATGAGGAAATTGTCAAAGAAAAACTCATTGCGCCTTTGCAACTTACCAATACATTGACTACCGATTTTGATGTGCCTAACAAAACCGTTGGTTATAATGTAGAAGGCGGCGCACAAGATTTTTTTACATGGAATATTCTGGCTTCTGCAGGATTGATAAAATCGAATGCTAGTGACTTAATTACGTACATAAAATCTTTATTGAATGAAGATTCAATACTTGGGAAAGCGGCTATATTGACCGAAAAACAGTTTTACAAAGATGATAATAGAGTTATGGGATTGGGGCTCATGATTTTAAATGATGAAGCGAATACTTTATACTTAAAATCGGGAGATTCTATAGGACAATCGTCTATACTTTGTTATAATAGAGCTAAGAATTGGGGCATTGCAATTTTATTGAATCACAGAAATCACAAATTACGCAATGAAATATTGAAAACTATATATGAAGTAGTGTTAAAGTAAATACTGTATGATTCTTTACTTTATCAATGCAAGTGATTGAAATCGTTCCTTTTTTACAATATGTGTAAACTCCACTAGTACTTTTTGCAATTGTTGAATGGATTGTACAGATTCTTTTTTAGTGTGAATCATTCTTGTAAATGATCCTGGTGTAAAGTCAATATTTTTATACGCATAGTCTTTCGCTTTTTGTATATACTCTTTACTATTCATATCATATATGCTACCATAAACCGTAAAAGTGGCCGTTTTTGGAGTATGGAGATCTACATCAAATGCGATATGAAGATCGTTTATTTCTGCAACCACAACATGGTCTACCAAACTGTTGTGATTGGTTTTTAACGTTTTTTCTACAAATCCGATAGAAGCTAATTCAGAAAAAGGATATTGAGCAAGTATTTTACGTTTAAAACGTCGTTTGCGAAACCAATCTAGCGACCAAGCAGAAATTAGAAATAACGGTATGATCACTAATGTTAAACTATAGATAATAAGCATCCACTTGGCACTAATTTCGGCAAAAAAGAAGCATACGTAGATAGAAAATAAAAAAGAACCAATACCACTAATCCATAAAAATGATTTTCGTAAAAATATTTTATTGAGTGCTAGGAGTTCTTTCATATAATTTCTTTGTGTATAAGTAGATAAAAGTAGTTTCTTGTTACAAAGAAATCACAAATTGCACAATAAAGTTTTGAATACGATGAATGAAGTCCTGTTAACGTAATAACTATTCTTCTTCGTCTGGTATTTTGTTAAAAACACATTCAAAACTCATAATCCTTTGTAAGATGATGTATAATTTCTGTGATTTCTTTTCTATTAATTTTATCAACGATAATCATATCTGAAGCCCAAAAATATTTACCATCTAAGTAATCGTCTTGATCTTTATGATCTTTGTTGAAACTCTTGCTGTAATGAAACTAAATTGTTGGTAAGAATAAAGAAGTACAAAACTTAAGTGAAGCTTTGCGAGATGAGTTGAAACGAAGGTTATTAAAGATTTCTTTTGAGTGTTAAGCACTCGTTATAAACGAGCGCTAGCGTGGGTTGCTTTTTTAAAATAAGCGTTATGTTTTTATAAAATATTAGTGATTCCACTACTATAAATAGGGTGATTTTCCTACTCTCTTCTTTTTCAGGTGTGTTAGCTTTGTATCATAATTATTAATCACTAAAGAGAAAAAAGTTATGCCACATCATCCACAAGGAACTAAAGGTTGGACTCTTCTAAAAGGCTATCAAGCTATTTGGGATCCAAAAGTAGATTTAGGAAAGTTTTATTTTACTGATTTTAGAAACAATCGTAAAGAAACACCATATATGAACGCTGAAAATTTTGCGCGTGTTATTGATATTTTACGCAACGAAAAGCCTGTATACGGAAACGCAAGCACAGGTTCTGTAAATACTTCAACAGAAGATGTTGGAGAAGAAGAAAGCTAGAATTCTTAGAATTCATTAGAAAAAGAAAGTCCAACAATTTGTTGGACTTTTTGTTTTTATACTACTTGTTTTTCTAATGCTATAAAATGTGTCGTTTCTTCATTGTACAATGGTATAATGTTGACTTCACATGTATAGGTAGTTTTATCCTTTTTATGATTTATAATGATTTCCTTAAAAGGTTGTTACTGTTTAATTTTTTGGCGAATTCTATTTTTTGTTTCCACAGAAGTCTCGGTTCCTTGTAAAAATCTTGGCGTTTTGTGCAAAGCAAACTTTTGCGAATAGCCTGTCATATTGGTAAATCCTTCATTGACCCAAATAATATTTTGATGGATATCTGTAATGATCAATGCTTCATATTCATGTTCAGAAAAAACCAAATCCAAATCGTTTTGCCAATTGTATTTTTTAGCTAAACTCGCTACTTGTAACTGCTCTGCTTTCTTTTTTGAAGCAAGTAACGTATTATGATAGTTTTCCATAAAAATATCCCAACTCATTAACGGCATGGTCTTATAACTTACGGATTGCATTTTTACTTTCTTTTGAGCGTGTTCGTCTTCGGTAATGTTGGATAAATAAATATCCAAGCCTGCCATATTGTTGAGATTATTTTTCATAGTGTTTTTTGAATGCTGCAATTACGACTTAAAAATTATTGCTAAAACTATGGGAATCTTATATAAAAACAAAATGGCATGTTAGGAATGGTTTTTGATATGTTTAAAACCATTAATAAACACTTAAAACCAAGTTATTATGAAGTTACCATCTAAAATTATGTGTGTTTGCATGTTATTGCTTATAGGCACCAATGAAATGTATTCTCAAAGAGTAAGCTCTTATCATGATAGAGAATTTGCTTTTATACATAACAATATCAATTCATTAGCGTATAGCGATCTTACGAACGGAGAATCCTTAGAAAGTGTTATTAGCAAAGCTGAAGGCTCACAATTTTACGATGCAACTTTTAGAGAAGCAACGATATCGAGTACAGAAAATGTTTTTAAAGTACGATACAACGCTTTTTTGGATGAAATGGAAATTTTAGACAAAGATGCTGTTGTTATACTTGACAAGAGACACCAAAAACACTTGATTGCATTTCCTGAGAAGAACTTAAGGTATAAAGTATTAAGAGAAAACAATGAAGATAATACGTCTACACTAGCGTATTTTGTACTCTTGGAAGAAGATAATTATTTATCATTATATAGAAAAGACCATAAAAAGTACGTGCCTTCTAGAAATCAAAGAACGAGTGATAAAGCAGAATTTCAAAATGCACGAAGTCGCTTTTATGTAGAAATCAACAACTCAGGAACCGTAATTCCTTTGCCAAGAAACAATAAAGAATTTGCGGCATTGTTTTCTACAAAAAAGGAAAAAGTAAAAGCTTATATAAAGCAAGAAAATCTTAAAGTGCGTAAAGAAAACGACTTGCTAAAACTTATAAAGTATATCAATAGTATTTAATAGTACATATATATAAGGGAAGAAATTGAAAAAGAAAAAATAGTTTTTTTAAACCTACAAAGGATACAAGATAGTTCAGCTTTACTACTGAGCTACCTTTGTATCCTTTTTTTGATATCTTGATTGTATCGTAAAACCAAGAACTAACTAAATACGAGAAACTTTTTAAAATTCTCTTACTTATTTTTTAATCAAATTCTATTAAATAATAAAGTGCGTCCGTTGCAGGAATATCATTCCATTGCCCTGCCGTTCCGAGTCCGCCTGTAGGTTGTGGCCATACATTTAATCCTAAGCCTAAAGCATCTTGATTGCCAAAATTGTCTGGTTCTATTCCCCAATTATTATATAATCCGTTCACCGGAAGACCACTAGCATCACCTTGCCAAAATTGTGTTGTAATTGCGTCATTATTGCCATTCCAAACCCAAGTTCCTTCAGCATCAATATCATTTCCGCCTAAAAACACATACGATGCAGCGCCTCCACTGTTAGATACTGTATTACTTAATGTAATTCCGGCATTGTTCATTAACTCATTAAAAATAGCTGTGTTTTCTGCTGCATCATTAATTTCTGCTAAGTATCCACCTCTTTCTACAGCACAAGCTGCTGCTTCCGTCCAGGTTTTATTTTCTCTTACCAATTCATACGTTTTTCCGTTGTACTGAAATGTATAAATGTTTGCAGGGTTTGCGCAAGTACTTGGTGTCACGGTAACCGTAATTGTATAGTTTACTGTACTATTATCTTCTGCTGTAACAGTATACATTACAGGATTTGTAAAGTCTTGTGCAACTCCCGAATTTGGTGAAATAGTTGCATTATCTGATACGGAAATGACAGGACTTAACGACGTTGCATTGGTTCCTGTTGGTAACGTAATCATGATTGTTTTTGCTGTTTCATCAATAGTTCCATTTACTGTATTGATGCTAAAACTAGTGATTTGCTTTTCAGAACTCTGAGCTACGGTAGTAATGGTAGCTGTGTATATTACGGTACTTGCATCTTGTGCTGTAACCGTATATAGTACAGGAGCAGAAAAATCTTGAGTTTCACCTGAGTTTGGAGCAATAGCCGCATTGTTTGATATGGTAATTAGTGGCGCTATTGCTGTAATGTCTGTTCCGCCTGGTAATACAAGACTAATTGTTTTGTCGGTTTCGTTTATTGACGCTTCCATACCGTTAATACTAAAACTTACGATTGCTTTTTCACTGCTTAATGTTATGATGGGCGCAGGTTCATTTTCGCAAGAAATTATAATGAGCATCAAGAGTGCATACATTGTGTTTTTCATATTTTTCATTTTATAAAACATATTAAGATTCAGGAGCTAAAGTAGCTACAAAATGAAGTCTATAATAGGAACACTTACGTCAATTCACGGAATTATAAAGAAATGGCAACATGCGTAAAACCTGCAATTCACGGAATTACATGTAGTTTGAAACTACGCTTTTAAAGCAGCTTTTTTGAAAAGCACAAAAGCTTGTATATCTTTTTTTGAAATTATTTTATCCTTGCTACGACCATAAAAGTGTAAAATACGTTAATTTTGCACTTTGATTATTTGTAGTTACTAATTGGGTTAAGGATAGCAACGACATCCTTTTTAAAAACTTTATTACGTTATTACGAGGCTATACGCCGAAGTAATTTGTGTATTGAATGCAGAGATTGCCATGAATTTCTATTAAATTCTCGCAATGACTACTTTTTTTTAAAAAGATATAGTGGATAGCCTGGCCGATATACACGTAACAAAGTGGAAGTGTATAGCGGAAACCTCAAAAGAAAATTATGCAGACAGAAAATACAACTTGGTACGCGTCGTGGTTTGACACTCCGTATTATCATATTTTATATAAAGACAGAGGATATGATGAAGCGGAAGCGTTTATGAAACATTTGGTGGAGTTTTTGAATTTGCCCGAAGATGGAACTATTTTAGATTTGGCGTGTGGTAAAGGAAGACATTCCGTGTTTTTGAATACGATGGGATATAATGTGACAGGTGTCGATTTGTCTCCAAATAGTATTGCGCATGCTTCTGAGTTTGCCAATGAAACTCTTCGTTTTGAAGTCCATGATATGTGCAAACCATATCCGCAACAGTTTGATGCTGTTTTTAATCTGTTTACTAGTTTTGGTTATTTTGAACATGAATCAGATAATTTGCGCACCATTAAATCTATTAAAGCAGAACTCAATGAACATGGTTTTGGTGTGATTGATTTCTTGAATGCTGATTTTATTATAGAGAACTTAGTAGAAAATGAAATTAAGGAAGTAGATGGTATTATCTTTCGTTTGCATCGTTATGTAGAAGACGGATTTATTTATAAAGATATTCGTTTTGAAGCTGATGGACGTGACCATCATTATACAGAAAAGGTAAAAGCTTTGAGTTTAAAAGATTTTGAATCCTATTTTACTGCGGCAGATATTAATTTATTAGCTATTTTTGGCGATTATAGTTTGGGGAAGTTTAATAAAAAGACTTCTACAAGACTGATTATGATTTTCAAATGATGCATTATATACTACCGATCTTAGCCGTAGTGCTAGGTTTTACTTTTGTGACAATCTTTCGTCCAAGCGAAAAGAAACACATGAAGCTTTTACTAGCTTTTAGTGGAGCTTTTTTATTGGCAATTACCATTTTTAATTTATTACCAAACGTTTTTAGCAATTATAAAGGTAGCTACGGCATTTTTGTCATGGCAGGAATACTGTTGCAAATTTTCCTAGAGTTTTTCTCTAAAGGAGCCGAACATGGGCATGTACATATTCATAAAGATAATAGTAGTTTTCCATGGCTTCTATTTATTAGTTTGAGTATTCACGCCATTTTGGAAGGATTTCCTATGCATCATCACGATCATTTGATTTATGGCATTGTAGTACATAAAATTCCTATTGCTATTATTTTAACAACGTTTTTTTATAAATCGAAAATACCCAGAGCTTCTATTTTAGCTTTTTTATGTTTGTTTGCATTAATGACACCATTGGGAAGCTTTTTGTCGGAACATTTGACATTTTTAGAAGCTTATCAAAACGAAATTACAGCATTGGTGATTGGAATCTTTTTACATATTTCGACAACGATATTGTTTGAAAGTTCGGAAGGTCATAAGTTTAATTTGACCAAATTACTTGTCATTATTAGTGCTACCGTAATTGCGTATTTTATTTAATACTTTTTAATCTTTAAAACCTTCAATATGCGTTTGTACCGAGAAACGTATATACTTATTGTTTTTATGATTCGTTTCTATCGTTATTGATTTTTTCTGCATTCCGCGAAAGCCTTTTGTATCAAACTCCACTGCTATTTCCATGGATTCATTGGGTTGTAAAAGCTTTTTAGCATATGTAGTTTTTACACATTTACAACTTGAATTTACCGCAACAATCTCCGTAGGAACGTCAAATAGGTTATCGATGATAAATGTTGTTTTTAAGATTTGATTTCCGCTTGTATTTCCAAAATCGTAGGTTGCATTGGCAAGGTAAAACTTGTTTGCATTGTTATCTTTGCTACATCCAATCAATAGTATAGCGATACAAACAAGTGCTATTCTTGTCAATTTTAACTGAACGATACGGTTGTATATTTTTTGCTTGTTCATACTAGTTATGTATAATGCTTTCTTATTCTTGAAACAACGTAAATAAACGGATAATAGTTTTAGGATACGCTATAAATACTTTTTAAAAATATAATATCTTTGATTTTGAAATTTAGTATAAATATTCTGCATCAAACTTTGACAAGTTCAATGTACAATGCGGAATGAAAAATTGCAGTTTTTTCATGTTTAGTAAAGCAGAATCAAGGAAATTACGAGAAGATTTTTGGACTTCGTTTGGGAAATCATTCCCACGAAAGTGGATTTTGTACAACACAAAGATTCGCGATTTTTCGTTTAAGTTTTATTTTGATAAAAAGAAAGCCATGGTTACGTTGGATATTGAAGATCAGAATATTGAGAATCGTATCAAATATTGGGATAAAATGATTTCACTGAAAGCTATTTTGACAGCCGAATTTCTACCAGATGCTACTTTTGATGAAGATCATGTGTTACCTAATGGCAAAGAAATTTCCAGAATTTACTTGGAAAAGCACCATGTTTCTATTCACAATAAAAATACTTGGCAAGAAACGATGGTATTTTTGAATGAAACGATGCAACAGTTTGAAGCGTTTTATTATGAATATGAAGATTTTATTAAAGCTTGATTTAGACTTCTTAGATTGTTAGATTGTTAGACGCGGCTTTGCCTTTTGGTATGTTGGTATGCTGGTATTTTGGTATGTTGGTAAAATTTATTAGCTATCTTTTATATACTGTATTGTAGTACACTTTTAGTATTTAAATTTCGATTTTACTCTTTTCCAAAAAGTTTGTTTTTCTTTTTCCTCATCTTCTTTTTCCGCATCTTCTTTTGTCAAATCAAACGTTATTGAAGCTACTCGTCCGTCAATCATTTCCACTTCATCCGCATCTTCTGCTCCAGCATCCAAAAAGGATTGAGTCAGCATTTCAGATTGTTCTCTTACTCCTTTCCAAACTGGCGCATCAAATACTTTGTTTTTCGCATCACTATATTCAAATCCAAAATCTTTGACTAAAATAAAAATTGTAACTATAGGTGAAATTCCTATACGTTTTAAATCTGAAATCAATTTGTCAAAATCGATTTCTTCTTCTGAGTTTTTTAATTTGTGTATCAACTCATTTTTTAGATAGTCTTTGGCTACTTCTTCGGCTTTTTCTCGTGCTTTTTCTCCTCCAATAATTCGTTCATCATATTCATTAGCACTATCAATCTGATTTTGATTATCAAGTGTATCATAAACGCACCACCACCAATAGTCTTCATCCATCCATTCTGCGCGTAACATTAATCCTGACCACTTTGCTGTGCAATCATCATCTAAATCTCCACTCCATTGTATTGGCTGGTTATAATCTCTATTTTTTTCGTTCATTTTCATTGATTCGTAAAAGTACTAAAATGGTTTCGACTCTATGTAATTGCATGGTTTAGTATTAAACTTATAGCAAATACAAATCAAGTTGATAACTCATTTTTTTAATAAGGTTGTTCATATGCAATTATGTCCGAGAGTCTTTTAGAGATAGGTTCTGAATTTTTAATACTCATATCTTCATATTATAGTTGTTTAGAGGATTTCTTAAAGTATTAAAAAGCAATTCTTTATTAGAAAATATGTATCTTGTTGTTCCCAAACTCTCAAGATTAACATGAAATTGCTTACGAAAATATTAATTCTAATTATATCCTGCTTTAGTTTGACTTTGCAAGGTCAGACACAAGATATAGATCCTAATTTAAATTCAAATAATCTTAATTCCATATTAGACGCATTACCTACAATATCTAAAGACTCTACAAAAACTGAGATTACAGCACATGTAGATGCCATGATTAAATTAATGAATGAAGAGCATTACAAAGCAAATTATGCTCCTATTTTAATTTATGCAGATAAAGGTTTGGCTTTAGCAAAAATGAGCAGCAATGCAAATCATATTCACGATACTAGAGGAGTTGTTGGTAATACCTTAATTAAGGTAAAAGATAGTGTAAAAGCAAAGAAATTATTTTTAAAGACTTTAGCATATGCAGAGAAAACAAATGATAGTTCTCTTATTTTAAAATCAAAAGCCAATTTGGCAAATATTTATTACTACAAAGAGGGTCAAAAAAACATAACCATACGTATATATTTAGAAAGTGTTGAATTGGCCGAACGTTTAAAAGATACGACACGCCTATTTATATTGCATCATAATTTAGCACGTGCTTTTAATGAAGTTAATAACCCTGATAGTAGCAATTATCATATAGAAAAAACAGCGTTCTACTTAAATGCCATAGGAAATCCTCCGCATTTTCAAGCAAGTCATTTTCACAATGTAGGAAGAAGATTTTTATTGCTTAATAAAGCAGATGAAGCGATAGAAAACTTTAAAAAAACAATTGCGCTTTGTGAAAATACTGATTTTGTGGAAGCTTTAGTAGAAGGCTACACAGGCTACAGAGAAGCTTTGGAGTTGAAAAAAGATTATAAAGAATTTTATAAAATTAATAAGATACTGAAGGTCTATGAAGAAGGAAGAGAAGAAAGTGAAGCCAAAAATATTATTGATGCGGTAAATGCAAAGTTAAATGTAGAGCGCTATAAAAATCAGATTAAGACTAATGAGCTGGAAAAAGAACTTTTAGTAGAACAAGCTGAACGAAGAAATACTTTTTTTATACTCGCTATAGCTACTGTTGCTTTTTTGATTTTAATATTAGTAATAACATACGTTTCTAGTAAAAGAAGAAAAGCGCTCGTAGAAGATTTAAAAATTAAGAATAAGCAGTATTTAATAGCTAAAAAAGAAAGTGAAGAATTTGCAAAAACGAAGACTAAATTCTTTGCTACAGTAAGTCATGAGTTGCGAACACCTTTATACGGCGTTATTGGCTTAAGTTCTATTTTACTTGAAAATGAGGATTTAAAAAAGCATGAAAAAGATTTAAAATCATTAAAGTTTTCAGCGAATTATTTACTCACGCTTGTTAATGATTTACTGCATATTAACAAGATTGAAAATAAAAACTTTATAGATGAAGATATTACGTTTAATTTAAAAACGCTAACGACTAGAATAGTCTCTTCATTCGAGTATATAACACTACAACATCAAAATGAAATTAGTGTAACGCTACATAAAGAAGTTCCTTTGTTATTAAAATGTAATTCGGTACGATTGTCTCAAATACTTATGAATTTAATAGGCAACGCCTGTAAGTTTACAGAGAAAGGAAAGATTGATATCACTATAGAACTATTAGAAAAAACAGATACTGTTGCAAAGTTGAAATTTACAATTAAGGATACTGGTCCTGGCATTGAGAAAACTAAATTAGATCACGTTTTTAATGAATTTGCGCAAATAGATTCGTCGTCTTCCGCTTATCAAGGCACTGGTTTAGGTTTACCAATTGTTAAAAAACTAATAGAGCAAGCTAACGGAACTATTGCCGTAGAAAGCGAGCTTGGAAAAGGCAGTACGTTTACTTTTACGCTAAGTATGCTAATTTCTAATGAGACTTTAGAACAGAATATGTCTCCTATTTTAGATTTTAAACAATTACAACATAAAAGAGTACTTATTGTAGAAGACAATCGTATCAACCAAACTGTTACGAAACGTATTCTAGACAGTGAAGGAGTTGTTTGTTCTATTGCGGAAAATGGAGAAAAAGCAGTCAGCGCCGTTAAACAATCTACATTCGATTTGATATTAATGGATATTAATATGCCTGTAAAAAACGGCATTGAAGCTACTAAAGATATTAGACAGTTTAATACCACGATTCCTATAATTGCACTTACTGCCGTAGACATAGAGGAACAAAAAAATCAAATCTTCGAATGTGGTATGAATGATATTATTTTAAAACCTTATGATATAGATTTATTCAAAAAAACAATTGCCTCTAACTTGAATTCCAAATTAGAAACTGAACTTTAAAAAAAGAGTTTATTGTTTTCAAATCCTCAATTAAAAAGCTTGATTTCAGAAACTTAGGGTTTAGACAATTACACTTGCTTCATTTCGACAAGCTCAGTACGAGTGTTTTTAGATATATTGAATAAAATTATAATCTCAAAACGTCTTTTCGAGTGATTTTTGCAAAAAATTGTATCGAGAAATGTATGATGTTGAATACTCTTCACTTCGAAAAACTCAATACGAATTCTCTTAGTTTTTTCTTAATTATATAAACACACCATCTTATTGTGCTTTTTCATAGGCTTCTAAAAGCCATTCTTTTAATTCAGCATCCACTTGATTAGCGTCTGTCAATCGTACTCTATGCGTACACATGGTTCCAAATGGTCCTGAATTTTCAAGTCGTTCCGTAGTTGGTTTGTCTTTTATTTTTAAACCTAAGTCAATTCTCGTTTTAGTTGCTGGTTTTATAAGTGCAAATTGTTTTTTTCTAATGATGCTTACGCTAGTCTTTTTAGGTGTAATGGTTACATCTTCACCAAAAGCGCTTACTACCGACAAAAGTGCTTCGTATATAGAAACTAGACTTTCTTTGCCTTTATATTGGTTTTGAACAAGATCATCTGGTGTGTTGTTTTCTTCCTTTGATAAAGTCACAATTGTATTGGCAAAACCATGTGTTACGCCGTGTTCTTTTTTAAGAAAATTTACGGCTTCAGAATGCTTGGCAAAGGTTTTGTTTTTTAACAATGCTTTCCATTCGGTTAGTGATTTACCTGTTTTTTCAGGCATATTATCAATCATTGTTTGAAGTGCTTTATCCATAATTTAATATTTTACTGAAGGTTTTCCTGTTTCTAAATACGATATCAAGTTTATATACGATTGTTCATTGCCTTGAATAAAAAACTTCATTAAAGACATATATTTTTCATTTTTCTTATAGCCAATTCCGTAGGATATCACTTTTGTTTTGGTTGCGCTGATTTCTTCAAAGAGAATCATATTAAATAAGTCTTTTTCATCGGCTTTCATGAACGCAGGAAAGTTTTTGGTAATCTCTGCTTGAAGCGTTAACATACGTTTGGGAATGTAATTTATAATATGCAATGTAATGGTTGAATCGTCTCCAATTTCTCCATTTTTATTGTAATTCGTTTTGATAATTCCGTTTATTTTGAAGTCAATTTCAGCTTTAGCAGTTGCCCAACTTTCCCAACCTTTTTTTGTAGTATAAGCATTCCATACAGCATCTAGCGGCGCATTGATTTCAAAAGATTGTTTTAAAACTAAATTGTTTGCATGCGAAGAATCTATCACAGATTGAACTCTATTTTTTATAGGTTCTTGTGCCAAAAGCAATAAAGGAAGACACAAGAAAACAGCTTGAAGTATTATTTTTTTCATAATTCTATACATGTGAATTACAAATTAAGATATTAAAAAATTAGCATGATAGTAAAAAATTAACCTTTTCGATCAATCGGAAAAAAATTGGTTTCATCATCTTTATGAAAATCTGAGTTTATAAACTCTTGCGGATTGAACCCGGAAAACTCTTTGAATTCTTTTATAAAGTGTGATTGATCTGCATATCCGAATTCATACGCTATTTGCGACCATTTTAGATCTTCTTTGTTATGGATTTGCTTTAGTATTTCATTAAATCTATAAATTCTATGAAACACTTTAGGAGTCAAACCGAAGTATTTTTTAAACTGGTTGATCAAATGTTTTTGAGAGTTTGGATAAGAAGAAACGATTTCATTGGCTTCTGAAACAGGTTTTGTTTGTAACTGAGAAAGTACATGTAAAGCTTCAGTAGGAGCCGTTTTTTTTGTATCAAGTTTACTGAGTAACCAGTTTTCGGCTTTTGTAAACTTACCCGTAATTTCTGTTTCTTCTAAAATTTGAGTTCTTAAATCTAGAATGTCATCACCAAAAAATTCTTGACCATCTATGACTTTATTATTTACTTCGTGTATTGGTATTTTTAAAAAAGGATATGCGCCACTGGTTTTAAACTGAATTACAAACATTTCAGAATCTTGATGTGCCGAAATGGTCAAGTGATTTTTATGCATTCCTGAAATCCATACATTTTTATAGTTTCCATTAGGTTGCAGCGTTTCATTATTAAACGTATTTCTTTCAAAACCATCCAATTCAAAGATGATAAAAAGATGTCCTGTTGGCACGACTCTTTCTATGGAATGATCTGGCGTAAAGCCTTTAAAATAAAAGATAGATTCAATATAATCTGCTAAAGGTTTTTCTAGAATGTGGTTTTCAAAAATCAATGGCTTTCGGATTTTAATTGGCTAAAAGTTGTGTGTACACTTGATAAACACTGCATTTCAAATTGGCATCAAGTCAAATATACTACTTTTGATTATACGCTCAGATTTTGAAACAGTAAGACTTTGTTCGTTTCAATCAAAAAATAACTAGATTGCTTTTTGGATTTCTTTCTTACGAAGACTGTTTTTCTTCTTCTATTATTTGATGTATATTGAATTTCCTAACTTTCTAAAAAGACAACTGTATCATGCCGAAGTACTTCTTTGTATTCCTAGTTTTTATTTTTTGTATACCTACAACGCAGGCACAAGAATATTTTAAAACACAGAAAGGAAACAAAGTTCTTACCAAAACACAGTTAGACGAAAGAATTAAGAACTTAAATGATAAAGCAAAAAATAACACTTTTGTAGTGACTACGAGTTATACGATTGTGAATACTATGGAAAGAAATGATTCCATCATCCATATTATTAAGTATGAATTTGAAAGTGCTCCAGGAAGAAACGAAAAGCTGTATACACTTGAACACAAAGCCTTTCCTGATTTTAGATTGCGAAATTTAGCAGGCAAAAAAGTAACGGCTAAAGATTTGAAGGGAAAGGTAACTTTTATCAATCTTTGGTTTGTGGATTGTGTTCCATGCAGACGCGAAATGCCAATATTGAACAAGTTACAAGAAAAGTATAAGGATAAAGTTGATTTTAGATCGATTACTTTTGATTCTAAAGAAGAAGTAACAACGTTTTTGAAAACGAACACTTATAATTTTGATCATTTGGTCAGCGCAAAATCTTTTTTAAAGAATGATTTAGGAGTCAAAGCTTATCCAAAAATTATAATCGTAAACACCGATGGAATTGTTGAATATATCGGTCCTGGAATTCCTCCAACATTTAACAAACAAACTAAGGAAGTGAAAGATTTTACAGAGAAAGACCTTGAATATCTGGAAGTTATTTTGAATAAGTTGCTTCAGTAGATTGCTGAAACACGTTTTCTATTTAGATAGATATCCTTCTTAGATTTACTTTGCTTCTCTATAACTAAACGTAAATTCTGCTGTTTAGTTCATATTTATACTACAAACACTACTTTTTTTCCTTAACTTTCTAACATACCATATAATTAATCACCTAAAAAATTAACAATCATGGATGAAAGTACATTTGCGTCTACAATGACTTTTTTACGAAAAACAGATCAGAATGGTGGCGAACTGGAAATGTTCACTACAAATTTTGATCAAACACAAATCTTAGAACGAAAAATTGGCTCTACCCTTTTTTCTATAGATATCGGCGACGGCGAAGAAGCTATTGTTATTGGAGCTGGCGTTGCTGGTTTGTCAATTGCGTATGAATTATTGAAACATACAAAATTTAAAGTAACGGTTTTAGAAGCGCAAAATAGAATTGGCGGACGTAGTCTTACCGTACGACCTGGCGATAGTTTTACCGAAAACCCAGAGAATAAACCTGGGACAAGTTATACCCAAACTTGCGAGTTTACCGTGGAAGATATGTATAATCTACCTTATTTAAATTGCGGTCCAGGACGGATTCCTTCTGCACATAGAGACGTATTGAATTATTGTAAAACACTTGGTGTAAAGTTGGAAGTGTATGTGATGCAAAGTCGTTCGAATGTTGTGTATGATGGAAAAAGCTTTGTGAATTCAAAAAATAAACCCACAACTATTGTAAATCGTAGGTTGGCAAACGATCCTAGAGGCTATTTTTCTCAGTTTTTATATGCTTTGCCTGAATTATTAGATATCATAAAAAAGAGTGACGATCCTACAAAACATACCAAGTTTTTAAGTTTTGTAAAACCTTTGATGGATGCTTTGACAGATGATGCTGGCGAAGTAGATGAAGAAAATAAAGCTCGATTCCATGCATGGTTGAAAAAGTTTGGTGATTTGAGTGAGAGCGGCATTTTTGAAAAAACATCTCGTTCTGGATATACTGAATTGCCAGGAAAAACAATGCTGGGCGAGGAAGAAAATATTATGCCGAAACTTGATTTTACAACCATGTTAGAATCTGAGTTTTGGAATTTGAGTTTTTACCAACCAGATGATTTTCTGTGGCAACAAACTTCGTTTCAACCTGTTGGCGGAATGGATATGTTTGTAAAAGCACTAGCTGTGGAAGTACAAAAACTAGGCGGAACTATTATTTTAAATGCGCCTGTGACTAAAATTATGAGAAAAGGTCATCGCTATATTGTGAATTATGCAAGTGGAGAAACTCATGAAACGATCACGGCAAATAATTGTTTTAGCAATATGCCAATTCCGCTATTACAAGATAAAATTACTCCGGGATTGTTTAAAAATGCTGATTTTGAAAAAGCCTTGAATATTGTATTTGATCATAAAGAATTTCTGCGTCCAACCGTAAAAGTTGGTTGGCAAAGCAAGCGTAAGTATTGGCAAGATCCAGCAGATAAGAATACGGTTCCAATTTTTGGAGGAATTTCTTGGACCAATCATCCAATGGTACAAATGTGGTATCCGTCAAATGATTATCATCAAAACTTAGGAATTTTAACAGGCGCTTATAATTTTTCAGATAATGCCATTGATTGGGGCGATCACGATCCTGCTTGGCGATTAAATGAAGCGAAAGAAGGCGCCGCATTGTTACATGGAGAAGGATTTGCAGATCAATTGGATCACGGATTGACCATCGCTTGGCAAAATATTAAAACACAACGCGGTGGTTGGGTAGATTGGACAAAGATTGACGATCAAACCAAAGATCCTAATTTGAATTACCACGATATTCTTCGCATTAGAAAAGGAAATATTTTAAAACGCGCCGAACATGCACCGCATGAATCTGCCGAATGGGTTTATAATACGTTACAGGAAGGAGACGATGGTTTTTATATTGTTGGCGATCAGCTTTCCGCATTACCAGGTTGGCAAGAAGGCGCCGTTTCATCAGCTTTGGTAGCTTTTGGATTGTGTGTAAAAATGGAAGGTTTTAGCGCTCCAAAATTGCGTCAAGTACCATTTACCGCTCAGTTAGTAGAAGGAAGATAGTTCTTTTATCGGCTAATTAAGTGTAAGTAATCTGTTGAATCAAAAATGAAAATGTTCACAAAACTTTTATTTAAAATGTGAATTTGATACAACTGAATTATTATCTATTTGATGCTTATCTCTTTAATATAAATGTCTAATCGAGCGCAGTCGAAATTTAATAGAACTAGTCGTATTCCTTTCTCGACTGCGCTCGAACTGACACATTGTTAATTGTAAAAACTTTTCGTTAATACTATAATTAATAAATAATTACGCTACACACAACCAAACCATTCCATCTTCTGCAGCAATGATATCAAGAGAATTTTCAAAGTAGCTTAAATTTTCTTTATGCATTTTCATGATTTCTGGATCAAGTCTTATTTCACCTATATTATGTAATATCTGTCTTATCACGTTTAGGATGCGCTTAGCATCAAACATTACTACATGGTTTACTCCATTTTCCATTCTGTAGCCACTTCCAGACATATTATCAGCAATGCAATGTATAAAAGCAGCATCTGATGTACTATATAATCCAAAAACACTGTAGTCTTCAATAGCTTTATTAAAGATGTCTATTTCAAGTCGCAAATCTGTCTCGCTTCTATCAATTCTATCATTTGTATTGTCTATAGCTAAATTTACTTCATACCATCCAAGAACTTTAATTTCGCCAGTGATATAGTCTTGATTTTTTTTATATCCAATGACATGTAATGCGATTCCCATTATTTATTTCTTTAGATTTTTTACTTTCTTAATTCTTTCGCTGTCATTTCGGAATCATATATTTTTCCATCTTTGTCAAAAGCCCAAACATTTGAAATTTCACGTAATTCTGGCAATTCTGTTTTCCCTAATTTTACTTTTTGTTTTACTACTCTGCGAAATTTTCTATTTGCTTCTTGTTTGTTTGCTTTTTCAGAAGTTGCACTCGTAATTCCTTGTATTTTCGTTTTCTTTTTTGAGCGACTCATACTCTTGTTACTTTTTTAATATTGTACAACGTGTTTATTATCAAAGATATTACATCTCCAAAGTACTGCTGTATTTTTATATGGTGTTCGGGTTTTCTATTTTTTTCAATCCAATCCATTCATGTTCAATATTTTTCATCAATAGTGCATTGTCAAATTTTACTGAACCTTTTGGAAAAATATCTGTATTCTCAAAAAAACTAGATTGCACCTTATGCACATTCAAAAGTGATACTTTCCAGTGATATGCTTTGAGCTCTAGTCCATCAAAATCATGATTGTTAGGAGAATATCCAACAGCGCCATTTTCAAAAAATTCTGAAACACAATTTAGGTTTTCAAATATACTTTCTTCATTCCAATCATCCGTTTCACTGGCTTCAATTGATAAAGAGGTTTCATCATCGCTGACAAATGCCACTTTATAATTTCCTTTAGATTCATTTACTGTGAATTGCGCAAGATGATGAACACCTGGAAAAATAGTTCCTCCTGCCAAAGAATTTAGTTTGGAAGAAGTGTCTCTTCTTGGAATATAGACTCCTTCTTTTAATGCTCCGTTTTCACTCCATTCCACCGCAATTCTATGCGCACCATTTTCAGAAGAAATCCCAATTTGCCTTGGCAATCCTTTAGGTCTAACTTCTTTGAGTCTGATTAAACATATTCCGGCAATACCTTTTCCATTCACCAGTTTAGGCTTAAATGGTTTCGGGAGATAATTTTCCAAAACTTCTCTATCAACTTGATAGTTGATAAGAATTCGCCTATCAATTATTCCTTTTATTTTGGGTATTTTCATTTTTTAAAATTTACACAAATAGTAATGCTTTTATTTCCTCATATATAATGCTAAATTCAGCATTTTCACCTTGTAAACTCTGTCATACATTTCAAATTTACTTTCTAAGATATGATTTTAATTACAATTACACATTCATCATCATATAGATTGTCATACTATTCGCGATAGCTTTCTTTATATCCTTGAATTGCTACGAGTGCATGAAAGATACTTTGTTGATCCGTTTTCTTTCCCCATCCTTTTAGGGATAATTCTGCTCTGACTTCACTTTCGGTTTTCCCCATTTCAAAGAGATAAATTGTGTATTCAATGACTGCTTCTGGCACTTTTTTTATGTCATGATTCATAACAATCATTGCTACTTTTGCTTGCGCTAAGATAAATGGAAACACTATTTGTAACAACCAACTTATTACGAGGCCAATCCATCCTAAATTCGATTTTTTTATTGTCAATCCTGCTTCTAAAAGTAGGTTTAAAAACTCAAAAAAACTTAAATCACTAATATTAGCTTTCGTTGTAATTAATACATATTGAGTGAAAAGGTTTGTGAGCAACATGACTAACATCATTCCTGCTAACGTAAACTGAACTGTTTTAAATTTGAGATAGTTTGTCTTCTTTAAAACTTGACCAAATAAATACCCGATTCCAAAACCTATTCCGACTTCATATAATCCGATTATGTATGTGAAACTTTGCGTTAAGAATCCAACTAATATTCCAAATATGATTGCAATAATTAATCCGCCAACTATTGAAAGTACGACATTAGGTTCTTTGTAAATGCCTGGTTTTGGTAATTCGGTTGGAACTTCGTAATCGTCCCAACCATACTGTTTTTCGTGCGCTGTTTGTATTTTGGTAAGTTCATCACTCTTTTCGTATGCATCTGCTAACTTTTGAAACAGTGCTATGAATATTCCTGTTCGCTTAGAGTTTCTTCCAAAATCAATAAAATTTCCTTCTAAAGTCTTGCTATGTACTTTTATTCTTCCTGCTGCCTTTATGGTAATTGTTATTTTTTCTGTAAACTTTCCCCAAGTATCTTTCCTTTTCGCTTCTATAGATTTTTCATCAAAAAACACAATTGCCCATCCTAATTTTTCAAAAACTTTATTTGCCAAAGGTATTATTTGATTGTCCTTAATTTTTGTAGTAAATGATTCTGAAAATTCAGGTTTGTATTTAAAACTATACTTCTTTTTTATTGTTAATTCTAGTTTATCGATGTCTATATTCATTCG
This sequence comes from uncultured Kordia sp., assembly GCF_947489565.1. Lineage (GTDB taxonomy): Bacteria > Bacteroidota > Bacteroidia > Flavobacteriales > Flavobacteriaceae > Kordia. The sequence goes on along the minus strand of NZ_CANLEA010000007.1, from coordinate 4,698 downwards.
CGTATTTACAGTTAGGGTTTATTAAAAATTATATGCGTTAGATTATATCAGTATCTTTTTTGAGAAAATTGTTACTTCAAATTTTTATACAATCATACTTTTTTAATCACGTACGTAACAATTCCCCAAATGAGTAATTGCTTATCTTTCGTTACTTTTATCGGCTTATAATTATCATTTTCTGGCATGAGATATACACATTCTTTTGTTATTTTTAAACGTTTTACTGTGAATTCTCCATCTACGTAACACACCGCAATTTTACCATTTTTCGGAGGAATACTTTTGTCAATAACTAATAAGTCGTTATTGTCCAAACCTGCGCCAATCATAGATTCTCCACTTACACGTGCGTAATAGGTTGTGTTTTCATCTTTGATAAGTTCTCTATCTAAACTGATGCGTCTGTTTTTAAAATCGTCCGCTGGTGAAGGAAATCCTGCAGAAATTCCTTCCTCTACATATTGCAATTTTATATTCCCTTGAATGGATGTGTAAAATGTGAGCGATGTGTCATTTTTGTGTTTCTTCATCTTTCTTCTGAATTAAATCGTATCACAGTTTAGAGTTATAATATCACTAAATTTTGTAGTGTATTCTGGAGATAAATGTGCTTGTCGCATTTTCCATGTGCGTTGTAAGTCTTGATTTGCCATTTTTATTTTTCGTCCGCCATATTTCTCATTCAACACATCCATAGCATTCATAAGTTGTTTGTGTTTTGGGTCTTCGTTTTTGAATAAATCTAGCTGTAATGCGTTTGTTTTGATCAATCCCATTAAAATGACGCCTGCTCTTTTGTACTTGATTCCTGGTTTGAAAATTTCATACAATGCTTTTTGTGCAAATTGATTGATGGTAAGTGTAGAATCTGTTGCGTACGGCAGCGTTATTACTTTACTAGCTCTGTATTGCGATTCGTTTTTTTTGTTTCGATCGCTTCTCAAATACACCATTACAATATTGCATGATGAATCTTGCATGCGTAGTTTTTCTGCACATCTAGAAGCAAAAGTCGCAATGCGTTCTTTCATGTTTTCTTTGTCTGAAAATGTAAATTCAAAGCTTCGAGTTGTGGCAATCGCTTTTTTGTTTTGTACTTCATCTTCAAGCTGAATTGTGGGTTCGCCTTCCAAGTCTTTTTTGAGTCGCAGTCCTACAATTGACATATTTCGTTTTACCCAATCGTCTTTGAGTTGTGTAAATTCATATGCTGTTTGTGCGCCTTTGTTTTGGAGGCGTTTGGTATTTCCGCGACCAATTCCCCAAATATCTTGTACCGGAAGCCATTGGAGCATTTTTATGCGTTTTTCTTCAGTATCAATAACGTGATATCCATTTGTTTTTTTGGGAAATTTCTTAGCTATATTATTTGCTGCTTTTGACAATGCTTTTGTGGGTGCAATGCCAACACTTACAGGAATTCCGGTACATTGGTAGATATACGTTTTTATGGTATGTCCTAGTGTTTGATAATCGTTTGATGTTGGTAATTTTAAAAAAGCTTCATCAATACTATACACTTCTACTTCGGGTGAAAATTTTTCAAGAAGTTTCATGACGCGTTCACTCATATCGCCATATAAAGAATAATTGGACGAACGTACTTGAATATTCTTTTCAGCAATGACTTGTTTGTATTTAAAAAGTGGTGCGCCCATAGGAATTCCTAAGGCTTTAGCTTCGCTACTTCTAGAAATTACACAACCGTCGTTGTTCGATAAAATAGCCAATGGTTTGTCCATCAACTCAGGATTAAAAGCTCTTTCGCAAGAAGCGAAAAAACTATTACAGTCAATTATTGCATACATATTTTAAGGGGAATTATGTATAAAAATAATTTTTAGTCTATTCTTTTGGGAAGAATTCTATTGAATATTCCTGTCTTTGCAGCAAAAAAAAGCAGCTCGAAAGCTGCTTTTTATAAGGTATGTGAGAAATGTATTATTTCGGATCTAAAATAGCATCGATACGTTCAACTGCATCACGTAAGTGTATTTTACTCATTGTATTACTTGTACGACCAATTGCATTTCTAATTTGTCTTTTTAGTGTATTCAATTCTGCTCTAACAACTGCACGTAAGTCAGATTGACTTGTGTTGTGTGGTGTGTTCTTAAGAATTCCTCCAAAATCAGGACTTCTTCTCTGACTTTTAGCTGTCATTAAATATGCTAATCTATCAATATGAGCTCTTTGCAAGTTACGTCGATACGCATCAATCGTTTTTCCTGAGCGTAACTCTGTCCAAATTCCTGTACGTAAATCTTTCATCATTTCTAGGATCGTATATGAATCATTTCCATTTAATGTTTCATTTTCCATCAAACGTGCAAGTATTCCTAAACTTAAAATTTTGTTCAATGTACGTACTTGTAATCCTCTAATTCTATCTGTAGTTCCAGAATATTGAGTTTTACTAAATATGTTTTGATCTATTAACCAATCTTGTGTTTGGAATAATTCTTCATTGATAAATTTCAATGCTCTTTTTTGATCTGCTTTTGCTACATGTGTATATACAGCTCCTTCTTGATCGTATGTTTTGAAATTTTCATAAACACCTCCAATATTTGAAGAAACATGTCCCATATAACGATTATATTGACCTAATACTTGTCCGTACATTTCGTCTAAATCATCATAGTTTTTACCATCTTTAGCAGTCCATTTAATTAAATTAGGAACAATTCTCTTAAGATTTGCAATTCCATAAGCACTAGCCTTCATTGCATCATCTCCTAAATCTTCTGTTTGAGAACTTGGATCAACTATATCTCCTACTTGCTGTCCACCAAATCTGTACATTGGATCTCCTGCTTTCTCAAGAATCCACTTATCTAATGTTTTCTTTTCATCAGTAGCGGTTTTAGCGTCTAAGATTGGACGATATCCCCAACTAATAGAGTACTTGTCGTAAGGACCAATATTTGGCATCAATGCTACACCTTCATCTCCAGGTTGTGCTACATAATTAAAACGCGCATAATCCATAATAGATGGTGCTGTTCCATACTTTTTAGTGAATGCTGCATCGCGTAATTTTTCTACAGGATATGCAACACTACTTCCCATATTGTGAGGTAAACCTAAAGTATGTCCTACTTCGTGAGCAGATACGAAACGAATTAAACGTCCCATTACTTCATTTTTAAACTCTAATGTTTGTGCATCAGGATTGATCGCTGCTGTTTGAATAAAGAACCAGTTTCTTAGTAAACTCATTACATTGTGATACCAATTGATATCACTTTCAAGAATTTCTCCACTTCTTGGATCACTTACGTGAGGTCCATTTGCGTTTGGAATTGGAGATGCTAAATAGCGAACTACTGAATAACGTACATCTTCTGGACTCCAATCTGGATCTTCTTCAACTGTTGGAGGATCTTTCGCTATAATAGCATCTTTGAAACCTGCAGCTTCAAAAGCTACTTGCCAGTCTTCGATACCTTGCTTGATATATGGCTTCCATTCTTCTGGAGTTGCTCTATCTACATAATACACAATTTGTTTTTTTGGTACTACAAGTTCTCCTCTTTTGAATTTTTCGATATCTTCATCTCTTACTTCTAATCTCCAACGATCTAAAAACGTAAGTCTTTTACTTTTCTGTGCCTGTAATCCATAATCAACTTGACTGCTTGTAAACCAACCTACACGCTCATCAAAGTAACGACGCTTCATTGGTTCTTTTGGAAGTAAGATCATTGAGTTGCTCATTTCTACAGAAATAGAACCTACACTTCCATTTGATGGTGGCGAACCTGCATTATACGTTTTAACATGTCTAGCTTCAATATTTAAAGGATAACTCTTTAACTTATCGATATATGATCTAGAAGCATCTAAACGTGAAATTTTATATTGTCTTCTTCTAAATTGAGGAATCCCTAAAGCTTTCACATCTTTTGAAAACAAAGGCGTTACATCAATAACTGTATTCAAAGAATCTTTACTGAATGCTTTGATTGGGAATGAATATAAAATAGGTTCAAAATTAGAGTTAACAACTGCTTCATGTACTGGTAATGAATCTTCAGCTACAACACTATGAGAAACTACTCTTAATAAAACTTGCTTTTTCTTCTTTTCCCAACGAAGTACTTGTGTATTTTGCTTTCCTCCTCCGAAACCAAGTCCTGAAGCTGTTTTTGCAATTCTTGTCACCATTAACATCTCTCTATTAAAAAGAGTATCTGGGATTTCATAAAAATATTTATCATCTACTTCATGAATCGTAAACAGTCCTTCATCACTTTTCGCTTCTTTAGTAATAACTTTACTATAAGGTTGAATTCCGCCTTTTTTTGGTTTTTTCTTTGGTTTTGATGCGGCTACTGCTCCTTTTTTACTTGCTGAAGCTTTCTTAGCTGTAGAACAAGAAGTCACAGAAATCAACAACATTCCCAATAGAAATAGTGGTATTTTTCTTAACATATTTTGGATTAATTAGTTTTGACAGTGAAATTAACAATAAGCTAAGACTAATAAGAAATATTAAGAATATTTTAAGATATCTTTAACTAGCTCACACCCCTTTTTTAGAGCGTATAGCTATAGATTACAAATCAATAGCTAGATCATTTAAGTTTATGTGATACAAAAAAACCCTTATCAGTTAAGATAAGGGTTTTAAAAAAAGGCGGCGACATACTCTCCCACATTTCTGCAGTACCATCTGCGCTAATGGGCTTA